>CAVVRZ010000006.1:0-590661 GCA_963750795.1 uncultured cyanobacterium
GATCACGAATTGCCGCAATGAGTGAAAAGCGCTTTGCCACGTCGTTTTTCAAGAGAATTCTGGTCGGGAAATGGCTGCATGGCGCTGCGCCCTTGATTGAAGGCGCGGCGCAGTCATGCAAAAAGAGGATGCGATTATTTCAGAGATGGGGGTAATCATCAGGCTTTTCGGCATCCGCGCGTCGGCCGGGACGCAGGCGGTTTCACCTTTGGGCGTATGGCGGCAGGTTCCGTCAAATCTGCGCGCCGCCACGCGGGTCTTTGACGCAGCTGTTGTTTTCGGCTTTGCTTTCGCAGGCCTTCAAGGCTTCTCTTGGCGGCGGGCCGGGGTGATTTTTCATTTTGTCCGGCGCATCGTTCTTCGCAAAAATCATGACGGCTTCGGATTGATGGGCCGGTCCGGCGCGCGTGGCGGCTGCAGCTGTCAGAGACAGAATTGCCGTGACTGCGACCATGCTCAGCAGTCGGAACCGGCTGGTTTTGCTTGAACTTCCGGATTTGAATGTGTTCATTTGTAGGGATCCTTTTGTTTTTTTAGAGGACGCCAAATGACCATTTGAAAATGAAGCGAGTTTGCAGGAAATGAGAAGAGATCATGGCGAAGCAGACAATCGGCCTGGAATCATGATTTCTGGAGGTCGGATATTGCCGACAACCGCAGAATTTCGTTTGCTGCGTCGTAGGTATCTTCATCCGACGGTTCGTCAATGCCGAGAAATTTCACGGTGATATTTCCGCGCGGTTCTTTTGTAATGGGCAAAGGAATGGGGCCGGCCTTAAGCGTGCGCGTCACCAATTTGAAGCCATCGCCGCCAATGATGTGGAATTTGGTGTAGCCGCTTTCGATGGTTTTCTCCGCTGCTTGCAGCAGGGCTGTGTTGCGGACTTCATCGATGCTCTGGGTGGCGGGGCCATTCACTTCAATTCTGTAAATCAGATTTGAAACCTGGGTGATCTCATAGCCAAAATCGAAAATGCTCTGATTTCCTGTCACACAGGCGACAACAGCAGAAGCAGCATCACTATGGTTGCTGCCTTGGTTGGGAACAGTTCCTTGAACAAATCACGCAGTAATTGGGAAGCCTTTGTTTTTGCCACGCGTTTGCCAATTGCGGTTACGTTCATTTTCTTCTCCAACAAGCTGGTTTGTCGTATCGTCGGAGCTTTTATCGTCCTGCAAAGTGCAGCGGAATTGCAGGCAATGTGTCAAAAAAGGGACATGTCGAAATTATTTCAAGGCGACCTGTCTTTTTAAAGATATTGTGGGACAAGAAAAATGGAGTTTCCCTATGATATCAAAGCCTTGGGTAAACCAATGCACCGTGAGCGCAACAAGGCGTTTCCAATGGCGGATTGCCATGATCTTGAAGTAGATTGATGCTTTTCCGGATATTGGGGATATCTGCAGCTCTGGCTGGCACTGTCCCGGCAGATTTATTGCCGGTGACGCCGTCAGGCTATGCAGGCAGGCTCCGGTTTTAGGCCGTGCCGGGATCAGCCTTCATACGAATAGCCGATGCCATAGACCGAGCGGATCGGGTCCCAGTCGCAAACCGTCTTGATCTTGTTGCGGATATTCTTGATATGGCTGTCAATCGTGCGGTCTATCACGTCGCTGTCATCGGGAAATGCAAGGTTCAATAGCTGGGAGCGAGAATAAACCCGTCCAGGTCTTGCATGCAGAATTTCCAGCAACCTGAATTCCCGCCTTGTGACATCTATATTCACGCCATCCAGGGTGACGATCCAGCGTTCGGAATCGACGATCAATCGATCGGCCTTTTCCGGTGCGGTTTCAGTTGGGCTCGAATTGCGTCGCAAAACGGCCTTTACCCTCGCGACAAGTTCTCTTGGCGAAAAAGGTTTGCACATGATAATCGTCAGCACCCATTTCCAAGCCCGATGAGACGGTCAATTTCTTCAACTTTGGCTGTTACCATGATGATCGGAACATTGCTTGTATTGCGGACTTCGCGGCAGATACTCAATCCATCAACACCAGGCAGCATCAAATCCAGTATCACGAGATTGTAAGCGGCCGTCAGAATGGTCTTGACTGCTTCAAGTCCGCTTGAAAGCATCGATGACTTCCATTCCAGCCTGGACGAGATAATCCCTGACGACATTGGCAAGCTCCAATTCGTCTTCGACAATCAGGATTTTATGCGGGTTTTCATTCGTCATGTTTTTGTTCTTGCTCTTTAGTTGGCAGCGTTATGGTGACTTTCAGCCCGCCCAGTTCGGACGGTTGCGCTGCAATTGTGCCGCCATGGGCACGGATGATGGTGTCACAGATCGATAGCCCCAAACCAGAGCCGCCATATTCACGGGAGCGCGGATTGCTCGACACGGTAAAACCGCTTGAAAAGTGTTCAATTGTATCCTCGGGCGGACAGGGCGCGCTGTCTTCAATGCATATGGATATTGAGGAATTGGTTTTCTCGGCCTTTGATACGGATTTGCCCCTTGGCGTTTGTATAGCGCTTGCTGTTTTCCAGAAGATTATCCAGAACCTGCCGCAACCTGAACGCATCGCAATTCAGAATTAAATTCTGGTCTATGTTCACATTGATCGAGATATCAGCAGAATTGAAACCGTCCGTCGCTGATTGCGATAGCCTCTTCAACCAGTGTTGAAAGATTGACTTTCCAACCGACAGCGACGACGTTGCCCTCGCGCGTTCTTGAAAGTGTGTTGATATCCGCGACAAGGGCAGACAGATCGCATGACGGAAGCATGCAAACTGCCAAGCCGTTCGGCGGTCGGTTCTCTGATCCCATCTTGCAAGGCTTCGATTTCTGCTCGAAGGATCGCCAATGGCGTCTGCAATTCATGAGAGGTGTCTGGTAATCCAATTGCGCTCAGCCTGCTCTGAATGTTCGAGGCTTCTGCGCAAGAACATTATAATCATCGATCAATCTTCCCAATTCATCATGCCGTTTATGGGTTGATTCGGCTGGTAAATTCGCCGGATGCCAAACGGCTGCTTCCAGCAGCCAGCTTCCGGATGTGGGCGCAGAAACTGGCGTGCGCGAAGAAACCAGCGCCATTGTCAGGGACAAGCCCAAAGCGATGAGGGAAGCTATCGGCGAAGTGTACTGGGCCCTGAGGAATATGGCGTCGGAAGGCCCCGATCCTACCTGGGCGTCACGAACCTGATCCAACCGATGGGTTTGGAATGTTTGGACGCGCCCGGCAGGTAAATGGCGCGCTGTACTTGTTGATCGCCGAATTAACGCGTCCCCGCTATGACGTCGCCGTTCTTTTGATCAAGCAATGCAATCGGTCTGCTCGGTGAGGCGGCGTTGCCCTGCCCGGAGGTGGACGCAGCATATTGCCAGTCATGAGTTATCGGTCCCTCCCCAGGCTGATCGCGCTCCGGCGGTGGTGGAAATTCGTCGAGGCTATGGTTTTGAATGACAAACGTTCCACGCCCTGCTCGACGCAGGGGTCGAGAAGGTTGGCCAGCTTTTCGTGTTCACGTCATAGAGCTTGCTCAGGGAAGCTTCCAGATCGTCGAACCTGTTGATCTCGGCTTGCCGGCGCAGGTACTTTGCAAAGCCATCGCGCATGTTGAGCGCGACAAGGCTGGCCATGATTGCCACGATCATCACCGCAGTCAGCGATATGGTGAGGAATATTTTGTTCAAGGCGACAGACGTTTCCAGATCATGGACTTCCTATCGAGCGCAATTGTGAACAAATGGATTTTGTGCAATGCCGAAGAATAATTTTGTGATATTATATTATAGATGCGGCATTTTCACATTGCATGCACAATTGGCACCTAATCACATGGAAACGAAATTTCAAGTTAGGCTATAAAATGGACTCGATCCTTCGTTCAACTTTGTTATGTACCATTGTGGTTGGCATCATATTTCACTTATCCGGTATTGGCGGAGATGATAAGGACAGGCTTGCAGAGGTTGCCGGGATGTTTGATCAGCGCTCCATTGTACGCCGCCCAAGGAGGTACCGTGCACCTTGTCAGGCGGAACACAAACCACCTGCTTCAGGTGACTGTCACACCGCTGCCCGTAGAACACAGAACCGGGCCCTGGTGCCCGCAATCAGTCGAGGACACCGCCGACAAGGGTGGCATCTGGCTGGAAAGCGGATCAGGATGATGTGGATGGCGCCTTGTAAAAACCTCGCGACATTCTCAAGCGGATCCGGAAATGGCAGCTCTATGATGCAGAAACCGGCAAAGTCAGGATAACCTCCACAAAAGAGGCTTGCGCCGCTGCGGCACGGCCGGATGTTGACGCGAAATATCAAAACTACTGTGTTGAATGCCAGCCGTCATATGTTGCTGGGGCATGACCGCGACCTATGTCATACCGCTGCTCATCCGCAAGACACGTTCTTTACCCACCGTGTTGCGTTTTCCGGGATCGGTGTGGCCTTCAACGGTGTCAAATTCGATGCGCCTGCGCCAACCGATGCAATTCTTGCTGCCGATACCCTTGCACCCTTTGACGATTGTGGCGGACACGTAAATCTGCATGCCGGCTATCATTACCACGCGGTGACCGGATGCAATAAGGAAGTCGCCTCCTCAAAGGGGCATGCTCCTGTCATTGGAATCGCAATGGATGGATACCAGATACACGGCCGTTTGAACGCTGACGGCAATGAACCGGATGATCTTGATGGATGTCGGGGCCATGAGATTGAAGGATTGCCCTACCACGATCATGTCAATGCGCCGGGCAAAAACGAGATCCTTGGATGTTTCAAAGCTGAAACCGGGTGTTCTTCGGAAGATCCTGATGCGATCTGTGATGCAACGCGAAAGGCCGACGCCTCCGGCCGATGCATGTCGGCCCGAGGCGGGTTCAATTAGATGATTGCTTAAATGGTTTGTTCAAAGTGTCGCGGGGACACTCGCCCATTCAATTGAATGGGCGGCACCGCAGCACAGGCGCGCTGAAGTATTTGACCGTGCTTCTCCCTGAAATAGCGAAAGCCGCGGCCATTCCAGACAGGCGGGTTATCGCACGCATCTATTTCGTGATTTCCAAACTCAAGAATTCTGCACTGGAAATTTTCAGGTCAAAGCAAGCTGATTGTCCTTTCAACAGCACCCATACCTTTCGCTACAGCCTTTGCGTGAAGCGGCTCTTTATGTCCGGACAGGCCAAGCGGCGCGTCGGGTAGGCTGTGACACTTGCGGCTCAAACAAAACCCTGGCTTCCAGTCGGGCGATCTCGGCGCTAGAACTTCCCATCCTTCTTTATCTGAAAACCGGATCACTCCTCCAAAGCGCGCCCTGGCGCATCTTCGTGTATCCGAGACGGAAAACTGCGCGCATATAGGCAGTGTTGAAGGGATCCGTCATCGAATACGGCCTGTTCATCGATGGCGGCAACGTGGAAGTCGAGGCCATTTCGCTGACTGAAGTTGTGAAGGGCAAAAAGCGCATGCCTGGTTTGAGAACTTGATCAGTATGCGCATAAGCCCGCCCGACCACGCTGAATGTCGTGTTGCTGGTTTCCGAGAATTCAGGGAAACAAGGCATTGTTGACGATCACATGCATCTGGAAATTACCGGGACGTCGGGCGGGCGCCTTTGCCTGGCTTGCAAGCATGTCGTCGGCAGCGTGAGGACCTGCCAAACGAACCGCCGTCGAGTGCATCTCCTGAATTCCTGCCGTCGGCATTCACGTCGATCATCACCGAGGGAAAGGCGCCAGGGACGCTGGCCGATGCCACAGAACCTTGCGGAAGAGCTGCAGCGCATCAGGCTGACCGCTATTGGCGATGACGCCCATGTTCCAGACAACAGCGCGCTGGCTGTCGAGATTGGTCGTCAGGATCAGCAGGCGCCGGCCCTTGCGATGTTCAACCGCGATTTCCTGCATGACGCTAGCCGTAATATAGCGGTCTACCATCATGCGAAGGGGTGCGCCATCCAGTAGGCTCGAACGCAGCAGGCCGGTCCCCATCCAGCGTGCCTGAACCAGGCCGCTCGCCGAGCCGCTTGTGTAAAGCTTGACCAGGCGGTCGTCGTATTTTTCTCCGAGGAAAGCATAGGGCGCGATAAGGGCGCCGGTGCTGACGCCGGTAACGACGTCGAATTCCGGTCTGGCGCCGATTTCCGACCAGGCCTTGAGGATGCCGACCGTGAAGGCCCCGCCTGCGCCGCCGCCCGATATTGCAAGGAAATTGACATCCCGCTTTTCGGCCGGGGTCACCCACTCGTCGGCCCCGTCAATCTTCACCGGGGCCGTGTCGAGATAGGAGCGGATATTGCTATAGCCATCCAGTCTCGCCTGCTTGGCTTCAAACGGCGTATAGGAAACTTCTCGGGTCCCCATGCATCCCGAAACAGTGAGCACTATGCAAAGCAGCATGATGTTCAAAATCCGGAGACGGTATGCGGAAGGCTGTCGGGTCGGCAGTCTTTTGTTCATGGTGTCGGGAATTCCTGGATTGCCCATTGAAGACAGGTTGGCATCGCCCTTAGGCTTGACGCCCTGCTGTCATCTAACAGGCTGGGTCTCTAGCTGGCAGGTTTGGAGTCGTGAGCAAATCGCGGCAATGCAGGAACAGAGTGTTTCGTGTGCGCCTGAGACTTCACGTCTTGCGTTAACATGACCGGGAATGGCCGACTGCTTGTAAAATGCGGCTTGCTTTCGGTCCGGCGGACCGTCTTCGCCACGAACGAGATCCTTCGCCGGGCGCCATAAAAGGGCGAAAACGAGAATGTCCATCAATCCTGCAATCTTCAGCCATTGGGTCATGACCATAATTCTCTCGCTTCCTTCTCCGAGCCACGGCAGTGCCTAGAGATCAAATATGGAGCGAGTATGAAGGCTGATCCTGGCTCGGTAAAAGAACGTGTCCCTTTCGCGGTCCAGCCAAATATCCTTGGTAACTTCCTCAGACGCCGACTTGGACGGCCTAGTTTTCGGCACCATCTATCGGGGTGATCGCGCCCCTGCAACCAGCTAGACCAAACAAAAGCTGTTGTCCTCGACAGCTTTTTTGTTGTTTGGGCAGCTGCAGGCCAGTCCAATCTCTGATCGGTGCACCATCGTCAATCAAGGCCGCTTTGGGAGCCTCAGTCGTCGCTTGCCGGCAATATCACCTGTTGGGTCAGGCCGCGGGGCTGGCGGTTTTCCACCACGATCCTGCCGCCGAAACGGCCCAGTATTTCGCGCGCGATGGCCAAACCCAGGCCCGCGCCGGGAATGGTCTTGCGCCGGGCAAGGTCGGCGCGGAAGAAGGGCTCGATACCTGACCCAGAAGCTCCGGAGCTATGCCCGGCCCGTCGTCGTCGATGGTGACGACCGCGTTGCTTGCGTCACGCGTGACGGATATGCGGGCACCGCCGCCATGCGTTGCCGCGTTCAGGATCAGGTTGCGCAGGGCGCGCTTCAATGCGAGCGGTCCGGCATGCACTTTCAGCTTGGCGAGATCGGTTACCTCTACCGGTTGGCCCATAGCGACAAGCTCGGCGGCAATGTCGCCCAGCATCAGATCCAGACGCAGGTCCTGGTGTCCGTCCCGGCTGACTTCTTCCCGGGCAAGCAGGATCGCGCTGTCGGCAATCTGATCCAGCTCTTCGAGGTCTGACAGCCATTTCGCCCTTTCATCGTCATCATCGATGAATTCGGCCCGCAAGCGCATCCGCGTCATGGGGGTGCGCAAGTCATGACCGGCGGCCGCCACCAGCCTGATGCGGCTTTCAATAGCTTGACGCAGTTTCTCGGAAAGGCGGTTCAGCGCGCGGGCTGTTGCGCGGATTTCGACCGGTCCGGTTTCCGGAATGGGCGGCAGCGTGCCGTCAGGGCCAATAGTAGCCGACAGTTGCTGCATCAGTTCGAGAGGGCGAGACAGACGCCGCGCCGCATAAAGCGAGACGATGGCAGAGCCTGCAACAATCACCGCAATCCAGATCGAAAAGATTATCCATCCATTGTCTGGAGGCGACACATCAGGCAGCGCGACGATCAGCCAACCGTTTGGGCCCAGATCCACGGATGCCATTGTGGCCAAGTCGCCCTGCGTCACATGCACGGTCCCCAGCATGCCCTTGCCGGTCAGTACTGCCTGCAGGGCGCTCGCCAGACGGTCCCGTTCTTGGCCGGTCTCGGGCGCATTGTCGATACGCCCTCCGGCAGCGACGAAAGCCCGGGGGTCTTGTTGCGCAAGCGTCGCCAAAACGAGCAGCTGTTGTGCTATGGGGCCTGCCGAAGTCTGCAAATCGGGCGGCTGCAAAGCCCGGCTGGCCGCCAGCGTCGCAAGGCCGACCACGGCCAGAATAGCAGCGATCAGCAGCATGGTGATGCGTGCCCGCAACGAGGTCATGGTGTTCGTTTCTGCGCTTTGACCGGCAAGGTCAGCTGATAGCCGCCATTGCGCACGGTTCGCAACGCGGGCTCATCTAGCTTGAGGCCCAATTTGCGACGCAATCGGCTGATCAGCACATCGATGGAACGGTCAAACGGGTCGCGGTCACGTCCCTTGGTCAGATCCAGCAGCTGATCGCGCGACAACAGCCGTCCCGGGCGATCCAGAAAGACCCGCAGCAGATCGAACTCGGCCCCTGTCAGGTCGATGGTCTGGCCGTCGGATGCGCTGACGCTGCGCGCCTTGAGATCAATGGTGAAGTCGCCCATTGCATAGCTCTCGACGGTGTCAGGGGCTATCTCTTCGGATGTGGTTCGGCGCAGCACCGCCTTGATGCGGGCCACCAATTCGCGCGGATTGAACGGTTTGCCCAAATAATCGTCGGCGCCGATTTCCAGCCCGACAATGCGGTCAACGTCTTCCTTCAGCGCCGTCAGCATGATGATCGGCAGGTGCGGATGAAGGGTGCGGAGCGTCCGGCAGATATCCAGCCCGGACCCGTCGGGAAGCATCACATCTAGCACCACCAGATCGGGCTGGGACTGCGCCAGCAGGCTTTCGCATTCGCGGCGGCTGGCGGCCGATTGCACGCGGAATTGCTGGCCGGTCAGATAACGAGCCAGCAGGGTACGGATCTCTTGGTCATCATCAACGATCAGGATCGAAGGGGCGTTCTGCATCGGGGTAAGGTCCTTTTCCTGTCAGGCACTATAGCCCGCGCCCGGGCCTGGCAGGAAATTGTTTTGTATCCGAATATTGCCACACCCGGCCCAGCAACATTCGGTTACAAATCTGCACTCTTCCGAAACGTTTTGTTACAGTTCGGACCTAGCCGCGATACATCCATCCCCCATTTGTTATCCCGACACCACAAGAGGTGAAAGGAAGATGCAATGCGCAAGATGGTTATGATGGAGATGGCGAAAGTGGCCCTTATGTCCGCAACAGGTCTGCCCGCCCGCGCCAAGATCGCTGCAGGACACGCCGACGCGCGCCCACGCGCCGACATCATGCGGAGCACATTCCGATGAACATCCGCAAGATCACTGTGGCAATTTTCGCCGTCATCGCAATCGCTGGCGCCATAGGCTGGACGACGCTGGCCGGACGAAAAATCCTCGCCGTTGCCGGTCGTTGCAAAGGTCGAACAGGGCAGTGTGTCAGAGACCGTCCTCGCGTCCGGGATGCTTGAAGCGTCGCAACTGGTCAGCGTCGGCGCGCGGGTGTCCGGGCAGGTCGAAACGCTTAGCGGTGGCGCTTGGACAAGAAGTCATGGAAGGCAATCTGATCGCCCAAATCGATTTACAGGATCAACATTACAACGTCCTGCAGGCAGAGGCGGCGTTGGCCAATATCACAGCCCAGATTGCCGCCAAGCAAGCCCTGCTGGCTCAGGCCAAGTCCATTCTGGCACGCCAAATACAACTGGGAGAGAGCAAGATTTCAACGCAGGAAACCGTCCAGGCCGCCTCCACGAACGTGCTTGTTTACACTGCTGAACTGGATGCATTGCGCGCACAGAAGGCCAGCGCGGAGGTCACGGTTTCAACCGCTAAGGTCGCGTTGGAACGCACAAAGATCACTGCTCCCGTCAGCGGCACTGTCGTCGCGGTTCTGGTCCAGCAGGGCCAGACCGTCAATGCGACCCAGGAAGCGCCGACCATCGTAAAAATCGCCGACCTGTCGACAATGCTGGTCAAGACCGAAATTTCCGAGGCCGATGTGATGCATGTAACCGAGGGCCAGAGGGTGACCTTCACCACGCTTGGCGCGGCAGATACGCCCCTGCACGCGGTGGTGCGGGAAATTGAACCCGCCCCAACCGAAATCGCCGATAGCGACACGATCTCATCCAGCAGCGCGATCTATTACAACGGCATGCTTGAGGTCGAAAACCCCGACGGCAAGCTGCGAATCGGCATGACCGCTGAAATCTCGATCGAACTGGGCCGCGCCGACGACGTGTTGATCGTGCCGTCGGCCGCGATCAAAAAGGACAGCAGCGGCAATTATGTCGATGTGTTTGATCGTGCAACGCAGGCCACCAGCCGCCGTGAGGTGACCGTGGGTCTCAACAACCGCGTGAATGCCGAAATCCAAAAAGGGCTGACGCAAGGCGAATATGTCGTCACCGGCGTCAGCATAGCGGCAGCCAAAGCGACCACCTCGGACCGCATGCGTCCGCCACCGATGTTCTGACCGAAAGCCATCAACATGGATATGTTACAAGAGGCGCGCAAGCTGCCGATTATCTCAATGAAGCGGATCACCCGCAGCTTTTCGGCGGGCCCGGAATCGATCACCGTGCTGCGTGATGTCGATCTTGACATCTGGCCCGGGGAGATGGTGGCGATCATCGGTCAGTCAGGGTCGGGAAAGTCGACCCTCATGAATATTATGGGCTGCCTCGACCGCCCCTCCAGTGGGCAATACCTGTTCGACGGGCGCGACGTTTCACAGCCGGGCCCCGACGAACAGGCTGAATTGCGGCGCGAACATTTCGGTTTCATCTTTCAGCGCTATCAATTGTTGAGCGATCTGGACGCAGTCGGCAATGTCGAAGTCCCGGCCATTTATGCCGGCACCGGTCATGCGGCACGTCGTAACCGCGCCCGCGATCTACTGACCCGTCTTGGACTTGAATCGCGGCTGGACCACAAACCTTCGGAACTGTCCGGCGGCCAGCAGCAGCGGGTGTCGGTCGCGCGCGCGTTGATGAATGGCGGCGAGGTCATCCTGGCCGATGAACCCACCGGCGCGCTTGACACCAAAAGCTCGGCCGAACTGATCGAATTGCTGCTGGAACTGAACCGCGAGGGCCATACCGATCATCATGGTCACTCACGACCCCAAAGTTGCGGCCCATGCCCACCGGACGATCGAGATTGCCGATGGCGTGATCGTGGCCGACAGTGGACGCAAGTCGCCAGCGCTGACCGCAGCCGCCTCAACGCGGCTTAAAGCAGGTCGGTCCACTTTTGCCTGGATCGCTCGCCTGGCGGTGGCGCTGAACATGGCCGTCGTCGCCACGCTGGCCCACCGGATGCGCAGCTTTCTGACCATGCTGGGGATCATCATCGGCATAGCCTCGGTGGTGCTGGTGGTAGCCCTCGGGACAGGAAGTCAGGAAAAGGTGCTGGAAAACATCTCGTCGCTGGGTACCAATACGATCACTATCAGGGCAGGGTCCGGCTTTGGCGCCCGCGATGCAGCGCGGATCGAAACACTGGTGTCATCGGACGCCGATGCGATTGCGCTGACCGATTATGCCGCCGGCGTTTCGCCGGCTGTGTCGCCAATGCCACGGCGCGACATGGCAGCACGGACGCCACGGTTCAGATCAACGGCGTCACCAATGATTATTTCGCCGCGCATTCCTATGTGACGGTGTCGGGCAGCCTGTTTGATGCAACCGACATCGCCGAACGCACACAGGCCGCCGTCATAGACGAGGATACCAGCGCCACATTCTTTTCCGATGGCAGCGATCCGGTCGGCGAGGTTCTGCATCTGGGATCGGTCCCCGTGCGCATCATCGGGGTCGTGCGTTCCAGCGGGGCAACTTTCGGCCTGAATTCGCTGAATGTCTGGCTGCCCTATACCACCGTCATGTCGCGGGTGTCGGGCCAGAATTACCTGTCCTCCATCGAAGTGCAGGTGGCCGACGGGTTTGAAACAAACGCTTCGCAGGACAAATTGTCGGCGCTGCTAGAGTCGCGGCACGGCGTGCAGGATTTCTTTATGCAAAACAGCGACACAATCCGGCAAACACTGACCTCGACCACGCAGACGATGACGCTGCTGGTCGGGGCGATCGCGGTAATCTCGCTTGCGGTCGGCGGGATCGGGGTGATGAACATCATGCTGGTGTCGGTGACTGAACGCACCAAGGAAATAGGCGTCCGCATCGCCATCGGCGCCCGGCGCATGGACATTGTATCCCAATTCCTGATCGAGGCCGTGCTGGTCTGCCTGGTCGGTGGTGTTCTCGGCATCGCGCTGGCATGGGGCGGCGGCATGCTGGCCGAGGCGGTGTCTGACAGTGTGCGGCTCAGTTTTTCGACGATGTCGGTCGTCGTGGCGTTCCTGTCTTCGACCATGATCGGCATAATATTCGGTCTGTTGCCCGCCCGTTCCGCAGCCCGTCTCGACCCCGTCGTCGCGCTGAGCCGCGAATAAGGGCGGGACGTGGAGTCGTTGGGGGTTGTGGATCGTGAGACGGCGACAGACCTTTGGCCCGGCCCGCTGTGATGGGCGGACTGCTCACTTAGAGGCGTGTGCGCGGCAAGAATTTGTGTTGGGCTTTTTGGTCTCGATGGTAGCAGGCGCAAAGAGCCGGCACCAAGGTTGTCGGCTATAGCCTGTGACGCAATCATATAAGCAGCAGTAGTGTTTTGCCCGCTATCGGGCCATGGCGATCCCCTGAAAACAGCGTTTCATGTGGGCAGTGACGCGAATTTGGAGGCTGACTTTGGCAAGCCCTAACCATCGATTTTGGCGAGGGCAGTACCTCCGTTTCCAAGTGCTAAAAATCTTCTCGATCAGTCCTCGAATGGGGCGGATCGGTTGGATAAGGGCCTCAAGGCGCGCCCTCGTCCCGTCCCCACGTGCCAGTAGCAACGATACGTGGCGTTACACCCTTGGCAAGCACCGCGTCGCCAAAGTGATTGACGTGATAGGCGCCATCGACAATTACCCGCCGGGATTGTCGGGTAAGGCACCAGAACCTGTTTTGCAGTCAATTACGTTGTGGAGCCTCGCCGCGATCTCCTCCACAAAAGCCGTATCCAACGTCAGCGCCGACATGGGCTTTGAAGCCACGAACGGCTGGTTTGCTCCTGTGGTGGAGATATCAGAGGAAAAACTGTTGCGCCGGGCAAGGCGGAGATTTGGTTCTGCGAGATGACCCAACGTAGCCCCTTTCGCTATTTCAAAACCAGTCCCGAGATCATCCGCCGCGCGGTGATGATGTATGTCCGCTTTCCGCTGTCACTGCGAAATGTAGAGGACCTGCTCCATGAACGCGGTGTTGAGATCAGCCACGAAACTGTGCGTTTTTGGTGGAACCGATTTGGACCGATGTTCGCTACCGAAATCAGAAAAAAGCGGGTCCATCAATTGCGTGCCTTCTCCAATTGGCAATGGCATCTGGACGAGGTTTTCGTGAAGATCAATGGCGAGACCCACTACTTGTGGCGGGCTATTGATCACGAAGGCGAGATGTCAGAGGAAAAACTATTGAGCCGGGCAAGGCGGAGATGTAGTTTTGCGAGATGACCCAACGTAGCCCATTCGCTATTTCAAAACCAGTCCCGAAATCATCGCCTGGCGGTGATGATGTATGTCCGCTTTCCGCTGTCACTGCGAAATGTCGAGGACCTGCTCCATGAACGCGGTGTTGAGATCAGCCACGAAACTGTGCGTTTTTGGTGGAACTGAACCGCCCCGGGTTTGCCGGAGGCCATTTCGTTTGAGTTACGCCGCCATGGCTGGCTCGTCCAGCATGGCGTAGTAGCGTTCCTCGGCTTCGGCCGGCGGGATGTTGCCGATGGGCTCCAGCAGCCGGCGATTGTTGAACCAGTCGACCCAGTCAGCGTGGCGAACTCGACGGCCTCGAAGCTGCGCCACGGTCCGCGCCGATGGATGACCTCGGCCTTGTAGAGGCCGTTGATCGTCTCGGCGAGAGCGTTGTCGTAGCTGTCGCCGACGCTGCCGACGGAGGGCTCGATGCCGGCCTCGGCCAGGCGCTCGGTGTAGCGGATGCTGAACGTATTGGGCAGATTCAACCGGTCGTCGCAACACCTCATACCGGAGGTGTTCATGGCTACAGGAAGACGGAAATCGGAACGCTCTACGCGGCATAAATTGTCCTCGCCAGGACGGCCGCCGGTGTGGCAGCGTGAGAATCTTTGCCGGTTTTGGCGAGGAGTGGCGGCGGGCCTGTTCAAGTGAAGAAGCCGCTACCGAAGCCGGTGTCTCCGGCCCCGTCGGTATCCGGTGGTTTCGGAGTTCAGGCGGAATGCCTCCTACACATCTTTCGCCCGCATCGGCATCACTCTCGAACCGAAACTCTGACGTTCCGGGAACGCGAGGAAATAGCTTTGGAATGCGCTCGGGGCACTGGAGTGCGAGCGATCGCGCGCAAGCTGGGGCGGTCGCCCAGCACAATCTCCCGCGAGATCAGACGCAACTCGGCGACGCGCGGCGGAGACTTCGACTATCGAGCCATCACCGCACAGTGGCATGCTGATCGAGCCGCACAACGGCCGAAGGCGGGTAAGCTGGCAACCAATCCTGCTCTGCGTGACTACGTGCAGGATCGGCTCGCCGGCCTCATTGCTACGCCGGACGGCATCGCCTTCGATGGCCCCGTCGTGGTATGGAAAGGACGACGGGCCGTTCATCGGCAGAGCCGACGCTGGTCCACGGCCTGGAAGCCCGGAGCAGATCGCGCGGCGCCTGAAGCTCGACTTCCCCGAGGATCGAGACCATGCGCATCAGCCACGAAGCCATCTACCAGGCGCTCTACATCCAGGGCCGAGGCGCCCTGAAGCGGGAGCTCTCGGCCTGCCTGCGCTCTGGGCGAGCACTGCGTTTACCCCGGGAACGTGCCCGCAACCGAGGCAAGTCCTTCCTCGCGGATGCGTTGATGATCAGCGATCGTCCGGCCGAGATCGGCGACAGGGCGGTGCCGGGTCACTGGGAGGGCGATCTCATTCTCGGTCTCGGCAGCTCAGCGATCGGCACGCTGGTCGAACGCACGACGCGGTTCACAATGCTCCTGCACCTGCCGCGCATGGAAGGTCACGGGATGGACAAGTCCGTCAAGAACGGCCCAGCTCTTGCCGGGCATGGTGCCGAAGCCGTCCGCGATGCCATCGCCGGGACCATCATGGATCTGCCGGCACAGTCTGCGCCGATCCCTGACTTGGGATCAGGGCGCGGAGATGGCTCAGCATGCACAGCTCCGTATCGACGCCGGCCTCGAGGTTTACTTCTGCGACCCTCACAGCCCTTGGCAGCGCGGCAGCAACGAAAATACCAACGGCCTGCTGCGCCAGTACTTTCCAAAAGGCACGGATCTCAGCCAGCATGGGGCCGATGAACTCAGCGCTGTAGCGCATGCGCTCAACACCAGGCCCCGCAAGACGCTGGGCTGGCGAACGCCTGCAGAGGCTCTCGACGGGTTGCTCAAACGCAGAATAATCGAGGGTGTTGCGACGACCGGTTGAGATCGCCCTGAGACGCCCCTGTCTGAGTGATGCACGAGGCCGCCGCCATCAGCGGGACGCCGATCATGCAGCGCCTGCTCAAGCGCATCGAGGACGAAACTTGCATGTGCAGTCCGGCTCGCCCGCCAGCCGACGATGCGACGAGCGAAGACGTCGATCACGAAAGCCACATAGACGAAGCCCTGCCAAGTCGCGAGTGGAGTAAGAAGCGCAGAAGCGCTTCTCCTCCCCGAACCGTACGTGCACCTTTCAGCGCATACGGCTCTCTATTCAAGCTTGGCCCATGGCCATAGCAACGTCATGGTAGTGCGACGTGACGGTACTGCGGTCTTCAAGCCGGAAGATGTATGGGTTTCCCTCCGGATTGCGCCACCGGAATTGCGCCTTGGGGCTTGAGACAAGCCGTTGCAGCGCTTTCCCGATAGGGTCACCGCGTTCACTGCGACCATACACGAACCAGGTTTTCGCTTTGCCCGATTCCGGGACCCTGACCCATTTCCGCATCAAGGGTTTGATGCGAGATCGGTATTTATGTCCCAGCCAATGCGCCATTTTCCAGAACACGACATGGTCGATGCGCCGGAATATGTACGCCGTAAAGTCGGTGAACTTGTAGAACGCGGCCCATCCCACCAATTGGCGGTTTAGGCCGGCGATCATGTCGACCGTGTTGACACTATGATTGCCGGAAAGGGTTTCGGTGAGCTTGCGAACAAACCCCTTGGCCTTTTCCTTGGGTATCGTCGTGACGATGGACATCCGTCCGCAGGTAACGGGTAACGGGTTCACCATTGATGTTATCGCTAGTGTTCATTAAACCTGCAAAGACATAAATATCTTCTGTCTTTTTTATGAGGCTTTGTAATTTGTCATCTAGGCAAATTATCGTAATCTCTGAATTTAAGTCAAAATTCACTAGGAAAAATCAATTTTGATATCTATACTGAGAGCTTAGGCTTTATAAATAAGTTATGCCTAATTCATATTTGCAGATTTCACTTGCAGAATAGGCGGGCATGTTCAAGATATCCCTAGGAAAGAACATCACAAATCGGCTAAAGAATACACCCTTGATGGTTGTGTTAGTTGTCCCTTTTGTAGTGCAAATTTGCCTTACCGTTGGGGTAGTAGGCGCTTTTTCGTTTCGGAATGGACAGGAAGCGGTAGAAGAATTAGCAGTGCGGCTGAGTGAAGAAACTGGCGATCGCATTAGTAGTCGGCTTGATAGCTATCTCAAAATACCTCCTCAAATTAACCAAGCTAACTTTGCGGGATCAGAGTTAGGACTTCTCAACCTTAAGGACTTTCAAAAAGTAGGGTCATGGTTTTGGAATCAAGTCAAGTTATATGAAGTAGGCTATGTCAATTTCGCATTTGAGAATCAAGAGTTCATCGGGGCAGAATTTCAAGAAAATGGGCAGATCGTCATCAATGAAACAACCCTAGAAAGGGGAGTACAAAAAACAGCCGTTTTTCTAACAAACGATCAGGGCGATCGCACTAATTTACAAAAAGTATTGACTACACCTGATGATGTTAGGCAAGAAGGATGGTACTTAGATGCGGTCAAAGCGGGCAAGCCAACTTGGAGTAGCATTTATCAATGGGATGATCGTCCCGATGTGTTATCCATTTCCCATAGTCATCCTCTGTATGACCAAAACAAAAAGTTGGTCGGAGTTCTAGGGGTTGATTATGTTCTCACCCAAATCAACAAGTTTCTTCAATCCCTTGATGTAGAAAAAGACGGCAGAATTTTTATCATCGAAAGATCGGGACTGATTGTGGGGACTTCTTACGATGAGCAGACTTTTCGGCTTAGGAACAACAAACCCGAACGGCTAAATATTCTTGATAGTAATGATTCCCTGTCACGTTTGACAGCTCAATATATGGTGGATAAATTGGGTGGATTTAGAGCAATCCAACGCCAAGAGTCCTTAGAAATTACGTTAGATGGAAAAAGAGAATTTATCAGGATCCAACCTTGGAGCGATCGCTATGGTCTAGATTGGCTAATTGTGGTAGTTATGCCTGAGTCAGGGTTCATGGAACAGATCTACAATCGGACACAGGTTACTATCTTGTTAAGCATTGGCGCGTTAGTGATTGCGATCGCGGTTGGTATCCTGACAGCTCGTTCCATTACTGCACCTCTTCTCAATCTTAGTGGAGCTTCACAAGCGATCGCTAATGGAGATCTTGATTCGAGAGTATCTATAGAGGGAACTAGCGAAGTTAAAGTTTTATCAGAATCCTTTAATCGTATGGCAGAGATGCTCAACGAGTCCTTTAGCCGATTAGAAAAAGCGAATACAGATCTGGAATATCGCGTCCAGCAACGCACTAGCGAATTAGCTGATTCTCAGCTATCTTTACAACATAGTAATTTTTTGTTGCATCGTCGCGAACAACAGTTGCAAAAACAGCAAAAGATTTTAATTGAAGTCACCAAAAACAAAGCCCTGAATCTTGGTGACTTCATAACAGCAGTCCAACATATTACTGAGACCGCAGGTAAAACTCTAGATGTTGAGCGCGTTAGTGTGTGGTTGTTTGACAAGAGTAAGACAAAATTACATTGTCTCGATCTATTTCTTCAAAGTAAAAACATCCATATTGAAGCCGAAGCCTTAGAAGCGGATAAGTTTCCTAACTTCTTTACACTGCTGAGAGAACACCGTAGTCTCGCTGTTGAAGATATCGAATCAGATCCCAATCTAAATGAGTTATTCCATAGCTATTTTTATCCCCTTGGCATTGTTTCGCTCTTGGTCTCTTCCTTTGATGTAGGTAGCGAGACAGTTGGAGTATTGATGTTTGAGCAAATAGGTGTCGAGCGATTGTGGATGTTGGAAGAGGTAAGTTTTTCTAGTTCTCTCGCTGATTTACTATCTTTAGGAATGGAAGCTCAAGATCGATCTAGAACAGAAGAAAATTTGCGGGTGGAGAAGATGCACTCAGAGAGACTATTACTCAATGTTCTTCCTAAGGCGATCGCCGAAAGATTAAAAATCACCCAAACGCATATGGCGAATAGCTATGAAAATAGCGGCAATGAAATAGCTGATGCCCTAGGCAATCAAATGACGAAGTTACGCACTAGTGGCACGATTGTTGCTGATACGTTTGAGGAAGTTACGGTTCTTTTTGGTGACATTGTGGGATTTACGAAGTTTGCGGCATCGGTTTCCGCAAGTGAGCTAGTCCATATGCTCAATGAAATTTTTTCAGAGTTCGATCGCCTTGTCGATCACTATAACCTTGAAAAGATTAAGACCATTGGTGATTCCTACATGGTGGTAGGTGGACTGCCCCTACCTAGAAATGATCATGCTGAAGCGATCGCCGAAATGGCATTGGATATGCAGACCTCTATTTGCAAGTTTAAGCACCCTGACGGTAGTCCTTTTGAGTTGAGGATTGGCATTCATACGGGACAAGCTGTAGCGGGGGTAATTGGCAAGAAAAAATTTATCTATGATCTGTGGGGAGATACAGTCAATATTGCCAGTCGCATGGAATCCCACGGTGTAGCAGGGTGCATTCAAGTTACCGATGTTACTTATCAAATCTTGAAAGATAAGTATCAATTTGAGGCTCGGCAAACGATGGAAATCAAGGGAAAAGGAGAAATGCAGACCTATTTGCTTAAAGAAAGGACAAACCAATCACAAACTTAGAAGGGGTAACGGGAAATGTCAATGAGACGCTTACTATAAGATGTTCTATAACTAATCTTTGTATACAATATTGAATTTATGTCTCCCATTACCACGCCCATATTACTTCCCGATAGTTTGGAAGATGCTACCGAACAAGCGATCGCCGCAGTCCACCAAGCGATCGCCGATGGCGCAAGTCTGGTCATTGCTGATCTCCGATTTCCTGAACTTAAGGCAATGCCGATCGCCTATGAATTTGCCGCTAGTTTTAATCAAAAATATGGCAAAAATTGGCAAGCAATCTTTGCGGATGCGGGTGCGGCGGCATTGGCAAAACGGGAATGGGCAGAATTAGAAGTATCGGTAAGGGGCGTAAATGAGGGACGGAGAGCAATCCGTGAAGAGGATCAAGCTTTTTTGTTGGTGGAACCGACCTCGGTGGAGGTGGAACAGGTGGAGAAGCTAGTCAAACTCGCAGGCGATCGCCCCTTCGTAATGTTCAATCCCCGTCTAGAAAATAGCGAAGTCGGTTTGGGCTTGGCGGCAAGACAAATGCGCGATCGCTTCCTCAGCACCTTTGAGACTGCTTACTACATCAAGCCGTTAGAATTGGGGGCATTGTGGCGCTGTTACCCTCAGACATGGCAAGTTTGGCAACAGACTGATTCAGGTATGCAACCAATGGCAGAGGTCACACAACGTCCATCTAGTGACGACATCGAACGTCTATTTCGTCAGAAGACAGGTAAGCAATCAGGTTCATTTTTAGGACGACTACAACAGTTTTTTAATGCCCTAGCAAGATAACAAAACCACGTCAGTTCGGCTTAATTGAAAACCATCTCTCAAAAAGGGTTCGCGGCGCGAATCCTTTCTAAAAACCTAAAAGGCAAAAGCTGCGCGAAGCGCAGCTTTTGCCTTTTGGGTTTTATGTGCTGACAAGTGTGACTTAAGAACCAAGTCCAGCAAGATTTTCAAAACTAAAAATGGCTACGCCATTTTTAGTTTTGATATAAGTTACTTGCCTAGTACTTTAATCGGAGTAGCGCTGCTAGCCGAGAGGTCGGTCAAGGTCGCAGGAGTATCTGTAGTTTTAGTCACGGCATTAGCTGCGTCACTAGATTCGGACTTGATCGGAGATTCTGGTGCAGGAGACTTGCGAGGACTAAAATTAGAGTTTTTGAGGTATTCTTTATAACTCTTAGGTGCAGCAGGCGCAGGATTAGCAGTTTCGGTATTTACCTTTTTAGTCACTTCTTGATCCACAGCCTTTACAGGAACAGGTTTTGCAGGAACTGCCTTGACAGAGATAGGGTTAGTCGAGGTTGCTTTAACTGGTTCTGTGAGTACAGGCACGGCAACTTTTTTAACCTCTGGCAAAACCACAGGTGCGGGTTCAGATTTAGCTGCTTCGGGAGTTTTATTTAGATTTTTATCTGGGGTTTTCTCCGCAGCTTTTTCTGGTGTCGATGGGACAGATTTTGCAGGACTATCAGTTTTTGGCTCTGGAGGGGCAACTACGATAGGTGCAACTTTTTCTGGAGCAGTTACGGTAGGGGCAGTTTCTGCGGGTGCAACCACTTCAGGGGCGACTACTTCGGGCGCAACCACTTCGGGGGCAACCACTTCGGGGGTAGGCGGTACATAGTCAAGATCGACGATCGCCTCAATATTAGCGATTTTTTCACCGCGTACCAAACGCGACAGGGTATCCGTACCATCGGGCTGAAAATTAATCACATGGGCAGTGCTGTTATACACATTATCAATGCGATCGCCATCGGCTTCGAGCAGTTCTAGCTTGACCCAGTTTTTGCCTGTCTTGAAGCCCTTGAGGTAGATTGGCTCCCAGCGATCGAAGGTAAAACTTTGACCATCGACAGTGGCACGGATTTGCCAATCATCAATCGATTCGTCATTACTAGCTAGCAAATGTAGAGGTACATTTTGCAGATAAAAATCGAGCATAACTGGCTCAGCGCCATAGGTTCCCACAGGACGACTATAGGTTAGTAACGGAGTTTTGGGATCAGGACTATTTTCATCGGTTTTGGTGAACACATGAAAAGTCGTCTGAGCATAGGCTCCTTGATTTTTGAAACTTTCATGCCAAGGGCGCGAGGCAAAGGCTCTGATCGTATGTGTACCTGCGGAGAGGTTTTCAAAATTAACGGTTTGGTTGAGATCGTAGAGAGCTTTGTATTCTTGGTTGTCTAGGGCGACATGAATATGGGGACCAAGACCAAACTCAGCATTTTTGAAGATCGGTAGATTTTTAACATCAAACTTGATTGATACCTGTGCATCGTTCAAAACCTCATTTGGGTTGGGACTAAGGATGCTAATTTGGGGTTCGTATTTGTCAAGTAAATTGCTGAGACGTTGAATTTCTGAAGGTGGAGAGACCTCAGCGATATTTATAGATTCCTGCTTTGCCAGTGGCGATCTGGTTTCAGATTTTTTTTGACCACCACAAGCTGTGAGGGAGAAGCCGAGAGCTATCACCATAAACAAACTGGCTAACTTTTTCCAAGGGATAGATTGCCAATAGGATTGAATTCGCGAAGTCTTGGGCTTATCTTCGGGTTGGTTAGAGTTTGCGATCGCGCTCATAAAAACTATGCTCAACTCACATTACACAGGCAAATATACCGAAAAATGGGCGCTTTACTTGTAAAGAAAGTTGACATTGCTCAACTATTGAGCCGAAATCAAGCCTTGAAATCTCAAATTTGAGGATTTCTATACGGCAGATAAGAACAGCGATGGAGGATGTCGCTATCCTTATCTGTGCGGATATTAATGGGCGAAAATGTCGGTATATCCCAATAAATCTAGATAAACCAAGGTAGGGATATGGGCAAAACAGGCTTTAGCGAGATCATAGCGATTTTCACGAACTAGCATATCAATGAGTTTGTGATACACCGCTAGTAGGTATCTAACATCATTAGCCGCATACTTGAGCTGCGCTTCTGAAAGGGCTTGGACATTTCCCCAATCCGAAGACTGAGAAGTTTTGTCTAGTTCTACCTGTTCTAGTTCCTTAACTAGTTCTTTTAGCCCATGCTTATCAGTGTAAGTGCGTGCTAACTTACTAGCAATCTTGGTACAAAAAACTGGATGAGTCGCAATACTCAAATGGGCTTCGAGCATAGCGACATCAAATCTCGCGAAGTGAAAGACCTTGGTAACTTCGGGCGCTTCTAATAAATACTTGAGATTTGCTGCCTGATCAATACCCCGCGCAATGCGGACAATAGTGACATTCTCTTGATCATCGCAGATTTGGATTAGGCAAAGTCGATCTCGGCGAGGGATTAGTCCCATTGCTTCCGTATCAACAGCGATCGCCTCACGCCCAAGATATATTTGCAGAGTTTCAAAATCAATATCGTTGTCAAAAACTTTAAATTCTGCCATCTTACATTTTTCTCATATTCTTAATTTAGATATTTAATTTTGGCAGCGTTGAGTGTTTAGAAGCTAGGATCAAATCTTCTTCGCGCTGCCCATCTTAACCCTAAAATCTTAATTTGTTTTAATGAACTTAGCGATCGCAGCTTTCAAAAAATTTACTATAATCAGATAATCGAGCTTAGATCATAGATTTTATACATGAATCAAAATATAAGATGAATTATCCATAGGGGCTATTATTTAACTAATTGATACATTACTTTCCTACTCTTATAGATTTAGGAATGAATATGTAAATTCTGCCTAGTCCATAACGTTTAAGGCTCTCTAAGTAATAGACAGGAATATAGCCCTATGTCACAATTTTATGATCAGCAACAAGGATTGCAAGATTCAACAACAGACTTAACTGCGGGCGGAATTGAGCAAGCTCAAGAATGTATATACTCTTTTTTCTTGAGAATTGTTAAAAGCTACAGTAATGAACAGATTCTTAAACAATTTGAATGTCTATTTATAAAATACGAAGAAACTGATGATCTTCAACCCTATAACTCCTTGGGAGAAATCATATTTTATAACAGACAAGATGCGTTTAAAAACACATTAATTCGCTGTTGCTATATTCTTAACAACAACTGGGCAATCAATGGCAATATTAAGTCTTGTCATCAATTAGCAGATCTATTTCTGTGTGAATCTATTCATACTTCCACTAGAATTTACAAACTTAAAAAGTTAAGGGAGTGGCTGAATAGATTTGTCTGTAGTGAAGAATATGTTAACCTTCGTGCATTATTAGAAAGAACAAAAATTCATAGGGATCATCAAAACTGGAGTGAAAGATTTTCGTCCTATTTATTAGTCTCTGAGTGTATTGACTCTAGCAAACCTCTTGAGCAACGTCAGTATATGCAGGTCTTAGCCAAGAGGATCAAAAAACAATTTAAATTTAATTTGGCAATGTATACGGCGAGGATTAATTCACACATTAATACGGCTTCACAACAGCTAAATCCTACAAACCTTGGAGATGGGGCATTACTTTTAATTAAAAGAGTTCTTAATAAGCAGGGTGAAGATAACTTTAAAAGTGTCGCTATTAGATTTAATCATCAAATCCAATCACTTACCTTTAAAGAGTTTAAAAGTAAGTTTTTTACTTATTTAGGATTTTCTCTAGATCATCTTGAGCTATCGTTAGTTAAAAACCCTAAAGTAGTACAAAAGTTTCGGAACTTTCAAGAGCATCAAGATGATGAAATCATGACATTGAGCTTATTATATGTGACTTGCAATAGAGCCTTGAAATATTTGTTGATCGATGAGCATCGTCATCCTTCAGATATTTTAGAAGCATCACTAGATACTAACAATCTGCTCAGTCCTATAATTATGCTACTCAAAATTGTATTGTTATGTTCTAAAAGTCGCCTATATCTAGAAATATATATTGCTGATTTGATTAAGTTTTACAGTAAATATAGTGAAGAAGAATGCCGTCCTTTTATTAATTTTTTAGATATTCTAAACGTAACCCTAGCAATCTTTGATGAAGATACGGACTATAGCTTGGTCAAAATCAAAAAAGACATCAATAATGAAGATGAATTAGTTGATGAAGATTTAACCAACTACCGTATTTTTTCACAGACTCGTGGGATCAAGTATCTGCGCCATCAGTGATTTCTAGAGATGATTTTCAGGTGTGATTTTTAGAAATAGCTTTTAGGACGATATTTCTTCCAACCAATCAAAGACACGATTCCAAGCCCACCAGCGATCGCGATCGCCATATTCATGTTGACAATGTTTGCTGCTGACATAGCCGACATGACCACCATACTCAGTTATCCATAGTTTGATGGCGGGATTTTGTTGAGCGATCGCCTCTAGATCTTTAATAATCGCAGGATCAAACATAGGATCATCGGCAGCATAAAGGATTAAAGTTGGCTTTTGGATATGGGGCAAAAAGTAAAGAGGGCAACTAGCATCGTAGTATTCTTCCACGCTGGCGAATCCTAACTTAGCGATCGTCAACTCATTGTCAAATCCCCAAATGCTGTTTGCCCGTTCTACAGCTTCTGGATCAATTTCAGGATGGATTTTTGCAAGACTCTGCCCCAATCTTTTTAGTTCACGGGCGATCGCTCTTTCTAAAAATCGACCCACTTCATCTTTGACCAGATAGGTGAGCGAGCGATTAGAATCGACACTCGGACAAATTACTGCCCCCCCACCAATGTCTTCAGCAGTAATATCCAAATCACTTCCCCAAGAAGCAATCGCTTCTCCAAATTTGACTCCCCAGAGTGCCAACTGACCACCGAGAGAGTAACCCATTAACCAAAAGGGAGCAGGACATCCTAATTGTTTAGCCGTATTCGCAATCCGAATAAAGTCTTCTCCTTCGTATAGTCCATCGGAAGTAAGTGCGGGAGATAATTCACCAGTTTTACCATGCGCTCGCCAGTCAAAAAGAACTACTGCATATCCCTTAGCAAAGGCTTTACGTCCCATAATTTTTAAGAACCATTGATTCTCAAGGGTTCCTGTGATTCCATAGGTTCCAACAATCGTACCTTTAGCATTTTTAGGGATTGCATACTTCCCAAAAATGGGAACGTTATTTGCACCTGTAAAAATACATTCCTGATAAGTAGGTTCTTCTTCTACTGTATATTGTTGCCATTTTTGACTAATTCGTAAGGCGGTATAAATGGTCATCATTAGTCCATTCTTAAGATGCCAAGGCGGTGTATATGTCATAGAGATTCCTGTCAAGATTGTTGTTGATGTTTATTATCGTCTTCATTTTTAATGGATTGATTAATACATTTGAAATTTGACTACTTGGGATTTGAATATAGATGAATTGGGCTCTATCTGATCTTTTGCGAGCGATCGCCACAACTATCGTAATCGGTATTCATGCCTCCCACCGTTGGTGGTTTGGGGTGAATGATCTAGTGACGATGAATTTAGATATTTTCTTAGCAACGCTGATCAACCAAGTGGGACGCTTTACCGTGCCGATGTTCGTGATCCTATCGGGTTTTGCGCTTGCCAAATCTGAAGATAAACGTCCTTTCACTCTACAAACATTCATTCAGCGCCGTCTTTGGCGAATTGTCCCTGCCTATCTATTCTTCACGATGCTCAATCTGGTTGGGCGATCGCAGTTTATCAATGCCGATTGGCAAGAACGCGGACAACAAATCTGGCAAGCTGTCTCTTCAGGAATGGGGGATTATCACCTCTATTTTTTGGGGATTATCTTGCAATGTTATCTACTCTATCCACTATTGCGATTGATTCCATTCACAGTTCAGAACTTATCCATTTTACTAACTAGCACTTTCTTTCTCTTTAGCTGGCGTTGGTTTTCGGCAGTATTTATGGAGTTACCCCTGAGCGCCTTCCTTCCCAATGGCAATCACATTATCTATTGGCTGCCCTACTTCCAAATCGGAATTTGGTTATGCAAAGATAGAGGATGGCTCAATTCACTGGTATCACGATGGCGATCGCCACAATGGGGATATCTATTTGCGATCGCGGCAATTGTAGAAGTGAGTGAATTTTATGGAACTGCCATCTTCAAAAATTCCGCCGAAGCCGTTGGTCACTACACTCGCCCCACCGTAGTGCTTCTCACCCTCACCTTTTTGCTATGGGTTATTTCTTGGCAGAACTGGCGACCAGTTCTACCTCTGTGGTGTCAGCAACTTTGGCAAACTTCTCAACAACAGGTGCAGACACAAATTAAAACCCTAGCCAATGCCAGTTTCATTGCCTATTTAGTCCATGTTTGGATCTTGCGAGCGATCGAACCATTAGCAAACAATCTGGTTGGCATATTTTTCATTTGCCTATCCATTGCCTGTTCTTGGCTAGTTAGTATTGGCATTGCCAAAATAATGATGCGGATACCCAAGTTTTCTAGATAGCCTAGGGCGCAACCCAAGACTTGTGGATTAAAAGAACATGAGTTCGGGATAAGCTATAAAACTTTAACAACCAAAAAAAAAGAAAGCCGCGCTTTGCGCGGCTTTCTTTTTTGGGTTTCTAGAAAGGGGTCGTGGCTTAAACCCTCTCTGGAATAAGGTTTTGAATCAACTCAAACTAACGCAAAAAAAGTACTTCCTCAAAAAACTTTAAAAATCTATAGACAAAACATTACATTTAGCGTTAGGATTATTAATCGTGGCTAAAACCAGAAACTAAGTCAAATCGCCAACTCAATGTGGGCAGTTTACTTAAGTCTGAGTCACTTGTTAGGCATGGTTATTAAGACAAAGCGCAAATGTAAAAACCTTGAAGCTTGAGTCAACCATCGCTTTCAACCCAAGAGATTGTGTTTCTCACGTTTAGCAATCTGGCTAGACATCTTTAGTAAGTCGTCTCGAAGTCCCTCAACCAGCCTTCAAAAACTTAGTGCTTACCCAAGATCGAAACCGATCTCTTTTGAGCCTGTCAAAAATCTGCAAAGAAATTCATCATTTGCAGCCACAAGCAAGCGGAGCTAAATTTTCATGACTGTCGGAATTCTCGGCACAAAACTTGGGATGACCCAAGTGTTCGATTCGGATGGCAACGCGGTTCCCGTAACTGTCGTCCACGCAGGTCCCATTACTGTTACACAGGTTAAGACCGATACCAAGGAAGGCTACAAAGCAATCCAAGTTGGTTATGGCAAAACCCGTGAAAAGCTTCTAACCAAGCCAGAATTAGGACATCTCAAAGCCTCTGGTGCAGACCCTGTGAAGCACCTGTGTGAGTATCGTCTAGATGATGTCAGCAGCTACACCATCGGTCAGACTTTAGATGTGAGTCAGTTCAAGGATGGAGACATCATTGATGTAATCGGTACAAGCATCGGTAAGGGCTTTGCTGGCTATCAAAAACGCCACAACTTTGGACGTGGACCTATGGCTCACGGTTCTAAGAACCACCGTCAACCTGGTTCCACAGGTGCAGGTACAACCCCCGGTCGCGTTTATCCTGGTAAGCGCATGGCAGGTCGTCTTGGTGGCAAACAAATCACTGTGAAGAAGCTAACTGTCGTCAAAGTCGATGCAGCGAACAATGTAATGCTCATCAAGGGTGCAGTACCTGGAAAAGCTGGTGCATTGCTCAATATTATCCCCACCGTGATCATCGGCAAGGCTAAGTAAGCAGACCATTGAAGAGCTAGGTAGCATCCAAAAGATAAGCCTAATAAGACCTAGGTAAATTGTTCGTGAGATCGAGAGAGTTTAAGTTATGCCTATAGTAAAAGATTGGACAGGGAAAGACATTGATGAAGTCACCCTTGATTTGCGTGTTGCTAAAGAAGCTTCCGCCAAAGGGCTAGTGCATCGCGCCCTCGTCAGACAGTTAGCTAACGCCCGTCAAGGCACAGCTTGCACCAAAACCCGCGCTGAAGTTCGTGGTGGTGGTCGTAAGCCTTTCAGACAAAAAGGTACAGGTCGTGCCCGTCAAGGTTCGACTCGGTCTCCTCTGACCCGTGGTGGTGGTGTGATCTTTGGTCCTAAGCCCAGAGACTATGACACCAAGATGAATCGTAAGGAACGTCGTCTTGCCTTACGTACCGCTCTAGTTGGTCGTGGTGCTGACTTGATTGTAGTTGAGGATTTTGCCGTAAATCTGGCACAGCCCAAAACCAAAGAACTATGTCAAGCTCTCACTCGTTGGGGTGTGGAAACTGGCAGTAAGGTCTTGTTAATCACCGAGCGTAAGGACGAAAACATTATTCTATCTGCTCGTAATATTCAGAACTTGCAGTTGATTGCTGCTGACCAACTCAACATTTTTGACATTGTCAATGCT
Organism: uncultured cyanobacterium; assembly: GCA_963750795.1. Taxonomy (GTDB): domain Bacteria; phylum Cyanobacteriota; class Cyanobacteriia; order Pseudanabaenales; family Pseudanabaenaceae; genus Pseudanabaena. The sequence continues at coordinate 28,514 of CAVVRZ010000006.1, forward strand.
ACTAAGATCGTGGCAACACGTTCGGCGATCGCCAAGATTCATGAAGTGTACAGTGGCGATCAAAAGTTGGTAACTGAATTTACAACAACTGACGAAGCAGCAGAATAACGGAATCTAAGTAAACAAAAGAAAATCATGGCTAAGATCCCTACCGAATTCGATCCTCGTCGTTTGCCCGACCTCATTCGCCGCCCTCTGCTCAATGAAAAGGCAACTAGACAATTAGAGGACAATAAGTACACCTTTGATGTCGTCCACACCGCTACCAAGCCTGAAATCAAGGCAGCGATCGAGAGCCTCTTCTCGGTTAAGGTAAAAAAAGTGAACACCCACAATCCCCCTGCCCAAGCGCGTCGGATTGGTAAGTTTGCAGGTAAGCGCGCTCAAGTTAAAAGAGCAGTCGTCACCCTTGCCGAAGGCAGCAAAATCGATCTGTTCCCCGATGTGTAAGCGCTAGCTTCAACTAAACCAGAGAACCATTCCTTAACAACCACAGACAATTATGGGCGTTCGTGCATATAAACCCTATACCGCTAGTACCAGACAGACCGTTGTCTCGGATTTTGCGGAAATCACTAAATCAGAACCCGAAAAGTCTCTAACCACCCACATCCATCGCAAGCGTGGACGTAACAACCGTGGTGTTATCACAAGCCGTAGACGCGGTGGTGGTCATAAGCGCCAATACCGTATCATCGACTTCAAGCGGAATAAGCGCGATATCGTTGCCGAGGTAATTGCGATCGAATACGATCCCAACCGCACTGCTCGAATCGCTCTTCTGCAATACGAAGATGGCGAAAAGCGCTACATCCTTGCTCCTAAAGGCATTGCTGTCGGCAACAAAATTCAAGCAGGACAAACCGCTCCCTTTGAAATTGGCAATGCTCTTCCCCTTGGCAGCATTCCTCTTGGTACGATCGTTCACAACGTTGAGCTAATCCCCGGTAAGGGTGGTCAAATTGTTCGCTCGGCAGGTGCTGGCGCTCAAATTGCCGCTAAAGAAGGCGATTTTGTTACCCTCAAGCTTCCTTCTACTGAAGTTCGTTTGATTCGTAAGGAATGCTTTGCAACTATCGGACAAGTTGGCAACCTCGATCACAGCAATACCAGTCTTGGTAAAGCAGGTCGTAGCCGTTGGCTGAACCGTCGTCCTAAAGTCCGTGGTATGGTCATGAACCCTGTCGATCACCCCCATGGTGGTGGAGAAGGTTGTGCCCCCATCGGTCGCAGTGGACCTGTTACTCCTTGGGGTAAGCCGACCTTGGGCTACAAGACTCGCAAGAAGGGCAAGCTCAGTGATGCCTTGATTGTTCGTCGCCGCCGCAAGTCCTCGAAGCGCGGTAAAGGCGGACGTAACGCTTAAAATTTTGCTTAGCGGCTGCTTTGCTGCGGTCGCCAAGCGCAAAGACTTATTTAGAGAGTACAAATTATGACGCGATCGCTAAAAAAAGGTCCCTTTGTTGCCGATCACTTAATGACCAAAATTGAAAAGCTCAACGCCAAAGGCGAAAAGCAAGTTATCAAAACATGGTCTCGCGCTTCCACCATTCTTCCTCAAATGATCGGGCACACCATTGCTTGTCACAACGGAAAACAACACGTTCCTGTATATGTCACGGAGCAGATGGTAGGACACAAACTCGGTGAGTTTGCACCTACTCGCACCTTCCGCGGTCATGCCAAGAGCGACAAAAAGGCCAAGAGATAGGTAGACAGGTAAACAGAAAATGATTCTTGCCCAAAACGAAATCCCTGCCGTAGCTAAATACATTCGGATGTCTCCCCACAAGGTACGCCGAGTTCTCGACCAAATCCGTGGTCGTAGCTACCGCGAAGCACTCATGATTCTTGAGTTTATGCCTTACCGCTCCTGCGAACCCATCACCAAGGTGTTACGTTCTGCGGTAGCAAATGCTGAAAACAATGCAGGGCTTGACCCAGCATCCCTGTTCGTAAGCCAAGCCTATGCCGACATGGGACCTAGCCTCAAGCGCTTCCGTCCCCGCGCCCAAGGTCGTGCTTACCAAATTCGCAAGCCTACTTGCCACATTACGATCACCGTCAAACCATCGGAGGAAGAATAGGTATGGGTCAGAAGATTCACCCAACAGGGTTACGCCTCGGCATCACCAAGTCCCATCTTTCCCGTTGGTACGCTGATGTCAATCGTTACGGCGTTTTGGCTGAAGAAGACTGCAAAATTCGTAAGTTTATTGAGAAAACCCTCAGCAATGCGGGTATCGCCGAAATTCTGATCGATCGCAAGGCTGATCAAGTTGACCTCGAAATCCGTACTGCTCGCCCCGGCGTAGTCGTTGGTCGTGGTGGTGCTGGTATCGAGCAGTTGCGCCTTGGTTTAGTTAAGCATCTTGAGCTAGACGGCTCCTTGAAAAAGACTGGAACTAGCCAAGTTCGCATCAATGTCACCGAAGTTACTCGTGTTGACGCTGAAGCTCCTCTCATTGCTGAATACATTGCTCAGCAGATCGAGCGCCGTGTTTCCTTCCGTCGTGTTGTCCGCCAAGCTATTCAAAGAGCTCAGCGTGCAGGTATTGAAGGAATCAAAGTACAAATCAGTGGTCGTCTCAATGGCGCGGAAATCGCTAGAACTGAGTGGGTGCGTGAAGGTCGTGTACCTCTCCATACTCTCCGTGCTGACATCGACTACAGCTACAAAACTTCTAGAACTATCTATGGTGTCATTGGCATCAAGGTTTGGATTTTTAAAGGCGAAATCATTCAAGGCGAAGAAGCTCCTGCTCCTGCCGCTCAACCCCGTCGCCGCCAGCAACGTCGTCCCCAATTTGAGGATCGTTCTAGCGCCGAAGGATAAACTTCTGTCATCTAGAGTTTTGAAATATGTTAAGTCCTAAACGTACAAAATTTCGTAAGCAGCAACGCGGTCGGATGTCAGGTCCCGCCACCAGAGGAGCCGAAATCAACTTTGGTGATTACGCCATGCAGGCTTTAGAGCCTTCTTGGATTACCTCTCGTCAGATCGAAGCTGCACGACGTGCCATGAACCGCTACATCCGTCGCGGCGGCAAAATTTGGATCCGCATCTTCCCAGATAAGCCTGTAACTATGCGTCCTGCGGAAACCCGTATGGGTTCTGGTAAGGGTGCTCCCGAGTTTTGGGTATCAGTGGTTAAGCCTGGTCGCATCATGTTTGAAGTGGCTGGTGTAACCGAAGAAACCGCGAGGGAAGCAATTCGCTTGGCGGCGGCAAAGATGCCTATTAAAACTAGATTTGTTATTCGCGAGAAGGAGTAAGAGTATGTCACTCCCAAAAGTCCAAGAGACTAGAGAGCTGTCCGAAGATGATTTGCAAGCTCAAATCTTGACCACCAAGAAAGAGCTTTTTGATCTCAGGTTTAAGCTGGCAACAAGACAACCCGTCAAGCCACACCAGTTTAAACATGCCAAACATCGGTTGTCACAACTTCTGACTGTTGAGCGCGAACGCCAGTCCAGAGCTTAAGAGCGCTGCTGAACATCGAATTTAACAGCACATCTACAAAACTTTAAGACATAGGAATTAGCAATGGCAGTAAAAGAGAAAGTTGGCGTTGTCGTCAGCGACAAAATGCAGAAAACAGTGGTTGTAGCGGTCGAAAATCGTACCTCTCACCCTAAATATGGAAAGATCGTGGTCAAAACTACCAAGTTCAAAGCCCACGACGAAGAAGATAAAACCCGTGAAGGCGATCGCGTCAAAATTCGGGAAACCCGTCCCCTAAGCCGTACAAAGCGATGGGAAGTTGTAGAGATTCTCTCATCTAGCTCGGAAGCATAAGCCATGATTCAACAAGAGTCTTATTTAAACGTAGCGGATAATAGCGGTGCTAAAAAGCTGCTATGTATTCGTGTCCTAGCGGGTGGTAATCGCGCCTTTGGTGGAGTTGGTGATGTGATTATCGCCACCGTCAAAGATGCAGCCCCCAATATGCCAGTCAAGAAATCTGATGTTGTCCGCGCCGTGATTGTTCGTACCAAAGCATCAATTAACCGTGAAAGCGGTATGAGAATCCGCTTTGACGACAATGCTGCTGTAATCATTAACCAAGATGGCAACCCTAAGGGAACCCGTGTCTTTGGTCCAGTTGCGCGTGAACTACGGGATAAAAACTTCACCAAAATTATCTCCCTAGCGCCAGAGGTACTGTAATGTCATTTAAGTCCAAGCCTGCCTACCGTGGCAATCGCAAGTCCTTCAAGATGCACGTTAAGAGAGATGACCTCGTTCAAGTCATCTCAGGAAGTTCCAAAGGAACTGTTGCCAAAGTGCTACAGGTTTTCCCCAAGGACAGCACAATCATTGTTGAAGGCGTAAATGTTAAGACCAAGCATGTCAAGCCTCAGGCTGACGGTGAGTCTGGACAAGTCGTCACCCGTGAATTCCCAATTCACAGCTCCAAAGTTTTGCTTTATTCCGAAAAGGAAAAGACCGCCAGCCGTTCTTGCTTCACTTTTACGGATGACGGCAAGAAGGTAAGAATGTTGAAAAAGACTGGCGAAATCGTTGATTCCGTTAAGACTGAAACCAAGTAATTCTAAATAACCTGACCAAGCCCAGGAAAATCCATTGAGGAAGATAAAATGCTAACACCGTTCTCCGAAGTCTATGCTAAGCAAGCTGTTCCTAAACTTATGGAACAGTTCAAGTACACCAATATCCATCAAGTTCCCAAGTTTGAGAAGGTGGTTATTAACCGTGGTTTAGGTGAAGCGGCTCAAAACGCTAAGTCCCTAGAAGCTTCTCTAACCGAAATCGCGACGATCGCTGGTCAAAAGCCCGTGGTCACTAGAGCGAAGAAAGCGATCGCTGGTTTCAAATTGCGCCAAGGAATGCCCGTCGGTATGATGGTCACCCTACGTCGCGACAAGATGAACAACTTCTTGGATCGTTTGATTAACTTCTCACTACCACGCATCCGTGACTTTCGTGGTGTCAGTCCCAAGAGCTTTGATGGACGCGGCAATTACACTCTCGGAGTCCGTGAGCAGCTTATCTTCCCCGAAATCAGTTACGACAGTATTGAGCAAATTCGGGGGCTTGATATTTCCATCATTACCACTGCCAACACGGATGAAGAAGGACGTGCGCTCCTGAAAGCAGTTGGTATGCCCTTTAGAGAATCATAAATAGATCGAATTAGGAGATAAGGATGGCTACCAACGACACCATCTCGGATATGCTTACCCGCATTCGCAATGCCACACTTGCAAAGCATCAAACCACTGCAATCCCTGCAACTAAGATGACTTTGAGCATTGCCCGAGTGATGAAACAAGAAGGTTTCATCGCAGATTTTGAAGAAACTGGCGAAAATATTGATCGCGCTCTAGTTGTTGCCCTCAAATATGAAGGCAAGAATCGCCAATCGATTATCAAACGCCTCAAGCGCGTCAGTAAGCCCGGACTGCGAGTTTACTCAAACTCTAAAGAATTACCTCGTGTACTAGGTGGGATCGGTATTGCGATCATCTCCACCTCCAAAGGGATCATGACCGATCGCGAAGCCCGTAAACAGGGAGTCGGCGGTGAAGTCCTTTGCTATATCTGGTAATACAGCGAAACACATTATAAGCAACGGAAAACAGATATGTCTCGTATTGGAAAACGTCCTATCCCTCTTCCTGCCAAGGTTGCGGTCACGATCGCAGGACAAGAGGTAACAGTCAAAGGACCTAAAGGTGAACTAAAGCGCGTCTTGCCTACCACTGTCGAAATTTTGCAGGAAGAAGGCAACCTCATTGTCAATCGTGCCAATGAATCTCGCTCCGCAAGGCAACAACATGGTCTTTTTCGTACCCTTGTCGCCAATATGGTGGAAGGGGTATCTACAGGTTTCAAGCGCCGCTTAGAAATACAAGGCGTTGGCTACCGTGCCAACAAAGCAGGCAACAATATCGTCCTTACCGTCGGCTACAGCCACACCGTTGATATTGTGCCTCCCGATGGCATTTCCCTTGATGTTGAAGATGCTTCTGGCAAACAAGTTGCTCAAGGTACTTTTATCTCTGTCAATGGTATTGACAAAGAAATCGTCGGTAACCTTGCCGCCAAGATTCGCGCTGTGCGTCCACCTGAAGTTTATAAAGGCAAGGGTATTCGTTACTTTGGCGAATTTGTCAGACGTAAGGCTGGTAAGACTGGTAAGAAGTAAAGTACAGAATCGATAGGTTACGAATTTAGGTTAATAAAAATGAGTGTCAGTCGTAGACAAGCAACCATAAGCCGCCACAAACGTATTCGCAAAGGATTGACAGGAACCCCTGAACGTCCTCGCCTTTCCGTTTATCGCTCCAACAATCACATCGTGGCGCAGGTGATTGATGATGTTTCGCAGCATACCCTTGTTGCCGCATCCACCCTAGAAGCAGAAGTGCGTACCAGTCTTGCTTCCACAGCTAACTCTGAGGCTTCGGCAAAGGTTGGTGCTTTGATCGCTGAAAGAGCGATCGCCAAAGGCATCACCCAAGTCGTTTTTGATCGCGGTGGTAATCTTTATCACGGAAGAGTCCAAGCTCTCGCTGAAGCTGCCCGCGAAGCAGGTCTCGATTTTTAAGCGATGAATTATTCATTTAATTAATAGATCTAATAACTATGGCTAAGAATAGAGAATCCAAACCAGGCGGCGGTCGCGACAGCGGTGATAGCGGCGACAACCGCGATGAAAAGCGTAAAGGCAAGCGTGATAGTAAAAAAAGCGATCGCGCTCGTACTGAAAAAGAATCTGAATGGCAAGAACGGGTTGTCCAAATCCGTCGCGTTACCAAGGTAGTTAAGGGTGGTAAAAAACTCAGCTTCCGTGCGATCGTGGTCGTTGGTAATGAAAAAGGTCAAGTCGGTGTTGGTGTTGGCAAAGCTGCTGATGTCATCAACGCCGTTAAGAAGGGAGTTGCTGACGCTAGAAAGCACTCCATTGATGTACCTCTAACCAAGAGCAACTCGATCCCCCATCCCACCAATGGTATCGGCGGTGGCTCTAAGGTAATGATCCGTCCCGCATCCCCTGGTACTGGGGTAATCGCTGGTGGAGCCGTCAGAACCGTACTCGAACTAGCAGGCGTTAAGAACATTTTGGCGAAGCAACTTGGGTCTAGCAGTCCCTTGAACAACGCTCGTGCCGCCGTTAACGCTCTTTCCACTCTGCGTACCTTCAGTGAAGTTGCCAGATCTCGTGGACTCACCCTTGAGCAACTATTCAACTAGGAAATTAACTAGGCAGAACTATGAGAATTGACGATCTTCAGCCTCAAGAAGGCTCACAGCACCGCAAGCGCCGCACAGGTCGTGGTATTGCCGCAGGGCAAGGTGCCAGTGGTGGATTTGGTATGCGTGGTCAAAAGTCTCGTTCAGGTCGTCCCACCAGACCTGGCTTTGAAGGTGGTCAAATCCCCCTTTACAGACGCATACCTAAACTCAAGCATTTTACAATTGTCAACCCCAAACACTTTACAATTGTCAACCTTGATCAGTTAAACAGCTTACCTAGCGGTACGGAAGTTACCCTTGGGTCTCTGATGGAAGCTGGTATCATCACTCAAAACGATGGAGTTTTGAGGGTGTTAGGTAGAGGTGAAGTGGGTGTAGCGCTAACTGTTCGCGCCCATTCCATTACCGCCTCCGCAAAAGCAAAAATTGAAGCAGCAGGTGGAACCGTCGAGGTTTTCGCTTAATCGAAAGGAAAAAAGTGGCGGCTTGCTGAGCAAACCGCCACTTTTTTCCTTTTTTGCTTTTATGGCGATTACTGCATACAACTACAATATTTAAATATCTGTAAACATATCTGTTAATAACTGAGATCGGCTATGCTTTGGCGTTGTCGATCCCGCAATCATTAGCTTTGAGGTGAATTTAGTTATGGTTGTTAGTAAATCAAAAGCTCCATCCGCACAGGAAACCTTTTTGCAGATGGCTCAAGCAGCTGGTCTGCGAGGACGTTTGCTCGTTACGGTGGGTGTTTTAATCTTAGTGAGACTGGGTATTTATTTACCTCTGCCAGGGGTCGATCGCCTACGATTTGCCGAAATTGTGAGAAATAATGCCGTAGTTAATTTCCTTGATATCTTTTCGGGCGGTGGACTTTCTCTGCTCGGAGTATTTGCCCTAGGAATCCTGCCATTTATTAATGCTTCGATCATTATGCAATTAATGACCTCCGCATTACCGACCCTTGAAAATCTTCAAAAAAATGAAGGGGAAGCAGGAAGACGTAAAATTTCGCAATATACCCGCTATGTTGCCTTTGTCTGGGCGATTATCCAGAGTTGGGGTATTGGCGTATGGGTACAAAATTCGGGCGTGTTGTCTGAGACTACTTCTAACTTCATTACGATCGCCGATGGTCGGGTTATTCTCTCTAGCTTTATCTTCCAAACAACAGTTGCTTTGGCGGCTGGCTCAATGTTTGTGATGTGGGCTGGTGAGTTGATTACCGAAAAAGGGGTTGGTAATGGCGCATCACTGCTAATTTTTATTAGTATCGTAGCGAACTTACCTGCGTCTCTCGGTGATACGATCGCCCTCGCTCAAAAGGATAGCGCTCGCGTTGGCGGCGTGATCTTACTGCTGTTGGTCTTCTTGGTGATGATCGTGGGCATCGTCTTTGTCCAAGAAGGAACACGCAGAATCCCCATCATTTCTGCCCGTCGTCAGGTTGGTCGCAAGCTCTACCGTGAGCAAGCTTCTTACTTGCCTTTGCGCCTTAATCAGGGTGGCGTAATGCCGATCATTTTTGCTTCTTCGGTGATGATCCTACCCGCATATCTTAGTCAAAGTATTAATAACGAAGTGTTTGTGTCGATCGCCAGTTGGATTTCTCCTAGTGGTGCGGGTCACATTCCTGTATATATGCTACTGATCCTTGGGTTTAGCTTCTTTTACTCCACCTTAGTTCTCAATCCCGTGGAGTTGTCGCAAAACCTCAAAAAGATGGGTAGTAGCATCCCTACAGTTCGTCCCGGAAAGGCTACCTCTGATTACATCAGTGGTGTACTTAATCGCTTGACTTTATTGGGTTCGATCTTCCTTTGCGGGATTGCTATCATTCCAAGCGCTTTAGAAAAAGCAACAGGTGTGTCTACGTTTAGCGGTATCGGCGCAACCTCGTTGTTGATATTGGTAGGTGTGGCGATCGAAACCTCTAAGCAAATTCAAACCTATGTAATTTCTCAACGCTATGAAGGTATGGTGAAACAATAATGCCAAGAGTGATTTTGATGGGTCCTCCGGGCGCTGGTAAGGGTACACAGGGAGAAATTCTTGCTGAGCAATGGCAAGTGCCAAAAATTGCTCCCGGAGATATTTTTCGCGCTGAGATCAAACAGCAAACTGAATTGGGCTTGAAGGTGAAGTCCTACAGTGATTCGGGTCGCCTTGTTCCTGACGCTGTGGTGATCGAAGTGATCGAGTCACGGCTACGTCAGCCCGATACTCAGTCAGGCTGGATTTTGGACGGATTTCCGCGCACGGTGGCGCAGGCGGAGGCTCTAGATGTCTTGCTTGGTGAGATTAATCAGCCCTATGATTCGGTACTCAATCTGGATGTACCTGATCAATTCCTAATCGATCGCTTGAAAGCAAGGGCGATCGAGCAAGGGCGAGCGGACGATACTGAGGAGGTGATCAAAAATCGCCTAGAGGAATACAATGCTAAAACTAGACCACTGCTAGAATTTTATGGAAGTAAAGTACAGCAGATTGATGGAACCCCATCGATGGCACAGGTAACTGACACCATTAAAAAGTTACTTGCCTAGGTTTCGTGCATAAATTTTGTCTAGTTACAGTGGTGACAGTTTCACTAAGCTTGTTTAGACTTGTCTCTAGCAAACTGTTCAGATATAGCGAACTTATACTTAATTTTGGAGAGATTGTTTGTCAAAAGAAGATTCTATTGAAATGGAAGGGACGGTAACTGAGTCCCTTCCCAATGCCATGTTTCGGGTCGCTCTCGATAATGGCTTTAATGTACTTGCTCACATTTCGGGCAAGATCCGTCGTAACTACATCAAGATTTTGCCAGGCGATCGCGTCAAGGTAGAACTAACTCCCTACGATCTAACCAAGGGACGCATTACCTACCGTCTCAAAAATCAAGGCGGCGGCAAGAAGTAAATTCTCCCATAAAAAAAAGCGGCACGCAGTGCCGCTTTTTTTTATGAATTAGCAAATTGTCTTTGCAACCAGTGGATTACCAGAGCATTAACTAGCTCTGGGCGATCGTCATGGGGACAATGCCCTGTATTGGGAATTGCAATTACTTGGATATCCTTATTTTCACTCGCATCTTGATAGACCTTTGCGCCATTGATCGGAGTCCAAGGATCAGCATCTCCCCATAGAACTAATAGAGGTTTGTCTACCTTTGCCAATAGCTCAGTGGTGCGGGGACCGGGGGGAGCGGTCAGGATCGAAGCAAATACTTTTTGTGCACCTGCATCGCAGGAGGGCTGATAGAGCATATCGACGAGATCATCATCGATCGCTTGATGATTGCGGTAGACCTGCTTGAGAGAGTTACGAATATTTCGCTTTTTGCGAACCTGCTCAAATACAAATTTGCCAGTCAACTCAGAGCTAACTAACTTAGCAAAGGCTCCCATGATTAATCTCAAAGGCGGTGGCAATTCTTCAGGACGGTGGTTGAGTCCACCTGCGGCGTTGAGCAGAACTGCCCCGATCGCCATTTCAGGAAAGTCAGCGGTCAACATCAGAGCTAACAATGCGCCGATAGAGTTGCCGATAAAAATTGCAGGACTTTGGACAATTTCTTGATGAAAGTCCTTGAGCAATTCTTCCCAAAGCTCTAGGGAATAATCTAGGGCAGGTTTATCGGAAGCACCAAATCCCAATAGATCAAGGGCAAATACCTGATATCCCGCCTCTGCCCAGACGGACATATTCTTTTTCCAGTGACCGATGGATGCGCCAAATCCGTGAATTAAGACGAGGGGTTTACCTTCGCCCACAACTGCGTATTGAATCCGATGTCCTTGCCATGTCCATGTTGAGACCTTGGGCGTGAGCATTGATGGAATTGGGTTAAGGGAGTTTTCTACGGTTAGCACAGCAATAAATTTTAGCGCTTAAAGAACTTCGCTAATTGTAAACTGAGTCTCCCTAAGTATCATCTTGCTTAGAGGGTAACTGGCGCTAGTTTCTAAGACGATAAAAGGCGAGGGCAGTTTGTCCATATTGGCGGCGATCGCAACAGGTCAGATCGCCGATCTCATCATCTAATGGACGTAGGCGATCGCACTCAGCAATCACGATCGCCTCTTGCTTTAACAATCTTGGTAAAGCCTTAAGAACGGGCTGGTATAGATCACTCTGATAGGGTGGATCGAAATATACCAAATCCACAGACTGAGGCTCTAGTTTCGATAGAATTTTGACCGCATCGCCCTTGATCACTTGAAATTTTTGATTAGAACGCGCCACCTTTTGCCAATTTTCCTGTACGAGGCGACAGGCGATCGCCGAAATCTCGATGCCAATTAGTCGTTCTGCTCCCCTCACCAAGGCTTCCGCCCCCATTGCTCCCGACCCCGCACAGATATCCAGCCAACACGCGCCCCGAATCCGACTTTGCAAAATATTAAAAACTGCGGCTCTGACCTTGCTAGGGGTCGGACGTGTTGATAGCCCCGTTGGGGTTTTGAGTGCGCGATCGCCCTTGATGCGGATAGACATAATAGCGCCTAGGTCTAGATCAGATGACTAGAAAAAGATAAACCTTCAATTTGGTCAATGGGAATCATCCAAATTTTATTTTGATAGGGTCGCCACACTGCGCTCATGACATAGTGGTTGCGGATGGAAATCACATGGACATGGGGAATGCCCGAAAACTTAGAACAGGAACGTAAAAAGTCTAGGGTACGAGTTAGACGACTATGCAGAAAAGTTGCCATTTCCTCACTACAGTTTTGGCGCAACATCGGTACAACCTGTGGCTCAGTATCGCCGCGCAACTCATAAATAATATGGGTTTTGCCCTTAAATTCGATCTTACGCGATCGCACTTCCCACCCACATAGAACTCCAAATCCAATTACTGCCATACCCAGATCGATATGAAAATCCCGCATTTGAAACTTAGTATTACTACTCATATCGGTGTGAGTGTTGTAACCTGTCCAAGCATGAAATTTATCTAGATTATCGTCATTGATATCAACGGCAGAACGATAGGGAGAAGAAACAACCCGATTGATTTGCGTATTTTCTGAAGGTGTCTGTGATGTCATACTTGTCTCGTAATTGACAATACCTATAGGATTGAGATTACGAAACATATTATGTCTCGATAACCTTACCCCCCTAGAGTGTGCGATGTTCTTTCTTTTTGGTAAATATGATTAGCTACAAACGATTGCGACGGATAGTAGCAATAGTTGGGAATAGTTACTATTTGCTGTTCTTAAAAGAATGACTAAGACTTATCACTGATCGATAACTCCCATAAGCAGCTTAACACTTTTTTAACTGAGAAATGATTACCTAAAGCAATGACATAGAATTGAATTATTTTCTTTCTTTGTTGAGATGTTAACTAGGAAATATTAATTATTAACCATGCTATTGCATCACTTTTATCACTTTTTTGAAGAAGATTACAAATAAGGATTACAAATATCTATGCAGCCTAAAAGTTCGTTTAACTATCAACAGTTACAGTCGAGCTTTTTCAAGCAAGAGTTAATCCGATATCGCCGCACCTTAATTACTAATGTAGGGATTTTGGTGGCATTGACGGTAACGGGTACTTGCGGCTATCACTTCATTGAAGGATGGAGTTGGTTTGATGCCCTATATATGACCGTGATTACGATCGCGACGATTGGTTATGGCGAGACGTATCCTCTCCATTTCCAAGGACGGGTATTTACACTGACGCTGATTATTCTGGGTTTAATTAGTGTTAGCTATATTGCCGCGCAGTTTACATCGGCGATCGCCAATGGTCATATTTTCAATATCCTACAAGCGCGGCGGCAACGTAAAACTATGCAGTCATTAGATCAACATTATATTGTGTGCGGTTTTGGGCGGACAGGACGGCAAATTACATCGGAGTTTGCGGCGGAGGGGGATGTCTCCTTTGTGGTAATCGATAGTGAGCCTGAGGCGATCGCCCTTGCGGAACAGATGGGCTATGCGGCAGTGCATGGCGATGCCGCCCTTGATCACACACTGTTTTTTGCAGGGATTGAGCGAGCCGTTTGTATTGTAGCGGCGTTACCATCGGATGCGGAAAATCTGTATACGGTTTTGTCAGCCAAGACTCTCAATCCTACGATCCGAGCGATCGCCAGAGCTAGCACCGAAGAAGCGATGCAAAAACTGCGCCGTGGTGGTGCGGATCAGGTGATTTCTCCCTATATCACAGGAGGAAAACGCATGGCAGCCGTGGCATTGCGTCCGCAGGTGTTAGATTTTGTGGATGGCATCATTGCGGGGACAAATCGTTCTTTTTATATTGAGGAATATCGCATTGATGATCCCAACTATGTCGGCATTTCGCTCAAAAAAGCTAGTCTGCGATCGCAAACTGGAGTACTGGTATTAGCAATTCGCCGTGCCGATGGGGATGTGATCGCGGGACCAGACGGCAATACAGAGATTTTGCAGGGGGATATCTTGATCTCGATGGGGACTCCTGAGCAGCTTCGCGCCCTCCATCAATTGCTAAATCCCCTATCCCAAAAACAAAATCTTTTGCGTTTACCCAGATTCAAGTAAATCTAGTGTCGATTAGCTCTCCCTTACAACTATTCCGTCTTCAGATGACGGCGGCGATTAGAGAAATTTGGGCGATCACACTTCCGCCTGCACAAATCCGCATTACTATTGCCGAACCGCATTATGCCGCTCACTTCTCCTCGGCGATCGCGATCGCGATCGCGCCGCAATTGCGGCTAGATCCTGTGATCATTGCTGAACAGGTTGTGCAGTTTTGTCAAAACCAAACTGATGCTGAGGCGAGAGGATGGCAGATGCGGGCAGTTGGCAAAGGTTGGCTAAATTTAATTCTAGAAGAAGTTTTTATTTTAGAAGCTTTGCAGCAGCTAGCACTTTGGCAACCTGAGCATCTAATTAAGCAAGGTAACTTCTGGCGGCGAAATGACCTCGGCGCAAACTCAATTTTGCAACCTGTAACTGAATATGCCTATGCCCGTTGTTGCGCCCTAATACGATTAGCACAAAAGGAAAATCTAGATTTTTGGGCATCATCCAGTATTCAAGAGCCGTTCGTTCTCTACGATTATGTTGATATTGCTGAATTAGAACTATGTATCGAAATTCTGGCGATCGCCGATGAATTATTTGTCAAGCATCTTACCGATTATCCAGAACCACAAAAGATTCCCCCATTACAGCATAGGAAACTCAAGACCAAACTCAGCACTAAATTTTTAAGATTTTACGATCGCTGTCGTATTTTGGGAGTTAGTCCAGCAACTGCAAGACGGCGTTTACTGTTAATCACTATTACTCAGAAATTATTTTTGGCGATCGCCCCTGTAGCAGTGGACTACGCAGAATATCTCTGATATCTATCTCAAGATCAACATGGCATCGCCAAAGGAATAAAAGCGATATTCCTGTGCGATCGCTTCTTGATAAACAGACATCAAAAATTCGCGCCCGTTGCTGCCCAAAAACGATGCCACCATCATCAACAGCGTTGACTTGGGCAAATGGAAGTTGGTAATCATCCCATCCAATACTTGCCACTGATAGCTGGGGTAAATCATCAGATCCGTTTTCCCCTTAAAGGGCTGCATATTACAACTCTCCAGCGATCGCGCCACCGTACTACCAACACCGATAACTTTGCCACCCCTTGCCCTAGTCTCTTTGATTTTGGCGATCGTTTCCTCAGGCACTTCACACCATTCTTTGTGCATGGTGTGTTCAGTGATATTTTCCGTCTCCACAGGACGAAACGTACCGATACCAACATGGAGCGTCACAAATGCCTTGTCCACCTGCTGTTCTGCCAAGGTATCAAATAGGGACTCGGTAAAATGTAAACCTGCGGTGGGCGCAGCGATCGCCCCTGAAATCTTGGCATAGATCGTCTGATAGCGATCGGCATCACTATGAGAATCCGTGACATAGGGTGGCAAGGGCAACGTTCCCAACTGCTCAATAATGCCATCAAGATCCGCGCCTTCGGGAATATGAAACTGTAACTCCCTTGCCCGCGTCGTTGGCTCGATCCCTTCCACGGTCGCCGTAATATTTTCCGCAAAAATAATCGAGCTACCAATCGGTAAACGTTTTCCGGGTTTGACTAGGGCGAGCCAGCGATTTGCACCAATTGGCTCCATTAATAGGATCTCTACAGGCACACCCGATAGCTTTTTGCCATACATTCGCGCAGGAATAACCTTGGTGTTGTTAAAGACCAACAGATCCCCCGCGTTCAAAAAGCTCGGCAGCTCATAAAAACGATGGTGTTGTAAATTGCGTGCTGCATCAATTACCAATAGACGTGATGTATCTCTGGGTGTAACTGGATCTTGAGCTATGCGATCGCTTGGCAGTTCATAGTCATAGGCGCTCAACGCATAATCAAGCTCTGGTATGGGCAGTGAGGTCATAGAAAGATTACATTTTTGAACATTGGTACTGCCGTTAGGAATTTGCAGCACATATCTTAGTGTTCGATCAAAAGTGCCTAACTGACAAAAAAATATAAGAAATTTTATATACCAATCACGTAAACAGTGGTATACAGATGGCAGTAACCTCAAAGTTGCGCCAACAGCCTAATATCTACATCTAATATCCACATCTAAGGACTAAGCAAAAAATTTATGCAATATCTAATGACAGATCTTCACCAACGCTTTATCGGCTCACTCCAACATCACAAACCTGTAGCCGTGGGCGATGTCCTTTGCGCGGACAATACCAAAAACTATCGAGTTGTGAGTATCAATGACACCCGCAATCAGAGCAAAGATGTTAAATCCATCACCGTTATCCCGCTCCGTGCCATGATCGCCAAATCTTAAATTGCCAAATCTAGAATGGGGAGGCTACAACTCTGAGACATCCATCTAAATCAAAGATTCCAGAGAATAGTTAGCTAGACCAAGCTGCATCAAAATAAAACGATGCCAATTTGCAGATTACCCAGAGAACTGAGGTTAATGGGGTTGCCTCGTAGATCGAGACGCGCCAGACTTTTAAGATTACTAATCTCCGCAGGTAAAGTCGTTAATTTGTTGTAGGACAAGTCTAGTTCAGTAAGATTTTTTAGAGCACCTATAGCGGCAGGCATTTCGCTAAGTTGATTTTTGCCAAGGTATAGCTCGGTCAGATTACTAAGCTGCCCAATTTCTTCTGGCAGATAGGTTAAACGATTGTGGCGCAAATCTAATTCCGTTAAATTTGTAAGACGAGAAATTGTTGAGGGCAGTCGCTCAATCTGATTGTCACTGAGATCTAGCCATGTGAGAAATTTTAAGAAGCCAATCTCTAGGGGTAATCTTTGTAGGTTATTACTATTTACATCCAGTCTAGCAAGGCTAGTCAAACCACCAAGCTGATTGGGCAATTGGTCTAGACAGTTCTCAGCTAGATTCAGGACTGTTAAATTTTTGAGCCTTAAAACAGCTTCGGGAATAGTTGTCAGTTGATTACACTCTAAATGTAGCCAAGTTAGCTTTTGGAGATTGCCTAAGGTTTCAGGGAGAGTGGTTAGTTGATTTTCGCTGAGATACAGCCAGACTAAATCCCGTAGATCGCCAATTTCTGCGGGGACTGTTTGTAAGTGCATTTCACTAAGATACAAAGAGTTGGCAGTAGTAAGTTTGGCATCCTCAATTAGTTGATAGACTTCCTGTTGATTCATGTTGACTCATTGGGTGATTTATGGCGCTCAAGGTGAAGTTGGGTAATTATCAGTTGACCTATTGCTTAACGGGTCAATCAAGCAATCCTGCGATCTTATTTCTGCATGGATTTATGGGCGATCGCCATGAGTTTCAACAAGCGATCGCCACTTTGTCAAAACGCTTTTATTGTGTAACCCTTGATCTGATGGGGCATGGTCAGACTAAAGTTATAGGTATTGATCAAGAATATCACCATAGAATAGAACAAACTGCGGTAATTATAGCTAAATTTTTGGATTTCCTTCATTTAGATCGCTGTTTTTTGGTCGGATATTCGATGGGCGGTCGCCTTGGATTGTACTTAATTCTTCATTTTCCTGACTATTTTTATCGGGGAGTACTAGAGTCAGCATCGGCAGGTTTAGCGGAGGCAAAGGCGCGATTAGATCGCCTCGCCAAAGATGAACAGTTGGCGAATACGCTTGAGGCAATATTGCCCAAGACTCTTGATTTTCAAAATTTTTTAGAAAATTGGTATCACCAACCAATTTTTGACTCCTTGCGATCGCATCCAGATTTTTTATCGATGATCGCGCAGAGGCTGCATAACTCGCCGCACAAGTTAGCGCGATCGCTCAGAAATATGAGCCTCGGTCGGCAGCCTTCTCTATGGCACAAGCTGCCTGATAATAAAATCCCCTTGTTATTGATGGCAGGGCAGTTAGATCCCAAGTTTGTGCAGATTAATCGGCAAATGCAGCTTGCCTGTCCCGTCGCTAAATTCGTAGCGATCGCTAACTGTGGTCACAATATCCATTTTGAAAATCCCGATCTCTTCGCACAGCATCTCCAAGCATTTTTCCATAGCTAGGACAAACCAAACAAAAAGCATCGCTTCGCGATGCTTTTTGTTTGGTTTGTATTTTTGTAATGAGTTAAAAGAGGCTTCGACTCCGCTCAGCCATCGTAAACTACTGGCTGAGCGGAGTCGAAGCCCACTCAGCTAGCCTCGGCTAGAGGCAATGTTTCTCGATTCGGGACGGGATGCGGGATTAAACAGCAATGACTCAAAGGAAGAATCTCTCCTGCCAAGGCTTTCGTAGAAAAAGAAAGAAAACCCATCAAAGGATAATTCACGGGCAATTCTTACCTGTCCTTTAATCTGACGCATATCGACATTTTGGATCCTTAGCCCCGTCAAGATCCCCACAGCAACGGGTATCCTTTGGCGAATATCTTGCCATTCAGGGCGAGATAACTCGCTGATGTAGCCATCGATATCGGTACGATAAACCTGCACAATCAGTTCATCTAGCCATCCCGCATACACCCAGCTATACCAATCCTGCAAATATTTGGTATATGAAAACTCCCTAGGATTTGGGGATAAGGAAATGAGACAGTTGGGCTTAATTGACCGCACAGCGTTAGTGATTTTTCGCATTAGACCACTCACATAGCTAGAGCGCCAACGCATCCATTCTGGATCATTCACGTCGGCGGGCGGGAGTCTACCAAAGTGCGATCTCTGATAAAGATCAACGGTGTAATTGTCGTAACCTAGCTCTACAGGCATCCCAAAATGATCATCTAACTGAATCCCATCGATGTCGTATTTTTTGACAACTTCAACGATTAGCTCGGTCAGAAACTTTTGGACTTCGGGATGGGCAGGATTGAGCCAAACCAGACGATGTTCGTCATTTTCACCATATAGAAACACCTCTGAGCCATCCTGACGCTTAGTAATCCATTCAGGATGTTTAAGAGCGATCGCTGATTTTTCTTCGGTCATTAAGCCGTACTCAAACCAAGGAATGACGGCAAGATTTTGCTCATGTCCAAACTTAATCGCCTCGGCGAGCATATCGCGATCTCTAAAGTCTGGTAGAGGATCAACTTCGATTCCAAAGTACTTTTGGGCGACTTTACTGGGGTAGAGGGTGTAGCCACCGTTCCAGACGGTGGGATAGACGGTATTAAAATTGAGGCGTTTGAGCCGACCGATCGCTCTTTCTAGGCGCTGCGTCGAGAATAAAACATCACTATCGACATTAGTCAGCCAAATCCCCCTTATTTCGTTACTAAAGGGCGGAGTGGGGGGACTTTCTGGCTCTTGTATTGCTGTGGTTGGCTTCAGAATAGGGGCGATTTCTGAAGTAGACTTGGCAGTACTAGGATTAGTAATATCGTTATTTGCGGTTTGCGCTAATGTCCAGAGTGGAAAGTTAAGCATTAGGGCGATCGCTAGACCAAGGAACGTCAAAGCTAAGAAGCGAAGCCGTGCTTGCCAGTTTATGAGCCAAGATGCAGAGTGAATCTTTTTCATAACAAACGAGCTAGGTCAGCTCTAACTCCTCACACCGATTTTTCAAGGTTTTGCTATTTCTAGTTTTGCTATTTCTAGTTTTGCTACTAGGCAACATATTGTACCGCGATCGCTAAATCAATCAAATCCAGCATTTATAACAAAAAAGGATTAGCTAATACAACGTCAGTTCGATATAGCCATTTGCACCGCGCTTCGCGCGGTGCAAATGGCGGAAAATGGTGAAAATCGCAAAGCGATTTTCACTATTTTCCGCTTTAGTCAAACTCACGTTAATACAAATCAAAAATCAAGAAGCGAGAGGCGGCGCAAAGCGCCGCCTCTCGCTTCTTAGTCAATGGCAAGTCAAGCCAATCAGCTATCGCTCTGGGAGCCTAAAAGGTTGCGATTCATTTCCAGAATCGGACAGAGCAAAGCGGCAATGTCACTGGGTAAAGTCTCTCTGACGACATCCTGCATGATCGAATAAGTGACATTGCAAGCTTCCTGTGCGCCAAAGGCTTGCATAATTGTCTGAAACCAATATAAAAACTGCTGCCGCAATAGCTCAGGATCGTCAAGCAGGACTGTCATTGCCGAATGTCGGAGGACTCGAAAAGTATCTTGTTTCCACTTAGCTTTCATATCTTCACCCTTTGCCAAAAGCAGAGTGGGATAAGACGCTTGCAATCTAGCTAATACAGCTTCGACAATCTCCCGTTCAGATGCCTTGATACGGTGATAGGCATCGACTCTCCCATCAAAGGAAGAGATGTAGGTATCCATAAACTGTAATTCTTCGTCGCTAGCGAAACGACCGTCAGCATCGGTTCCCAGTTGTTGCAACTTGCTCAACATAGTTTAATGACACTCAATTGTTATTATTAGGTTGCTAGTCTATATCGGTCTGTGGTGATTATGATTTTATCTGCCTGTGAGATCGAAACCATCCGCCACTTCATTGACCTTTGGGTGATCCCCAAACATTAAGCCAATATTTAAAGAAATGCGATCGCCACTTTTTTGTTAGGATGCAGGTTAACTGATTTTCAAAATCTAAAGGGGCAATCCAAACCCTGAATGATCAATTTCAGTTGATCTACAAATAATTATAAAATTGCTCGCCGCAGTATTTGGTCATGTTATCTGACAATGAACATATTGAAGGGCTTTTTCCAGAAGCGGCACAAAACTGGGATCTAGAGAGGCTCTATGCCGATCTACATGGAGCAAGTGGCAAAGAAATTAAACCCTTTGAAAAAGCCTGTTTGCGGGGATTGCTATGTCGCTATCGTCCGGGACAATTGGCTTTTAAATTGGCTTGGACTTCGGGGGCATTGCGGGTAGAACTAAATAAGGGGCTGTATCGATCGCTAGAAATGGTAGCGGAACAACCCCTGAACACATTGCGCTGGGAAAAAGTGCCTGAATGGTTGGAAGCCAAGGGTTATAAACTTCAGCGTCAAGTTTTGCGGTCTGCCCATAACTTGACAAGTCCAGATTTGACAAATATCACTGTTGATTGGGGAGAAGCACCGAACGTTCAAGCTTTTTATGGCAGGCAGGAAGAACTCGCGAAGTTAGAAAGTTGGATTGTTCGCGATCGCTGCAATTTGCTAGCTATTTGCGGTATGGGCGGCATTGGCAAGACGGCTCTGGCGGTAAAGTTAGTAGAGAATGTGCAATCGCATTTTGATTGTCTAATCTGGCGATCGCTACGGGGCGCACAGCCCACTCCTCAGCTTATTGCCGATTTGTTACAGTTCTTGCAGGATTCTTCCAAAACAGGCTGTAGTATCACCGATGTCCTAGAGGTTTTGCGGCAAAAGCGATGTTTAGTAATTTTGGATGACTTTGAGGCGACCTTGCAAGATGGGGAACTGGTGGGAGCCTATCGTCAAGGTTGCGAAGACTATGCGGAACTATTGCAGCGTATCGGCTCGGAGCGTCATCAAAGTACAGTAATTTTGATTGGACGCGAACAACCCAAGGAGATCTCGATGAATCATGGGGATGATCAACCAATTCGCTATTACAAGGTGAATGGATTACAGCGTCAGGGAGCCTTTGAGTTGCTCAGAGCCAAGGGCTTTAATGCTTCTGAAAATGGTTTGGAAGCGCTAGTACAACAATATCGCGGCAATCCCTCGGCTTTGCGAATTGTGGCGGGAACGATTCAAGAGCTATTCAACGGCAATGTTTCTGAATTTCTCAAGCAGACTGCCCTTGCCCTTGGGGATGTATTGCGGACGCTCCTGTACCAACAGTTTGAGCGTTTATCTACTCTAGAAAAAGATGTTCTCTATTGGCTAGCAATCAAATATCGCCCCATATCTCTAGCAATGATGAGATCGGAGATGAATCTCCAAGCTTCTGGTTCAGAGTTGATTGATGCGCTGGAGTCTTTGCGGTGGCGATCGCTCATCGAAAAAGTATCAGACCAAGGCGAAGTGATGTTTTTGCTGGAGCCTGTGGTCTTGAAATATGTGAATCGTAAATTTGTCGAAGAGGTCGCTAAGGAAATCTCGGCGATCGTTGTCAACCAAAATCTCAAATCCGTGAGCCTCTTACGGAGTCACATTCTGGTGGAAGACCATGCCCCTGATTCAATTAGGGCAATTCAAATCCGTCTATTTCTCAAACCTCTTAAGGAAAAGTTAACTAGAGCGATCGCGCAAAATAATACAGAAATAGAAACTTTGAGAGAAGCCTTAGCCAATGCTTCTAATCTTCAAATTAGCGATGAGAGCTATCTAGAAGCCAATCTCGCCCTCATCGGTCTATGGTGGTAAAGCGTCAAACAATAGAAGACTCGCAAACCGATTCTTCTATTGTTTGACGCTTTATTTGCGTATCAACTTGAGCTGATATGACTTAGCTCTTGAGTACGCCCCTTAGCTCACCAGCGCGAAATGCTTTGGTGTGCAAGTCAACATACAGGGAACCACTATTAAGGGCTTGAATCTGTTCCTCATTAAGAGTAAATTCACCCATAACTCTACCCTTAAGACCATTGGCGCTAGCCTCTACGGTCAAAGGATATTGGAATGGTCCATTTTGATTGGCTGCACCACGGTGAATATGCACACCTGAAGTGACGTTAGGGTTGGGCGGAACAAGAGGATCGGTTGCATAGTCACGGAGAGGAGCGGTCAGTGCTGTAAAGTCGCCACGCACGATCAAGCGATCGCCGCTTAAAACTGCACCAATAGCACCTGAAGCAGAAGTTTCTACGGGCTTAGGGAAGATCTCGTTGCCAGTAAGAATTGTGCCAAATCTCTTGAAATCGATCGCTTTTAATTTGTCGCCTTCAGCTAGCAATACACTTTCAGCTTGATTCTGATAGGTAGCAATTCTGATTTGGTTAGAAATTAACTGTTCGCTGACAACACTAGAATTAATCGATTGAGAAGGAGCAGCGATCGCGATGATTGCTAGCAGGCAGGCAGCAGCACCCAACAAAATAGCGGATAGAGTTTTCTTGTATTTTCTGAGAAGTTCCAGCATGGGATTCCTTTGATCTATTTTGGTTGATCTATGTTTGAGCGGATTATTGAGGGTTTGAGTCGATCTCTGATACTTGATCTAAAGATGCTATGGCTATTGCCATCCGCATTAGAACAAATCAAGACTTAAGAATCAAGTTACAACACTTCGCGCCGCAACTTGTCCTATGATTTGATGTCCCAACCAGACTGGCGGTTGTAACTACATTTACATAGCTTAATGTGAATTCGATATAGCCATTTGCATCGCGCTTCGCGCGGTGTGAATGGCGCAAAATGGTAAAAATTGCTTTGCAATTTTTACCATTTTGCGCCTTCGCCGAACTGACGTTAGCTTAGATGTTTATACGGTGTAACTTTAGATTTAGATCTGTGGTCTAAAAAGCTTCTTATTTCGCAATGAGCCAATTGCGGCGAAAAAAGCGGGCAAGGTCGGACTCATCGATCGCCAAACAAATAGGACGACCGTGGGGACAGGTATGGGGATTGCGCGTCTGCTGCCATGCGTAGAGCAGATCTCGTAACACTGACAATTCCAGCTTAGTGCCGTTGTTGATTGCACTGCGACAGGCGACGGTTGCCCTCGCCAAGGTTGGATCATCCTGTTGTGCCATCTCTCGCAAAATTGCCGCACAGTCTGAATGTCCAATTAGTAGCTCAGGTAGCGATCGCACTGCCCACAGGTCATGCCCAAAGGCTTCGATTTCTAAGCCGAGAGACTGTAAGCGTTCTATGCCCTCATCATTAATCTTGGTTAAAAGAACGGGTTGATCAATCGACATGATCTGCCACTGCGCCTCGATTCTTTCAAAAAGAACCCGCTCATGGGCAATATGCTGTTCCACTAGCCAGAGTCCGCCTTGATGTTCTGCCAAGATATAGGTATTAAGAACTTGGGCGATCGCTTTGAGATCAGGACGAGATTGGTTAAAGTTTTCCTGTTTAGCGGGGACGAGGTAACTGGTCTTTCTTTCCGCAGTGCGTAATAGTGTACTGGTGGCATCACCATAATTAGTTCCCAAATTTCCCGCCGCCGAAGGTTCAGGCATTCTCAAAGTTTCCGTAATACATTCTTTTAAATGATTTTGCAGATTGCTCAATTGCTGAATGTAGACTTCAGCCTTGGCAGGGTGACGATTCCAATCAAGGAGATCGCAGGGAATCTGCAAAGTGACAATACAGACAGGAAAGCGATTGCGTGGCAAAGTGCGTTCTAAACTTGCCAGCACAGTTTGCTCTAGCTCAGGGAAATTAACTATCCGTCCATTGAGAACAATCTTCACCCAATCAGGACGACGACGGGATAGGCGATCAGGTTTACCTAGGGTAATTGCGATGCTTTCTTTTCTACTAATACTTCCATTAAAATTCTCATCCCTGTTCTCATTAAAATCAGAAGGAATAAGATCCCCTTGGCTTTCTACAATAAAATCCTTAAACAGCAAATCATGGGACTGAATGGAATTAATAATTTGCGGTAGGATTTCCTTCGGATTCTCCCCTGACCAAATAGTGAACCATTGACGATCATCAAGATTGACTTGCCAATTGATCTGCGGATTGGCGATCGCCATTTGATAGATTTGTAACTGGATTTTACGGATTTGCTGCGAATTACTTGGCAAAGCCTGTAAGCGATTGGGATAGCGATCAAAGAGGTTACGAACCGTGACCACTGTGCCTTGGGCGATCGCAATTACCTTCGGCTGACCTTGGGGATTTCCCTGCGGATCGTAATGTACCTGATAGCCCACAGGCTCCAAGGTTGGGCGGCTACAGATATCCAAATCCGCCAACTGCGCCAAGCTATACAGGGCTTCGCCGCGAAAGCCCAAACTTTGAATCCTTTGTAAATCTGCGGCGTTGCTAATCTTGCTAGTGGTATGTGGTGTGGCAGCTTGGATCAGATCGGCGATCGCCATGCCTGCACCGTTGTCACTCACCTGTACCGAGAGCCGATCCATCCAGATCGAAATCACAATTCGATTCGCCTTGGCATCGATCGCATTTTCGGCAAGTTCGCGCACCACCGCCGCCACAGAGTCGATCACCTCACCTGCGGCGATCAGATGCACAACTTCAAGGGGAATGGTGTGGATATTTTGCATGATTTTATCGACCTATCTCAAATTATCCCAGCCTTTGCTTCAGCCAAAACTGCAAACTTGGCAGAGCAATCCGATAGCCATACTTAGCGCCATACACCAGTCCTTTCTGTTCCAAACTATCAAGCGCCCCCTGCAAACTGCCTCCTTTAGATAAGCGATGCTTTTGGATATATTCGCGACTATGGGGGCTGACGGTAGGATCGATCGCCAAACTTTCCAAAACCCGCACCTGAGTTGGTGGCAACAGCATCACCAAAGACTCAAAGGTGGGGGCAAGATCCTCAATCAGCGTCAGCATATTGCGATGAATATGTTCAGGTTGGATTAGAAATAACGAGTCCTGTTGATTGGGAACTTGGAGATAGTTTTGTGTTAGCGACTCTAACCAAATGCGGCGAATTAGGGCGATCGCATCACTCATATTTCCCTGCACATAGTCCGTAAACATCTCTAGGGAGCTAGCATCAGACGCAAACTGGAGTCCTTTTTGCTGCACCATTGGCTCTAGCCAATCGCCCATCTCGCCATTACTAAGAGGCGACAGCTCCACCACATGAATACTCAACTTGTGCATCCAAGGCTCAGGCACGGTGGCGATCAGCACATAGCTAACCCGACTCTGGATCTGAATTTCTCGCCGCAGATATTCTTCCCATTCCCCCTTACGATCCCATGAGCGGATGTGCGTAAAATTGTGCAGGACGATTGCCACTCGACAGTCTAACCATTCCGCCATCTGCTGCGGCACGCTCAAGAGATGTTGAAAGAGTGACCAGATCCCCGTCGTCGGCAACTTCCAAACCATGCGCGATGTCGCTTCTGCCGCCATCTCAAATTCAACGGGTTGGTCTTTTAATAAATCTTGAATTTTTATTAATTCTGATGGCTGACTAAAGGTCTTGATCAGACTTGATGCCAATAATTTTAAAAAGCGATCGCCATCGGTAGCGCGGAGGCAATCCACCGTAATTACCCTTGCGCCAGTGTTTAGGGCTGCCCACTTTACCAGAGTGCGTCGTCCACTTCCTGCTACTCCCGCAATCAATAAATCTCCATCTGCCAAGAGAATTTGACTAATTTGTGCTAATTCCGCTTGTCTGCCCACTAATCTCTGGGGCAGGAAAGGATTATTACTCATAGGCTAATTGTATAGCAAACCCAACTCCCCACAAGTGAACGGTGGTGGTGAACTGTGGTGCAAATTCACTCATCTTTGGGTTTTGTAATATCGACTAGCACTATTTTTTAGTACTATATCTACAGTTGTCTACCGATAAAAAAGCCATGGCATCAGAGGCGCAAGCTCCCACAGATATAGTTAGTTCTCCAATTTGGCATACCCTTGATGCCGATACCGCCGTCAACTTATTAGAGAGCGACTCCCAGCAAGGAATTAGCGAACAGGAAGTCATAATCCGCGTCGATCGCTACGGTACTAATGAACTAATCGAGAAAAAAGGGCGATCGCCTCTAACAATTTTTATTGACCAATTCACGAACATCATGTTGTTGATGCTCATGGGAGTAGCGATCGTCTCTGCTTTCCTTGATCTCAGCAAACCTGAACCCATATTTCCCAAGGATGCCGTTGCCATTTTTTCGATCGTCCTCCTCAATGGCATCCTCGGCTACATGCAAGAAAGCAGTGCCGAAAAAGCCCTTGCCGCCCTCAAGCGTCTCTCTTCACCACGGGTCAAGGTAGTACGCGGTGGTGAAATCAGTGAGATCAACGGCAAAGAACTTGTCCCCGGCGACGTTATTTTCTTGGAGGCAGGCGTACAGATCGCCGCCGATGGCAGATTGCTGGAAGAACAAAATCTCCAAGTGCGTGAATCGGCGCTCACGGGTGAAGCTGAGGCAGTAAACAAAGATGCCAATTTATTACTAGAGCTAGATGCTAGTCTGGGCGATCGCTTGAATTGCGTTTACCAAGGCACAGAGGTAGTGCAGGGACGCGCCAAGGTGCTAGTTACCAAGACAGGGATGCAGACAGAATTAGGTAAAATCGCCACCCTAATTCAAGATGTGGAGACCGAAGACACACCTCTACAACAAAGAATGTCCCAGTTAGGTAATGTCTTAGTCTATGGCTCCCTCGGTCTGGTGGTCTTAGTTGTCGCGGTTGGTATGCTCAACGGCGGCAAGTTTGAAGAATTACTAGAAACATCCTTGAGTATGGCGGTCGCCGTTGTCCCTGAAGGCTTACCTGCGGTGGTCACAGTCACCCTTGCCCTTGGCACACAGCGCATGGTCAGACGCAATGCTCTGATCCGTCGTCTCCCCGCCGTTGAAACCCTCGGCTCAGTCACCACCATCTGTTCTGACAAAACAGGAACACTTACCCAAAACAAAATGGTGGTGCAGAGCATTCGTACTGGTCATCATGGCTTAAAGGTCACAGGGGATGGATACAGCCCCTTCGGAGATTTTTTAGACCTAAACACCTTGGAAGATCAATCGCCAATTACGGTTAATCAACTTGCCGAAGTCCAGCAATTACTTATGGCTTGCGTCTTTTGCAATGACGCGATCCTTCAGCAAAAAGATGGAGAATGGATTATCATCGGCGATCCCACCGAAGGCGCATTACTGGTACTAGCTGGCAAAGGTGGCTGTGACTTTTCCGAGTGGCAACATCGGATGCCTCGTATCGCCGAAGTTCCCTTCTCCTCAGAGCGGAAGCGGATGAGCGTATTGGTACAGGGTGAGAGCGGTGGTCATGTCCTATTTTGCAAAGGTTCCCCTGAGCTAACCCTTGAATGCTGCACCCAGATTCAGGTCGGCAACCAAATTCAGGCGATTTCTCCTGAGCAGCGCCAACAGATTCTCAACCAAAATAATGAGCTAGCGGGTAAAGGTTTACGGGTACTTGGGTTTGCCTATCGCAATGTGGGCGAACTGCCTACCGATGGCATCCAAGCATCGGATGAGAGTAACCTGATCTGGGTCGGTCTGGTGGGAATGTTTGATGCACCGCGCCCAGAAGTCCGCGAAGCCGTTAGCCGCTGTCGTGGCGCAGGGATTCGCCCTGTGATGATTACGGGGGATCATCAACTCACCGCTAAAGCGATCGCCGAAGATTTGGGAATTGCTCAAGCAGGCGATCGGGTGATCACAGGCAAAGAACTAGAACGCATGACTTCTGAGGATCTTGATCGCGAAGTTAAACAGGTCAGCGTCTATGCCAGAGTCTCGCCAGAGCATAAGCTGCGGATTGTGCAATCTTTACAACGTCAGCATGAATTTGTGGCAATGACGGGTGATGGCGTAAACGACGCTCCCGCGCTCAAGCAAGCCGACATCGGCATCGCGATGGGGATCACGGGTACAGACGTATCCAAAGAAGCCAGTGACATGATCCTGCTGGACGATAACTTTGCCACCATCGTCGCCGCTACCGAAGAAGGTCGCGTCGTCTATACCAATATTCGCCGCTTCATCAAGTACATTCTTGGCAGCAACATCGGCGAAGTGATTACCGTTGCTGTTACACCGTTTTTAGGCATATCCGTTCCCCTCAGCCCCCTACAAATTTTGTGGATGAATCTAGTTACGGACGGACTCCCTGCCCTTGCCCTCGCTGTGGAACCCGCCGAACCAAATGTCATGAAACGTCCACCTTTCGATCCCCGCGAGAATATTTTTGCTAGGGGTATGGGAGCATATATGGTGAGAATCGGTATTGTTTTAGCGATTATCAGCATATTTTTGATGGTTTGGGCTTACGGATACACCACAACCAACACATTCAACGACACTTACTCCCCCGATCGCTGGCAGACGATGGTCTTTACCACGCTTTGTCTTGCCCAAATGGGTCATGCGATCGCTATTCGTTCCAATACCCAACTCACCATTGAGCTAAATCCGATGACGAATCTCTATGTCTGGGGATCGGTGATTATGACGACGGTTTTACAATTGGCGCTGATCTATGTCGAGCCTCTGCGTAACTTCTTCGGTACAAAACTAATCACGCCGACAGAATTAGCTGTCTGCTTCGGATTTAGCGCTTTGATGTTTGTGTGGATCGAACTAGAAAAGCTGGTAATTCGTTGGTGGTTGTGGCAACGTCAATCCTAAGGACAATCTCAAAAAGTATGCTAGGCTACAAATTTGGGTAGCGATTCAAGTGTATTAAAGTTCAAGAATCAGTGGAGGAGTTAATTTGAAAAAGGTTGAAGCAATCATTCGTCCATTCAAGCTTGACGAAGTCAAAATTGCTCTGGTAAACGCTGGTGTAGTCGGTATGACTGTATCAGAAGTGCGTGGTTTTGGTCGTCAAAAGGGACAAACAGAGCGCTATCGTGGCTCTGAATACACGGTCGAGTTTCTACAAAAGCTCAAGATTGAGATTGTTGTGGAAGATGATCAGGTTGATATGGTGGTAGATAAAGTCATTACTGCTGCCCGTACTGGTGAAATTGGTGATGGTAAGATTTTCGTCTCTCCTGTAGAGCGAATTATCCGCATCCGTACTGGTGAAAAAGATTTAGAAGCCGTCTAAATTGGATTCACTTGTTTACACAAAGAGAGGTAATGCTAAGCATTACCTCTCTTTGTGTATTTGAACTCTACACAGAAAAAGCGGTGCGAAGCACCGCTTTTTCTCTTATAAGATAACTAGCTCTACTATCTGGGCGATCGCTGCTCCCACAATCCCCACATTCACATATTTACCAATCATTGGATTTGTGCCGAAGGATGAATCAGTTTTGCAACCCGTCAAAAAGAGTGACCAAGCTTGCGTTGCGTTGATAGTTTGGAACTGATTGAAATTGGGTGTGAAGATTAAACGCATAGAAGACGTACAGAGCTAATCTAAATTGACTGGCAAACTCGAATTAATTTGCATAGCGCGACGCAAATGGCGAAACCCTGACGTTAATACTTACAGCCCAGCATACCACTCATATCCTAGATCCTCCCAATAGCCACGTTGCTGCCTTAGTTCCGCCGTTAACTCAATGCGAGTAACCCATTTACTGAGTTTATAACCGAGTTTAATTGCCGATGCTAGTCGTAAGGGTGCGCCATTAGCTGGTTCTAGATTTTGTCCATTTTTCTGATACGCCATCAGTGTCTGCGGATGTAGCACCGAGTCCAGATCCCAACTTTCATAATAGCCATCGGCGGAATAGAAATAGGCATACTTAGCTTGTGAGATCGGCTGGGCGATCGCCAATAAATCCCGTAACCTCACGCCGCCCCACTGCACAATCGCTGCCCAACCTTCCACGCAAACATGACGCACCACCATCGAGGTCATGGGCAAGTTTTGCAAATCTTGAAGACTGAGATTAAGGGGATTATTTACGGCTCCATCAATGCTTAATCTATAAACTAGCGGATCAATCATGGGCGTAGATCGAAAGCTATTCACAATCAACTTATCTGGTTCGATCGCACTCAGGGGAAACTCAGGCACAGGTTGCTGTGGTCGAAAGATTAAGGTCTCAACCTGTTGATTTAAAGGCTCAGAAGCTTTGCCAACCAAACCTTCGACAAATGCGCCCACGCCAATGGTCAATAAACCTGCCCCCGCCAGATTTAGAAAGCGGCGACGCGGGACTAGCTCAGTATCATCAAGTTCTAGATTGGACTTACGAGGATCGAGGGGAGATTTTTGTGGCGGGTTGGGTTCAGATTCTTGGGACATGGTGATCAAATTAGCGATGTGGAAAATTTGGAAATTGTTATAGCCGTTTTAACTATCGAGAAGAGGCTTCGACTTCGCTCAGCCACCGTTGTGAGCTGGCTGAGCGAAGTCGAAGCCCTAGTTTTTATTGAACTAAGAGGGTAAATACCCCACCGCTCTGCGGTGTGAGTATATTTTAGTAAAAAAGAATTTGATACCCCGTCCGCTTGCGGCGGGGTGATTCATTAGATGCAGCTAATTATCTTGGGGCGAACTTTTCCAAAACATGGAATCTAGCAAGCGATCGCCGCCCACCTTACGCCCTAGCTGAGAATGAATGCCTCCTAACACAAGGGTCAGAGGAACCGCCATAAAATGCGTAATCCTCAGCGCATCCCATCCCCCAAAGCTATCCACAATCCAATAAAACTGAGCGGGTTTATACATTCCCAGCCCTGAATAAATCGATAGCAATAGGATTGGGATTAAAGATGTATAAACCAAGCGATGCCAAGCATAGTTTTTGCGCTTAGGGTTTTGTCCAACTACTAACGCTTTCACATCTTTACCACTGGCATAGCGATGTTGCCAGCGCTTTGATATCAACACATAGATGCCATACCACAACAAATTAAGCGAAAAGATCCACATCGTCGCAAAATGCCAATGTCTGCCCCCTGCCAGCCAACCGCCTAAACCAAAGATGGCAGGAATATGCAAACCTTCACGACCACCAAATACAGGATTTGCATTATAAATCTGCAACCCACTGGTGATCATCAGAAACAGACTAACCAAACTAATCCAGTGAAATATCTTGGCGGCTAAGGCTTGAGTTGGCGATCGCATAAGGAATATAAAAAGAGGGGAAGTTAGTTAAATCAAGTATCACATTGCCATCTAGTTTTTGGGATTTTAGCAAAAGATTGCCATAGAAACTCAAAAAGCAAAAGCCTCGCTTAGCGAGGCTTTTGCTTTTTGAGTTTCTAAAAACCCGTTTAAAATTGACCTAACCTGAGGTTAATGACTAAGGCTTTTTAGGGGCTTCAGTTGCGGCAGGGGTTGCGGCAGGAGTTGCAGCAGCATCAGGTGCAGGAGTTGCCGCAGGGGTGGCATCACCTTTCATAGCGTCGCCCTTCATGGCATCGCCTTTCATGGCATCGCCTTTCATAGCGTCAGTTTTAGTTGCATCGCCCTTCATTGCATCGCCTTTCATGGCATCGCCTTTCATAGCATCAGTTTTAGTTGCATCACCCTTCATCGCATCAGGAGCTGCGGCAGGAGTAGTAGCGGCAGGAGTTGCGGCGGGAGCAGTAGCAGCTGGGGTTGCAGCAGGAGGAGTGGTAGGAGTTTCGGAAGCACAGGAAGCGAGTCCAGCAGATAGACCAAGGCTGGCAACGATCAAGAGAGCTTTGAAGTTCATAGGTATAGTTTTTATGCTTTTAGTAGTTAATTTAGGATTTGGGGAAACAAGCAAATATACGCTTAGGTAATTGAGGAGCTTGCGTATAATTACTCATGAAATTAATTCTAGGTTAAGTAAAGATTAATTTACAGCTTAATTTTTGTAAATTTGTGATTTGTATAACCGACTTTAGTCCCTAAGTGTGGCAAAGCCTGACTGGGCAAGAAAATGATCAAAAACATACCTATAAGAATTTTTAAACTAATCCTCAGTGGTGATCAACTTTCAGAATCAGAACAAAAATTGCTAGACGAAGATTTCATAAAAAGCGAATTTAATTGTAATTGCCGACAAATTAACGCTCAAGGGCAGCTCCATAAGCAATCATCACAATCCGATAGTTTGCCAGATCCAACAATCGAGATTGAGGAGCGATCGCAGCTAATGCGCTTGGTTTACCCAGAAATACTGCAAACCCTAGCCCAACAAAATATTCATTTAGAACCATCCGATCTGCTCTTACCCTTACTCTGGCAATACTGGCTACCGTTAGCACAACTCCTCAGCGATCGCCACAATCAACTCAAACGCACTTTCATCCAAGGATTATTAGGAGGGCAGGGTACAGGAAAAACGACCTTAGGCATAGTTTTGAAAATATTGCTCAAACATCTAGGTAAGACTTTTTTGAGCATTTCCCTTGATGATTTTTACAAAACCTATAGCGATCGCCAAAAGTTACTAGAGCATCGTCCTGACCTAATTTGGCGCGGACCTCCTAGCACCCATGATCTAGAGTTAGCGATCGCAGTTATCCAACAATTGCGCGATCGCTCTGTTGGTAGCAATGAGGAGATCGCCATCCCACGCTTCGATAAGTCTCTACATAATGGTGCAGGCGATCGCCGCAGTCCTGAAATTTCGACCTCAGCCGATATTGTTTTGTTTGAAGGTTGGTTTGTGGGTATGCGTCCTTTACCACTATCCGCATTTACTAATCTAATGCCGCCAATTCAGACTGATCGCGATCGCGCCTTTGCCCTCCGATGTAACGCCGATCTACACAACTATCTACCTCTTTGGGACTACCTCGACAGCCTGCTAATCCTCTTGCCCGAAGACTATCGCTACAGCCTCGAGTGGCGACTAGAAGCTGAACATAAATTAAGGGCGACAGGCAAAACTGGTATGGGCGATCAAGAAATCACCAAATTTGTGGAATATTTCTGGAAAGCCCTGCATCCCCAGCTATTTATACCCAATCTGCTATCGGAAACGGCAATCGTCACCAAGTTAGTAATCGAAATAGGGCGATCGCATCTCCCTAAACGCATTTATAGCCCATACAGCCCCTAATAAAGCCCCATACCTCAACCTTATATTTAGCTTTTTTGAGGTTTTATGTACGTTAACTAGCAATCAATCGGAAGGAATAGTCTATTATGATGTTACGAATTAAATAATCACACTAATCAAGCTGATAATTTTTGGCACAGTTAAATACCTTGAACCGCATAAGAATATTAATTGCGGATCTACGTAACTAACCAAGTTGCAATCAATTATCATAAATTAAAATAAAGAATCGTTAAGATCTTAATCAACACACTCACTACATAGACTAAGGAACATTTGCAATGGGATTACCCTGGTATCGAGTGCATACAGTTCTCCTGAACGATCCAGGAAGACTGATTGCCACGCACCTGATGCACACTGCTCTCGTAGCAGGGTGGGCAGGCTCGATGGCACTATACGAGTTAGCAATTTTTGACCCCAGTGACCCTGTCCTCAACCCCATGTGGAGACAAGGCATGTTTGTCATGCCCTTTATGACCCGCTTGGGTATTACCAATTCTTGGGGCGGATGGACAATCACAGGCGAACAGGTCACAGACCCTGGCTTCTGGTCTTTTGAAGGCGTTGCCCTCGCTCACATCGTCCTCTCTGGTTTATTATTCCTAGCTGCTATTTGGCACTGGGTAAACTGGGATCTCGAGCTTTTCCGCGATCCTCGTACAGGCGAGCCAGCTTTGGACTTGCCTAAAATGTTTGGTATTCACTTGTTCTTATCTGGTTTACTCTGCTTCGGCTTCGGCGCATTCCACCAAACTGGTCTTTTTGGACCTGGTATGTGGGTATCTGATGCCTATGGCATAACTGGTCACGTTGCCCCTGTCGCTCCTGAATGGGGACCTAACGGATTCAACCCCTTTAATGCTGGTGGTATCGTCGCTCACCACATCGCCGCAGGTATTGTCGGCATCATTGCTGGTCTGTTTCACCTAACCGTACGTCCCCCAGAGCGTCTCTATAAGGCTCTGCGTATGGGTAACATTGAAACTGTACTCTCCAGCAGTATCGCTGCCGTATTCTTCGCCGCTTTTGTGGTTGCAGGAACCATGTGGTACGGTTCTGCCGCTACCCCTATTGAACTCTTTGGTCCTACCCGTTATCAGTGGGATACTAGCTCCTTCCAGCAAGAAATTTCACGCCGCGTACAAGCTGGTGTAAATGCTGGTCAAAGCCTTGAAGAAGCTTGGTCTACTATCCCTGACAAACTTGCTTTCTATGACTATGTGGGTAACAGCCCTGCGAAGGGTGGTCTATTCCGCGTCGGTCCAATGAACAATGGTGACGGTATTGCCCAAGGTTGGCAAGGACATCCTATTTTCAAGGATAAGGAAGGTCGTGAACTTAGTGTTCGTCGTTTGCCTAACTTCTTTGAAACATTCCCTGTTGTTCTTCAGGATCAAGATGGTGTTGTTCGTGCTGACATTCCTTTCCGTCGTGCAGAGTCTAAGTACAGTGTTGAACAGACTGGCGTAACTGTATCCTTCGTTGGTGGTGCGTTAAATGGCAAGTCCTTCGCCGATGCTCCTAACGTCAAGAAATACGCTCGTCAAGCCCAACTAGGCGAAATCTTTGAATTTGACCAAGAAACCAATAAGTCTGACGGTGTATTCCGTACTAGCCCTCGTGGATGGTTTACCTTTGGTCACGCTGTATTTGCTTTGTTCTTCTTCTTTGGTCACATTTGGCACGGCGCTCGTACTCTGTTCCGCGATGTGTTTGCTGGGGTTGACCCAGAACTCAGCGAAGAGCAAGTTGAATGGGGTGCATTCCAGAAGCTTGGCGACAAAACTACTCGTGTTGAGGCATAACAACCAATGGAAGCTATCACTTACACTCTCATTTTTGCCTGTTTAATCGGATTGTTCTTCTTTGCAATCTTCTTCCGTGAACCCCCTAAGGTTATTTCTAACCAAAAGGATAAGAAGTAATTTTTCTGAATAAAAAAGCCCGCCTAGGCGGGCTTTTTTATTTGTTTCGTTAAAAATAGGTAGCAGCAATTCATGGATTGCTACTACCTATTTTTTTGAGAAGTATAGCCTTGTGCTGTAAATTGCTATAAGTCGTCACAATTAATCTGTATGTCTTATTACATTTCGCCACGTTTTTTGGATAAGCTTGCTGTGCATCTAGCCAAAAACTTTATGAGTTTGCCTAATGTAAATGTGCCACTCATTTTGGGGATTCATGGGGGTAAGGGTGAGGGTAAGTCATTTCAATGCGAGTTAGCCTTTAAAAAGTTAGGGATTGAGCCGATTAGGATGTCGGGAGGAGAGCTAGAAAGCCCTGATGCGGGAGATCCTGCCCGACTAATTCGGATGCGCTATCGCGAGGCGGCAGAACTGGTGAAAGTGCGGGGCAAAATGTGCGCTTTGTTAATTAACGATCTCGATGCGGGGGCTGGGCGTGTAGATGGCACGACCCAATATACGGTGAACACGCAGATGGTCAATGCCACCTTGATGAATATTGCCGATCATCCAACCGATGTGCAGTTGCCGGGAGCTTACGACAGTAAGCCGATTAGACGTGTGCCGATTATTGTGACGGGGAATGATTTTTCGACTTTGTATGCACCGTTGGTACGTGATGGGCGCATGGAGAAATTTTATTGGCAACCCGATCGCAGCGATCGCATTGGGATTGTCAGTGGCATTTTTGCCCCTGATGGCGTTCCGCAGTGGGAAATTGAACGCCTTGTGGATATGTTTCCCGATCGCTCGATTGATTTTTTTGGTTCGTTGCGCTCTAGTCTCTACGACGAGCAAGTTCGCAAATTTGTCTACGAGATTGGTCTAGAGCGTTTGTCTTTGCGTTTAGTTAACAGCACCGAAGCAATTCCTGAGTTTCGTCCGCCAAATTTCGATTTCCGAACCCTTCAGCAAGCAGGGGAACGGCTATTATCTGAAGGCGATCGCGTCAGCCAACGCAATCTAGTTGAGCAGTATATGTCCTTAAAATAACGTCAGTTCGATATAGCCATTTGCACCGCGCTTTCGTCGAACTCACGTTAAAACAAAAAAACAGGGTGGTGCTTTGCACCACCCTGTTTTTTATTCAGCTTCGAGGGGAGCCATCGTTAATCCTGCCTGTTTAAGCTGTTCATGATACAGTTCAGCCTGTTCCATTGGACCGACCCAAACGATCGCCAAGCCTTGATAATGCACTTGATTGGTCAGATCCCAAGCTAATTCTTCAGTCATTTGCGGGATATATTTCATTAAGCAATTAGAGACATGTTCAAAAGTATTAAAATCATCGTCTAAGACAATGACTTTGTACTTTGGGTAAGGCTTGCGTACTATTTCCCGCAAGGTATCTTTAACTTTTTCGGGGGTTTGGACAGCAGCAAAAATAGTCATAATTACAACAAACGCTTTAAATCCTAATGATCGAAATTATATAGTGATCATCAGTTATGTTAGGGAAAGGAAAGAGAGTATGATAATACAGAGCATCACCATTCTCTCTTTCCTTTTGGATAAATTTTGGTGATATAGACAATTCAAGTAAAAAAATAGGGCTTCGACTTCGCTCAGCCAGCAATATACGATGGCTGAGCGGAGTCGAAGCCTCTTGAATTTTTTGGAACTACTATAGATTGACACTAATGGACTGTAATTGCACTGGTCGCAATGGTCACACTTATCGACTAGCCGTTATTTGACGATAGGAGCGATTGATCAAGCGATCATTAATAAAAGTCGCATTCATTGATAAATCCGATCCTTCCCAGCTAATCACAACTGCCTGAGATCCCAAATTACGATCAAAACCAATAGGTTTACCTTCGCTACCTAGTATTTGAGCAACTTCGTTGTAACTCATATTGCGACTCAGACAAACATAATTTTTGAGGGATACAGCAGGATTGCCACAGCGATATTTCACATCAATCATGCTGCTGTCATGGTGCTGCTTAGGTAATAAAGCCAAATTAAAGCTAGGTCCCGACAAGGATTCTATCAACCAGAAAGCGGCGATACACAATACACCAACGATCAACACATCTTCAATAATCGCTCGCACTAAGTTGCGTTGATGACGACGCTTGATTTGCTGGGCTTTTTCCTTCGTCCAAGTCTCCCAAGGGAAGGTATCCACCCACTGGATCGTGTCATTAAATCTAGCGATCGCCATATCCTTAACAGCGATCAATGCTCCTCTAGGATCACGGATGCTGATGCGGCTGGTCGTTCGCGCCATCGCTAGGGTTTGGGGATCGGTGAGCCAGCCGCGAACACGTTGAGCTAAACTACTAATCCTTGCTTTGCCCCTCGCAAGGGCATTGTTTGAAGAATTATTAGAAGAGCGATTAGCCAGCGATCGCTGACTTTTGGGAGCGAGGGCATTTTGGGGTAACGGAGTGGGAGCTTTTAAGAAAGCAATATCTCGTCCCTGTACTAAGACTGGTACAGACTCGCCAATGAGATAAAATTCCCATTCAACGCGGCGAACTCCAACTAGTTGTAAACGGTTAAAGTAGCGATCAATGCTATTGGTAAATTCGTTGAGCCGCACTTGATCGGCTTCGGCACTAATTAGGGTAAAAGCAATTGATAGAATTTGCTGCTCAAACTTGAACTCAGTTTGCTCAGCCGCCACTAGATCCATATAGTCGGAGGCGAGACTGGTCAAAACATGTTGGAGCTTTTGCCAAGCTTGTCTATCTTCAAGATTTAGTCGCACTGCTTTCATGATTTATCCTCAGCTTAGACCCTAACTAGGTCTCCGTCGTTTGCAATCTTTTAAATGTGATTACTCTGTTCGTAACAGCAGGATGTTACCCAAACTAATGCAGTTTTTTAACAGGTACAGCAAAAAAAGAGTTAGCCAGTATAAACGAAAACCCAAGACGCGAGTTGCGGCGCTTCTTGGGTTTGATGTTCTAGGTAAAATCAGGAAAAGCTTCGGCAACGGCAGGATGAACTATTTTTCCCCCTTGAATATTTACGCCCTTAGCTAAGTAGCGATCGCGCTTTAACGACTCCAACCCGAAATCTGCTAAGGCACAGGTATAGGGCAAGGTGGCATTAACCAAAGCTTGCGTCGCTGTCCAAGGTGTTGCCCCCGGCATATTCGGCACGCCATAATGGATGACACCCTCTTCGATATAGATCGGCTGAGTGTGGGAAGTGGGGCGCATCGTCTCAATACAACCACCCTGATCTACTGCCACATCGATAATCACTGAATGCGGTCGCATTTGTCGCACTAGCTCACGACGCACCAAAATCGGAGCGCGTTTCCCCGGAATTAAGACTGCGCCAATCACCAAATCCGCCGTAGTTACAGCTTCAGCAATATTACTAGCATTGCTGTACAGCAACTGCGCCCGGGAACCGAACAAAGATTCTAATTCGCCCAGTCGAGTAAGATTGACATCCAAAATCGTCACCCTCGCCCCCAAACCGATCGCCATTCTCGCCGCCTCAGTGCCGACGACACCACCGCCGAGGATGACCACATGCCCTGATCGCACCCCCGGAATCCCACCCAATAAAACACCCCTACCCCCCTGCTGTTTGGTCAAATAATGTGCGCCAAACTGCACCGATAGACGACCTGCGATGATGCTCATCGGTAACAGTAAAGGCAATTGACCATTGTCAAGTTGGACAGTTTCGTAAGCAATACAGGTTGCGCCTGAATCGATCAAGGCCTTAGTTAAATTGCGATCGGCGGCGAGATGTAAGTAGGTAAATAGAATCTGTTGTGATCGCAACAGGTCATACTCCGCAGGCAAGGGTTCCTTAACCTTCACCACCATATCTTGAGCATAGACAGCCTGAGCTGTCTCCACAATCACTGCTCCCGCCTTGGTATACTCAGCATCACTAAAGCCTGAACCGTCACCTGCACCTGCTTCCACAAAAACTTGATGCGATCGCTCCGTCAAGGTCTCTACTGCCGCAGGGGTCAGCCCCACCCGAAATTCTAGATCCTTGATCTCCTTCGGCACACCAATTTTCACTGTTATGTTTCCTCAAATTAGAAATATTTATCAACATGAACCATGCTGCGATCGCCACAGGGCTTCTGCCAAAAGATTAAGGCTAATTGGCTTACTAACATAATCATCCATTCCTGCATTTAGGCAAGTTTGGCGATCGCTAACCATTGCATTTGCAGTCACCGCAATAATGTAAGGACGACGATACAGGTTGAAATATTGCAAAATCTGCTGTGTAGCCTCAATGCCATTCATTTCAGGCATCTGGATATCCATCAAAACCACGTCATAAAGATTTTCTTGGAGCATCTCCAATGCCTTAACACCGTTGTTGGCAATATCTACCTCGTAGCCCATACGGTGCAGCAGTCTTTTCGCTACCTTTTGATTAACTTCGTTATCTTCCGCTAATAAAATCCTGAGAGGCATTTTTTTAGACAAATCTTGCAAAGGCAAAATCTGGGCAGAGAGAGGAGTTAAGCTCTGGTTGCGAGATTTAGACTCATTCCTAGTAGATTGATCGATCTGAGGAATACTTTCATAGGAGTTCTTCTCCTGCTCTATGGATCTATTTAGGGCACAAAAGGGCTTAGTTACTTGTAAATCTAGTGAAAGTCTAAAAATGCTGCCCGTTCCATACTCGCTAATGACGATGATTTTACTACCCATCATTTCCGCAATCTTCTGGCTAATAGATAGTCCTAATCCATTACCTTGAGATTTAAACTTGCGATCGCTGACCTGTTGAAAGGGTAAGAAAATAGTCTCTAAATCCTCCGCCCGAATACCAATTCCTGAATCTTGCACCTCAAAGCAAACTGGTATTTTTACTTTCTGAGCAGAATTTTGGTCAATGTTCTGATTTGGATTTTGTGCTAGATCCATATCATCTTGGCGATCGGCATTGAGATTTCCCTGATCAAAGTTCTGGAAATTACCGCAGGTAATGCGTAAGGCTACCCCTCCTTTTTCCGTAAACTTAATGGCATTGCTCAACAAATTCAGGAGAATTTGCCTCAGTCGATAGTCGTCAATCTCGACATATTCAGGCAGATCCGATGAAGCAGTATAGACAAATTCAATATTTTTTTGCTGCGCTTGTACTTGAGCGATTTTGACCACATCATGGATAAAAGCTGACAAACAAGTACTTCTAAGATTTATGTCTATACCGCCAGCTTCGATCTTGGATATATTCAAAATATCTTCGATCAAATAAAGTAGATGTGCACTTGATTGATAAATAGTGTGCAAATCCGACTTTTCTGGAGGAGAAATATGTGGTGATTCTTGCAGCATTTGCGAGAGGCAGAGGATTGCATTCAGGGGAGTCCTCAACTCATGGCTCATATTAGTCAAAAAATCAGATTTAGACTGATTCGCCTGCTCAGCAATTTTTTGGGATTCAATTAAATCTAGGTTCTGCTTCTCTAACTTAATCGCAGTTTCACTAAGATTTGACTTACTAATTTCTAATTGATTTGACTTATCGGTTAGTCTAGACTTTGATCTTTTGAGACTAGCGATCGCCTCCTGTTTCTCCGCTAATATCGCAACTAGGCTGAGAGTAGTCACGATGATGATGACGATAAATGACTGAAGGAACAGCAAAGAATGATGGGAATTATATTCAGATCCAAATTTACCTAGCCCCCTTACTGTCCCCGACACAGCGATCATGGTTAATACCACAATCAAATTAGTTGATAGTAATTGTCCAAACCTAAATACTGACCATACTAAGCAGGGAATCAAAATATATTCAAAATCATATTTCCCATAAAAAGATTGCCAGCTAACAAAGACCATGGCACTGATTAAGATGAATGCCTCAAGCAATCTCTTAAAAATTGCTAGCCCCTTAGAAACCCTCGATGAATTTTTAAATAGGCGATGTCTATGATTAATGTTGTGATTTCGATGAATATTTATCGAAAAGATATTATTGCGATAAAGCTGATACCAGCTTAATAATGCAGGGGTAAATATACATATGCCTGCAACATTGGAAATCCACCAAGTTAACCAGTTTTCCCCAAATAGCTCCCAGCTAACTCGCGAACCTAAACACAAAACGCTTACGCCCACGGTTGCGTTAATCACAGGAGCTAGGGCAGCGCTCAACAGCAAAAAACGATATGTATCATTGATGCGGACAAAGGGATTGCGGCGGTAGATTGTTCGTTGAAATAGGTACTTGCTAAAGGCAACGCCGATAGTCGTTCCGATCGCGATCATCACCACTTGCAATATCGAACCAATCGACATCATCAAACTGCGATCGTCAAAAAAAGCCCAAATATTTGCCAGAAATGAACCCAGCAGCACCCCCGGTAAAAGCTGATAGCCAAATACTAGGACTGCCGCAGTCGCAATCCCTTCAGGCGGCCAAACAGGAGTTATAGACTGAGGAGTAGCCGCTATGTGACGTGATAGCTCTGCCATACCGTAGTATGACAATGCCAAAATCACAATCATTAGAATCCTTGGAAATAATCCTAGGTTGGACTGACTATCCGTAGGATGTTTCATACTTTATTTGGGTAAAAGCCCAGAGAATAGCCTTTGGCAATTTTATTCATAATTAAATTACCCATAGCTATTTACCAGATATTTTGAAGCCGTCATATCTAAAGATTACCCTAAAAATCTGAGACTACCCAAAAATCTATCTAAATCTCTTTAAAAGTATCTTTGAGCACAGTTCTAGCCGCTAGTTGGCTCCTTGTGGAGGAAAGAATTTCAGCTTCACGACGTAGACGTGCAGCCGTATCACAGGTCTCTAGCAACGACTGCTGTTCTAAGCTCGCGCCTTGAAAATTACTAGCAACCCAGTACGAAAGTTCAATCGGACTGCGGGGAATCTTCGGCAATTCAATTTCTTGATCGGTCAGTTTTTGAGATAGGCGGATTACATCATTTAGCAACTCGCGGACTTCTGTTGCGAGTAAAAATGGAGTATCACTGCCAGGCTCATCCTCGATCCACTCCACCAAGCCCACGCGATAGGGCGTTTCACGGACATATTCTAGGACTCGAAATCTTTGCTGTCCCATCGTTAGGACTTTAAAGCGATCGTCAGGGAGACGGTGGTATTGCAATATCTGAGCGACACAACCAACATTGGCTGGTTTTCCCGTTTCTGAGTTCCACATTAGTACCCCAAAACAACAATCGCTTTCTAAGACCGTGTTGATCATCATGCGGTAGCGATATTCAAAAATATGCAAGGGTAACGACTGTCCAGGAAACAGTACCAACTCAGGCAATGGGAACAGTGGCAGTTCTCTAACTGAAATCGATGATGAGGTCATTGTTGCTAAACTTGGCTCTAGACATTTGTCTTAGTTTAACCGTTATCAACAGGGCGTTGAGGCAACAAACACAAATTTTCGATACTTTTTTAAACTAATAGGACTTACGCAGAATTTTCTGAGACCCTCATCCCTAGCCCCTCTCCCTTTTTGGGAGAGGGGAACAAGAAAAACCTTTTACTCCCCTTCTCCCGCTTTGGGATAAGGGGTTGGGGGATGAGGGCAATTTAGCCTTTGCGTGAGTCCTAACTAACGTGAGTTCACCATCTTGCGCTATTTGCACCGCGCAAAGCGCGGTGCAAATAGCTATATCGAATTGACGTTAACCTAATTAAATCAAAGCATCTAAAAAATGAGGTGCGGAGATTTGTGCCGACTCTCATTTTTGGGGATCAAAAATTTTCCCTAGAACTATCGTCATCATGAACCCGAAATCGATATCTCGCTTCCTGAATGCAAGGGCGCATCTGCTCGTAGAGTTCCCGCACATCAATGGGTAAACGATGGAGCGATAGTTTGGGAGCGGATATATCGCGGGTGAGTAGGACAATGTTGCCAGTCCCCATAATTCTCTGACCTAAAGGCTTTTCGAGTTGAATATCATCAACTTGATATATTTCTAACGTCTCAATTGTTCTCGAAAAAATCCCGATCTCAATAACTATACGTTGCGAGGTGATCAGATATTGAGTATTAATTGATCGCAGCCAAAACCAAATTGCTCCAATTCCCAGAGTAAAAATAGCCATTAGCAAACGGCTCACACTGCCAATAATTGCGGGATGACCTTGAAAGAGAATGCGCTCGTCGGGAAAAGAGTTTTTTGCCATGGTCAATTAAACACTTCTTAAACTTTAAGGGAGCGACAAAATCGCTCCCTTAAAGTTTATCTATTTTTTTGCGCCCATACACGGATTGGCATTCCCCAGACATAGATAAAGCCTTCGGCGGCTTTATGATCAAACTGGTCAGCGCTGG
This sequence comes from uncultured cyanobacterium, assembly GCA_963750795.1. Lineage (GTDB taxonomy): Bacteria > Cyanobacteriota > Cyanobacteriia > Pseudanabaenales > Pseudanabaenaceae > Pseudanabaena. Next base: position 71,946 of record CAVVRZ010000006.1, read on the forward strand.
TGTAGGTTGCGAGGTCTTCATCGTAAAGTGAATTTACAGATTGACGACCAACAATAATCGCATTGCCCTTATGGAACTTGACTCTAACAACTCCCGATACGCGCTCTTGGCTGCTGTCGATGAAAGCATCAAGGGCAGACTTGAGAGGGCTGTACCAAAGACCGTTATAGATCATTTTGGCGTAGGTGTCTTCGATACCACGCTTGTACTGAGCGAGATCTGAGGGCAAGGCAAGGGTTTCTAGGTCGCGGTGAGCGTGAATTAGCACTAGCATCGCGGGAGCTTCGTAAATTTCACGGGACTTGATCCCCACTAGGCGGTTTTCCACCATGTCGATGCGTCCTACGCCATTGTTACCCGCGATCGCATTGAGGGCAGTAATCAACTCCACAGGCTCAAGGGCTTGACCATTGATAGAAACGGGGATTCCTTTCTCAAAGCCAATCTCAGTGTAAGTAGGCTCATCGGGAGTATCTTCGATCGCCTTGGTCATCGCGTAGATTTCTTCGGGCGGCTCATTCCAAGCATTTTCGAGAGGTCCTGCCTCAATACTGCGTCCGAGTAGGTTGCGATCGATGCTGAAGGGAGAAGATTTCTTCACAGGAGACGCGATGCCAAACTTTTCTCCATAGGCGATCGTCTCTTCCCGGCTCATTCCCCATTCACGGGCTGGCGCTAAAACTTTGATATTAGGATTGAGGGCAGCGATCGAAACATCAAACCGCACTTGGTCATTGCCTTTACCCGTACATCCGTGAGCTACAGCATCAGCACCATATTCTTCGGCTGCTTCAACTAAAATCTTAGCGATCAGAGGACGAGCTAGAGCCGTGGTTAGAGGATAGCGACTTTCATAAAGCGCATTGGCTTTGATTGATGGGAAAGCATAGTCTGTGACAAATTCTTTAGTTACGTCTCTAACCAGAGAGACCGACGCTCCTGAATCGAGAGCCTTTTGCTTGATGGGATCCAACTCATCGCCCTGTCCTAGGTCTGCTGCAAGGGTAATGACTTCTTCAACGCCCCATTCTTGCTTGAGATAAGGAATGCAAACAGATGTATCAACGCCGCCCGAATACGCAAGTACGACTTTTTTCGCCCGACCCATGAATCTCTCCTGAACCCATTGTTAAACCTAAAAAAGTAGCCCGGGTACTACGCCTACCTTAAGCATCCCTTAGTGCTGCTGCCTTCCGACTCTGACACGATTCGGGCGTTAAGATCGCATAGATCCGAGCCATCTATAAGATTACCATGAAGCGGCATGGTTGAGTAAATTGTTGGCAAATCTGGACATAATTTGTTCTGAGACGAGATGTTTAGCTTTTTTGGAGGTTGATTAAAGCAGTCTCCGATCAGGTTGATTTTCCATGAATTCCTATAAAAGAGCCTAGAGAGAAACAGCCGCGCAAAGCGCGGCTGTTTCTCTTTGGAGTTTAGAAATTGTGTAGATTATCTCGAACTCACATTAAAACAAATTCTGTTGCGATCGCTCTAGCTGCTGCCACAGGCTCTCAATGCGCCCATAGGCATCTTGAGGAGAGATTTTACCACTAGTTTCCAAAGCACAAATAATACTGAGATGATGCGAAAATTCTTGCAAATTGGCATTGAACATCAAGTTCTCAGGTGTAAATGTGCCGTAATAACGAGATTGGGGAAACATAGACTTAGTAACAGCAGACATAATTCGCCCTCCTCAAATATTAACCCAAGGTAAGTAAGAAGCCTTCAAATGATTAACCTTATCTTAACCTAAACTTAACCTAGCATAACCATTACCTTATAAAAAGTTTTCCCCTTGGAAGCAGAAAACAATCATGCTGAGGTTAATCATTTATGACAAGTCAGGACTTAATTCAAAGTCAATTCGATAAAAGCTCAAAATGGCGCAAATCACTCGATTTACACCATTTTGCGACATTTGCAAATACGCTCAGGTCAGCGTAAATGTCTATATCGAACTCACGTTAATTCAGAGGCTAAAATTTACAAGTACCTTGCTGTAATGCGCTGTACTAGAACTCAGCAGTGTAGTTTGTCAAAGAACTTAATTTGATTGAGGAATTTCTATCATTACTATTATTAAGTTGTGTAGAGTTTAGAAATGTCACAGGATAGGCTAGGAAATTATCGCAATCATAGGAATAGAACCTTGTTTAAGCCTGCGATCGCACTGATGAATCAACTGAGATACCCACAGAAGTTCTTGTTAATCAGTGTGTTATTTGTATTGCCCCTAGCAATGGTGAGTAGCCTACTCTTCTCTGAAGTAAATAGTCGCATCGAATTTACTCAAAAAGAACTCTACGGAATTATGTATCTGCGCCCGCTTAGTCATCTCTGGGAATATATTCCTAGACGGCAGATCATCTTACAGCGTCAGTTTTATGAGAGTTCTAAGCGCCTAGGTGCTATTTCTAAGTTGCAGACTGAGCAGTTAAGCAACATTCAGAACAAAATTGATCAAGGTATTACCGATCTCACTAACACCTCTAACCGACTACAGAATGTTGTACCTATCAAAAAAGAACTAGATAGCATCACGCTCACATGGCAGAGCCTAAGAGACAGTCAAGAATTTTTAGAATTTCGCAACCATAATCTACTGATCGAAAAGATTAATGCACTGCGGGGACAAATCATTGATAGATCTAATTTGATACTTGATCCCGATCTCGATACATCCTACTTGATTGATGCTGTCAGTCTAAGTTTACCTGAGCTTCAGAGACTGCTCCACAAAATTATTCAGATAGAAGCAGAAGTTAAGTTTAAACGAGAGGTTAATGATGAAACGAAGAATCTATTAATATCTCTCATTAGCACCCTAACGAACTACAACAATGATTTATTTGTAAATTTAGAACGTGCTTTTGACAACAATGTTAGTGGGGAACTTCGCAAGGATCTATTTATTCCATTACGCAACTTTGCGATCGCAATTAGTGACTTTAATACCTATGCGAGTCAACTCGCTAGCCAAAATATTGATGGGTTCGTGGATGAAATTTTTTACCAACAGGGGCTAGACGATACTCTGGCGGATAGCTTTGTCCTATCGGAAAAAATGCTCGATCACCTAGAGCGATTCTTGGTTAGTCGTGTGCAAGTTTTTGGATTTCGTAAGCAAATCATTTTTGTTGTCATTATTTGCGCGTTGATAGTAATCACCTATCTGTTTATAGGGTTCTATTTATCGGTTATGCGAACTGTCCAACAGTTAGATATGGCATCGCAGCAGATGCAAGTCGGCAATCAACTTAATATTGGGGTGATTAATATCGATAGTAGAGACGAGCTATCGATGGTGATTCAATCTTTTAACACAGTCGTGATCGCCCTCAAAGAGTCAGAAGAGAAATACCGTAGCATTTTTGAAAATTCCATCAGTGGGATCTTCCAAACAACGATTGATGGTAAATATATCAATCTAAACAAGACTTTAGCTGAGATTTATGGCTATGAATCGGTGCAGCAAATGATGGATGAAGTGGTTAATATCCAGTCTCAAGTTTATGTTAATCCACAGCGTCGCCGAGAGTTTCAGGAAATTATCGAAAAATACGATACAATTACAGACTTTGAGTCAGAGATATATAGACGCGATCGCAGTAAAATTTGGATCAGTGAAAATGTCAGAGTCCTAAGGGATGATCAAAATCGCATCATCTGTTATGAAGGCACAGTTGAAGAAATTACACAGCGCAAGCTAGCCGAAATTGCTTTAGAAGAAGCAAATCAAAAAATCATCAATCTTAATCAACAACTCAAAGAAGAAAATCTCCGCATGAGTAGTGAGTTAGATGTAACTCGCAGACTTCAGAAGATGATTCTACCCAAAGATACTGAGCTAGAAATGATTCGGGGTTTAGATATAGCGGGCTTTATGGAACCTGCGGCAGAGGTCGGCGGCGATTACTACGATGTCCTGCAACAGGGTGGCAAAATCAAAATTGGCATTGGTGATGTTACGGGTCATGGTCTAGAAAGTGGAATGCTGATGATCATGGTACAAACTGCGGTACGCGCATTGTTAGAAACCAATGAAAATGATCCTGTACGCTTCCTTGACATACTTAACCGCACCATCTATGGCAATGTTCAACGGATGGACTCTGACAAGAATATGACCCTATCTCTGATCGACTACGAACAGGGTAAGATGACTCTCAGTGGTCAACATGAAGAAATTATTGTAGTGCGGCGCGATGGAACTTTAGAACGTTTTGATACGATTGATCTAGGTTTTCCCATTGGTCTGGAGAAGGAAATCAGTAGTTTTCTTGATCAAAAGCATGTCCATTTATATCAGGGAGATGTAATGGTTTTGTATACAGATGGAATTACGGAAGCAGAAAATAAACAGCGTCAGCTCTACAGTGTCGAGCGTTTGTGTGAGGTGATCTGCGAGTATATCCATGCTTCGGCGAGTGAGATTCGCGACTATGTAATTGCTGATCTGCGATCGCACATTGGCAAACATAGGATTTACGATGACATTACCTTACTAATCCTCAAACAAAAATAAACAGAAAAAAAGGGTGTTGTGCAAAGCACAACACCCTTTTTTTCTGTTTATAAACTAAACGCCAACGGGATCAGGAATACTAGAAAACTTAGTAATTGCAGGATTGTTGAAGACTTGTGCCAATTGACGAGGAGCGCGATCGCACCAGTTACGCTTGCCATAGACATAGCCAGCGATCAAAGGCAGGGCAACGGTTGCTTCTGAGAAGACCATTTGCTCTTGAACGATATCAACCTTACCCCAAGAATGTGCTTCCTTAAGAGTGGAACCAGATAGAGCGCCATCTCTCTCATCAGCAACGGTAATCTGAACCGCATACTTGTGCATTGCTGCATCAAAGCCGAGCAACTCTGCGGCAACTACAGTGTCTTGAGCAAAGTTCTTGGGAACTCCACCACCAACCATGAATAGACCAGTGTGTGCTGATGCCAACTTGCACTGAGTCAACTCACGGAAATCCTTCACAGAGTCAATGCTGACATGTTCTTCAGGGGAGTTCCATTGGTGATGAACTAAACCAAAACCTGCGGAACAATCGCTAAAGGCAGGTACAAAAATGGGAACTTGATGCTCGTAGGCTGCCAAGACAACGGAATGACGATTCTTGGCATTCTTATCGAGATATGCACCCATCTCATGGATAAACTCGCGGGAAGAGTAAGCACGGGGAGGAAGAGAATTAGCAATTTCGGCGATCGTCATGTCGCAAACACGCAGTTCGTCTTCGTCGATGTAGGTGTCATAGATGCGATCGATCGCATTCTCACGCAGCACGGTGTCATCGGCAAAGGTATCGCCAACATAATGACGGAATCCTAGCGCTTCAAAAAAGTCTTGGTCAACAATATTGGCTCCTGTCGAGACGATCATGTCTACCATGTTGTTGGTGATCAAGTCGTAGACAATGCCCTTAAGTCCAGCACTAAATAAAGAACCTGCCAAACATAGAATAATTGCACAGTCCTTATCTTGGATCATGTTGTCGTAGATGCGGGCGGCACGACCCAGATTTCTACCTTGGAAAGCAGTATTTGCCATTGCATCTACCAATCCAACGACATCGAAGGATTTGATGTCAATATGTTCAACAGTCTGTTTGAGTAGTTCGCGTTTCATGGTTCTTTAATTAGTCCTAGATGTTATGTATTGCAAATGTATGCTGTGCAGAAAGTGATCAAGCAAATTCAACAAAAAAACAGGCAAATACAGCCGCCCAGAGATAATGGCGCTAATGTTATTGACTATGGGTTAAGGAGATAGAATGTTCAAGGACTTTCTAGACACTCTCAGCCCCCAAGATGTTCTCCATCCCATATCTATACACAAAACCAACCCAAATGTCTGTGGCTTTTAATGTACCTATTCAGTTGTGAAAATATTTATTCTTCCCGTATTAGAGAAGAGATCGACCGAGGCTGTCAACAATGGTTACAACCCTAATAGTTAGAAGGTCGATCAGACTATACTGGGTCCTTCACAGGCATCATCCCAAGAGAGCATAGGATCAGACTCGCGTCTGTCTTCGAGCTTCAAGTTGAGGAGCCAATTACATCCAAGCGATAAAACCAGTTTTTTCAATTTCTATTTAACTGAGTGCAACAAGTCACTCACTAGAATAGCACTTTTTTTGGTAAACACAAGCAAAATGGCGCTAGAGAATTTAGACGTGGATACATTAATTGTGTATTAGGGGACTTGTAGGAACCCAACAATCTTTACTTGAAGCAAGTTAGACGTATCTCATACAGGGACGATCATGATGACAGCGCAGTATCAGGCGGCTCTACACTCCTATGCAGAGGGGCGCTATGAAGAGGCAATGCAACAGTTCTCAGAATTGCTGTATGAAGATCCTCGTAATCCTAAACTGCATATTTGGCTGGGGGCGACCTTTCGGAAAGCAGGGAAGATAGAATATGCCAAAGTACAGTATCAACAGGTGCTAACGTTAACGGACGATCCTGACCTACTTGACCTTGCTAGCACTTCTCTAGCCCAGATCCAGAACAAGCTAGTCAATGCTAAAAATCTTCCCAATTCTGGATCTACCAAACCGTCGGACATCCAAGAATTTAAAGATACTTCAGAATATGATGATAGTCCTAATAGCATCGTCACTCAAGTTAATTTACTGCAAAAAAAACACGGCAAGCAGAAGAACTCCGTCTCCAAGAAACCAACTAAGGGATCAACGCCGCCAGAAAATGGACAAAATCGACAACATTTATCGGCAGGAGATTTAGGTACAGAGGTAGTAAATTTATCCGCTTCTACGAATTCCGAAAATGGGGCAAGCAGATGGCAAGGGGTTATTCCACCACCACCTGTGATCGCTGCGAGTTTAAAACATCAAAATCATCAAAATCATCTTCCCGAAACCTTGGGTTCTCTATCCTTAGCGATCTCCGAATCTGCTGATAAACATTCTGATGAATCTGCCGCCACATTAAACGCTTCTGTAGATTCCTTAGACTTAGATGGTCTTGATCAAAATAGTCTCGATCAAGATAGAACAGCAAAAGCAGCGATCGCTTCGCCTGTATTTCCCCTATCAATTCTAGAAAATACCTTCACGAATATTCGCGAAGGTAATAAAGCATCCAAAAAAAGTAAAAATTATTTTGCATCTGTAGATGCTGTGGTGGAACAAGGCAGCGAGGTTGCTAATATTCCCGATATTTCTGATGACAAAGCTCAAAGTGTGGGCAGTACTGCCAACTTAAGCAGTAGTTTGGATGTAGATGATTTTATTAGCTATTTTCCTGAACCGCCTAAGCATAGAGCAGTTGCTTTAGAAGATATGTTAAAGTTTTCTAGTGTTAGTCAAAAGGTAACACTATGGGGAACTTTGATTGCCACCATACCTGCGATCGCGTTGGGCGGAGTTGCCTATGGGGTTGGTTCTTATTTGCTCTTAGAGAGAGCAAAACAAGGACAAAAGCTGGAAACAATGGCGATCGCCAATGCTGCCAATACGTTTTTACAACAACAAAGGGCGGATGTAGGCGTTCTCCAAAAGTTACTTGCTACTACGGAGCTAAATCAAGCAAACTTAGGCATTTTGCAGAGTTTAAATGCGATCGCCGATGCTAAGTCGGTATCTTCACCGCTATCGCTTGCCAGACAGCGACAGTACAAGCAACAGCTCACTAATCGCCTCAATCTCTACAACCAAGCTTATCCCCAGTATGCCAGCATCGCAGTTTTTAGTACCAATGGCGAGTTGATTGCTCAGTCTAGCAAAGCAAAAACCTTACAAACGCTAGTACCTGAAGCCGTTAGTAAATTTATTAATTCAAATAATAATCAGGCTGGAAATCGCAATGTCTCAGATTCCATTACGATTTTAAATCCCATTCGTGGCAAAGAGGGGGTGAACTTCTATGTAGTCAGTTCAGTCAAAAGTGCAGCTTCAGAAAAGGTTAGTGTCATTCTCCAAGTGGAGTTACCCGTCACTAGTTTGGAAAGTCAACTCACCAAGGCAAGCAATGGCAATGGGAAGAGTAATTTTTATGTGGTGGACAGTGCTAACAAATATGTTGCTAGCTCTCAATCTGTAACCGTCGGCGATGATGCCTCCAATAGCTTCGCGGCAATAGCCGAGTTGCGTTCTGGGCAGGACACTGATCTGCGTGAAGTTAAAGGCGATCGCTCTACACAGATACTCACCTACGCTGACGTTAACAGTAATGGATTAGCTGTACTAACGGCAATTGAGAAGTCAGCTTTAGTAGAAGGTCAGCAAAATCTATTATTAGTTATTGGCATTGGGATTGCGACGACACCCTTCGCGATCGCCATGATTGCCTATGCCCTATCACGACAACTAAGTAGCCGTCTCAAGTCGATTCGCGACAACTTACAACAGATTGGACAAGGTAAAGCCCGACCTCAGCCACTCAGTACAGAGGGTAATGATGAATTAAGAGATATTTCGATCAGCATCAACACGATGTCTGAACAGTTTCAGGCGATGATGCAAAAACAAGAACAGGAGAAGCAACGCCTCCAAGTTCAGGTCGTCAAACTGTTTAAAGTGTTGGCGAAACTGGCACGCGAGGATCGTCATGATATTAAGGAAGAAGATATATCTGATGAACAGATTCGGACATTAGGCAAAAAGATCCGTGGGGAAATGGTGCAGCGCCATGCTGAAGCAGAGAGCTATCGTCAGCAAAAAGAAGAAATGAAAGAACAGTTGATGCAAATGCTGCGAGATATGCAGGGTCTAGCCGATGGGGATCTGCGCGTCTCAACACAGGCAGTTGATGCCAACTTGGTTAACGTGTCGATTTTCTTTGATGATGTGATGCGGGGCTTACACAATATCGTCAGCCAGATCAGATCTTCGGCGAGTCAAGTTAATTTTTCATTGGGACAGAATGAGCAGATGATTGCTAACCTCGCGAGTGTGTCCCAACGACAGGCTGATATGGTAACGCGATCGCTAAATGCGGCGCAAATGTCCAGCCTCTCAGCAAATACAATCGTTCAGCAAAGCCATCAAGCAAGACAGTCCAGTCAAACCGTTGCTGAACAGATTTCTAATAGCGATCGCTCCATTGATGCGGTTATCCAAAAGATTAATGATCTGCAAAACACTGTCTCTAACACCGCTAAACGGGTCAAACATCTAGGAGAAGCATCTCAAAAAATTGGCAAGGCAATTTCTTCAATTAATGAAATTGCGATTAAAACCAATTTCTTGGCAATCAATGCTAGCCTTGAAGCCTCAAGAAGCAACAGTAGCAACGGTAATTTTGTCTCCGTAGCGGAGGAAGTTAGCGAATTAGCATCGCGTTCTTTGGCAGCAACGAAGGAAGTCGAAAACTTACTCGGCAATATTCAACAGGAAACCAGCGCAGTCATGGCAGCAGTGGAATCAGGTAGCCAGCAGGCGGTCGAAAGCACGCAATTAACCAATACTGCCAAGGATAGCCTGAATCAAATCGGACAGATCTCGCAGCAGATTGATGAACTTGTGTCAGCGATCGCTGATGCCACCATATCGCAAGTACAGACATCAGAGGGAGTTGCGAACTTAATGAAGGACATCTCCCACATTGCCAAGCGAAATTTGGTAGCTTCCGAAGAAGTTACCAAATCTTTCCAATCAACTAAGCGCTATGCGGGGGACTTACAGCAATCGCTATCCCATCTCAAAACTCGCTAGGAATACGTGGATATTCCTAGTCAGTTAGCAGAAATTCTAGAAAAATCATGGAAAGGCTGAATAATCATGGAATTATCATCACAAATATCATCGTCACAACTCAAGGAAACCTTTGCCCAAGAGTCACAGCAGCATCTTGATCTATTACATAGTCTGATCGCTAAGTTAGAAAACAGTCTGCATGACATCGATCAGCTAGTGCAGCCATCCCACACCACTGAGGAGATTATCCGCATCAATAGGTTGCTTCAAGAGTCCGCAACCAAAGCTGACTTCTACAAGCCTAATTCCCTTTTTGTAAAACTCAGTTGCCGCCTTGAGCAAGTTATTTGTCAATTAGGCGATCGCCAATTTGTACCGATTATCGATCCGATTATCCAAGAGCTGCTGCAAAAAATCCTGACAATAATGTCCCAGTTAATTGATGACTACTGTCAAGAGTCTAGTGACCATCAATTAAACAATAGAATCAAAGCGGAAAGAGAAGGTCAGGTTGCACAACTTTTGAGTAATCTAGACACAGCGTCAGTAAACAAACTAGACAAACATTATCAGAATGAATTTCTAGATTTGGCTAATCTATCAATTGCTGAGGGTTTAGATAACGATCCCTTTAGTATTGATACAGATTCTGAGGCTTTATGTTTATTTGATTTAGATTTAGATCAAAGTCAAAGTCTAGATCTAGATCTAAATCAAACTCTAAGTTTAGAGTTACATTCAAGTTTGGGTAGCAGTTCATCTCTAGAGCCAGAGACAAATCTCGACCAAGAAATAATAACTCCTGACTTCACCTTCAATAGCCTCAACGCCCAAATAGAAGAGTTAGTCGTAGTTAAAGCTCTAGAAGATAGCCAAAAATCAATGGAGTCAGTATATCCAACTAATAACTCGCTACCCATGCCAGAGCTTTTAGTAAATATTTTCCATGAGACGGCTAAGGAGAACTTACTAGGCAATGATGATGAAACAGAACTACAAGGTACTGTCTGGAATTACCAGCAAGAAGATTTAACAACGGTCGCCGAGATTATTGATGATTGGCAAAATCCTCACTTGCCCGAGACTGGGGCGATCGCTGATCATAGCTTCTCCCGTCAGTCAATCTCTACCGAGATCATCGATGAAATGCAGGAAGTAGAACCTATAACTGTCCAAAATTTCTTCAATCAATCAGTTGATCAGCTAGTTGAAGAATCAATTAGTGACCTCAGTGATGAAATGCTGGGATTAGTTGATTCTTCCGAAGAGGATGATTTCTTTTGGCATGGCTCAAAGACAACTAACTCAGGATTAGAATCAGATTTTTTTTCCTTACCCCCAGATTCTCCATCCGATTATCTACCTGACTGGGAGATGTCTAATCTCGCAGATATAGAACAAATCAGGGAAGTTCAGCGCATTGCAGAAGCCGAACAGGTTAATCAATTTGCCCAACGGGACTTCAATAGTTCGGACATCGATACAGCGATCGAAGAATCACCAATCTATCAAAATTATCAAACCTCAGCGATCGCCATGATTGGCGATCGCCATGAGCATGATTTAGAGATTGTAGAGGCTAGAAGTGCGGGTCAAACTGGTCAGATGATCGAAATACCACGTTATCAGTATGAAGATCCCTATATTCAAGCGACTGATCCACTCAGTTATCAGCCTGAACCATCAGGAATGGTATTGGACAATTATTCTCATGGAGCTGAGTTGGGGCAAGATCCAACCATTCGGGTTCAGTTGACCCAACTCGAAGCCCTTGGGGATTTGTCAGAAGAAATTGCCATCCGCAATAGTAACTTGGATGTATATTTAGCGGAAATGCGAAGATTGTACGATACAGCGCAAAGGAATTTGCACGTCATGGCGACGAATGATGAGCCTAGCTCGGCAGCATCACAACAATCAGCGATCGCCAGTTTGCATAATAACTTTGATCAGCTTGTTGGATTAATCAATCATACTGAACAACAAACTAAAGTGATGGTGCAAGATATTTACCATCTGCGACGCAGTTTTCAGCTAGTACTCAAGCATCCTATCTCTAGTTTCGTTGGTAAATTTCCGCGCATTTTGCGTGAGTTATCACTCCAGCATGGTAAGCAAGTTGAACTAATTGTGCAGGGTGCAGATATTAGCATCGAGCGATCGCTATCCGATGTAGTGGCGCAGAGCCTAGATCTCCTGTTAATCAATGCCTTTGAGCATGGAATTGAAACCATAGAAGAACGTCAGCTACAGGGTAAGTCACCGCAGGGAAAAATCGAAGTAATTGCGACACAAGTTGATGCCCAGACTACAATCACCGTGCGTGATGATGGTCATGGGCTACATATTAGTGATCTGCCAAGGATCGTCAAATCGAAACTGCAAACAACACAAACAAAACTACAAGAAATTGGCGGTTGTCTGACCATGCAATCATGGTCAAATCAAGGTAGTGAATTTACATTGATTTTGAACAATAGCTGCTCTGTGACAGAGGTCATAGTGATTACTATTAACCAAATATCAATGGCAATCAACAGCAATCTTATTGCTGAGGTAATCCCCATTGACAAAAAGCATCCCAATCCGATGTCATCACAATTGATGTGGAACAATCATCCGATTCCACTGGTTAATCTTGATACATTTTTTCAACTCAATTGCCGCAACACATCAGTAGAGGCAAATACAGCTTATTCATCTGCACATCAATGGTCAGCCTATCAAGAGCAATTGCCTGCATTTTTGATCGTTGATTATCAAAATCATCTGTTTGCTTTGCAAACTGACGGCTGCACGTACAAGCAAGATGGCATCTTTCAGCAAGTTGCGGGGGACATTCTCTTACCCCAAATGTTTAGCGGTACGGTCATTTTGGGTGATGGTCGAGCCATACCTCTGCTCAGTCCATCGGAACTCATTAGTCGATGTGTGCGATCGCACGCTGATTACATCGAAAGAGAATCCGCCCATAACGACCCACTACACAACATCAATAGTTTGTCAGATTTCTTCGATCCAAGCGATGATAGAACCGAGCCTGAAAACCTTGAAAGTTCTGGACTTTTTGTTAACGGTACTGAGGTAAGTCAACCCAGCCATGTCAAAAAGATCTCCCCCAGAGTACTCATCGTCGAATCATCAGCAAATGTCCGCCGCTATCTAGCAATGACTCTCAACAAGTTTGGCTTTGTCACTGAGCAAGTGCAAAATGTGAAGGAAGCGATCGCTTTTATAAACCCTAATCCTAAAAACAGTCCCCAAATTAAGCCCAACATCGATGTGGTAGTCAGCGACTTAGATTTAGAAAATATTGACGGCTTCCAATTTATAGCTCAAATTCGAGCCAACTATTCATCGAAGGTGTTACCAATTGTTATTCTGACCTCTCGCAATAGCGATCGCAATCAACAGCTTGCTCTGGAATATGGGGCAAATGCCTATTTCAGCAAACCTTATCGCGAGCAGGAACTAATCACCACCTTACAAAAGTTAGCATCGCCCTAAAACCCAAAATCGATTTGCAGTGCAAATCGATTTTGGGTTTTGCTGGAATGGTTCGCGGCGCGAAACCTTTCTAATAATCCACAAAAAAAAGCCGCGCTTCGCGCGGCTTTTTTTGCGGAGTTAGTGCTAGATAGTGCTTTTAAATAATCCTTGAGGCTTGAATAGTAATACTAAAATCATGATTACTAAACCAACACCCAACTTATAATTTGTGCCAATGCAGTACTGCTGTAAAGCTCCCAACTCCACGGGACAGGTAGTGACCACTTGCTGGGAAATGCCAACAATCATCGCCCCTGCGATCGCGCCATAGGGATTACCAATCCCTCCCAAAATCACCGCCGCAAACATTGGCAAGATCAGCAACCAGCCCATATCCGTACGAAGGTTAGTGATCAGTCCATACATACTGCCACCCAAAGCCGTCATACTTCCCGCAATTACCCATGTCCAAATAATCACGGCATTAACATTAATTCCCGCCACCTTTGCCAGTTCAGGATTATCCGCCACCGCCCGCATCGCCTTACCGATTTTGGTATTTTGCAATAGGTAATAGAGTCCCGCAATAATCGCGATCGCCGCAACGATCACCACCAGACTATTGCGGGTAATTACCAGACCAAAAATATTAATCGCAGGAAATGTCGGTAGATCATATTTTTGTGGCTTTGCCCCCCATATCAACATAATCGTATTACGGATTACCAGCGCCAGACCGATAGAAACAATCATCATCGTCGTCGAAGTCGCTTTCTTTACCCGCAATGGTTGCCAGAGAATTTTTTCGCAAAGCAACACCAACCCCACCGAGATGACAATGCCTAAGGCGATCGCAATCCCAATATTCAGCTTTAGCACCGTATTTGCCCAAAAAGCAGAATAAGCACCCATAGTCAAAATATCGCCATGGGCAAAATTAGCAAGGCGGAGAATCCCATAGGTGAGAGTCAGACCGACTGCCGCCAGTGCAATAATGCTACCGACGGCAATACCATCAACGATTGATTGAACAACTTCTAACATTCAGGAATACTCTTGCGTTAACGTTCGTTGATCGGGATATAGGTGACATCATGCAGCCCTGTATACATCTGAGTCGGACGGAATAAACGATTGTCCGCTAGCTGCTCTTTCCAATGGGCAAGCCATCCCGGAACACGGGCGATCGCAAAAATAGTCGTAAACAAGTTGCTAGGAATGCCCAACTTTTTGTAAACCAGACCCGAATAAAAGTCCACATTCGGATGAATACCTTTGCTCGCCAGCTTATCGTAAGCTTGCTTCTCTAACTCTAGGGCAATGTCGTAGTAAGGATCATGACCAAAACTATCAAAAAGCTCATGCACTAAATCCTGCAACACGATCGCGCGTGGATCTTTCACTTTATAGATACGATGACCGAAGCCCATCAACTTCTCTTTACGGGCAATTTTCCCCTCAAGATAGGCAGTAACATTATCAACGGAGCCAATCTCCTCCAGCATCATCATTACCTGCTCGTTCGCGCCTCCATGCAGAGGTCCCGCTAGAGTACCGATCGCCGAAGTGATCACCGCATAGGGATCGGTCAGCGTCGAGGCTGTCACTAAAGCCGCGAAGGTGGAAGCATTGACCGTATGCTCAGCATGGAGGGTCAAGCAGACATCAAAAATACGCGCCGCCAGAGGATCAGGGACTTGCTCATTGAGCATATACAAAAAGTTAGAAGCATAGTCCAAATCATCACGGGGCATCACAGGATCATTACCTTGACGCATCATGTGAAAAGCTGCCACCATTGTCGGCACTTTTGCTAACAGTCTTACCGTTGCCTGATAGATATAGTCCCAATCTTGAAAATCCCCCAGTGGGTAAAACATACCCAACGCCGCCACACTAGTCTGCAACGCATCCATCGGATGAGCATTATCAGGGAAGGATTTAATCATGTCCCGAATGCGATACTTAATCCTTCTCCTATGGGTAATATCCTTCTCAAATTCCTTTAGCTGAATCTGTTTAGGCAAGTCACCGAAGATTAGTAAATAACTGGTTTCAAGGAAGCTGCTATGCACGCAGAGATCCTCAATACGGATACCTCGATATTCGAGTAATCCTGCTTTGCCATCAACATAACTTATATTCGATTGAGTTGCGGGAACTCCCTCTAGACCGGGTTTGTATTCTCCGATTGCCATATGCTAGCTACCCTAAAGATAAATTTATTTGATAACTCATTTAGGAATCCCTTTGATCCAGCACTTTTTAACTCCGTGAAGCATGACTTCATCTCTCCAATCTCAAAGGAGAGGCCAAACTCTGCATCTCACCAGCTTAAAAAGCACTGTAAAAATGAGCTTCTTGGATTGAGTTTCGAGGATTGTTGGATCATTTTATCGTCATATCTGCCCGTGATTGTCCATCCTCATCTAGCTTACGCAAGACAAGTAACCCATCGAAGCCAAAAGCGATCGCCTGATCAAGCAATTTTTGTAGTATTTGCCAAAAGCTTCTACAAATCAGACTTTAGCAGTAGGACTCAGGGTAATTAGGAAATATTTTCATCTCAGACCAATATGAGCGTAAGCATTGCCCACGCTCATACTAAGTTTTATTAAGTCATGGATAGGTGTAAGTAGTAACCATTTGCATAATTTATGAGAGCTGAGTTACTTCCCATAAATTAGCATTGGCATAGATCACAAAAACTTAAGATATGAAGATATATAGTGACAAAAATATAACGGATTTATTTAAAAGGGTTATTACCTTGCTTACCAAATAGGGAAGCTTCGCCTTTGATAACAGCCTTGCCAAGGTTAAATGCTGCCCAAAGAACGACTAGAGCGATGGGACCTAGGACAACTAACACTCTTAAATCCATATGTTTATACCTATCAGTAAAAATTTAAATACAAATCAGCATCTTTTATTATGAAGCCAATTTAGAGAATTTACATCTCTACAGGCTCCAAAAATTCGATCAAGCCAAGACTCAGGGAAAAAGCCTACTGACATCATGAATCGATATGCAATGATCGATTTTGTGATCTGATCATTGCATATCGATTCATGATGTATCTTGTTAGCGCTAGATTTACCCTAGATTTACCCTAGATTAAAAAATTTATGGAATATTGGCAGGCTTTTGTTCTGGGGATCGTCCAAGGACTGACAGAGTTTTTACCGATCAGTAGCACAGCGCACCTCAAGGTTTTTCCTGCACTCTTTGGATGGAAGGACTTTGGGATCTCCTTCGACGCAGTGATCCAGCTTGGCAGCATTGCGGCAGTGGTGGGCTACTTCTGGAAGGATCTCAGTGCAATTGCCACTGGCAGCCTCAAAGCTTTACGCCAGAAACATTACAATGCGCCTGATTTTAAAATGTTAGTTGCGATTATTCTGGGGACGATCCCCATTTTAATCGGCGGACTCCTAATCAAGGTCTTAATTCCTGATTATGACAAGTCATCTTTGCGAAGCTTAACGACGATCGCGATCGCCTCCATCGTTATGTCAAGTCTATTGGCGATTGCTGAGTTGTTTGGACAACGCAGTGACAAACCCAAGCGCCATTACAAAAATCTAAGAATCCTTGATGGCATCATCATCGGCATTGCCCAAACCCTCGCCCTAGTCCCTGGAGTATCCCGTTCTGGCTCAACCCTGACCGCAGGGCTATTTTTGAGCTTAGATCGCGTTACTGCTACCCGATTTTCTTTTTTATTGGGCATTCCTGCGATCACCATTGGTGGCTTAGTGGAACTGATTAGCCTAATCAAAAAAGGTTTTGGCGATGTCAGCATTGGCGCATTGGCGCTCGGATTAATATCCTCAGTCATTTTTTCTTATTTGGCGATCGCATGGTTACTTAAGTTTTTTCAGACCCACACAACTTGGGTCTTTGTGATCTATCGCCTCGTTTTTGGGACAATGCTGCTAATCGCCCTAGGAGTCGGTTGGCTGCAATAAATTCAAAAAACAAAAAGTGAGTCGCGGCGCGACTCACTTTTTGTTTTTTGATATAGATCGAATTTTTTACTGTTAACACTTATTTCAATAATTTCATGTATAGTTATAGATCGCACGATCTTTAATGCTCGGATCGGGTTATTTGCAAAATTGCTGAATCCTGATAAATCATCAGATCACCAATACCTGTACGGCATCCACCAAATATTTAAACACCATGAGTTACGCAATCATTGAAACAGGCGGTAAACAGTATCGCGTCGAAGTCGGCAGATTTTATGACGTTGAGCTATTAGAATCCGAACCCGATAGTAAGTTGACCATCGACCAAGTTCTCTTCGCTAATCTTGATGGCGATGTTTCCATCGGTCAGCCCTTAATTGAAAATGCAACCGTAGAAGTGACTGTTATGCGCCACTTTAAGGCGAAAAAAGTCATCGTTTACAAAATGCGTCCCAAGAAGAAAACTCGCAGAAAGAATGGTCACCGTCAGACTTTGACCCGTATCATGGTTGAAGCGATTAACCTGAGTGGTAAAGCTGCCTAATCTCAGCTATTCAAAGCAAGCAGTGATTTGCACTGTTTGCCTAACATAATCTTCTAGTTTGATCTTTTAACTTTTAAGAGGACACAAAACAAATGGCACATAAGAAGGGTACAGGTAGTACTAGAAACGGTCGTGACTCTAATGCTAAGCGCCTTGGCGTAAAGCGTTACGGCGGTCAAGTTGTTAAGGCTGGCAGCATTTTGGTGCGTCAACGTGGAACTAAGTTTCACCCTGGAAACAATGTTGGTCGTGGTAGTGATGATACTTTGTACGCAACCGTTGATGGCGTAGTTACTTTTGAGCGCTTCGGCAAAACCCGTAAGAAAATCAGCGTATACGCACCTGTAGAAGTAGAAACTGTAGAAGCTGTTGAAGCTGCTTAGTTCAGTTTTTTGACAAAAAACTAAACAAGCCACGCAATGCGTGGCTTATTTAGTTTTGTAGCTTTCATCAAAATGAAAAGCAAAATATTGATTGGCAGTGCCACTCGATTTTTTGTTTGATTAATGCAAATGTCCGCATTTACGTTAAGACTGCTTCATTGCTTCATATCGCGCCAAAATACTTTTTAATCGCCCAATTTCAATGGGTTTAGTCAAATAATCGCACATCCCCGCTTCTTGACAACGATTCTGATCATCAAGACTACTATTTGCAGTGATTGCGACGATCGCAATTGGGTTAGTTTGTAAGTTTTGATTTTCTTGATGGCGGATCTGTCTAGTGGCTTCTACCCCATTCATTTTAGGCATTTGCACATCCATCAAAATCAAATCATAGGATCTGATAGCGATCGCCTCAATTACTTCATAGCCATTAGTCACGACATCGGCATGGTAGCCCAGATGTTTGAGCATACGGATTGCCACTCTTTGATTAATGGGGTTATCTTCCGCTAGCAATATGCTGAGGCTAGGTATCGACTGGATGTTTTTGTCTGCAATATCCATAACTACGTAAATATCTAGCTCTAGCCAATGAAATTCCAACCCATGAGCCACTAGCCCATAATCTGAGGGACACGGAAGAAGTCTTCCTCACGGTCGGGTGCACATTCTAGCAACACTTCGCGATCGCCAAAGGGTTGCAAAATATCAGCACGGGTCACGTTAACGGTATTTACGGCTCTAGTCGTTGGTTCAACATCTTCTAAAAAAGGGTCAAGTTCATTAAGCTGTTGAAAATAGTCGAGGATGCCGTCTAGTTGCTTAGTAAAGGCAATTTCTTCAGCTTCACTGAGTTGCAAGCGCCCTAGACGGGCAACGTGGCGAACCTGCTCGCGGTCAATCATATTAATTCCTATTATTTCTTAATTGTTTGTACTGTGAGTCTGAATATTAGAAAAAGAGATTAATGTCGGATCTGCCAGTGGTTTTGAGCCAGTTTTGCGCTTCGATGTAGTTGTTAGGCGCAAGACGAATTGCTCTTACCCAGTGGTCAGCCGCAATGTTGAAATATTCTTCAGCTTGCTCTTCATCGTTGCAGTTTTCAGCTTTGTGGTGATAGATCACGGCAACGTTATTTAGGGCTTGAGGCATTCTAGGATTGAGATCGATCGCCTGTGAGTAATGCTCAAGAGCCTTGTCATGATCACCATTACTGGCAAAAATCAAGCCCATGTTGTAGTAGACATAACTGCGATCGTAGGAGTTTTCTTCCAGTTTGAGGGCTTCTTCGTAGTTGGCGAGGGCTTCGGCGTACTCACCATCACCCTGAGCTGACATTCCATCTCGATAGTAGGCAAAGGCTTCTTTTTCTTTCTGACTAGCAGGAAAGAGTTTTAAAATCGTGTCGGCAATAACAGTAAAGGTTTGATCGACGAAGTTGTCATTACGTTGCGATCTAGGCATAGTTGTTCATTAAATTTGCAGTCAATTACTATCAGCATATCAAAAGCTAGATATATTGGCTTCAAACTGGACTTGTTTGTAAAGATCGTCAACGAAAATTTCTAAGTTTAGGGAGTTTAGTATTAGCCGATCGCCTAGTCCATACTCAGAAAATAGCCATTTACCATCTTGACTACGCTGAAATATTTCTAATATCGGTTGTTCTGCTTGAACTAGAACATATTCTTGCAGGCTAGCAAATTTGCGATATTGCGAGAATTTAAACCCGCGATCATAAGCTTCGGTGGAGGGGGAAAGGACTTCGATAATTAAGCAAGGGAATGATACTAATTACGGGTCGCGATCGCGATTGTCACAGGTAACGACCACATCAGGATAGAAATATTTACGACTTGGCTCGACTTGTACCTTGACATCGGCGATGTAAACCTCACATTGGCGATCGCCTAGAGCGCTATCTAATATTTTTGAAAAGTTAAATGAAACGCGATTATGGTTGCGTGTGCCGCCAGCCATAGCCACAACTTCGCCATCAATATATTCATGGCGCATTTCTTGAGTTGATTCCCAAGCAAGATATTCTTCATAACTCATCAGCAAGCGCTCGGGTAAGGCAACCATAAATTTTGAGTAAAATATTGAGAGGACTATGTTTTCAAAGTACACATATAGTCTACTTAGTAAGTATGAATTCTCTAACCATTAGTCTGCAATCGGTCATCGAGCTTACGGATGAACAGTTTTTTCAACTATGTCATGACAATAGTGATCTTCGGTTTGAGCGCAATTCGCAGGGAGATATAACGATCATGGCTCCCGCAGGTAGTGAGACTAGCGCCCGTAATGCTGACGTAAACGCCGATCTGGTTTTGTGGAATCGTCGTACTAAGTTAGGGATTGTATTTGACTCTTCGGGTGGCTTTAAGCTGCCTAATGGGAGCGATCGCTCTCCCGATGCGTCATGGGTTGCCAAGGAAAGATGGGAGGCACTGACAGTGGAGGAGCGATCGCGTTTTGCACCGATTTGTCCAGATTTTGTGCTGGAGTTGATGTCGCCTAGCGATAACCTGAAAACTCTGCAAGCTAAGATGCAGGAATATATGGACAATGGCGCAAGGTTGGGCTGGTTAATCAATCGCCGCGATCGCGAAGTGGAAGTTTATCGCCTTGGTCAGCCCAAAGAGATTTTAAAGTCGCCGCAGTCTTTGTCGGGCGAAGATGTCTTACCTGATTTTTTGCTTGATATGACTGCAATTTGGTAAATCGCCTAAATACCTGATAATTCGGCTTTCTAGATTTGATTTTGGATTTTGCTTTGATCAACAATCAACTAGAGGCACTGGTATAAAATCTGAGGGCAAATCGCCATAATTGATTCGAGAGATATAACAAGGCGATCGCCAAAATACCAGAGGTAATGATCCAACTAGCTTCTGCGCGTCCTAGTAGAGCTTCCGCAGGCACGGTGGTTAAAAAAGCGATCGGCACAACGAAGGTAAAGAAAAATCGATAGCCCGCAGGGTATGCTGCCATGGGGTAACGTCCCGACTCCATCAAGCCCCGCAGTACTTCCGTAACATTATAAATTTTTACAAACCAAATACTGGTCGCCCCTAGCATGAACCAAATGCTATAGAGGCTGATACAACCAAACAATAACGGAATCAAACTCACGAAATAATTTTGCCATCCTAGTCCTAGCTTTTGTCCTGCATAGATGAGGATGCCACAGCCAAATAAAAGATTAGGGAAGCCCCAAGGTGAAAGCACTCTTGCAGACAACCAAAATTGACTAGAAATTGGTTTTAACAATACAAAATCTAAGGTGCCATTCTGCACATGACCGACGATCTTACTGAGGTTCGGAGCAAGGAAGGTACTCGAAAAACCTTCAAGAATCGTGAAGATGCCTAGAACCACGATCGCTTCATCCCATTGCCAACCCGCAAAGTTGTAACCCTTGCGATAAAACAAAAATAAACCAAACAAACTACCTGCCAAATTGCCAACACTACTCAAAGCGGCGATCGCAAAATTGAGACGATATTCTAATTCGGCATTGATCGAGGTTGACCAAAATAGTTGCAGGGTTTGCAGGTATTTATTCATGTTGGGGTTATTAACTTTTGGCTTTTGGCTCTTAGCTTTTGGCTCTTGGCTTTTTTAAATATGCACATACAAACAATTAAGGGACGCGGCTTAGCCACGTCCCTTAATTTTAGCGGTCAATTAGTAACGACCTCTAGGGCGATCATTAGTACGTTCGCCACGAGGCTTAGCCTTATTAACCCGCAGGGTTCGTCCCATCCATTCAGCTTCGTTTAGCGCTGCGATCGCCGCTTCTTCTTGAGCATCATCCTCCATGTCTACGAAGGCGAAGCCCCGAACCCGACCTGTTTCTTGGTCAGTGGGCAACTGCACGCGCTTTACCGTGCCATAGTCTGAAAAGACGCTTTGTAGGTCGTCTTTAGCAGCTTGATAAGACAAATTTCCAACGTAAATAGTCACAGTCAGTTCGCTCCAGAAAAGAGATCGATATAATAATTTAGCTAGTCTTCGGAAAAGACCCGCTCGATACAAGATCTCACAAATCCAACCTAAATTTCAGCTTTGGTATTAGTTTACAGTCTACCCGCAACAATTTGCGTAGGCTGCATTACAAAGCGATATACAAGTAATGGTAAAGAGACGATCAAGTTGTAATTTGATCGAGATGTTATTCAGACTACAAGCGGCATTTTGAGATAGTTATGACCTATTGGCGATCGCTGATCATGCAAATTTTAATAAACAATAATTAAATTTCAACCTAAAGACATAGGCAAAATCACTTAAGTAACTGGGCGCAATTAAACATAAAACCCGAAAAGCTGTGGCGCATGCTGCGAGTGCGCCACAGCTTTTTGAGTTTTAATTATGCCTAACCCTTTCCAGTATAGAAATAGACATCCAAAACCAATAATTAGCATTACGGTGCAAAGCACTGCAACGTCTAATCCTTCACTGGGAAGGCAGTAGTGACTTAGATGTAGCTAGACATTTTGATTTTAGGATTTACCAAGGTTAGTGAGCTATCATGACAGATGTCTCAAAATATCTTCCGTGCAATCTATGGGTAAACAAAGCCGCCTGCTTGCCTTTGTATTGGCAGTTTTACTAGGGGCTGTGTATCTCATCGCCAATAATCCACCCAAACTAGGGTTGGATTTGCGCGGTGGCGCACAGCTCACTCTGCAAGCAAAAATTAATCCTGAAAAGGGAATCACTGAAATCACACCACGCATCATGGAAACCGCCAAATATGTGGTGGAACAGCGCATTAACGGTTTGGGTGTTTCCGAAGCAACGATTTTACTTGCGGGTAATAATCAGTTAGTAGTGCAATTGCCGGGGGTCAGCGATCCTGCACAGGCAGAGCGTGTGATTGGTACAACTGCTCAGTTAGACTTTCGTAAGCAAAAAAAAGGTACGGAAAGTGAACTGAGAACAAGACTACAAATCAAACAGGCGGAAGAAATCCAACGGGAGATCCTCAAAAGCTCTAACGATCAAAAAGCGATCGCTGATAATGAAGTTAGCTATAAAAAAAGTGTAGAAGATCTTAAAGCACTTTTTGAGCGCACAGAACTGACGGGCAGTATGCTCAAGGATGCCGTGGCAGCCCCGACAGGCAATGGCTCTGACTCATGGCAAGTTGCCCTCACCTTTGACGAAAAAGGCGGCGAACTATTTGCCCAAATTACAAGTGAACTCGGTGGTACTGGTCGCGCCCTTGGTATTTTCTTGGATGACAATTTGATCAGCTATCCCTCCGTAGGACCTGAGTTTCAAGGCAAGGGCATCACAGGCGGTAGAGCCGTAATCACAGGCAACTACACCCTCGATCAAGCCAATGAATCCGCTCTACAACTAAGAGCTGGAGCCTTACCTGTCCCTGTCGAAATTGTCGAAAATCGCACCGTTGGCGCAACCCTAGGAGCCGATAGCATTCTCAGCAGTATCTATGCAGGGGTGATCGGATTATCGCTAGTGCTAATTTTTATGGTGCTGTACTACCGCATCTTGGGCATAGTTGCCGATATTGCCTTGATCACCTACGCCATCATTACCTTTTCCATCTTTGGACTGATCGGCGTAGTCTTGACCTTACCCGGCATTGCAGGCTTTATCCTTAGTATCGGTATGGCAGTGGATGCCAACGTACTGATCTTTGAAAGAACTAGAGAAGAGCTACGGGCTGGCAGAACTCTTTATAAATCCGTTGAGGCAGGATTTTATCGAGCATGGTCAAGCATTCTTGATAGTAATGTCACCACTTTGATTGCCTGTGGAGCGCTTTTCTGGCTAGGTTCTGGTTTTGTTAAAGGTTTTGCCGTTACCCTCGGTGTCGGCGTGCTGACCAGTATGTTTACGGCGATTACTCTCAGCCGATCGCTAATGCTAGCGATGATCAGTAATCCTAGTTTCCGTAAGCCTGAATACTATGGAGTCAAAGCCTTTGGCAAAATCTCATCGACCACAGCTATAGAACCTGATGAACTCGATCAAGACGCAGAAACCAAGCCAACTAAGCAAGACGACAATACCAAAGACAACACTACGGGCGCAGTACTATGAAATCAAATGGCACAAATGACAAAACACAGCTAAAGATAGATGTAATTAAAAATGCAAGGCTTTATGTCGGTATTTCATCGGCGGTGATTTTGGCGGGTCTGGTGGCAATGATTATTTCCTTCCAGCAGTTTGGTTCGCCTCTACGCTTGGGGATTGATTTCACGGGCGGTTCTAGCATCACCACCGCTTTGGTTTGTGATGGGAGTGGTAACTGTGGCAAAAAGATTGAAATTGGTGTAGTCCGTCAAGCGATCGAAGCAAAGGGCTTTGCTAATAGCGTCATTCAATCAATTGAGGGAAAAGATCTTAACGGCGTATCGGTTAGAACTGCGAAGTTATCGGTGGAAGAGCGGGACAATCTTAAATCCGCCCTTGCTGATGTGCTGAAACAATATGGTGCGATCGATATCAATAAATCACAGATTGATGATGTGGGTCCTTCGATTGGTCAGCAAGCTCTCAATAATGGTTTGTTAGCTTTGGGCTTGTCCTTCTTGGGCATTGGTATTTTCCTATCCTTTAGATTTCAATTTGATTACGCTAGCTTTGCAATCATTGCCCTATTCCATGACATTTTTGTAACCGCAGGTATTTTTTCGATCCTTGGATTGACCTTGGGTGTAGAAGTTGACAGCTTGTTTATTGTGTCAATGTTGACAATCTGTGGCTTCTCCGTTAACGATACGGTCGTGATTTACGATCGCATTCGCGAAAACGTGAAGCTAGATACCGAGGGCAATAAGTTTAGTGATTTGGTCAATATTTCGATTAATCAGACCCTAGGGAGATCGATGAATACCACCCTCACCTCGACCTTGCCCCTGATCGCCATCTTCTTGTTTGGCGGCGCAACCTTGAGATTTTTCTCTTTAGCATTGATTATCGGCTTCCTATCTGGCGTTTACTCCAGCATTTTTAATGCCTGTATCTTTTTGGTGTGGTGGCGCGATCGCTCCGTTACCACCAAGAGCGATACTAACCTTGAGGCAAGTTAAAACAACTAGAATATAGTCAAAACCCTAATCCACAGCCAGATGGTGATAGGCAGAACAATATCCCAAATAATTTGAGAGTAAATCTGTGGACTCAAATAACAGCAATTCCTATAGAGATGCTGATATTGATCAGCAGCAAGCTAGTACCATGACTGATGCTTTACTAGAACGCCAAGTACAGAGACTGGTTACAGTCCAAACCTATCTCCGATGGTTATTTGACCTATTTCTTTGGCTCACCCTAGGGGCTGCCAGTATTTGGGCATTGCGATCAGATATTGAGCTATGGATTGCCACTTTTACTTGGGCGGCGGTACGAGTGACTTTGATGTACAACCGCCTGCCGATGTTAGGCATCGGTCTATGTGTAGCGATGACCTTAGCCACTCTGGTTTGGCAAAGTTCGATTATTATCTGGGGTATTAATCCAAGGGAAAAGCGATCGCTACTGCAACAGATCGACAAAATCAAGCAAAAGGGACGCAATCACTGGCTATGGCGTTGGGTTTGCGAAGAGAAAATCTAGAAGGCTTCGACTCCGCTCAGCCATCGATATACGTTGGCTGAGCGGAGCGATGCACTGAGCCTGTCGAAGGGTCGAAGCCCTATTTTTCTTATTTGAAGAATTATCTATAAAAAAGACGCGCAAAGCGCGTCTTTTTTGTTTCTAGAACAACCAGAAGATACGTGGCGGCAATTAACCAGTGATCAGGTTAACTAATGTCCGCACAGCAAAACCTGTGCCGCCAGCATTGTTATAGCCCGACTCGCGATCGCTCCAGACAGGACCCGCCACATCAAGGTGCGCCCAAGCAGGAGTCTTGTCGATAAATTGCTTCAGGAATAACGCCCCAGTAATCGCGCCACCTGCACGGGAACCTGTATTTTTAAAATCAGCAACTACGGACTTAAGTTGATCAAAGTAAGGGTCTTCAAGGGGCATCCGCCAGAATTTTTCCCCCGCAGTCTTAGCAGCCTTGGCGATCGCCTCTGCCCAATTGTCATCATTTGACCACATACCTCCGATATCTTCACCGAGGGCGACCACACAAGCACCCGTCAGCGTCGCAAGGTCAACGATCGCATCCACACCTAATTTATCGGCATAGACCAGCGCATCGGCAAGGGTCAACCGACCTTCGGCATCGGTGTTATTCACCTCAATGGTTTTGCCATTGGAGGCGGTGAGGATATCCCCCGGACGCATGGCATTGCCATTGACCATGTTTTCGCAAGTAGCGACGATGAAATGCACTTCGAGATCTGGGGGCTGGAGCTTAGCGATCGCCTTGGCTGCACCTAGGGCTGCCGCCGAGCCGCCCATATCGGTTTTCATTAGTTCGATGCTACTGCCCACACCTGTTTTGAGATTGAGACCGCCTGAGTCAAAGGTCAAGCCCTTGCCGACGATCGCCAGTTTGCGCTTGGGTGTACCGTTGCTATAGGTGAGATGGATAAACTTGGGCGGAATATCGGAAGCCTTGGCAACCCCCAAAAATGCTCCCATGCCTAGAGCTTCACATTCTGCTTGCTCAAGGATCTTGGCTTGGAAATATACCGATTCTTCAGCGATCGCTAGGGCTGTGTCCGCAAGGGTGATCGGAGTGACGATATTTGCAGGGGCAGATACTAGCTCCCGTGCGAGGATCACGCCATCGACAATTTGCTGGGCTTTGGCGATCGCAGGATTAGCCAATTCAGGCTCAGTCTCTAAGAGTTCCACTTGCTCTAGAAATTGAGGTTGGGTATTTTTGGACTTAAATCGTTTATCCTGATGCGCCGCTAATAAAGTACCTTCAGCAATTAATTGAGTGGTAACACTGACATCTTGGTTATAGGCGGGAAACGCAAGGGCAAGCTTTTTGACTTTTTCTTTATTTGCCCATTTCACCGCGATCGCGGCAGCTTTACGCCAGTTATCACCACTAGATTTTGCAGGTTCGCCCATGCCAATCAAGATCACCTTACGAATTGCATAGTCAATACCAACCCTTCCACTTACGGAAGTTCCATTTTCCCCTGTAAATTCCGCTTCAGTAATTAAGTCAGTCAGGGTACAGCCCAGCACTTTAACATCTAAGTTTTGTAGATTCTCAGATAATACCAACGTCTTTTTGGCATCATTGGCATCAGTAGATAGCTCTTCATTTGATTTAGGATTAGCGAAAACAGCGATCGCCAAGGCATCTCCTCGCCATGATTGTGGAGTCGCTGAAGATGTGAGAATTTCCATTTTGTGTGATTTTGATAAGTATTATGGCTGTAGTCGCTATATTATAGCGATCGCCCTATGCTTTTCGCTCCATAAAACTAAAAACCTAACCGATGGCACAGTGTAGGCTAGCGGTTCTATGATTCCAGTCTTAGTTGCGCTTAGGGACTGAATTCATATTTACCCGATTGGACGATTTGTGCTGTGGACAAGATCAGAATATGATTTTGTCTAGATCTATATAAAGCTGTTTGGCTGTTGTGTATATGAAAAACATGAAAGGAGTAAAACACTAAGACTATGCGAATATCTTCCAGTTGGTTGACGCTTGGTGCGAGTTTATCGCTTCTGATTCCAGCTTGGACAGCCAATGCTCAAGAAGTTTCAACAACAAATCTGCCTCCTTTCACTGATCAGCCAGTTTTAGTTAGCTCTTCTACCGAACCTGCGAGTGTTATTCCTAGTTCGGGCGTGTCCAATTCAGGGCGGCTCAACCCTGAGCAAACTCTGGTTGTACCGACAACTCCCAGTCAGGTTAGATTAGAAAGCACTAAACCCGTCACCCTTGAAGAAGTCGTAGATTTGGTAGAAAAAACTAACTCCGATGCTATTCAAGCGCGAATCTCAATTGATCGCGCCCATGCCGCATTAAGGGAAGCGGAAGCAGGGCGATCGCCAACGGTAACTGGCTCAGCACAGTACAGCTTTACCGACTCAGCACAGGCAAGGCTGAGTATCATTAACAACAGCAATAACACCCAAAACAACCAGAACTTTCAAACTTCACGGGACACCACTAGCCAGTCCCTGACTAGTTCAATCGGCATCAACTACAACCTATTTGATTCAGGTATTAACGATGCCACGATCCGTGCCGCCGAAAATAGTCTGCGGATCGCAGAATCAGAACTGAGTCGAGTCAGACAGGTGATCCGACTCAGTGTGATTAGTGCCTACTACAATCTCCAAAATGCCGACGAAACCATTCGCATTCAAACTCAGGCTGTGAGAAACTCGGCAAAAAGTCTTGAGGATACCAAAGCAAGGGAAAGGGCAGGAGTAGGCACAAAGTTTGATGTGTTACAAGCGGAGGTACAGCTAGCTAATGCCAAACAGGATTTGCTCAATGCTGAAGCGGCTCAACTGGTAGCGCGGCGAGAGTTGGCTAGACAGCTCAACTATGCTCCCACGGTAGAGATCACCGCCGCCGATGCGATCGCCCCTGTCAAGGAATGGAATCTCCCCATCGAAGAAACGATCTTGCTAGCAGTACGCAATCGCTCTGAGCTAGATACTCGTAAACTGGAACGCGAAGTGGCACGCGATCGCGCTAATGCGTCACTGGCAAGGCTAGGTCCTCAATTTAGCCTATTTGCGAACGTGAATACTGCCTCTGATTTTTCTAGCGGTGGTGGCATCGGTACGGGCTATCAGGTGGGCGCGAGATTAGAATGGAGCCTCTATGATGGTGGTCGCGCCGCCGCCCAAGTGGATCAATTCAAAGCTGATCAAGCTCTTGCGGAGACTCGCTTTGAGCAGGATGCTCGTCAAGCCCGTTACGATGTGGAAGAAGCCTATATCAATCAGCGATCGCGTTTCAAGCAAATTGAAACAGCAACGATCGCCGTCAAGCAAGCTGAAGAAGCTTTGCGTTTGGCACGCTTGCGCCTCGATGCTGGGGTTGGTACACAGCTAGAGGTGATCACGGCGGAGTCTGATCTGACTAGAGCCGATGTAAATCGCCTACAGGCAGTGATTGGTTATAACCAGTCGCGTGCCAATTTGGAGAGAGCTATTCAGGGGCTTTAGCTTTTGGCTTTTAGCTCTTCATAAAAAAGCACCGCTTCGCGGTGCTTTTTTTGTTTGGGGTTAAAGAATGCCTTCTTTTTTTGCCATGGAGATCATCAGATCGACGACACGACAGGAATAGCCCCATTCGTTGTCGTACCAAGAGATCACTTTAAAGAAGTTAGGATTTAGCTCCATCCCTGCACCCGCGTCAAAAATACTCGAACGCGCATCGCCTCGAAAATCCGTGGAGACCACCTCTTCATCGGTGTAACCAAGAATGCCTTTAAGATCTCCTTCCGCCGCCGCTTTGATCGCCGCACAGATCGCGGCATAACTGGTGGCTTTTTCGGTCTTGAAGGTCAAATCTACAACGGAGACATCGGGTGTAGGCACGCGCAAAGCCATGCCTGTGAGTTTACCCTTGAGTTCGGGTAAGACTAGCGCCACTGCCTTAGCTGCGCCCGTGGAGGCGGGAATAATATTTTGTCCTGCGCCCCTGCCGCCGCGCCAGTCTTTTTTGCTGGGTCCATCCACCGTGGGCTGGGTGGCAGTAGTGGCATGGATCGTGGTCATCAGTCCTTCAGTGATGCCAAAGTTATCGTTAATTACCTTGGCGATCGGGGCGAGGCAGTTGGTCGTACAACTGGCATTGGAGACGATCGCATCGGTGTCGGGATTGAAATTATGGTGATTCACACCTAATAGCAATGTGGGGACACGTTCAGGATCTTTGGTGGGAGCCGAAATGATCACTCGCTTTGCGCCTGCGGTGAGGTGGGCGCTAGCGCCTGCATAGTCGGTAAATAACCCCGTCGATTCGATTACATAATCCGCTTTTAGCTCACCCCAAGGCAGTTCGGTAGGGTTGCGAATGGCGCTACAGGGGACAAAAAGACCGTCGATCTCGATACCACCATCCTTAGCAGCGATCGCCCCATTGTAGAGACCGTGCGTAGAGTCATGTTTGAGTAGATAGGCAAGGTTGTCGGGGGGAACGAGGTCGTTAATACCAACGATTTCAATTTCAGGATGTTGAGCAGCGACGCGCACCACCAGTCGTCCGATTCTGCCAAATCCATTAATACCAATTCTGAGCTTAGCCATATTTTGCTTGTTTAGCATCTCGATATTGCTTCGCGACAATGCTAACTCACGTTTCCGTGATCCCCAGCTAATGATCTATATATATCAAGATCTGAGTACATACAGAATTTCTTAATTTCTATTGACCCAACCAAAGAATTAGTGATGGCGCAAAGCGCCGTCACTAATTCTTTGGTTCTAAAACCTGTTTGGAGATCGCCACCAAAAAAGCTATATTGATCTTCCTAGGCGATCGCGATTCCTGCATATTTCCTTTGATCACCAAAATCACCCAAGCACCAATAATTTTTTATTTCGCGTATATTTGCATATTTTCCTGAACACCAATCATGTCTACTTCTATTTTATCTAGTTTAAAAATTCGATTTTCTGAGGCGATCGCGGCGGCGTTTGGTGAAGAATATGCAAGTCACGATCCTGCGGTGGCTGCCTCTAAGGATGCCAAATTTGGTGATTATCAATGTAATGCGGCGCTAAGCCTAACCAAAAAGCTCAAACAAAAGCCCCAAGATGTCGCCGCCAAAATCATTGAGAACCTGAAATTCGCTGATATGTTTGAGGCTCCCACGATCGCAGGGGCAGGGTTTATCAATCTCAAGCTCAAACTTAGTTACATCGAATCACAACTAGCGAAAATGCAAAAAAGCGATCGCCTCGCGATCGCCACCGTTGACAAGCCTGAACGGGTAATCGTCGATTTTTCTAGTCCGAATATTGCGAAGGAAATGCACGTCGGACATCTGCGCTCCACGATTATCGGCGATAGCATTGCCCGCATTTTGGAATTTCAAGGTCATGAAGTATTGCGTTTAAATCACGTTGGTGATTGGGGAACGCAGTTTGGAATGTTGATTACCTTCCTACGCGAAGTCTATCCCGATGCTCTCACCAAAGCCGATGCGATCGCGATCGGTGACTTAGTGGAACTCTATCGTGCCGCCAAAAAACGCTTTGATGAAGATGAAGTCTTTAAGGAAACTTCGCGTAATGCCGTAGTGGAACTACAGGCGGGGGAAGCATCAGCAAAGCAAGCATGGCAATTACTCTGCGAACAATCGCGCCGCGAATTTCAAAAGATCTATGATGTGCTGAATATCCAATTAACGGAACGGGGTGAATCTTTTTATAATCCCTATCTCGCTGATGTAATCACCGACTTAAAAGAGACAGGTCTATTACAGGAAGATCAAGGCGCTCTCTGTGTATTTTTGGAAGGATTTAGTAACAAAGATGGACAGCCATTACCTTTGATCGTACAGAAGTCCGATGGCGGCTATAACTATGCCACCACTGACCTCGCAGCCCTCCGTTATCGGATCAATCAAGACCAAGTTACCCGCATCATTTACGTCACCGATATCGGTCAATCTTCCCACTTCACCCAAGTTTTTCAAGTCGCTCGCCGCGCTAATTGGATTCCTGAAACGGTGCAGACAACCCACGTTCCCTTTGGTTTGGTGATGGGCGATGATGGCAAAAAGTTTAAAACGCGATCGGGCGATACCGTCGCGCTCAAGAGTCTCTTAGAAGAGGCAATTACTCGCGCCCGTGCCGATATTGATAGTCGTAATCCTGAAGCAACGGAAGAATTTAAACAAGATGTGGCGGAAGCCGTAGGATTAGGCGCAGTCAAATATGCTGACCTCTCCCAAAATCGCACCAGCAACTATATTTTTAGCTTCGATAAAATGTTGGCTTTGCAAGGCAACACCGCGCCCTATATGCTCTATGCCTATGTGCGCGTGCAGGGGATCGGGCGCAAAGGCGAGATTGATTTTGCTAGTTTAAATTCCGATGCGATTAAGATCACCGCCGATCCTGAGTTAACTTTGGCAAAACATCTCTTACAATTTGCCGAAGCGATCGATGCCGTTGCCGAAGAGCTTTTCCCCAATCGTCTCTGTCAATATCTATTTGAACTTAGTCAGAAATTTAATCAATTCTTTGAGCAATGCCCAGTTTTACAAGCTGAAGAATCAGAACGGATTTCGCGATTGAGTCTCTGCGATATCACGGCTAAAACTCTTAAACTAGGTTTAAATCTATTAGGAATTAGAGTATTAGAGCGCATGTAATCTCAATTCCAGTTATTTACAAATCAGGACAACCTTTTACCAACTCGCGATCGCCTATTCACAGCCATGCAGCAAACTATTGTCATTAAAATTGGCACATCAAGTCTCAGCCATCCCGAAACAGGAGACCTGCAACTAGCGACGATCGCGAAGTTAGTGGAAGCTGTCGTGCATCTACGGCGGCAGGGGCATAGCGTGGTTTTAGTCTCTTCGGGGGCGGTGGGAATTGGCTGTGGTCGGTTAGGTCTGAAACAACGCCCTCGTAAAATCTCGCAGAAGCAAGCGGTGGCGGCAGTGGGACAGGGGCGCTTGATGCGGATCTATGACGACTTTTTTGGCTCACTGCAACAGCCTGTTGCTCAAGTTCTGTTGACAAGAGATAACTTAATTCAGCGCCAACATTACATGAATGTCCATGCTACTTTCCATGAGTTATTAGAATTGGGAGTCGTGCCAATCGTTAATGAAAATGACACGGTGGCGGTGGATGAGTTGAAGTTTGGTGATAATGACACGCTCTCGGCATTGGTGGCAAGCCTGATTGAAGCCGATTGGCTATTTCTGCTTACCGATGTCGATCGCCTGTATTCCGATGATCCGCGCCAAAATCCTGATGCTCAGCCCATCGAGTTTGTGGAATCGGAACAGATTGCTGAGTTGCGACAGGCGATCGCCGATAAGCAAGCCCAAAATGCTCAGAGTGGACAAGGCGGCGGCACGCAATGGGGAACGGGCGGTATGACCACTAAGCTGGATGCGGCAAGAATCGCGTCAGCGGCAGGAGTCCGCACCGTGATTACGCGCGGAGCTTTTCCCGATCGCCTTGACGCAGTTCTCAAGGGCGAGAATTATGGAACTCAAATTGCTGCTCAACCGAAAACCGTCAATGCCCGTAAGCGCTGGATTGCCTATGGCATGGTCACAATGGGGAAATTGATTTTAGACGATGGCGCAGTCAAAGCTGTCACTCTCAAAGGGCGATCGCTTTTACCTGCGGGAATTACGGAAGTACAGGGCAAGTTCGATGCCAATGAGTCGGTGAGTCTCTGCGATCGCGATGGCAAAGAACTCGCTAGGGGCATTACCAATTACAGCAGCAGTGATATCTTACGCATCCTCGGTTCCCAATCGGAAGACATTCCCAAACTACTAGGCTTCGATGGCGAAGAAACGGTAATTCATCGCGATAATTTAGTTAGTTTGTGATTCTAAAAGATCGGGCTTCGACTCCGCTCAGCCATCGTATATCGGTGGCTGAGCGAAGTCGAAGCCCTGAGCGAAGTCGAAGCCCTGAGCGGAGTCGAAGCTATTGAGAATTAAGCTGTTCCGCTAATCTTTTAGCTAAGAAGGCGCGATTAGGGCAGACCGATACACCTGCGCGGCGTAGCGCTTCCGCCGCCCATGTATTGCAGTTAAACGCCGAAAAATATCGCGGTGTGGCATTGTAGAAGTTACTAACTCCATATTGACCTTTGCCGATCGCCTGTAAGCGATCGCCTTTTCCATTCACCGCAAAGGTTGATTGAACGTAGTTAAATAGATTCTCAAATCCCAGTTCTGATAGTTCTATCGGTATTACGGGAACTTGAAAAGATTGATCAGGCACTTCTGCTAAGCTAGCCACATGGATCACGCTATCGGAGGGAATAAAAAATGCTCTCAACATCGATAGCCATGATTGATCATTGGCAAAATAAAATTGGCGATCGCCCCAACCCACTTCCACATAGGGCGCATCTTTCCAAGGTTCTGCACCAAAATTTTCACCCTCGCGTTGTCGCCAAGCTAGTCCCGAATGCCAATCATGCTGCACAAAGTAAATCGTTCGCGTTTTGGTATTGGGCGCTGGTGGAAATAGCCCCATAGTCGGACTGGGACAGTATAGAAAATAACTGGCGATCGCGATCGCGATGCCAGTTATGATGCCGAGAAAGATCGAGATTTTCTGTTTGCGGGTCACAGGTTCATCTAGTTGCGGAGGTCAGCGATCGCGCTCAGGGCAACATTGGCGATCGCTTGATCAGTGGCTTTAGGAAGGTGATAGTACTTGCCACCACCTGCGGCGGCGAGTTCCTTGGCAAAGCCCGTCGATACAAATTTATTCTCCGTATCGATCACCAAAAGTCCCAACCCAAGGGCGCGAATTTTGCGACAAATATCGATCAGTTCTCCCTTGATGTCAGGCTTATTGTCAGGATCAATTGGCTCACCCTGCGATCGCGCCAGTGGCACATTGCCGCGCCCATCGGTAATCGCCACAATCGTGACTGAGCCGACATCACCCGACTGTTGAGCATTCAAGCCCACGCGCACCGCTTGCGTCAGACCATGAGCTAACGGCGAACCACCGCCACAGGGCATCGTATCTAAACGTCGCCGCGCCGCTTCAATGGAACGGGTCGGCGGCAGCAATACATCTGCTTTTTCGCCACGGAAAGGAATTAGGGAAATTTGGTCGCGATTTTGATAGCTATCGGTGAGCATTTTTAAAGCTGCACCCTTCGCTGACTGCATTCGATTCAGAGCCATTGAGCCAGAGGCATCCACTAGGAAAATTGTCAAAGCTCCTGCTTTCCGCGCCAGTTTCTTAGCTCTAATGTCAATATTTTCAACGATGACCTTGCGGTGAGGTTGACGCAGGCGGCGCGACTTTTGATAGGGAGCGGAAGCGCGGAGGGTGGCATCAACGGCAATGCGATCGCTTTTCCCTTGGGGTAGGACGGGCTTAATGTAACGTCCGCGTTCTTGGGAATAGATGAGACTGCGTGTACCCGATCGCCCTTGCTTCTGCATCGACTGAGCAAAGAACAATACTTCAGGGTCGAGAATTACGCCTTCAGGATCGAAGATAAATTCTTCAGGAATTTCGGGAGATTCATCTTCCTCTTGATCCTGTTCCTGATCCTCTTGCTCTTCCTGCTGTTCCTGTTCACCGTCATCCTGATCTTGGGGTGGAGGTGGTGGAGCTTGCTGTTGCTGCTGTTCGGGTGGTTGCTGTTGTTCGGGAGATAAAGGCGATCGCGGCACAATCACTAACTCCACCGCTTGCCGCAGATCATCGGCATTAACTTGGGTACGACTTTCCAGAGCCGCCGCCGCCTTCGCAACACGTAGCGCAAACAATTCGGCTCGATGTCCCTGCACGCCTCCGCGCACCGCCTCAGCGACCAAATATTGAATCTGCGCCCGTGAAATCGTGACATCGGTCAACCATTCCCGTGCTAACAAAATTTGGGTGCGTAAATCATCAATATCAGCGTCATAGCCACTCAAAAACTCCTCAGGTGAGTTGGCATAGCCCAACACCAGATCTACCGCTTCCACTCGCTGGTCGAGGGATAGAACCGAGTCGGCAGAAAGATTAATCGCAATTCGATCTAGTAAATGCTGACCGAGCGCCCCTTCCTCTGGGTTGTAAGTAGCAATGAGTAGAGGTTGGCAAGGATGTTGATAACTGATGCCTTCGCGTTCCACTTGGTTATAACCTGTAGAGAGAACTGAAAGTAAGAGATTAGAAATCTGGGGATCAAGGAGATTAATCTCGTCAATGTAGAGAACGCCACGATGCGCCTCCGCCAATAGCCCTGGTTGAAATACGGTCTGACCTTCCTTAACGGAACGGGTAACATCGACAGAACCAATCAGGCGATCTTCGGTAATACCTAAAGGGATTTGAATAAATGGCGCAGGAATAACTTTAGTGGCAATTTCGCTAGGATCTTTACCCTGCATCGCTTTAACTAGCGCGTCATCCCAAGTGTCAGGTTTAGTGGGATCGCAGTTGCTGATCGACTCGACAGCGACTTCAATCGGTGGCAAGAGCGCATGAATGCCGCGTGCGAGAACAGATTTGGCAGTGCCGCGTCTCCCTGCGAGGGCAATACCACCGATCGCAGGATCGATCGCTGCTAGTAATAATGCAGTTTTGATCGCTTCCTGTCCAACCACGGCGGCTAAGGGGAAAGCGATCGGGGTAGAAATACTTGGAACTACAGGCGGCGAAGATACCATTGATCGAGTTATATAAGGATTTTAAGAATTGAATTTGTAAATATTTGCCTAATTATAGCGGTTTATACCAAATCAAAAAATGACATCGGGCGCTCATTCATAATTTCTTCATGTACCATAGAAAAAATCAGTGAAGTTAGTGGAGCTATTGGAACCAGTGAAGCTATTTTTTTCAGGCGATCGCGTGTCATCAAAAAGTTCTCCTCTCACTAAAAGACCTTCACTACGGTTGATTTTGATTAGTCAATTTGTGGTTTTGATCGTGGGCATATCCAGCGTGATGGCTTGGCTATCTTGGCGCAGTGAACAGGAGACAATTGTTAGCTTAGTTGATCAATTACAAACAGAAATTAGCGATCGCATTAGCCAAAAACTGTATGCCTATCTGGAAACTCCGCATCTGATCAATAAAATTAATGCTGATGCGGTGCGTCGAGGCTCACTTAAGACCAGTGGACAAGCCAGTGAGCGCTATCTGTGGAGACAGATTCAAAGCTTTCCCACGGTGTCGTGGATTTACTATGGCGGCGCAGGGGAGGGTGAATTTTTGGGAATTGCCAGAATGGGGATGGAAAAAGATCCCCAGAAATCCCTGCAAGTTGGCATCAATGATCAGGGTTTACTGCGCTCTTCCTATCCCCTTGATGCCCAAGGTAATCGGATTCGACGCAATGAAGAACAGGAGTTTTATGATCCGCGCCAACGTCCTTGGTATCAGATCGCTCTAATGACAAATCAACCAACTTGGAGTCCTATCTATCAAGACTCCTCCTTACCAGAACAAGTAATCACCGCCAGTCTGGCAGTGTATGGCGACGACAATCGACGACTGGGAGTTGTGGGAGCCGATTTATCTCTGGGAAATATTAATCAGTTTCTGCAAGGGCTAAAGGTGGGGAAATCGGGTCAGGCTTTCATCATTGAGAAGTCGGGACTGTTGGTGGCAAGCTCCACCGATGAGCGCCCCTACGATTCTACGACTGATTCTGCTCAAGTCCAAAGGCTGATGGCAAAAAATAGTAAACAGCCAATGATTAGGGAAGCGTCAATCTATCTAGAACAGAAAATGAATGCGCCAGATCTGATTAATTTGGCTCAGAATATGCAGTTTACGATCAATGGTAAAAATAATTTTCTCAAAATTCTGCCCTATCGTGACGATCGCGGTATTGATTGGTTGATCGCCGTGGTCATTCCTGAATCCGACTTTACCGACCAAATCCAACTCCGCCACCAAAATACGGTTTTGATCATGGCATTCTCGATCGCCAGTGCGATCGCCTTGGGGATTTTGACAACTCAATATATCAATCGTTCTTTGCGAAGACTGACCTTAGCGAGCCAAGACTTGGCAAAGGGCAAGTTAGAGCGAAGTGTTAGCTCTGAGCAGATTTTGGAGCTAGATTTATTAGCTCAAGCCTTCACCAAAATGGCAAATCAGTTGAAGTCTTCCTTTGAGAATCTAGAATATGTCAATGAAAATTTAGAACTAAAAATTCAAGAACGGACAGCCGATCTCCAAGCTTCTGAAGGTAAGTTTCGCAGCTTGGTTGCCAATCTATCGGGTATTGTCTACCGTTGTCTCTGTGATGCCGATTGGACAATGATCTTTATCGGTGGAGCAGTGGAAGATTTGACGGGCTTTCCCGCCACGGATTTTGAGTCCAATCAAATTCGCAGTTGGGCAAGCATCATCCATCCTGACGATCGCGATATGGTGGAGCGTGTAGTCCATGAGAGTTTGTTATGTGGTCAGCACTATGCGATCGAATATCGAATCATCAATAATCAAGGCAAAATTTCTTGGCTAAGCGAGAGGGGACGGGGGATTCTTGATGAGAATGGGGAGTTGTTGTGGTTAGATGGAGCCATTTTTGACATTGGCGATCGCAAGCAGGTAGAAGCAGAACTATTGGAACGGGTGCATTTATCAATTCTCATGTCAGAGCTTAGTGCCGCTTCAACGCAACTCGATACTTTGCAAGAGGTCGTCCAGTCCTTTGTCGAATCCCTATGGCGACATATGAATGCCACCTTTGCCCAAATCTGGATTCTCAAAAACGATCCTCAATCTGGCTCTCAATCCACTTCTCAGATCGAAGCTCAAGCTAGCGCAGGGCAGTATGATCAAGCAACAAGCGATCGCCTATATAAGTTAGTGGGCGAAGATAAAATTTGGTCAACTACCCACGGCATCTTCCATCCAATCTTGAGTGAACAGGCTCTAGTCAACTTGCCCGATGCCGAGCGGCAATGGATTCATGATGAAGGAATTGTTTCAATCGTTGGCTATCCGCTAATTCTCAAGCATCAAATCATCGGCATGATGGTTTTAGTGTCCCATTCTCATTTAGATACCGATGTCCAAAGTATCGATTTGATTGCCAATGCGATCGCCCTTGGTATCGATCACAAGCGATCGGAAGACAAGCTCAAAAGTACTAATGCCGAGATGCACGCTCTATTTGCAGCGATGGATGAAGTAATCTTAGTCCGCGATCGGCTAGGGCGCATTCTCAAAATCCCCGAAACCCGTCGCCAAGTAAGTTGGCTCACCCCTGAAGAGTTAATTGGGAAAATGCCCTCTGACATCTATCCCGCCGATCAAGCAGAACAGATTCTTCTCCATGTAAGACAAACCCTCGACACCCAGCAGACAACTAACTTTGAATATCACCTTCCCACCGATCAGCATCCTGTATGGTGGAATGCGAGTATCTCTCCCATTGATCAAGATACAGTGATTTGGGTAGCTCGCGATCTCACCGATCGCAAGGAAGCTGAGCAACAGCTTAAATTAGCTAAACAAAATGCTGAATCGGCAAGTGTTGCAAAGGGGCAGTTTTTGGCAAGTATGAGCCATGAATTAAGGACACCCCTTAACGCGATTCTTGGATTTACGCAACTGATCATCCGCGATCCTTCTCTCAAAGATATCCATCGCGATTATCTAAAGATCATTCATAGTAGTGGAGAACATCTACTAGAGCTAATTAATGATGTGCTGGATATGTCTAAGATCGAGTCTGGACGGATCACCCTCAACTCCACTAGCTTTGATCTCTATCATCTTCTCAATAATCTAGAGGATACTTTCCGCCTGCGAGCTAAAGATAAAAGCTTAAAAATGCTATTTCAGCGATCGCCACAGGTTCCACAATGGATTAGCGCTGACGAAGGTAAATTACGACAAATCCTGATTAACTTACTGAGCAATGCGATTAAATTTACAGACTACGGCTCCGTTAACCTCTCTGTATTATTTCATGAATTATCCAAACCCATTGACATCAAAGCTGCTACCGAGTTAAAAATCCTCCCCCATCTTGCTGATGCCATCAATTGCCTACCCGATGGAGAGTCCCTAGCGGTTTTACAATTTAGAATTGAAGATACGGGAGCGGGAATCTCCACCAAGGATCTCGACAAGATTTTTGAAGCCTTTGAGCAAACAAACGTCGGACGTTTAGCATCTGAAGGAACGGGACTAGGTTTAGCCATTAGCCGTAAATTTGCTCAGCTTATGGGTGGTCAAATCACCGTGGGCAGTACGCTATCGCAAGGCAGCACCTTTGATGTGTTTATCCCTGTCCAAATCCCCAAATCCCCAAATCTCTACAGCAACTTACCCCTGCGTCAAGTTATCAGTCTTGCGCCCGACCAACCAACCTATCGGATTCTCGTCGCCGAAGATCGCTGGGAGAGCCGTCATTTATTGGTTAAGCTATTGGAGTCCGTTGGCTTTGAAGTGCGTGAGGCAGCTAATGGCAAAGAGGCGATCGCCATTTGGGAAGAATGGGAACCCCATTTAATCTGGATGGATATGCGAATGCCCATAGTCGATGGCTATGACGCAACCCGTCAAATCAAATCCCATTTACGAGGACAGGCAACGGTAATTATCGCCCTCACCGCTAGCGCTCTCGAAGAGGAGAAAACAATTATTCTCTCCGCAGGGTGTGATGACTTTGTGCGTAAGCCATTTCGTGAAGCCTTAATTTTCGATAAAATTGTCGAATATCTTGGTGTGCGCTACACCTATGCCGATGATATCAATGCGATCGCCGATTCATCAGATCAACAGTTCTCCATCTCTGATAACGATGTGGAATTAGGTCTTGCCCAAATGCCTCAGCTATGGCTAAACCAACTGTTACAAGCCGCAACCCTTGCCGATAACGATCTAGTTAGTGATCTGGTGCAAACAATTCCCGACGATAAAGGCGATCTTGGCAAG
Organism: uncultured cyanobacterium; assembly: GCA_963750795.1. Lineage (GTDB taxonomy): Bacteria > Cyanobacteriota > Cyanobacteriia > Pseudanabaenales > Pseudanabaenaceae > Pseudanabaena. The sequence goes on from CAVVRZ010000006.1 coordinate 112,532, forward strand.
TTTTTAATAAACCTGATGCAAAATTTTGAATACAACCAGATTCGGAAACTAGCCCAAATTGCGATCGCTAGTCATGATAGTTACGAATAGTGACAACACCATGTACCTTAATTAACTCATTAATATACTTGATGCACCAGATTCTAGAACCCCCTCTAACTCCCCCTTGGAAGGGGGAGAACTCAGACTTCCCCCCTTGGAAGGGGGGACTGAGGGGGGTAAAACCTGCATGGTGTGTCAAGTATGTGAACGCCTTAATTAACTCATTGAAATCAAATCCAGAACCCCAAAAAGTAGCAACAAAACTATCCACCAACATGATAGGTGTCCTCCATGAAGTGATGGTTACCAGTTATCCCGAACTCATCCAAAAACATGTGGCGCACGCGCAATGTGCGCCACATGTTTTTGGGTTCTGAATTTTATTGCGCTGAATTTGTTATAGATCATTATTCTTCAATTCACACAGAACTAAAATCGCCGATAGATTATCATGCCCATTGAGTCGATTACCGAGATCGATCAAGTCCTTTACCGCAGTCTCCAAATCCTTAGACTCTGTCAAAACAGGTAACAAATACTCCTGCCAATACTCCTCAATTAAATCATTGTCCGATAGACCATCGGAACAGAGTAAAAACAAAGTTGATTCTGTCAGCGATAAAAACTGTACCTCAGGGTCAATACTGTCATTAGGGTTGGGACCTAAAGCCTGTGTGAGTTGATGGGCATCGGGTCTAGCTTGAGCCGTTGGCAAATCCATACCCCGATCTAGCAATTGATTCCAAACTTCATGATCGCGCGTAATCTGTTCTAATTTAGGCGATCGCCCTTTACTATTTCCCTTAATCACTTGATAAAGACGACTATCACCAACATGGGCGATCGCCAAATCTAGATTATGCAAAGCCAGCATCACCAAGGTAGTTCCCATTCTGCCTAAGGATTGGCGATGTTCACCATCATTTTTATTGTAGATTTCTTGATTGATATTGGTGATGATTTCTTTGAGCTTCCGCTCTCCTGGCAAACCATTTGTCCAGAATATTTGGAACTGCTGCACGATCGAATTAATGGCGATCGCACTAGCTTCTTCGCCGCCATCATGTCCACCCATGCCATCACAGACCACAAACAAGCCGCGATCGCTACGTTCTTCCGCAACTAGAGACTTACCCTGTGTCCTAGAGCTTTGAGCAATGATGACAAAATCATCCTCATTGCGATCGCGTTGTTTACCGACATCAGTCGCGCCCACACAACTAAATCGCTGTAAGTATTTTGGCAAATCAATTGGCAAATTATCTGGCACAGTATCGCCATAGGGATCAACGGGAATGACGGGAATGTTTAATAAATCCCCATCAACGCTATCAATCGTGCTATCCAATTCTCCATTGGTGGCAGTGGTCAATTCTCCATCAATAGTGAGCGGCATTACTATCTTTGCAATTTCCCCATCATCAACTTCTATCTGTTGATCATCTACCAGCGCATCAGGTTGCTGATCATCATCCCAACTAATACTGCTATCTGCATTTGTATTTTTATCTTCTGGACTTACAGAAGAGTCTATGCCAATTTTGTCAGTCACTTCCTCAGCAATGGGTAACACAAGTCTAGTGCCACAGGCTTGACAAAATTGATAACTATCAGGATTTACAGTTTGACAGCTAGAACAAATGCTCATAATTATTTCCAAATTGGCATAGGACTGGATGTAATCCTAAAGGGTAAACTAAGTACTAGAGAAATAGAACTAAGGTAAGCGCATCCCATGACCGATTCTACCAGACTCAACCCCAACGAAGAGATCGTCCTTGGTCGCGACTTCATGACCCTATCTCAACATGTTCTTTCACAATTTGGTACATTTTCTCCCACAGCTTTTGATCTGAGCGCTCTCATGGGCAGGATCGGACTCGCAGGTAAAACGATCGCTCGTCACCTCAGCCTCGCAGGACTTGCCGAAAACGTGCTGGGGGTTACAGGCGAAGTCAATGTCCAAGGCGAAGCCGTCAAGAAAATGGATCACTATGCTAACCGAGTTTTCTTGAGAGCTTTTGAACAAAGTGGATTAGTCTGCCGCCTTGCGTCTGAGGAAATGGAAAAGCCCTACTATATTCCTGAAAACTGTCCCATTGGTCGCTACACCTTACTTTATGATCCCATTGATGGCTCTAGCAACATTGATGTCAATTTAGCGATCGGTTCGATCTTTTCCATCCGTCAGCAGGAAGGCAGCGATGAAACGGGGGAAGCTCTAGATCTTTTGCAATCAGGACGTAAGCAAATCGGGGCAGGATACATTCTCTACGGTACTAGCACCATGCTGGTATATTCTCTGGGAAATGGAGTTCATGCTTTTACCCTCGATCCTAGTATCGGTGAGTTCATTCTCTTCCAAGAAAATATTTGCGTTCCTAGCAAAGGTTCTATCTATAGCATTAATGAAGGAAACTTCTCACAATGGGAAGAACCAATGCGGGAGTACGTGCGCTATATGCACAACCAAAAAGGGATTAGCGCCCGCTATTCAGGGGCATTAGTTGCCGATATCCATCGCATCCTTTTCCAAGGTGGTGTATTTTTATATCCTGGCACAGTTGGACAAGCTGAAGGAAAACTACGACTGCTGTACGAGTCTGCGCCCTTGGCATTTCTGATCGAACAGGCGGGAGGACGCGCCACCACTGGCACGGAAGAAATCCTTGATGTTGTCCCCGATCGCTTACATATGCGAACTCCCCTGATCATCGGTAGCACTGAAAATGTCAAAGTCGTAGAGTCTTTTATTAATAAGCGATCGGCATAGGTTCAGTCCCACAAATACGCCTTGCCTAAGCTTAGAACTTAGGCAAACTTTTCCATCTCAGACTATAATTTTATCTACCTTTATAACTAAGGACACCACAATAAGGACATCACAACTATGGGAATGACACTCACCGAAAAAATTTTGGCGAAGGCATCGGGCAGAACTCACATTAGCCCAGGCGAAAACATTTGGGTGAATGCTGACCTCCTGATGACCCATGATGTCTGTGGTCCTGGCACGATTGGCGTATTTAAGCGCGAGTTTGGCGATGATGCCAAGGTATTTGACAAAGAGAAAATTGTGCTCATTCCCGATCACTATATTTTCACGAAGGATGCAAGGGCTAATCGCAATATTGATATCTTGAGAGATTTTGCGAAGGAACAGGACATCAAATATTTCTACGACATTACCGATTTGTCAGATTTCAAAGCCAATCCTGACTATAAAGGCGTATGTCATATTGCCCTTGCCCAAGAGGGACATACCCGCCCTGGCGAAGTTCTGTTTGGAACTGACTCCCATACCTGTAATGCGGGAGCTTTCGGACAGTTCGCAACGGGGATCGGCAATACCGATGCTGCCTTTGTGATGGGTACGGGCAAGCTCTTGCTCAAAGTCCCTGCTTCGATGAAGTTTGTCTTTGATGGCGAGTTACCACCTTACCTCTTGGCAAAGGATCTAATTTTGCAGGTAATCGGTGATATCGGAGTAAATGGAGCTACCTACCGATCGCTTCAGATTGAGGGTGATGCCATCTCGAAGATGACCATGGAAGAGCGGATGACGATCTGTAATATGGCAATCGAGGCGGGTGGTAAAAATGCGGTGATTGCCCCTGACCAAACCACCTACGACTATGCGCGATCGCGCACTGATAAACCCTTCGAGTCGCTCTATGCCGATGCCGATGCGGAATATTACTACGTCAAGCATTATGATGTTTCCAAATTAGAGCCTGTGGTCGCCAAGCCCCACTCCCCAGACAATCGCGCCCTAGTCCGCGAAGTCTCGGATGTGAAGATTGATCGCGTATACATCGGTTCCTGCACAGGTGGTAAGACTGAAGACTTTTACCACGCCGCCAAGTTACTTAAGGGTCAACAGGTCAAGGTTCCTACCTATCTCGTCCCTGCCACCCAGAAGGTTTACAACGATCTATTTAGTCTCAAGATCGATGGTCTCACCCTCTCAGAGATCTTCTTGCAAGCGGGATGCCTAGAACCAGCTTCCCCCTCCTGTGCGGGTTGTCTCGGTGGACCTCAGGACACCTTCGGGCGCGTCAATGAAGCGGAAATCTGTGTGTCTACCACCAACCGCAACTTTCCCGGACGCATGGGTAACAAGCAAGCACAAATCTATCTAGCTTCCCCTTACACGGCTGCTGCTTCGGCAATTACAGGACATATCACCGATCCCCGTGATTTTATGTAATTTCCATCTGTATAGCAATCCTAGACTAATTGTAGATGTTTGGATTCGTGGAAGCGTACCCCAAGGACAGCGCTTCCGCAAATCATGTAGGATTGCTATATAATTCCCACAGACAAAATGACCTAGCTATTTTGTCCGTGGGAAATCTTGATAAAATCCCTATCTTCGATATTGTTTCTGTGTAAATAGATTGCTTGTTCAAAAAGTTGTTGAGTATTATAGTGCGAAGGGATATGAAGTTATTAGTCAGCCCAGCGTTCACCAATTACCCTTTGATTTGCAGCAGTATTACCCCAATAGCTGCCCAGATTTATTGATTAAGATATCGGCATCTCAGGGATTTATTGTTGAAGTTGAGGAAGGAGTAGCTAACCTATCGATCGCCCATTTTCGGGAGCTTGCCCAGTATGTGGCGGAGCATGATGGTTGGCGTTTTTTGTTGATTACAGGTGAAGATGCTACGCCCATAGCCGAAGAAGATACCCTCGATCAAAAATTAACGCGATCGCAAATTTTGCAACGTAAGGAACGAATCGCCAAGTTAGTCGCGATTGGCGAACATGAGGCAGCCTATCTAGCGCTGTGGATCTTTGCGGAAGTCTTGATGCGGCGGCACGCCAGACAATTATTGATTCCGATCGATCGCCTACCAACGATTTTGATGATCTACCATTTGTATGGACAGTCAGGTATCTCCAACTCACAGTTTGAGCGGGTGATTAATCTCTACGAGATCCGCAATCGTCTCGCCCACGGTTTTCCTGTCAAGGCGATTAATTTCAATGAAGTAATTGAGCAGCTTTTAAACCTAGTCGATGAGTTCATCGCCATGCAGGTCTAAATAAAAGGCATTAATATACTTGATGCACCAGATTTTAGAACCCCCTCTAACTCCCCCTTGGAAGGGGGAGAACTCAGACTTCCCCCCTTCCAAGGGGGACTGAGGGGGGTAAAACCTGCATGGTGTGTCAAGTATGTGAACGCCTTTTTATTTAAGGTTATTTAAGCGTTGGCTAAGCCTTGCTGACGGGCGACTGCATGGACGGCGGAGGCAACGGCATGGGAAACACGGGGATCAAACACCGAAGGAATGATGAAGTCGGGCGCGAGATCACTGGCACTAACTAGGGAGGCGATCGCTTGAGCCGCGCCCAAATTCATTTGGGTGGTGATCTTGGTGACACGGGCATCTAGCGCACCTCGGAAAATTCCCGGAAATGCTAAGACGTTATTAATTTGGTTAGCGTAGTCGCTGCGTCCCGTGGCAATGACCGCCACATCGTTTTCCACCAGTTCGGGCTGAATTTCAGGATTAGGGTTTGCCATGGCAAAGACAATCGGCGCAGGAGCCATACTGCGAACCATCTCAGGGGTGAGTGCGCCCTTGACGCTCAGTCCCACAAACATATCTGCACCCTTGATCACATCGGCGAGGGAGCCTGCGGTATCACTGGCAAATTCTAATTTTTCGGGCGTAATGTCAGGACGATCTTTGGTGATGCAGCCCTTAGAATCACACATGACAATCCGCTTTACCCCTGCTTCGCGCAGGAGTCTAGCTACGGCGATACCTGATGCCCCCGCACCATTCATCACGATCCGCACGGTATCGATGGGCTTGCCGACAACCTTAAGGGCGTTAATCGTAGCGGCGACGACGACGACCGCCGTACCGTGCTGGTCATCATGGTAGACGGGAATATCTAGTTCTTCCTTAAGACGTTTTTCGATCTCAAAGCAACGAGGGGCGCTGATGTCTTCAAGATTCACGCCGCCAAAGGTGGGCGATAGACGCTTTACTGTTTCGACGATTTCATCGACATCCTTAGTATTCAAACAAATCGGAAAGGCATCTAGTCCCGCAAATTGTTTGAATAGCATCGCTTTACCCTCCATCACAGGCATCGCGGCTTCAGGTCCAATATCCCCCAATCCCAGAACGGCTGTGCCATCAGTGACGACAGCGATCGTGTTGCATTTGATCGTGTAGTCGTAGGCTTTGCGCTTGTCCTCCGCGATCGCCATGCAGACCCTTCCGACTCCGGGGGTATAGACCATCGCCAGATCATCCTGTCCTTTGACCGCGACTTTTGACTCTAGGTGAATCTTGCCACCCTTATGGACATGGAAGGTGCGATCGTAAACATCCAACACCCTGATTTCTGGCACAGCCTTAACCACCGCGATTAATGTATCCATATGCTCAGCGCTGTAAGCATTGACAGTGATATCACGAACGGAGATTTTGCGGGTCTGTTGGATCAGGTCAATCTGTCCTAAGTTTCCACCTGCTTCAGCTAATGCGCCGATGACCGAAGATAACATCCCTGCACGGTTGAGGAGTTGCACACGGATAGTGAGGCTAAAACTGGGGTTGGGGGTTAATTGTTGCATCGTGGAGGAGTAAAAAATATACGAAATGCTGATAGGCGCTAGGGAATATCCAGTCGCTACCAAGTCATGCCATATTATCTAACTGATTGTTGGTTTTAGGTTACTAATCACACGATTTACTAACAAAAACCCAAATAAGAATGGCGGCGCAAAGCGCCGCCATTCTTATTTGGGTTCATAGACATTAATAGAAAGTAGTGATTTGACACTTCGACAGGCTTCGACTTCGCTCAGCCATCGGTGCAAGGTGGCTAAGCGAAGTCGAAGCCTCTTGATTTAATCCACTAATTGACGGGCGATGTACCAAGCGAGAATTCCTGTAAGAATAGCGATCGCACTTAGTCCAAAAATTACCGTCTTCAAGCCAAAATAGGACTCGGCAATTCCTGCCACCGAGAGCGGCAAGCTCAGAGCAATATTCACCGCATTATTTTGTAAACCAAAGACTTTGCCGCGTACTTCTTCGGGGGTTTCCTCTTGGATTACCGTCTGCATCGGAATCACGCATAGCCCTGCAAAGATGCCTGTACCCGCGATCGCAATTAGTCCCAACACAAAGCGATCGCTAAACTCCGCCAACATCAACAAAAATACACTCATGCCCCCCGAACCAATCAAAGCCAAGGTTTGGCGGCGACAATGATGACCTAACTTTGCAACAACTCCTGCGCCGATCGCCATGCCCAAACTAGCAACTGCTAATAAAAAACCAAACTGCTCCGACTTAATTTCGGGCATGACTTCGGCAAGACGTACCGCTAACACCGTCAGTGCCGCAATGATCGAAAAAGTACAAATTAACTGGATTAATGCCGATAGCGAAGTCTTTTTGTGATTGAGATACTGCAAACCTTCCTTAATATCTGTCCACACATGGAAGCTATCCCGATGCAGATTTTCCTTAGTCTCGCCCGTTTTCAACAGGATTAAAATAATCCCCGCCAGTAAATAGCTACCACCCACAAGGATTTCTTGACCAACGTTATGCCAGAGATGATCGGCGATCGCTAGTAGTGGCTCCCCAAGAGCAAAACCTAAAATCAACGCCGCCATAATCGTTGTCGTGTAGAGAGAGTTGGCGGCGAGTAATTTTGGCTTTTCGACAACGAGGGTAATCGCTGATTGCTCCGCAGGCGTAAAAAACTGGGTAAAGGTGGAGACTAAAAAAGTAATACATAACAATCCCCAAAACCCTGTCGGTGCGCCCCAAGGCAACACACTATTTTTAGTTACCCACAGGAGGAGGGGGATACTCAGTACCAAGACTCCACGCAGGATGTTGGAACTGACCAGAACTGTTTTTTTATTCCAGCGATCAACATAGACCCCTGCGATCGAACCGAATAAAATCGCAGGAATCGTAAAGGAAACCATAACCGCCGATACCCAACCACTGATCGTTTCCCCTTCCTGCTGAAACTGGGTCGAGACGATCGCAATCACCAGCACTAAGAAAACTTTGTCAGCAATCTGTGAAAAAACTTGCCCACTCCAGAGCGATAAAAAATTGGGGTTCCGCAGAACGGATCGAGAATCGATATTGACCAGAGAATCGGTGTTAACCAGAGCTTCGCCACTATCTACATGATTAACATCGTGATCTTCTGGCAGATTCGGTGTCGGTGGATCGAATAAATGGGTCATATATTAAAAAAGCAGTTATCAATCAAAGCCGATGACTGGATTGGTTTATCAAAATGATACTGTGCATAGGCTCTCAACAATCTTTCAACTGTTAGCCAATCTTTAAGATGTATTTCTAAAATATTATCTGCTAAATCAGCTTGTGCGAGTTCCTGCATTGCCATGATTTCAGTTGCGCCCAAATAATGGCTAATACGGCTCAACAAGGCTTGATCTCCAATTATATGGGAAGAACCACTGTTCGGATCACCGTCTCCATCAAGGGCAATTACCCCCCCACCGACAATACTAAATCCCGCTTGCCAACGTGAATTTGCAAGCGGGGCTACCACCAATCGCTGGGTGAGGCAACAATTATGTACCTGTGGGGCGAATCCTGCAATCGCTAATAAATGATAAACACCATGGACTAGATGCGCTAACACATGGCGATCTTCTACATTCTGAATTCTGTGTAAATGTTCAACTAAGACTAGAAATAATTCTTCCTGCGGCTGTTCTGAAAGGGCTTGCATCAAGGCGATCTCTGACAAATACTGCGCTGCCGTCAGCCTTGCGAGGGTTTTGCCTAGACCAATAAAAGAATGCTGCATTTCCGCATTCTTAATCCGATCCATACTGCGCCCGATCGAAATTTGCAGATCATTAACCACAAATAAGCCCGATCGCCCCGCCATTGCCGAACGATGTTTTCGCGCCCCCGCCGCCACTGCCCTGATCAGTCCATACTCCTTGGTCAAGATCGTCAGCAGGCGATCATTCTCCCCCAAGGGAATGCCCTTGAGATTTATTCCCGTTGCTCGGTATTCCTTAGGCAATTTTAGTAACTCGTTAGATTTCTCTGGATGTGATAAAAAATTGATGTTTATGCGATCGCGATCGCAAGGTATAACCAGAAACCCGCATATCGTAGCAACAATTATATCGCTAATAAATTCTGACGGATTATCCGATGAAGACATCAGAAACATTATTGCAACTTAACTCAGAGATTTTTTGACTATGACTTTGACTATGAACTTGATGATGAAATTTTTGTTTTCAAGCTGTCTATTAATACCTTTGTTGTCCTATCCATCTGAAACCTCGGCAATGGACTTGTCAAAAATGCAGAGCTTTGCCGATTGGTGTAACAAAAGAAATTCTCTGCCCCTAGAAACTCAGCAAAGTATTAATTATTTACTGGAAGCATCTGGCACTGGTGACTGCCGCCTAGCAGACATCGCCCTCAAGCAGCGTACCGAACTCCTCACTTCTAGCCCCATACCCTCGGATATTAGCGACCTTCGTCCCTTCGCTAGCTTGACCAATCTGCGTAAGTTGAGCTTGTTTAGCCACAAGATTACTGATCTCACGCCCCTTGCCAACCTCAAAGATCTGGAGGCATTAGTTATTCATAGCAATGGGCTAACGGATCTCACTCCCATCGCTAGCCTCAATAACTTGACTGATCTCGGTCTGATTGGAGGTAACTTCAAGGACATTCGCCCCATCGCTGGTCTGACTCAATTGCAAAAATTTACACTATGGTTCAGTCCAGATTTAAAAGATATCAATGCTTTGCAAAATCTTACGCAACTAACGGAAGTCAGTTTTATTAACACCCAAGTTTCTGATCTCAGCCCTCTAGCTAACCTCAAAGCTTTGACCACTCTGGAAGTAGTTTCTAGCAAGGTGAGAAATATTCAATCCTTATTAGGCTTGACCAATTTAGAAAGACTTGACCTTCAGAACAATCAAATTATGGATATTCAGGCGATCGCTAATTTGACCAAGTTAAAAACTTTAAGAATGGATCGCAATCAAATTTGGAATCTCCGTCCTCTATCCAGTCTCAAGAAGTTGACAAGTATCAGCCTTAGTCAAAATCAAATTGTCGATGTCACGCCCTTAGCCTCTTTGACAAATTTAGAAATGGTTAGTTTACAAAACAACCGCATTACCAATATTCAATCTTTGGCGAGTCTAACCAAACTAGAGAGGTTAGTAGTTTCTCAAAATCTCATCAAGAATCAAGTCTGTCCAGTCAATCCCTCAAGCATCTGTTCTTTTAAAAGCTCACCATCTGACAATCTATTTTAACGTGATTTCGATATAGAGATTTGTGCCGCACTTCGTGCGGCACAAATCTCTATAAATGCTAAAACTAGAGTCTGCATTGTTTTTCAACTTGTTTTTTAATATGCTGAGATACTTCGTAACAATAAGAGCTAGCTAGCCTTTCATAGTAAAATAGAAAGAATAAGATTGCTGATAATTTCTATGATTTCGCAGGCTGGACGCATTCACTCAATCGAAACTTTCGGTACAGTCGATGGACCTGGCATTAGATTTATAGTCTTCACCCAAGGCTGTCCCCTGCGCTGCCTCTATTGCCACAACCCTGACTGTCGCGATGCCCATGATGGCAAAGAAGTCACCGTTGATTATTTAATTTCCGAAATTAAAAAATGCAAGTCCTTCCTTCGTAAAGGTGGTGTAACTGTTAGTGGTGGTGAACCACTCATGCAACCAGAATTTACTAGAGAAATCTTCAGACGCTGCCATGAACTCGGCTTACACACTGCTCTCGACACTTCTGGTTACTGTGCGATCGCCATTGCTAAATCAGTTCTCGAAGAAACAGATTTAGTTCTCTTAGATATCAAGTCCTATAAACCTGAACTGTTCTATCAAGTCACCCATGTCTCGATCGAACCTACTCTTGCGATGGCGAGGTATCTCAGTGAGATCAACAAACCTACTTGGATTCGCTTTGTGCTAGTACCACACCTCACCGATGATCTAGAAAACATCAATCAACTTGCTGACTTTGTGGCAACTCTCACGAATGTAGAAAGATTAGAAGTCTTACCATTTCATAAAATGGGAGAATATAAATGGGAACAACTCGGTTTAACCTATACGCTGCGGGATACCCCACCTGCCTCGCCTGAGCTAGTCCAGCAAGCAACTGATATCTTCAAACAGCGCGGGATCAATGCGATCAGTGCAGTTGGCATTTAATTTGGGAATGATAGCGATAAATTTTAATGAGGAGTAATTCAAATGCTAGTTGCTAATAAGGTTACGAATGTTGAGGAATTGGAACTATTGATTGAGCGTGTTAAGAAAGCTCAAACGGAATTTGCCACATTCACACAGGAACAAGTTGATCATATTTTCAAGAAGGCGGCTCTAGCAGCGAATGCCGCACGAATCCCCTTGGCGAAGGCGGCGGTGAAAGAGTCAGGGATGGGGGTAATCGAAGACAAGGCGATTAAGAATCACTTTGCTTCGGAAATGATTTACAACAAGTATAAGAACGATAAAACCTGTGGTGTAATTGAATCGGACAAGCATTTTGGCTATGAGCGCATCGCCGAACCTGTGGGAATTTTAGCGGGGATCGTGCCAGTGACTAACCCCACTTCCACCACGATTTTCAAAGCCCTGATTGCTCTCAAGACTCGCAACGGTATTATCTTCTCGCCACACCCTCGCACTAAGGACTGCACCAAACAAGCGGCGGAGATTGTATTGAATGCGGCGATCGCGGCGGGTGCGCCTCCTGACATCATAGGCTGGATCGATGAGCCGACCGTACCTCTATCACAAGCATTGATGCAGCACCCCGCCATCAAATTGATTTTGGCGACGGGAGGGCCGGGGATGGTCAAGGCAGCATATTCTTCGGGACATCCTTCCATCGGGGTGGGTGCAGGGAATACGCCAGCAATTATTGACGAGACTGCTCATATTCAGATGGCGGTGAGTTCGATCATTCTCAGCAAGACCTTCGATAATGGCACGATCTGCGCTTCGGAGCAGTCGGTGGTGGTGGTGGACGCGATTTATGACGCAGTGCATCAAGAGTTTATGAAGCGTGGTGCTTATTTTCTCAATGCTGAAGAACGCGACAAAATTCGTAATGTGATTCTCACCGATGGACGTTTGAATGCTGCGATTGTTGGTCAGTCGGTGGCAGCGATCGCCGAAGTTGCAGGATTCTCGATCCCTGAAAATACAAGAGTATTGATCGGTGAAGTGGAAGCGATCGATCAGAATGAACCCTTTGCCTATGAGAAACTTTCGCCGATCCTAGCGATGTATCGAGCCAAGGACTTTGTTGATGCAGTCGATAAAGCCGATGAATTAGTGCTTTTTGGTGGTCATGGTCATACCTCCTCGCTCTATACTGCGCCCAGCAATCAAGAGCATATTCGCTATTTTGAGAGCAAATTAGAAACATCGCGGATGTTGATCAATACACCATCTTCCCAAGGAGCGATCGGCGATCTCTATAACTTCCGTCTTGATCCTTCTCTAACTCTTGGTTGCGGCTCTTGGGGCGGTAACTCGATTTCGGCAAACGTGACACCACAGCATTTATTGAATATCAAAACCGCCGCCGAACGGCGCGAAAATATGTTGTGGTTCCGCATTCCACCCAAAATCTATTTCAAAGCAGGATGTTTGCCAGTAGCTCTACGCGACCTCAAGGATCGCAAACGCGCTCTAATTGTCACCGATCGCCCTTTGTTTGACCTAGGACTAACCAAGGAAGTTACCGACAGCCTCGAAGAAATTGGCATTGCCCATTACACCTTCTACGATGTCGAACCCGATCCTTCCCTTGCCACCGTTCGCAAAGGTTTAGATATCTGTAATAGCTTCCATCCCGATGTGATCATCGCCTTTGGTGGTGGTTCGCCAATGGATGCTGCCAAGATCATGTGGTTGATGTACGAACATCCCGATATCGAATTTGAAGGTATCGCCATGCGCTTTATGGATATTCGCAAGCGGGTCTATGAACTTCCTCCTTTGGGAGCAAAAGCAATCATGGTATCAATTCCTACCACTTCAGGCACTGGCTCGGAGGTCACCCCCTTTGCGGTGGTTACTGATGAGAAGACCCATATTAAGTACCCCTTAGCCGATTATGCGCTGACCCCTAACATTGCGATCGTTGATCCTGAATTGACGATGAATATCCCCAAAAGCCTCACTGCCTATGGTGGTATTGATGCCCTCACCCATGCGATCGAAGCCTATGTTTCCGTACTAGCTTCGGAGTATACCAATGGCTTAGCCCTTGAAGCAATTCGTCTTTTGTTCAAGTATTTGCCTAGTGCCTATACCAATGGAGCCAAAGATCCCAAAGCCAGAGAGAAAGTGCATTATGCCGCCACGATCGCAGGGATGGCGTTTGCCAATGCCTTCCTTGGAGTTTGTCACTCGATCGCACACCAGTTGGGAGGTACTTGCCACATCGCCCACGGACTCGCCAATGCCCTGATGATCACCCATGTGATTCGCTACAACGCCACCGATGTTCCCTTCAAGCAAGCTACTTTCTCGCAAAACAAATATCCCAATAGCAAGTGGCGCTATGCTCAAATTGCCAACTATCTAAATCTTGGCGGCGAAACTGATGATGAGAAAGTGGAACTATTAATTGCGGCAGTGGAAGACCTCAAACGCCAAGTAGATATCCCTGAAACGATTAAGGAAGCGATGAGCCAGCAGGGTACAAGTGAAGAAGTATTCATGTCCAATTTAGAAACGATGGCAGACCAAGCCTTTGATGATCAATGTACTGGCGCAAATCCTCGCTATCCCCTAATCGCCGACTTGAAGGAATTAATGCTCAAGGCATACGGTTAAAGAAAATAGAAGCGAGTATCACCGTCAATCGCTGTCTGGGTTTGTATCCTAACAAGAATAGCTACAGCTATATAACTTTTGTATAACTACAACCCCTATGCAATCAAATTAATTAGATGATATCTTTGGTTCAAGGGGAGAGATAAACTGTAGATTACGCCCGAAGACGAAATGCTGGATAGCTCGCTAGTTATCCAGCTCGAATTTCTTACACTCGACATACCTTTAAGAAAGAGGAGGATACAGAATGAATTCTATTGGTAAGCTTTTAACTGGTGCTAGTCTCGCCTGTGTAGCTTTAGGTTCCGTTAGTTCTGCCAGTGCCGCCACGATTACTGCTCTAACTGGATTTACAACTCTAGGCAGCAACATGGATGGGATGGAGATCACAGTTAACTTCCAAAATGGAACTTCTTCAACTGACATCTGGAAAGATCTAAACTCTACCACTGGTGGCGCAGGAACTGGCGGTTGGTCATTAACTCAGTCTGGCAACACCTTTGGTGGTCAATGGGAATTTAAGAATAATACAGGTGCAAGCATTACTTCTCTAGTGATCAATGCAATCACAGGGAAAACAGTATTCGATATTAGCCCTAGCCTCGATCCGTTGTACAGCACTAGTGGGTCTGCCGATGGCATCAAGTACTACACTGCGAGTGGCACTGCCCCAACATCCTTCGCCTACGACAATATCGTCAATCTTAGTGGTCAAGCAGCAGTAGGAGATCTATACAGCGAGTTGACTCTGCTGTGGGCAAATGGATTGAGTTCGGGTAGCTCACTGAAATTTGTTGCAGACACTGACAATGCAACTTTTGTAGTCAGTACTGATAACCCCAACAAGCCTGTCCCCGTACCTGGTGTTGTTGCTGGTGTTGTCTTTGCCGCAGGTTTCTTTGGCAGCAAGGAAATCAACAAGCGTAAAGCTAATCAAAAGATCAAAGCTTAGTTGTTTAAAAAAATCTTGCAGTCTTCGAAAAGATCAATCAAGCCACGCTAAGCGTGGCTTTTTTATTGCTTGTCTTCCCCAACTCAGATACGATCAACCTAGCATTTGAAAATATTCTTAAGATTTAGTAATTAGCTAATGACTCTGCAAACAGACATTGATAGCGCTGCCGCCCAGCTTAAAAGTAAAACCCCTCAAGAAGTCCTCACATGGGCACTAGGTAACTATGCCAAAATTGCCCTTGCCTCTAGCTTTGGTGCAGAAGATGTGGCACTGATTGACATGATCGCCAAGATTCGTCCCGATGCCCATGTGTTTACCCTTGATACGGGACGCTTGAATACCGAAACCTATGATGTGATTGCCAAGGTGCAGCAAAAATATCCCCAATTACAATTGCGGATCATGTTTCCACAGGCAGAGGCAGTGGAGCAGATGGTGAGTGCTAAGGGCATTAATCTCTTTTATGACAGCGTGGAAAATCGCAAGCAATGTTGCTATATCCGCAAAGTGGAGCCATTAGGTCGCGCCACTCAGGGCTTAGACGCATGGATTACAGGTCTACGCCGTGACCAAACAGCTAACCGTTCTGGCATGGAAACAGTGGAACTGGATGCCGATCGCCAAATTGCCAAGATTAACCCCCTCATTGACTGGTCTAATGAGCAGGTTTGGGAATATATCCACGCCAATGATGTGCCTTACAATGCCCTGCATGACCAGAATTTCCCTAGCATTGGTTGCGCTCCTTGTACGAGAGCGATCGCCGCAGGTGAGGATCTTCGCGCTGGTCGTTGGTGGTGGGAGATGAGCAATCAAGAATGTGGACTACACGTCAGTAGCGATGGTCGTCTAGTTAGAGCTAAAGCATAAAATCACGATTTGATTTTGTCGGAGTCGATAGCAAAGGGGATGGTGCAATGCACCATCCCCTTTCTTGCGTGGTTAGAATATAATCTCTGCTGTGGCTAGCCTGTTTGACTTAATTAGCGTGAAATATAATGGCTGAGATAGAAGCGATAAGAAAATCTAGAAAGATGCAATATCGTGATTGGTACTTTCAGGGCTGGCGATCGCACTATGGATTTTGTCGCGCCGCCCATATTGAGAGTGGTCAAGCACCAATGCTGTTGATTCATGGCTTTGGCGCGGCGCTCGACCATTGGCGCGGTAATATCCCTGAGTTATCGGCACATCGGACAGTCTATGCGATCGACTTATTAGGGTTTGGCAACTCCGAGAAGCCGCCCACCCGTTACTCCGTATACCTATGGGTAGAACAGGTTTGGCAGTTTTGGCAAAAGTTTATTGGTGTACCAGTGGTGATCGTTGGTAATTCAATTGGATCATTGGTGGCAGCGATCGCCGCTAGTCATCATCCAGAAATGGCGGCGGGAGTGGTGGCGATCAGTTTGCCCGATATTGAAGCTTTTAATGCAATGGTTCCCAAGGCTTTGCAGCCAATTGAACGCGCTACTAAAGCGATCGTGTCGGCGGTATTAGTCAAGCCTTTGTTTCATCTAGTCCGACAGCCTTTAACGATTCGCTGGGTCTTAAAAGGCATTGTTTATAACGATAATCGCCGTGTTGATGATGAATTAGTCGAGATCATTGCCCAACCTGCCCGCGATCGCCAAGCCGCCGAAGCCTTTGTCAGACTCAACCGCAGTCTTAACTACGCCAATTACTCACCGAGCTTGACCCAAGCCCTCGCACAATTACGAGTTCCTTTACTGATCCTGTGGGGTAGCCGCGATCGCCTGATTCCACCTTCGGAGGGTAAGCGCCTTGTCAAATATGCACCTGATGCCACGTTAGTCTATCTAGAAGGGATGGGACATTGCCCCCATGACGAGAATCCTGAGAGGGTTAACCGTGAGATCTTAAATTGGTTAGCCAACAGCTAGAAACTCTATCCAGAATTTTCAGTCTTATGAGGGAAACCGATATGACCAAAAATTCCTTTTTGAAGAAGAAAACTGTATGAACTATCGTCGAATCAGCAAGATCTTCGGGTTAACCCTAGCCACAATGATCCAAGCTTGCAGCGCATCATCTTCGGCAATTAGTAATCCTGTATCCTCCAACCCGCCATCACCACAAGCTAATTCCCAAGCTAATGCTCCGATCAACACTCAGAGCCAGACCGCTAATCCTCCCGCCGCGATCGCCACGGAGATAGATGCAGATACAAAGCAAAATAAAACCAACTTACCCCAATCCTGTGCGATCGATAGTTACACGGAATTTTTTGAAAACTTTGTGCGCGGTCAGGACTACAGCGGCAATGAAATGCGCTATCGATTTACTGCCGCCTATGTGCAGGTGCGGGATTACCAAAATCCGAGCCGACTGATCGAGGTAATGAGTCGCAAAAATGATGAATTTAGTATTAGCTTGCGTGATTATCGCTGGGTGCAACTGGTTCCCAGCAATGGCAGCCCCTACACTCGTCTCAAGCTAGAAATTAAAAAAATTGGCAAAAGGATGTTTCGGGTAGACTATATCAAGGCGGAATTTGCCTATACAGGTGGAGAGAGCGAAGGTGAGAGTTTAGTCAGGACAGAAGGCGCACCCAATGCTTATATTTTTGAACATCGTAATGGCTGCTGGTATCTGACCCAAAAACTACAATCTCAACTATCGCCATCCAATAACGAATCCAATAATCGCACCAACGTAAGCGCCATCTCTAGTCAGCAAGCCCAAAAGAAGATTGAGGCAAATCTAGTCCAGCAAATGCCCTACGCTGATCTGCGATCGCAACTCATCGCCAATAACTGGTTCCCCATCACCGATCAAGCCTGTAAAGAAAATACGGGTGGCACAGCAAAAATTTGTGAAGAAATCCCTGAGCTGGAATCCTGTAGCGGTGATGGCTATTGCTTGATGAATTTTGGACATCGCAATGGTAACAAACTGTCAATCACCACCTACGGCAATTATCAAGATTGGAATGTGCAAGGACAGCGATCGCGATTGCGGATTACCCAATGGTCTTTTTCGCGTTCATAACCCCGTCGCAATAGTCTAAAATTATTGAACTGCTGAGCTTTGCAAGGCATCTCCATAATATTGCCGTCCTCACTTCATGTTTACCTTCGCACTGCCCAAAGGCTCACTGTTAAAAGATTCAATCCGCCTACTGCAAGGCGTAGGACTGGATTTTAGTGTTTTTCTTGATCCCGCCAATCGTCAACTGCAAATCCTAGACCCCACAGGAACCGCTAGAGCCTTACTGGTCAGAGCGCAGGATGTACCTGTCTATGTGGAATATGGTCAAGCCCAAGCAGGTATCGTTGGCGAAGATGTGTTACGCGAAAAAACACCCAAAGTTGCCAAATTACTTGACCTAGGCTTTGGTGGTTGTCGGATGTCGATCGCCGTTGCAGGAGAAAGCCGCTATCGATCGCCCCTAGACTTGCCTCCCCATAGCCGCATTGCCTCAAAATATGTACATTGCGCCCGCGCCTACTTTGACAGCATCGACTTACCTGTCGAAATTATTCCCCTCTATGGCTCCGTTGAGCTAGGTCCCATTACAGGCATGGCTGAGGCGATCGTCGATCTCGTCTCCACAGGCAAAACCCTCAAGGACAATGGACTTATCGAAATTGAAGTTCTTTATCAAAGTACGGCGAGACTAATTGCCCATCCCCTTAGCTATCGACTCTATAGCGATCGCTTTAATGAATTAATCGACAAAATACAAGTCAAAGCTTAGATTAAAAATTCCATTAAAAAAGGGCGCTTCGCGCCCTTTTTTATTTATCTTGATTAGTCTTTTTTAGCTTCTTCGACAAGGGTATCGATTAAGGGCTGGAGGATTAGTTCCATTGCAAAGCCCATCTTGCCACCGGGGACAACTAGAGTTGTATGGCGAGACATAAAGGAATCATGGATCATGTCCAACAAGTAAGGGAAGTCAATTTGGAACTTCTCACGGAAGCAACGATTAGTGTGAATGATTACAAAGCTTTCGTCAGGCGTAGGAATATCACGGGCGATGAAAGGATTGGAAGTATCAACGGTAGGAACGCGCTGGAAGTTGATGTGAGTTCTGGAGAACTGAGGCGCAATGTAGTTTACATAGTCAGGCATCCGACGCAAGATCGTATCCACGATCGCCTCAGCACTATAACCACGCTCAGCATTGTCACGGTGGATTTTTTGAATCCATTCCAAGTTCACAATCGGAACTACACCCACCAAAAGATCTACATACTTGACAAGGTCAATATCTTCGGCAACCACACCACCATGTAAACCTTCGTAAAACAGGACATCGGTATCAGACTCGATCGTTTCCCAAGGAGTAAATTCGCCAGGTTGGTTACTGGTTCCTAAGCGACCATTGTGGTACTCCGCTTCTTCGGGGCTGTGCAGATAGTAACGTCTTTGACCGCTACCCGTTTCGCCGTACTCACGAAACAGAGCTTCTAGCTTATCTAGTAAGTTGGCATTCAAGCCAAAATGACTAAAGTTACGACCTTCAGAAGTCGCTTGCTTCATCGCTTCGCGCATTTCTACACGATTAAATTTGTGGTAGCTGTCACCTTCGACAACGGCTGCTTTGATGCGCTCAAGTTGAAAAATATGTTCAAAGGCTCGTTTGACGGTGCTAGTGCCAGCCCCAGACGAACCTGTTACCGCAATAACTGGATGTTTCTTAGACAAATCTTTTACCTTAATTTATAAATTTTTAAGTAAATTTTCAAGCTTGGTGAAGATTTACTGTGGTGCAGCACACTTTCCAAACCATTTAGGACTACTATACCTTTGTATATAGCGCTAAAGAAAGCAAAATTTCTGAACATGGCTGTTGACTCGCCCAAACCCTTGCCACCATTGCGATCGCTAAATCTCGCCGATCCTCTAACTATTGGTAATGTCACCCTTCAGAGTCGCGTATTGCAGTCACCCCTATCGGGCGTAACCGACTTAGTATTTCGGCGGTTGGTGCGCCGCTATGCCCCTGACTCGATGCTGTATACCGAGATGGTCAGCGCAACTGACCTGCATCACAGGTCAGCTTTACCCAAGTTAATGGAGATCGATCGCCATGAAACCCCGATCAGCATTCAGCTATTTGATTGTCGCCCCGATTTCTTGGCAGAGGCGGCGCAAAAGGCGGTACTAGAGGGGACAGACACCGTTGATATCAATATGGGCTGTCCTGTGAATAAAATCACCAAAAAAGGCGGCGGATCATCTTTGCTCAGACAACCCGAACTAGCGGCGCAAATTGTGCGCTCCGTGGTTGAGGCTGTCGATATTCCCGTCACCGTGAAAACGCGGATCGGTTGGGATGAGCAGGAAATTACGATCTTAGATTTTGCAAAACGCATGGAGGATGCAGGGGCAAAAATGATCACCGTCCATGCCCGAACGCGATCGCAGGGTTATACAGGCAATGCCAAATGGGAATGGATTCGCAAGGTAAAAGAGGTGTTGACGATTCCTGTGATTGCCAATGGCGATATTTTTTCAGTGGAACAGGCGATCGCTTGTTTAGAGCAGACAGGAGCCGATGGTGTGATGTGTTCGCGGGGAACCTTGGGCTATCCCTTTCTAGTTGGTCAAGTCGATCATTTTTTAAAAACAGGTGAACGTTTGCCAGAACCTTCACCAATTGAATGTTTAGAAGTTGCCAAAGAACATCTCCAAGGACTATGGGAATACAAAGGGATGCGCGGCATCAGTCAATCACGCAAGCACATGGCTTGGTACGCTAAGGGTTTTGCAGGTGCAGCAGTATTGCGCGATCGCCTCTGTCGGCTTGAGTCTTTGCAAGATGGTCTGGATTGTCTAGATCGAGCGATCGAGGAGATTGCTATACTATTACCATATCGCTCATCCTAGGACTCCACCATGACCCCAGCGATCATTACTACTGAAACTGCGAATAATTCCATTGTTACTGGATCGGCGATCGCCCCCGAAGAACAGCTTCTTTGGACTAGTGCTGATCTAGAACTGATGCCCGACAACGGCAACCGTTATGAAATTATTAATGGAGAACTTTTTGTGACGAGAGCGCCCCACTGGAAACATCAAACCACTTGTGGAAGACTTTTTACGGCTTTAGATATGTGGTCAATTGCCACAAAATCAGGCAAAACGGCAATGGGCGCAGGTGTGATCTTTGGTGATAAAGATGATGTGATTCCTGATGTGGTGTGGGTTAGTAAAGAGAAGTATGAAGTTCTAATCGATCAGGCTGGACATTTGCTTGGTGCGCCTGATTTGGCGATCGAAGTACTTTCTGCGGGAACGGAAAATGAAAGACGAGATCGCGAAGTGAAGTTAAAGCTCTATTCATCGAGGGGCGTATTGGAATATTGGATTGCGGATTGGAGGGCAAAGCAAATTCAAGTTTATCGGCGTGAGCAGGGAGTTCTCAAACTGGCGATGACTTTGTTTGAGAGTGATACGCTCACATCTCCACTTTTGCCAGATTTTTCCTGCCTGATCTCCCAGATTTTTGAGTAATCACCAAAAGAAGCCCATGATTGTCCAGATTTGCGACTGTTCTGTGAATTTGCAAATTGTCTTGCTTACCTAGAAAAAGCAAAGACCTTAGTTCTTTTTGCGCCAAATTATAGATAATTCAAGTAAAAAATGGGGTTTCGACACTTCTACAGGCTCAGTGCATCGCTCTGATCAGCTAGCAGTGTACGATGGCTAAGCGAAGTCGAAGCCTCTTGAATTTATCTAGAATTACTGTAATTTATAAGTTTATTTTGATGGAAATTTACATTTGACGGAAATCTCAAAGTTGCTCTCAGCTGAGGCTTTAGTGAGAATGGGAATACCTGCTTCGCCGCTAATTTTTAAACCGAATTTGAGATTGACTTCTTCGACTTGAGCATCACCGAGATTTTTAAATGCTCCGATCGCATATTTGGTATAGAAGCGAATCGTTTCATGGATCTCTTGCAAGTTTTTGATTGCATCTTCTTTGATGCCATAGGACTCGCGATCGCTATCTGTACCTACTAACTGATCATCTTCAGATTCAGAGATTTCAATGCCGAGAATTTCGCCATCTTCCTGTTCAACATAAATTTTGTGAGCCATAGCAATTGTTACTACTATTTTATGAAATTTGCCTGTATTCTAGTTGCATAAGGTCGCGATCGCAATAAATCAGTAAGTTATGGCTAGATATGCGCTAGTGGTGGGTATTTCGGAATATAAACATTTACCATCGCCGCTTAGTAAAACCTTGGGGGATGCGGAGGCAGTGGCGAGTTTGCTGCGATCGCATGGTGATTTTCAAGAAGTAATCTTGCTGAATAAGCCTAAATTAATGAAAGCTGATCTGTTCGCGCAATTGAATCGGTTGCTGATCGAACAGGCGGCGGGTAGCGAGGTTTTGATTTATTACACGGGGCACGGGGTTCTGGTTGAAGATTGTGGTGTGAGTGAAGGATTTCTCGCACCTTCAGATTGCGCGGCAACCAAGGATCAAGCAACGAATGGTATTAAGTTTACGGCTCTAAACAATCTGATTGCTAAATCAAAAGTTAGCAGTTTGGTAATGTTTTTGGATTGTTGTCATAGTGGCGCTTTGTTGAAAGCGATCGCCGAATCATTGACGGCATTTAACAAGACGGATAAGGACTATTTGTTGATTTCCGCTTGTCGGGATTTTGAAGAGGCATCGGCGATGAAGAGTGAAGCCCATAGTATTTTTACGGGAGCTTTGCTGGAGGCTTTGTCAGCATCACGCCAGAACGATGAGGGCAAAATTAATTCGGGTAGTTTGTTTGGATTTATTGCCGATCACCTCAAGCAAAAACAACAGGAACCGATCCAACTTGGGTACGGTCGAGCGATGAAAATTGTTGACTATCGGCAGGTGGGGGAGAAAAAAGCAATTGATGAAACTTGTCCCTATGTGGGGTTGAATGCGTTTGACCAAAACACAGCTAAATATTTTTGTGGTCGAGATAGTCAGATTGATTTGTTGTTGAGAAAGATTGAAGAATCACGGTTTGTGCCTGTGATTGGGACATCGGGTAGCGGTAAGTCATCACTGGTGAAGGCGGGCTTGATTCCTGCTTTGGAAAAACAGGGTTGGTGTATATTGCCACCGATTAAGCCTTGGACAGATCCCTTAGCGATCTTGAAAAAAGCTTTGGTGGAGAAGTTTTATAGGTTGCCTACCGAAATCAAAAAAGCCTATACAAAACTGGAGAGCGAAGGTTTAAATGCGATTTTGCCTGAAGGTTCACAACGAGTTTTGCTAGTGGTCGATCAATTTGAAGAATTATTTACGGTTTGTCCCAACGAGCAGGAACGTCAAGAGTTTATACGGTTACTGGCGGAAGGAGCCGATCACGAAGGTCGTTTAATGATCGCCACGACGATGAGGGCAGATTTTGTGGAGCAAGCCTTGCAATATCCTGCTTTGGCAAAGTTGATTCAACGAGATCGCGCCTTTTGGTTAGTGCCATTAGAACCATCAGAACTTAGGGAAGCAATCGCCGAACCTACGAGAATGCAAGGCTACGAACTAGCCGAAGGTTTGCTAGAGGTGATTTGTCAGGATGTGGAAGCGGAGAAAAATAGTTTGCCGTTATTGGAGTTTGCGCTGACGGAGCTATGGGAAAAACGCGATCGCCAAAATCATCGATTGACTCTAACAGCTTATGCAGAGATGGGTAAGTTACATGGCGCGTTGGATCGCCATGCTAAGCAGTTGTATGAGGGCTTGTCATCGGATCTGGAACGCGATTGGACTCGGCGGTTATTTTTGCAGTTGGTGCGAACGGGGCAAGATGTCAGGGATACGCGGCAGCGACAGGCAAAACATTTTTTGTTAGGGATGGCGCGATTAGAAATCGATCAAGAGGTGATCACTAATCTATTAGAAATTTTTGCGGGTTCTGATGGGCGGCTGTTGACGATGGGTGATGAGCATAATGCTGCTTTTGTGGATTTGGCGCATGAGGCATTGATGGATGGTTGGCAAATGTTTAAGGAATGGCGATCTCAGGATCGGGACTTGCGAAGACTTTGCGATCGGGTAAACGATGCTTTTCAGGAATTTAATAATGCCAAAGAGGAAGATAAGGATAAGTTTCTGTTATCTGAGGGGATTATCGCTCAAATTGAAGAAAAGGGAACGGCGATTAATGATTACCCTTTGCCCGAAGAATTTGTGCAGCACGGTCGTTATAAATATAAGCCTTGGCTCAATCCTGCAAATTTGCCTGAAATGGTGGATATTCCTAGCGGAACGTTCTGGATGGGTTCGCCTGAAGGGATTGGTAATGACGATGAGAAGCCCTATCACCAAGTTACGGTAAAAGCCTTTCAGATAGGCAAGTATCCTGTCACTCAGGCGCAATGGCGAACTGTGGCGATGTCTCCCAAGGTGGCGATTGATCTGAGTCTAAATCCTTCTTATTATAGTGGCGAAAACAAACCTGTGGAACAAGTGACTTGGTACGAAGCTCACGAGTTTTGTGCGCGGCTGTCACGACTGACAGGAGAGTGCTATCGTTTGCCTACTGAGTCGGAATGGGAATATGCCTGTCGTGCGGGAACAGCAGAATATGCTGAATATTGCTTTGGCGACGATCCCAGCCAGTTAGATGATTATGGGTGGTATGGCAAAAATAGCGGCGATCTACCCATTGATGCAGAACGTATTTGGGAAGAGGTGAATCAGGATTTTAGCCGATATTTGCAATGCCTAAGGCAAAACAATAATGGTACGCATCCTGTAGGGGAGAAACTACCTAATACTTGGGGACTTTATGATATGCATGGCAATGTTTGGGAATGGTGCACTAATGATTGGCATGATGATTATAATAAAGCACCAACGGAATCACGAATTTGGACAAAAGATATTAAGAATCATGAAGACGGCGCAACTGAAAAGCTCCTGCGTGGTGGTTCGTGGGACACCAATGCTAGGAATTGTCGGTCTGCCTATCGATACAAATTCTTCGCGCGCATTCAGTTCTACATTAGCGGTTTTCGGGTTGTGTGTGTTGCGTGATGAGGACTCTGTCCTTGTTCCTTTAGTAGAAGGAGGGGCAAACATGGGGGCATTGCCCCTGCGGATGAAATGATAAAATTTATTTCCATTCTATTTACCATTTAAAACAAAAATCGGTAAGAGCGATGCCATCATGTTCGCCCCCTTGTCGTAGATCGCCAACCATTTTTATATGCGGCGATAATTTCCAAAAGTGTTGATAAAATTGCGATCTCCATCAATTTTTATAAACGATGATGAATCCTTTGAGGTATGTCTGGGAAAAGGAAAAAGAGCGAATTCTCGCGATCGCTTTGTGGACAAGATTGGGATTAATGATGCGGATAGCCTTGTTTGTTGAAGGCTTAAAAAATGAATTAAAAAAACAAATCCTAATCCAAAATAGCTAAACTGTGAGGATTTTCAAGCTTCAGTAAACGGCTTTTCTTAATCAAATTTCCGTAGCAAACAATTAACTTTTGTTGTTGATGAGCAGAAGTAGCGATCGCATATTCACGTTCTGGCAAATCAATCTGCACCTGTCGCTTAGCGATCATATCCTGAACAGTAACTTTTCCTAATCTTGCATTACGAGGGCGATATAGCTTGATCACATCTCCTTCCACAGTAGAAACTATCTGATCAAAATCTGGGATTGCCTGACCTGAAACCGCCGCATAAAGGACATCAGGATCTAAATCAGCATCGTTTGCCCATTGAATAGTCCCCAAATCAGGATTTACATATACACCCTCAAAGAAACTTCTATCTTTCAGTGGTGCAAAAACACCAGTAAATTCAATCATTTTTGACAAATCAACAACTCCCTCCATTCCATCTTCAAATAGTAAATGGAGCTTATAATCCGTAAGTGGTTTTACTGTCAAAACGTCTTGTAGCATAACTATTCCAAAGGTTCGATTATCTTTAAAGGTTTGTTTTTAGTCGCTAGTTCCCAATTCTCTAAAAGCTCTGCCTGATGTAAATTTGCCCATTCGACAACTAATTTCTCTACTTTTGACGGTATCTCGCCAGCCAACAAACTGGCAGGAGAAATGCGAATTAGTGCTTTTTGACTATTGTAACGAACATGAAAATGAGGCGGCAAGTGATCGTTATAGTACATGGTTAACGTGATACCCTGAAATCGACTGATTTGCGGCATAGTTAAAACTTAGGAAAAAGTCGAGAATTTAGTCTCAATTGTCATAGTTTGAATCCTCTTAAAATGAGCGAAATCTTAAAATATTTTATTATTTTAAATTAGCATGACGATTGAGTTGTAGGTGACTAACTAGGCGATCGCCTTTAGGGCATCCATGCCCCATGCTTATAAGATGCTCTTAAAATGAGCTTTGCAGTTAACATATAGCAGATACATAAAGCCCTTCTCGAAACCATGCAACTACTCAGCCGCCGAAATATTCGCCTGTTTGGGATATTCTTCTTTGTGACAGTGCTGATTTCTGCCCTTGGTTGGTTTATCTTCCTCCGACCTGAAATTACCAACCTCAACAAGCCCGAACAAAAGGCTGGCACAATTCTCAGTAACATCACCCTTACCGAATTTGATGCCAATGGCAAGCTGCTGTGGGAAATCAAATCCGATCGCGCTGACTATCGTCAAGATAGCCAGATTGCTGATGTCAAAGATGTGAAGGGGAAGTTTTATCGTGATGGGGAGCTATTGATGGAAGCGACTGGCGATAAGGGAACCATTGACCAAGCTTCCAGAGAGATCTCCCTTGAGGGTAATATCGACGCGATCGCTGTCCAAGAAAAAATCAACATGAAAGCCGATCGCCTCGTCTGGAAATCTGAAGAAGATCTGCTCAAGGTGACGGGAAATGTGCGGCTCGATAAGCCCAGTGACAAGTTAAAAATGACGGGCAAGGAACTCACAGCTAAACCCAGCACCAGTATTTACAGTCTTGAAAAAACTGTGGTGGTGACGGCAGTGGAGCCACCTTTACAGATGAAGAGTGAAAAGGTGACTTGGGATGCCAAGAAGGAATTGGTATTTACGGAGGTTCCTCTATCGGTGATCCAAGTTAAAGATCAACTGCAACTAGATGCCCAAAAAGGTGAATGGAATATGCAGAAGAATGAAGTCACTTTTACGGGGGATATCAAGGCAAAAGATCCTAAGCTGGATCTTGATATTGAAACATCCCAAGCGGTTTGGAATCTGGAAAAGCAATTAGTGACGATCCCTGTCGCCTTTACAGGCACTAGCAAAAGTCGTGGTGTCGTGGTTAAGGCACAACAGGGCGAGGCGCAGATCAAAGATCAGAAGATCACGCTCAAGGGTCAGGTGATGGCGAGCATGAGTTCGACTCAAGGCTTGGTTAATTGCGATCGCGTGGAATGGGTAATTCCTTCTAAAACCGTGGTGGCAGATGGCAATATCTCTTACCAGCAGCCTGACAAGAATCTGAATATTAAAGGCGATCGCGCCGTGGCGAATCTCGAATTGCAAACTGTTCAGGTAACAGGGGACAACGTATTGTCCACCCTCAGCCCCTAATCACAACGCGAGTTTATAGCTAGTTGCACCGCGCGAAGCGCGGTGCAACTAGCACAAAGCAACTCTAGATGTAATACATCGTAGTCGCGATTTGACGTTGGCGTTGGCGATCGCACAAGTCCTTGAGGGTACAGTTGTCTAACACATTCGAGGCAGCTTTTTGTGCGGACTCCCACACTTCTCGGATCACCGCTAGAGAAGCATTATCGTCCCGATTTTTATTGCGATCGGTTAATAGGTCATACCCTTCGATGCCCTGAATTACTTCTAACAAACTAATTTGCCAAGGCTCACGGGCAAGTACATAGCCACCCTTAGAGCCACGCTGACTTTTGACCAGTCCTTGCCGCTTGAGGGTTGCCAATAACTGCTCTAAGTAGCGATCGGGGATATTTTGTTGGGCAGCAATCTGACGAATCTGGAGTGGCTGGTCGATCTCAAAATGATTAGCCAATTCCACCATCGCTAAAATTGCGTATTCACTTTTTAAAGAAAGTTCCACAGTTGACCGTCATGCTTGTTCAAAATTTAGGCAGCTTTGATGAGAGGCTTTGTAAGTTACTCACCATGACCCAGTGATATCTATGATACTACGGTATAGCACTGTAAATTATGGATTTCTATTCGTCAAAGGCTGAATAAATAAACTATTGGCACGGACAAAGCATACATCCTCAAAGCTATTACCGCGCACGGGCATCCAAGGTCTACCGCTAGGATCAAGGTAATTAAAAAAGACTTCATCGGAGCCGCCGCGATATATTTCTACTTCTAGCAAGCTCTGTTCAGAATATGTACGCATAATTGGGCTGTTGAGATTGGCAGACTGTCGGCAGTTTAGCCCCTTTGCCACCACACGCCACATTGATCCAGAGCCACGCTTAGGATCAATGCTACTGCCGATAATTGGCGCTTCATTGCGATAATAGTTGCCAAAGCGATCAGCAATCTGGGCGATCGCTGCCATCGGTAGTAGCAGCATAGAATAGGGAACAATTCCGCAAAGAATTCTCGATAAAGGCGCAGTTAGTAGCTTGTTAAGCAAGGTATTCATCAAAATATTCATAGGGACAGGATGAGTAAGGCAAAATCTCAAATCAAAAATACAGACATCAAAGATACTTTTGCAAAAAGTCGCGATCAGGCGATGACAGTGGCTAGCTTGACGCAGACGATCGCCCTATTGTTGCGGGAGGATATCGGCAATGTCAGCGTTACGGGTGAAATTTCAGGCTTAACCACTGCCAGCTCAGGACATCGTTATTTTACCCTTAAGGACGATACGGCACAGATCGATTGTGTGATCTGGGCAAGCCGTGCTTTAAATTTTCGCCCCAAAAATGGAATGCAGGTGGTGGTGCATGGCAAGGTCACGGTCTATGCGCCCCGTGGTCGTTACCAAATTGATTGCGATCGCCTTGTTGCTTCAGGACAAGGGGGTTTATATCTAGCCTTTGCGGCGCTCAAGGAGGATCTGGCGGCGAGGGGATATTTCGACAGCGATCGCAAGCGGGAGATTCCTGCATTGCCCTTAAAAATTGGCGTAGTTACTTCAGCAACGGGAGCCGTGATCCAAGATATCCTCACCACGCTGCAACGGCGATCGCTCCATTGTCAGATCTATCTCGCTCCCGCCGCCGTCCAAGGTGAAAATTCGCCTGAAGAAATTGCCGAGGCGATCGCCACTTTACAAACAACGGATGCCGATGTCTTGATCGTCGGACGTGGCGGCGGCTCGATGGAAGATCTCTGGGCATTTAATAGCCTAGAGGTTGCCGAAGCAATTTACAATTCGCGCATTCCCGTTATTTCGGCAGTGGGGCATGAGACGGATTTTACGATCGCCGATTTTGTGGCGGATCTGCGAGCCGCCACGCCCACCGCCGCCGCCGAGCTAGTTTCTCAGTTCGATCGCGATACCCTATTACATAATCTCGATCGATGGGAGTCGCGCCTCAACCGTGCCATGCAATCCGAGTTGCAAAGCTATCGCCAACGCCTCAAGGCTCTCAGTGATAGTTATGCCCTGCAAAACTTTGGCGATCGCCTTCACGATTATGGACAACAAATCGATGAAGCGGAACAAGATATGCAAAAATCCCTTGCCCGCCACCTCCGCCAATCTAGTTCTAAGCTAGAAGGCATTACCGCCCATCTGCGATCGCTCCATCCCCTAGCGCCCTTGCAGCGAGGTTTCGCTCTACTGCGTTCAGGCGATCGCTTTTTAAATAACGATGAGTCCCTTGCGGATTTGCAAGGGGCATTTGCTAAAGTGGAAGTCGTGCGGCAAGCGGAAATAGCGCAAGTTAAGATCGAGAAGGTATATGACCGACCTAAATAAAAGTAATTACACTCAAAAAGATATCCTTAAAAATCTTCCCAATCTCTCCTTTGAGGAACAGTTACAACGCCTTGAAGACATTGTGGAGATTCTCGATGGTGGAGAAGCAACCCTCGATGAGATGTTGGTGATCTATGAAGAAGGCATGGCGCGATCGCAATATTGTCGCGAATATTTAGAAAAAGCCGAACAGAAAGTAACGATCATTCAAAGTCAAAACGACTTTTAAAAACATAAATTTCCGCACTTTGCGGGGAAATTTATTACCCAAATAACTTGTTTTTTACTCACTACTTTTTACTCATTTTATGGCTTACAAAGGCAATAAATCTTTTTTACCCAGCAAAGACTGTGCTGTTTGTGGCAAGCCCTTTACATGGCGTAAGAAATGGGAAAAGTGTTGGGATGAAGTGAAATACTGTAGCGATCGCTGTCGCAAGCAAAAATGATCACCACTTACACCCAACGCAAAAAAGCTAAGGCATGGCTCAAAGCCTATCGTGGCAAACGTCCTAATTTTGTTTGTGTCTTAGGTTTTACGGACACAGGACTGATTCCCGATATCTCCGCCGCAGGAGCCACACCAAGCGATCGCCGCATCACCGCGATCGCCGATGCCGAGTTTCTCGCCACAGGCGCAAATACCAGCTTTCCCTTACCACCTCTAGTTGCGGGAGCCTCCCCCGTCCTTATTTCCCGTGCCGTCGTTGCCGCGCAGGATTTACCCCTATTTATTTTTAATGCAGGTTTACCGATCGCGCCTACGGTCAAGGCGATCGATTTGGGAGGACAGCCCGCCGCTTGCTTGAGTCAGGGCAAAGCTCTGCCCCTTGATACGACTTTGCAGCTATTGGTGCAGGGATTGGCTTGGGGTGAAAAGCTAGGCAAGACAGCAGCCTATGTAATCCTCAGTGAATGCGTTGTCGGCGGCACAACCACAGCGCTAGCGGTGCTAACTGCCCTAGGGATTGACGCTAAGGACATGGTAAATAGCTCCCATCCCAGTTGTAACCATGCTCAAAAATGGGCGATCGTACAGTCGGGACTAGCCCATCTCAAACCCCATGCCACGCCCTTAGAAATCGTGGCGGCAGTGGGCGATCCAATGCAGATCGTGGTCGCTGGTATGGCGATCGCCGCCAGTCGTCACGGTGGCGTAATGCTCGCGGGAGGAACGCAGATGCTCGCCGTCTATGCCCTCACCAAAGCGATCGCCGCCAGCCAAAATCTCGTCTGGAATCCCGATGCGATCGTCGTTGGTACAACGCGCTGGGTGGCAGAAGATCCGACGGGTAACACAGTCGGTCTGGCACTAGCGGTGCGCGATGTGCCATTGATTGCCACGCAGCTTAGCTTTGCTAAGTCCCAATATCCACAATTACACGCCTACGAGCAGGGCTTTGTGAAGGAAGGTGTGGGCGCAGGGGGCGCAGCGATCGCCGCCCATCTCTATCAAAATTGGACTCAAGAAAAGTTACTAACAGCGATCGAATCACAGTTCTAGTCATCCCTCGCCTTCTGGGGTGATGTCGTGACAAGACTAGTTGGGGATATAATAATGCAAGTATGTACTTGCATTATTAAGTTATGGAAAAAGTAAAGGAAAAAGCAAAACGTAGCCCCGCCAAAACCCGCGATCGCTTGCTTAAAACCGCCGTCGATGTATTTGCCACCGAAGGCATAGCGGGAGCAACAACTCGCGAGATCGCCAGAATAGCGGGCGTGAACGAGATAACTTTATTTCGGCACTTCCAGAGCAAAGAGCAATTACTAAAAGCCGTCGTGCATTACATTACGGCTTTGCAAACCGAAGCTCTCGACAATCAAGACGAATGGACTCAAGATTTGCGGCTTGATCTTCTCCATTATGGACAGATCTATAGCAATCACCTTGAAGAGCATGAAGCTCTAGTGCGAATGTTCATTGGTGAAGCCAAGCGGCATCCCGAAGAAGCATTGCGCGTTACACAGGAAGCCCTAATCCCACTCCGTGACAAGCTGATTGCGTACTTAAGAAACGGTGTGACAAAAGGAATTGTGCGCTCTGATATCGATCTGGCTTTAGCGATCGATTCATTTACAGGAATGCTGCTTTCGGGGATGTTGCGCCATCATATTTCGCCTATTCCCAGAGGCTACAGTCAAGAGCAATATCTTGAAGGTTGTGTTGATCTATTTGTACGGGGGATTAGCCCTTTGGCGGTTAATTCAGATTCTTTGTCTAACCATACCAGTAAGGAAAAAGCAAATGAAAAGAACTAAATATCCTCAAGTAAGCATTAAATCTCCATCGGGTAATGCTATAGATCAGAGAAACAACCACAAGTCTTCAGAACTAACGGAAGTAGAGAAAGCTATTCCTGAAGATGAAATAGCATTGGATATTGGCTCTGACTTAGACCAAAGGGAAGTTATCCCTTCTCGATCGCATTCTTCAACTAAGCGAAACCTATTCTTCCTCTCGGGGGCGATCGCCTTGGGAATTAGTGCCGTAGGGGGATGGAATTGGTGGCAATTTCAGAAAACCCACATTAGTACTGAGAACGCGCAAATTCAGGGACATCTTTCCCCAATTTCCTGCAAAATCTCAGCGACGGTTCAGCAAGTCCTTGTGAAGGATGGTGACTATGTGAAGGCTGGACAACCCTTGATTATTTTAGAAAATCAGGACTTGTCTTTAAATCTGCAACAGGCTCAAGCTAAGCTACAGGCGGCTAGGGCGCAGGTACTAAGCGCGTCGGATACAGTGCAGCTAACTAGCCAGACCCATACAACGCAGGTGCAGCAATCGCAAGCGCAATTGGCGGTGAGTCAGTCCAGCATCAAGGCGGCACAGGCAAATATCAATCAAGCAGAATCAGCGATCGCGGTCAATCGTGCCAAGGTTGCTCAAGCCCAAACGGAAGTTAATAAAAGTCAAGCAGATTATCGCCGCTATACAGATCTATATCAAAGTGGTGCAGTCTCAGCACAACAGGCGGAAGCGGCAAAGGCTGCCTATGAGAATGATCTCGCTAATTTAGCGGCAACCAATCAGATTGTGCAACAGTCCCAAGCGGAAATGAGTAATGCTGAAGCGCAACTTCAAAAAGCTATAGCCGAAGCTGAAGTAACTAGAGGTCAAGCAGCCCAGACCGATGTTGCGGAACAGAATGTATTAGTGCAGCAAGATCAAAAGCAAGTCGCCCAAGCACAAGTCGCTCAAGCCAAGGTGGAAATAGCTCTCGCCGAAAAGCAATTGGAGTACACCGTGATTAAAGCGCCTGTGAGTGGCTATGTCGGCAAGCTAACGGCACAGGTGGGTCAAAAAGTTCAGGCTGGACAAGCGCTGATGGCTGTCGTGCCACTTGCAAACGGAAGAAGTTTATGTAGAAGCCAACTTCAAGGAGACTTCGCTGCAAAACTTGCGCCTTGGTCAAACAGCCGAAATCGAAGTAGATGCCTATCCTGGGGAAGTATTTCGGGCAACGGTCGAGGGGATTAGTCCTGCAACAGGGGCGAGTTTTGCGTTGTTACCGCCTGATAATGCGACAGGCAACTATAACAAAGTCGTGCAATGGCTACCCGTGCGTTTAGCCTTCCGTCCCGATGCCGATCCTCAGCACAAATTGCGGGCAGGATTGAGTGTCAAGGTTACAGTCGATACCGAAGCTGAACGCTAAGTAATAATCGCTAATCAGCTAACAGGTCAATATGGCTAACAAATCTCAAAATTTATCTGGGGCTGTCGCTAGCCAGAGTGGATATATCCAAGGCTCTTTGAAATGGGCGATCGCCTGCACAGTTTCCCTCGGCGCAATTCTAGAAGTGATTGATACTAGCATTGTCAATGTTGCGCTCAAGGATATGCAGGCGAGTCTGGGCGCAACTATCAGCGAGATTGGTTGGGTAATTACAGGCTATGCGATCGCCAACGTCGTTCTCATTCCTCTATCGGCTTGGTTAGGCGATTACTTTGGCAAAAAAACTTACTTTGTCTTCTCAATGGTGGGATTTACGATCGCCTCAGTGTTATGTGGCTTTGCGGTGAATTTACCAATGCTGGTAATTAGTCGTATCATTCAAGGACTATGTGGCGGTGGACTTTTGGCAAAAGCCCAAGCCATCTTATTTGAGACCTTTCCACCCTCAGAGCAAGGCGCAGCTCAAGCAGTTTTTGGCATCGGTGTAATTGCGGGTCCTGCAATCGGTCCGACCTTGGGCGGTTTCTTGACCGATAGTTTGGGCTGGCGATGGATTTTCTTTATCAATTTGCCGATTGGCATTCTTGCGGTGGCGATGGCATTATTATTTTTACCGAAGGATCGCAGTAGCAAGCAACAGGTAAAGCAAAAAGTTGATTGGTGGGGAATAGGACTTTTAATCGTTGCGGTTGGTAGTTTGCAAACCTTTTTAGAAGAAGGTGAACAGGATGATTGGTTCTCTTCGAGCTTTATTACCACCTTGGCAGTAATGGCAGTAGTGGGACTCGCTCTCTTTATCTATCGCGAACTAACGACCAAATCGCCAGCCGTCGATCTGCGAATCCTCCGTTATCGTTCTCTAGCAGCAGGCAGTGTCTATTCGGGGATTCTCGGTATGGGATTGTATGGCGCTCTATTTGCAGTACCACTCTTTACCCAGAGTGTATTGGGATTTACGGCGACCCAAACAGGGCTGTTACTGGCTCCGGGGGCTTTGGCTTCGGCAATCGTGATGGTTATATTAGGCAAACTCTCTAGTAAAGTCGATGCACGCATATTAATTGCCTGTGGCGCGATCGGGACAACATTAGTGATGAATCAATTAGCGACGATTACGCCGCAAACAGGAACGGATGAACTATTCATGCCTTTAATCTGGCGCGGTGCGGCGACAGTACTTATGTTTCTCCCTCTGAGTTTGGCGACTTTAGGTTCTATTCCTAAGGAAGCGGTTTCATCGGGTTCAGGATTCTATAACCTGACTCGTCAGCTTGGCGGCAGTATTGGAATTGCAGTTCTCTCAACTTTGCTAGCTCAACGCGAAGCTTTCCATAAGTCAGTTTTGCTAGCTAAGCTTAGCCCCTACAATTTAGCAACTAATGAACGTGTGGATCTGTTGACTAGAGTTTTTCAAAGTGGTGGCTCGGATGTCACAACTGCCCATCAACAAGCCCTTAGCAGTCTTGAGAAATTAGTAAATCAGCAAGCAGCCGTTCTCTCCTATGCCGATGTCTTTCATTTTGTGGGATTTGTCTTTCTCTGTTCGCTGCCTTTATTATTATTTTTGAGCAAAGGTAAAGCTGGCGCAAAAGCACCGATGGCACATTAAGACAAATCCAGAACATGAGTTGCGTTGCTTTGCGACACAACTCATGTTCTGGGTTATGGAACTTTTTCATTTTCAAAGCAGATTTTCCATTATGACCTCACCTCAAAAATCTACTCAAAAATTGGTCAAAGAAAAACTTTCGCATCGATGGAGGATGCGATCGCGCTTAATTTTATCGCTTCTAGTTGCTTTACTAGCATCGGTTTTACTACCATCTTGGTTGAGCTTGTCTACCCGTATTCTCTGTATATGGAACGTGGGCATGATTTGCTTTTTAGCGGCAACTTGGTCATTAATGTTGCAAGCAAAGCCAAAGACAATGCGCCGCAATGCTCAAAGACAAGAATATAGCTATAACTTCTATTTTTGAGAGAAGTTAGGTAAAGAGATAGATTGCTGCGGAACGCCGATCTCGATGCCTTCTTGTTCCATTCGCAAACGGAGGCGGCGGCGAAACTCGCGCCCGACTGCCCATTGCTGGAGAGGCTGCGTCTTTATCCAGACACGGATTAACATCCCTGTGTGTTGTAGTTCATCAATCCCTAGAACCTCTGGCTCCTCTAAAATTTGCGATCGCCAAGATGCTTCTTGATACATCTCGCTCGCAACCTGTTGCAAAATTTTTAAAGCCCAATCGGGATCGGTTTCATAGGCGACACGCACCGCTAGATCTACTCGCGCCCATTCCTTAGATAGATTTTGGACAATCGTAATCGAGCTATTGGGAATGGTGATCAGTTGACCTTCGCCATTGCGAACTTGAGTAATTCGTAGATTCATGTTTTCCACCAAGCCGCCGACATTGCCGATATTGATCACATCGCCCACGGCATACTGATCTTCGAGAATAATCAAAAATCCATTGATCACATCCTTAATCAAGCCCTGCGCGGCAAAGGAAATTGCTAAACCGACAATTCCAGCCCCTGCCAGTAAGGGAATCAAATCAACCCCGATCGCTGAGAGTACTGCCACCAGTGCGAGGCTAAGCCAGAATAGAACGGAGACATTTTTGAGAACCCTTGACACTGTGGATACGCGCAGATCCACCCTCTGATCAGATGTAAAGATTGTCAGATCTCTTTCCTTGAGGAAGATAGCAAAGCGTTCAATTAATAAATCACTGACTCGCGCTAACAAATAAACAATTAAC
The DNA here is from genome assembly GCA_963750795.1 of uncultured cyanobacterium. Taxonomy (GTDB): domain Bacteria; phylum Cyanobacteriota; class Cyanobacteriia; order Pseudanabaenales; family Pseudanabaenaceae; genus Pseudanabaena. Next base: position 148,733 of record CAVVRZ010000006.1, read on the forward strand.
GCGATCGCCACAATCTGTAAGGGCGTGGATAAGATAAAAGCCTGTAACCATCTGGTGTAGGGAAATAGTCCCAAGATGATAAAGCAACCGCCAACGATAATAATTATTTCTCCCAATTGCAAAAATCGTTTTTGAAGATCTTTGAGATTAAGAAGTTGCTTTTGGGAGAAATGATGTTTGAGGGTAAAGAATGAGTTCTGGAGATTGAGGGGAATGGAAAAGTTGGGAGAAGTTTTTTGATCGATATTCTGGGGCTGTACAATATTGCTATCTTGGGCAAAATCTTGCAGATTAACGATCTCAGTACCTACGGACTGCGGTGGCGTGACTTTGTTGATTGAGAGGGATTCCTGCAAAACTGCATTGGCGATCGCCTCACGTTGAATTTTTAAATGTTTCTTCCAACGCTGTAACAACCTGAGAATAAGCAGCATAGCCGCCAAAATCCCCAAGGCAATTAGCCCCTGATTAATCAAAAAAGAGGTTTGGCGCTCTCGATGCGATCGTCCTAGGGCATCACGGATAATCTGTACCAATTGATTTGCCCAACCTTGGGGATCTCTGCCTTGCAATTGAGCATCCAAAGCCGTCACGGTCATCAAGTAGCGATCGTTGATATTGATCACGGGTTGACCATTTTGCGGATCGGGATTAGCGACTATTTGCAGAGCTTTAGGATCAAAATTACTATTGGCAATGCGTTCTAGCTCAGCTTCAATACCTTGAACTCTCTGCTCTAGGGGGAAACGTTGATTGGTGCTAGGGGCAGTCAAGATAAATAGCCGATAACCATCCAGCCGCACTTCCGCATGATCAGAGCTATTGTCAGTTTTGTTGACTACGCGATCGCCTCTAAGCCAATTGAGACTGAGTAAATCTGGTTGAATTTGGGCTGAAGCAGGCAGTTTCATCGCCAAGGATAGAAATAGAGTTAAGGCGATCGCACTAATAAATATGCTGGTAAATAATAGAGATCTAGAGAGCGATCTAGCAAAATGAAAACGAAAAACTTTCTTTAAAAACTGCATGGGAAAATATATCTAGAATTTTAGAATTGTTTGAGGCGATAGCCCAGACCATGCACTGTTTCGATCAGATCATCGGGAGCACCTATAACGCGAAACTTTTGACGCAGGCTGCGAATATGGGACTTTACCGCTTCCTCACTGGGAGGATCTTCCAACGACCAGAGGCGCTCGATAATTCCGGGACGACTGAGTACCCGCCGTCCACTAGAAACTAATAACTCCAATAGTTGATATTCTTTTGGGGTCAAAGTCAATGGCTCGTTATCGTAGGTCACTTCATAGGTACTGATATTTACCGATAGAGCGCCCCAAGTCAACATCGAAGATGTACTTTTGCCGCCCCGCCGAATTAGCGCCCTTGCCTGTGCCATCAGCTCTCCCATGTCAAAGGGCTTGACCATATAGACATCAGCTCCCGCATCTAGCCCAAAGATCTTATCGGCGATCGTATCCCTTGCGGTCAACATTAGGACAGGAGTGTTAGCATTTTCGGGAAGATTACTTTCACGCAATTTTTGACAGAGCCGCAGTCCATTAATCTTTGGCAAGGTCACATCGAGAATGACAAGATCGTATTCTAAGGTTTCTAAACAATGCCATGCCATGTTACCGTCATTAGCAACATCGACCACAAATTGCTGATTAGTTAAGGCTTCGGTTAGCATATCGGCTAACTGGATATCATCTTCAACTACTAATATTCGCATAGCTACCTAATCCTATGAAATGGAATATAAAATATAACGTAAGATGGAAATGGAATTTAGAACGCAAATTGATTGTGGGTGGGTTATGCACAGCATTGTTGTTAATGGGGGTAATTAGTTGGCTGTCCTACCAAAATGCAGTTCAGTTAATTAAAAGTACAGAACGAATTCAGATTGCTTATTCCACTCTAGAAAATCTTGCCTTGGTACAGTCTACGCTCAATGAGGCAGAATCGGGGCGACGGGGCTATCTTCTGTTTGGAACACAGGCAGAGCTAGATCGTTACAATCAAGCGATCGCCACCTTATTCAAAATAATTGATAGTCTCAAATCTTCACTAAAGGATAAACCCCTACAGGTTGAGCGATTACAACAATTGCGATCGCTCATTGAGCAGCGCCAACGCATCTTCCAAAAGTCCAATATCCTATTTCGCCTGAACCTGAGTGAGTATGCAGATAATGATCCTAGCGTGATCGCCAGTGCTAAAAACAGAGAATCTCTCAACCAGACTTTTGCGGTGATCCAACAGGATGAAAAAGAATTTCTTGACCTGAGTGTCGCTCGCTCTAGCAACAATATGCAGTATCGCATGGCGATCGAGAGCCTTGGCACGTTATCTAGTTTTGGGATTTTCCTGTTGGTATACATAGTCTTATATCAGCAATTAATTAAACGACAAGAGGCAGAACGACTGCATCAAAAGATGTCTCAAGAGAAAGAATTGAGTGAGTTGAAATTAGAATTTCTTGCCCTAGTTTCCCATGAGTTCCGTACTCCCTTAAGTGTGATTTTAGGTTCTGCTCAATTGCTCAAGGATAGTCTGACCAGTTTGGAGCGATCGCGATTACGCAGCTTAAATAGAATTGAGTCCTCCGCTAAATCAATGAAGCAAACCCTATCGGATGTATTAACCATTGCTCGTGCCGATGCAGGAAAGTTAGAATATCAGCCTAATTGGGTAGAATTACAATCTTTTTGCCTAAATTTGGTGGAAGATATGCAGCTAAGTGATCAACAACAACATTCGATTAGTTTGATTGATATTGGCGATCGCACCCATGCTTGGTTTGATGAATCCCTAATTTATTCAGCCTTAACTAATCTCTTAAGCAATGCTATTAAATATTCGCCGCCAGAGAGTAATATTGACTTGATTCTCGATGGACAGAAAGAGATGATCGTCTTCCAAGTCAAAGACATGGGCATCGGCATCTCACCAGAGGATCAAGAGAATCTATTTGAACCCTTTAGTCGTGGCACTAACGTTAAGACGGTGATGGGAACTGGCTTAGGCTTAGCTCTAGTCAAGCGCTGCCTTGACTTGCACAACAGCAAAATCACAGTTGAGAGTGAAGTTGATCGCGGGACAACCTTCACAATTTGGATTCCTCATGCACCAACACAACCCAGCAAGACTAATTCAGAACTCAAGTCTGAACGGCTTAAACGTTGATGGGCAATGGGAACGTATTTCTTGGTTAGAAAAATCACTTCTAGTTGACAATCCTGCATTTTGGCGATCGCTTCGTGAATCTGCTCAAAATCAAGGGCAATGGTGTTTCCGTGGATATCAATATGCGCTTGGCAATATTTCAATATCCGCATCTCCATACTCTTGTAATAGATCACCCGATGGGGCTGGAGGTGATGAGGCAAAGGTAGTAAGCGATCGTGCAAAGTTGCTAAGCCGCCCATTTGTTCAAGGTCGTTTAAGCAATCTAGTCTGGGCATGGATTCGCTGATCAGCGATCGCTCTAATCCCGCTTTGTGGGCAAGGGCAATCAATGCACCTTCATAGACATTCCCCATCGTTCTCCATTGCTGTTGTCGGTCAATGCCATGATTTAATAATTGGGCATTGTTACAGAGTATGCCTGCGATCAGACATTCTTCTAAACCCTGAAATTGCCAAGGATCGATTATGTGGCGATCGCGATAGATATTCCCCTGAGGATGATAGCCATCACCGCTCACCGTAAAGTATTCACCACCTACCGCTATCATCCGCACCATTTTGGGTATCCCTTCGTCAGAATGTGGATTATCTAGACGTAATCCTTGATGGGATGAGGTTTGAGGCTGATTAAATCGTGATTTTAATAAACTTATTCCATTAAACTTCATTGACTATGCCTATCGTCGCGACTATCTCTGAATGAAAATAAAAACAAATAAAAATTCCCAAATCAGAAAATGGCTATGCCATTTTCTGATTTGGGAGATGTCATCAAGTTTTAAGATGCAGTCTTGAATGGAGTCTTACTAGAACTCACCATCGCCGCCACCTTGGCATCAACTGCCTTACCCATCTTTTCCGCAATCAGGGACTCATACAATCCATGAATCCTAGCGGCAACGGCAGCTTGACTATATTGAGAATGGGCGCGTTGATAACCCGCAACTCCCATCCCTTGAGCAATCTGGGGGGCAGACAATAATTTGGCGATCGCCTGAGATAGCGCATCAGGATCACGGGGTGACACTAACAGACCAGTCTCCCCATCTCGCACTGTTTCCTGCAAGCCGCCAACCTTACTGGCAATCACAGGAGTTCCCGCCGCCATCGCCTCGATCGCCACCAGTCCAAAGGGTTCATAGTAACTAGGCACAACGGAGATGTCTGCCGCCGCATAGTAAGCAGGAAGATATTGCTGATCGATCGCCCCTGTAAAAGTGGTAATCGCATCCAGACCTAGCTCCGTTACCAAAGCGCGAATCCGTAGCTGCTCTTCCGAGTCCACGGCTCCCTGACGGCTACCGCCCACTAAATAGAGTTGATATTGATCTTTGAGATGATCGGGGAGCTTAGCGCAGGCTCTTACCAAGGTTTCAATACCCTTACGCTCATCAAAACGCCCCACGTAGAGAATCATTTTGCGATTATTGGGAATATCTAACTGGAGCCTTGCCTCTTGACGATCTAAGCTCGAAAAATGATCGATGTCCACACTACAAGGAATAATCTCCGTGCGCCCATGCTCGGAAACCATATTTCGCAAATCTTGTTCTTCTTGGGAGCTAGTGGCAATCACACAGTCAGTTTGCTCCAAGCAAGCCCATTCCACACCTAACCGAGATAAAGCGATCGCAGGCAAGCTATTCATCGCCTTGTACTTAACTGCGCCGACGGAGTGGTAAGTATGCACTTGGGGAATCCGCAAGCGTGTACTCAACTGCATCCCCACCCAGCCCGACAGCCAATAGTTGGAGTGAATCAAGTCATAGCGGAGTCCAGACTTGCGTTGAAAATTCATCCATGCTTCGACAAATTCGGGCAGATAGGGAAATAACTCATCACGGTGAATAAATTCCATCGGACCTGCGGTGAGGTGGATCGTCCGGCAGCCTGAAGGATGCACAATAATATCGGGCTGGCTAGGGTCTTCGCGACGGGTGAACATATCCACCTGACAACCGCGCTGGGCTAGCGATCGCCCTAGGGACATAACGTAGAGATTTTGTCCACCTGCGCCATCTTTGCCTAATTGTGCTGAAGGATCACCATGCACAGAAATCAGCGCATAGCGGTGTTGAGGATTAATTACTTTGGCATCAATCGGGACAGATAGACTTCGTTCTAGGATTTCAGCATCCCGATTGGGCTTCTTAAACAGTTGGATAGTCATAACCACGTCTTGATTAACGATGTGGCAAGACTAAATCGCTGCTAGTTAGAAAATAGAGTGTAAAACGGGAGAATTTCGGGAGTCATCCCTAGGTTATAGCTGCCATCAGTTTCGATCAAAAGGCTAGGAGCATCGCTGCGAGCTACCCCTAGCTAACCAATTAGACGACCCGCCGCAATACAAATAGATTGCCTTCATTGCCTCTGCCAATCCGCAGATCCCTGTCTAAATAGGTAGTCTCTAGCCAACCCTTTTGATCTTCGCGCTTTATTTGGAAATCGATCGCCAATAATTTCTTGGGAGATTGCAAAGCATCGATAAAGCTATTCACATCGCGATAGCCCACCATCGTCTGAGAACCCGCGACCAAGCGCTCAAAATTGACCTTAACCCGTTGGTCAGATACCACCGTGAAGCCAGCGCAAACACTTACTAATCCACTCAGCAAGGGCAAGCCTTTAATCTCCGCGACATTAAAAATCTTGCCCTCAGCAACACGCAAGCACTGGTAAATATTGCCCAATTTATACAGAGGAAAGCGATCTATACCCAATAACTCTTGGCTGGTTGTAAATAGGAGTAACCAATTGCCATCTAATAACTCTGGGGTTTGATTAGGGGCAGGATTAGGATTCAACTCCTCAAGGTAGGCAACCGCCGAAAAAATCGCCTTGCGCTGATCTTCAGTCATTTGCAAGCCGCGATTAACGGGGGCGATCGCCTCAAATAGATTTGCTTTGCGAGTAGTACTGGTCATAGCCATATTCTAAACGCAAATTCACCAAAGAAAAAAGACCACCATACGGTGATCTTTTTTCTTTGATAAATAAAGCAAAATCGCTGATTATCCTTGACGAGCTTTGAACTTTGGGTTTGTTTTGCAAATAACATAAATTCTGCCGCGACGACGTACAATTTTGCAGTCCTTATGGCGAGTTTTTGCAGATCTGAGGGAGCTAACAACTTTCATGAACTGATCTCTGAGGTTTACTTACTAATGTTAATAACTAAGGGTAACAAGCGTAAATTTTTACACGGCTTCTCATCATACCACGTTTAAACCACCATTCATTGCCAAAAAACAATAATTTCCAAACAAAGGGATGCGTCCTATCACGCCACACCTTTTTATTCATTTGTATTCATTTATGAGTGCTAGTGCGAACAGCTTGGTGTTTTTCGCCATTCTCCGCCATTTTCTCTGTACTTGTTTCGACATTCAAGTGTTATGCTTGCAAGCATAATTTGCCCAAACTAAAACCCTAAATTTTATTCTTGTAATGCTGCATCCAAACGCCATTCCCTACTTGGTCGCCTTTGCAGTATCTGCGATCGCGGTGTGGCTAAGTACACCCATAATTCGTCATTTTGGACTCAAAGTAGGATTAGTAGACAAACCCAATGGTCGGAAAATGCACACAACGCCGATCGTCCGTGTGGGAGGAGTAGCAATTTTTTTGGGAAGTGTCATCGCCCTGCTCATCGTCTGGGGTGCGGGCTGGTTTGGCATTCTCCCCCAAAGTCGCGAGTATGAGGTATGGGGAGTCACTATCGGTGGCGCAGCATTTTTCCTAATTGGCTTTGCCGATGATTTGTTTAACCTGCCTCCACTACCTAGACTGATTGCCCAGTTAGCTGTAGCCGCCGCCGCTTGGCGGGTGGGCGTGAGAATTGAATTTATCTCAGTACCTTGGCTTGGCATCATCAAGTTTGGTTGGTTGAGTTTACCAATCACAATGGTGTGGTTATCGGGGATGGCAAACGCAATCAACTGGATCGATGGACTAGATGGACTTGCCGCAGGAGTAACCACGATCGCGGCGGCGGTGATTTTGATTACCAGTTTATTTATGCAGCAACCTGCGGCGGCGCTGATTGCTGCGGCATTGGCGGGGGGATGTCTAGGATTTTTGCGCTATAACTTCAAGCCCAAAAGTTCCGCAGAGATCTTCATGGGCGATGGTGGGGCTTATTTCTTAGGATTTACCCTCGCAGGGGTTAGCGTCATTGGCTTAGTTAAGTCGGTGGCAACGGTGGCGCTGATTCTGCCCTATTTAATTTTGGCGGTTCCCATTGTCGATGCGACCGCCGTGATCTTGCAACGCCTCGGTCGTGGGGAATCGCCCATGCAAGCAGGTAAACACCATTTACATCACCGCCTTGTCCAAGCGGGAGTATCCAAACGGCTGACGGTTTTATTTATCTATGCCTTGACGCTCTGGGTAGGCAGTATCGCGATGGCAGTTTCAGGAATGCCTGCGGGGGGAACCTATGCGGCGATTAGTACCTTACTGATGGGCTATGCCTGTTGGAAAGTATGGCAAAGGATCAAAGCGAAGGAACTCCGCTTAGAAAAAGAAAGGGCTTCTCAAATCCCAGACTAATCACAGAATTTAGCAGTCTTAGCAATGAGTTAAAAGAGGCTTCGATACTTCGACAAGCCATCGTGTCCTGCTGGCTGAGCAAAGCGATGCACTGAGCTTGGCGAAGTGTCGAAGCCCAATTTTTTGTTTAAATTATCTAAAAATCCTAAAATCAGTTTGATATTGAGAATCGCCAGTCGGTCAATTGTCACAACTCAGTGGCAACTAAATTGTGATAACTTATAGTACTGCAAACAACATTTTAGAGATATTTTCGGCAACGAGCAAAACTCCAAGCTCCTCGAAATGTTGCCTTAGAAATCCCCAATAAGCTTATTAATATGGCAGACATTACAACTCAACAAATTCAAGAATTGCGTGCGAGAACTGGTGCAGGAATTAAAGACTGCAAAGCCGCTCTCATTGACTCCGAAGGTGACTTTACCAAAGCAACCGAATATCTTCGCCAAAAGGGGCTAGCCTCTGCGGTCAAAAAAGCCAGCCGTGCTGCTACCGAAGGTATTGTACATAGTTATATTCACTTTGGCAGCCGTATTGGTGTCTTAGTAGAAGTTAACTGCGAAACTGACTTTGTGGCTCGTCGCGAAGAACTCAAAGAACTAGCCGATAGCGTAGCTAAGCAAATTGCTGCTTGCCCTAACGTCGAGTATGTTAGCGTTGCTGATATTCCTGCAGAATTTGTGGAAAAAGAAAAGCAAATCGAAGCAGGTAAAGATGACCTAGCAAATAAGCCTGAAGCAATCCGTGACAAGATTGTTTTGGGTCGTATCGAAAAGCGCCTCAAGGAATTGTGCTTACTAGATCAGCCCTATATCAAGGATCAAAGCGTGACCGTTGATGAGTTGGTCAAACAAACTGGTGCAAAACTCAGCGAGAATGTCAAAGTTCGTCGCTTTGTCCGCTTTGTGGTTGGTGAAGAACTCGGTAGTGATGATGCTGCTGAATAGATTTCAGTTTTGTTGATTGACGAGACATAAAAATCTCTCAGAAACTAAAAGTAAGAAGCAATGCTTCTTACTTTTCAGGTTTTTGGGTCATTTCTCTAAGATCCTAATATTGTTTAACCTTCCAAAAATATGGCGATGCTAGCAAGAATTGAGCAAGATATTGAGAATATCCAACAGGCGATCGCCGAGGCAACCAGTCGCATTGATCTACTCCATCTTGAATATGCCAAGGCATTGACAAAGGCAGTGCAGCAACAGATTTTGCTGACAGTATTTACATTTTGTACCCAGAAATGCCCTCAAGAGTTTCTCGACCTATCCCTCATCAAGCGTCAAAAACTACAGGAAGATCTTCGCAAAACCATCAAGGCTCTATGTGAGCAAATGCAAAAAGATCTCGAAGAATGCGATCGCGATCGCAAAACCAATCAAGAGAATCTCGATACTATTCTTGCCAAGTTGCTCGACGACAGCATGGCAAAGCTAAATCAGTTGTTAGTTGAGCATAAAATCTTGGCGGCGAACGACGCTGGCACTGATAAAAATGATAAAAATACTGATAAGAGTGCTGAAAGCAAAGCGCCGCAGATGAGTATTCGTCTTGCCGAGATCGAATATACCGATCGCCAAGTCATGTCCCATCGTGGGGAGTTACGAGTATTGTCCGCAAGGCTCACCCACCTGCATAATGAGTTAGACAAAAAATATCAACAAAAAAAGATCGCTGAAGCAGAACTAGCATGGCGATCGGCATGGGTGGAATCATGACCAAAAATCGTGTAGTCTATCGGGAGTTTGGCAATCCTGAAGAGGATCAAGAATCTCAGGATTTAGTTAACTTGCCGCCGCAACAACAAAATATCCGTATCCAAGCCACAAGGCGCGGCAAGGGTGGCAAAACCGTCACCGAAATTACAGGTTTTCAAACTACGCCAGAAAATCTAATTAATCTCACCAAGCAATTAAAAAATCAATGCGGCACAGGCGGCACACTCAAGGACACTATGATCGAGATTCAAGGTGACTGTACGCAGAGGGTGTTACCAATTCTCTTAGGTATGGGCTATAAGGCTAAGATTAGTGGACAAAGTGGCAAGAAGTAAAAGCTATAGTAATTCTAGATAAATCTAAGAGGCTTCGACTTCGCTCAGCCAGCAATATACGATGGCTGAGCAAAGTCGAAGCCCTATTTTTTTTGTTTGAATTGTCTATAAAGCGAAGGCGCAAGATGGCATAGTCTTAGGCTAAAGCGCAGGATTAGTAAAGTATGTCAGTCATGAACTTCAACACATCCAATCAAACCTTTCGGCAACTTTTTGGTAATGGTTTGTTGTACCATGTACCACCTTTCCAGCGTGATTATTCTTGGACAGAAGAAGAGTGGGATGATTTATGGCAAGATATTCTAGGATTATTTGATGAAGATCCTGAGCCTGCTCACTATATGGGCTATTTAGTATTGCAATCTTCTAACAATAAGCAGTTCGATATTATTGATGGACAGCAAAGGCTGACTACGATTAGTATTTTGATTTTAGCGGCGCTTGCTTGTCTCAAGGATCTAGTAACTAGGGGGATTGATGCGGACAAAAACCAAAGGCGTAAGGACTATTTACAAAGTAGTTATGTGGGTTATGTTGATCCCGTTTCACTAATTCCGAAGTCAAAGTTAGAGCTAAATCGCCATAACAATCGCTTTTATCAAAATTATTTGGTAACACTTGAGCCGATGCCGATCCGAAATTTGAATGCGTCAGAGCATCAATTGCGGAAAGCCTTTAACTGGTTTCAAGAAAAAGTTGCTACCCGTTGTCAGGACGTAGGTGAAGCTGTGGCGTTGTTAGTAGATACGATCGCCGATAAATTATTTTTTACGACGATCGCTGTCACAGATGGTCTGAATGCTTTTAAGGTATTTGAGACTCTGAATGCGCGGGGAGTGAGGTTGTCATCAACAGATTTATTAAAAAATCATCTGTTTTCGATTATTGCTGCGGGAAATACCCATGAAGCAGAACTAAAAGTTTTAGAAGAAAGATGGGAAAGAATTGTCGGTGAGCTTGGTAGTGAGAGCTTTCCAGATTTTTTGCGTGTTTACTGGAATAGTTGTCATCGGTTAGTGCGTAAATCCGACCTATTTAAAACAATTCGCCGTCATATTACCAACAAAGAACAATCTTTTGCTTTGATTCGAGAATTAGATCGTTCTGCTTCCATTTATGCAGCTTTAAGAAATCCCTATGATCCGATTTGGGAGAGGGAAGAAAGTCAGCTATTAGAAAAGCTACCTATGTTTAATGTGCGGCAGCCGATCGCCATGTTAATGGCTTGCTATCGCCAGTTTGCCCAGTTACATCCTGATATATTTCGGCAGGTCTTAAAAGCAGTAGTGATGATTTCTTTCCGTTACAACGTGATCTGTAATTTACAAACGCAAAATCAGGAACAGATTTACAACCAAGTCGCCTATAAAATTTCTGAAGGGATTTTAACTAATTTATCTGCAATTTTGGCTGATTTACGCGATATTTATCCAGATGATGCCGTTTTCAAAGCAGCTTTTGCTGAAAAAGAGTTAAAAACAACTAATTCGCGCAATCGCAAAATTGTGCGCTACATTCTCTTTGCAATCGAGAAGCAGGTATCGGGACAGGATTTTGAGATTGAGAGTAATGTCTATAACCTAGAGCATATCTTGCCTGAGCATCCATCAGAAGTCTGGAGCTATATAAGTGAACAGAATCAGGAACGTTTTATATATCGACTTGGCAATATAACTCCGATTGCTACTAAGTCAAATCGATCGCTAGGTAATGTTAGCTATGCTGAGAAACTAGAGGCTTACAAAGATAGTTGTTTTCAGATCACAAGGGCGATCGCCGAACATTATGACCAATGGAATGAAGAGAAGATTTTGGCTAGACAAAAGCAGTTAGCAAAAACGGCTACAGCAATTTGGCGAGTTGATCTGCTGTAATAGCTAAAGCGAGAATCCAACGCCAATCCAGCGCATTCTTTCTTCCACTTGGGGGATTAGCTCAACGGGGGTGAGATCGGTTTCAGGGACAATTTTATCAGTGGGTAAAGCTCTCAAAATGTCGATGGTAGAGCGGTACATCTTGAGAGCGCGATCGCGATCGCTTTCTCTCCCATAGATATCACCGAGGGCGAGATATGCCGCCACAAAGTGCAGGTCGAGATAGATTGCTTTTTTGAGTAACTGCTTCACTTCCTCATACCTTCCCATCTCGTCAGCGACATGAGCCATCAAATAATATATTTTCGGTGAATTTGGTTCTAGCTTCAGAATCTGATGACAATGGTGATAAGCGGATTTTAATTCACCTAAGTTGGCATAAACCAATGCGCTCAATTGATGAATTGCAAGGGTGTGCCTTCGGGTTTCTTGAATTTGGGCAAGATATCGGAGAGCTTGGCGATAGTCTGCTTTTGCCGCCGCAGAGTCTGCGGCGGCTAGGCGATCCCAATCTGTTTTAATTTCTGAAGGATTGGTGGGAGCCTTATGGGGCGTAAGGCGATCGCTAAGGGGATCACTAAATCTTTCACTACTAGAAGAGGCAGAGGGATATCCTTGCCAAGGGAGAACCTCTGCGGCGATGCTTGGTAAAGGCGGCGGAGCCACGCAGTGATTTTGTACTTCAGGAGATTTGGGGAAGTTGCTAGTGGGGCGATCGCTCTTTTGATAAACCACAGCATCGGGAAATACATTAACTTTAAAGCCATCAAGATTTTGACCATGCAGTTCCATATGACCCGTAATCAAATATGCCTTGGGCTTAAGTGCATTTTGAAAACGATGTAAGACCTTTTTAATTGCCTTCGGTTCAAAATAGATAAAGACATTACGACATAGAATCAGATCGAAGTTACGGAAATCTAAAGAATGGCTAAAGTCGTCATCTACTAAGTTGTTGGAGTAAAAAGTCGCCATCTTACAGAGGCTGTCGTGCAGTCGCCAGAGGTTACCTTGCTGGGTAAAATAAAGGCTTTTTTGTTTATCCGTGAGACTGCGTAATGACCAATCGCCGTAGGTCGCCTGTCTCGCCTTCTGTACCACTTCAGGATTAAGGTCACTGCCGATAATTCGTAAGCGCCAATTTTGCGGATCAGGGATCAGTTCTTGCAAGAGAATAGCGAGGGAATATGCCTCTTCGCCCGTAGAGCAACCTGCGCTCCAGATCCGTAGAGTTTTGCTAGATTGTTGGGCGGCGATCAATTCGGGCAGAATATTATTCTGTAGTAAATGAATATGCCCTTTATCACGCATAAAGTAGGTTTCGGCGATCGTAATTTGCCGAATTAGCTCGCGCCATTCCGACTGACTGAGATCGGAGGCAGTATTTAATAGGTCATTATAGGATTCATAGGTAGAGAGCTTAAGCGCCTGTACTCGCCCATGAATTTTCTTGCAAAATTGGGCATCATCTTGGGGACGAATATAAATACCAAATCGCTCAGCGATCGCTGCTTTTAACTTATCTAAAACTGCTTGAGGAATGGTTACCATGAGGGCGTTGCCGAACTGGTTTTAGTGGTGAGGATGTGATTCATCATGAAGGGCGCGATTTCTTGGATCGCTAACACGTTTTGGGCGGCTCCTATCTCGATCGCAACTCCCGGCATCCCAAACACAATACTCGTAGCTTCATTTTGGGCGATCGTCACGCCGCCAGCTTTACGGATTGCCATAAGCCCCGTTGCGCCATCGCGCCCCATGCCTGTTAGCAAAATGCCAATGGTACGCGCACCATAGATTTTAGCGGCGGCTTGGAATGTCACCGTCACCGACGGACAATGTCCATCCACAGGAAAGGCAGCCGTGTAGAAAAATCTGCCGTGATCATCAAACTCTAACTGGCGATCCTCAGGGGCAAAATAAATTGTGCCAGGTTGGGGTTTGGTTCCCTGTACTGCTACCTTGACAGGCAGATGACAAAGAGAACCTAGCCAATCAATCAAGCCCATCAAAAAACCACGACTAATGTGCTGCACACAAACAATTGGGGCAGGAAAGCCCACAGGAATCTGAGTCAAGAGAGTTTGTAAAGCTTGAGGTCCCCCCGTAGATGCGCCAATAGTAACGATCTGCGTATCGGGATCAACTTCAAAATAGATAGGGGGTGGCGCAGGTTCGCGATAGGTTTGCTTCTCCATCGAGAGCAAAGTATTGCGCTTAGTCCTTGTGAAAACCGAAACTCCCGACAGGACGCGAATCCTTTCAATTAAGTCCTGTTGAATTTTTTTGTAATCTTCAAATAATCCACTGGGGGGTTTAGGAAATACATCGACTGCACCTGATTCCAACATTTTAAAAATTGTACGGGCATCTTCCGCTTGCACGGAGATACTGATTACTAAAATCGGGCGCGGATATTTCATCATTACCAATTCCGTAAGCTGCAAGCCGTTCATTCTTGGCATATGGTAATCGGTGCAGATCACATCGGGATTGGCTTGGGGCAACAGAGCTAGCGCCTCAATGCCATCTTTGGCGCAGCCCACCACTTGGATGTCTGGGGCTTGTGAGAGAATGCGCTTGAGAATCTCTAGCGCCAGATGAGAATCATCTACCAACAGTACTCGGATTGGGGATTTAGACATTTAGATAAGCCTCCCTAGTGTCTCTAAGAGAACATTTTGATCAAAGGCGCTCTTGACAATATAGGCGTTAGCTCCAACTTCGGCTCCCCGTCGTTTATCTTCTTCGGAGGCAAGGGAGGTGACCAAAATTACAGGGAGATCGTTATATTCTTTGTGCTGACGGATGCGGGCGGTGAGTTCGAGACCGTCGAGGTGAGGCATTTGAATATCTGAAACTACGGCATCAACAGCCCTAGTGCGTAATTTTTCGTAGCCATCTAAGCCGTCGATCGCGGCGATGACTTCATAACCTGCATTTTCAAGGATGCGCTTGACTTGGGTGCGAACGGTGATCGAATCTTCAACCATTAAAACTACTTTTTTGCGTTGTACGGATTCTAGCAGTTTACTGGTGGAGATAAAGCCTGAGCGTTTGCGGGCTGATTTTAATAGATCGGAAGGATTGAGAATCATACAGACTTCGCCAGTACCTAGGATGGTTGCACCACTGACATTACGAATCCGTTTGAGCAGTTTGCTTTGTTGCTTCATCACCACATCCTGTTCGTCGAGTAGGGCATCGACGATTAAGCCTAGGCGCTCCACACCAATTTTGAGGATGATGCAGGGTAGGGATTTAGTTTGGCTGATTTGGCGATCGCTAATATCTAGCTCTAATAAATCTGAAAGCCACGCAACGGAGATCGGTTGGTCATCAATGGTGATGGTGTGATTACCTTCGATCGCAAAAATATCTTTGTGGGCAATGAGACGGGTGGTTTGCACAAATTCCACAGGCAGGGCATAGGGCGTATTTTGGAGAGCAGCGATCAGGACATGGGTAGTGGCAAGGGTGGTGTCAAGCTGCATTCTAAAAAGACAACCTTGGCTTGCCACTGACTCAACCCAAACATCGCCCTTGAGCCGTTCGATATTGGTGCGGACGACATCAAGACCAACGCCGCGTCCTGACATTTGGGTAACGGCGATACGGGTAGAAAAGCCAGAGGTGAAAATCAGATTTTGAATCTGAGGATCGGTCATGGAGTTAAGGTCTTCTTCGCGGCAAATTCCCCTTTGCACTGCGGCATGGCGAATTTGGTCAAGATTTAGCCCTCTGCCATCGTCACTAATTTCGATGATAACGCTATGGGCATTTTGTAAGCCCTTAAGCCGAATTGTCGCCACTCTGGGCTTGCCTGCGGCTTCACGTTCGGAGGGTAGCTCGATGCCATGATCGATCGCATTGCGGATCAGGTGCATAAGCGGGTCTTTGATTTCTTCAAGAATATGCTTGTCGGCGCAGGTGTCGCCGCCTTCGATGATCAGTTCCACCTCCTTTGCCTGTTGTCGGGCTAGGTCACGCACCATGCGGGGAAAAAGGTTAAACACCGTAGAGAGGGGCAGTAAGCGCAGGGCGCGGATTCCTTCTTTGAGATCGCCTGAAATCACATCAAGACGGGCAGTATCTTCATAAGTGTTGCGACGGAGATGATTGAGTTGATTGCCAAGGCGCTCTAATCTCTCTTCAATGCGTCGATGGAAATTATTGTTTGCGGGATTAGCCGCCCTTTGTCGCGATCGCCGATCTTCTGTATAGCCTCTATATTCGAGGGCAGATCCTTTACCTGAATTTTTTTCGAGGGCAAGGCGGCTGACAAAGGTATCGCGGCTCCATTCTTCCCAGAGACTAATAATTTCTTCGATCTCAGTGAGGCGCTGGGCAATCCGAATCTTGGTTACGGTGAGTTCACCTACTTGGGTCATCAGAGCGTCTAGTCTCTGGGGATCAACGCGAATCGTATCAATGTGATATTTATCAGTTTCGCTGAAGGTGGCACTGGGGGGCAAGGTTTTGGGGGTACTAGAGTGAGAAGGGTTAGCGACAGTATTACTGGTCGTTACAGTGCCGTTGCCATTCCCATTCCCATTACTTTTGACTCCATTATTAGCACCATTACCATTCATGATGAAGGTGCTATTGCCTTTACCGTTACCATTGCCATTGCCATTACCATTGCTACTAATAAATCCATTACTAGAGCCATTCGTTTTAAATTGACCATTTCCATTAGTAGCAGCGATCGCTGGTGTGGAATTAGCCGATGTAATCGGGATGGCAGCGTTTATCTCTTGGGGAGAGAGAACGCCTATTTGATCAAGGGATATATCAGAGATCAGATTAGACGGATTGATCAGCGATGGCTCTGGCATAGTGAAGACAATGCCACTATCGCCAAAGGGATCATCACTATCGATCCTATTGTCCTGTGGTACATCCGCCCCCATCAACTGCGCCAATACTTCAAAGATATTAATTCGGGCTTCTTCATCGGTAATCGCTTCATGCACCAATTGCCTAATCGCATCTAGCCCCAAGTACAGGCGATCGAGCATTTTCCCCGATAGTTCTAGTTCGCCGCGCTTAGCTGACCCTAGCAGATCTTCCACTTGATGGGTCAGTGTTTCCACCCCTGAAATGCCCAGCATTCTGGCATCTCCCTTGAGGGTATGGGCTTCCCGAAGAGCTTCTTCTAAGTGCGCTTGATCCTGTGGATTCTTTTCGAGAAAAAGGAAATCTTCTTCTAATTTTTGAATGTGTTCTTCGCTGGCAATCTTAAACACATTTCTTAGTTCTTCATCTTGAATATACATACCACGCGCTCCCTAGGTACTCTTGATAATCTTTGGATACCGCCCCACTTTCTTAAATCCATAATTTTGTGAAACAAAGAGCGAATGCCCTTTGTTTCACAATTCTGCTAAACCACCGCTTGCAGCTTCTGGGCTGCCGAGTTGAGTTGGTGAGTGCTGACCTTGATTTGAGTTACGCCTGACGCTGTTTCCCTCGCACCGAGATTAAGCGCATTCATCGCTTCGACTACCTGATTGATCGCTACGGCTTGTTGCTTAGCATTGAGCGAGATCTGTTGGCTACTGATAAACACGTTGTTGATCGAGTCGGATACTCCTGTAAAGGCTTCTGCCATACTACGGGCAAGGGACAAACCTTCATTGACAGTTTTGTTACCCTCGTCGGTAACCATCACGGTAGAGTTGATTGCCGTTTGGATATCGGAAACAAGGGTGTTAATCTTTTCTGCCGACTTCTTGCTCTGGTCAGCGAGTTTACGAATCTCTTCAGCAACTACGGCAAAACCTCTACCATGATCGCCAGCACGGGCGGCTTCTACGGCGGCGTTGAGTGCCAACATATTGGTCTGGTTTGCCAAATCGCCGACCAGACCAGAGATATTGCCGATCTGGTTTGTTTGTTCACTGAGGCGGAGGATTTGTTCGGCGATCGCGCCAACCTTGTCCTTGAGGGTGGTCATCTCATCGAGGGTCTGACGGACAGCTTTTGTTCCACCTTCGGTTAGGGAGAGGGCATGACGTGCGCCCGAAGCCGAAACCTCTGCCTGCTCTGCGGATTGACGGGAGGATGTGCCAAGTTCACCCATGGTGGTCGAGGTCTCATTGACGGAGCTAGCTTGTTGGGACACAGTGCGTTCTTGCTCTTCGACAGCGCTGGCGATCTGTGCTGAAGAACTGGCAATTTCGCTGGCGGCTTGATTGAGAGTATTGGCGATCGCCGATGAAATTAGAAATGCGACCACTAGAGCAATCACCAAAGATATGACCGCTCCACCGACTGAAAGTACCACCAAGAGATTCAGAGAACTTTTGGTGGTTGCTTCAGTACCGTTGACGATTTCTAACTGACGCTTATTAAACTCAGCTAGCAGACCTTCGATGGCTTTCAGCAGATCGGAACCATCTTCCACTGTCTCCAAGACAACTTTACGGTTGCCGAGCTTGGCGGCTTCGACCTGTGTGCGAGTGATAGCTTCATACTGAGAAGAAATCTCCACCAGTTTTTCCATGCGTTCCCTCTGTTCAGGAGTCGCATCTTTGGTAACGGCTAGTATCCGATTTCGAGATTCTTGGGTATCCTCGATTCCCTTTTCGTAGGCATCAAGCAGGCTCTTGTTGACGGTAATGGCATAGCCGCGCGATTGTCTCGCAAGATGGGACATTCTTAGTTCCAGATCGTTAACTGACTTCGCTTGATCTTCTGTTTTTAACGCTCTCCCAAAATTTTTGCTCACATCCTGTGCTGTGTAGTAGACACCGATCGCTAGTCCCGCAATGAGAACTACTGGCACGGAGTAACCAATTAGCATTTTGCCTCGGAGTTTCAGTCTATTAAACATCAATGTATTTCCTAAGTTAATTTTGATTTGATTTTAAGTGGATTGCAGTTTGATGATTATTTGAGTTGGCTTGAGATCTTCCAATTACTAGCCTTGGTCAATACCCAGTCTTGTTTTCAATATTTGTAGTTGCGCCTTTAGCGATCGCATCTAGCTTCTGTTTTTATCCTGAATCTATTTTTTCGATACTTGGAGGTTGATCAGCAGCAAAACTGTAACTAAACCTCTTCATTTGCACCTCTTCATTTGTACCTCTTCATTTACACCTCTTCATTTACAGAGAGATTGTCCTCTGCAAAAATTTTAGCAAGGTTTAAAATTCCCATCATTTTGTCTTGATAGAGAACTGTGCCTTGCAAATAATCGCGATCGCCTGCGCTAGTGGCAGTGGGATTCGGCTTGATGTCACTCTTTTGTAAGTACAACACATCAAATACCTTCTCCACGGGAATCCCCATCACGAGGTCGTCGATATGGACAATGATCGCTTTATTAGTCTGACTTTGATGATCGACCTGCATATGTAAGGTACGGCGAATATCGATCAGGGTAACGATTTCGCCCCGTAGATTGATATTCCCGATCACATGGTCAGGACAGCAAGGAATTGGAGTCACCTTGTGAAATTCCGTAAATTCACGCACCACATCCAAATCCAAGCCAAAATACTCATCCCCTAATCCGACTACTGCTAAAGGGCGTAAGCCCATTAAGTCATTGCGATGAGAAGCTTGCATTAACCGTTCAGCGCGGATACGGAAACTTTGACGCTCCTGCTCAGTGCTGTTGGGACAGAAGGTGTCAAAAAAATCTCCGCGTCGCCGCAATAGGTTGTTAGGATTGCTTTCAAGATCGTGATCCGTAGTCCATAGCAGAGGTTCCTCCGCCCGATCTTGAAGTGCGTCAGCATAGTCAAACAATGCATCACTTTTGAGCAAGGCAATGTTTTCAGAGTTGAGCTTAGCGACTCCCCTAATCAAGCGCGAAGGATGCCTTGCATAGATGGTAGATTCTACAGAATCCGAAGAGATCGCCACGACCTCAATGACTTGATTGACAACAATCCCCAGCATTTCCCCCATCTGCTCGATCGCAATCACCGAATCCTCTAATCGATACTCCTGAAAAGGATACCCAAATCGACGATTAAGATCCATCACAGGCACTAAACTTCCCCGTAAATTTAGCAGCCCAACGATATCATCGGGAGCATCAACGGCGATCGCTAATTCAGGCAAAGAAAAAATCTCTTTGACACAACTTGCATCAACGCCATAGGTTGTTCCCTGCAAAGCAAAGATCACATAGGAGATATAGATAGATTCTGCGGTTGACATGACCGTATGCTCCTAGTTGCATTGGTACTGAATATGGCTAGTGGTCATGGATTCCTGTGGTGGTGCTGGCGCAGGATGGGGGGGGGCAGGGGCATTGGGGCTAGGATTGGGATTGATCCTAGTAGTGGCTTTAGTCGCATTGCCAGTCACACTACTACTTGCATTTGGCTGAAGTTTGGTCGCAGGAGTGGGCATGGGCTGGGGATTAGGCGCAGGTCTAGCTGCCCTAGGCATAGGCTGGATCAGGTCAGTCTCAGGCAAGCTGAGATACTGCTTCACCAATTGCTTAAGCTGATCTGACTCAAAGGGTTTAGTTATATACTCATTAGTGCCAGCCAGTTTCCCCTTCATCTTGTCAAAGAATCCATCTTTGCCCGTCAGCATGATAATTGGTAGATCGCTAAACTGAGGCATTCGGCGAATAGTGCGACAGACCTCCAAGCCATCGATCTCTGGCATCATCACGTCGAGCAACAGTAGTTTGACAGGTTGATGATACATAATGCTCAAACCATCGACAGCATTTCCTGCTACCGCTACTCGACAAAAAGAAGATAGCGTACGTTGGATCAACTGCTGCACTATGGCACTGTCGTCGATCGCTAAGATCAAAGGTAAACTATCAGTCTTTGATTGCAGAGCAATCCAGCCTTCTTGTATCCATTTAGCGTAGGAATGGGCGATTTGGAGAGGATCTTTATCCACTCCTTCAGCAATTTCGGCGAGCGATCGCTTACCATCAACCCACTCATTGAGATGTTTTTTGATGCTAGGGGAAATCTGGGCTGAGATCCTATGGATATTGGGTATTGCTTTCATCGAAGGAATCACGGTTTTGATTGTTGTCCAGCGATCGCGTCGATGCGCCAGCTCTAGCAGTAGATCGCCAACCTTCCAAGCACTCCGCAATTTCAGATTCAGCCGCTTATCTAGTTGAAAAATCCCCCCCATCTGCCAAATAGTTTCCAAACGCACAATCGTTTGGGCATAAAAGACCGCTTCAATCTCCCCCCAAGTAAATAGCTCCATAGCAATTAGTCTCTCAATCAACTCTTGGGATGACTGAGGATTTTGCAATTGACGCGATGCAAACTCCACGGCTGGTGCAATCCACTGCCGATGGAGTTTATGTTCGAGAAAGTCAATGATGGAACGGATGTCAGGTAGGTATGGCAGAGCATACATGACCTGACCATTTTGAAAAGCAACAATACAACGAGAAGTTTGATTCTCTTTTTCCTCTAGATTTAAATGGAGAGTCCCCGTAAAAGATATACTCTCTAGCTTCTTTAAAAGAGCTAGCAACTGCTGACCGCGAAATTTACCTTGCACGACATCTACCTCTTGTCCAGTTGAGCATGGATAATCTCCATCGTTGCATCATTTCAGTTAATGAAAACCTTGACAAATACTTGAGTGGTTGTAGGCATATCCTGAGAAATACTTGGTAAAAATACTGCCTGACTGCTCCGTGGTTATCCCATGATCACCCTAAGATTGCTCAGCGCTTACCTACTTTATTACCCGTTGATTATGTTAGGCATTCATTAGCAAAATTAATGTTTATCAGAGATTACATAGAATTCGTCTAATGTCCTGTGCGAACCTTTTGCAATCGCAATGTAGTTCAACACATTAATTTCAATGTTTGTATATCAGCAAAAATACTGATTTTAAGCATACATCCAACTATACATTTAACTATGCCTTTAACTACACATAACTTGACAACATTCACGGGCAATTTCCCAATCTTCTTGGGTATGGATCACGAGGATGCGTACCTGCGAATCTCCGCTAGAAATATCGCGGTCGATCGCGCCTTGAAAATCAGCATTTTTAGCATCATCAATCTGCATCCCCAAAAAGCTAAAACCTTGGCAAGTAGCGGCACGGACTAGGGGAGAGTTTTCGCCCACGCCTGCGGTGAAAATTAGTGCGTCTAAACCACCGAGACTAGCTAACATTGCGCCGATGTGCGATCGCAGGCTATGCACATACATATCTAGGGCAAGTTTGGCTTGAGCATTTCCCGCGTCGATGGCGGCAAGGATAGAACGGACATCGGCGGAAATACCCGAAACCCCTAGCAATCCTGATTCACGATTGAGCAAGCGATCAAGTTTGTCAACATCCATATCAGTTCTTCGCAACAAATGGATGAGAATCCCTGCATCAATGGAGCCAGAACGAGTTCCCATAATCAGCCCTTCAAGGGGCGTAAATCCCATAGTTGTATCGATACTATGACCATGCTGAATTGCCGCCAGAGAGCAGCCATTGCCCAAGTGACAGGTGATCAGCCGCAGATCCTGAAGGGGACGGTCGAGCATTTTAGCGGCGCGATCGCTACAGTATTGATGACTGATGCCATGAAATCCGTAACGACGGATGCCCTCCTCGGTATACTTGGCGGGGATAGCGTAGGTAAATGCTGCGGGTGGTAAATGGGCGTGAAAAGCGGTGTCAAATACTGCCACTTGAGGAATATTGGCAAAGGTCTGTTCGGCAATTTCGATACTCTCTAGGTTCAGAGGATTATGCAGGGGTGCAAATACAGCTAACTTAGCGATCGCTGCCTTTACGTCCTCATTAATCAAGGTACTCTGACGATATGCGACTCCACCATGGACAACACGATGACCGATGACATCGATCGCCGCCGCATTTTCGATCACAGCCGTTTTGTCATTCCATAGGGTAGCAAGCATATAGGCGATCGCTTCTGCCCGTGAGGCAGGAGTTAACTCCTGCTCCATGGATAATCCTTGAGCGTTTTTGACCTTGATCAGCGCAAGCCCTTGTTGTTTTGTCCAATCAATGGTGGCTTCCCAAATTGGGACATTGGGAGCGCTATCTAATGTCTCTAGATGAGAAGATTCTAGATCGTAGAGACAGGCTTTGTGACTACTAGATCCCACATTGAGAACTAAGATTTTCATTTTTTTATATTTGGTTTCTTAGTAGAAGACAAAAAATTGCTCAAGTAGTTGTCAGCTAAATATGGTGAACATTTGGTAATCGATACCAAGGAGTTTGGGGATATTCGTGATGTTCCCAATGGTAGTGACCGAAGTTGTAGCAACTCAAGAATGACCATAAAATAGAATAGAAACTAGACTCCGTTCGTGGAGAAAAATTGGGATTTTGGGAAACTTGATGGTGCGGAAGATATGTTCCAAAGAAAAACAACTGCAATGAACTAAGGACAAGGGGAACAAGCCAGAAAAGTATCAAGTTAATAAGAGCAACCTTACATAAAATGATCAATCCTCCAAATATAATAATCATACTGGTCAAAAAAATAATTAGCGATCGCCATGAGAAGTATTCGCTAAGAAACTTACAGTACCAAAAGATGGGATGTGAGAACCTACCATGAAAATCAGGATCGCCAGTTTGAGAAGGATAGCGATGGTGATTGGTGTGGTTTATCCGACAGCGATCGTAGGGTAGCAAAGCATAAATCCCCACCGTGAGACGACCGATAATATTATTGAGAGTTTGATTACTGGAAATTAGATTGCTGTGCATCGCGTCGTGGGCAATGATAAACAAACCAGTATGTAGATATGCCCTGCCGAAAATAGAAGCAATTAACCAGAACCAAGAAATATTTGATACTGGAACTGAAAGCAAAATAAATAGACTAATGAGCCATAGACTCAGGATAGCGATGGTGATTAGTATTCCATTCCAATCATCAGACGTAAATTCTTTGACGATTTCCTTTTGCCACACACAAGTAGATGAGTCGTTTGACCGCAAATTATTGAAATCAGGCATAATTTATCGCGATCAACAGTATGATTGAGCAAAAGAAATAGAAGAAGCCTTAAAAGTGTTGACTGACAACACCTTTAAGGCTTTTATTGATTATTTTAACGAATCAAGTTCAGCAATTCTTTGGGAGATGCGAGCAGGTCGATCGCCACAAAGAAAATCTTGTTGCTAGGATCAAGCAAGAAGCGCCAAGAGATATTCATACCAACACCAGATCCAAACCAAGGAGTTTGGACTTTACCAGTGACCTTGATCTGAGTGTAGCCACCATCTGCTGGCTCAGAGATACCTCTTTGGGGAACAAGCACCAAGTTTTGGCATTCTTCCTTAAAGAAGCGCAGCACTGCATCTTTGCCTACAATTGGTCTTTGGAAAGGAGGTTGCAAAGCGCCATCGGGGAGGAACAACTCGATCAAAGCATCAAAGTCATTGGCGTTGAGGTTGTCCATGTAGGACAGAACAGTGGGGTTGTCAACGCCTTCAATGGTAACTTGAGTACGTTTTGACATCTCTTGTGGAGGTGTTACTGGCTCAGCAACGCGGGTATATCCGCCCAACTTGCTAGGGTCAAAGCCCATATCTACTACTGAGTTGCGTAGAATTGTGATCTGTTGTCCTGGCTCTAGGGTCTTTAGCGTCTCTAGAACTGCGGAAGCATTTGCGGACAGGCGATAACCTTCAGGAATAGGCGCAACAATTCCTTGTTCCATCCACTCACCGAGTTGATACCAAAAACCTAGTTTGATATTTTGAGACCAAATTGCGTAGGTACGACAAATGGGAGTATCAGCACGGTTGGCTAGGTCACACATGACCTGAGTTTGTTCCTGAAAACTCATCTTTTTGATTTCATTCAGTGTCAACTCGGCTAGCTGCATACTGGCAGCACCGGGAGCCGCGATCGTCACAGTTTTACCCATTTCAAGGTAAGTAAACCAAATCCAAGCTAATTGATCCTCAGGGCTGAGCTGATTAAACCTCGCTGTAGTAGCTGGTACAACATCAGCCGCTAATGTGTTAGGAAAAATATTTCTGGCTGAGGAAATGGTGTATGTCATAAAATTTTTTGTGGAGTTTGACTGAAGAGTTTGACTGAAGAGCTGGGATTCATGTATGTACATGAAAAACTTTTACTAACTCTAGATTCAATATAGAACCTTGAGGTTAAAGAGGCTTAAAAACTTGTAGCTAATTTGCCCTTGACAGGGATTTCAAAGCTTATCAAGCAATTCGTTAGCTCTTGGATGATTAGTGGCTATCAAGCACACAATGCACACAATGGACTGACTAATCTCACAGGTACTTGCCGAGCTTTCCTAAACCTATGTACTCACATTGCGATCGCAGTTTCAAGACCTCTAAGGATAGATATTAAGAAAAACTATAATTTTAATTTTTGTATCAAGTACAACTTTCAGGCACTACATATATGTTAAAGCAACAATTTTGGCGATTTTGTCTACATCTAAGCCGTCAAGGTCATTGACAGTGATCCATCCGTCCTTGATCAAACCCGCAAATACAAAGATGAGTGTGGGCAGATTGTAGTCATAGCGACCATCGACTTCATGGCGCTTGACGCTCAAAAAATCGTGTAAACGCCACATATCATCGATCTCCGTTAAGCTACTAGCCCTATAACGTACCGATTCGATAAGAGCGCTAGTTTCACGTTGATAGGCAATATCAAAGGCTTTGCGGGCTATATCTTCCTCAATTTGTGTCCAACCAGAATTTATTACTTGCATTATTAAAACCAGAAAGAAAACATTTATTTATATTAAGAATAATAACAACTTATGACATATTGCATACACAAAGTTCGATTCCTTGGTATTCCGATATTCTCAGAACCCAAGAAAGTCTTGTTAGTGGGTAGTTATATTCTTCTCAGTTTTATGCCGAGGCAAAGTCGCAATTATCGTGGGAATTACTACAGATATCTTTGCTCAATAACTCAACGTCAATTCGATATATAGCAGTTCTAAATAAGTTTGAAGAGGCTTCGACTCCGCTCAGCCATCGGTATACGGTAGCTGAGCAGAGTCGAAGCCCTAGTTTTCTTATTTGAATTATCTATAGCCATTTGCACCGCACTTCGCGCGGTGCAAATGGCGCAAAATGGTGAAAATCGCTCTGCGATTTTCACCATTTTGCGCTTTCATCGAACTCACGTTAACGCATATCGACTAGCACAGGAATTGTCTCTGGGTTGGTAATGTCGCGAATAGATTGAGGCAAAGACTGCACAGAATTGCGCGTCCGTTGGGCGATCGCCTCCAAATCGTCAAGAGGCTTTAGCAACTCGCCATTGTGCATAATGCACTCTAGAAGAGATTGCTCGTTAGGTTGAGGAAGTTCCGCAACATGGGTGAGGCGATCGCTTTTGAGAATTCCATTCTCAAAACTGCGCCAGATTTGTTTACGGCTAGCGATCGATTGTTTGCCGCTTGATTTTTTGGAAACGGGAATATTATCAATTTCCACTAACTTATAAACTCCATTGACGGGCGCACCTGTGACTAATTTTGTGCCGATACCATAGCCATCGATGGGCGCACCTAATGCTTTTAGTCGCATCATCTCCGCTTCGTCAATATCGCCACTAGCGAATATTGCGGCATCAGGAAGTAGCGATCGCACTTCCTTGGATACTGCGGCAATATCTCCCGAATCTATACGAACTCCTTTTACTTGCATTTCCCCAGAGTTAACTTTTTCAGCCAGATTACGAGCGGCAGCGATCGTATCAAAGGTATCGATCAATAAGGGACTATTGGGGAAAACTTGATGGAACGCGCTAAAGGCTTGAGATTCACTTCCTTCTGTGGCATTTAATGCCATAACCAAGGCATGAGCCATCGTGCCGCTAGGCTTTCTGCCCAATTTGAGAGCTGCCAATACATTGGAAGTAGCATCCATCCCTGCGGCGAGGGCAGCTCTGGCAGCCCAAAGGGAAGCTTGCGGACTAAAGGCGCGTCTTGTGCCAAATTCTAAAAGGGTAATGCGATCGCCTGCGACATCGCGCATTCTGGCGGCTCTCGTGGCAATCAAGGTCTGATAGTTAATCGTGTTTAAGAGATAAGTCTCAACCAATTGCGCTTGCCAAAGTGGAGCTTCGATTCTTAAAAAAGGCTCATTGGCAAACATGGCTGTTCCCTCTGGTACTGCCCATAGATCACCTTCAAAACGGAAGTTTTCCAATAATTCCCAAAAGCGACGATCGGCATTTGCAAAAATTCCTGTTGCTTGCAAGGCGGCAATTTGATCAGCCGTAAAATGGAGATTTTGCAAGTATTCCACGACTTGAGCAATCCCCATCGCAATCAAGTAGCCAAATCCTTCGGGAAGGCGGCGCACAAACAACTCAAAACTAGCCCGCTTGCGATCGCATCCTTCACGTACATAGCAAGCACCCATCGTCAGTTGATAAAGGTCAGTGAGTAATCCATATTCGTCCGTAGCGATGTTTAAAGTGTCGGATTTGAGGCTCACAGCAGGATTAATAGTTATCGCGCTCATGGTTTTGGTGGGGATAGCATCTGGTATGTTTTTATTATAGTAGTTTTTACCAAAATTGCAAGCATAATTTTTAATTGGTCAAAACTTATCAAAGCATTCATTATCAAGACCTATGTACTTTATAAGTGCAGTAAAAATACTTGTAAGCAAAAAACACTTAAGTTTAAAACCGCCCCAATTATAGTGACTCTAAACTTAATTATCCTTTGTTATTTTGACAAATTAGGTTGTTGGAATTAATTTTGGGGCAAAATAAACAGTCAATCAATTCTTAGATTTGAGGTACTATTACATTTAGAATGAATTTAGTGACAATTAACATCAAATAAGCGCCACGACTCACTATATAAATTCAAGGGATTAGTTAAGGGGGTAATGACATGAAGCGTGATTATGATTACGAAAAAAAACCTTCTCAGATTACCGCTTCGATCGCACCCACAACTTCATTCTTGCAAACTAGAGGTTTCGCTCCGCTTCAGGCAGATTTAGATGAAGACGTTCCATCTCAACCATCTGGACACTCTGAGAATATTCTCGAAAGAATAATCAATCAGCCTAGTGCTGCATCTTCCCGTAGTCTAGTCCAAACCAAACCCAATAACCGCTTGAAGCCGCTTCAGTCCAAGCGAATGACACTCCAAGCTAAGTTGAATATCGGTGCGCCGAATGACAAGTATGAGCAGGAAGCTGATCGCACGGCGGCTCAGGTGGTAAAGCAAATTAATTCATCGCCACTTAATTCATCACCGAGTGATAACTCTGTCCAAAGGGAATCAATCCCCAAACAAGAAGAAGAACTGCAAGCCAAATTTTTAGTACAAAGACGAGAAAACATAGAGGAAGGGGAAGCCTCAACAGATTTGGAGTCATCAATTCAGAAGGCGCGGGGGCGTGGTCAGTCTCTAGAGCCTAGCCTGCAAGCAAAGATGGGTCAGGCGATGGGGGCAGACTTTAGCAAGGTGAAGGTACATACAGATTCACAGTCCGATCAGTTAGATAAGTCAATTCAGGCTAAAGCTTTTACGACTGGACAAGATGTGTTTTTTCGGCAAGGTGCTTATGACCCCAGTAGCCAAGGTGGACAGGAATTAATCGCCCATGAACTAACTCATGTGATGCAACAAAATGGCGGAACAGTGCAGCGATCGCCGCAACGATCGCCATTAAAAGATGTCGTGCAGCGAGATGATGAAACTGATACGGTGGGGGGCTACGGTGGGGATACGATTGAAGGAGGAGGCAATTTCTTAGAATTTCTTGACGATGCGGCGAGTGCGATCAAAACCTTAAGAGATCCAAGTAGCGGCAAGTTAGTCAAAGGCATCGCTGGGAGTAAGGCGATAGGTAGCTTGACAGGTACTGTCGTCGCAGGACTCAAGGCAAATGAGATCACCAAGATGACAAGTTGTCTAGAAGCGATGTCTGAGGGATTGAAAATATTTGATGCGGGTAAGGAAATTTGGGAATCCATGCGTAAAGTGGACTTTTGGAACGACACAACCATGCAAACCTTTGAAAATGTGGCGGTGGTGGTTGGTAAGTTTGGAGATTTTATTCTTGGGGCTACCAAAATTGCTAATGCTTTTGTCAGTGCCATGGAGTGGACTACTGGAAGGTTATCATCCTTTGTAGAGTGGTTGCCCATAAGCGAACTGATCTTGAAATGCGTCAAGTTCATGACATCCGTAAAAAAATGGATTTTTGCTTTCACAAGCTATAAACAATTGAAAAAATTACAAGAGAATATCGATCCAACTAAACAAAAGCAAGTCGGCTATTTGATCGATGAGCAATGGAGTCGGTTGAAGAATGGGGCTGTTCCCTGCGCCTCCACTGGAATAGACTTTGCCTCTGAAACCGCCAAGTATTTTCCTAGCTTAGGGATTAATACAGCGATCGTCGCTAGTTTGGGATCAGCGTCAAAAGCAGTTCCCCTAGGACATAAAGTCTTAACGACTGGTTACGATTATGTCCGCCAAGGATGGCGAAAGATGGTCAATACTTATGCGAGTAGCAGAGCAGCAGAATACCTCGCGGCTATCGACAAGGCGGATTTAGACAGTTTCCGAGAGGGTTTAGTAAACTTCGTTCTCAATGAAAGGAATGAACCTCATGGGATGTTGATTCTCGAATCCCTTGGATTAGGGGCACGTGTTAAAAAAATGTCGGATCGAAAAGCGCGAGCTGAGATTGAGGAAGCTGTGCAAGACATTAAGTAGTTTTAATCAAAATTCTGACAGGCTTCCCAACCTAACATTGCCGTCTTACGTTCCAATCCCCAGCGATAGCCGCCTAACTCCCCTGATTCTCGAATCACGCGATGACAGGGGATAAGGAAACTAATTGGATTACTGCCAACGGCATTACCGATCGCTCTGGCGGCATTGGGACGACCTAGCGATCGCCCTAGATTTTGATAAGTCGTAATTCCACCCAAGGGAATTCGCAATAAAGCTCGCCATACTTGAATTTGGAAGTTAGTACCTTTGACGTAGAGAGTGAGGGGTGGTTGATTGGCGATATTCAAATTGGGAAGAGAACTAAATAGGCGATCGCTAATTGGTTGAGTGACTTGGCGATCGCCAATAATCTCGGCGCATGACCATTCCTCCCGCAGCATTAAGGCAGCAGCTTGATCATCCATTCCATCGAGAAAATATAAATTACAAATACCTCGCGTGGTCGTGGCAATCAGGCAATCACCAAACATGGTTTCATGGATGCCATAGTAAATCTGTAAACCTGCGCCACCCGTCTTAAACTCTTGCGGCGACATCGCTTCGAGGTTCACAAACAGATCATGTAATCGTCCTGCACTGGATAAACCGATATCTCCAGTTAATTCCAGTAAGTTTCTAGTTTCCGCGATTTTGGACTTAGCATATTCCACGGACAGATATTGCAAAAAGCGTTTGGGGCTAATCCCTGCCCATTTGGTAAATAGGCGCTGAAAGTGATATTCGCTCAGATGCACCTGTTGCGCGATCGCGGCGAGGTCTGGCTGCTGGCGATAGTGCTGACGCATAAAGGCGATCGCTTTGGCAATCAGTTCATAGGTGGCGCGATCGCTCATATCTGCATCTATCGTATTTTCGATTGATAAATTCATGCTAACCAATCCACGGATTTAGGCTCAATGTATCAACTATTCGAGCCTTGGGCGACCCATTTCTTGCGATCGTTAAGTTATACCAATTCACAAAAGTGTTGTCACACTTTCGTGAATTAAAAACCAAACCCAGTAAGGGTTCTCAAAGCACAAAATGGCTACGCCATTTTGTGCTTTGGTATTAGGTCATAAATTTATGCACCAAATTCTTCAACTTGTGCTAGTCTGTCTGCCTGAAGGAGTTATTCATTAATTCCTCCAAGTCGTTTCTCACACAAGGAAGTGATATCTGTGAAAACTTTATCCAAACTTTTAGCTGGACTAGGTGCATTAGGATGCCTAACAGCGATCGCTACTCCCTCCGTCAACGCCCAGCCTGCCTACGGTAGTTATATCGGTGTGGGCGCGGGGTTTGGGCTTTCCAATGGCAACAGCGCCTTCGGGGAATCTTCCAGAACTTCGGCTCTAGTTTCAGGACGTTACAAATTCCTAGAATTTCCTGTTTCGGTACGCACACAACTACTGATTGGCAGCAGTACGGCAGTTGTGCCAACGGTTTCCTTTGATGTGCCGCTTAACTTTGATACCGATGTATATATTGGCGCGGGCATTGCTCTATCCAACACCGTTGACACCACCCCAGTTGGCAACAAAAATAGCTTTGTAATTCAACCTGGGATTGATTACACAGTTCCCAATAGCAACTTAGTACTATTCAGCAACGTTATCTTTGCGATCGATGCCTATCGCAACTCTCCAGGCTCATCCGCGACTTCGTTGCAGACAGGCTTAGGACTACGGTTCTAAAACAATGTCTCTGAAAGTTTGGCGATCACCTTGATTGGTTCAGATAATTGGATCGAGCGCATGATCAACCAATACATATCAAAAACCGTAAAAGGAGAATCAAAGCTTTGATTCTCCTTTTATGTTTCTTAGGATTTTATCTTGCAATTTTTATTTTTATTTGCTTACTGGAGTTAATTCGTTGTGATCAGTGGAGTAGCATTGCACAAAACTCCCAATGGCTGGGAATTTGTAAGTGAAGCAGCATTAGAAAAATTTGTCTGGGAAAACCTCCGACAACTATTTGGCATTATTCCCCTTGGAAAGCAATATATTTCTAATGGTGAAATATGTGACATTCTTGCTGTAGATAACGATAGAAGACTAGTTGTTTTAGAGTTAAAGAATGTAGAAGACCGCTACCTAATACAGCAGCTAACTCGATACTATGCAAATCTTCTGGGAGAAAAACCTTTTGCTCAAGAAGTTGACTATTCCCGATCAGTGCGACTTATTGCGATCGCGCCGAGCTATCATCGACATAACTTAATCGATCAAGAGTGCAGTAGGCTTAACTTTGAGCTTTTGCAGTTTTCTATTGTTGAGGATGAAGAAAGTTTTCATTTTCTTTTGCAAGAACTGGGACAATATCTTGATTTCAAGAAGCATTTAATTCCGTATCAACCAATCGAGACCTCAATAACTGAGGGCATTTCAGAACCGCCAGAATTACTGATTAAATGGTTGGGCGGCTGTACAAAAGAAGAGCAAGAAGGATTTCTAAAAGTGAGAAACAAAGTCCTCGCATGCAATCGACGAATGAAAGAAATCGTTGACAAGAAAGCTATACAGTATGGATCTGGCAAAACAAAGTTATGTGCAGAGATATGTTTTCAGCCAAAGTCACAGAAGCCTGTTTTATTTTTATGGCTACCAACCCCAAATACATACCTATATCGTGATTCTAAGAAGCCCATAATTGGTCGTCTTCGCCTTTGGACTAATGGACAGACCATTTCTCACGTAGGGCATATACCAGAGGGATTTGGCAGAATGAAAACAATGGGGGAATGGGAGCAGATACCACGCGAAAAACGTCCACATATCATGTCGAGTTTATTAAGTAAGTCACTTACTCCAGTTGAAATAGAAGCATATTTGAGGTGTCGGGACAGCGTAGAAAAGCTAGATTTTTGGGATGTGTTATCAGAATTAGCTGTAGAGAAATGGCTAGAGAAAGTATAAATTCAGTGAGGTCTGAGCATACAGAGCGATCTCTAAATCTTGTAAGGTTCGCTTAGTATAACCCTTACAAAATAAGTTTAGGTACTTTAGATCAGTAATCCAGATTAAACCCCACGTTTTTTAAGATGGCGGATGCGCTATCTCTGTGGCGAGATGATAATATGCGTAAAACTGTCACGGGTAAGACGATGAGCGTACCAGCAGCATCTAACAAAATCGGACTCAATACCTCTCTACCAAGCATTCGCCGCATCCATAGCATCATCCGAGAAAAAACCGAAGTAGAAATTAAACTAACCACGGGCGATCAGCTACGCGGCAAGATTAGCTGGATCGATGATCAATGTATTTGCCTCGACACCTCTGGGCATAAGGTCGTGATTTGGCAACATGCGATCGCTTTTATCAAAAATTGATCTTTTACAGTTATTTAAAGCGCTATATGACCACACCATCCCTCGCGTCTTCAGCCAATAGCCTCTGGCAGCTTTGGCAACAAGCCGCCCAAGACCATCCCGACACGATCGCCTTACATGATCCCCATGCCAATCCACCCACCCGTATCTCCTATCGCGATACCTTTGAACAGATCAATGCCTTTGGAGCAGGACTGCGATCGCTAGGTATCCAATTTGGCGACAAGGTGGCTCTGATTGCCGACAACTCGCCCCGATGGTTAATCGCTGACCAAGGTATTTTAGCGATCGGAGCAGCCAATGCTACCCGTAGCTCCCAAGCTGACCGCAGTGAACTGCTCTATATTATTGAGCATAGTGATAGCGTCGCGATCGTGGTTGAAAATCTCGCCACTTTAAAAAAGCTTGAACCTGAACTACATAATCTTCCTGTCAGACAAATTATCTTGCTCTCTGACGAAACACCACCTGAAGGCGCGTATAACTTCCAGCAATTGTTAGCCGCAGGCAGCAGTAAGGATCTAGGCAATCCGCCGATCCAGCGCGATACCCTCGCCACCCTGATCTATACCTCTGGCACGACGGCACGTCCCAAGGGCGTGATGCTCACTCACGGTAACTTCCTGTACGAAGTCGCCTCGGCGCAAACCGTCCTCACTTTGAAAGTTGGCGAACGGGTGCTGAGCATCTTACCGACATGGCATTCCTACGAGCGCACCTTTGAATATTTCATCTTTTCCCAAGGCTGCACCCAGATTTACACCAATCTCCGCACCATCAAAAAAGATCTCAAAGAACATAAGCCCCACTACATGGTGGCAGTGCCGCGCCTATGGGAATCGATCTACGAAGGCGTACAAAAGCAATTTCGCGATCAACCTGCGAACAAACAAAAATTGGTCAATTTCTTTCTAAGCAATAGCCAAAAATATATTGTTGCCAAGCGCACTGTCCAAGCTTTAGATGTGGAAAATCTGCATCCCTCCCTAGGACAAAAGCTGCAAGCTTCGCTTACGGTAGCGGCGCTCTGGGTGATCCACAAACTGGGGCATTTACTTGTTTACAAAAAAATTCGCGAAGCCACAGGCGGCAACTTTAAATATGTAGTTAGCGGCGGCGGCTCGATCGCTGAACATTTAGAAGACTTCTATGAGATTGTTGGTATCGAGATCTTAGGTGGCTATGGCTTAACCGAGACATCGCCAATTACCCATGTCCGTCGTCCGCATCGCAATATTCGCGGTGGTGATGGTCAGCCCTTTCCCCAGACTGAGACACGTATTGTCGATCTGGCAACCCGTGCCGATTTAACCTTTGACCAGCAAGGGTTAGTCCTAATTCGTGGACCTCAAGTAATGCAGGGCTATTACAAAAATCCTGAAGCCACTACCAAAGCGATCGATCCTCAAGGTTGGTTTGATACAGGGGACTTAGGCAAAATCAGTGAATGGGGCGATCTGGTGATCACAGGACGAGCCAAGGACACAATCGTGTTGAGTAATGGCGAAAATATTGAGCCACAACCCCTCGAAGATGCCTGCATCCGTAGCCCCTACATTGACCAAATCGTCTTAGTGGGGCAAGACCAAAAACAATTAGGGGCGTTAATTGTGCCAAACCTGTCCGCCCTTACTGCCGCAGGATTAGTTAGCGAAGATGCAGATTTGGCAAGTATTTTGCCCGAACTACGGAATGAGAAAATTCGCAATCTCTATCGCACGGAAATCAATCGTGAAGTCAAAAATCGCCCTGGCTATAGTATTAACGATCGCATAGGCGTTTTTGAGTTTCTCCCCGAACCCTTCACGATCGACAATGGCTGTCTGACGCAAACATTCAAGATTCGTCGCAACATTGTATTTGAGCGTTATCAAGATATTATTGTCAAAATGTTCGCAAGCTAGCCTTGCCATTGCGATCGCAATCGAAGATTTACAAGCTAGATTGCATTTGCACAGGATTGGGCATTCTCAATGGGATACCCATCACAAAACCTAAATAAAACCTATACAGGAGATAAGTGTGATCGATTTTTCTAATCAGCTTTTGTTGCGCCGTACCGCGAATATTCAGGTAATTGTGACCCAACGCTGGAAAGAGGAAATGCAGCAACAACTGCAACTACAAATTTCGCAACTCGATGCCCAATTGCAGCAGGTCGATGCCCAAGGCTCTCGTCAAATCGGTGAAATCGAACGCCAAAGCATTAAGCCTTTTTCTGTGGAAGTATCCAATGCGATCGAGGGTATTCGCTCTGAGGTGAATCGCGTTAAATCTGAGTTATTAGAACAAAAAAATCAATTGCTGACCCAATTGACCCAAGTCCAAAACCTTGAGCTGGAGCAAGAAGTCTCCCAAGGTCAACTAGACAGCTACTTCCCTGCCGCCAAGGGAGACAACCTAATTGCCCAAATGCGAGTAGAGATTGTTCTCCGCGATGGCATTGTCGAAGATATTCGTACAGGATTTCCTGCCGTCTAGAACCAATTAAGGCTTGCGCCCCACAACGCAAGCCTTAACTTTTTAGTTTACTAAAGACAATACATGACCCATCTTTGCCCTATAACAAAGGTGTTGGCACAAGTTTTAATTACTTTTTAATTACTTTTTATAGCAAACCGATATCATTTGTAAATTTTTGGGTTTGTGAAAGCGAACCCCCTCATAGTTTACTTCCACAAACTATTTAGGATTGCTATAGTAGCCCTATAGCGATCGCTCAGAAGCCAAATCATCCCTTTAGAAATATCAAAACCTATTGGATCAGATTAAGCCATATTAATCCGCCCATTTACCCCAAAAAAGCATGAACGTTCTACTGGTTTATCCACTTTTTCCTAAAACATTTTGGTCCTACGAAAAAATCCTTGAGCTAGTAAACCGTAAAGTCCTACTACCACCTCTAGGTTTAATTACCGTTGCCGCGATTCTGCCCCAAGAATGGAATTTTAAATTAGTCGATCGCAACATCCGCTCGATTACGGAAGCAGAATGGCAATGGGCGGACTTGGTGATCCTATCGGCGATGATTGTGCAGAAGGATGATTTGCTATCTCTGATCCAAGAAGCCAAGCGTCGTGGTAAAAAAGTCGCCTGTGGAGGTCCTTATCCCACCTCTATGCCTGAAGAGCCAGCCGCCGCAGGTGTTGATTATTTAATTTTGGATGAAGGCGAAATTACGCTGCCCATGTTTGTCGAGGCGATCGCCAAAGGAGAAACCAGTGGTACTTTCCGCACCACCGAAAAGCCCGATGTGACTTCGACACCGATTCCCCGCTTCGATCTGTTAGAGCTAGACTCCTATGACTCGATGTCAGTCCAATTCTCACGCGGCTGTCCCTTCCAGTGCGAGTTTTGCGACATTATCGTCCTCTACGGACGCAAGCCCCGCACCAAGACCCCCGAGCAACTTATTGCCGAGCTTAACTATCTCTACGAATTAGGCTGGCGGCGCAGCGTCTTTATGGTCGATGACAACTTCATCGGCAACAAACGAAATGTGCGTCTACTCTTGCAAGAACTGAAGGTCTGGCAGCAAGAACATCAATATCCCTTCCGCTTTAATACCGAGGCTTCGATCGATCTGGCTGGCGATCAAGAACTGATGGATTTGATGGTGGAATGTTACTTCGATGCAGTATTTCTCGGCATTGAAACCCCCGACGAAGATAGTTTGCAGATGACCAAGAAATTCCAAAACACAAGGTCGTCACTACTAGATGCGGTGGAAACCATCACAAAGACAGGCATTCGCGTCATGGCGGGCTTTATTATAGGCTTTGATGGTGAAAAATCTGGCGCAGGCGATCGCATTGTCCGTTTTGCCGAATTGACAGGCATTCCCACCACCACCTTTGCGATGCTCCAAGCCTTGCCCCACACCGCCCTCTGGCATCGTCTCGAAAAAGAAGGTAGACTCCGCGCCAAGGACGGCAACATCAACCAAACCACCTTGATGAACTTCGTACCGACGCGCCCCGTCGAAGAGATTGCCCGTGAATATGTGGAATCATTCTGCGCTTTATACGAACCCACGGCTTACCTCGATCGCGTCTATCGCTATTTCTTGAAGTTAGGTGCGCCAAGGGTACAGGCTCCACCCAAGCTTCCCAGCTTGATCGATCTCAAGGCTTTGGCGATCGTGATCTGGCGACAAGGTTTCAAACGTGAAACCCGTTGGAAGTTCTGGCATCACTTGTTTAGCATGATCAAGAACAATCCTGCGGTATGGGAGCATTACCTCACCGTTTGCGCCCACAACGAGCATTTCCTCGAATATCGCGAGATTGTCCGCAGTGAGATCGAAGCTCAACTCGCCGATTATTGGGCAGAAGAAGCACGTCTCAAGGAATCCCAACCTGCGAGAGAGCTAGATCTCGCCAGTTAATACCACAGAAGAACAGGGCTATGCCCTGTTCTTCTATTATGAAAACCCTGACTAGGTTTGGGTTTTAATTCATAACATTGTTGTCGCACCTTCATGAGTTGCGATCAGCCGTTCCAAAAAATAAAAGCAGTGCAAAAGCACTGCTTTTATTTTTTGGTAAAGTCCCTAGGATGGAGACGGCTAACCCTACCTCAATCCTCCAGCATCTTGCTAAAACCGATGGGATCGCTGTGATAAGCTAACAATGTCAGTGTCATTAACACGAATCAACATGGATCGACCTTCTCGCTCTGTTCCCCAAGCCGTACAAGCCGCATATTCAGGGGATTCGTCATACGGACGCACACCACCGCCTGACTTACCTTCGCTCTTGCTCAAAGAGCGAATTATTTACTTTGGGTTGCCCCTTGTATCTCCCGACGAATATAAACAGCAGCTTGGTGTCGATGTTACCGAACTGCTCATCGCTCAACTTCTGTATTTGCAATACGAAGATCCCGAAAAACCAATCTTCCTCTATATCAACTCCACAGGGACATCTTGGTACACAGGTGATGCGATCGGCTTTGAGACCGAAGCCTTCGCCATCTGCGACACCCTCAACTATATCAAGCCTCCCGTCCATACGATCTGCCTTGGTCAAGCCATGGGGACAGCCGCCATGATTCTATCCAGTGGTACTAAGGGCTTCCGCGCTAGCTTGCCCAATGCGACCATCGTATTACATCAAGCCCGTCGCCAGACTAGGGGACAAGCCTCTGACCTACAAATCCAAGCTAAGGAAGTATTGGCTAACCGTGCCGCAATGGTGAATATCCTATCGCGTAACACAGGCAAAGAACCCGATGCGATTACGAAGGATATGGATCGGATGTTTTATATGACTCCTGAACAAGCCAAGGAGTATGGACTAATTGATCGTGTTCTTGAAAGCGCAAAAGACTTACCCAAAGCAGTACCTGCCCTTGTTTAGCATTTCGCTTTTAGTCGGTAGCTGTTAGTTAAGTTGATTTTAAATTCCATAACCAATGTCAAGATAGCTATCAAATACTAAATGCTAAAAGCTAGATGCTAAATGCAAAAACCTAAAAGCCAACCACTCAATTACCAATTCTAAAACTATGCCTATCGGTGTTCCTAGAGTTCCTTATCGTTATCCTGGCGACTCATTTACGCAATGGATCGGCATTTACGAGCGTCTGTCTATGGAAAGAATTATCTTTCTAAGCGGCGAAGTTTCGGATGGGATGGCAAATTCGATCATTGCGCGTCTACTTTACTTTGATGCTGAAGATCAAACTAAAGATATCTATATGTATATCAATTCTCCTGGGGGATCTGTTTCAGCAGGCTTAGCCATCTTTGACACGATGCAACATATCAAGTCAGATGTGACCACCATCTGTGTGGGACTGGCGGCTTCGATGGGTTCATACTTGCTCATGGCGGGAGCTAAAGGTAAGCGTTATGCGTTGCCCAATGCCAGAATCATGATTCACCAGCCTTCAGGTGGTACGAGGGGACAAGCTTCGGACATTGAGATTGAAGCTAGAGAAATCATTCGGATTCGCCAGAAGTTGAATGAAGAATACGCCAAGCGCACTTCTCAACCCCTTGAAAAAATCGAGCGCGATATGAATCGTGATTACTATATGTCTTCTGAAGAAGCATTGGCGTATGGATTAATCGATCGCGTGCTGACTTCACCTCAGTAAGTTAAAAATCTTCAAAAAAGAAAAAGCGGCGCACAGCGCCGCTTTTTCTTTTTTATTCGGGTGTTACTGAAAAACGATCGGATCGTCTAGATCTTGGCAAAAATCAATCACTACAGGAGTACTTTCACTGCCATCGGCAAACTCAGCTTTAATCCATTGTCTACATAGCTGTCCATCAGTAGAACTGTCCCAAATCATTTTAGTATTTTCCCCAGAGGCAATACCTGAACCGATATCAAACATTCCCCAACTTTTGTTAGGTTCACCAACTAACAACTTTTTGATAGCACTACTACTATTATTTTGAACGTAGAAGTACCATTGGTCAGCAGAGGCAGAGGCGACATTAGTCACTAGACTGAAGGCAATCAAGCTAGCAGAAGCCAATAAACTGTTTTTAATCATTACTTAAAAATCCCTAGTGAAGTCCTTGTAATGAATATAAACTAAGAATTTCCACTTTCAACATCAACCGATATTCTTATAACTTTTTATAACTTCTAGCTCTTCTAACTTTTATATATTGTGACTTTTATTGTTCAATCACTTCAGTATCAATCTTATCAAATTCCTTTCCTAGAACCGTTTAGAACGTCTATAGGAACTATTTTAGATCGTAAAGGTTTTGTAATTAAAATTAGCGATCGCCAATTCAATCAATCATGTCGGGAAACTCAGCATATTGGCTTAGGTGAATCTGCGCCCCTTGATGGATTTGGCATGGAATCTTTGAGCGATGTGGAAAATGTGTTGATAGAAGTTCAGCGATCGCTCATTGATGTTGAAATTAAAAGTATTGAAGATATTCAGAAAGTATTAGAAAAATACAGTCACAAACCCGCCGCAAAGCATGGGATTGAGTTGGCATTATTGGACTTACTTGCTCAGTCACAGAGCATATCGATCGCTCAGTTATTAGCAAATTTGGATCATGGAGTAGTTCGTGATCCTGTACCAGTTAATGCAGTGATTGGGGCGATCGCGCCCGACCTTGCCGCCGCCCAAGCGCAAGCCTATACAAAGCAGGGATATGCTTGCATCAAAATCAAGGTAGGCACAAAGGACTTTGAGCAGGATTGGCAAAGAGTCAAAGCTGTGCGATCGCAAATTGGGGAGAGTATCCCCATTCGGATTGATGCCAATCAAGCTTGGTCAGTGGCGGCGGCAATTAGTAATTTACAGAAATTAGCACCTCTCAACATTGAATATGTGGAACAGCCTGTGATTGCCGAGGATTTGGGAGGTATGGCAAAGATCAAAGTCTCGCAACCGATCCCTGTTGCCGCCGATGAATCGGTCAATAGTTTGGCGCAACTACAACGGGTAATTCAGGCAAAGGCGGCGGATATTATTATTTTGAAACCGATGGCGATGGGTGGTCTTTTGACCAGCTATGATGCAGCAAAGATCGCCATGAATGCGGGCTTAGATGTCGTAGTGACCACGACCCTTGATGGTGCGATCGCGCGTCGAGGAGCTTTTGCGCTAGCTGCGGCACTCCCTCTTAGTCGTGCCTGTGGGCTTGCGACAGGACATCTACTCACTGAGGATCTGGATACAGCTTTATCTGACTTTTTACAGCTATAGCAATTTCAAATAAATTCAAGAGGCTTCGACTTCGCTCAGCCATCGGTATACGGTGGCTGAGCGGAGTCGAAGCCCTAGTTTTCTTATTTGAATTGCCTATAAAAAAGATGAGTGGCGGCGCAAAGCGCCGCCACTCATCTTCTGGGGTTAAGTTTTGACTATCCAACTCTATTTTTATTTTTGTGGTCTGCGGCTAGGTTGGGTTGATTCTTGAAAAATAGGAATGGCGTTGAGCGGATCGGTACTGAAAGTACCTGAGCGATTGACCTTCTGGGGAGAAGCATTATAAATTCCGGGAACTACGGACTCCACAGGAGTGTACTCAAGATTAATATTCCGAATCTGAAGATTAGAGTCGGGTAACTCTTGACTAGGAGAAAATTGA
This sequence comes from uncultured cyanobacterium, assembly GCA_963750795.1. Taxonomy (GTDB): domain Bacteria; phylum Cyanobacteriota; class Cyanobacteriia; order Pseudanabaenales; family Pseudanabaenaceae; genus Pseudanabaena. The sequence goes on from CAVVRZ010000006.1 coordinate 189,519, forward strand.
TCAGTATTAGTTGGCTCAATTGGCTGTCCAAGGCTAGGACGCAAGCGATCAGCATCGCCGCGACGGGGCGACGCTGAATCAGTCTGAGCGTTAGCAGGATTTGCGATCGCCACGACTAAGAATCCCATGCAGATCTGAGCGACGTTTCGATAATATCTGTTCATAATTTCCTCAGCTAATTAGAGGACTATAAAATGCTTTGATAAAGTGATTTTGTTTTTTAACAGTTCAACAGCAATGCCTGCTGACTACTATAGCAAATCTGCATAAGGCGATGTTCTCAAGCCATAGATCGTTTGCAAATTTTTGAGCTGATGAAAGCACACTCTGAAGGAATGCACTTTTCTTTATTTGGGATTGTCCTATTTCTCTTGACTCAGAGCATTTTTAAAACCAATCACTAACAAGATATTGGTCATGGTCAAAAAAGATTCGGCAGCACCATGCAGCCAGTCCACATTGGCTAACACGTCATGATATTGAGTCTGAGCATAGATCCCTGCGGGAATCGTAATCGCCACAAAAACCAAAGTTCCATAAAAACCCCACAGCCCTAATTTGGGAAACTGCTGAGATTTAGTGGCATACCAAAGAAATGCTAAGTAGGGAAACAGGGATAAACCGAATAAAGTTTCTTTGGACATACTTGTGTAAAAATTATCGTTTACTACTGTTTTACTTATATAGTAATTCCAAATAAATTCAAGAGGCTTCGACTTCGCTCAGCCATCGTATATTGCTGGCTGAGCGAAGTCGAAGCCCTGTTTTTCTTATTTGAATTACTTATATCAATCCCAAGTATGCAATATGTCTTGATTGTTCATGAAGTCATTGATTATCTAGCTTGGAAAAAGATTTTCGATGAAGCTGCCGATCTTCGTAAACAAGCGGGCGAGATATCCTATCAGGTTCTCAAATATGAGCATGATCCCAATAGGATTGTTCACTTCTCAGCATGGACAAAACTTGATCATGCCAAGAAGTTTTTTGAGTCCCCTGAGCTTGTACAAATCCGAGCTAAAGCAGGGGTGAAATCTCCTGAATTCATTTATCTAGAACAGTTAGAAGCAGGTACTTTATAGTTTGGCAGAAGATATCTTCCAAATGCCATAGGCAGCGATCGCCAAAGTCGTATTACCGATCAAGGTCAAGGCGGCTTGCACCGTGACTAGCCATTCTAAGGAATCAGCATTATCAAAAAAGTGCCAAGTCACTGCACACATCGCACTTACTAAAGCAGGAAACATTGCCCATGCTAGATTGCGCCAGCCACGGTTAGGGCGCTTTTTGTCATATTCCCAAATCAGCCAAATTGCCACACTCCATTCGATCACACTGGAAATATGGATGACCCATGTGGGCAAAGATAGAGCGTTCATAACTAATGTTTTGCCTCACGCATAGCCAAAAACTCACGAATTTGCCGATCGCTTGGTTGAGCAGCGATCGCCCCCATATCAAGGGTAGTCAAAGCACCTGCGGCACAGGCGTAGCTAATCACCTCTTGGGCAAATTGTGGCTCTAATAAATGTGTTAGGGGACGATGGTAAATGCGATGGATAAAAGCTGCCAAAAATGAGTCGCCTGCCCCCGTCGTATCCACTGAATGCACAGGATATACAGGATGTCTGCCTTGCTTTTCACCAAGGTAGTAGCGACAGTCTTTGTCACCATTGGTGATCAGAATACCTTCTAAATGGTTATAGGCTTGGGCGATCGCCGCAGGACTGGTCAGCCGAAACAGTAGCTTCGCCTCATCCTCGGTCATTTTTACAAAATCAGTATATTTCAACAACAGAGGTAGGAGGATCGCGATCTGTTCAGGATGCTTCCAAAACATCGCTCGCCAATTAATATCTACTACCACCTTTACAAAATATTGCTCAGCAAGCTTGAGCGCTCTGCCGATCGCTCGCGAAGTCTGAGGGCTAGCCAGTCCCAATGTTCCTAAGATCAAAAACTTAGCATCAGCAAATAGATGCTCTGGCAAATGCTCCGCCGACATCAGCGTATCTGCAAAAACCGTATCGGCATCACCATTAAAACGATCAAAACTGCGATCGCCTTTAGCATCACGGGTGACATAGACCTGACGGGTGACGGATTCGGGATGTACCTGTACTCCTGAAGTCTCGACCCCTGCGGCTCCGAGTTGCTTTAATAGGTCGGTTCCTACCTGATCCTTACCGACACAGCTAATCAAGCTAACGGGTGTACCCAGCTTGGCTAAACCACAGGCAACATTAGCGGGCGCACCCCCAAAAAAGGGATGCCAATTGCTCACCTGATCGTAGGGGACACCAATATCTTCAGCGATCTGATCGATTAAGACTTCGCCAAGGCAAATTACACGCGGCATAGGCGGACTTTACGACGACAATTTGGACTTTCGCGCTTCAATGATAGCAATTGCTTGATCCACTTTGTCAGGAAATACCACAATCAGACTGCTTTGGGGAGCGCTATCGAGCGCCGCAGTGAGGGCTTCCGCTTCGTCAAGAATTGTAATACAGAGAAGATCGCTATTCACGGAGCTAACGCCCTGACGTAAGAGATCGGCAACTACTCGCGGCTCCCTTCCCCGCAGATCTTTATCTTCTTTGATAAAGATGCGACTAAACATACCTGCCGCTAACTGACCTAGCTCGATGATGTCCTCATCACGGCGATCGCCAGGAGCACCAATTACACCGATCGCTTCGCCTTCCCATTTCTGGATAAAATCAGCGATCGCCTTAAAGCCCGCAGGGTTGTGGGCGTAGTCAACCAAGGCATGGAACTTACCCAAGTCAAATAGATTCATGCGTCCGGGGGTTTGGGCGCTAGAGGCGACAAAGGTCGCTAAACCTTGGCGAATCTGGTCAATCGGCACATCTTGGGCAAAAGCCGCCAAACTTGCGGCAAGGGCATTCTGAATATTAAAAGCCGCTCGTCCGCCCAAAGTCACTGGCACATTCACCGCTTCTTCAATGCGTAATCTCCAATCCGACTTGAGAATGGTTAAATAGCCTGATTCATAAACAGCCGCCAATCCGCCCTTCTCAAGATGGGATTTGATCAATGGGTTATCTGGCTCCATGCTGAAGTAGGCAATCTTCGATGAAACCTGCTGCGCCATCGCCACTACCAAAGGATCATCGGCATTCAGAATCGCGTAACCATGCGGTAGTACCGTCCTTGCCACTACACTCTTGAGCCGCGCCAGATCTTCGATGGTGTCAATATCACCAATTCCAAGGTGATCTGCCTGCACATTCATCACTACGCCGACATCACAGCCATCAAAGCCCAGACCAGATCTTAAAATGCCGCCCCTTGCCGTCTCTAGTATCGCCACCTCAACGGTGGGATCACGCAAAATCACCTGAGCGCTATAGGGACCTGTTGTATCACCCTTCTCCACCAGACATTCGCCAATATAAATGCCGTCCGTAGTCGTAAAACCAATGCGTTTACCCGTCTGCTTGAAGATATGGGCGATCAGGCGAGTGGTGGTAGTTTTTCCGTTCGTGCCTGTAATTGCCACAATCGGGATACGGGTAGGCGCTCCCGCAGGGAATAGCATATCGATAACAGGGGCTGCCACGTTGCGCGGTGTGCCAATACTAGGTGCAGTGTGCATTCTAAAGCCGGGGGCAGCATTCACCTCGACGATCGCGCCATCAGTTTCGCGCACGGGCTTGGAGATATCTTCGGTAACAACATCGATCCCCGCAATATCTAAACCGATAATTTTGGCGACTCGTTCCGCTAACCAAACATTTTCAGGATGGATTTCGTCGGTACGATCTACGGATACACCACCTGTGCTGAGGTTAGCAGTCGCTTTGAGGTAGCAGACTTCGCCCTTTGGTGGGACAGACTCCAATGTAAAACCTTGTCGCGCCAGAATATCGATGCTGGTGCGATCAATCTCGATGCGGGTCAACACATTGTCATGTCCATCACCACGACGGGGATCTTGGTTGGTAATTTCAATTAGTTGCGCGATCGTCGAAACGCCATCCCCTGTGACATTGGCAGGGACGCGCTCCGCAACCGCTACAAATTTGCCATTGATCACCAAAACGCGATGGTCTCGCCCCGTATGGAAACGCTCAATAATTACTTCCTCGGATACTTCTTGCGCCATATCAAAGGCAGCGATCGCTTCCTTGAGAGTGCGGACATCGATGGTGATCCCGCGTCCGTGATTACCGCTCAGGGGCTTAATTACAATCGGAAATCCACCAACCTCATTAATTGCTTCTTCTAGATACTTAGGCGATCGGATTGTGGTTCCCCTTGGCACTGGCACACCCGAATCCCGTAAAATTTGCTTTGTGCCTTCCTTGTCACAGGCAAGCTCTACCGCCAAGATCCCCGTTTTATTTGATAAGGTCGCTTGGATACGGCTTTGATGCACACCATAGCCTAGTTGGATCATCGCGCGACTGCCCAACGCCAACCAAGGAATGTTTTGCGCCTTTGCCTCCGCCACAATTGACTCTGTACTGGGACCTAGCTGACCATCAAGACGAATATCGCGCAAATCCTTAAGGTCTTCTTGCAGCTCATGGGTGGGATAGGTTCCCGTCTCCATAACGCTATTACAGATACGCACGGCAGCCCTCGCTGCATACCTTCCAGCGTCTTCAGTCTGATACTCAAATACAACTTGATAAATATTCGGCTCAACCGTGGCACGGATCGTCCCAAAGTCAACATTCATGCCGATATATCCCTGCAAAGCGATCGCTACTTCCTGCACGACAACAGCCAAGAAGTCAGCATCACTAATATCTGTACGCTGATCTAGAGCCTTGCTTGCTAGGCTTGGCAACACTTTACACAGATTTTGATAAAAAGTAGGACGTTGTAACTGAAAATCCTCTAAATCTAATCTCACAACTACAAGCTGATGCCTTTGGATACTCCAATAATTTGGACCGCGTAATGTCTGGATTTTGAGAATTTTCATAGTCAAGCGTTCTTAAAGGTGCATCCAATGCCTAAATGTCCAATATCTAATCGTAACGATTTTGTGGATCATTGTTTTGTATAAATTGAACCAAAATATCGAAGGGTGACCATAACTTCTTAGATTGACCGTCCCTCAGAGAATCTTGAGCCAGTCACCCCAAATTCAAATAGCGCTCCTAGAGAGGCTCATCTGTATGCTGATGTTGCGACAAGCCTGTCTCAATCCGCCCAGGAATTGGCTTCTGGGTTGGCTGCAACCCTGATAACATCCGCGAAAGCTGAAGCCCATCCAGCACAGGCTTAGTCTCACGAATCTTATGCCAAACCGATCGCGCCATTAGCAAAGAATGACCTTGGCGTTGAGCATAGATTCCTTCTAAATAGTCTTCGCGTTCGGGTTGATAATCAGCGGATGAGATCTGCAAGCTAGTTTGGGCTAAGGATTTTTCAGGAGACTGTTTAACCACTATTTGCGCTATCTGAGAAGTTAGCTCAGGGTAGAGCCATGTGTAGGCAGGATGCACCGTAAGCTGGCAATGGTGGATCAGCTTTTCCTCAGTTTGATTGAGGCTAGGACGTTGCAATAGCAAATAAAAGTACCCAATCGCCGCCTTGCGCTGTGGCTCGTAGACATACCCCGACACATCCTGTAAATGATTAAGCAGCAGAGATCCGTGGTTAATCAGTTTATCCATAGCCTTCGCTCGAAAGTCATCGACATTCAGGTCATAGACTTGGCGAATCTGCGGCGGCATCGCTGCTGTATCTAGTTGATAGAGCAACCCAGCGTCAGCATTACTAACGGGCATCAGGTTTGGTAAGTCTGGCGAGTGCTGTGCTAGTTCTTGCAAATGCTCAGCGTCTATTTCCCAATCGGTAAATTGGGCAAGGGGTTGAAAACCATTTTGTCGATAGAGGGCAATCATGTCCTTTTGGTTGATATCGACTTGCAATACCCAAGTCCTAGCCTCTAGGCAAGATTCTAGACAGTAGCGAATTAACTGTGTGCCAACATTATGTAAACCATTTTGGGCTTCGGGCAGCACCACGACTCGATCAATCTGCCAAGTACTACTGTTGCTATTGAAGGGTGATACCCGAATAAATCCCTGAATCACGCCATTGCATTCAGATACATAGGCACGCACATAGGGCTTGAGCAAGGTCTGCACAGGTGCGGGTAACCAACTTGCAAGTTGATGAAGGCTGACTTTTTGGCGATTGCGACAGCCACTAATGTCGCTGACAGCAATTTGCTCAAGGTCAACGGGATCGGCAACTCGTTGGATAAACTCTAAGTCACGATGCTGCAATGGTCGAATTGTATTACCAAGCACTGGAAGAGATTGCATAACTGCTTACGCCAAATTGCGCCAAAAATGGGTGGATCTTGGAGGAGTAGGACTAACTAAATATAGGGATGGGATAGCAAGTCTGGTTTGGGGAATATAGAGGCTTACATGAATCGATCTAAGGCTAGCTTCGCTAAGTTGACATGACTTATGAGGTTGATGCGAAGCAAATTCAGGATCTAACTCGTGATTAAGCCTAGATATTTTAATGTTTTTTATAAGACTTTTGTAAGATTTTTTGTAAGATTTTATAGAACAATCCAATTAAATGAAGCTGCTAAGCTGATTAGACGTTACTAGTTGCAACTTCGATTCAATAAGGTACAGAAAAAAGGTACAAGAATATTATATAGCTATTTAAGATTTTGTCTTCTATAGCTAAAGCAATAGAAGTTTTACCAAATCACTCATCTCATTTGTTAACCAAAGTGCCACGAATCGCGTAGCACTTTGGTTGATTAATCACTCAAAAAAAGTACGATGTTGCAGACAAGGCATCTGGCGGCGAATGTGGTCGATGCGTGAAGGTTGAATTTCGGCGATCGCCACCCCAGGGCGATCGCCCGCATCGGCTAACACCAAGCCCCAAGGATCAATAATCATAGCGTGACCGTGGGACTGACGGCGGGGGGTATGCATTCCCACCTGAGCAGGCGCAATCACATAGCTCGTATTTTCGATCGCCCTAGCCTGTAACAGTACTTGCCAATGATCTTTACCCGTAAATGCGGTAAATGCCGCAGGTACAAACAGAACGTTAGCCCCATTTTTGGAAAGATAGCGATATAGCTCTGGGAACCGAACGTCGTAGCATACTGACAATCCCAAATTGCCATATTTCTCTGAGCTATATACTGGTGGAGCTTCGGAGCCAGCCAAGATCGTTGCTGACTCGTGATAAATATTGCCATCGGGCAGGTTGACATCAAACAGGTGCATCTTCCGATAACGCGCCAATTCCTCACCTTCTCGCCCAATCAACAGCGCGGTGTTGTACATTTTGGGGCTAGGTTCTTTTTCAGAATTACCTACAGGTACAGGAAAACCACCACCAAGTAAGAGAATTTGGTAGCGTTGGGCGATCGTAATTAAAAACTTTTCACTCTTTTCTGCAATTTCTGTAGAAAGCTTGGTTTTTTCAACCTCATCACCTAAAAACGAAAAATTTTCAGGTAAACAAACTAACTCTGCACCTCGATTTACCGCCAGTTGAATTAAATCTTCGGCCTGAGCCAGATTTTTATCTACGTCAGAGACACTGGTCATTTGCACGGCAGCCGCCAAATATGACTTCATTTCAATCCTTAAAACTTTCCCACTTAAATTCAGATGCGCTATAAAGCACCTAATCTAGATTACCGCGCGATCGCCTTTGGTGATGCCTCAGATTGCAGAGAAAGTCAATTTTTATTTATAGCCAAGTAAGTTTTGCTGAGGACATAAAAACAAGAAGTGAGTTGTGGCGTAAAGCCCGACAACTCACTTCTTGTTTTTAGCTATGCTGCTCTATGCCTAACCTATATCTAACGTCAGTTCGACGAAAGCTAAAAGCGGTAAAAATTGCAAAGCAATTTTTACCGCTTTTAGTTATTTGTAACGCTCTTAGTGCGGCGCAAATAGCTATATCGAACTCACATTATTTAACCCAGCTTGCCTGTGACAATGTAGGCGACTCTAAGTCCAACATTAGTGGCATGGTCTGCCATTCTCTCTAAATGATGGATTGCCAATACCATCAGCATTACAGGTTCTAACGGCTCGCCAAAGTGCTTTTGCGATGCCAGTAACTCATAGATGTGCTGATAGTCATAATCAACGGCATCATCCTTAGATTTGATTTCCAAACCAATATTTTCATCGAGATTAGCTAAGGCTTCTAAACTCATCGCTAGCATTGCGCGACAACGATTAGACATGACTTGCAACTCACCAAGATAGGGTGACGGCGGATAGGGAAAAAGCTTGATTGCAATATCACCAAGATTCTCGGCATAGTCACCGATGCGTTCGATATCGCGGATGAGCTGCATCAAGGCACTGAGCAACCGCAGATCGCGGGCAACAGGGGACTGTAGAGCAATTAGCTCAATGCAATCCATTTCGATCTGACGGTAGATTTGATCAATCTGGCGATCCTGAGCATCAATCCGAGTTGCAGCTTCAAGATCCCGTTCAAATAGGGCAGCATGGGCAAGCAGAAACGAATTTTCCACGAGCGCCCCCATTCGCAGAGAATCTTGCTCTAGGCGATGTAGTTGGCGTTCAAATTCGCTTCTTGTCCGTTTTTGATTCTGAGATGATGTTTCGATCATGGACTCCCAAGAGATCCCGTAGGGTAAGGAGAAAATAACTATGTATATTTCAGATACCCATATTATATCTCTAAACAGTTAAATCAAGATTAACAACGTTTGTCAAAATCTATCAGTAAGCTTACGACTAATTATAGATTTTATTATTTTTAATATAGAGATTTTAATAGGATATAAAGACGGTTTTATCTATGGATTTAAGAACTTAAACCCTGTCAACATAGCAATCCCAAATGGTTAGTAAAAGGTCATTCCAAAGCGATGTGCTTCTACTGCCCCTAGAATCTCCAAATGATTTAGGAAAGCTATATTAGCTCCTGATTAGTCTATTCGGGTTAATTTCTAAACCCAAAAACAGGAAATTTAATCTAAATTCACCTGATCAGAAACAATTGCAAACCAATCAAACGTATCTAAATATACATTCAGTAGATTATAGGATTAACTCTAGGACAAAGATTGTAAAAATACGTCTAGATATTAGTTTCTTAACAGTATAAATGAGCTATTAAGAACATAAAACTAAGGTTGTTTATAACTTATTCCAAAACATAAAATAGCTAAATTCAGCCCTTGGCAAACATTCACACATTGGCTAATCAAAACCAAAGCCTAAATATCTCTCCTATGGCTAGCTATCACCAGTCTGATTAGAATCTGATAAGAATATGTAGACTCAAAAAGTGAGGGGCGGCACTTCATTTAATTTAGGATTGCCGTATCTAGATTCTGCTCAGAATCTACTTAGATGTCGCTACTGTCGCAACATCTAATATTGTCATCGACTGATCTAAATCATCAGAGGTGAGTAACTCGCGATCGCAACTTAAGTTTTGATTAGCCAAGACTAGCGTCGTCGAAGCATTTTGGGTAAAGCCAATATGCTCATAGAATTTCTGTTGATGGGTAGTCATCAGATACACCCTTTCCACATCACGGACATGGGGATGGGCTATCACTGTCTGTACCAGATTGCGCCCTAGTCCTGTACCACGATAATCAGGATGGATCACCACATCCCAAATAGTGGCGCGATAAATGCCATCACTGGTGGCGCGAGCATGACCAATTAAGCGATCGCCATCCCACACTGTCACCACGGGCTTAGAGTTAGCTATAGCGATCGCCAAACCAGATAGGGTTCTCTCCTTTGCCCAAAATGCGCCAAGTTTTAATAATTCCTGTAACTGTGTTAGATCTACTTCATCTTGGCGATCGCTAAAGCGAATGTGGCGATTATCCATGTACTTGACTTCCCAAATTTGTTAACCCATGACCTAAGGTTGCCATAGAGATATTCTGACCAATGTATCTATTTTTGCTCAAATAAATTTGCTCAAATAAAAAAGCCTCGCCGACGCGAGGCTTTTTTATTTCAAAGTTACTTGCTAGGCTGCCAAGGTTCGGGCAGATAGACTTTTTTGGCTAGACCAACCGCTTTGAGCAAGCTAATTACTGACCATGTTGGATCGATCTCCCACCATTTCAAACCAGCCTTAGCGGACTTGGGGTAGGCATGGTGATTGTTGTGCCAGCCTTCACCATAGGTCAAGATTGCCGCCCACCACAGATTTGTCGAATGGTCAGGATGTTCGGCAAAGTTTTTGTAGCCCCACTTATGACAGGCAGAATTGATCAACCAAGTGCTGTGCCATAGGAATACGGAACGAACAGCCACGCCATAGACCAAGAAGGATAGACCTAAGCCAGAGAAGGCATATTCACCAACTACGTAGAGGATGATGGCAAGGGGGATTTGCAATAGCAAAAAGTAATAATCGAGAAATGTATAGTAGCGATCGTTGGCGAGATCAGGAGCAAACTTGTTATAGTTTGAGCGTTGAAAATGCTCAGGCTTGGAGTACATGATCCACATAATATGGCTCCACCAGAAGCCTTTATTTGCAGAATAGGGATCTTTTTGGTTGTCTTCTGTAAAACCGTGGTGTTGACGATGACCGCCGACCCAAAACACAGGGCCACCTTGCAAAGCTAATGCGCCGATAGTGGCAATAATATATTCCAACCACTGAGGCACTTGGAAGCTGCGATGGCTAAGCAATCGATGATAACCAAGGGTAATCCCGATACTGCCAAACAACCAATGCAAAAATACGGTCAGGATTACTGCTTGCCATGAAAAATAGAAGGGAGCAGCTAATACAGCAAGGTGAAAAGCGCTGAAAAACGCGACGTTAGTCCAGTTTAGCTTTTGGTTAGTTGATGGGGCTTCTGTGGTGGCGGTCATGAAATAACAACTTGAGAGGTGGTGAGGAAATGCAAGTATCACTTACACTTGTTCTAAGTCTAACCGCTTTTTTAGTAATAATGCAAGTATCACTTGCAAATCATCTCAATGGTACATACCTCCACGTCTGTATCTCGTATTCCCACAAGGCAACGCATCGTCAATACGGCGCTGGAGTTGTTTGCTAGCAAGGGAATTACCGAGACAACCACTCGTCAGATTGCTGATTTCGCTCAAGTAAATGAGGTAACTCTATTTCGGCACTTTGGTAATAAACATGGTTTATTGTTGGCGGTACTGCAAGAATGCTTACAGAAATATTTGGTGTTGGCGCAAGTAGGAGAGTCGCTCATGGTGTCGGACATCTCTAATCAGCGAGATCTGAGAAGATTTCTCAAATACTATATCCAGAGTTCGCTACGGGCGGTGGAGAGTGTGCCTGAATTGGTGCGATCGCTTGTCGGTGAGGCGGGACAGTATCCCTTGGAGAGTCGGCAAGCCCTTGCCCAAGGGATCAATCAAGTTAACCACACGATCGCCACAGCGATTAGTGATGTCTTGAGTAATTCACGATTGCAGTACGCGCTGCCGCCGATTAAGTTGGCAAATCTGCTCAATACCTGCATTTTGGGCTATGCCGTGATCACGTTAACCAGTGACATTCAAGCAATTTGGCGCGATCGCGATGATTTTATCAATACCCTTGTCGATATGTTTGTGCAGGAGGTGATTCCCCTTACGTCTTCGCATTCGGTGATGGATATCCCTGCGGAAACTGTACGGGAAATCCTCCTGCAAGCCAAAAAATGCGGAACCAAGGACTATGCGATCGCCTATGTATTATTCGGCGCAGGGTTAACTACCCATAACATTATTAATTTATGCATTAACGACTATCAACACCAAGCTAATCACGGGATCTTGCGGATTAAGGGCAGTGACGGTGACTCGGCAAGACTCGCACCGCTCAACCAAAAAATTCTAGGACATCGCTACGGATCTGCGAACAGTAACCCCCTCAGTGCTTACCTCAAAACCCGTAAGTCCGATAAACAGGACAAATATGACCATACGATTCCCGATTGGACTGATGCGCTGTTTATTAGTAGCGACTACAAACCTCTGTCCCTAGAAGAAATCGAGCAAAGGTGGGAACGCTGGACGCAACCCTATCGCAATCTCGATGGTTCACCCTTGGCGATCGAGCAAGCCCGTCATACTTGGTGTATTGAGATGCTAGCCCGTGGCATTGATACCGATAGCTTTTGCATTATTAGCGGGATTCAACCAAGGGATTTAGCAATTTATCAAATGCGTCTTAATGAAAAACTGGCAATCGATAAAGCGATCGCCCTTGATAACTAGAGGATTAACACTACAGCGCCATAAGTTTTGCTTAGGCATTTTTCACCAATCTCTTGGACTTGGTGTATAATTCGGGCGTTCTATGTAGGCAATTTTGTAGTACGCAGTTTTGCCCACAACCTCCCGTACAGCACAGATCTGTATCTATCTCGTACATGACCCGTGCAGCAGCCGTATATAAGATATCTAGCGTGTTAAGTTCGGAGAGTCTTTTTTTAGAGACCAATAGGTTGGCATTATCGGCGTTGAGATCGGCATTTCCAATTGAAATTTTGGGTAAAAAAGCAAAGTGAGAGTTCCGCTAGACTGCTATCGTATCCTTGGGTTAACCCACTTATCGGGCTTAGACAAAATCCACCAAGCCCACCGCGATCGCCTGCTATCGATGCCAAGGCGAGAATATTCTGATGCGGCGATCGCCTCACGCAAACGGATTATTGATCAAGCCTATGAAGCCTTAGTTGAACGCGATCAGCAGTTAAGGAATCCTATAGAAACCGAGCTAGGTGGCGTAAGTCCCTTAAGCCCAGATCCATTAACAATAAGCAACCTCACGCCGCCACAGATCGAGGTTGACGAAAAAGATTTTGTGGGTTTGTTGCTAATTCTGTACGAGCTTGGTGAATCAGAAAAAGTTTTATCCATTGCCAAACCTTATTACGACCCCGATGAGGCTGAGTATCAGTCCGCGCGAGTCTCTCCCTACGATCCAGACCTACTGCTATCGGTATCTCTGTCCTATCTAGATCTAGGTCGTGAATATTGGAAGCAAGGACAGTACGAGTTTGCAGCTAACTCCTTAGAGTCAGCGCAAGAACTGCTGCTCCGCGAAGGTCTATTTTTGAGTATTCGCAGTGAAATTCAAGCAGATCTATTTCGTCTACGTCCCTATCGCATCCTTGAATTATTATCAACTCCTGACAATCATGCCAACGATCATCGCAAAGGCATGGCGCTACTACAAGAGATGTTAGATGCCCGCAGGGGAATCGATGGGTCGGGGAATGACTATTCCAGTCTTGGGATCGATGACTTCCTCCGATTTATTCAACAACTCCGCAGCTACATGACTTCCAGTGAGCAGCAAGTCCTCTTTGAAGAAGAGGCACGTCGCCCCTCCTCGGTGGCTACCTATCTCGCTGTCTATGCCCTGATTGCCCGTGGATTTTCGCAACGTCAACCCGCTCTAATCCGCCGAGCCAAAGGACTACTGGTTAAGCTCAGTGCTAAGCAAGATATTTACTTAGAAAAAGCAGTCTGTGCGTTATTACTCGGACAAACCGAAGAAGCGAGTGGCGCGATCGACAAAAGTGCAGAAGACGATCAAGTTGCTTTTATCCGTCAAAACTCCGAAGGCGCACCTGATTTATTGCCTGGATTATGTCTGTATAGCGAACGTTGGCTACAGGAAGAAGTCTATCCCCACTTCCGCGACCTAATGAGCCAGATTGTCTCGCTTAAGGATTATTTTGCCGATGATCAAGTCCAAGCCTATTTGGAGGAGCTACCCAATACTGGCTCAATGTCATCGGATTGGACTGCACCAGTAGGTGGCGGCGATCGCCTATCGTCAGTCACGCCCCTTGAGGAGTTATCCAGCACTAGAAAAGATCTCAGAACTCAACCAGAGCCAAGGCTTTCTAGCTATACACCAGAGTCTCCAAATCGTTTTCAGCGCACACCATCAACTACGCCTGTAATGGATCGTCCTGCTGGAGCTAGGAGCAACGTAACCCGTGAGACATCTAGCTCAAAACGCTTGGGCAATGTCACACCGCCACCACGCAATTTTACGAATCCCATTGGCACTGAGCCAATCCGCGAGATTAAGCGTCCTCTTTCGGCGCAACCCAGCAGCTCCAGTTCTGGCAATAAAGCGAGTAAGCCAAAATTTAGAATTGGACGCTTGGTGACGGTAATTGCAGCCGCGATCGCCTTATTAGTGGGTTCTGTGGCTTTACTAACTTGGGCAGTTCGCGCCTTGAGTGGTGCTGGACGGACAGAAGCGTTTATTCCTTTAGAAAAGCCCATTGCTACGATTGTGCAGGCTATCCAAACTAGCGATCGCCTTCCCGAAGCCCAACCGGGTCCATTGGATCAAGCAACTGCGATGAAAGTAATCGAGACATGGCAAGCCACCAAAACTAAAGCTCTAGGCAGCACCTACGAAGATAGCGGTCTTGCCGAAATTCTGACGGAACCAGCCCTCAGTGACTGGAAAGGCAGAGCGCAGGAGTTAAAGAGTAGTAATTCCTATTTGCAATATCAAGTCAAGTCTAGTGAAGTCGATAAGGTAATTGTTGAAGGTGAAGACAAGGCTAAAGTAATTGCCAAGATTGCTGAAACCCGAAACTATTTTAATAACGGTGAACTAGACCGCGATGCCTCCAAAGAAGATGCTAGCTATATGGTTGAGTATGACTTGGTACGAAAAGATAACAAGTGGTTAATTCGGGAAATGTTGGTTTTATAGATATTCTGCTTAGGGCTTCGACTTCGCTCAGCCAGCCTATATTGATGGCTGAGCGAAGTCGAAGCCTCTCTAATTTCAGGTTGCTACAAAAAAAGGAAGTGCCACACGGCACTTCCTTTTTGGTTTAAGACTACTTAAAAATCTTCTGGTGGCGCATCGTCATCATCTTCAGGCTCCACCTCATCGGGCAGAACCTTAGTTGCTGAGACCACTGCCCCTGCGGAGAGTTTTTCGCGTACCTGTCGCTCGACATCCTGAGCAAATTCGGGCTTGTCTTCCATGTACTTGATTGTGTTATCGCGCCCTTGACCGATGTTATCGCCCTGATAGCTATACCAAGCACCTTTGCGAACAATAATATTCATCTCCTCAGCAAGATCGACAAGACAGCCAAGGGTGGAGATGCCCTTACCAAAAATAATGTCAAATTCTGCAATCCGAAAAGGCGGCGCAACTTTATTTTTGGCAACCTTCACCTTCGCCCGAATCCCAAACTCTTCTGTCCCTTTCTTGAGGGTTTGAATACGGCGAATATCGAGACGCACAGAGGCATAGAACTTTAAGGCTGTACCACCCGTAGTCGTTTCAGGGCTACCGTAGGAAACCCCAATCTTTTGACGCAATTGGTTGAGGAAAATCACAATACAGTTAGAACGCCCCACGTTAGCGGTAATTTTGCGAAGGGCTTGGCTCATCAGGCGAGCTTGTAAACCAACGTGGGAAGCTCCCATTTCACCCTCAATTTCGGCACGAGGGACGAGGGCAGCCACGGAGTCGATCGCAATGATATCCACCGCCATCGATCGCACGAGGTTATCAACAATTTCTAGCGCCATTTCGCCAGAGTCAGGTTGAGAGATCAACAGGTTGTCAATATCGACACCGACGTTAGCCGCATAGGTTGGATCAAGGGCGTGTTCCGCATCAACAAAGGCAGCTACGCCGCCGCGTCTCTGAACTTCGGCGATCGCATGGAGAACCAGAGTCGTTTTACCAGAGCTTTCGGGACCATATACTTCAATTACTCTTCCCTTGGGCAATCCACCACCAAGGGCAAGATCAAGGGGTAAAGCACCGCTAGGGATCGTCTCGACCCGCATACTGGTGGCATCACCGAGCCGCATAATCGAGCCTTTGCCATGATCCTTCTCGATCTTCTGCATGATGGCATCGAGTGCCTTCTTTTTTTCGGGGCTGATGCTTGGTTTGGCAGTTTGAGCTTTTGCCTGACCATTAGGCGCAGCCTTGTCAGTTTGGCTATTTGCCGCCGTAGAGGAAGTTTTCGGTGCCATGTCCGTTCGAGTTTTGGGTCGTCTAATACAGCCTCATTATGACACTAAGCCTAGGGGGTTGTATTTAAGTTTTATTTTTAGGTTTGTTTACATCTTTAACCGCATTAGCGATCGCTCTATCCCGTCATCACGAATTGGCAAGGCGATCTCAGTCAATGTAAATCTAAGGATAAAGTTTCTGCAACACTAAAGCTTGCCTGATCATTAAACGCTTAGGTTCATTTAGCTTCAATAAAAATATTGTGGTTCTGCCAATGGTAGTTTTTCCTAAAATATAACCTTGATCGATTTCAAAATGTTCATTCCATTGATGCAGTCGAGGATTAAATAAGACTGTAATTTGTTTGGTAGTTGGATCGATACTGGTCAAATCTGAGCCTTTATATCGATTACATGGTAGGCAAGCCAAAACTAAATTTTCTTCGGTCGATAAGCCGCCATGCTTGACTGCTGTTGCATGATCTATTTCATGACTATAAATGGAGAAGTCTTGATGAGTTAAACAATACTCGCATTTCCCACCTGCACGATCAGTTACTAATTGTCTAATCTGACTGGAAATGTAGGAGGTCATGCTGAATGCGAAACACTGGGATTTTTAGTTTGTATTGCGGCATAAGATCGGATTTTTAGCATGATCATTAAAACATCAAGATGTTCGTAGAGATTAAGTTCAGCTATTTCAGAGGGGAGTAATTTTGAATCTCGATTCTTTTGTAGAAGTTCCTGTAGGCGAGTTTGCGATCGCTCAGAAACTTTGAAGTTCGCTATTTGCTCAGACGTAGGACGATTTACCAAAAAATCAAGAATTTCTAAATAAGTAGGGAAGTCTGTGGATAAAGGAATGTTCGTCCACTCAAGGCTAGGTATAGATTCGTGGAGGAGTGAGTTGTTGATTAGACGCGCAAAAGCTTCTGAGATTTGATTTTGATATGGGGCTAGCTTTTGAGCTAACTCGTCGGGAATGTCAATGGTTATCTGTGCCATCTGCTTGTGGTGTTTTGGGCGGCAATAGTTACATTATAGGCAAATATCGTAATGAGGCGATCGCTCTATCTCGTCATTACGAATTGGAAAGGCGATCGCCTTAAAACAAACTAAAGATCATAAATTCATTACTACTGATAGTGAGATGAGTTAAGAATCAAGCTAATGTAGATACAATATAGATACATTGACGGTGATTTTTATGACTGCCGCGATCGCTAAGTGGGGTAATAGTTTAGCTGTACGCATTCCTCAAGCTATAGCTGAACAGGTGCAAATTCAAGCAGGGAGCGAAATCAGCATGGATATTATTGATGGCAAGATTGTTTTAACACCGCATCGGCGTAAAAAATACACTTTAGATGAATTACTAGATGGCATGGATTCCAATCATCTCCACGCAGAAATTTCTACGGGTGTGGCTGTTGGAAATGAAGCATGGTAAAGCCATATATTCCAGATCGTGGTGATATTGTTTGGCTAGATTTTGATCCACAGGCTGGGCATGAACAATCGGGGCATCGTCCTGCTTTTGTGATTTCGCCGATCGCCTATAACCAAAGGTCAAGCTTAGCTCTGCTTTGTCCGATTACTTCTAAAACTAAGGGATGGAAGTTTGAGGTTCTACTCACGGATACTAAGACTAAGGGAGTGATTCTTGCGGATCAGATTAAGAGTTTAGATTGGCAAGCGAGAAAGATTGATTTTATTGAGAAGACTTCTGTAAGTATTATTGATGAAGTCATCAGCAAAATTGAGGCGTTATTAACCTAAATCTATCATCACGAATTCGCAATGCGATCGCTACAGATTGTTTTAGATAGTCCAAGGATTCACAATGGCTAATTCTATCCCTGCAAAATCTTTTTCATTACGAGTAACTAGAGCTAGAGAATTATGGAGAGCGATCGCGGCAATAAGAGAGTCCATCATCGGCAATGGTCGCCCTTGTTTTTCAAGGTTTCCAACTAATTCACCCCATAACAACATGGTTGGAAGATCAATGCCTATAATTCTCCCTGAAAAACGATTGGGAAGGGTTTGTTTTAACCAAATATCTAGATCTTCTTTACGTTGAGATGGTGTGAGTTTACTAATGCCCTTGGCGATTTCACCCATTGTAATCACGCTTAGATATAGTGTTTCAGCAGCTTGGGCATCTAGCCAGTCCAGAACTTTTTGATTTGGTTGCTTGGCGACTAATTCTGAGATTAGGCAAGTGTCAAGAAGATAAGTCATAGAATGAATCGATCAGGCGACAAACTTTTATCTCGGCTAAGGTCTAGTTCTCCAGTAGCAGCAATTTCTGCAAGGGGAGATTGTCGAAAAAATTCGGAGAGTTTGGTGGGGGATGGATTAATGCTCAATGTTTGCTTAGTCGATCGCCAAACTTGCATAAATTGGATTAGTAAGGCTTCAGGTGTTTGCTCAATTTCACGGATCAGTTGTTCTTTGATTGTCATAACTTAACCCTCTTTGTTGTTTAAGCATAGCTCAATAATTTTGTGCATAAGTGGCGATCGCCTAATATCAATCATCACCGATTAGCAAGGCGATCGCAATAAGGAATAAATTAACACCCAAATCTGAGAAATTCATAATATGATAAAAATTAGAAATTTCTGGGTGGGTGGCAATGTCTGAAGAATCTAATCGCAATTCTGGGTTTAATGCAGCAGCTAATAGTCATGTTCACCATGTCACATTAGAGGATATTTCACAATTTACCCCTGAAAAAGTAAATCATATTTATCGAGGTGGTATCAGACAAGGGGCTAGTAGAACTGATACTCATGCACAGCAAATGGTTGACAAAATTCCTGCGTCACAACGGGCTGGAGTTGATGGACAATCTGCGGCGGCTAGAACTAAGGAATATCTATCTAACAAAGATGCTAGTCATATTGATCCTCATAGTAAAGGTGGCTCGGCACATCCAGATAATATGAAATGGGAAAATCGCTCTACTAACCGAGCCAGAGGCGATAAGACTATGACTCCGAAAGAGCAAAAGGCTATAGATGCTAAAGCTAATGTTGATAATCTGAAGGGTTCTGTGCAGAGGGGAATGGAAGCTAGTTTAAAGGGTGCAGTGATTGGGGCAGTTACAACTTTACCTTTCTCATTTTTAAGGAACGCTTTGCGGGTTTCGCGTGGTGAAATGACTAGCCAAGAAGCAGCAATGGAGACTGGCAAAGAAACTTTAATGGGCGGGGCTTTTGGTGGTGTAACAGCTTTTACTGTGACCGCAGTTGCTTCTGCATTTCCACCAATCGGTATCTTCCTTACAGCAGTTTCTCCTGCTTTATTAGTATTCGGCGGCGCAGGTATGGTTTATGAATTTTTTAAAATTCTTGAGGATCATAAACAAGAGGTAAGAGATTATTACAACTCTTTAACTGAGCAACAATTGAGCTATTTGCAGCAAGTTGAAGATGAGATGATCTATGAACACGAAAAGAATCTAAGGTTCCTAGATGAGCAAAGAGTATTGAGTGAAGAGATCGTCAATCGTCCTCGTAGGGCTGGAATTGAAGGAGCTTTTGAGCGTTTACAGCAATCAATAGCGATCGCTGAAAGCATGGGGCTAAGTGGCAAAGATAGTAAGCTTCTTGCCAACTCTAAACAACGATATCTATCGGCAAATAGTTAAGCAAAACTAACCGAAATTGAGAATATGATCTTTATTATTCCTTTCATAATTGGAGCGATAGGTGTTGCTGTTGGTGCTGTTGGTGGAGCATTTGCCGCCCATGCAGCAGGAGAAAAAGATAGACAAGAATCAAAAAGTCATCGTAAAGTTGCTAATGAACTTTGTGGCAAATATTCCAAACTCCAAAAGCAGTATTATGACCTAGCAGATAAAAGTAAGTCTGAGAACAAACGTTTACTTGAAAAGCTTGCTATATCTGAAGTTGAGAAAGACACGCTGCATTTGTTGGTCGATCTACAGCAAGCAATTATCGGACTCATGTTAAGTATTGATGAAAGTCCTAGCTATGAAGCTTTAGCTCAAATAAATATTGCTGTGAAAGCAACCAATCAGGTTCTATTGAACTTGGATAAAAATCCTATTGAGATTAACTCTGATTACTTTGATCGAAATTTTAAGCGTGTAATTTCTATTGAGGGATCGAACATTCGAGAACTCATCGCAAAAGATCCAAATACTCCATCTGCAACACTGACAAAGCTTTCAAAAGATTTATTCTGGATTCGTGAAGCTGTAGCGGACAATCCATCGACACCAAAAAATATACTTACACTTCTAAAAGAAGATAAATGTCCAGAAGTTAGTAATGCTGCCCAGAGAAACCTCGATTATCAGCAAAGACAAAATCTTGCAGTCAAGTATGGCAGCCCAGTTAGTATAAAAGCCTGTAATGGCAAATATATTATGTCTCGATTAAATCGTCATGGCAAACTTGCTGCAAGAGCAGATCATATTAATGATTGGGAGCAATTCGAGATTATTAATGTAGCAAAACCTCTCTTGGAAAATAAAAATACACCTGTTTGCTATGGTGACAAAGTAGCATTTCGTTCACTTGCTAATGATAATTTTGTAAGTTCAGATCTTGGCAATCATGGGAGACTTATAGCTAGTGTTCCTCATATAAAACAATGGGAGATATTTACAATATCACCATTTAAAAACGATAGAAAACTAGGCAAAAACGTAGAATATGAGGATAAATTTACACTTCAAGTTCACAACTCAAAGCAGGTTTACTGTAAAGTTAAAGAGAGTGGACGTATTTGTATTGACTCTATTAGAACTGATGGCTCAGAAATTTTTATTTTTATTAAACCGAGTAATTAAAAGCATCAAAATTGAATTTATAAATAACTCCGTTAAGAGAAACAAACTATGAAAATGATCGCTATTCAATTAGAAGAAGATATTGCTAGAGAGTACAGCAAGATAACTCCTGACCAACGAAAGAAAATTGAATACTTATTTACTCTATTAGTACAACAAGGACTACAAAGAATATCACTTATGCAAAGCATGGATGCTCTTGCGGATGAAGCCGCACGAAATGGACTAACCCCTGAAATATTAGAATCAATCCTTGCTGATGATAAATAATTGCTTTCTGTATCAGATTATTTGAGCTTGTAGTGATTAGGCAATTTTGTGATCGTAATTCATAGCGATCGCGATCTAGCTCATGTTAGGGCGATCGCTTAAAGTATCTATAATGGCAAGTGAGTAATTTTATTTAGCGGTCTACCGATATGTCTTCGGAATATCCACCCGTTATGTTGGTGGACGGCTATAACGTAATTGGGCTGTGGCGACACTTGCAAGAACTTCGCGATCTGCAAGGGTTTGATGTTGCGCGATCGCAGCTTACGGAGACGATGGTCAACTTCAGCGCTTATCACGGCTACAAGACAGTTTTAGTATTTGATGCCTATGTGCAAGCAACTCCTGCTAGGGCGGAAAAAATTACCAAAAACCTGAAGCTCTATTTCACAGACCATAACGAAACGGCAGATACTTACATCGAGCGGCAATGTGGTAAATATAGACGCGATCCGCTTAGACATCTAAAAAGAATTATTGTAGTTACATCCGATCGCGCTCAACAACTCACAGCGGTGGGATTTGGGGCAGAATGGCTGTCTGCTACTGCTCTAGAACAGGAAGTTGAAGCGACACTAAGATCGGTACAAAGCCGCCAAACCCCCAAAAAAGCCAACACTAAAAACCTATTAGGCAACCGCATTGATGGAAACATTAGGGCAGAACTGGCAAAATGGCGCAATAAATTAAACTAATGAGCTGCCTTAAATTTTATTGGCACTTATGTCGTAAATCCCCCAAAAAATATCAACTCTTCTTCAAACGCTGATCCCATGACCATTTCTTCCCCTCGTACTGCTTTGTTAACCGAATTACTTTTGGAGTTAGTAGAAATCTTGCGCGATCGCCAAGGAGATACATGGACAGCGATCGTCCGAGTTGCATCGGGTAAATCTGCCACGATCGCCATTGATGATGTGCGTTTGTATGTGCAAGCGCAGGGAGACCCAGATTTGCGGCTTTTGATTACGGAAGCTGACGCAGAAGCAGAAAATTCCTTCGAGACCAAGGGCAGCACCTTACGCAATATTATGTTTGGCAAAACTTCCCTTGATAAATCCGTGGCTTCGGGGAAAGTCCTGCTTCGAGCTAGTTTTGGCGATCTGCTCAAGATTCGGAATGTGGTCAGTGCAGTACTAGCAGATACGGAAGTTGATCCGCGTCTAACAAATTTATGGCAAAGGTTTGATCAGGAATGGGAGTTAAGCTAGATCTAGCTATAGCAGTTCTAAATAAGTCAGAAGAGGCTTCGACTCCGCTCAGCCAACCTATATCAATGGCTGAGCGAAGCGATGCACTGAGCCTGTCGAAGTGTCGAAGCCCTATTTGATTTTAGATTCAGACAACTCTGCTGATCACGCTCAAGATCGATAATGTGCCGAAGCCAATCAAGATAACGCCACTGATCCAGTTAAGCCAACTTGACCAACGCCGCATTTCTAAAAACTGCTTGATGATCCCTGTAAATGTACCTGCGATCGCTAGGGGCAGTACGGAGCCGATCGCATAGGCAAGTAATAACTCTGTGCCGAATAACAAATTGCCCGATCCTGATACCCAAGCTAAAAGCGTCACTAATACGGGCGTACTGCAAGGCGATGCCACAAACCCAAAGGATAAACCAATTAATAGCGATCGCCATCCCTTCGGTAAGTTCGCCGATATTTCCCAATTGCCAAAGCTAGGTAAGCGCAAGGAAATTACTTCGAGTAATTGCAATCCCATCGCGATCGCTACGATTGCCATCACCACCGACCAGCCCCAAGCCGTCTGCCCATAGATTTTGCCAAGTAGCGCGGCGGCAAGTCCGAAACCTGTTAGAGCGATCGCAAATCCGAGGCAAAACCAAGCAGACTGCAAAGCCGATGACCATTTGCTTTTGGACTCGTAGCCACCAATATAGCCAATCGTAAGCGGCAGCATCGACAGGGTGCAAGGGGTGAGGCTAGTCACTAAACCCGCCAAAAAAACTACGCCAAGGCTAACCCATGAAGCCTGTTGCAATTGGCTATATACAACTGTATCCGCCCATTGCTCAAGGTGATAAAAGAAATTGGTCAAATCCGTCATAGGGACAAGGCTCAATAAGTTCGCTAGCACAGCATTTTGCATGATTTGTATTATATAGCTATCGTCGGAAGAGGCTTCGACTTCGCTCAAGGCTTCGACTTCGCTCAAGGCTTCGACTTCGCTCAGCCATCGGTCTAAGATGGCTGAGCGAAGTCGAAGCCCCCAGTATTCTCGCAGGTGGTTAGAATCGCCCAAGGGAGTGAGAGCTACACTCATGGGGAACTGCTATCAATGCCGAATCGTCAAAAATTGTATTAGGAATACAGGCATAGAAAAAGTATATGAAATCCAAAGCGATCGCCCTAGGTATTTTGTCAGCCTTGATGGTGAGTATCCCTAGCCTTAGCAAATCTATTCCCGATGCCGCCGACGCTCAAAACTTAGTATTTTCCGAAAAAAGCACCACCGATGTCTATCGGGCTGCCAATCCTGCGGTCGTGACGATCCGCACTAACTCTGGCAATGGCTCTGGCAGTATCATTAGCGCCGATGGTCTAGTCCTCACCAATGAACATGTGATCCGCAGCGCCGCCAATGGCAATGTCAGGGTAATCACCGCCGAAGGCAAAACCTATAACGGACAAGTCTTAACGGTCGATCGCCGCAACGACCTTGCTCTGGTGAGAATTTTATCGAGCGATCGCTTTCCCTCGCTACAACTAGCTGATCAAAATAGCGCCCTTGTCGGACAACAGGTATTTGCGATCGGCAGTCCCTTTGGTCTCGCAGGAACCTTAACTACAGGTATTCTCAGCCGCGTTGCTCCCAATGGCGATCTGCAAACTGATGCCCGTCTCAATCCCGGAAATTCAGGAGGACCTTTGCTTAACTCTCGTGGTGAGATCATTGGTATTAATAAAGCAATTTTGAGTCCCGATGGGCGCTCCAATACAGGTATTGGCTTCGCCACTGGAGCAAATGCCGCTAAGGAATTTATCAGTCGTAGTGCTTCGGCGATTCAACGCAGTCCTAGTAATATTGCTGCGGCTCCCATTCCGCAAACCCCTAACCCTAGCGCCAGCAATGCCCGTCCTCAGTTGGGTGTGATCTTAGACATTGCTAGTCTCACCGTCCAAGAAGTTCGCCCCAATTCCCTCGCTAGTCGTATGGGTTTACAAAGAGGCGATCGCTTGATTGGACTGAATGGCACACCGATTAGCAACGCGCAACAACTGGCGACATATTTTTCGCAACGCCCAGCTCTTACACAATTGAGTATCGCCAGAAATCGCAGCATCATCAATTATCAAATTCGCCTTTAGCAAAAAGAGGCTTCGACTTCGCTCAGCCATCGTTCTAAGGTGGCTAAGCGAAGTCGAAGCCCTATTTCTTGCTTGAATTATCTGTATGTTGCGCCAAATGCGCCGCGCTTAGCACGGTGCATTTGTTTTTTATTGTGGAACTTCAACGGCGCGTAAAAAACTAGCGCTATCCTCAGGCATCGCCGTATTGATATACATCCCGCTTCCTAGTTCAAAACCTGCGGCTTGAGTGACCCTTGGCACGATCGCCATGTACCAATGGAAATAATGGGAATTCTTCTCATCGGTGGGCATGGAGCGAATCGTGTAATTGTAAGCAGGATCATTCAAGCCATAGAATAGCTTTGCCAAAACGGTTTTGAGTATATAGGCAAGATCGGCTAGTTCCACTTCGCTGATCTGACTAAAGCAGGAATTGTGAACACGGGGAAAAATCCACATATGGAAGGGAGAGAGTGCCGCATAGGGCATAAAAGCCACAAAATATTCCGTCTCTAAAACAATGCGTTCTTTAGCAGCAAGTTCGTCCTTGAGCGTATAGCAGTACAGGCATTCACCCATATCATCAAAAAAGTTAATCGCTTCTAATATTCGATAGCGAATTTGGGAAGGAACAACGGGTGTCGCAGTGATCTGCGAATGCGGATGTTCAAGGGATGTTCCTGCACTTTCGCCATGATTCTTAAAGATGATGATACTTTCAACGCGCGGATCTTCGCTAATTTGTTGATAACGTTGACGATAGGCACGCAGGATATTGATCACATCACTCAATTCCATAAGAGCGATTGTGGCATTGTGATCAGGATGCTCAATCAGGACTTCATGGTAACCCACGCCTGTAATCGAACGATGGATACCATCGCTATGGCGAATGCGATCGCCCACGGAAGAGAGGGCAGGATATTTATTAGGAATAATTCGCACTCGCCAGCCCCGTTCATCCTCAAGTCGCAGATATTCAGGTTCATTAGCGGCTTCATTACCTTGGCAAAAGGGACAATTATGTTTATAGGTCGGTAATTTGGGCGGCACATCATCGGGCGATCGCACAAAATCACTAGGACGCTTTGAGCGTTCAGTGGCAAAGATAACCCAATCCTTGGTAATTACATTTTGACGTAAGTGAGACATAGCGACGACCTACAACAAACCGTATCACTAACATAAGCTGACTAATTCCATGATCGTCAAAATTACTGGTAGTCGTAAAGATTTAAAAAAATGTGAATTCGATATAGCCATTTGCGCCGCGCTTCGCGCGGCGCAAATGGCGCAAAATGATAAAAATAGGGCTTCGACCCTTCGACAAGCTCAGTGCATCGCTTCGCTCAGCTAGCGTACATTGACGGATCAAAGAACTCAATGCGATCGCGACCTTGCTGTTTAGCCTGATATAGCGCCAGATCTGCCCATTTAATCAACAGGTTCGCCTTGTGATGCTGATCTGGTAAAACACTCGCCACGCCGATACTAATTGTCACCGTATCGCCAATATGGGAATTTTGGTGAACGATATCTAGTCTGGTAATCTCTGAACGAATTTGTTCTGCCACCACCAATGCACCATTGCGATCGGTATTCGGCAAAATGACAGCAAACTCCTCACCACCATAGCGAGCCACTAGATCGGCAGGACGATACAATACCGCTTGAGCCGCTTGAGCAACTAGCTTCAGGCAATCATCCCCCGCTTGATGTCCATAGCAATCGTTATACAGTTTGAAATAATCAATATCGAAGAGAAGTAAAGACAGGGGTTGCACATCACGGCATAGCCGACTCCATTCATCTTCGAGACGGTTATCGAAACAACGACGATTCGCCACTTGGGTCAATCCATCGACATTGACCAGCTTTTCTAATTCTAAGTTGGCTTTTCTTAGTACCGATTCTGTATAGCGCAATTCGGCTTCGACCTTTTTGCGATCGCTAATATCCGTTACCACAAACCCCACCCGAAACGGAATTTGATCGGTGTTAAAGATCGGGAAATAAGAACATAGCCAAGTTTGCACCTCGCCTTTCTGACTGAGGGTATCACTACTAATTTCTAAATTTGATAGCGACTTTCCCGTCGTTAGCACCTGTCGATAAATATCTTCGATCTGACTGGAAAAAGAATTCAGAATCTCGTAGGAAGACTTCCCATGATGATCAGCGATCGCATGACCATTAATATCCGCAAGAACTTGATTGACCCGCACATACTTAAACTCACAATCTACGATGCCCATCCCAATCGGAGCCGATGAGAAAAATCCATTAATTTGGGCTTCGCTCTGTTGCAATGCCTCAGTCCTCTCAATCACCTGAGATTCCATATTTTCGAGTGCCTGTTGTAGACGCATTTGCGCCTCTGTGCGTTCATCAATGGTGGCAGAGAGGATCAAAGAGGTCAGCCCAAACACCGCCATAAACGACTGCAACAGCAACAGAGAATCGTTGGGCGAGCCTTTGACATATAGCCCATGCCCCCAAGCTGTGGATAGGATCGCAATCAGAGAAACCACAGTTACTAAAAGATTGGAGACAAAACTGCCATACCGAAACACTGTCCAAATTAATACAGGTAAGAGGAAATAGGCAAGGGGATAGTCTCTAGCAAAAGCAAGCCAACTAATTACTAAAAACAGTAATCCTCCAATCCCAATTTCCCAGAGATTGTAGTGATGCCGTATCTTCCAAAAATCTCGCCAGATGATTAATGTCGGCGAAAATATCAAATGGGGCAACGCACTACCTAGCCACCAAGTTAGCCAACTAATTCCGAAGTTTTGCCAAGGGATCGTGTTGGTAATACACAGGCTACTAATCCCCAAGGTGGCGGACACCATTGGTGAGAAGATCGCCGCCACAATGTAGAGAATTACGGTCTTAACATGGCTAAATATCTGACGATGTTTAGCATATTTTTTGATTAGATAGGTTGCTAACAATGGCTGAGCCACGTTGCCACAGGCACAGGCAACTAAAATAAATACCAAGCCAAACATTGATAGGGAAGGCATTATTTTGGCTAGACCAAAATAGAGCGCAAAGGTAGAACCACAGACAATACCTAGCACAACTCTATGACCATACCAATAGACAAGGGCTAGAGTCATCCCTGAAGGAAACCACACCGAGGCGACCGTTCCAGGTAAGGTCGCAAACTCATGACTCAATCTCACGCCAACTGCATAGGCGATCGCCACTAATAAATTCAGAAGAATGTATTTGACCACTCTTCCTTGGAATAAGCCTAGTAAATGAATGCCTTGAGCATTACCTTGCATTTAATCTACATTGAATCAGTGGTGGTTTCTTTAGAATTTGACAATCCTGATAGTTTCCAATTTTATCGCCTACATAACTTCTTTAAGCATCCAGAATCCCGCAAAATGTTCTTCGTTGGGATCTTTCTGCACCGCCAGAAAGTGAAAACCTTGAGAACTTTGCTTAGAGATCTCGAAAGCATTGCCTTGGGCGATCGCAGTTTGATCCTTGGGCGCTTGCAGATTTGCGAGAATCCATCTAGCGTCGGCACTAGCTTCTAACTGCATCTGACTGCGATCGCCTGTGAGATTGCGCTCAAACTTAATAAATACAGGATCAACGCCCGACATCCAAGCCGCTAGCGCCGTTGCCCGTGAAGAAATGATGATAATTCCTGAAATAATTGTCTCAGGGTCAAGATCACTGATGTCCAATAGTTCACTAAAGTCCATCGACCATTCCGCCGCATCCGCGAAATCTGCCGCCTTAAGGGAAACAGAAATCCAGCGATCGCCCATCAGTGCATCGGGGACAGGCTTAGGATCTTGAGCGGCTAGCACCTTCAGGGGTAAAGGGTTAGGGTCAACAGCTTGGAATCCGTCACGATTGGGGTAAATATGTGCCATCCGCTCCGCTAGCCATGCGGACAGGGTAAACACGCGCCGCGATGCTTGCCCCTTAATCCCCGCAAGGGTACAACCTCGGATAATAATATTGGTCATGCTGGGACGGAAAAAGCGAATCTTGATCGGCATTTCCCCCGATGCTTCGACACATTCGGCTAATTGTTTGGCTAACCATTCGGAGTTAACTTCTGTCGATGGGCATTCGCGCACCCATTCAAACTTGCGATCGCGATCGCAAATTAACAACTCCCAAACTTTCTTGTTATTGTTATCCAGCAAAGGACGGGAATAAAAGTCTAACTCCCAAATTTTCGACATAAATTACTTACTAACTCGCGGAACTAACTAAATGTGATTTAACTTGCTATGTTCATGGTATCGCGTCAAAACCATTCATAGCGCTACTTATACCAAATCTAAAAATGGCGTAGTCATTTTTAGATTAACAAAACCAGAATGTGAGTTGCGGCGCTCCGCGCCGCAACTCACATTCTGGTTTTTGTTTTTTGGCATAACACCAACCAAAGACCACAAAAAGAGGCGCAAACGATGTTTGCGCCTCTTTTTGTGATTTCTAGTAATTATCTAAACCTAGAAACTAGCTAGCAACAACTACTTTGCCAACCATGCCAGCGCCACGGTGAGGAGAGCAGTAGTAGGAGAAATCACCAGCTTCATTGAAGGTAGATTCAAATTCAGCCTTAGGCTTTTGGGCTAGCTTCTTGTGAGAAAGCTCTTCATGTCCATCAAAAATAATGTTATGAGGAAATGCTTTGTTATTGACCCACTTCACGGTATCGCCAACTTTGATGGTTACTTCTTTAGGTTCAAATACTAATTGACCCTTGTCAGAACCCATTTTCACAACAACGGTGTCAGCAGAAGCAGGGGCGGCAGTCATAAAGAAGGTGCTGACAACAAACAAGAGGCTGGCGATCGCCAAACCAAGCTTTTTGGTAAAGGAAGAAATATTCATAATTAACTAATAACTAAAATTCAACTGGACTTGCAATAATTCGACTCGACTCGAATTGAGGCAACTAAAACACGTAGAGAGGGAAGCTCCTAGCTAAATTAATCAACTGAATTAATTTAGTTAATTAATTCAGTAAACTAGCTAGTGGGGCAACGGCGCTGGATGAGAGCGCACATTAATTATCTATTAATTTAACTTAATAGTATATCTTGCCGCCACCCCAACCAATACCTTTGACCTTAGGTTCATAGAGAATGTAACCTGCGATCAGCTTGAGATCGTTATCGGTCAAACCACGCATGGTGGGGAAGATATCGGTACTCTTGAGGCTAGGGTGAACGTCATAAATTTCGGTAACGCCATCGTAGGTGGTGGGCTTTTTCATGTAGTCCACGAGTCCGAGAACATTGTTACGCACTGGGTATGCACCAGCCAAAGACTCAGGGGAGAGGTTGACGTTAGGATTGGTGAAGGTTGCACCACCGAGGTGACAATTAGCGCAGGCATTTTGGAATAGTTTTTTGCCCTTAGAAATGTCCTTTTGAGTCAAGACAATGTTAGTGGTTTCGTTGAGGGGAACGGTACGCAACTCGATGGGGATATCGGCGGCACTAACACTAGGGGTGAATAGTTGGAATACAAACATCACGGCGGCGATCGCCACAGCTAGATATTTCAATCTATTTTTGAAAGAATTTTTGTTCATAATTACGGAGATAATTTAGTTAATCTAAGTTTATCTAAAAGAATTTAATCTAATCTCAAAGATTTGTTGCAATTTGCGAGTCCTGATCAGGCTTCTTCGAGTTTTTGGCCTCAGATGCCATGATTACAGCCTTTGCGTCTTCCAAAGCGAGTTTGGTTTCGGCATCTTGATAGGCAATCCCAAGGCGATCGCATAGTGCAAAGACTGACTCAAGGCTGAGTTGGTAGTCTTCGGCAATTTCGGCGATCGAATAGTCAGCAAAGCCCATAACAATAATCTTATCTAGCTTAATTCTAGAGAGGTTTGTGCTATTTTCTCATGCAAACGTGAGACACAATTGCAATTCGCAGCGCAATTTGCAGTTTTTGTAGATAATGATAGGCAAATTATCCTCGGTGAATAGCAATGACAGCCGCTTCTAATCGTCCCCCTGTCAATGATGCCGCGAATATTTCTGCCAGTGGTTCTGCGAATATTGCTAAAACTATGGCTGCCCCAAGCATCCTCACGATTACTCAAGCCCCAGAGGAGGTCTTGACCAATCGCGAAATTGCGATCGCAGGTACAGCAGATTTTAGTCAGGTTTTACAAATCCTCGTCACCTTGCCCGACGATACCCCAATGCCAGTGCAGACCCAGAACACCGCAGGCACTTGGCAAGCCAAACTGCCATCGGGTCTATCAGAAGCTAAGGCAAGTTATCTGCGTGTCCGCGCCCTCGGTGCAAATCGGCAGCTATTGGCGGAGGAGATTGTGAATATCTTGATCAAGCCGCCCTCGATTAGCCTCGTCACCACCCAAGCCACTAAGTTTAAAATCTCCCCTGCTGACTCCCAAACCCTCTCGCCGAATAGCATGGTCGAAGTCCGTGCGGGACAAACCTTTGAGGTGCTGCGCTACGGCTCGATCAACGGACATATCAAGGTGTTACTCAAACAGCCGATCGCTCCTGTCGGTGAGTTTGGCTATTTCTATGCCCTCCATGTCAAGGTGATCGCCCCTGTGATCCTAACCGTGACACAGGATACGGTATTTAAGATTTCGACCGCTTCATCGATGGCGTTGGCATTTAATCAAAAGGTGTCGATTAAGGCAGGGACAAGGTTGCTGCTAGAAGGGGACTATGCGATCGCCGCCAATCATATCAAGGTGAAACTCGCCCAGCCGATTGCCCCCGTGGGACAGGTGGGTTATCTATTCCTGCCCCATGTCGAACTATCGCAGCTAGAGGAAACCCTCGATTTTGAAGATCCCAATAATGTCAGCGATATCCCAATTCAGGGCGCAGTATTGACGGTGACGACCGATACCTTTATCAAAGCATCCTCGAACAATGCTGATGAGTTAAGTAATACCCAAAAGCTGCTGGTTCAGGCGGGGACAACCTATCCGATTACGGGCTATGCCACCGTGAATGGACATTTTCGGGTCAAGCTAGCCACAGCGATCGCGCCCATTGGTCAGGTGGGATTTTTCTATTGGCGGCACGTCACGATCACCAAAAACAATAAGGCGATCGTCTATGACCCAGAGATGAAAACCGCCACGATCAAGCAAAATACAGTTTTAAAAAAGCGTCCCACTGATTCAAGACAGCTCAAGGCAAATGAGCTAGCCCCACTGAAAGCAGGTGATGTGTTTGGGGTTGACAGCTATAACCTCAGTGATATCCATTTCCAAGTACAGCTCAATGAAGATGTGCCACCCTTGGATAATTCAGGTTATCTATTTGCAGGTCATGTCACCCTGCGGCAGGGCAATCGCGCGATCGAAGTTACGCCGCAGCGTAAGGTTTTGGGTGTACCGTACTTCTCCCAGTTGGATAATCCTCGCGATCCCTTCACGACCTGTAATGTCACGGCGATCGCAATGGTGATGGCTTACTATGGCAGGCGATCGCGCAGTCCTAGCCAACAGTTAGAGGATGAGCTATACCAATGGATCATCAATCGTTACGGCAGACAGGCGAGAACCGACAATGCGGTGCTACAGCAGCTTTATCAAGCCTATGGCTTTGGGGGCAACTTTAGCACCGCCCGCACTTGGGGACAGATTAAGCAAGAATTAATCGCCAATCGTCCCGTTGTCGTCGGTGGTTATTTCACCCACGGCGGACATATCATTACGATTATCGGCTTTGATGATAAGGGTTATATCGTCCATGATCCTTACGGCAATGCCCTCACAGGCTATCGTCAAACCGAAGGCAAAGGCTTACGCTATCCCTTTATCTATATGCGCGATATGTGTGGAGTCGATGGCGATGTCTGGGCACATTTCATTCTGCCTAGATGAAGTAGCGACGCTAAATCATTCAAAAGAAAAATAGGGCTTCGGCTACGCTCAGCCATCGATATACGGTGGCTGAGCGGAGCCGAAGCCTATTTACAAATTGTTGAAGATTGCTATAGGTGAATGAATATTAGGAGCATGAACATCCTTGGCTAGCCAATTTAAAGCAACTAAATTGCTCAAACTTGAGCTAAACGCAGTCCTGCGATCGCCCCGTCCTGAACTGTTCGAGCTTTTGCCGCGCCATGCCCATCTAGTCATCGCCGTCTCAGGCGGACAGGACTCGTTCTGCTTAGCAAAGTTATTGCAAATGCAGCAAGCCAAATATGATTGGCGACTGACGATCGCCCATTGTGATCACCGTTGGCGCGAAGACTCCGCCGCTAATGCTGACCATGTACGACAGCTTGCCCAATCTTGGGGTCTAGATTTTTGCTTGCGGGAAGCTGGGAAACCAATGCGAAGTGAGGCGGCGGCGCGACAATGGCGCTATCAAATGTTGATCGAAATCGCCAATTCGATCCAGTCGCAACACATAGTTACAGGTCATACCCGTAGCGATCGCGTGGAGACTGTGCTGCATAACTTGATGCGTGGCAGTGGAGCCGATGGCTTAGCGGCGTTACCTTGGCGGCGATCGCTCACTCCTGAAATAAATCTAGTACGCCCTCTGCTCAATGTCAGCCGCCAATCCACCGCCGACTTTTGCCAAGAAAATCAGATCCAAGTTTGGGAAGACAGTACTAATCAAAATCTCGACTATCGCCGCAATCGCCTGCGTCTTGAGACAATTCCCTATTTACAAAACCACTTTAATCCGCAGTTAGAAACGGCGATCGCTCAGACGGCGGAGCTTTTGCAGGAGGATGTTTTGTATTTAGAACAGCAAGCGCGAAAGTTTTTTGAGGAAGGTATTTCAGTAATTGAGAATGCTGAACATCCCAAGCTGCACCGACAGTTGTTAGCGCATCAACCCCTAGCGATGCAACGCCGCATTACTCACCAGTTTCTCTCTCGATATTTGCCCCATCAAACCAGTTTTGAAGATGTGGAAAAATTTTTAAGCTTGATAAATGCCCCTAATCGCTCTCAAGCCGCTCCCTTTAAGGGCAAGATTATTGCCTTTGTCGAGCATCCTTGGATTACATTAAAGAAATGGGCTTCGACTTCGCTCAGCCACCTTAACACCAATGACTGAGCGAAAATGAGTATGGCAGTCTTAAAATAGGTAAAAGAGGCTTCGACTCCGCTCAGCCAGCGATATATGATGGCTGAGCGGAGTCGAAGCCCTATTTTTATTTACCACCCAAGGCGATCAATGCGAAGAAACTGCCGCTATTCCAGAGGGAATGTAAGAGCATTGAGGTCAAGAGATTTTTGGAACGCCAATAGACAAATCCTAAAACCATGCCCAACACCGTCAGGGGGATGATATCGGCGATATTCAAATGGGCAAGGGCGAATAAAAATCCACTCATGGCGATCGCTGCCCACACGGGTACAAACTTTGTCAACGATGGCAACAGGAAACCTCTAAATAGATATTCCTCAAAAAATGGCGCAGCGATCGCTAAGGTCGTCCAGAGCAAAAACTTGGGTAAATTATTCTGGCTATCGACCAAAATCGGTAATAGAGGATTACCGCCGCCTTGCCCCTGTAAAAATCTTTGGCTAATTATCGATACGATCAGCACCAGAGGGACGGCAGCAAAGTAACCGCCAATGCCCCACACCAGCCATCGCCAATCCAACACATTGATCCGAAACCAACCTTGGGGCAAAGGACGATAAGCCGATAGAGAAGTCTGAAGGATCGGCAGCATTGGCGACACCGAAACCACATAGGGCACTAGTACCGTTAAAGCTTGCAGATTATAGTCATCACCAATTCTGGACTGAATTCCCAATGATTCAAAAATTAGGGGCAGTACAAACTGAGTGACGAGACAAAAGGCGCTAAACCATAACACCATTACTTCCCAGATCGTTTCTAACCCCCAAGGAACTTGCCAATTTCCTTGTTGTGGAATGTTTGCTTCTGAATCTGTACTAGCGATCGCCTCTTTACCAGAATGGAATGGCGAAGACTTACGGAAGAAAATCCATTGTCCCAACAGAAAAGCCCACAAAATAATCCCAAAGCCACCACCAATAAGGGGAATCGAATTGACGATCGCCAAGCGATTGATTGCCGCCGTTACTTCAATGCTTGCCTGTTTACCTAGCTCAGTAATCTCTTCAGGTCTTTGTTGAGCAATATAGAGTTGCGTTAGGGCAGCCTGACGATACCAGCCATCAAGATTGCGGCGAATCTGACCTTCAGCATCGGGATAGAGCAAGGTCGGCTCCGACCACAGTCCCGTCAAGATCTGTGCCATCATGCCTATATTCGTCATGCCTTCGCGTTCAATATCCTGCACGCCTTGCCATGTGGCGATCGCCCCTTTAACATCCCCCGTCTGTACTTGCAATAACCCCATCCTCAAGCTAACTTCCCCAAAGCTATCGCGCTTGCGTTTTAATTGATTGGCGATCGCCAGATTGGAATCATTATTAGAACTTCCTAGGGCTAGCTCTAGACGATTTAGCGACGTGCGATTTGTTTCTAGAACTTCCTGATAACTAGCCAATGCTTGCTTGTAAAGATCTTGTCCATCGTTACTGAGCAAAGTTTCTAGAATATTAATTGATGGGGAAGAAGTCCCATCTTGATTTGGAAGAAGTTGTGTGGGTATAGGCTGATTTGCTTGCAAAATCAAATCCGTTTGCAATAAATCCAGCTTGGTTTGCTCTTGAGGATTGTTCCAACTTGATTGCAAAGTCAGTACGATAAACAAAATAGACAATAAGCTCAGAACACTAAGGAATAATGATTTCACATTGCTAGATCGATCAGTTGTAGGCTTAGAGTCCATTCGTTTCAGTTCAGGCATTAGGTCAAGATTGGCTCGATCCTATCACTTCGATCCGACAAATCGCAAACCAACGATACCCAACACAATCAGACCAATACAGAAGACTCTCGGCAGATCGCGGGGTTCATCGAAAAAGAGCGAACCAACGATCGCTGTACCGACGACACCAACACCCGTCCAAACCGTATAGGCAATGCTTATCGGCAAGGTGCGAACGGCTTGGGCAAGCAAAATAAAACTGGCGGCGAGGGAGGCAAGGGTAATCAGGCTAGGTACAGGTCTGGTAAAGCCATCGGTAAACTTCAAGGTGTTTGCCCACACAGCTTCCAATAGCCCTGCGGCAATTAAGATAATCCAATCCATGATTTTGTAATACTCGTTGAGAATAATTAGAATTTTGGTGGAATTTTTTTATGTAATTTTTTTGATAGTGGCTCAGTAAAGGTGCACCACTATCAAGCTTTCTTAGAAAAAGTCGATCGCAGAGATAGGGAACTCATCACCACACTAATCGAACTGAGCGCCATCGCTAAACCTGCGATCGTGGGATTTAGCGAAAGTCCGAATCGAGGATAAAGTAAACCTGCGGCGAGGGGAATTGCGAGGGTATTGTAAGCAAATGCCCAGAATAGATTTTGGCGAATCTTACCAAAGGTGGCACGACTAAGCTGGATCGCAGGAATTATATCGCCTAGATCCTGACGCATCAGAACGATATCGGCGGTCTCCATCGCCACATCCGTCCCCGAACTGAGGGCAATGCCGACGGTGGCAGTGGCAAGGGCAGGGGCATCATTCACGCCATCGCCAACCATCGCCACCTTTTCCCCTGCATCTAATAATTTTTGAATAGCAGCAGCTTTGGCATCGGGACGCACTTCGGCGATCACCTGTTGGGATGAAATACCTAACTGCTGGGCGATCGCGATCGCTGTTTCGCGACGATCGCCCGTGAGCATCCATACCTGTAAACCCAAAGCTTTAAGCTGTTGGATAACGGCGATCGCTTCAGGTTTGAGGCGATCGCGAATGGCGATGATGCCAATAACTTGAAATGCAGCCTCAGAATTAATGAGATTATTTGCCGCCACAAAGATGGGGGTTTTACCAGACTCAGCCAAGGTTTGCGCCCGTTGGTGCAATTCCGCACTGATCGGCACTTGGCGATCGCTTAGCCATGACGCATTTCCTACCAGCAAATCTGCTCCCGTGGTGAGTTGTGCCTCCACACCACAGCCAGTCACCACCTGCGATGATTTCGTGGGCAATAGTTGCAAATTCAGGTTTTGGGCATGGGCGATCGTGGCGGCTCCAAGAATATGATTTGCGCCAACTTCAGCACTGGCGGCAAGTTGCAAGAGGCGTAATTCTATGGATGTGTGTTGACTATGCACACTCTGTTCAAGGGTATCTAGAGGCTCATACTTTTGCTCAAATCCCTCGACTACAATCAGATCCGTTACCTCTGGCTGCCCTGTGGTTAAGGTTCCTGTCTTATCAAAAACGATCGCCGATAGTTGATCGATTTTTTCCAGACTCGCACCACCTTTGATCAGGATGCCGCGCTCTGCGCCGATACCCGTACCGACCATGATCGCCGTCGGCGTTGCCAAACCCAACGCGCAGGGACAAGCTACGACTAAAACCGCGATCGCTAACTTCAAACTAAAGATCATTTCCGCATGGAGCAGTCCGTACCAAATCACGAAGGTCAACAATGCGATCGCCATCACCCCATAGGCAAAATAACCCGCCACGCGATCAGCTAACTGTTGGATCGGCGCTTTGCTAGTCTGGGCTGCCTCCACTAAGCTAACGATCTTAGCGAGAGTAGTATTTACCCCTGTCTGCAAAACCTTGATCGTGACTGCCCCTGTCAAATTTAGGGTCGCGCCTGTGACTGTTGCTCCCACTTGCTTGGTCACAGGCATTGATTCACCCGTGAGCATCGACTCATCGACACTAGAGCTACCTAAGATCACCTCCCCATCAATGGGGAATTTCTCCCCCGGTAACACCACAATCCGATCGCCAACTTGTAAATCTTCCACAGCGATCGGCAACTGTACTTCGCCTTCGGCAGACTTAACTAACAATCTTGCTTGATCGGGTTGTAACTGCATCAGCGATCGAATCGCATTGGAGGCTTTACCCTTAGCCCTTTCTAACAGAGCTTGCCCCAACAGCACAAAGCCCAACAACATCACAGGCTCTTCAAAAAAACATTGCCAACTCAGTTGGGGCAGAAATAGGGCGATCGTACTAGCGGTGTAGGCAGATAGCGTTCCTAAACCCACAAGGGAGTTCATGTTCGGGGCACGATACCACAGCGACTTCAATCCATCCCACCAGATCGGTCTACCGATCCAAGCTAGTGCCACCGTTGACACTGACCAATGGGCATACATATTGCCTAAAAGCGGTATGTTGGCGACTCCGATTAAGCCCAAATGCCCCACCAATGCCAACAGGATCAGGGTTGCGGGAGCAATGATTTCCTGATTTGCCCAGCCTGTGGCGATCGCTTGATCTTTTGCCTTAATTGACGGAGCTTGGCGATCGCGACGGTCGATAAACTCTGCGGCAAATCCTGCCTTAGCGATCGCATCAATCAACTTCGGCGCTAACTCCTGTGGCGAAGCATCTTGACTACAAATCACCGTCGCTTTTTCGGTCAATAAATTTACACTTGCCGCCTTGACACCATCACAGGCAAGTAATCTCTTTTCCACGACTGACACACAGCCAGCACATTTCATCCCTGCGATCGCCAAAGCCACAGAATCTGAAGGCAAGTCGGGTAGAGCCTTCGCCTGTATTGATGTATCTGTTGATTGGGGTGTTGATTGAATAGCCGTCACAAACCTATGTCCAAAATCTATTATTCAAAATCTGCAAAAATCTAAAATTTTAGAAGCTCAAACAACCGCGAGTTACCGAAAGTTTGCTTGAATTCGCGAAAAGTGTATATTGCTAGCTAGTACTAAAAGCTGATAGCCACAAACCATTACATAGAGTTAGCATATACGGAAATCAAGATAGATTTGCACAATTAGTTACTCTAGGCTATGGCAAAGTCCAGTCTCAACGACAAAAGCTGCACCATAGCAAATCACCTCTCGATCTGAGACTGCTAAACTGAGAGGGACTAGAGACACCCATTAGCTGCTGCCTAGCCGCATTGACAAATGCTTGTGCATAACACTCATACAAAATATTTGTGTATCGCCTCTGTCAGCAAACCTAACTAGCTATACGGAAATTCATCTAAGATCGAATAGTCTCGCATCCAAACTCAATAAGGTCGAAAACTTCTTGATGTTTGTTTAATAGATGAGTCTAATAGATGATCAGACTACTGCCGTTTCGATGGTTCAAAATACTCTATTTTTGAGTTAACCAATGTCTACAACTGACAACGATTTTTCTATTCATTTTTGGGGTGTACGCGGAAGTATAGCAACCCCCGGTCCCACCACAGTGCGCTATGGCGGAAATACTCCTTGCGTAGAAATGCGTTGCCAAGGTGAACGTTTAATCTTTGACGGGGGAACAGGGATTAGAGTCTTGGGACAGCAGTTGCTAAAACATATGCCCGTCAAGGCGAATATTTTCTTTACTCATAGTCATTGGGATCACGTTCAAGGCTTTCCATTTTTTACACCCGCTTTTATCAAGGGTAATATGTTTCGGATCTATGGCAAGGTTGCGCCGACGGGTCACACCATGCAGGATCGTCTAGAAGAACAGATGCACCATCCTAATTTCCCTGTGCCTCTGCGCGTGATGGGTTCATGTTTAGAATTTTTTGATGTGCAGGTGCCAAGTGTGATTGATCTTGGCAGTGGTATTAAGGTGGAAACAGGAATACTCAATCATCCGGGGGAAGCGACGGGATATCGAGTTACCTGCGGCGATCGCGTGGCGGTCTATGCCACTGATACCGAACACTATAGCGATCGCGTTGATCAAAATCTCGTCCATCTAGCTCGCAATGCCGATGTTCTAATTATGGATGCCACCTATTCCGATGAAGAATACTGGTCAAGTGCGTCACCAAAAATCGGTTGGGGACATTCCACATGGCAAGAGGCAATCAAAGTCGCAGAAGCCGCTAATGTCAAAACTCTTGTGATCTTCCACCATGATCCTTTACACAGCGATGACCAATTAGATGAGTTTGGAAGGTTGGCAAAGGAGAGATTTGCGGGGGCAGTGATGGCAAGGGAAGGTATGTGCATTTCCATTCCCATTCGTGCTGATGCGAAGCCTTTAGTTCAGGTCTAACAGCAGTTCATGGAGGGTTGCTATTTGCATCGAAATGTATAG
The DNA here is from genome assembly GCA_963750795.1 of uncultured cyanobacterium. Classification (GTDB taxonomy): domain Bacteria; phylum Cyanobacteriota; class Cyanobacteriia; order Pseudanabaenales; family Pseudanabaenaceae; genus Pseudanabaena. The sequence continues at coordinate 229,037 of CAVVRZ010000006.1, forward strand.
GCAATTCAAATAAGAAAAATAGGGCTTCGACTTCGCTCAGCCATCGGTATACGGTGGCTGAGCGGAGTCGAAGCCTCTTCAAACTTATTTAGAACTGCTATACCGCTACAGGAAGGATTTGTATATTCAGGAAGTTTATTTTGCTTGGCATGATGTGGAGATACGCGATCGCACTTTTATTTGATGAGAGTTGAGATAATGAATATGGTAGCCATTGGAACTAGGTCTAGTTTTGGAATAATGGATTCCAAATACCTTCCTTCTGTAAGACCCCTTGAAATTGATTAACCTGTTCAGCAGTCATCAAGTATGCCCATGCGAAACCAAGGGAATTACCTGTCGGAGTCAAAACTTCAATCCATTGACGGGTATAGAGATTTTCAGCAGCAGGGCGATCGCTTTGGTAGTCTTCTAATTGATCAAGGGACTTTAAAATATTACTGTCAGCAAAAGTCAGTAAATATCCATGGACTTGGTTATTGCCTTCAATCATGGCGGGATATCCCATTGGTAAAGCAAATATTTGTCCCAAGGCGATCGCGGGTTGTGCGGAAATTACTTGGTTGGCACAATATTGCTGATAGTTACTGTGATTGGGCTTGAGTGTACCGTAGACAAATACTAAGCAAGGAGATTGCGGAGAGCTATCGCTATTCATAAATACCAAAACATATCTAAAACATAGGGAAGTGTAGCTATTTTATATTTTGGTGTAGGGATGAAATTGCTGATGCGATCGCCTTACCATCAGCGTTAACATAGTAGCTGACAAGAAGTGGGCTGCCACGCCTAGGGAAGATCGCAATGGGTAACGATAATGAGCAAGATAATTTTAAAGATAAATTTGCCTTTAAAGTTGATGGTTTAGAGTCCTTGGTTGATGATGTCAAACAATTTCTCAACCTCGATCAACTCATTAACATTGCCCAAAAATTGGAAGAAGCCCAAAAATCTGGAAACATCCACACGGAGGTGAATGTTTCTTCTCGTCCCCTATCGAGCATTCCGCGTCGTAGCAATATTCCCCGATCGCCGCGTAACTATGCAGGAGGCGATCGCGAAGTAACTTCTCCCGATGTGATTATTCCTAAACCACCGCAAGCAGACAATCAAGCTAATCCCCATGATCAAGAGGAACAGCCCAAGGCGATCGCTGAGTTAGTAGGTGGATTGGGGGAAACCTTGGCGCAGTTACGGGATCTAGTGGAAATACCTCTCAAGCGCCCTGATATCTTGGCAAAGTTAGGACTAGAGCCACCCAAGGGCGTGCTGTTAGTGGGTCCCCCGGGGACAGGCAAGACCTTGACAGCGCGATCGCTAGCCAATGTGTTAGGTGTAAATTATGTGGCGATCGTTGCGCCTGAAATCATTAGTAAATACTATGGCGAAGCCGAAACTAGACTGCGGCAGATTTTTGAAAAAGCTACTAAGTCTGCACCCTGTCTAATATTTATTGACGAAATCGATGCCCTTGTTCCCAATCGCGCTAATGTCGAGGGTGAAGTCGAAAAACGTCTAGTCGCGCAATTGTTAGGGCTGATGGATGGCTTTGCAGAAACTAAGGGCGTGATCGTTCTAGCCGCAACCAATCGCCCCGATGCGATCGACCCTGCCCTACGCCGTCCAGGAAGATTTGATCGCGAAATTATGTTCCCGATTCCCGATCGCCAAGCGCGGCGAGAAATTCTTGATATCCATACGCGATCGATGCCCCTGACTGCCGATGTCAATCTGGAGGATATTGCTGATCGCGCCCACGGTTATGTGGGCGCAGATATTAAAGGTCTCTGTCAAGTGGCAGCCACTAACGCCCTGCGTCGTCAGGTGGCAAGCGTTGCCGATATTCCCGAAAGTCTTGATGTTAATCGTGAGGACTTTGAAGCCGCACTGAAACAGGTGCAACCCGCCGTCCTGCGATCGCTACAAATTCAAACGCCACAGGTACAATGGTCAGAGATTGGCGGACTAGATCAGGTCAAACAAACTCTTCAAGAAGCCGTGGCGGGAGCCTTAACTAATCCTGCCCTCTATGCTCATACCCGCGCCAAAGCCGCCCGTGGCGTACTCCTCTATGGACCTCCCGGCACTGGCAAAACCTTACTTGCGAAGGCGATCGCCACCCAAGCCCAAGCTAATTTTATTGCCGTGGCGGGTTCAGAGTTATTAACCAAATGGGTAGGCGCATCGGAACAATCGATCCGCCAGTTATTTTCCCAAGCGCGACAAGCTTCTCCCTGTGTCATTTTTATTGATGAAATCGATACCCTCGCCCCCGCAAGAGGCAGCTATCAAGGCGACAGTGGAGTCAGCGATCGCGTGATTGGTCAGTTATTAACGGAGCTAGACGGATTGCAATCTACCGAAGGGATTTTGGTCATTGCCGCCACCAATCGCCGTGATTTTATCGATCCCGCCCTTTTGCGATCGGGCAGAATTGAACTACACATGATCGTCGATCTGCCCGATCGTGATAGTCGTTATGGCATTTTGCAAGTCCATAATCGCGATCGCCCCCTCGCCGATGATCTTAATTTACAAATTTGGGCGGAACGCTCCGAGGGATGGAATGGAGCCGATCTCGCATTCTTGAGCAATCGCGCTGCTATCTTTGCGATCCGTCGTCACCAACGCGATCGGCAACCAGATCCGCAGATCACTAATCTTCGCATCACCAATGAAGATTTTGAGCAAGCCTTTGCTGAGATCCTCGAACAACGGTAGCCTGAATAAACACAAAATAGCGACGCAATGCGCCGCTATTTTGGTTCTATGACTCTAAGTAGCTAAGAGTTAAAAACCAAAAGGTTGATCCGCCAGCATAGCTGGCGGATCAACCTTTTGGTTTTTAGGTTATGGACAATTCAAATAAGAAAAATTGGGCTTCGGCTTCGCTCAGCCAGCAATATACGATGGCTGAGCGAAGTCAAAGCCTCTTGAATTTATTTGGAATTACTATATCTATGCTTAGTTACTTAATATTCAAACACCCAAATCGCCCAGCCTTTAACCGTAACTGTAATTACATAGGCTACTGATAATCGGCTAGTTAATTTTTCAACTTCTGTCCAGTCAGAGCTAGTACGAAATAGGCTGTAGGTGTAACCGTTATAGGAAATAGCTGCCACAGGCTTATCCAAGTCATCAACTTTGATATGTTTGTATTTGATTTGTGCAGGCACAATCACAAAATTATTTGTTTTCCCTCCCAAATGAAATAGGGCGTTATCATCTATATCAGTTCCTTCTTGGACGTTCATAGGTCAATCCCTCAGCGCTCTATTCACAATCTATATCTACCAGTCTATAGCGGTTTTTGAGTGAGTAGATCGGTATTTACTCAGCAATAGAGCGTATTCCCAAAAAACAACCGCCAAGGCGATCGCCTTGGCGGTTGAGATATCAAGATTTAGCTCTATGCAAGAAGCTGGATATCACTAAAAACAATCTCGTAGTTTTTGGTTTGCCCTTGCTCATTAGATTGCACAACCTGTTTGGTCATCACATAGTAATTGCCAACCTTCTCATAGATATCTTCAAATCTGGCTTGACGAACAATCTCATCATTCATCGGATTACGGAACACCGCCGTATAAAGAGAAGACACATAGCCTTCACCAGTGTCCAAATGTCCCAGATGATTGATCACAAAGCCAATCCGACCCATGACGCGGCTGACCATCGAGATCTCATTACCACGCACTTTGTAGTTTGATCCCATTGAGTCACCTGTCACCAAGATCTCCACGGCTCCCGACTCATCAGTAGCACCGAGATTAAAGGAGGACTTACCGTGAGCTTCCTCAAAGGTCTTGCGCTTGCGGTGCGTCACGACATCACGCAATTGGTTATATAGCCATTCCTGACCTTCATCTACGGAGACAGTTTTTTCTTCGCCGCTAGGAGTGCGCGTGGTGCGTTCGATTAGTTGTGGCTCATCCATACTGACTTCCACAGTTAGATCAGCATTGATCTTCGCCTTGCCAGTTCGTGCCACGCCATCGATCGCCACGGAGACATTAGCGGTCATTCCGGGGAAATTGCTGTCCCATGTGTAGCGGTTTTCATAGGCAGCTTGGAATAGCTCACGGGCATTGGTATCGGATTTGATATCGGCTGTTGCTGTAACCATTGTTGTTATTGGAGATTTTAAAAATGTTGGTCTAGATAATTCTAATGTACTACTTTTGCAGCGATCGCCAAGGATCGCCACTTTGCTGATTACCGCCAATATAGCTATAGAAAAAAAGGGTGGCGCAAAGCACCACCCTTTTTCAAGAAATAGGATTAGGCAGAAGTTACTGCTTCTTTTTCTTTTGCCAAGAACTTCTCTAGTTCGCTGATTGCCTCAGCATCAACTTTTTCTTGCATCGGACAGAACTTCGGTCCACACATCGAACAGAACTCGGCAGTCTTATAAATATCCGCAGGCAAGGTCTCATCATGATATTCCTTGGCACGTTCTGGATCGAGAGATAACTCGAATTGCTTGTTCCAATCGAAGTTATAACGGGCAGTGGATAGCTCATCATCGCGATCGCGAGCGTTAGGACGATGACGGGCAATGTCTGCCGCGTGCGCCGCAATCTTGTAAGCAATCAAGCCATTACGCACATCTTCGGCATTGGGCAAGCCGAGGTGTTCTTTCGGTGTGACATAGCAAAGCATGGCAGTACCATACCAACCCGCCATCGCCGCTCCGATCGCCGAAGTGATGTGATCGTAACCGGGGGCAATGTCAGTAACCAGAGGGCCAAGCACATAGAAAGGAGCTTCCGAGCATTCTTCCATTTGCTTACGCACATTAAACTCAATCTGATCCATCGGCACATGACCAGGACCTTCGACCATGACTTGAATGTCATGTTCCCAAGCGCGGCGGGTCAGTTGTCCAAGAGTCTTCAGTTCCGCAAGCTGCGCCGCATCGGAAGCATCATGTAAGCATCCAGGACGGAGCGAATCACCAAGGCTAAAGGAAACATCATGCTTCTTAAAGATCTCGATGATGTCGTTGAAATGGGTGTAGAGAGGATTTTGCTTATGGTGATGCAACATCCACCGTGCCAAAATACCACCACCACGGGAAACAATACCCGTGAGACGATTCTTGACGAGGGGAAGATGCTCGATCAAAATCCCTGCATGGATGGTTTGATAGTCCACACCTTGCTCGGCGTGCTTCTCAATAATATGCAGGAAGTCATCGGCGGTGAGGTTTTCCATTTTGCCATGCACGCTTTCGAGAGCTTGGTAAATGGGAACAGTACCGATGGGAACTGGAGAAGCGTTAATAATCGCAGTACGGATTACGTCAAGATCACCACCACCAGTGGACAAGTCCATGACGGTATCCGCGCCATATTTGACCGAGAGTTTGAGCTTGTCAACTTCTTCGTCAATGTTAGATGAATTAGGCGATGCACCGATGTTAGCGTTGACCTTGCAACGAAAGGCGATGCCAATACCCATTGGCTCAAGATTGGTGTGATTCTTGTTAGCGGGGATAATTGCTCGACCGCGAGCCACTTCAGCACGCACCAATTCGACGGGCAGATTTTCACGCCATGCCACATACTGCATTTCTTCGGTGATGATGCCTTGACGAGCGCAGTGCATTTGCGTGCCGCGATATTCTCCGCGCCTTGTGGGGGCAGAGTTAAGCTTTAGTCCAACTGTCATGTAAATTTCCTCAAATAATGTGCTTTCCTACGCCGATGTCAGTCGGTTCAGGTTCTAAGGATTTGCTCTCAGTCTGGTTTGCACAGACACTCCTAGCATTGAGAAATCATAGCACTGTCAAGCTAATGCTTATAGCTTGAGATAGGCTGGGCATCAAAACTTAATCATTGCCATAGGTTGAACTAACTGAAATCAATATTGTCGTAAAGGTCAGCTATGGGAATTTGTAAATCTGCAAACTTGAGAGCAATGGTTACGGACGAGTCGTCATATTCCGAAAATAGCCATTGATTGACCGCGATTTTCACATGATGTTCGACATGGACACGATACTGATCGATTAACAAATATTCCTGAAAAGTATCAATGGTTCGGTAAGCGGCAAACTTTTCACTGCGATCATAATTTTGCGTAGATCTAGATAAAACTTCCGCAATAAAGCAAGGATTGGTAATTGTATCTTTACGCCCATCCTGCATTTCGAGAGGTTTCGGCGCAACCATCACATCAGGGTAAGTATGGATCTTGACATTAGGAATCCAAAGACGCTGATCGGCAGAAAATAGACGAAAAGGTCTACCACGTAGGGCGATTTTGACGATTGACAATAGATTTACGGCAATTTCTGTATGATTTGGTGTACCACCAGTCATGGGGATAATTTCTCCATTACGGTATTCGTTGCGAATATCTGAAACAACTTCTAGTTCGAGATATTCGTCAACGGTGTAGGTTCTGTGGGCAAGTTGCGTGACCATGATGCTTTACCTGCGATCGCGTCCTGATGAGATTTGTTTGAAGTAGGGCTTAGTGGAGTTGAGACATTTTTGCAATTCAGGCGATCGCTCGGCGCTAACATTGCCATCCCGCTTATAGACCAGTCCCTCACGCACAAAGCGTCCCACCAATTTACCAAAAGTAATCTGATCTCTTTTGGCAGCATATTGCTGAATGGCGAGATTATTTACGCCTTGCAATGTATAGACTTCATAGTCAATACCTGTCTGGTAGCGAGGGATTTTGAGCTTGAGAGAGGCAATCATTGTGCCATTGGGGGAGGAGCCGCTATAACAATAGCGATCGCTCTCTTCTGTAGAATTAGCCTGTTTAAAAATGCTGATATAGCGTGAACCACCACCCCAATAGATGCCTTCTTCAAGGGCTTGGGCAGAGTTGACTGAGATGAAGTTAGAGCCAAAACTAAGGGCGATCGCAGTCATGGCGTAGAAAATTTGTTTCATATCTAGTTTTCAAAAAGTTGAAATATAAGACAGGAGAACTCTAGTAAAAGTGGCGATGATAGAGCTTTAAATTCACTATAGAGTCTTACGGTGAGTGATATCGTCATAGTATAGCAAGGGGCAATTGATAGGAACAAAGATGATTACTCTGGTAACAGGCGCAACTCGTTCTGGCAAAAGTGAGTGGGCAGAATATTTAGCAATGCGATCGCAAAAAGAAGTTATCTATATCGCCACAGCTAGTCGTTATCCCGATGATCTGGAATGGGAATTACGCTTACAAAAACATAGCGATCGCCGTCCTGAAAATTGGCAAACGTTAGAAGTTCCCATTGAATTAGCCAAGAGTATTTTGAGTATTAATAATACTTCTAATTACATTCTGGTGGATTCCCTTGGTACTTGGTTAGCAAACCTTTTAGAAGAGAATGAAGAGGCTTGGCTCAAGATTGAGAAAGAACTATTAGGAGCAATTCAAGTTTGTGAAGTAGATATTACTTTCGTTTCGGAAGAGGTGGGCTGGGGATTAGTTCCTGAATACAAATCAGGAAGAATTTTTCGCGATCGCCTTGGGGGACTGACCCGCAAAATTGGCGCGATAGCTGATGTGGCTTATCTAGTCACAGGCGGATATGCGGTGGATTTAACAAAAATCGGTGAGAAGTTACCATCTTGACTAAAACAAGAATACGCCTGCGGCGTATTCTTGTTTTAGTCATAGGCGATCGTGTCGAACTGGCGGGAATGTAACTGGGCATAGCGTCCCGCTTTTTGTAATAGCTGATCGTGAGTTCCCGATTCCACGATTTGCCCTTGTTCTAAAACGATAATGCGATCGCTATTTCTAATTGTCGCAAGGCGGTGAGCAATGATAAACACAGTGCGTCCCTGCATCAAGCGCTGTAATGCTTCTTGAACAAGGCTTTCCGATTCTGTATCTAATGCCGAAGTCGCTTCATCAAGGATCAGAATTTTGGGATTATGGAGAACTGCACGAGCGATGGAAATGCGTTGACGCTGACCACCAGAGAGATTGATGCCTCTCTCGCCCACCCAAGTGTCATAACCTTGGGGCAGTTCCATAATAAAATTATGGGCATTGGCAACTTTGGCGGCATCTTCCACCGCTTGTGCGTCGTAGTCCTTCTGCCCAAAGGCAATATTAGAAGCGACGGTTCCTGAAAAGAGAATATTCTCTTGGGGAACAAGGGCAAGTTGCTGACGCAGGCTCTTGATCTGTAAATCCCTCAAGTCATAACCATCGATTAAAATTTGTCCAGACTTAACATCATGGAATCGCATCAACAAGTTCATTAAGGTGGATTTACCTGCACCCGATGCACCGACGAGGGCGATCGCTTCGCCTTGATTGGCGACCAGATTGATATCCGTCAGCACTGGGCGATCGCTTTGATAATGGAAGCCGACATGACGATATTCCACTTTCCCCGTCACCTCTGGCAAGGCGATCGCATCGGGCTTTTCGGTGACGACGGGCTGAATCGCAAAAATCTCAAAAATGCGATCAACCGAGGCTTCCGCCTGTTTGATTTCGTTATAGCTATTAGTGGTATTAGCGATCGGGTCGATTAACAATGCCACCCCTGCGCCAAAGGCAACAAATTGCTCTGGCTTCAGCCAATTATTAGAGATTAACCATCCGCCCAATAAGAATAAGAAGCAAATTCCCGCCGCTTCCAAAAAGCCCACTACAGGATATTGGATCGCCCGCACGCGATCGGCGGCATATTTGCGGCGGCTATTTTGTTCTGATTCCTGTTTGAATCTCTCGATCTCGTAGGACTCTGTGGCAAAGGCACGAACGAGGCGAATGCCGCTAAATATTTCTGAGAGCAAGGCGGCGAGGTTAGAAACTTGGTCTTGACTGCGACGGCTCAACCGCAACATCCGCTCGCCAAACCATGCAATCAATAGGGCAATGATCGGCGCAACGGCAAAGGTGGTCAGTGTCAAAATCCAATTTAGATAGATCATGTACGCCAACACAAAGATTAATTGCAGTACCGACGGAATGAATTGATGGAAAAACTTGCCAATCACTTCGCCAATGCGATCGATATCTTCAGTCAAGCGATAGGACAAATCACCAGTACGTGATTCGGCAAAATAATCAAGATCGAGAGTTTGCAAATGGGAATAGACATCCACCCGCAAATCTCGCGCCGCATTCAATGCCGCCTGTGCCATCATCGAGTCCTGCCCATACTGCCCCAAGCCCCGAAACACAAACATCACCACCGTAAATGCCGAGATCTGTAAAATCGCGGTGACATCCCCTTTCCCTAATGCCTGTGCCACTCGCCCCAATATCTCCGCCAAGAGTGGCATCGTGCCGATAAAGACGAGAGTGCATAAAAATGCTCTGAGGATGAGAGAACGCTGTGGATAAACGTAGTCTCGCATTTTCCAGTAGGAGGAACGCTTAGAAGGTTGCTCTAAAGATTTGTGTTTCAAACTCGTAGCTCAAATATTTGCAATTCACCACAAATTAGTGTCGCATTTTATGCGCCTATTGCGCTTCACCTACCGCTTTTCCAGAATAGGGCTTCGACTTCGCTCAGCCAACCTATATCGATGGCTGAGCGAAGTCGAAGCCCTTATTAAACAAGTGGCGGCAATTTATGCCGCCACTTGTTTAATCTTCCTCAATGCGACTTGCACCGATTTTGTAAAGCTTACAGATACCGCGCCGACTACTTTTGATAAATTCGCAGAATAGCTGAATATCAGGATTATCGGCAAAGCTAGGATCGGACTCTAAAAACTCGATCGCCTGACTACGGTTGAGATGGGACTTATAGATCACATCATAGGCAGCCAAAATATGGCGGCGACGTTCATGGCTAAAACCATTGCGGCGCAGACCAAGGCGATTTAATCCAAATACCATATTGGTATCCACTGCCATGCAGTAGGGCGGCACATCTTGCGTTAAACGAGTTTGTCCGCGCACCATCGCATAGGAACCAATGCGATTAAACTGATGCACCACTGCATCACCACCCATAAAGGCGTAGTCATGTACCTCCACATAGCCCGCCAGTAGGACATTATTCACCAATACCACGCGATTACCAATCGCACAGTTATGGGCAATATGCACGCCCGTAAATAACAAATTATCATTGCCAATTGTCGTCACCGAGCCTTCTTTTGTGCCGCGATTGACGGTGACATATTCACGAAAGATATTGCGATCGCCAATTTTCACAAAGCTGACTGCGCCATTGTAGGCGGTATCCTGTGGCTCAGAGCCAATGATTGCGCCATAGCCCACTTGGTTATCATTGCCAAGCTTGGTATGCCCCGTGACGATCGCCCTTGCTCTAATCTCGCAGCGATCGCCGATTTCCACAAACTCATCAACGATCGCGTCCGCACCAATAGTCGAGCCGACCCCAATCTTGGCATTAGGATGCACCATCGCGCGGGGGTGAATAGTCACACCTGCCTGTGAGTGAAGATTATTGCTATTGATATCTAGATTGGTATTTGGATCAGTTGAGGCGTTAGGCGTTGACATTGGCGATAGCGGTCTGAATGACATGGAAAAACAGACAAGCAATAGCTTACAGCAGTTTCGACAGTCAAAGATCTAGCCAAGGATCTAAATTGAGAAAGGCTTCGGCTCCGCTCAGCCATCGGGATAAGCTGGCTGAGCGGAGCCGAAGCCCTATTTTTCTTGATAAATGTCAAGACTGTATTGCTGGAGCTACTTAGGATGATGATCGCCCCTCAGATTGGCTTGCAAAAAATCAGCAATCTCACCGCGTTCAAATATTTCCTCCGTTAACAGGATCATCGGAATACCTGAAGTCAGAGGGTGATCCGCTAATTTATGAATAACTTGCAGATTTCGCGTATCCAAAGCGATCGCCTTGGGAGCAATTTCTGAGGCAAGTTTAATCCCTTCCTCAAGGTCAAAGGCGGAGTAGGTTACGCCCCCACGCCGATAAAAATAGGACTGGATGTAGCGATGCACGATGGGATCAGGATCAATCACCAAGATCGAAGCGTAAACTTTAGAATCAGCAGCAGTCACAACCTCTGGCGATGGGTTAGGCGGACGCGAATTTGCAATATTGGGAATATTGGAAACATGAGGACTATTCGCACCACGGGCAGATGATGGCGGGAAAGCTGGGGGCAAAGATGGAGCGGCAGGTATCGCACAAACGCTCTGGCTAGAGATTTCGCAGTTAATCGGTAAACAGATCGTGAAAGTTGACCCCTTTTCTAATTCACTCTCCACAAAAATCCTGCCCCCCATCATCTGACAAAGGCGATAACTAATCGCTAAGCCCAAACCCGTCCCGCCATACTGACGAGTCGTCGAGCTATCGGCTTGATTGAATGGTTGGAACAGTTTTTGGATATTTTCCTCACTAATGCCAATCCCCGTGTCACTAATCGCAATCTGAAAACGTTCCCCCTGATATTGATCATGTGTAACATACTGGCGACTAACCTTTACGCGAATTTCCCCTGATTTTGTAAATTTACAGGCATTGCTTAACACATTTAGCAATATCTGTCTAAAACGAGTCATATCTGAGTGAATTTCTCCCAATTTGAGATCACAATCCACGGTTAGCTGATTATTATTTTTGGCGAGTAATGGCTCAATCGTGCGGATGGTATCCCAGACCATCATCGGCAGATCAAAATCATCACAGTGGATTTCCAGCTTACCCGCTTCAATTTTGGTCATATCCAAAATATCGTTGATCAAGTCTAGTAAATGTCGTCCCGATTGATGGATTTTGCCAAGATCCTTAACCATTTCTGGCAAGTCCAATAGTTCGGCATCCTCCTGCAACATTTCGCTGTAGCCGATGATCGCGTTTAGAGGCGTGCGTAACTCATGGCTCATATTTGCCACAAAAGCACTCTTAGTACGGTTGGCTTCGAGGGCGCGATCGCGGGCTAGGGATAACTCTTGATTCATGGTGATCAGCGTTGCCTCATCACGTTTGCGCTGCATCAGTACCCCTAACTGGGTAGCGATCGCCTCAATTAGACCCACTAGATGCTGATCGGCATCATTGGGAGTTAGCATAAAAAAGACCATCACCGCCACCACATGGCGATCGGCACAGACGGGAATCGCCAAGCCCGATCGCAATCCACATTCCATCGCAGGATATTTTCGTAAGAAATAAGATTCAGATTCTAAGGAAATATTCCACAACCATTCAGGATGGCGATGTGCCCACACCCGTCCCGGAAATCCAATCCCCAAAGGAATAGAAAACATTTCACTATATTTGCGAAATTCGCTTAACCCATCCATATTGCTGTACCAAGATGAGCCGCAGACCAGAAGCTGTTTTTCTAGATTAGGAATCCATGCCTCGCCATAGCTCCACCCCGTAAACTGACAAATCTTGCTAAGAGCAATCTCTAAGGCATTGGAGAAATCGCTAGCCACACTAATTTCAAGGGTCAAGCGCTGCAACAGTTGAGATTCTTCTTCTGCCCGCTTGCGCTGAGTAATATCTTGGACAGTTCCTTCAAATCCAGTTAAATTTCCTTGCTCATCACGGATCGCCCGTACATTTTCCGAAATCCAGATTTTTGTACCATCACGACGATACACCTGTGACTCAAAATTCGAGACCGTCTCATGCGATCGTAAAATCTCCATAAACTCTTGACGGCGCGAAGGATTGACATAGATCTGGTTAGCAATATTGGTAACACTATTGATCAATGCGTCGGACGAAGCATAGCCATAGATATGGGCAAGCATCGGATTAGCGATGACATAGCGCCCATCGATCGTTGTCCGAAAGATCCCCTCGATCGCATTTTCAAAAATACTCCGATATTTTGCTTCTGCGCTTTCTAGATCGTTACGCAGTTGCGAAGTACGGGATTTCAATAATTTATGGGTTTCCATCGCCTGCCCAACCACTGTCATGATCTCTTTGGGGCGAAAGGGCTTGATGATAAATCGAAATACTTGGCATTGGTTGATCGCTTCAACTAGTTCCGAAATATCCGTATGGGCAGTCAAAATAATCCGTAAAGTATCGGGATATTTTTCGGCAACCTGACTTAATAGCTCCGTCCCTGACATCATTGGCATTCGTTGATCGGAGACAATCACTCCAATATCAGGTTCACTCTCCAAGATCGTCAAAGCTTCAAAGCCATTTTTTGCTTTAAAGATCTGGTATTGGCGATGAAACACCCGATATAGCAGATCGAGATTATCAACTTCGTCGTCAACAATCAGCAATTTATTAGTAGTGGAACTATTCATGATCGTGATTGGGCAACGGGATTCGCTTTAGAATAATTGACAAATCTATTAATTCCATATTATGAAAATTGTAATCACAGGCGCTACGGGATTTGTTGGCACAAAATTAGTCGAACGTTTACACGCTTTAGGCGATCGCCCTGTGGTTTTAGCTCGTAATCCTCAAAAAGCAAGTAACCTATTTCCAGCCGCCAAGTTTCCCAATGTAGAAGTCGTTGGTTATGATCCTTTTAAATTGGGGGAATGGGCGCAGGCGATTTCTGGTAGCGATGCCGTGGTTAACCTTGCGGGTGAACCCCTAGCAGGGGTGCGTTGGACAGATAAGCGCAAACAAGAAATTCTCGATAGTCGGGTTTTGACAACTCAAGTATTAGTGGAGGCGATCGCCAAAGCTTCCCCCCGTCCCACTGTGTTGATCAGTGGCTCAGCGATCGGCTGCTATGGAACTAGTCTAGATAAAAGTTTCGATGAGTATAGCTACATAGGTAACGATTTCCTTGCCAATATATGCAAACAATGGGAAGCCGCCGCCGATCCTGTTACCGATATGGGTTTACGACTGGTCAAGCTCCGCACGGGCATCGTCTTGGGCATGGGTGGGGCGATCGCTAAGATGCTCCCCATTTTCCAAGTTGGCGGCGGCGGCAAGATTGGCAGTGGTAAGCAATGGTTTTCATGGATTCATCGCGATGATCTAGTCGAGCTAATCATCTTTGCGTTAACTAACCAGCAAGTTTCAGGCGCACTCAATGGCACAGCCCCCCAGCCCGTAACCAATGAAGAATTTACGATCGCCTTTGCCAAAGCGCTCAAGCGACCTGCCTTTTTGCCAGTACCTGCGGCGGCGCTAATTCTCGTTTTTGGAGAAGGTGCGACCGTACTGCTCGATGGTCAGAAGGTTTTACCGAAAAAAGCTGAGCTTAATCAATTTAATTTTAAATACGCCAATATCAATACTGCCCTAGGTCAGATCTTCGCCTAGCTTGCAAGCATCAAAGGTTAGCGTTTAGCGCTAGCCTTTGATGCTAATCCTAAAAAAAAGGCATTAATATACTTGATGCACCAGATTCTAGAACCCCCTCTAACTCCCCCTTGGAAGGGGGAGAACTCAGACTTCCCCCCTTGGAAGGGGGGACTGAGGGGGGTAAAACCTGCATGGTGTGTCAAGTATGTGAACGCAAAAAAAAAGAGAGTGCAAACTTAAGTTTGCACTCTCTTTTTTTTAGATGGGCCGAGCTGGATTTGAACCAGCGTAGGCGTAGCCAGCGGATTTACAGTCCGCCCCCATTAACCACTCGGGCATCGACCCTTTACTTAGTTTTACTTACGTTTTTCTAAGCGGATTTAATCATATACAGTTATTGCACCACTTGCAAGATTTATTTGCTAAAAAGTCAAAATTTTTTCAAATCATGGCTAAAAACGTAGTTGAGCCACTTTGAGACTCAACTATGTTTTTAAATCAGGACGACGCAGACCGAGGGCGATCGCTCCTAAAAAGACGATGCCCATAACTCCTGCAACGGGATTACCGCCGATACCTGTTACCCATTCAGGGACGAGTCCCGTCGGCTGAAACCAATGGGTTGTATTGACGATGTAATAGCCCCAGACTAATCCGCCATGCAAGCCAATCGATGCCCCTAATCTGCCATCAAAGCGTCGCCGCGCCATCACCAACGCTATCCCCATCGTTAACAAACCCGCAAATTGGCTCCAAGTTGCCAAAATCACATCAAGGGGCTTAATAAAGTGCAAAATTGCGAAAAACAAACTAGCGGCAATCATCGCCGTATTGCGAGAATAATCGCGCTCTAGCTCCGAGAGAATCCAACCCCGAAACAACACCTCCTCCGCTAGACCCACTCCAAAGGCGGTCAATAGTCCTGGGGCGATCGCTCCTTGCCAATCCACAAAATACACCCCAAGCATCGGCAAAAACTGATCGGGCAGAGGTGCTTGCCATTCCACCACTTGGGACGCAAGCCAACCTAAACGCAGTTGTAAGCTATAAAAAATCAGTAAAGTAACCGCACCTAAACCCCAGCCAAATAAAAAATTCAACCCATTAGCTTTGGTGAAGTAGAGTCCGTAATAGCGATAAGGATAGGGATATTGGGCAATTTTGCGCCCCCATATACCGATCAAGCCTAAAAACCCGCAATAGAGTAAAATCGTCAGCCCAACGCCCACAGCTTCACCAAATAGCAGATACATCGGCGCAGCGATCGGCAACCATAGGCACAACAGGGTCAATAAAAATAAGATGATCCGCACTGGTGCTTGATAAGCATCAATGCGATCGCGCAAACGGTCAAAATTCACGATAGTTCAGCACAGTAATTAAGTTGCGGAGTCTAGATTCTTCAATTTTCATCAAACAATAGGCGGCGCTTTGCGCCGCCTATTAATTAAAGTTAAAGTATTGGTGCTATTCCTCAGGCTCAATTGTGCTAGTTAGCCCTTTGCTTTGCAAACCTTCGCAATAAAACTCAGCGTGTTCTTGAACGCAGGTAATTACTAAAGCACAGCCATTGGCATGGGCTGCCATCATGATATCGACAGCTTGGGGCTGCGTCAGACCGTTAACAACTTGCATGAGGGTTTGGACAACATACTCCATGGAGTTGTAGTCATCGTTATGTAGTAGTACGCGATATCTTGGAGCAATTTTGCGTATGGTGGCGGGGCGCGTAATAGTTTCGGTAGCCATAGATGATTTACCTCCAGATGATAATTTGTTGAGTTTATATTTATGAATTAAAAGCGATTGAGGATAATTCTTGAGAATGTATTGAGGGTAGAAATAACTACATTTATCGGGTGATTGATTCAGCACCGATAAAATTACTGATAAGTCACGGCAGACAGTAATAATACTTAGCAGGTCACACCCATTATAATTACGATTTCTAAAAATGTGAAGTGGCAGGTCAAACCCCAAAATAAGAATGGCGACGCAATGCGCCGCCATTCTTATTTTTAATAAAACTTGCACTGCTATTGTGCAGGTATATTATTTGGTGTAATAGACTTCGCTACCCGCATCAGGTACAAATTGACAAGCCTTTTGAGAAGTGAAGAAAGACTTCCAAATTGGCTCACTAGAGTAACGATAATAGCTACCCAAAACAGGCTTAATTGCTTCAGTCGCAGTCTTGAGATGGTAGTGAGGAATACCAATAAAGATATGGTGAGCAACGTGTGTACCAATGTTGTGATGGATATTGTTAAAAATTCCATAATCACGATCAATGGTAGAAAGCGCTCCCTTTAAGAAATACCAATCTTTACCACGATACCAAGGAATATCAGCTTCAGTGTGGTGGAGATAGGTGACTAGATCTAACCAAACCACAAAAACCAAATAGGGAACAATGTAGAACTTAAATAGAAATAGAAAACCGTAGGTAAATCCCAACCAACCTAAAAAGCCAACCATCACTGTCCAAAGCACAGAGCTAGTGATGATATCGTTAGTCTCTGACTCACGGAATAGATCATTATTAGGAACAAAATGGGAGGCAGTGGGACGAGCAGGCGATCGCTTGAATAGATAGAGTGGATAAGCCAACAATAGCGCATCAAAGCGAATGAACTTACCAATCCAATCCATCTCTTTATATTGAGTGGCGGTGACAGGATACCAACTTTCGTCGGTGTCAATATTGCCCGTATTTTGATGGTGGGTACGGTGACTAATCCGCCATCCATGATAAGGAACTAAGATGGGAATGTGGGTAAGGTGACCAATGAGATTATTGAGCCATTTAATGCGTGAGAAGGAGCCATGTCCACAGTCATGTCCGACTACAAAAAACGCCCAAAACATTGTCCCCGTGGCAAACCAAAAGATGGGATAGAACCACCATACGTCTAGAGATGCGGCAGTAAAATATAGTCCTGCAATAATGGCGGTATCAGCAAAAAAATAGGCGAGCGAGCGCCATACATTTGGGGTAAAACATTCCGCAGGAATAGCCCCCTTGACATCTTGAAAAGTAAATGGAAGTTCTGTTTGAGAAGTCGAAGATGTATCCGTAAGTGGATTCTCAAGATTGATGCGATGTATAGTCGTTGACGACACGTAATATTTCCCGTTGTAAAGAAAAGTTAAGTTAGCTCTTAAATTCTAGCAGTAACTTGGATTCTTGCTCAAAACCAAAGCTGCTTAGTAGAAAAGCCCATCGATCGCCCTTTAGACGAGTATAAGCTTGCATTTGCGAGATCGCTCTCTGATCCCCTACCATAAATTCTCGCTTTTGCTGGGCATTGGGCAACTGATAAATTTCATAATTAAAGGGATCATGCCAAGTCAAAAGTCCCGCACGGTGCAAAATACCTAGGGCGATCGCCGCATTACGATCTAATGTCACTGCCTGATCAAAGCTACCGCGACGGGGTAATTTGGGTAACAAAGCCATTGCCTGCTGCTGTGTTTGTTGTTGCTGTTGCAAGAAAAAATTTACTCTCTGGCGATCGCCATCATCTAGCAGACCTGTCGGTTCACTGATCAGCATCAAAGCCTCCGCAGGTTGTCCATCCCGTCCCGCCCTGCCGATTTCTTGGATATATTCCGACAGCGTGAGCGGTGGATGAAAATGCAGCACCCAGCGCGTATCGGGCTTGTTAATACCGAGTCCAAACGCGCTGGTGCAGATCACAAAGGGATATTGATTGGTTAGCCATTGCTTTTCGATATATTGGCGCTCTTGGGGCGGCAGTCCTGCATGGTAGGCGGCAGTTTTTAATGAATACTCCTTGAGCCAAGCTGCTAAGTCTTCAGCATCACGACGGCTGCGGACATAGATCAGACCTGATTGACCTTGGCGATCGCGAATGAATTTTAAGGTGCGCGATCGCCTACCTGCCTTCGACCAAGCAATCTGCACTGACAGGCTCAAGTGTGGGCGATAGGGGCTAGTCCGCACAATTTTGGGATTTTGCATTTGCAAGCAGGATTGCAACTCATCACAGGTTTTAGGATCGGCGGTGGCAGTAAAGGCGGCAAGGGCGATCGCGGATTGATCGGTTTGATGGCGCATTAGCGCCGATCGCACTGCCCCCAAGCGCCGATAGCTCGGACGAAAGGTATCGCCCCAATGCACCAAGCAATGGGCTTCATCTAACATTAGTCCTGTAATCGGCAACTGGCGATCGCAGAGTTTCTCCCAGACAGGCGGACTCAAGAGGGTTTCAGGAGAAATATAAAGCAATCTTGTATTTGGTAAATTACGCATCACCTCGCGGCGATCGCTCTGCGAAAGATTACTATGCAGACAAGCCGCCACCAAATTCCGCGATTTTAAGTCCTTGACCTGATCCTCCATTAGCGCTAACAAAGGGGAAATAACAATGGTTAAACCGTCCTGCAAAAGGGCTGGTAACTGGAAGCAAATGGACTTGCCGCCCCCTGTTGCCATGACAGCGAGGCTATCTCGCCCCTGCAATAAACTGGTCACAATATCTTTTTGTGATGTTCGCAAATCTGTGTAGCCCCAGACACTTTGAAATGTCTGTTGAATATCCGTCCAGCTCCGACCTGATTTTGCCTCTGACATTGGTTTTAAAGATTTACAATTGATCGAGATAGAGTAATTAACTGACCTACAAATAGTTAACTTAGATTTACTGCATCCATGACAAAAGAGATTAATATCTAATACTAAAAATCTTAGTTCAAACAACTGTCAAAAACATTATTAAAAAATACTTTTTGCGACTTTTTCACTATCTTTTTAACATCTATTCCATAAATAGTATGTATAAGTTACGAATACAATAATATACAGCAAGAATAAATACAGAAAACAAATATAGCTATCCCAAATCATTTGTAGATTTTAGGGTTTACCGAAGCACACCTCGCATAGATACACTTCCGTAAACTATTTAGGATTGCCATATGGCGCTTTTCCATCTGTTGAAGTGGGTAATTATTTTGCCACCTTCAGTAGAGCAATGACTCTCTGTAACCCGTTTGCTTATGTGAATCAGCACAAATTACAAATTAAACTTGATAACGAACTAAGTTTCTGCTTAAAAATCATTACTAAGTATTTATCCCCCATAATGTTGCTATATTGCCAAATATTAAGATAATGTATTGACACAATCATTCTCAAAATGAGAATCTTCATCATCCGTACATTAACTGCATAGATTAGTAAAGGCTCATCGGTTCCCAGACTATATGTGCTTGTGACGTTTCGCAACTAAGTACATATAATATTTGTATTGACCAAGTATCGACCAAGTATTACCCAAAGTTAGCTGAGGAAATTTATTCAGGTGAGATCAGAAGAGTCATCCACTCTTAAAGATAAAGAGATACTTCATCACGTACTAACGGTTGAAGATCCTAAAGGTTTTCGTAATTTCCTTCTACATAGCGTCAACTATACCCTAGGGAGAAGTCTTAACAACTCAATTGTTCTTCGTTCTAACCTTGTCTCACGACATCATGCCACGCTCATTCCGATGTCGCATCAAAGTCAGGAATCCTATTTCTTTAGGATTTTGGATGGCAATATAGAAGGTCTACGCAGCACCAATGGGATCTTAGTCAATGGCAAGAAACGCTTCTCGCATATTCTTTCCCATGGCGATGAAATCTTACTGAGCAAAGATACTAAAGCCATTTATCAGGTCATAAAAACGATCGTTAATCCATCCACCAACAAAAAGAATCCTTCCCAAATTGCTAGTTTCAATAATCCCACCCAAAGGCAATATCCTGCCCGTAGAGGAGATATTGTCAGATTTTCGGTGTTGCAGACTATTAGTGAAATGGAAATAGCCATTCTAGATGAAACGATCAATCGATCGCTAGAAACCAGCTATCAACCAACTATCGAAATCACCCCTGAAGGTGAACTGACTTACCTCAATCCTGCTGCTACATCAAGTTTCCCGAATTTACAAGAAGTCAGCACTAACCATCCCCTATTACAGGAACTGCTCATCCAAATTCAGGTCTTACAAAATCCTGTGGGGAGATTTTTTGTGCGGGAAGTAGAAGTTAATGATCGTTTTTTTGAAGAAATCATTGATTTGAGACAGTTGCCGAAACTGATTAGAATATACATATCTGATATTACTCAGCAGAGACAAGCAGAAGCAATTATTTCGCATCAGATCTACCACGACTCACTCACGGGCTTACCAAATCGCAATTACTTACATCGCTATTTAGTTGGATTTGTTCAGAGTTTAGATAATAAAAATACTAAGTTTGCAATTCTATTTCTGGATATTGATCGCTTTAAGCTGATTAATGATTCCCTAGGACATCACATTGGCGATCTGTTGATTAAGGCTGTAGGCGATCGCATCAAGAGCTTGCTGCCACCAGAGAATCTATTGGTACGGTGGGGTGGAGATGAGTTCGCGATCGTCGCCAAAGATATTAGCTCAATGGATTCTGTAGTCTATCTTGCAGAGAGAATGATTCAATCCCTAACTGCTCCCTTTCAATGTGGAGGTCATGATCTGCACATCACCACCAGTATTGGCGCAAGTATGTATCCTAATCATAATGCTGAAGTTGAAGGACTAATCCATAATGCTGACATGGCGATGTATCATGCCAAATTAGAAGGTAGAAATAGCTTCCAATTTTATGTTCCTAATATGCAGGAACAGAGCTTTCAAAAATTATTAATGGAAAATAATTTACGAAGAGCTATCGAAAATCAAGAATTTAATGCTTACTATCAGCCTCAAGTGGATTTGGTAACGGGCAAAATTGTTGGGCTAGAAGTATTGTTGCGTTGGAAGCACGTTGCTTTTGGTTCCGTTTCTCCTGCCAAGTTTATTCCCCTAGCTGAAGAGACGGGTTTAATCATTGAGATCGGGACTTGGGTCTTGCGTCAGAGTTGTCTACAGGCGATCGCTTGGCAAAAGATTGGGATCCCACCAATCCAGATTAGTGTCAATTTATCAATTAAGCAGTTACAACAAAAGGATTTTCTAGATTCTCTCAAGCAAATCTTAGAGGAGACGGGGTTTAACCCGCATTACTTAGAGTTAGAGATCACCGAGGGGATCATGATGGATCGAGTGGAAGAAAAAATTATAATGCTCAACCAATTCCGTCAGATGGGTATCCAATTGTCCCTTGATGATTTCGGCACAGGATATTCTGCCCTTAGCTATCTGCGGAAATTACCGATTAATACCCTCAAAATTGATCGCGCCTTTGTAGAATATATTAACTACAATCAGCATGATGCCACAATTGTAGAATCTTTGATCAATCTATCCCATAGCCTCAATCTCATCGTGATCGCGGAGGGAGTAGAAACCCAAGAGCAGGTGAATCTGCTAAGACGATTAAATTGCGATCGCATTCAGGGACATTTTTTCTATCAAGCGATGCCTGCGGACGAAGTAGAAGCTTTGTTGAGGGCGCAAGGAGCCACTCAACCATCCTAGATCACAGTCAGTTTGGTAATGAGGTGATCTAGCTAATAGCCATGCCTATACCTATAATTTCCACGGACAATCGCGAAAATCCCCCGATAGTAGATGGTGTAACTAAGATCAATTCATGTATATTGGTAACGTCAGCAGTAGCAAATAATACAAATTTACTGCTAACTAAGACTTTACTTACGACTCGATAGCGAACTATGGTAGAACTAAGCGTTTATTTTGTTTTGAGTTTTGGTGTCCCTTACACGTTCTGGAAAATTATCAAACCTTTTACTTAAACTGACGTGAGTTCGACAAAAGCGCAAAATGATGAAAATCGCAGAGCGATTTTCATCATTTTGCGCCATTTGCACCGCGCGAAGCGCCGTGCAAATGGCTATACCGAACTGACGTTAAGCTGTAAAAGCATGTTTGAGAAGTTTTTACCCCCTCTGGCTCTTCTTCCTTACCGAAGAGGAGTTAGAGGGGATAAAGCTATGAGTTTATCCTAGGCAGGAGACTTCTCAAAGCCAAAATAACATTAGACCAATGTTGCTAACCCAAGGTAAGTGATATTAGGTGGTTCCAATAAAAAGCGACAAGGGAGTATTTTTACACCTTTGGCGATCGCTTCTTGGAGGAGGCGATCGTATTCAGGATCAGCTTCTTTACCAGATGCAAAGCGATCGCAATCCCCACGATTAATAAAAAAGATTAAGGCAGATTGCGTATTTTGATCAGGATCTTGATCAATTATAGAAGTTAATTCCCTAAGATGTTTCTGTCCTCTAGTGGTTACAGTGTCAGGAAATAAAGCGAGATTTCCCCTTGACCAAGTAGTATTTTTAACTTCCACATAGGTTCTCTTGATACCGTCACTATCCGTCGATTGGGAATTGGTTAGCAAAAAATCAATGCGGCTTTTTTCCGTTCCATAGGCAACCTCACCTTTGACCGTGGTGTAAGGCTCTAACTCAGGAATCAAATGGCGTTCTAGCATTTGTCCGATCACGCGATTAGGCAGACTAGTATTAACGCCAATCCACTGCTGATCGAGATAGATTGCTTCCCAACTATAGGCAAGTTTGCGTTTGGGGCTAGGATGATGGGACAGCAAAACAGGACTACCGATCTGACATACCCCTGTCATTGGTCCCGTATTGGCACAATGGGCGGTAATGATCTCACCATTGTCTAGTTCGACATCCGCAAAAAATCGTTTGTAGCGACTGACAAGGCGACCCGTAATCAAGTCTCCATAGGTATAAACTTGGGTCATTTGGCGTTCAGCAATTAGCTATCTATCTGGTTATGCTAGGATAATAGACCTATGCAGGTTGATTAAAACATGGATTGTATATGGGAATGCGTCTTTGCCTAGAATTATTGGCGACCTCGATACATCAACTACATGATTTAGAAACAATTACTGAATCAACGCAAGCTTCTGACCCAGTAAGCCAAAATCAAGATCAGCAAGATCTACTCAAATCCCTACAATCCAATTTAGAAAAAGTTAATAACTTGCAGCGATCGCTTGGAAATGATCTTGATCGCTATCGAGAATTATTTGAATTTGCGCCCGATGGCTACTTTGTCACCGATGCTAATGGGGATATTACCGAAGCTAATCGCGCTGCCACTCTGATGTTTGGCTCCCATCCCATTGGCAAAAATTTAGAAAATTTTGTCTATCCTTCCTATAAGGAGCAGTTCCACCGTCTGCTAGGACAATTGCAGAGAGGGCAAAACATCAAAAGCTTGGACTTTAGGATGCAGTTTCCCACGGGGCAGCCTTTTGATGCTAGCTTCACAATTATCAGTATTCGCACACCTAGCGATGGCAAGGTCATGGGGATGCGCTGGTGGATGCAGGACATTACGCAACGGAAGCAGGAAGCGGATAAAGTTCAGCAATCTCATCAGAGATTAGAGATTAGGGTGGCGGAAATGAATGCCAAGCTCAATCTCATGGATCGTCAAATTCGATTGGAAAGAGAAGAGCAACGGCGTATTTCCCGTAATCTTGCCCGTAATGAAGCAAAATTACGGGCGATTATGCAACATTCTTCGGATATTGTGAATATCCTCGATATTGACACCACCATTCACTATTGCAGTCCCGCTCTATTTCGGACATTGGGATATCTCCCTGAAGATGTAATCGGCAAAAAATTTGTTCAGTTTATACATCCAGAAGATCTACACACATTTCAGAGCTTCTTGACTCAATCTGTGGATACGCTAGCGGTATCAAAACCGATTGTGATGCGTCACCAACATATCGATGGCAGTTGGATTTATTTAGAATCAGTTTGTTGCAATCTCTTGCAGGATGTGAATGTTCAGGGCTTAGTCATCAATTCCCGTGATATTACCGATCGCAAAAAAACAGAAGCGGCATTGCAAGAGAGTGAGCTAAGACTTGCGGCGATCGCTTCGAGTATGCCCGCAACCCTCTATCGCTTGTCGATTGATAGTGAGGATAATATTTCTATTCCCTTTATTAGCGATGGCTTAATTGATCTCGTGGGGATATTACCGAAGCAAGTGATGAATAAGCCGCAGCAATTGCTGGATTTAATTCATCCTGAAGATGTTGATCAGTTTAAAGCTCTCATTAAGGCAGGATTTGAGAGACTAGCAACATTTCGCCATGAGTTTCGGATTATATCGACGACGGGGGAGATCAAATGGGTACAGAATATTGCTCGTTACTATCAGTCACCTTCTGGATTGGTACTCGCTGATGGTGTGTGTATTGATATTAGTGAAAGGGGCGAAGCGGAAGCCAATTTGCAAAGAACTAATGAGCTACTACAGGCAGTGATCAAGGCTGTACCTGTGGCGATCGATGTAATTAGTCCTGAAGGCAAAGTCTTATTATGGAACGCCCACGCGGAGAAGTTATTTGCTTGGAATAGTCTAGCGATCGCTAGTCATTCTAATCCTTCTATTTCTGAATCTCAGGCGTTAGAATTGCAAGCAACAATCCTTGATACGTTAGCGGGAAGACCTCTAGATGGTTTCTCAATGTCTGTGCAACTTCGTGATGGGGATTGGATTAATGTGCGTCTGTCAACGGTTTTAGTCCATGATTTGAATGGCAAAATTGTCGGTGTATTGAGAATCATTGATGAAGTTGGCGATCGCCATTTTCTCAATAATGATGCTGAGCAGGACAGCTACTCTAACCGCGAAATTGTCCTGACAAATTCACCCTTTAGCCAATTTCCTAAGCCTGTCTTAACAGAGCAAATGCCAGTCAGCAATAGCTTAGATATAAGTAAAGCTGAAACTCTCAGCAATCAATATAAAATTGGTCAACGCAATTTTGCGGGGCTAAACCTGCGCGGTGCGTATCTAATGGAATTTAACCTGCGGCAAGTTGATTTTAGTGGTGTAGCGCTCAATGGTGCTAACTGTAGCCATGCGAATCTGCAATACGCCAATTTGCGGGGTGCAGACTTACGCGGGGCTAATTTCCAAAATGCGGATTTGAAATGGGCAGATTTGCGGGGCGCGGACTTGCGGGGCGCAGATTTGCGGGGCGCAGATACGACTGACGCAATTTTCGATCAAATCAATTTTGCCGACGCGCTTCTATCCTCAGAATAGTCTCTGCACAGAATCAGGATGAGAGTTGCGGCGCAACTCTCATCCTGATTCTGCTTCCTAACAAAACTGGCTGCGGCTATAAAAACCAAAAAGCAAAAGCTGCGCTTCCCGCAGCTTTTGCTTTTTGGTTAATCTACATTCACAAAGTTATAGGGAGCAGTAAATTCGTTGTAGCGAATGCGAAGACGATTTTCAAACTGCTTATCTAGCTCTTCCACAGCTTTCGCAAATTCTTCTTCCCGATCCCAATCAATCAAAAAAGAACCGTTATAAATCATATTCTCCGTTAACAATTCTCCTTCCACATATTCATGGGAGAGCGGTTGTAACGTATCCAAAAAAGTAGAAATGATTAATTGTTGACGCTCTTCGATCGCTGCCTCTAGTTCTTGACCGATGGCGATCGCTTCATCCATACTCAAGATTTTGCCCATCAGAGACTCGCGTCTTTGGCGCAGATCCGCATTTTCGGCAACCGCTAGATTTAATTCTTCCGTTTGGTTCCAGAAGAGTTTGACACTAACTTCGCGCTTGCCAATTAAATTAGTAATCAAATCCTTTAATCTAGACTCATAGGGAATTAATAAATCTCGTTGCACTTCTTCCCATCCCTCGACAACTAGCCCAAACTGCAAAGGTAATGGTACTGCTTGATGGGGATCAATCGCTTTCATCAGCGATTCTAAAACTGTTTCGTGGGTTAGCAAATTAGCGCGGCTAGCTAAGTATCGGTCTTGTTGTGCCTCACTATAGGCGATCGCAAAGGGAGGCAAAAGATGAAACTGCACGGGCTGGGCGTTCATTCCTTGCCCTTCAAAGCCTTCAACCAGACTAATTTGGTCAGATTGCAAAATTGCGTAAAGGTACAGACTCATGGAAATTACACTTAGTTAGATCGTAGTTATATCGCTAGATTAATTTGCGCTTTGCCGTCACAAAACATCGCTAATCTTACAGCGCTTTGCCGCCTCCGTATATAGCGCCGAAAGTACCAAAGGCTTTGATAATTAGATAGTCGCATTGCATCACATCGCCCCATTTTTTGACAACCGATAGATATAGCAGTTCTAAATAAGCTTGAAGAGGCTTCGACTTCGTTCAGCCACAGTATACGGTGGCTGAACGAAGTCGAAGCCCTAGTTTTCTGATTTGAATTGTCTATAGATCTAACTTTGCCGTTAAGAACGTTAAGATAGATCTATCGCTTCAACGCTATATCTCCTAAAGTTTCGTCTTACAATTTCATCCCATTAGCCACCATGACTGTCTCACCTCTGTCCGTAACTGCCAAAAAAGATCTGCCACTCTTAGGGCGATCGCTGTCCGAACTGACAGAATGGGTGGAATCTCAAGGACAGCCTCGCTATCGCGGCAAACAACTCCATGACTATCTCTACAACAAAGGAGCGCGATCGCTAACGGATATTACGGTTTTCCCGAAGGCATGGCGCGAAGAGTTTTCCGTTAATCCCACTGCGGAAATTGGGCGATCACAAATTCATTTACACAAACAAACCCGTGACGGCACTGAAAAGTTTTTGCTAAAGTTAGAGGATGGCGAAATCATTGAAACCGTCGGTATTCCCACCAGCAAGCGTTTGACGGTTTGTGTCTCCACTCAAGTCGGTTGTCCGATGGCTTGCGACTTTTGCGCGACGGGCAAGGGTGGTTTTCGCCGCAACTTAGCGAAACATGAAATCATCGACCAAGTGCTAACCGTGCAGGAAGTAATG
Organism: uncultured cyanobacterium; assembly: GCA_963750795.1. Taxonomy (GTDB): domain Bacteria; phylum Cyanobacteriota; class Cyanobacteriia; order Pseudanabaenales; family Pseudanabaenaceae; genus Pseudanabaena. The sequence goes on from CAVVRZ010000006.1 coordinate 256,009, forward strand.
CAACAACGTGTTAGTCATATCGTATTTATGGGTATGGGTGAGCCATTGCTCAACTTTGAAAATCTCGTCGGCGCGATCGCGGTAATCAACAAAGACATCGGCATCGGTCAACGCAATATCACCGTCTCGACCGTCGGTATCCCCAACCAAATCCCTCGCTTTGCCCAAGAAAACCTGCAAGTAACCCTTGCCGTCAGTCTCCATGCACCGACTCAAGATGTTCGCGCCCAAGTGATCCCCTCCGCCGATCGCTATCCCCTAATCGCGCTGATGGATGATTGTCGTGAGTATGTAGAGATTACGGGACGCAGAATTAGCTTTGAATATACTTTGCTAGCAGGTGTCAACGACTCCGCAGAACAGGCAGAAGAATTAGCGTACCTAATTCGCGGTTTCCAGAGTCATGTCAATCTGATCCCCTATAACCCCGTCAGCGATGCCGACTATAAGCGTCCTAGTGAGAGAGCGATTCAAACCTTTGTGCAGGTTTTAGAAAATTATAAAGTTGCTGTCAGTGTGCGCCGCACCAGAGGTCTCGAAGCCGATGCCGCCTGTGGACAGTTGCGCGGTCAGCATGAAAAAGCTCTAGCTACTTAAACAATTCAAATAAGAAAAATAGGGCTTCGACTCCGCTCAGCCATCGTTTAGGGTGGCTGAGCGGAGTCGAAGCCCTATCTCACAAGATTGAGTACAACAACTGAAAGATCAGGCGCAATGCTGCCATGATTGCGATCGCCCCAAAACCAGCTACACCGCAATATTGCAAAATTTCTAGCCATTGGGGAAAGTTTTGAAATTGCGGAATTTTCGCAAAGGTTTGCACAGCCCAAACAACGGCGAAACTAATCAAGTTCACGAAGACAAATAGATCCTTGTTGTCCAAAAGGCTACAGGCTCTCAGCGCTACCACCCCCAACATCACCACCCCAAATATAATTAAGTTGATCGGTGATCCCATCAAGCCCAGAAGTACTTTGTCGGCAACTTGCCACAATAGCATCGCCTCCACCCCTACCAGAAATGCCGCAAAAAACTGCACAGGAATTGCCGCCGAAAGTAGCCAAGGAGTTTTCTGAGGTCTGGCTATCTTAGACTTGGGGATCGCAGGAGCATTGATTGCTGAAGGTGAGCCTATTGGTGCGGGCACTTGAATACTCGCTTGAACTGGAGACGGGACAGACTGAAGATTTGTGTTTGTTCTTATATTTTGATTTTGATTTATTTGGGCGCTAGGTGAAGAGTTAAGCGCTTGCAAAATAGCGGTGGCGGAACTGAGGCGATCGCTAGGAGCATTTTCCAGCATCCTGTGGAGAATCTGCGTCAGATGCGGGGTGAGCTTCACAAAGCGATCCCATTGCCACTTGTTATAACTAACATCAAACAATTCATCGGGTTCTTTGCCCGTGAGCAGAAATAGGCAAGTCACCGCAAAGGCATAGAGATCAGTCGAAGGAAACACCGTATCGCCGCGCATTTGCTCAGGTGCGCCATAACCGGGGGTAAAGATGCCCGTTGATTTCTGACCTTGGGCGATCCCCGCCACCTGCTTCACTGCCCCGAAGTCCAAGAGAAAATAGGTCTGATCAAGCTTGCGTACCATGATGTTTGCGGGTTTGATATCACGGTGGATCGAGCCTTTGTCATGGATAAACTGCAATACAGGTAACAGGCTTTGCATGATTTCTAGGACATCTGTCTCGGCGATCGCCCCATGCTGCTCGACAATCTGCTCTAGGGTAAAGCCATCGACAAACTCTTGCACCAAATAGAAAAATTCTTCCTGCCCCGACTGCACCTCAAAATAAGCCAGTAAATCAGGGATCTGGGGGTGGGTTCCTAGATCTTCTAAAACCGTTGCCTCGCGCTCAAACATTTGCTTGGCGATCGCCATTTGGGAACCGCTCAGCCCCACGGGTTGCAATAGCTTCACCACACAGCGTTTCATCGCAGGAGTATAGCGATCGCGTGCCAAAAAAGTCGCCCCAAAACCACCTCGCGCTAGCGGCTTCTCAACAATATAGCGTCCCCCCAAAAGCAACGGCATCCCGCAATTTGTGCAGAATTTTTGGGCGATCGTCTTTACCGTATTGCCACTATCTAGATCAGCAAAAGAATTGAGAGGCTTATTACAATTGGGGCGCGTGCAGTAAATATCCACTGATTAACCGTGAAAGTAAGTATTAAAGATAAATATAAGTAAATATTTTTGGCATACTGTATTAGAGTCTAACCAAGTTTTTACCTGAGCCAATGAGTTCCAACTTTCTGCACCATCTTAACCCTGCTCAACAAAAAGCAGCAAGCCATCTTCATGGACCAATGCTCGTAGTTGCAGGAGCTGGCTCAGGCAAGACAAGGACATTGACCTATCGCATTGCGAATCTGCTCCTCAACCATGATGTCACCTCCGACCAAATTCTCGCCGTAACCTTCACCAACAAAGCCGCTAAGGAAATGAATGAACGCATTCAATCTTTGTTGGTTCAAGAAGTCACCCAAAGGGAATTAGGAAAAGCCCTCAGTGAACTAGAGGACTGGGAACAGGACAAAATCCGTAAACGTGTCTACAAGCGCTACATCAATAGTTATGCTGAAGATGGTCTGTGGATGGGGACTTTTCATAGTATGTGCTGTCGCATTCTGCGCCTAGACATTGATAAGTACAAAGATAACAACGGCAGAAGTTGGGGTAAAAACTTTTCAATTTTTGATGATGGCGATGCCCAAACCCTCGTCAAAGATATCGTGATCAATCGACTTAATCTTGATGAAAAGAAGTTTGAACCCAAATCAGTCCGCTTTGCGATCGGCAATGCCAAAAATAAGGGCTGGACTCCTGAGGAGTACGAAAAAAATAGCGATGATTCTCCTTTTCGTCGCAGAGCGATCGCGCAGGTTTATAGCCTCTATCAAAATCAACTTGCTACTAATAATGCCCTTGACTTTGACGATTTAATCTTTCTGCCCGTACGCCTATTTCAACAAAATCCTGAAGTTCTCAATGCTTGGCATCAGCGCTTTAAGCATATTCTCGTGGATGAATACCAAGATACTAACCGCACGCAGTATGACTTGATTCAATTGCTATCGACAAATAATAGTGAACCAATTTGGTCAGACCGTTCTATTTTTGTGGTTGGCGATGCGGATCAATCGATTTATAGTTTCCGTTCGGCAGACTTCACGATTTTAATGGAGTTTCAGCAAGCCTTTGGCGATCGCCTTCCTGATCTGAATACCCAAACTATGATCAAGCTGGAGGAAAATTATCGTTCCGTTGCCAATATTCTAGAAATTGCTAACCAATTAATTGATCATAACTCGCAACGGATTGACAAAATCCTCAAGGCAACTCGTCCCGATGGTGACTTAATCGAACTCTATCGTGCCGATGATGAAGTGGATGAAGCTCAATTTGTAATTGAACAAATTCGCCGTGTCAAATCCAAAACCCCTAGCGCCAATCTCGGACATTTCGCGATTCTCTATCGCACCAACGCCCAATCCCGTCCCTTTGAAGAAATGCTGGTGCGGTGGAATATCCCCTACAAGGTTGTTGGCGGTTTAAGATTCTACGATCGCAAAGAAATCAAAGATACGCTCTCCTATTTACGCTTGCTCTCCAATCCCTCAGACACCCTCAGTCTGATGCGAATCATTAACGTCCCCAAGCGCTCCATCGGTAAGGCAACCCTTGATAAGTTACAACAGGCAGCGCAAGAACTAGGCGTACCAATTTGGGAGATCATCAGCGATGAAACCACGGTCAAAACCCTCGCAGGGCGATCGGCACGCGGCGTTCTCTCCTTTGTGGAATTGATGCAAAAATGGCAAGAGAAAGTCGCTGTAACCCCTGCGGCGGAAATCATTCAAGGTATTCTCACCGAGTCAGGCTATGCCGATGAGTTAAAAATGCAGGGCAATGATGAAGCTAGCGATCGCCTTGCTAACCTCCAAGAACTCTACAACTCCGCCGAACAGTTCGCAGAAGAGAACGAAGATGCTTCCCTTGATGCATTTCTTGCCAATGCCGCTCTAGCTTCTAGCCTCGATGATAGTGGAGAAAATATTGATAAAGTCACCCTGATGACCCTCCATGCTGCGAAGGGCTTGGAGTTTCCCGTAGTATTTCTAGTGGGACTAGAGCAGGGACTATTCCCTAGCTTCCGTTCGATGAATGACCCTATGGCTCTCGAAGAAGAACGCCGCCTCATGTATGTGGGCATCACTCGCGCCCAAGAGAAGCTATTCCTCAGCCATGCCCAAGCCCGTCGTCTTTATGGTAATCGGGAATACGCGATTCCTTCCCAATTCCTCGCGGAGTTACCGAAGGAATATCTCACGGGTCACGGCATTGACAAGTTTATTAGCAAAGCCAGTCAACGCGCCGAAGCCACTAGCGTCAAAGGGTCGTTGCGAACCGTTGCCCCTGTTAAGGCAAATGCAATTAAGCCCCGTCCTAGTATCAATTGGCAAGTCGGCGATCGCGTGATGCATGACAAGTTCGGCGAAGGTCAAGTCTCGAATCTGCTCGGTACTGGCGACAAGATGTTCTTAGCGATCGCCTTTGCAGGTCAAGGCAAAAAAATCATTGATCCGAAGCTTGCACCAATTCAGAAAATTTAGACTATGAGTGAATTACTATTTGATACCCTAAGTAGATCTTGTTTCATTTTTTTGGGTTGGTTGTCTTGCAGTTCTGGACAAACTGCTGAAACCCCTAAGCCATCGCCGAAACTGCCGCAGATCAGCAGACCAAACCTGAATAGTATTAAGCAAAAGCATCTCCCGCCGTTATCCCCCAAACAACTCAGCAGTCTTAATACCTCAATAGGGCTGATTTCACAGAGTTGGCTTGACCTTGCAGGGTTAGGAAAAGTGAACAATCCCCCTGCATTTCCACCCGCACTGCAAAAATTTCGACAAACATGGCGGACTAGACAGCCCAATCTTGCATCTTTTTTGGGACAGTATCAGGACGACGGTCAAAGAGGACAAATTTACAGCCTCAGCATTTTTCCGTCTAACAAGTCTGATCAAGTATGTCTGGTCGAGTTTTCGCCCAAATTTGATCAAGGACTGCCAGACTTAGCGTTACCAGAAATTTTGATTGTCTCCAAGGCAAGTTATAAAAATCAGCAGTTAGTGGGTAGTCGATTACGTTCTGCAAGATCCGTAATTTTGCCAAGAGTATCTTTTAATGGCGATCGCGTTGAATTTCTAGGAATTGCAGATGGGCAAAATCAACCTAGGGTATTTGCCGCGTCAGGGATACCCAAGATTTCTGACGATGTGCCTGTAGATGCTATCCCTGCCATCAATCAAGCTCTCAAGATGGCAGGCTGTCAAGCCTAGGACATGGTGTTGTGCAATTAGTGCAATTAGCTACTTACTTCGACTTTAGCGGATTGGCTAGATTCAATTTGAGGCGCAGGTAAAACTAAGCGATCGCCACACATTGACCGCAGCTTATCGACAAACATTGAAGTTTCAGCGAGCAGAGTCATGTTTGTGTAGGCAGAGCGGTAAGCTTCAGAATAGGTAGGATCAAGCTCAGTCTTAGCATTGGTGTAGCCATGACGCACAGTAGTCCCTGATGGTGTAGCTGAAGGATACTTTTGAATACTTGTCGCTGCTGTCGAACGAGTTTCTGATTTAGCTAGATGTTTTGCTGACGCTTGATGAGTTTCTAAATTAGATTTCAAAGCTGGTGGCACAAGGGGACTTAAATTGCCCACAGGCGCAAAAGGTGCAATTTCAGCAACAGCTGTATCGCGAGTAGCAGTTCTTGGTGCTGTATAAAAAATTCGGTCTTCATAAATCACTGCTACATCACCACAGACTAAACGCTCAAATTCACGGTTGTACCGATAGTTAGGTTCGCCTTTACGCTCCCATAACTGCAAAATTTGATCCACAGAAACAGCCTTATATCTGCCCTGAAACAACGCCTCGATCACAGCTTGGCGCACCCATTCAGGTCTAAATTTACTCCATGCCCGATTGAGATCAGCGATGGTATAACCACCAAGATCAAAGCTGTAGTGTTGTAAAAGGGCGATCGCTATTTCCATATCTTTATTCAGTAGGATCCTGAATTATGGGTGAGTTATGTATCATCATCTTACATTTAAAGCCTAGAAATGGGAAGAGACCAACAATTAGAGTAATTCCAAATAAATTCAAGAGGCTTCGACTTCGCTCAGCCAGCAATGTACGATGGCTGAGCGAAGCGATGCACTGAGCTTGTCGAAGCGTCGAAGCCCTATTTTGCTTATTTGAATTGTCTATAGAGGCGCGATCGCCATAAAAAACGGGCTAGCCGATGAGGATGACTAACCCGTTAATTGCATTGTTAACTTGCAAGATTTAACACCTTACTGCACAACCAACTTAACATTGGCATTGCTCAAACCAGGACGCTTTACTTCGGCTAGAGCCTTGTTGACAGCATACTTCTGGTTGATCGAGTTGATCAGTTCGGTCTGGTTGTGCTTTTTAGCAACACCCCAGAGGTCAGCGATCAGATCAAAAGATCCATCAGCATTACGAGACCAGCCTAAATCATAGTCACCTTCAAGAGTTGCCACGATGTCAGCGCGGATGCGTTGGCTGTTGTAGCCGCGTACATCCGATTCAGTATTGACGCTGATACCGAGATCGCGCAACGAAGACTTGAGGACTTCGGCATCGGTAATTTTTGTGCGAAGTGTGCTGAAATGAGACATAATAGTATCGCTCCTGTAAATAATTGTTAATTCAAGGTTGAACTCAACTGTTAACTCAAACGGGAGACATAAGAGTGTTGGTGGTTCTTGCTCCTATGTTAGCTGCTAGCCTAAAGATCTTTTAATAAGACATTCTTTAGAATCTAGCCTTAACTCTGCTGCCTGTAAAACAGCAGAAATAAGCTTTTTAAAACTCCATACGCTGATACTCAGCGACAGAAGTAGCGGCGGGTCTTGCCCGCATCCTTGCCCAGTCACGCAAAGCAGCAACCTGCTCAGTCATCGTGCGTGAGAGAGGAGTTGTTGATTTCACAGCCGAAATGATATCTAGCTGCGTAAACTCCCGATCTTGGGCAAAAGCCTCATACATGGCAGCAATTACTGCCTGTTCGATTTCCGCCCCCGAAAAACCATCGCTTACCTTCGATAGTTGTTCAAAATCAAATCTATCTAATTTCTCAACATCTGGGCGGCGCTTGCACAGATGGATTTTGAAAATATCTCTACGTTCTTCGCCGTTGGGTAGATCAACGAAGAAAAGCTCGTCAAAACGTCCCTTACGCAAAAACTCCCCTGGCAGTTTTTCAATGCGGTTAGCCGTTGCCATTACAAACACAGGTGATTTCTTTTCCTGCATCCATGTTAGGAATGTACCGAAAATCCGTGATGATGTACCACCATCAGAATCGGCTGAACCAGCGCCACCTGCAAAGGCTTTATCGAGTTCATCAATGAATAGGATCATTGGTGAAATTGACTCTGCGACCTTAAGAGCGTTGCGGAGGTTTGCCTCGGACTTGCCGACGGTTGAGCCATCATAAACACGTCCCATGTCAAGTCGAATCAAAGGCAATGACCACAGCCTGGCAGTTGTTTTGGCAATTAAGGATTTGCCGCAACCGGGGACACCAAGGATTAACATCCCTTTGGGTTGGGGTAGCCCGTAGTTTCTGGCTCTCTGACTAAAGGCATTAGAGCGTTGCTGCAACCAATGCTTTAGCTCTTCCAAGCCTCCAACGGAATCCAAGTCTTCGTCATCTTCGATATATTCGAGAATGCCGTTGCGACGGATTAGTTGCTGCTTTTCCGATAGAACAATATCAACTTCTTCTTCGGTGAGTTTGCCGTTAGTTACCTGCGCTTTGCGGTAGACCTTTTCGGCTTCATCTTGAGTCAAGCCAAGGGTGGCTCTGACCAATTTCTCACGGGTCTCAGGCGATATCTTGCGAGTGCGAACCTGTCCAAGCTGTTGATCGAGAACTTCTTCGATCGCTTGCATATCGGGAAGAGGAAAGTCTAGAACAACAATTTCCTTCTCTAGTTCCACAGGAATGACCTGTACTGGCGACATCAAAATGATGGTCTTTTGTGTACCTTTGAAACTGGCGATCGCATCTCTAAGACAGCGTACTGTGACTGGATGATCCAAGAAAGGATGCATATCCTTGAATATGAATATGGCTGGTTCCTTGGGATCAGCACGGATTATCCATTTCAGTGCCGCCTCTGCCGATTCGGTATTATGCTGAGATGCACCCGAAGACTGTCCGTACTCAACAATTCCCTGAGTCACCGTCCAGATAAACATCCGACGGAGGGGCTTGAGCTGGGAGATAGTAGCGATCGCCCGTTCTGCTCTTTCTTCCTCTGGAGTATTGAGGTAGATCAAGGGGTATTGGGCTTGAATTAAGATGCTAAGTTGTTCTTGCATATTTTAATAAAGAGGGTTAAACCTCTATCCTCACCTTGTCTACAAAAAACTTGTACTTTGATTGAGTAAGAAAAAGCGAAAAACTTTTGTTTCTTCCCTTTTCAGTATCGCGCAGTGGGCGATGGGATCGGAAATTTGAGATTAGGCTATGGGAAGAAGACCTTCACCATGACTATCGGACTTGCTCGTAGTCACAGAGATGACTGAAGAGCGATTTCCCCCTACAGCTAACAATTCACCTTCGCGGATGACGACGGTTTGCGAGCAGCTTGGACAGTTATAAATCTGATGAGTATGTCCTATGCCTGATGATTCAACTATGTCTGAATGGGCGAGGTAGAAGCTAATGGCTCTCTGTGCTAGTTCTGACATGGAGTCACCATTGACTGCGGACTTAATCCTTAGATCTTTGTGCAGGCTTTCAGGGAGATAAAATGTTACCTTTTGCTTGTCTTGCATAGTGGTTAAGAACAGTGAATACCCGGGTATTCATTCAAGTTACAGTCATAACTCTATACTGTCAAGCAAGCAAGCTGTTATGACAGTATTATCTTAATATTTCTTTACACAGACTTGGTGTCTGGTATCTTAGGAAACAAATTGTGATCTCCATAGTCATAGTGAATAACTTAGGACTGTTTCGATTCAACACAACTTTAGAATTGATTGGTTAATGGAGTCAGATATGAAAGGTCATGGTGTTATGTATCAGTCTCATGGTTTGCCTAAATCCTCAGGTCAGGCTTATTCATGGATGCCGAAGCTTCTTGGGGGGGCTTTAGTTAGCATGGCAACTTTGGCGATCGCTTGTCCTAGTTACGCCCAGAGCGCCATCTCTTTAGCACGCAACTTCCGTCCAGATCCTGCCACTCTGATGGGCAACGGCGGCGGTGGTAAAAGTATTGCTAGTATTGCGGGAATCTCTGATAATTGTCGAGGCTTTGCTAATGGCTCTCCAAGCCATACCGTCACGCTGACAGAAACTTTTCCGATGATGGATATTTTGGTTTACACCAGTAATATTAATGATGATCCGACAATGCTAATCAAAGGTCCCAATGGTATTGTCATCTGTGCTGATGACGAGTCAGGTGGGCGTAATCCCCAAGTTAGTCGTCGATTGCCCAAAGGAGAGTATCAAATTTGGGTTGGTTCTAAAAATGCTAACCAATCTTTCCCCTATACATTGTCGCTAAGTGAGATCCGTCAGAAATGAAACTATTAAAATTTGTGATTGCCCCCTTGGGGGTACTGGTATTGCCGATCCTGTTGTCGGCATTACCAATGCCAGTGATGAGCCAAGAGGCTCTAGCGCCCATATCGCCTAAGTTTACGCCCGATCCTCAAGTCTATAGCGGTAGAGCTGGTGGTGATGTTAGCCTGCGATCGCTTACCGATGCGAATGCTAATGGAAATTGCGTCGGACTGACTGAACAGTCCCCCAATCATCGGTTAACAGTCCAGAAGAATTTTGGTTTTTTGAGCTTACAGGTATCTGGCGATCGCAATCTATCGTTGATGGTCAAGGGACCTGACGGTACTTATTGCCGCAGTGGTAAAAACCCTGAGATTTCAGGGGCTTGGATCAATGGTAATTATCAAATTTGGGTCGGCACTGATAATGGGGAAAGTGCCAATTATCGTCTATCGATCAGTGAAACCAGCCAATAATGAACTAGCCAAACCTACAATCCGTTGCCAATGATAATAAAAGGCGACCAGTAGAAAGGATGACTAAAGTTTGTAGTGCCAAGGGTGGGAGTCTTAATCATTGCCCTTTGTGCTTGGGCTAAAACTTCGGCTTTGCCAAGTTGGGGATTTTGCAGCAAGGTATAGAAGCGATCCATTAAGGCTTGAGTGCCACCGTCGGATACTTGCCAAAGAGAGGCGATCGCTGCCCTTGCCCCTGCATATTCCATCTGATAGCCAAAGCCCATAATTTCCGATCCATTGCCAAGCTGTCCCCCTAATCCTGTCTCACAGGCACTAAGGATTACCAGATCGACATTGCGGAGTGACCATGTGGATACCTCTCGCAATGAGGCGCGATTCCCATCACCAAAGACGACAAAGGAATCTTCGGGCTTGCCTTTAATAAAGGCGGCGTGAGTTGCCAGATGGATAATGTTGTAGTCCGAAAATTTAGCGATCGTGGCACTGGCACTAAAATCGTCATTAAGCAGCTTTATCGAATTGGGTAGCTTGGAGACAAGACTATTAACTTCTGCTCCTGCAAAGGGTAAACCCACAAAATCAAAGGTTTGTCCATTGACTTTGAATATATATTGACCAGAAGTAAAAGCTCCTGCAAGAACACGGGGAACCTTTTGAGAAGGTTGATCGCTTAAATTAGTTAGGCTAGCGGCGGTGATCGTATTGATGGCGTAGGTTTCGACTAACCATTGCTTGCCATCGTGGAGAGCCGATAGGGGCAGATAGCGCAGTTGGGCATCGGGAGCATAGATAATCGTGGTGATACCCGCCTGTTTTAAGTTAGGTAATATGGGCTTGATCAGCCAGTTGTATAGTTGCTGAGCAGGTTCTAAAACATCAAGGGAGATAGGATCGCGGACAGTAGCGCGAAAGTCAATAATTGTGCGCGTCAGTTCCACTTTGCTAATAGGTACTGTCCGTCTGATCGGGTTGCCCTGAGCAGTAACCAAAATTAATTCCAAGCGATCTTCAAGTATGAGTGGATAGAAAATAGCGGCTTGTGGCGATCGCTGTTGTAGTTGTGTCTGTAAAGCTTTGAATTGCTGAAGATTATTATCTTCATTGCTTTGCAGTGGCTTAAGGATCGCCACGATCGCAGGATCTTGGATATAGGTATCCATTTGTTGTAATGATCGTTCTTGAATATCTCTTAATTCTTGAATCCGCTTTATTTGCTGCGGGGTGCGATCGGCGGGATTGATTTTGAGGAAATCTATTAATTCTTTCCCCGCTTGCACAAAGCGATTTTGCATCGCCACATAGTCTGTGAGAAACCTCTGTTCATTGGATAGGATCTCAATACCTTTTGCTGTCTTACTATTGCCCTGTAAGTTTTCTAGGTACTCGTCAAGTTCTTGCACTTTGAGTAGATCTAGCACTTGTTGTGATTCTAAAATCCGATTTTGCTGAAGCAATAAATTGGCGAGATTGCGATAGGTACTTTCGAGAATGCCTGTAAAAGTTCTTTGCTCTTCTAAGGATAGCGATCGCAACTCTTGGCGTAGAGCCTCACGAATATTCACAGATTGCTTGTAAGAGAGGATTGCCAAATCAGGTTGTTGCCAATCAGCAAATAGATCTCCTAAATTGCTAAGGGCAAAGCTTTCGCCTTGACGTTCCCCCAGTTGACGATGGAGAACGATAGATTGTTGATTGAGTTTGAGAGCTGCTGCAAACTGTTTGCTGGATCGATAAGCACGAGCAAGATTACTCATAACTTTGGCTTCTGTCGAAAGATCGCCAACTTCTCTCGCTATTTTTAGGGATTGTTGATAATAGCTGGTGGCTTGATCGGTCTGGTTGCGAAATTCGTGAATACCCGCGATGTTGTTGAGGGTGCGTCCTTGGGCAGCATAGTCGGACATAGCAATATGGATTGCTAAAGCTTGTTTGTAATAGTCTAAAGCCCTCTGATAGTCCTTACGGTCATCATAGATAGAGCCGATGTTATTGAGAATGATACTTTCGGTTTGGCGATCGCCAGTAGCTTGAGCTTTTTTGAGTCCCTGTTCTAAAAATTTGAGGGCATTATCATATTGACCAATATTTTTATAGAGAACTCCAATGTTGCCAAGGGTGATTAGTTCTTGTTTTTCTAAAGATAAGGATTGAGCTAGTTTGAGAGAAGCTTGAAATTCTTGTAATGCTTGGGAATAATTGCCTTGAGTCCGATAGACTGATGCAATATTATTGAGAATAGTTACTTCGATCAAGCGATCGCTTTGGGATCTCGCAGCTTTGAGCGCCTGTTGATAAAAGTCGAGGGCTTTGTCGGTCTGTCCTAACTGGCGGTACGAAAAGCCAATATTCGATAACAGTGAAGACTGTAATTGCTCAGATTTCTGCTGCTTATGAATGTCCAAGGCTTGCTGCAAATAAGATAGACTCTCATTAAACTTGCCAATCCCTAGGTAAACTCTGCCTAGATTTTCTAAAACCGCTACTTTAACTGTTGCTTTAACGGTGGGAACAGTTAGTGATTGCGATCGCCCTAGAGCTTGCTCATAAAAGGCGATCGCCTGTGGGGTATTGCCATTGCGATGATGCAGGTCTGCCAGATTTTGGAAGATGACGATCTCATCTAGGGCAATCTTTTCAATTGTTTGTGGTGAATTATAGGAATTTTTGATTAGAATTGCTGAAAGTGGTTTTAAGGCGTTGAGATAGGAATCGATTGCTTGTTCGGGTTGCTGTAAGCTCTGATAGGTATTACCAATTAGATTCAGGGTGCGGGATTCTGAAAATAGATCTTCTTCCCTTTGAAAAAAAGCGATCGCTTTTTGGAATAGTTCTAGAGCTTCCTGAAAGTTCTTCGATGCCAATTTATCTCTACCCGCAATCACTAATTTAAAGCCCTGTTCAATCTGTGATGTTTGCGCTTGAATTAATTGACTTCTCTCAAATAGCCTATTCTCTCTATTTACTTCACCAACTAAATTAGAAGAATCTAATAGATTTCTCTTTTGAGACGCAACACTAACATCAATATTAGCGGTACAGGCGATCGCGAAAGATAACAAAAGCGAATGACGGATTGAAAAAGGTAATAACATAGCAATTTTTGATAGTTTAAGAGAAGAAGGTAACGCTTAAATCTGCTGCCGATGGAAGAATGTTAAATCTAGATAGTTAGTGATTGTAACCGCCAAATAACAGGGGTTAAGCTATCTGGCTACATACTTTTGCCTAAGTCCCAGAAGTATTAAATTTGGCAGTTAACTTTTGTAATGAATTGCCAGCATTACTTTTTAAGAATAAGCCTTAAATCTATAATAGAAAAGGAAGATAAAGGCTTATCAACCTCTATTCTTCAGTAATATATTGGAGGCTAAGACAATGTATGCTGAATGGCAAGGTTTTGCAGAGAGTATCTGGGGCAGAGAAATCAACGTTAGGGATTTTATTCAACACAACTATACCCCCTACACAGGCGATAGTAGTTTTTTAGAAAATGCCACCCCCAGAACGCAGCAACTTTGGCAAGAAGTCTCGGAATTAATGCGTCAGGAACGGGAAAAGGGCATTCTCGATGTTGATACCAAAGTTCCTACTTCGATTACTGCCCATGATGCGGGCTACATCAATCGTGAACTAGAGCAAATCGTCGGCTTGCAGACCGATAAGCCTCTTAAACGAGCAATTATGCCCTATGGCGGTATTCGAGTTGTAAAAGCAGGTTTAGAAGCCTATGGCTATGAACTTGATCCGCAAACAGAAGAGATTTTTACTAAGTATCGCAAGACCCATAATGATGGTGTCTTCGATGCCTACACTAGCGAAATGCGAAAGGCAAGGCGATCGGGGATCATCACAGGGCTGCCCGATGCCTATGGTCGTGGGCGCATTATCGGTGACTATCGCCGTGTCGCTCTCTATGGATGCGATCGCCTAATTGATGACAAGAAAAATCAGCAGGAATCCCTCGAAGTTGATGTGATGGATGAAAATATCATCCGTTTGCGCGAAGAAATTTCTGAACAGATTCGCGCCTTGTTTGAACTGAAGGAAATGGGCGCGAAGTATGGCTTTGATCTTGGTCGTCCTGCGGCAAATGCCCGTGAAGCAGTTCAGTGGCTCTATTTTGCCTATCTCGGTGCGGTTAAGGAGCAGAATGGTGCAGCTATGTCTCTCGGTCGAGTTTCCACATTCCTTGATATCTATTTTGAACGGGATTTACAGAATGGTGCGATTACTGAATCTGAACTGCAAGAGTTGATCGATCATTTCGTGATGAAGCTGCGAATGGTTAGATTTTTAAGAACTCCTGACTACAATGCCCTATTTTCAGGTGATCCTACTTGGGTAACAGAAGTAATCGGTGGTATGAGTGCCGATGGTCGTCCCCTTGTCACCAAAAGCAGTTTCCGCTTCCTGCATACGTTGAACACCTTGGGTGCGGCTCCTGAGCCTAACCTGACCGTGCTGTGGTCGGAGCAGTTGCCCGAGAACTTCAAGCAATTCTGTGCCAAAGTTTCCAGCGATACCAGTTCCATTCAGTACGAAAATGATGACCTGATGCGTCCTACCTATGGCGATGACTATGCGATCGCCTGTTGTGTATCGGTGATGCGAATTGGTAAGCAGATGCAGTTTTTCGGCGCAAGGGTAAACCTCGCAAAGACTCTTCTCTATGCAATCAATGGCGGCAGAGATGAGAAGTCTGGCGATCAAGTTGCGCCACACTTCGCACCAATTACTGGTGAATATCTAGACTATGCAGAAGTCACCGAACGTCTGCATCAAATGATGGGCTGGTTAGCACGGCTCTATGTGAACACCTTGAACGTGATCCACTATATGCACGACAAGTATTGCTATGAACGGCTCGAAATGGCTCTCCACGATCGCGATGTTTACCGAACGATGGCTTGTGGAATTGCAGGTTTATCGGTAGTTGCTGATTCGCTCTCGGCAATCAAACACGCAAGGGTAAAAGTCATTCGTGATGAACGCGGCTTGGCGGTGGATTATGTAACCGAAGGCGAATTTCCTCAGTATGGAAACAATGATGATCGCGTAGATAACATCGCCGTAGAACTGGTTTCGCGCTTTATGAATGAAATCCGCAAGCAAAAGACCTATCGCGGCGCAACGGCTACCCAATCGGTGCTGACGATTACTTCCAACGTGGTCTATGGCAAAAAGACAGGCAGCACCCCCGATGGACGCAAGTCTGGCGAACCCTTTGCCCCCGGCGCAAACCCTATGCACGGACGCGACTGCTGTGGCGCGATCGCCTCTTTATCTTCCGTCGCCAAACTGCCCTACAGCGATTGTCAAGATGGTATTTCTAATACTTTCTCAATTGTGCCTGCGGCTTTGGGTAGATTGGAAAGCGATCGCATTGATAACCTTGTCGGCTTGCTGGATGGATATTTCCATGATGGCGGTCATCATATCAATGTCAATGCCCTCAATCGTGAGACGTTGCTAGATGCAATGGATCACCCTGAAAACTATCCACAGCTAACGATCCGCGTCTCTGGTTATGCCGTCAACTTCATCAAGCTGACCCATGAGCAGCAAATGGATGTAATTAAACGCACATTCCATGAACGGGTATAGAACCTCTAGCGCTTTGCGCTCAAACCCAAACTAAAGAAGACTTTGAAAGCATCGCTTTACGATGCTTTCAAAGTCTTCTTAATAAGTTCTTTGATCGAAAATTGCTGTATAGCAATTCTAAATAATTTAAAGAGGCTTCGACTTCGCTCAGCCATCGGTATAGGTTGGCTGAGCGAAGTCGAAGCCCTGTTTTGAATTTACTTAGTCAGTCGCTCAAAGGTTTCACGCATCTTTAAGCCAACAATAATTTGGAGGAGTCCAGTACCATTGTTAGAACCAGGGTAATCAGGATGTTTACGTAATAGCTCCGTCAGTTCGCCATAGTACTTGCTGCTGACTTTGCTGAGGTGGCTCTCGATATAGACCATTTCATCAAGACGATCAAACTGTCCATCGATTTCTAACACGCTAGCGGGATGACCGCACCAACTGTCAGGACCTGAAAACAGCTTAATGCCGGGATAAGAGCAGGTTAGTTTAGTACCACAGGGAATCCATGAAATAGTGGAACCTTCATCAAAGAGATAGGCGGGCTGAAGTCCTACCACATCGCTACGCTGGATCAATCGAACGCGCAGGACTTTGTGGTCGCGATCATTGGCAATAAGATTAGTGGGCAAAATCTGGATCACCACATCGGCGTGGGCTTTTTGGGGATCGATATAAGCTTCAAAATCAGGGCGGCGAATGGCGATCGCTTGCATCACATCGGCAAGGCTATGACCACGTTCAGCAATATCGCGTTGAATCTTCCATGCGGCTTTGACTTCATCACTGAGGTCGAGATAAATGCTGAAATCTAACAATTGACGGACTCGCTCATCGTAGATGGGATGCAACCCTTCGATTACGATTACCTTGGTTGGCTCAATCAATTCAGGCGGATCGATCATCCCTGTTTCATGGTTGTAGATCGGCTTCATCACAGATTTGCCTTCCTTGAGAGCTTTTACCTGTTCATACATCAGGTCAAAATTGTTAGCACGCGGATCGAGAGCAGTAATTCCTGTTTCTTTCCGTTGCTTGCGATCAAGACTATGGTAGTCATCCAGACAGATCACAGTCATAAACCCCTCTCCAAATAGATCTTTCAATCTCCCTAAAAATGTGGATTTTCCGCAGCCTGAGTCCCCTGCAACACCAATGACAACAACGCGATCGCGATTACTAGCCATATCGATCTCCACTTTTAAAATAAGATTTATTTGCTATAAAAAATATAAAAATGTATTTATTAATACTTTTGATGTAGCATCAAATTTACCAAAAAGAGATATCTGCATAGCTTTAATTTTGATTTAACTTTAATAATTGCTATTGTTTATGAATTTAAGGTAAATATAAAAGGTAAATTCTAATACTCAGAGTTAGTCGTTTATAAATGTAGCGATCGCCCTTATGAATGCCATACCATCAAGATTTAAGCTGCCAGATTTGCGAAAATTAATTAACTTTGGAAAATACTTTCTAATTTCCTTAGTACTGCTGCTAGGCTTGCATCTTGTCGCCCATGCTAATAATCCTGAAGTTATAATTCAGCCTGAATGGACTGCTGATCTAGCAACGAGTACAAAACTTGTTGCGACCGATCAGCAATTATTTGGAGTCAGTTACAAGAAGGATGGGGAGGACTATTTGTCAGAACTATTCGCCCTTGATATTGCATCAGGAAAAGTGCAATGGAAGCAAAAACTACCCCCCTATCAGAATACTTTTCGCCGTAGTTTATTTCTGGAGAATGGAACTATTTATGCTAGTCATGACAATGGTGTGGTGGGCTTCGATCCTAAAACTGGTTCTCCCAAAACATCATTTAAGTATGAGGAATATGAGGGGGGCAGTCGTGACGATCGCACGATAGGTGTATATAAAGATATAGCTGTGTATGGTGATTCCAAATCGCTCCGAGATCGCGACTACAACAGCACTTACCGCATTGAGGTATTTGGAATCAACCAAAATAAAACAATTTGGTCATACAAACCAAATACTGACGGAAGAATTGGTATTTATGTGGGACCTCATTCTATCGAGCCAGTTGTACAAGATGGCATATTATTTTTACCTACTGTCATCCGCACTCCAGCAGGACGCACTGAAAAATTTACGGTAATCGATGTGCCGTCTGGTAAAGTTCTCTGGACAAAGGAATCATTGCAAAATCCTGATGGCTTATGGTCAGCCAAAGTTTTTGGAGATACGATTTATACTTCCATTTTTGGCAATAGTGACATGAAGCCATCAGGACGCATTAGTGCGATCGATCTCAAGACTGGCAAAGAAAAATGGTCGTATGTGATCACTGGCAAAGCCAGAGCTGTTAGCGATCGCGAAGTATTTGTGTGGCAATCTGACGATAATGCTGGTAATAATTTTGTGGTGCTAGATAAGGAAACGGGCAAATTTTTACGCAGATTTGCATTGCCTCGTATCCATTACGATGAACCTCAAAATTTAATTTGGTCAGATGGTCGTTTGTATGTGCCTGATATGGAAATCAAAAATGCGACCTTTGGCTTTTACGGCTCTGCTGACAACAATAGTTGGGTTAGCGCCTTTGACGATAAAACTGGAAACCTAGTCTGGCGGACTCCTACTTTGATGAATAGCCATATTTACCATCCATCAGTAGTTAGTGGTATCGCAGATAAATCTGCAAAGAAACGTTTGATTTTTGCTAGCAGTTTCCTAGGAGCAAAAGGTAGTAGCAAAGTTCAAGCTTTCTCTATCCCCTAAAAGAGTTGTGGCACTTTCGTCGAACTCACGTTAAAACGAAGGCATCGCGAAGCAATGCCTTCGTTTTTATTAAACTTTGCTGCGGAGAATGTCTCGACTGATCGCACTCTGGAAATCTTCTAAATGCGACTGATGTTGCGGCAGCCAAACATCACCCGTGGCAATATGTACTGGAGGCAAAACATCATAAATAGGCTCTTGCAAAAAGTAAGTATCCTTTAGCTGTACTAACCATGCGGACTGTCCTTGATCCTGTACCCGTGATTGAATGTCGATGAGGCTAGTCGGTGCAATGTCTAGATGACGATCTAACTCAAAATCTACGTCCAAATTATCGCGATCGCAAGGAAAGATCGCCTCAATTGTCGCTAATCCTTGAATGGCATAGGCGGGAAAAGTATCAGTATCGAAGCCAAACTCATCCATCAGTTGCCGACAGGTATGCGCCGAGTCAGGATCATCAGGGTAGCCAAGGGCATGAATCAAGACTCTACTATCAGTAGCAGTTTTGAGAAATTCGGGCGGGTTGAAAATAACAAGGGTGCTATACACCCTCGCTAAATAACAAACTGCCTCTTCAGGGCATAGAGAAATGGCTACAGTTATCGTGGCTCGATCAAGCATGATGCAAAAATGCAAGTACTTTTGATGTTTAAGCTGACAGCATACAACGATTGTTAAGTTTGTGCTTTGCTGCAAATGACTTAATCTTGCGCCAAAATCATTAATTTAGGGCGAAGACTAGCTATTTTACTTAGCATTAAACTTCCGCAAGAAAATCATGGTACTGGCTGACTAATTCATTGACGGCAAGTTCAAGAAGTTGTTGCCCATGTTCAATAGTGGCAAGAGCAGGATTTGAACCCATGCGTCCGTCGGGATAACGTTTCCGAAATTCTTCGGGGCTATAGATACGACTATCTTTATTTACCGATTCGCTCAGGGGGGCGTTTTTAATCGAGTCAGGATAGAGATACATTGTTACCGCAATTTCGCTAGGCGTAGCGTGATAGCCTTCCTGATTACCGTAAAGCTCTTTGACAAGTTTATAGATTTCGTTGCTAGCCCACCAGTTGCCAAGGCGACAGCGCACATCGGGCAGTTCGTTATAAATCTCAGTGAAGGCAGTTTTAAGAACGGCGATATTGCCACCATGCCCATTGAGAAAGAAGAAGCGTTTAAATCCATGCTTGGCAAGCGATCGCACGACATCATGAATCACTAAGGTCAGCGTGGAAGGCTTAAGGCTAATCGTGCCTGCAAATCCTGTGTGATGCTCCGCCATGCCCAGAGTCAGCGTCGAGGTCACTAGAGCATCAGCTTTTTCACCCACCGCACGGGCGATCGCTTCGGCACAAATAAAATCCGTGCCAATTAATCCTGTGGGTCCATGCTGCTCAGTCGAGCCAATGGGAATAATCACCGCTTGCGATCGCTGCAAGTAGGCTTCAACTTCTTGCCATGTGGATAAGTGTAGGAGCATAGAATTTATTTGTTTAGTATTAACTTTGACTTATGTGGAAACGCTTTGACAGCATACTTAATTAGTATGTAGATCCAAATGACAAACCATCATCAAATATTAAGTTTTTAGCCATGTTTTCCAGCAATATTAAATCTAAGCAAATTCTATCGCCTCAAGAATTAAGCGTTTTAAATACCAAGTCGAATCTGAAAGGAACTTTGCAATTAGTAGGGCATCTAGCAGTAATGGGGGCTAGCGGCTATCTCTGGGGTACAAATATGGGCAATCTTGGCGATCGCTGGTTTATTGCTTTACCAGCCTTAGTGCTTTACGGATTTAGTTTCGCGATTATGTTTGCACCCTTGCATGAGGCATCGCACCGCACCGTTTTCACGAATAATCGCGCTAATGATATCCTTTGCTGGTTTGCGGGACTCTTATCTTTTTATAACAGTACCTTCTATCGGCTTTATCACAAGTGGCATCATCGCTATACGCAAATTCTCGATAAAGATCCAGAATTAAGCGATCGCAAGCCGACCAATCTCAAGGAATACATCATCGAAATTAGCGGGATTACTTGGTGGATCGGCAAGTTTCGTAGACATTTTCTTACTGCGATCGGCAACCTAGAGAATTGTCCATTCATTCCTGAAAGCTCCCGTACAGAAGTGATTCGCTCGAACCGTTTACAGCTAATGGTTTATGGTATTGCGATCGCTATTTCTGTATATTTTCAACAGCCTTGGTTTATCACTTACTGGCTGTTACCTCTTACAGTTGGTCAGCCTATTTTACGATTTTTGTTACTAGCCGAGCATACCGATCGCCCCAATACCGACAATATGCTCGCCAATACCCGCACCACCCTCACCCTAGCCCCCTTGCGATTCCTGATTTGGAATATCTCCTACCACGCCGAGCATCATCTCTATGCTTCCATTCCCTTCCATCAATTAAGTGCAGCCCATGCAAAATTAAGTTCCCATTTTGAATGTGTCGAAAATGGCTATGTTAACGTCCATCGTCAAATTATCGCTAATTTTGATGCGAAGCCTGAGAATTCAGTAGCATGAATACTTTTACGATTAAGAACTTTCAGCTTCAGTGCGGTGCAACCCTGCCGCAAGCACAACTGGTTTACAAGACCTATGGCGAACTCAATGGCGATCGCTCTAACGTGATTCTCTATCCCACATCCTACGGAGCACAACACCCTGACATTGAATGGCTAGTGCGCCCTAATGGCATTCTCGATCCGACCAAATGGTTCGTGATCATCATCAATATGTTTGGGAATGGGCTATCGAGTTCGCCGAGCAATTGTGCAGATTGTGGACTAGCTGAGCAGGGTTTCTGGTTTACCCATCTCGATAACGTCACGGCTCAAAAGCAATTGCTACGCGAAGTCTTCGGGATTGAGCGCTTAGCCCTAGTTTATGGCTGGTCGATGGGCGCTCAGCAAGCCTATCATTGGGGTGCATTATATAGCGATCGCGTGGAACGTATCGCGGCAATTTGCGGCACTGCGAAAACTACAGATCACAATCACATCTTCTTAGAGAGTTTACGCTGTTCCCTCACAGCCGATCCAACTTGGAACGGAACTAGCTTTGATGGAATTCCCGATCGCGGGTTTCGCACCTTTGCCAGAATTTACGCTAGTTGGGCAGCATCCCAAGCCTTTTATCGCGAAGGTTTATATTATCAGTTTGGTTACGAATCTCTCGAAGATTATCTCCTAAGAGGTTGGGAAGCTGGCTATCGCAAGCGAGATCCACGAAACTTGATGGCGATGCTTGATACTTGGCTCAGGTACGATGTCAGTGATAATCCCATTTATCAAAAAGATTATGAACTTGCAATGCGATCAATTCAAGCGAAAACCCTAGTTATGCCCAGCACTACGGATTTGTATTTTCCCCCCGAAGATTGCGATCGCGAAGCGGCGCTAATTCCTAATAGTTCATACCTTCCCATTCCTTCAATCTGGGGGCATCGCGCGGGTAATCCCTATCAAAATTTTGAAGATGAACAGTTCATTCATCAAGCAGTTGGGGAATTGTTGAGCAGGTAAGAAAAAGCAATCTAATAAATTTATATCTCTTTGATATTTTTTTCTAAAAATAATGTTATTAAAACAATATTTTTCATGTTTTAATAACATTATTGTGTAGATAAAAGGCATAAACTAGTATGTTGCAAAAAGGAATCATGCTACTAGCTGCCAATCCCAAAATTATTGGTCAGTTCTGCGAATATATAGGTTCTATGCCAAATATAGAATCTGCTACTGGGGGCGGCAAAGTATTTTGGGATACTCTAGCCTCATCTGGAGGTTGGAAATTGCAACGAAATAAACTGACTGGTCATTGCAGATTACTAGATCCAAATGATATTAGAAAAGCTTGGGGTTCTTATTCCGCTATGAATGATGCTTTTGAGTGGTTGATTTCTAGTGAGCAATCGTATTTGAGTGAAAACCAATCTACCTATTTAGAAGCATCAACTAATTCAGATGTGTCTAATCAAATTAGACAACTCGGTAATCTAATGAAAGAAGGTTTAATAACTCAACAAGAGTTTGATGATCAGAAAAAGAAGCTACTAGATAGATTGTAGATATACATTAATTCTTATGTTTAGTAAAAATAGATATTTACTTTATTGCTTGTTATTGATTTTCACGATATCAATAATGTTTTCATATCTACTTCAGGATATGGAAAAACATAAATATTGGATTACTCTAATTAAAGAAGTAGCTAGTGTAGTTACTCCCATCATTGGCTTTTTCCTTTTTTGGAGAGGTGTAAATCAATATGAAAAAGAACAAAACTGGAAAAAAGCCGAGTTTTTTGCTAAGGAGATAAAAGAGTTTAAATCTGATCCAATGGTCAAGAATACTATGCTAATGCTTGATTGGAATAGAAGAAAGATAGAACTATCTTCTAACGAGTCATTATTTGATATAGATTCTGAATTATGCAAAGCTCTTGAAGCAAAGACATATTTTAATGAAGGTGATGCAGATGAGGATGGGTTTTCAACTCAACAGTCTCTTATTAGGGATAATTTTGATGTGTTTTTTGATTACTTAGAAAAATTTGAATTATTTATTGAAGTTGAACTGGTAAAAGAAAAAGATTTTCGACCATATCTTAAATATTGGATTGACCTAATGGGTGATAAAAAAAGTCGTAGAAAACCTATCGAGTTTTATCAGATTCTCTGGGAATATATTGACTTCTTTAGATACGAGAAACTCCAGTGTCTGATGCAACGCTATGGATACAATATAACCCCTGTAAAGCAAACAAAAAATTAGTGATAATCTTTTGCAGTTTCCATGATTGAAAGTGAGAATTCTGACGAGTTCTCTCCGAAGCAATAAAGATGCTCAACTCCACAGCTAATCTTTAACCAATACAACTAATAGGCAAACTCATGCTCACTCAAACCACCTCTCGCTACGTCACCCGTAACCCCGAAATTTTGCAAGGTGAGCCAATCATTATAGGTACAAAAACAACCGTAAGAGCAATAGTTGGACTATGGCGCTTAGGTACTTCTCCTGAAGAAATTCCCATCCATCTACCACATCTCAACCTAGCCCAAATATTTGATTCACTCAGTTTCTATCAAGACAATCAAGCTGAAATTAACGACTACATCAACCGTAATCAAGTCCCCCATGAATTAATCCATCCTGCCGTGAAAGCTAGATTTCCCAATCCGTAATGAATATTTTTGCTTCGATATATCTAGATGAAGACGTTAGTAACTTAGTCGCAAGACTACTGCGATCGCGTGGTATTGATGTTACGACAGTTCAAGAACAGCAAATGCTCGGTAGATCTGACCCTGAACAAATTGCTCATGCAACTTCTCTTAAGCGATGTATTTTGACTCATAACCGAGTTGACTATGAAGAAATTCATTTGCAATACTTGAGCAACACCATGCCTCACTTTAGGATTATCGTTATCCCTCAAAAAAACCCCCATGACATTGTTGCTCGTACTATAGTGCTACTGGATACCTTGACTGCTGATGAATTAGAAAATCAGCTAATTTATATTTAGTCACAGTCGCCGCATCTAAATAAATTCTATTAAGAACTAAACATTATGACTAAGGCTCTATCGGAAATTGCTCAAGAAAAAGGGATTCGTTACTTTCTCATTTCTTTCACTGACCTATTCGGAGTGCAACGCGCTAAATTAGTGCCAACCGCAGCGATCGCCTCGATGGAAGCCAATGGTGCAGGATTTGCAGGATTTGCCACATGGCTTGACATGACACCCGCCGATCCTGATATCTTCGCTATTCCCGATCGCACTAGTCTTTTCCCCTTACCTTGGCAACCCGAAATTGGCTGGATGCCCGCCGACCTCTACATGAATGGCGAACCCGTCAAACAAGCCCCACGTTATGTTCTTAAGCAAGCCCTCAGCCAAGCTGAAGCCCTCGGCTATCGCGTTAAAACAGGTGTGGAATGCGAATATTTTCTACTCTCTGCCGATGGTACGGATATTTCCGATTTAAGCGATCGCGCTAGCAAGCCCTGCTACGACCAACAAGCCCTAATGCGTCGATTCGATATCATTGCCGAAATCTGCGATGCCATGTTAGCGATGGGTTGGGGAGCCTATCAGAACGATCATGAAGATGCGAATGGTCAATTCGAGATGAACTGGACTTATGCCGATGCTTTGGTCACAGCCGATCGCCATGCCTTTTTTAAATATATGGTCAAAGCGATCGCCGAAAAGCACGGCTTCCGCGCCACCTTCATGCCCAAACCATTCCCACATCTGACAGGCAACGGCTGCCATACTCATCTTTCCATTTGGGATTTAGAAGGAAATATTAATCTCTTTGATGATGCAAAAGGAGAACTCGGCTTATCGAGCTTAGCTTATCAATTCATCGGTGGCGTTCTCCATTCTGCCGAAGCCGTCTGCGCTTTCACAAATCCCACCGTCAATTCCTACAAACGGATTAATGCCCCCGTCACCAACTCTGGTGCAACATGGTCGCCCAACACGATCAGCTACACGGGCAACAACCGCACCCATATGATCCGTATTCCCGAAGCAGGTCGCTTTGAGTTTCGTCTCGCGGACGGAGCCGCGAATCCCTATCTATTACCTGCCGCTCTCATCGCCAGTGGTCTCGATGGCATTAAACATCAACGCGAAGCAGGTCAACGCTATGACAATAATTCCTACACCGATCCGCTTCCCTTCGGCACGGTGAAACAATTACCAGCTAATCTTTTGGATGCGCTGCGATGTTTGCAAGTAAATACGATTTTATCAGATGCGTTAGGTTCAGAATTTGTGCAATCCTACATCAAGTTAAAACAACGCGAATGGAGCGATTACAGTACTCGCATTAGTCCTTGGGAATTGGAACATACTCTAGATTGTTGAGGCAAACTGGAGGCGTTACAGAATGTTTCAGAACGGAAAGTCTTCTATAAAATCTGGGACAGAAACTTCTTAGTGCGTTCTTCCTTAGGATTTTGGAAAAACTCTTCAGGTGTTGCTTCCTCAACTATTACGCCGCCATCCATAAACACGATGCGATCAGCAACTTCACGGGCAAAGCCAACTTCGTGCGTAACAACCACCATCGTCATTCCCGAATCCGCAAGCGATCGCATCACATCGAGAACTTCGCGCACCATTTCAGGATCGAGGGCAGAGGTCGGCTCATCAAAGAGCATAATTTTAGGCTGCATCGCTAAGGCTCTAGCGATCGCCACCCGTTGCTGCTGCCCTCCTGATAGCTGTAATGGATACTTGTGCGCCTGTTGAGAAATACCGACTCGCTCTAGTAACTGAGTCGCCACTTCTGAAGCTTTAGCCTTTGACCATTTGCGAACCCACGATGGAGCAAGGGTAATATTTTGGAAGACAGTGAGATGAGGGAATAGATTAAATTGTTGAAAGACCATCCCCACTTCTCGCCTAATCACGTCAATATTGCGATGATTTTCGGGAGATAGCTCAAATCCATCGATGAAGATTTTGCCCTGCTGATATTCTTCTAACGCATTAAAAGTTCGCGCAAAA
This sequence comes from uncultured cyanobacterium, assembly GCA_963750795.1. Taxonomy (GTDB): domain Bacteria; phylum Cyanobacteriota; class Cyanobacteriia; order Pseudanabaenales; family Pseudanabaenaceae; genus Pseudanabaena. The sequence continues at coordinate 282,010 of CAVVRZ010000006.1, forward strand.
GTAGACTTTCCTGAACCTGATGGTCCCATAATTACGACAACTTCACCCCGTTGTACCATCAGGCTCACACCTTTCAGCACATGAAAGCTCCCGTACCACTTATGCACATCTTGGGCGACAATCATTGGCTCAGTCAAGTTTGGGGCTAGTGTTTCTGGCATAGTGGTTGACTATCTTTACTAAAAAAAATAATAGTTCATGGAGTTATCTATTGTCTTCTATAAACTATTTTGATGAATAACTCGCGCATCTAAACCGACTCCCGATCGCACAATGACTTTTAATACTTCCGCGCGATCGCGATCAGGATACCCCTGCACAAAAATGATATCGCCAAAACGAGAAGGAATAATTTTGGCAATGGGAACTGCACTTCTCACCAGATTGAGAGCTTGGCGATCAGCCGAAGGAATGATCACCAAATAGGGATAGTTCTCATTGGCAGGAGGTGGCACTATTGCCGCAAGTTGAGGATTGTAGGGAATAGCTTGCGGTATAACTTCAGCCACTGTTGCTGAGTTAGCTGCTGCCACTTGCGAAGGATTGGACTGCGGTGGGGTGATAACTGGCGCTGGACTAACGGGCTTAGTCGGAACAGGCATCACAGGCTTAGGGCTAGCTGGTGGCTTCGATGGGGTAGTGCTGGGGATAAAAATGGAAGTAGTGGGTCGCGGTGCGGTAGCCGTAGGTACTGCCGCACTAGGTAACGACTGCACCGAAGTATTTGGGCTAACCTTAGGGGGAGCAAGGACAACGGGAGGCTTAGCGGGAGATTGAAAAACAGGTGGAACAGGTTCAGGCGATCGCGTAATTTCGACAGAATCAACGGTATTTGGCTTAGGGCTGCTAGGCACTGGTGGACTATTGACCACAGGCGGCGAAACATTTACTGGTGCTGGACTTGTAGGAGCATTCGTGGCAACCAATGGTGCAGTTGGAGTTGCACCGACAAAAGCAATATTGCCCGCTATTTTTTTAGGATCAAGCTTATTGCCCACCGCTACTTGCGTAACTCCCGAACTGTTACTAATATCCTTACCTAGGTTATTACGGAAGGTATTGTTGCCTAAGCTATTGTCCGTGCCTAGATCGGGGGTGGGATAGCCCTGTCGATCTTTGAGAATCACAAGCCCGCTACGTTTGTTATCAGTGATCAGATTGTTGCGTAGGGTGGGAGCCGACAGATTAGAAATAACTATTCCATCGGTGTTATTGAGAACTCTATTGTCGATGATATTAACTCGCGATCGCTGACCAATTGCTAAGCCAAATCCCGTCTTCTCAAATAGATTGTTTTTAATTTCACCTGTACTGCTGCCCACCGCCGACAGTCCATTAGCACCATTATTTTTAAAAATATTCTCACTAACGGAGGCATCCGCAGTTCCCGTTAAAAATAGACCTTCACGATTACTATTAGACAAATTGTTATTGGCGATCAAAACTCGTTTGCCTGTCTCGATCCAAATCGCTGTACCCCTAGTATTTGGATTAGTAACGGTAATTCCTTCAATCCTGACATCACTATTCGGCACGATCGCCACATTTTGGCTAGCGAAGGATGTACTCACAAATTTACCGCCGCCACGAATAATCGTATTAGCGCCCTTACTACTAGGGTCGCCGCGCAAAATCACACCCGTTGGTATTCTTAGTGGAAATACTTCTCCCGTCTCCTGCCCATAGACTCCTTGCTGTAGCTGGATGACAGTGCCTACGGTTGGATTAGCCGCGATCGCTTGGGTAATCGATGCATAGGGTTTATTGGGAGAGCCATCGCCATTAGGGTTGGCATTGGGAGCCACATAGATTAATGCGGCTGTTTGCGGCAGTTGACTAATTTGCCAAGAATTAATTTGTCCAAAATGCGGTGATTCCTGTAGCGATCGCTTGACCGTATTAGCTATCGTAGGCGGCGCGATCGCCAATAAGCTCACACTTGTGGCGATCGCACTGAACAGACTAAGCTTGCATCGCATACAGGAACTCCTCACTTCCAAGAATTGCTATAAGACTACAGCAAGAATGCTTAATCCTATCGATCAAAATCTAGAAAAATCTAGAAAAACCTAGAAAACTTAGCAGCTTATTCAAAATCTTGAATTACTCCACCATCTGCTATACAAAGTTAAGCGATCGCTCTCCTGCGACTACTTCACCGATGCGATTAGTGACAAAGCCCTGATCTTGAAAATAGGCGATCGCCTGATCAACTTGCGGCGGATCAACTACTACCGCCATACCGATACCCATATTAAAAGTATTAAACATATCCACTTCTGGGACTTCTCCTTCCGCTTGCAGCCACTGGAACAACGCAGGAATTTGCCAACTATTACGGAAAATATTGACAGCTTGTCCTTCGCCAAGGCATCGGGGCAGATTTTCAGGTAAGCCTCCACCTGTGATGTGGGCGAGTCCATGAATACCAAGGTTTGCCTTCAGCGCTGCCAAAACAGGTTTGACGTAAATTTGTGTAGGCGTGAGAAATACCTCTGCTAAGCTCAAGTCTTGGGTTTCAGCAGAAATATTTACTTTGTCATTCCAGCTATAACCCTTAGTCTCAATAATCTTCCGAACAAGGCTATAACCATTGCTATGAATACCTGAACTCGCTAAACCAATCACAGCATCCCCTAGCTTGACCTGTGTACCGTTGAGCATTTCTGATTTTTCAGCGATCGCCACACAAAAACCCGCCGCATCATACTCACCGACACCATAAAAGCCGGGCATCTCTGCGGTCTCACCACCCAACAAGGCACATCCCGCCATTTGACAACCATCGGCAACGCCTTTAACAACCTCTGCTAATTGGTCGGGTTCAAGTTTACCCGTGGCGAGATAGTCCAGAAAAAATAGCGGTTCAGCACCAGAGGTCAGTACATCGTTGACACACATTGCCACCAAATCGATGCCGATCGTATCGTGCTTATTCGCGGCTTGAGCAATTTTCAGCTTAGTGCCTACGCCATCCGTACCCGAAACTAGGACAGGTTGGCGGTATCCAGCAGGAATTTCAAAACATCCACCAAAGCCACCAAGATCGCCAAGAACACCCGCTCGATGGGTTCTTGCCACGGAATCACGAATTTTTTCTACAAAGGTGCGACCCGCTTCAATATCAACACCCGCTTGACGATAATCCAAAACCTCTAGACTCCCAGTTTGATCGTTACTGTAAAATTACTATTTAGAGCTATCTAAAGCCGATTTGACAAAGACGCTTTACTACTTGCCCAACTCTTCAGCACGGCGAGTCGCTGCAAGTACCGCCTCTATCATAGCGGAACGAATCCCTGCTTTCTCTAACTGGGCGATCGCCGCAATTGTCGTCCCTGCGGGGCTAGTTACCTGATCCTTTAATTGAGCAGGATGTAACTTTGTATTAGTAATTAATTGTGCTGTCCCCAATACAGTTTGAGTAGCTAGTTGCATAGCGATCGCCCGTGGCAATCCTGCCGCCACACCACCATCCGCCATCGCTTCAATCACCAAGGCAACATAGGCAGGACCTGAGCCTGATAGACCAGTAACCGCATTCATTAGCGATTCATTAACTTCGACAACCGTACCAACGGCATTAAAAATTTTATGGACTGCATCTCGCTGAGTTGCAGTAACAAGTTGATTACTAGCGATCGCAGTTATGCCCGCCCCCACTTGTGCAGGCGTATTCGGCATTGCTCTCACAATAGACTTTGCAGGAAACATCGTCTCTAACTGCGCTAAAGTAACCCCTGCAAGAATCGAGACAATGCAAGGTGCAGGTGCATCAGTCAAACCAATGGCAGCAGCATTCAAAGATTGAGGCTTGACCGCAAGTAGCAAAATTTCGGCATCAGCAGCCACAAGATTGTTCGGTGTAACTTCTATGCCATATTTCTGTGAGATCAGATCGCGCCGCTCAGACATCGGATCGCTTACACAGACTTCCGATGGTTGATAGGTCTTATTAGCAATCAGGCAAGACAGTATCGCCTCACCCATTACACCGCCACCAACGATACCAAGTTGAGATTTCAAAATTACACCAAATGACTAAATAACGATATTGGACAACTAGATTATCCTCATTTTCAGCGAGATAGATGGGGTGGAGATTTGCTGCGATCGCCTATTACCCCATCTGTTCTATGTTCTAACATTACTAGAAATCGCTAAGAAAATGAATTGGGTCTAATTGTTATTAGTCGCTATTTCGTCTACTGTTTCGTGCAATATTTCACAATTTAGCTTTCTTCTACTGTGCAAAACGGCTAGCAGGTGCTTCAGCAGACCATGCAGGAGCAGGTACAGCAGTAGGGCGGACTACACGAGGCTGATTCATTGGGGCATCGTTAAGTACAGAGGACTGAGAAGTCACTTGTACACAAGAAGGAGCAAACAAGAAGATGCTGTCACCAATACGCTCTTGATGTCCATCAAGGGCATAGGTTCCACCTGCAACAAAGTCAACAGCACGCTGAGCTTGATCGGGATCCATCATGGTCAAGTTAAGCACAACTGACTTACGCTCACGCAATGCTTGAATAGCTTGAGGCATTTCTTCAAAAGTGCGAGGCTCCATCACCATGACTTGCGACAAACCGTTCACGCCTGGCATCCCAATCACATTACCCATAGTTTCAGTACTTGTTCTTAGAGAGGTAGTAGGACGTTCACGATTACGCCGAGCGGGTTGTTCTTCTGGCTCAGGAGCAATTATGCCATTGTCTTCCTGATAGATATCTTGATACTCACGACTGGAGGCTTCATCGTACTCATATTCGTACTCTTGCCCTTCATTCAGACCAACAAAATCCTTGAGCTTTGTAAAAATTCCCATCGTATTTAACTCCTAGTGTTTGCTCCTCAGTTTTGGCTCAGCAACCGCAACATTATTTTCTAGACTGATGAGGAGTGCAATCTTATTAAGCAACCCCATAAAGTAGGGAATTACCTTGTCTAGACTATGTTGAATTGTTTTTACTGTCTAAAACAGTATTGACAAAATATTTACTCGCAGACTGTAACCGATAACAGGAAAAAAAGCTAGATGGACTGATTAATTTTTTTTGATACGACAAAATACGACTTTCATTCAGACAACCCTTGAAGAATCTAGGCTGCAACTACTATGCAAATAAATTAACGATGATTAATTTTTTTGACACTTAATAAATTTTTTATAATCCGTTAAGCTCACTTATCTGCTCGCAAGTCCCTATCTAGGATTTCCTATGCCTAAAAGCGTCTATGTGAGTCTAAATGATGCTAAGTAAATAGTTAGACAAACAGATTAATTGATTTAATTAGTTGATTGATGAGCGATCTCATCTGAGGATTTGATTGATTTGATCTCAGATATTATGACTATCAAGTTATCTTGTCGAGATGCTTATACAGTGATACATAGCAATTTTTGATAGATGAATCTACTACCATTTAATATCTAGTCAGAGATCTAGTTTTCTATTCAGTTTTTTACTTTTAAAGTATTCTAGGATACATTTTATTGCTAAGTTAATAAGCAATAAAATGCTTTTAGGTAGTCTCAGCAGTCTTTAGTTTTGTTCCAAATTTCACAAAACTGCTTGCTTCTTAATACCGAATAATAGATCTCAAGAGCCTCTAAAGACCGCTAAAACATATATCAGGTTTATGGATATCTGGCAAGTAATTGCCAAAGTGTTCAAAGTTTTTTTGAGGCATCTTCAGAAATCACACCGAGTCTCAAACCTTTGAGGGAGAGAAAATTTGATTACCAACTCGAATAATTGATGCGCCTGCTTTAACTGCGATCGCATAATCCGCAGACATGCCCATTGACAGCTCGTTAATATTCGTCCAGCCCAGCGATCGCAGCTTTTCGGCAAGTTGGACAACCTGTACAAAGACATCATAGGCTTGGGACTCTGTTAGTCCGAGGGGCAAGATTGTCATTAAACCAACTATATTTAGGTTTTCCAATTTCTCTAAATGTGGCAAATCCTCTAGAAGTTGAGATTCTGACCAGCCTGACTTTTGAGGATCTTCCGCAAGCTTGACCTGTAGCAATAACTTGGGCGACTTGCCCAACTCGACCACAAGGCGATCGCACTGTTCTGCCAAACTAAGCCGATCTATAGAATGAATCCAATCAAATTGAGCGATCGCTAATCTTGTCTTATTACTCTGCAAAGATCCAATCATGTGCCAAGTGATATCTGCCAGATCAGCAAGTTCAGATTGCTTAAGCTTCGCGTCCTGTACCCGTGACTCACCAAAATCACGCATACCTGCGTTATAGGCGGCGCGAATAGCTTCAGTGGTGGTGTATTTACTGACAGCAACAAGCTTGACCTGTGCGGGAATACGCGCTCGAATTTGCTCAATACGATCGGCGATCGTTTCAGGGTTTATTGCGGACATGGGATATTTTGCCAAGCTGGATGACTATTTTTTCTGAACTAATATAACAACCTCAAAAATACTTTTAAAAATTTGTTGTGCGTTTAACGGTTCGTATAGTAATATAGGTGACTGCAACGGGATGTAGCGCAGCTTGGTAGCGCGCCTGCTTTGGGAGCAGGATGCCGTAGGTTCGAATCCTATCATCCCGACTTAATCACAGAACTCAATAAACTGAGATAGTTCAGTACCTACGTCAGGACTTTAAATTGACTATCTATTAAAATGAAGTAGATATTGACAGCGTTTTTTAACGATGTCTTTTAAGTTGCTACATTACTAATAAAGCCACCTCCGCTAGACATCTACAAACATCGAGTAAGTATTTATACTTAATTTTATTTGAGGTTTTGACTTCATTAGTTACCTTAGCAACAAAATAGTTCAACAATAAATTCAGTAATAGGTTGTTAGCTAATATACTAGCCTCATTACTGCCTACCTCTACAGAGATAGGCATAAGCTAGCTTAATACTTTTTTAATATTTGTTAACCAAGTCTCGGTCTTTGTGAAGACGCTCAAATATTTACCTAGAGAGAGATTCGGGTTTTTAAGTATTTTATAATAAGTCAAACGTAAAGATGTGTTAAGCTATTTTGAAATCCATAATAAATACTCTTAGTTAAAGCAGGATTTAAAAATATGACCATTGCAATGGGCAGGTCGCAGGAAGTCGAAAGAGGATGGTTTGACATCATCGACGACTGGCTAAAGCGCGACAGATTTGTATTTATTGGCTGGAGTGGCTTGTTGCTATTCCCCACCGCATTTTTATCCATTGGTGGCTGGTTTACTGGCATCACCTTCGTATCTTCTTGGTACACTCACGGTCTAGCTTCTAGCTTCCTCGAAGGATGCAACATTTTGACCGTAGCTGTATCTTCTCCCGCATTGAGTGTTGGTCACTCCTTGCTATTGCTCTGGGGTCCTGAAGCCCAAGGCGATTTCACCCGTTGGTGCCAAATCGGTGGTCTATGGACATTCTTGGCTTTGCACGGTGCATTCGCTCTGATCGGCTTCATGTTGCGTCAGTTTGAAATCGCTCGTCTAGTTGGGATCCGTCCTTACAATGCGATCGCTTTCTCTGGTCCTATTGCCGTATTCGTATCCGTCTTCTTGATGTACCCCTTGGGTCAAGCAGGTTGGTTCTTCGGTCCTACCTTCGGTGTCGCTGGTATCTTCCGCTTCATCCTATTCCTACAAGGCTTCCACAACTGGACTCTCAACCCCTTCCACATGATGGGCGTTGCAGGTATCCTCGGTGGCGCATTGCTCTGTGCTATTCACGGTGCAACCGTTGAAAACACCTTGTTTGAAGATGGCGAAAGCGGTAGCTCCAACACCTTCAAGGCGTTCAACCCCACCCAAGCTGAAGAAACCTACTCCATGGTTACGGCAAACCGTTTCTGGAGCCAGATCTTCGGTATCGCATTCTCCAACAAGCGTTGGTTGCACTTCTTCATGCTCTTCGTACCCGTAACTGGACTATGGTTCAGCAGCGTCGGTATTGTTGGTCTAGCACTAAACTTGCGTGCCTATGACTTCGTATCTCAAGAAGTCCGCGCCGCAGAAGATCCTGAATTTGAAACCTTCTACACCAAGAACTTGCTCTTGAACGAAGGTATCCGTGCTTGGATGGCTCCTCAAGACCAACCTAGCGAAAGATTCATCTTCCCTGAAGAAGTATTGCCCCGTGGTAACGCATTGTAATCCCTGTGACTTGAAAGACTTTGTGTAGCTTATAAACTACGCAAAGTCTTTTAGTAACAATTTAGCTATCAGATATCAGCGTGGTTAGACTAATTTTTAGATTATGATGTAGTTCATATAAGTTCTAAAGGTTAACAGCTAGCAAGCTGGTAACTGATAGCTAAAAAATTATTTGCCCTCTAAACCCTATAAAAAGTTTTCTGGAGATAACCTCTCGTGACAACGACCATTAACTTAAACTCGCTAGGAGTTGGCGGGCGTACCCAAGATACATCAGGTTTTGCTTGGTGGTCTGGTAATGCGCGTCTGATCAATCTTTCTGGCAAACTGCTGGGCGCTCACGTTGCTCACGCAGGTTTGATCGTATTCTGGGCTGGCGCAATGACTCTGTTTGAGCTTGCCCACTTTGTTCCCGAAAAGCCTATGTACGAGCAGGGCATCATTTTGCTATCTCACCTCGCGACCCAAGGATGGGGCGTTGGTGCTGGTGGTGAAGTTGTCGATACCTTCCCTTACTTCGTAGTTGGCGTACTGCACTTGATTTCTTCAGCAGTACTCGGTTTTGGTGGTATCTACCATGCTTTGCGCGGTCCTGAAGTACTCGAAAACTATTCTTCTTTCTTTGGTTACGACTGGAAAGACAAGAATCAAATGACCAACATCATTGGTTATCACTTGATCTTGTTGGGCTTCGGCGCACTCTTACTCGTATTCAAGGCGATGTTCTTCGGTGGTCTCTACGATACTTGGGCTCCCGGTGGTGGTGATGTTCGTGTAATCACCAACCCAACCTTGAATCCTGTAGTGATCTTTGGATATATCCTCAACTCACCTTGGGGCGGCGAAGGCAACATCGTTGGTGTTGACAACCTCGAAGATGTAGTCGGTGGACATATTTGGATCGGCTTGATCTGCATCAGTGGCGGCATCTGGCACATCCTCACTAAGCCTTTTGGTTGGGCGCGTCGTGCCTTGGTTTGGTCTGGTGAAGCATATCTTTCCTACAGCCTTGGTGCATTGAGCTTGATGGCATTCATCGCTACTTGCTTTGTTTGGTACAACAACACTGTTTATCCTAGTGAGTTCTTTGGTCCTACTGGTGCTGAAGCTTCTCAGTCTCAAGCCTTCACTTATCTAGTTCGTGACCAAAAGTTGGGTGCAAACATTGCAACCTCTCAAGGTCCTACTGGTCTTGGTAAGTACCTGATGCGTTCTCCTTCGGGCGAAATCATCTTCGGTGGTGAAACCATGCGTTTCTGGGACTTCCGTGGTCCTTGGTTGGAGCCTCTTCGTGGTCCTAGCGGCTTGGATATTGACAAGCTCAAGAATGACGTTCAGCCTTGGCAAGTACGTCGTGCTGCTGAGTACATGACCCATGCTCCTCTAGGCTCTTTGAACTCAGTTGGTGGCGTTATCACCGAAATTAACGCTGTTAACTTTGTATCTCCCCGCGCTTGGTTGGCAACTTCTCACTTCGTATTGTCCTTCATGTTCTTAGTTGGTCACCTATGGCACGCTGGTCGCGCTCGCGCAGCAGTCGCTGGTTTTGAAAAGGGTATTGACCGTAAGACTGAAGCTGTACTATCTATGCCTGATCTAGACGCTTAATTTTCTTCATATCAAAGCATCGATTTTACAAACAAAAAAGGGACGCAATGCGTCCCTTTTTTGTTGAGTTACTTGTTTAGTTACTACCCGTGAATATGACATCAGGGAATTTACCTTGGGCTTCAGTCATTGGGCGATTCTTGCCTTCTTGCTGCCAGTAATTAATTACTTCGGTCGCCTTATTTAAAATCTCAATACGATCTTGATCGGCAATCCAAGGCTTGCTTTCCATTTCTGTTTTGAGTTGATCCCATGCGTCGTCGCGGGGCCAAAAGAAATATTTGGTAAGAGGGCTGAAGCCTTTGCCAACGACTTGATCGACGGCAAGAGCTACGTTATTCTCTAACCATAAGATTTTTAGAATAAACTGGGACAATGCTACCTACCTCCAAGAAAAGTTAAATTACATATTAAAGTAGCGATCTTGCACTATAACATGATTGAAACCTCAAGAACTGACTCAAAACTATTAAATACCCTTGCTACGAATACACTTACCAACACATCCATTAATTCCATTGTGTTTGTGTTTGATATTGATGGCGTGATTCGCGATGTGTCGGGTTCCTATCGAAGAGCTTTGGCGGATACGGTTGAGCATTTTACCGATCGCCACTATCGTCCTAGTCCTGAGGCGATCGATGACCTTAAGGCAGAAGGGATTTGGAATAATGACTGGGAAGCATCACAGGAGCTGATCAAGAGGTATCTCCATGGCATTGGTCAGGAAATGCGTTTTTCCTATGAAGAGATCGTGGCTTTCTTTCAGGGACGGTATCGCGGCAGTCAGGCTGATTGGTCAGATGGTTATATTGCTACGGAGCCTTTAATTGCAACTAGGGAATATTTTGATCAATTGTCGGACGCAGGGATTGGCTGGGGATTTTTTAGCGGAGCGACAAGGGCTTCTGCGACTTATGTTTTGCAGAGATTAGCGATCGCGCAGCCTGTACTGGTGGCGATGGAAGATGCGGCGGGTAAGCCTGATCCGACAGGATTATTGTTAGCGGTCAGTCAGATCGAATCCGTCAGGCAAAAGGCGACCAATTTAGTGGTTTATGTGGGCGATACGGTGGCAGATATGTTGACGGTGGTAAAGGCAAGGGATTATGACCCTAGTTATAAATATGTGGCAGTGGGCGTGATTCCGCCCCATGTGACCGCAGATTTGCGCGATCGCTATGCAGATTTACTCAAAGCCAATGGCGCGGACTTAGTATTGAATAATTTATTAGAGTTGACTCCACAGGTCGATTTGTACTGAATATAAAACCCTAGAACCTGTGGCGCAAGCTGTGCTTGCGCCACAGGTTCTAGGGTTTTAATCATGCTCAGCTATTTAGACGCTAATATGGCGCTAACATGGTTAAAAGTATTAATGCCCCATTTTTTGTATCTTCTATCAAGTTTCTACTAAATTTTTATGTCAGACTCTCAGCAATATTATTTTGTGGCAGCGAGCCGTAAGTATCTCTGTGAAGACGAAGGAAAGCCACTGGGTGAGACCTTATCCGAGCGTCGCCGCAATTTTGAAGCTCGCAATTTGGAAGTAAACTTTTGGCTCGTGGAGCAGCCTGCTTTTTTGGAGGCTCCTGAGCTAGCAGAGATTAATAAACAAATTCCCCAACCTGCGGCAGCAATTGTGACTACTGACGAAAATACAATGCGTTGGCTAAAACTGCGTCTGGAATTTGTGATTACAGGTTCATTTACAGCGCCTACGGCGACTATTCCAGACGCATTGGCTTCTTTAGCGATCGCCTAATCGCGTTAATCAAATCGCATTAATTATTTTGTCTAAGCTTTTTGATCGCCACCATCGTCGTTTGGGTTGGCATAGTCCCTATGGATATGCCAACTTTGGCTTTAGACAAATTACGCCTCGTCAGCAATATCGCGATCGCGATTTGTATGGCGGTAATCCTTCAGTTAATCAAGCCGCGAACAAAGCTGATCATATTCATAGGGATCTTGAGTGCAAATTAGTCCAAGGTTTTGTGCTGCAAAAGGCAGGTAATCACATTGCTGAATGTGAGGATGTTTGGGACTATTACCAATGGGATCGGCAGACCACGATCGCGATCGCGGATGGCGCAACCGAATCTTCCTTTGCTAGGGAATGGGCAGGAGAACTGGTCGGTAACTGGGTGCAGCAGCAAAAATCATCCCTGAGTGATTGGATGCAGCGATCGCAGATGGCTTGGCGAAAATGGCTAGGGATGCAGGAGTTATCGTGGTTTGCCAAGCGCAAAGCTGCCCAAGGAGCCTTTGCGACTTTTTTGAGCTTACGGGTATCAGATGATTTAAGTTGGCAAGCCCATGCTGTCGGAGATTCTTGCTTGTTTTTAGTGCGCGATCGCCAGTTGTGCCGTAGCTTTCCGTTAAACCATAGCCATGAGTTTAATTACTGTCCTCATTTACTAGGAAGCGATCGCGCTTTTGCCGAGACGCAAATTTTACAAACACAGGGATCGACGCAGTTAGGCGATCGCTTTTATCTGACCACCGATGCGATCGCTTGCTGGATTTTGCGCCAAGTGGAGACTAACCAAAATCCTTGGGTAAAATTGGAACAGATCCATACACAGGAGCTATTTGTGGATTGGGTGAATGAACTGCGCGATCGCCTTGAAATTGCTAACGACGACACAACTTTACTGTGTTTAGAGGTTGTGCCGCGCTTGGACAAGAATGACGCGCCATGACCAATATTCAAACTTGGCCTCTCAATATTGATTTCACGATCGCTGTGCAGAATCCCCATCTGTGCTTTAGCGATCCAGATTTAAAGCAATCTAGCACTGCCAAAAATTCACGGGGACGGGTTTTGCTATGGTCGGGCAACTTTGCCACGGTGTATAAACTGACCAAAGGCGATCGCGCTTGGGCGGTGCGCTGTTTTACCCGTGTACCCCAGTCCGATGTCCAGCAAAGATATTCCTTGATCAGTGAGCATCTCCAACAGCATCCCATTCCCTATCTGGTCAACTTTGAATTTATCGCCCAAGGCATTTTAGTGGGTGGCTCTTGGTATCCGATCCTGAAGATGGATTGGGTGGAAGGGACGGAAATAGATCGGTATATCGGCGAATATATCGATAACTCACAGGTGTTATTACGCCTCGATCGCCAGTTGCAACAGTTACGCCAAGACTTGCAGGAGATTGGCATCGCCCACGGCGACTTACAGCATGGCAACATCATGGTTGACGAAGCGGGGGAATTGAAGTTAGTAGACTATGACGGAATGTATGTCCCAGCTTTGGAGGGCAAGCCACCCCTTGAAGTCGGGCATCCCAATTACCAACCGCCCCACCGCTCAACGGAAGATTTTAGCGATCGCCTTGATGAGTTTTCCTTTGAAGTCATTTCTTTATCCCTCCGCGCCCTCGCGAACCAGCCTGATCTTTGGAAAAATTTTCACGAAGACAATAAGAATTTAATTTTTCGGCAAAATGACTTCCAAGAGCCAGACCAATCGCCAGTCTTTCAATCAATTAACAAAATTGATGATGATCAGACTCGCGAATTGTGTGATCGTCTAATCATGCGTTGCCAAGGTAAAAATGAATCGCCGACCACGCTCCAATTAACAATTCCCAAAACTCCCGTAGTCCTAATTGGCTTATTGGTAGCACTGCTCACCGTAGGAGGCACTGGTTATTGGCTATGGCGATCGCAACCAATACCACCTCAGATAGCATCCCCCTCCCCACCCCCCTCTCCCACTAATCAGGTCAGCAACTCCCCAACTTCAACTGTGGAGCCAACTGCTTCTAGAAGTCCAGAGGCATCTCCCACTGAGCCGCCACCCTTAAAACCAATCAAAATCACTGACTTACTAGCTAGGTACGCGACAGGACAACGAGATTTTCGGGGAATGAGAATCAGTGGGGATTCTAGCGATCGCTTACAGGGCAAAAATTTACAGAATACAGATCTCCGTGGCTCCGTCATCGAAAGAGTAGATCTTAGAGAAGCGTTTTTACAAAATGCCAATCTAGACGGCGTGACTATTATCAGAACGGATTTTAGGGGCGCAAACCTGAGCAACGCCAGCTTAGTTGACGCTAATTTATCCCTATCTAACCTAGTGGGAGTGAATTTATCGCAAGCTAATCTCCTGCGAGCCAATTTATTTCAGGTCAAACTCAACTCTGCCAATTTACAAAGAGCTGAACTAACCAAGGCAAATCTCCAAGAAGCGGATCTCAGTGCCGCCGATCTGAGTTCTGCTAACCTCATACTTACTGATCTCCAAAGGGCAAATTTGCTAAAGACTAATCTCAGAAACAGCAATTTAGGAGCCGCCAATCTGAATAATGCAGTGCTGGAAGGTGCAGATCTATCGATGGCTAATTTGCGCTCGGCAGAGTTAGAGCTGACTAATCTATCCAATGCCAACCTGAGTAACGCCGATCTCACCGCCGCCAAACTAGTTTTGATTGAGTTTGCGGGAACCAATCTCACAGAGACAAACTTTTATAAGGCGATCGTTGAAAATATTGGCAGCGTCGAAGCAGCAGATTTTACCAATGTCACCAATCTCGATCCTAAGATTCGTCAATATTTCTGCTCTCTCGCTTCTGGAAATGTTACCAACAGCGATATCACTACCAAATCCACCCTTAACTGTCCCTAGCTCACTCTTGCTTGGCTATATTCTTCCTAAAACGTCAGCAATTCTCATTATAAAAACTGGTTTTTTGAAAGCCAGCCTACGGATGGCTTTCAAAAAACCAGATTTGAGGTTTTCAGCGCCGAAGGCGCTGAAAACCTCAAATCTGGTTTCATAACGAGAATTGCTACTGAAACGTAGTCACGATTTACGAGAACTCCCATAAAGAGTAGAATCAGTTATGGATGGCGCAATTCGTCAAAACTAAACCTTTAAATAGCAAATCCCAACAATTACCTGTTAGTCTGAAAAGCGCGAAACGAGAATTAACGTAATGATTGAAGAAGAAAACACCCTAAATTCCGAAGATCTCATTGATGAAGATGATGAGATTCTTGAATCGCGGTTGCAACAGCTAGCAACCGAAGAATCGCATCAAAATCAAGAAGGGAATAATGTCAATGGTAATCAGCCATCGACTGTTGATGCTGAGCCAAGTAAAGCTGGGGCTGCTGCTGCCGCTACCCTCGAAAAAATTAATGGTCTCATTGCTGAGTCCACTGCCCTTAGAGAACAGTTAGACGATCGCAAACAGCAATATTTGCGGCTATATGCAGATTTTGAAAATTTCCGCAAGCGGACAGAACGCGATAAGGAAGACCAAGAAGCGCTAACCACGTCTAAGATTCTCAAAAAAGTATTACCAGTAGTAGACGACTTTGAGAGAGCGCAACTACAAATTTCTCCTAAAACAGACGGCGAGGCATTGATTCACAAAAGTTATCAATCGGTCTATAAGCAATTGCTCAAATGCCTAAAAGAGACGGGTGTAGCAAGAATGGAGGCGATTGGGCAACAATTTGATCCCAATTTCCATGAAGCGATTATGCAAGAGCCTTCTCCTGAATATGAGGAAGGCATAGTTACGGAAGAGTTGCGCCCTGGGTATCTTGTCAGCGATGATCGCGTGTTACGTCATGCCCTTGTCAAGGTATCGTCAGGCAAGATTGATGGCGATAGCATCGCCGCGACAGAAACCAATACCGAAAGTGACTCTGGAGAATCTAACTAATAACAGATTGCAAGATGCAGCGATCGCTGCATCTTGTAATCCCCTCTTGCGGTACATTATTCACAAAATCACTAAGCTAAACTCATACAAAGCTTTTCACGGAACTGGCAATTATGTCGAAAGTAATTGGAATTGACCTTGGTACGACAAACAGTTGTGTTTCGGTACTAGAAGGCGGTAAACCCGTTGTAATTTCTAGCGCAGAAGGTGGACGTACTACACCGAGCATTGTGGCATTTGTCAAAGACAGTAGTGAGCGAATTGTCGGACAGGTTGCCAAGCGCCAGTCCGTGACTAACTCTGTAAATACTATTTATAGTATTAAGAGATTTATTGGGCGTAGTTGGGGTGAAACCGAGAATGAGCGCCGCCGCGTACCTTACAATGCCGTCAAAGGTAAAGATGACACCGTTGATGTGCAGATCGGCGACAAAAATTATACAGCTCAAGAAATTTCGGCAATGATCTTGCAGAAGCTCAAGCAAGATGCGGAAAATTATTTAGGGGAAGAAGTAACCCAAGCCGTGATCACGGTTCCTGCTTATTTCACGGATACTCAGCGCCAAGCGACCAAGGATGCGGGCGCGATCTCAGGGCTAGAAGTAATGCGGATCGTCAACGAGCCAACGGCGGCAGCGCTTGCCTATGGCTTGGATAAGCAGGATCAAGATCAAATCATTCTTGTGTTTGACCTTGGCGGCGGTACTTTTGATGTCTCCGTGTTACAGCTTGGAGATGGCATTTTTGAAGTTAAGGCAACTTCAGGTAATAACCACCTTGGCGGTGATGATTTTGACGCGGCGATCGTGGATTGGCTAGCTGCGGATTTTAAAGAAAAAGAAGGCATAGACCTTGCGGCTGATAAAACTGCCCTTCAACGGCTTAAGGAAGCTGCGGAGAAAGCGAAGATTGAGCTTTCTAGTGCGCCCTCAACTTTAATTAGCTTGCCCTTTATCGCCGCCAATGAGACAGGTCCAAAAACCCTTGAACTAGATTTGACAAGGGCAAAGTTTGACGAAATTACTGCCTCTTTAGTCAAGGCGACCCTTGATCCCACTGCCCAAGCTTTAAAAGATGCGGGTTTACTACCCAAGGAAATCAATCGGATTATCTTAGTCGGTGGCTCGACGCGGATTCCTGCGGTACAGGAGGCGATCGCCAAGTTTTTTGATGGCAGAAAGCCCGATCAATCCGTTAACCCTGATGAAGCTGTAGCGATCGGTGCGGCAATCCAAGCAGGCATCTTAGGTGGTGAAGTTAAGGATCTATTACTACTGGACGTAATCCCCCTATCGATTGGGCTAGAAACCCAAGGCGGCGTATTTACCAAGAACTTAGAGCGCAACACCACAATTCCCACCAGCAAGGCTCAAATCTTCTCTACGGCGGTTGATAATCAGTCCGTAGTCGAAATCCATGTCTTGCAGGGTGAACGGGCAATGGCTAAGGATAATAAAAGCCTTGGCAAATTTGAACTCGAAGGCATTCGTCCTGCGCCGCGCGGCATTCCCCAGATTGAGGTTTCCTTTGATATTGACGCGAATGGCATTCTCAAAGTATCAGCTAGAGATGTAGATACAGGCGTTGAGCAGAGCATTAGCATCACCAATACAGGTGGACTCAGCCCCAGTGAAATTGAGAGAATGCGGATGGAAGCCGAAGTCTACTCCGAAGAAGATGCGGCGCGGCGTGAGTTGGCGAATATGCGGAACCAAGCTTCTAACCTAATTCGCACCGTTGAAGAAATCCTTAAGGACAATGGTCCGACGGTAATCAGCCAGAGTATGCGTGAGACTCCGCTTAAGAACATGGAAATACTCAAGAATTTGTATGAATCTGAAGAAGCCACCTATGAAGATCTTCAGATTGCGATCAAACCCTTGCAGCAGTCTTTGTTTGATCTGACCCAAGCGGTGGAGAAATATTCACAGGTGGAAAGGGTCAAACAAAGACCTGGCGAGAGCGATACCTTGGAGTAACTTGTTGTAATTTATAGCTGCCGCCGATATAAATTCA
Source organism: uncultured cyanobacterium (assembly GCA_963750795.1). GTDB lineage: Bacteria > Cyanobacteriota > Cyanobacteriia > Pseudanabaenales > Pseudanabaenaceae > Pseudanabaena. The sequence goes on from CAVVRZ010000006.1 coordinate 299,467, forward strand.
AGAGGCTTAGACTTCGCTCAGCCAACAATATACGCTGGCTGAGCGAAGTCTAAGCCCTATTTTCCTTATTTGAATTGTCTATATCCTCTAGTTTTGATTACTAATATAGCTATAGTCATAATTGTTAGGACACAAAACCCAAGAAGTGAGTTGCGGCGCTCCGCGCCGCAACTCACTTCTTGGGTTTTAATTTGTCCTAATACAAGTGAATATAGCTATAAAACTAAATCGTTGAGTTTTGATAGAGATTTGTACCTAAAAACATTCCCTATCATTTCCTGTGGGAGTCCAAAGCGCTGTATGATGACAGAGTTATAGTTGTATTTTTGGCTACAGTTGTCATAAGGTGACTGCGTAAAAACCTTGATAACTGAATGCCTGTTCTGTGAACTGTGAGCCGTTATGTCACTGTTTGATTGGTTTGCTGAAACTCGCTCTCGTGCTAGCGAAGCCTATCGTCGGAAAACTCCTAACCTTGGTCAAGAATCTCAAGAACGCGAGATTCCTGATGGTTTGTGGCACAAATGCTCTAGTTGTGGAGCTTTGACCTATGTCAAGGACTTAAAAACTAATTTGATGGTTTGTCCAGAATGTGGTCACCATAATCAGGTCAATGCCTATGAACGGATTGCTCAGTTGATCGATGCGGGAACATGGGTGGAGATGGATGCGGATTTGACATCTTGTGATCCTCTGGGATTTAAGGATCGTAAACCCTATAGCGATCGCATTAAAGAATATCGCCAAAAGACAGGGTTAAGTGATGGCGTAATCACAGGGACAGGCAAAATCGAGGGCAGTGATGCGGCTTTAGCGGTGATGGACTTTCGCTTTATGGGCGGTAGTATGGGTTCGGTAGTCGGCGAAAAGATTACCCGTATGCTAGAAACTGCAACCGCAAAGCAAATCCCTGCATTAATCTTCTGTGCTTCAGGGGGAGCAAGGATGCAGGAAGGAATTTTGAGCTTAATGCAGATGGCAAAAACTTCAGCCGCTCTAGAGCGCCATCGTCAAGCCAATCTGCTCTATATTCCAATTTTGACCAATCCCACTACGGGCGGGGTGACGGCTAGCTTTGCGATGCTCGGCGATATTATTTTGGCAGAACCAAAGGCTTTGATCGGTTTCACAGGTCGGCGCGTAATTGAGCAGACACTCAAACAAAAAATTCCTGATGGGTTTCAATCATCAGAGTACTTGCTAGCCCATGGGTTTGTGGATGCTGTTGTCCCAAGAACTAAGCTCAAGCAAAATTTGTCGATGATTTTGAAAATGCACCAACCTATGACAGCACCGTAGTTTTGATATAGCCATTTGTGCCGCGCGAAGCGAGGCACAAATGGCGAAAAGTGCTAACTGCACTTTGACAAGCAAGCTTAGCGCTGTTGCCAGACTAATTTTCCTGATATGTCTTGATACCAAGCTAGTCTTTTTGAGGTGGCGTTATCGAGATCTAAGTTGATGGCAAGGCGCGGTGCAGCGATCGCTAAGTCGATCGCTTGTTTGGGAGAGCAAATATCCCATTTCACTAAATTATTCACGGCATCGAGCAGAGGAACCGTCGTACCTGAAAGCGTGCCGTTGGGGAGCCTCGCTGTACCATTGGTGACGGTAATCAGGCGATCGTCCCAAGGGTAAGTACCATCAGGTAAACCCAAGGGAGCTAGAGCATCACTCACCAAAAAAATCTTGCCTGTCATCCGATAGAGTAGTTTCACCATTTGCGGCGAAACATGAACGCCATCAGCGATTAAGCCACACCATACGCGATCGCTTAAAATTGCTTCCCCCAATAAACCGACATCGCGGTGATGCAAACTCGGCATCGCATTAAAGGCATGGGTCAGCATTGTTGCCCCTTGAGCGATCGCCATTTTTGTCTGTGCAGCATTTGCAGTGGAGTGACCAAGACTGACGACGATATGGCGATCAACCAAATATTTGATAGTTTCGCCCGTGGGATCGAGTTCAGGCGCAAGGGTGATAATTTTAATAATTTCGGTGTAATCACCTAGCAATTTTTGTAAGCTATCGAGATTAAGCGGCAGTAAATGCTGTTGAGGATGTGCGCCGCGCCTGTCGGGATGTAAAAAGGAACCTTCAAGGTGTACGCCTAGGATTTTGGCTTGGAGAGGATCGGGATTTTGCTGTTGATCGGCGATCGCTTTGGCGAGGAAAGATAGCGATCGATGGAACTGCTCAAGGGAAGTAGTGACTAGGGTAGGCAAAAATCCATCTAGTCCCTGCCGATACAAAAACCGACAAATTTCTGGCAACTTGCTAGCGCGATCGCTATTTAGATCATTAAAGGGAACTCCTAAAGCCCCATTAATTTGTAAATCAATTGCCCCTTCAGTAAAACAGATGAATTTGTGTGCGCCTGTCATGAATTTGATGAGATAAATTTATCGCTAAACCTCAGTTTTTTTACTACTAAATCTCTGGGTTAAACCTTCTCCAACTAAAGATAAACCAATTGTCATTAATGTAATCGCCAATCCCGGAAAAATCGTTGTCCACCAGATATTTTCGCCCGTCGAGAGCGCATCGAGAGCTTGCTTGAGATCGTGACCCCATTCAGGCACATCTTCGGGAATCCCTAAACCTAAAAAGCCCAAACCTGCCAGAGTCAAGATGGCATCGGCGGCGTTGAGGGTAAAAATTACGGGCAAACTTTGGACGACGTTGGGAGCAAGATATTTGATCAGGATGGTTTTAGTGTCCGCACCGATCGCTTGAGCCGCTTCGATATAAACCTCATTTTTCGTACTCACGGTTTGGTTGCGAATCACGCGAAAATATTGCGGAATATAAGCGACACTGAGGGCGATCGCCGCATTCCAGACACCCGCGCCGACGACAAAGGCGATCGTCAGGGATAATAACAAGCTGGGCAAGGTGTAGAGCGCATCCATCAGGAATACCAAAGCGCGATCAAGCCATCCCCCTTTATAACCACTAATCATGCCTAGGGGAACGCCGATGACGATGCTAATTACCGTAGAGGCGATCGTTACTTGCCATGCCACACTTGCGCCTGCGATCGTGCGCGTAAATACATCATGTCCCTGCAAATCTGTACCGAACCAATGCTGTGGTGACGGTGCAGCATGGATGGGATAGCTGAGAAATTCACTAGGATCGCTGAGGATTCCCAAGGCTTGCAAAATTGGTGCGGCGATCGCCATCAATAAAAACACAGCACTAATAACCAAGCCAATGAACATTAACTGTTGGGATACTGACTTTTGAAGCAATTTCATGGCGGAAGATAGAGGGCTAATGGGCAAGCAAGGGTCGAGCAATCTGTAAGCGAAATAGGATTTCCTTGTTTTGTACTATACCGCGATCGCTAAATCTAGTTAAAATTAGGATCCTGGGATCGTAGGTAAAAATTATGGATGTAATTCCCGCAATTGATATTTTAGATGGACGCTGCGTTAGGCTCTATCAGGGGGATTATCAACAATCAGAAGTATTTGGTGAAGACCCTGTAGAGGTTGCCCAACGTTGGTACAGCGAAGGTGCGAAGTATTTACACGTAGTTGATCTAGATGGCGCAAAGAAGGGTAAACCTCAAAACCTAAAGGTAATTGAAGCGATCGCCCGTTCTATTCCGATGCGAGTGCAGATGGGTGGGGGCTTGCGCGATCGCGAGAGTATTCTATCAGTACTGCATTCAGGCGTAAGTCGGGTAATTTTGGGAACAGCCGCCGTTGAGAATTCACAACTGATCGCCAATATTTGCGCCGAGTTTCCTGAACAAATCTTGATTGGCATTGATGCCCGTGACGGCAAGGTGGCAACGCGCGGTTGGCTCGAAACCTCGGAAATCATGGCAGTAGATCTCGCTAAGCGGATGACCTCCCTTGGTATTGCGGGGATTATCTACACAGACATCCATCGCGACGGCACGATGCAAGGACCTAATCTCGAAGCTCTACGCCAACTTGCTGAAAATGTCGATGTCCCTGTAATCGCTTCGGGTGGAATTAGTTCGATCTCAGATTTGCTGAGCTTGCTTACCCTCGAATCCGTGGGCGTAAAAAGCGCGATCGTCGGTAAAGCCATCTACACAGGTAAGATCCATCTCCCCGAAGCAATTCGCGCCTTGGGAAATGGACGCTGGCAAGATGTGATCGATAACTCCGCGATCGCCTAAACGAGATCACCTAGGCTTAAAAATATTTTCTCCAAGGGATGAGCATTGCTTGATGATAATCCCTTGGAGATTTTTAGTGCTTGACCATAAATTAACGTCAGTTCAACAAAATCTAAAAATGGTAAAAATTACAAAGCAATTTTTACCATTTTTAGCCATTTGTACCGTGCGAAGCGCGGCACAAATGGCTATATCGAATCGAACTCACGTTAAAATCACGAACTCAATCAAAAACCTAAAAATGATTAGCTGCACAAAGCGCCGCTAATCATCTTTAGGTTTTAGGCGAAAAGTACAGAGTTGTTTCCCCGCCAAAAGCGGGGAAACAACTCTGTACTTTATTAGGTTAGGAAACGATATATACAAATAAAAACTATGGACGACAAAGTTTTATGCAGTATAAATCAGGCAAAATCATGTATTATGGGGCAAATAAATTAGAGAACTTGCGTGCTAAAGTCTCGGCAAAGTAAAGCATTTTTGTGTTGAGTTGATGAGAAGTAACTACTTCTCTAAAAAAAGAAAGATTTAAACATAACTAAGTCCAAGACTGCGCGATTTCAGGAATCTCGGCAAAGTTAAATTGTGAGTGAGGACTTTAAACAATGAATTGTAAGGGAAGTTATATGTTCAGAAGACTGCTGACCCTATCGACAGGGGCGATAGTCGGTTTGATGGTGATGGGACAAAGCGAGGCAGGTTTTGCTCAAGCCAAAAACAGTAGCAATCGAGCAGCCAACACCTCCAGAAATACAGCAACGGTGGCGAAGGGTGCAGTCACTGCCCCCAAACAAAATGCGATCGCTGCCAAAAAGCCAGCAATCACCGCCAAAGGCAAACCCACTTCAAAGGTAACTGCCAAAAAGCCAGCTAGCGGGAAAACAACCAATGTCGCCAAAGCTAAGCCTGCGATCGCACCTACCAACAGATTGCCCTATTCCGCTAAAGATCTTAAGGAAGCAGCATCACCACAGGATCTCCTCAATGCAACTACAAGCTTTCAAACTAGCTCGTCGATTCAGATTTCGACTAAAGCTAACAAAGAATTACTAGACATCGCCGCTAGTACTGACGTTAACCAAACCGATGCTCAAGTTGCTCAACTCGATGCCAATAGCTCCCCCGATCAAATTCAACAAGAACTGTTGATTCCGCCAATCACCACACAAACCCGTAATGTGTTCATCAAACGTATTTACACACCATCTCTAAACGCGGGTACTCCCGTCGCCTTTGGTTTGGAAACAGGTGATGCTTTTATTGGCATATTTGGCTCGACGGCGGGGAAACTCCGTGACACTTTTGATGGCAGTGTCTCCGTTGGTACGGGACTTGGTAACGCTAGCCAATACTTTGCGGTAGAAGGAGTCTACAACGTCAACAGTATCCGCAACTTCGGCTCTAATGGTTCCTTTGATCTCAAGGTACACCGCCTCGTCTATGAAGACTTTTATCGTCAAGTTGGCGTAGCGGTTGGCTGGACAAACTTTGCCAACTATGGCTCTAATGCAGGGGGAACCCCATCGTCAGTCTATGGCGCAGCCACAATTTCCCAATTGACAGATCCCGATAACCTTGATAGTCCTAAGCCTCTGATCGCTACCGTTGGCGTTGGTGGTGGTACTTACCGCAAATCAACTAGCAATGGTGGTGTCGGTGTTTTTGCAAACCTTGGCTTGCAATTTGACCCTCAATTTGGCGGTAGTGTCGCTTGGTCAGGTCAGGGGCTAAATTTTGGACTAGGCTTCCTGCCCGATCCGACAGTTCCGCTCAACATTACGCTCACCTACTCCGATGTCACCAATAACAGCGATGCTGGGACTCAGCTTATTCTCGGTGTTAGTTATGGTTTCAACTACACTGGACGTAAGTAAGTTTTAAATAGGTTTTAAAGTAGTTTTAGTAGTTTGCAATTGCGGCGATCGCTCTGGTATTCACCTAGTCACCTAGTCACCAACTAGCCACCCAATCGACATGAAAAAGACATTTCTATCTCTAATTACTTCGGCACTGTGCTTCGGTGCTGTAAGTCCTGTATTTGCGGGGACGACACCGATTCTCCCTGGGACACCGACCTCTAACTGCACGGTTTGTTCAGGCAATCCTGACGGAGGACTCTATGACAATATGTCTCGCCTCAAGGTTTTTATCACCCTTGAAGGACAGAGGCTGATTCTCGGTCAGTTAAATCTCAGCAATCTGCCCGTCCTTAATCCCTTAGCAGAAAACAATGCCGCGATTAAAGACTTTGTGTTTTTACTAACGGGAGACAAGGGTAAGGTGAGTGTCAATAGCCCTGAAGTTGTAACGGCTCAGAATAATCTGATCGCTAAGTTAAATGGCTTGGGATTAGATTTGACCGATGGCAGACCAGCGCGTCAGCTTGTAAAAGCCCTCACACTCTTGATTCCCTTTGGTAATGAAGCTACTCCTACAGAAACCATTGGGGTTGCTGCTGTCGATGGCACTAAGATGTATCAAGCAATTACGGCATTTAATGCTTTGGTTGCTGATCTCGTCAAAACCGCTAATGGCAATGGTGCGGACGCAGCTAAGGCAAGACAAGTTTTGCAAGCCTTGTTGCAGGATGAAACCTTCACCTCGATATCTTCAACCCTAAGAGCCTTAAGGGATGAGCTTAAAGAGCAAGAAGAAAACACTGCGACTACCGCTCCCACCAATTAGTATTTTCCCAAAAAAAGTGGCGACGCTAAGCGTCGTCACTTTTTTTGTTGATATAGACAATTCAAATAAGAAAAATTAGGCTTCGACTTCGCTCAGCCAACATATACCGATTGCTGAGCGAAGTCGAAGCCTCTTCAAACTTGTTTAGAACTGCTATATCAATGCTTTGTTGTTTTAGGAGATCAGGCGCAAAAACTTTTTCTTGCCGACTTGGAGGACTTTTCCTGTGAGTTCTCCTGAATTATCAAAGGTGCGATCGCCTAATTTTTCACCATCTAACTTAACTGCACCGTTTTTAATTTGGCTTTGGGCTTCGCTATTGCTTTTGCAGAGTCCAGAGGCTTTAACGAGGTAGTGCAGGGGCGCGGGGAAATTGATCTGCGCGAGGTCGAATTCAGGGATTTCACCGAGATCGGTGGTATTGCCTGCGAGGACAATTTTTTCGGCATCCTGTTGCGCTTGTAGGGCAGCATCAGCACTGTGATATTGAGTAACGATCGCGAGGGCAAGTTGTTTTTGTTTGTCACGAGGGTTATCGGACAGGGTTGCTAGATCGATATTGGTCAGTAGCTCAAAGTATTTATCGACAAGGGTATCGGGTACTTTTTCCAGTTTGGAGTACATACTCAGTGGCTCATCGGTGAGACCGACATAGTTGCCGAGGGATTTGGACATTTTTTGGACACCATCCAAGCCCACTAGCAGAGGGACTACTAAGCCAAATTGGGCGGGCTTGCCTTGGCGATCGCTGTCCTTAAGTTGCAGATCGCGTCCCACCAAAATATTAAATTTCTGGTCAGTGCCGCCTAGCTCCACATCGGAATCGATCGCTACGGAGTCGTAGCCCTGTAGTAAGGGGTAGAGGAATTCATGGAGGTAGATCGGGTTGCCCTTTTCGTAGCGATCGCTAAAGCCTTCTTTGGCAAGCATCTGCCCGACGGTCATACTGGCTTGGAGATTAATAATTTGCTGCAAATTGAGTTGATTTAGCCATTCGCCATTGCGTCGCAACTCAATGCGATCGCTGGAGAAATCCAGAATTTTTTTGGCTTGCTCTAGGTAAGTTTCGGCGTTGTAGGTGACTTCTTCGGGGGTGAGGCGCGGACGGGCTTCGGAGCGTCCTGTCGGGTCGCCAATTTGGGCGGTAAAGTCACCGATGATCAAAACCGCTTTATGTCCTGCATCCTGAAACTGACGCAATTTTCTAAGGGCAACTGTATGCCCTAAATGCAGGTCGGGACGGGTGGGATCGATGCCAAGTTTGATACGAAGGGGGCGATCGCTCTTTTGAATGCGATCGCGCAGGTTATCGGCTTCGCTATTGGGAAAGATTTCGACAACACCGCGTTCTAGGAGAGTCGTGAAATCAGTAGAGTTAGAAATTTGAGACATTGGTCAAGATTTTAAAATTTTTTATTGAATTTATGTCGCACGCGCTGCGTGCGGCAGAGTTTTTAGAGTAATCAAACTAAGCCTAAGGTGGAGGCAACGAGATGCCCACAGGCAAAACCAGAGAAAGCCACTGCGTTTAAACCCTGTCCGGGAAAGGTACTATCACCGACGCAATAGAGATCGGGGATTGAAGTGCGGTTAAAGGGCATTCCCAGCAAACCCCAAGGCTTACCCGCAGGAATTGGTCCATAGGTTCCATCGGCACGACCGAGAAAACGGCGATGGCTGCGGGGCGTACCAACTTCTTGATAGTCCAAACATTCCTCTAGTTTCGGGAAAATCGCTAATAGGCGATCGCATAACTTTTGAGCCGCCGCATTCTTCTTGGCTTCATACTCAGCAGGACTTAATCCTTCCCATTCACTAATCCAGCTAGGGGTAAAGGTATGCACAATATGGTAGCCATCGGGCGCAAGACTAGGATCGAGCAGGGTTGGGATCGACACAAAAATAGTGCCTTGTTCCTTTTGCATATCTGCCCAATCTTCGAGCAGGATATGGTGACAGGCGGCATCAGCAGGAATCGCTGACGCTTCTACGCCGAGGTGTAAGCTCAGGAAACTGGGGGATTTTTGATAGCGTTCTTGCCAATTTTTTTCGCCATTGGGCAAGGCTTGTTCCTTGAGCAAGTTACCAAAGGTATCCCAACGGGTGGCATTAGAAACTACTCGCTTAGCATAGAGGACTTCGCCATTGGCAAGCTTTACGCCGATCGCCTCTTTGCCCGATGTCGCTTTGGGAATAATCTGGGTAACTCTCGCCCCGTAGCGAATTTCGCCCCCTGATTTCTCTAGTCCTTCGGCAAGCTTTTCGGAGATCTTGCCCACGCCGCCCTTGGGATAGTTGATGCCTCCGTAATGGCGATCGCTAAAGACCATCCCCGCATTAATCGCAGGAGTACGCTCCGCAGGAACCACCGACCAGCAGTAACATTCCATATCGATGAATTGCAGCAACTCAGGATCACGAATGTATTTTTTGGCGATATCTCCCGCATTCTGAGGTAGATAGGCGGCGAGACCAAGGCAAGCAAGGGGATTCTGAAAAAATACGCGCATCAAGTAGCGCCATTCTTCGAGGGACAGTAATTCGATCGCATTCAAGCAATTAAAAATCTTCCAACATTCATCGTAAAACTTGCGAATACCTTGGCGCTCATGGGGAAAGCGATCGCTCAGCTCTTGGATAAATTTTTCGTAATCGCGATGCACTTCTACTTCTAAATTATTGGGCAGATGGTAATGGATCTGCACGGGATCAGCGATCGTCTCCATTTTCATATCCACTGCTGCCAAGGCGCGGGTGAGCAAATTAGTCGTACCGCGATCGCCAAAGCCAAAGATCATCGAAGCACCCACATCAAAGCGATAGCCATTGCGCTCAAAATAGCCACCACTGCCCCCCGCAATCAAATAACGCTCTAAAACAATTACCTTTGCACCCTTAGCCGCCAGTTGAGTTGCCGTCACCAGCCCCCCAACCCCCGAACCAATCACAATTACGTCCGCATCCAATGCTTGTGCCATAACCTAGTTGCCTTCTACTTTGGCTTGATATTCACTCGCAGACATGGCTGTACTCAGTTCGTCTGCATCTTCGATATTGACTTTAATTAGCCAAGACGCACCATAGGGATCATTGGTAATATCTTCGGGAGCATCGACTAGCGCCGCATTTGCATCCACCACTACGCCCGTGACAGGAGAATAAATATCTTCCACCGCTTTGACGGATTCAATTGTGCCGAAGGTTTGTCCCTTTTCCACCTTAGTACCAATTTCTGGCAGATCGAGAAAGACAATATCGCCGAGTTGATCGATCGCAAAGGCAGTAATTCCCACGGTGGCAGTGCTGCTTTCAAGGCGGATATATTCGTGGGAGTTAGTATATTTTAGGTCGTCGGGGTATTCAAACATCTGGCTGTCCTTCCTTCAAGTTTTCAGGGTTTGGGGGGATTTGAGCTTTCTCGCAGTGTAGGCGGCGCAATGCGCCGCCTACATTTACAGTTTTGTACATTCTGTCAAAATTTTATGGTGATTTGTCGCTAACTGGAAATGTCACCCGAGTCTTCTAGCTCCTCGCGCTTAGAAAATCCCCATAGAAATACCAGTCCAATACAACTGAGCATCAACCATTCGGGTGGCACAAGACTATCGGAAAACACCTTCACTAATAGGCGTAAGCCCACCAGCATCACAATTAAATAACCCGCCGATTCTAGGTGTGTAAACTCCGCCAACCATTGAATAAATAGTCCTGCCAAAAATCGCAGGGTGATGATCCCTGCCACGCCACCGATCAAGACCAGCCAAGTCTCTTGGGCAACGGCAACGGCGGCGGTGACACTATCTAGAGAAAAAGCAAGATCGGTTAACGAAACTAATGCCACGACTTGCCATAGCTTGCTCGCCATTCTGACAGGATGGTGTGTGTCATGTCCTTCTTGGGATTTCTCCAAAAAGAACTTACCCGCCAACCATAGCAAGTACAGCGCTCCTGCTAGTTCAAATTGCCAATATTTAATCACCCAAGTAGCGGTAAAAATTAAGACTACACGTAATACAAATGCGCCGATTAAGCCATAACGCAATGCCCATGCTTCTTCCTTGGGATCGGGCAGGCTCCGTACGATCGCAGCTAGGGCGATCGCATTATCCGCCGATAGAATTGCCTCTAACAGAATTAGCACCAATAAGATCGGAATCACTTCGACCCGAAACATTGATGTATCTGTATTATCTAGAAACTGTTCTAACATTTACTGCGATCCATAAAACTGATTAAAGCGAACTAAAGCCTAGCCATTATACAAAATTATCCACATCATCAAAAGGCAACCAAAGTAAGAGATAGGAAGAGATAGGGCGTTTTTTTTGCATTATTTCCGAAACCCATCCCTAATCCTTTCCTTGCGAACTAAAAAACCAGAAGAGAGTTGCGGCATGAAGCAGCGCAAATGGCTCAAAATGGTGAACATCGCTTTGCTATGTTCACCATTTTGAGCTTTCGTCGAACTGACGTTAACAAGAATGGCTACAACTGTAGTTATGAATTTGGAGTCTTCCTCATCGAAACCTGACGTTTTGTTACATTTTGCTGTGTTGAATGGGTAATTGGTGTGATAACAATTAGTAAGGCATAGCTAAATTTAGGTACTTTTGTATGAAGTCAACAGCCTTTGTGAATTCTGTTGTGAATTCTGTAGTTGCGATCGCCACCACCCTGATCGCCAGCACCTTAATCAGCACCAATGTCCAAGCTCAAAATGCTGAACATCGGCAATCGCTAGTAGAAAACCGTACCTGTCAGCGCTGTGAACTCAGTGGCGTTGAGGCGAGTGGATTGGATTTACAAGAGTCCTTTTTAGATGTCGCTGACCTCCGCCGCAGCATTTTCACAGGTGCAAATCTATCCTTCAGCACTATGTACTATGCCGACTTTCGGGGCGCAGATCTTAGCGAAGCAGATCTACGCAATACATTTTTGATCAATGGTGATCTCATTCAAGCCAATCTTTCGGGAGTCAATGCTAGAAACAGCCGTTGGAAATATGCCGACTTGACTAATGCCAATTTGCAAAATGCCAACCTAATTGACATCGAGCTAGTCTATGCCAAGCTCAATGGTGCAAATTTGAGCAATGCTTCTCTCCGCAATGCTAGCCTCTACAAAGCCGACCTCACAGGCGCAAATCTCAAGGGAGCCGATCTTTACCGTGCTGACCTCACGGGCGCAATCATCGGCAATACTGACCTCAGTCAAGCTAATCTTTGCCGCGCAATCATGCCCGATGGCAAGATGACAATGCAGGGCTGCACAGAGTTCTAAAATAGCAACGGGCGGCACTCTTAGCTGATTTAAAATCCAGAAAGGTTTTGAGTATCGGTGCTTCGCACCGATACTCAAAACCTTTCTAATAGTCTGTAATAAGCAGGTAGACAAGTATGGCGATCGCCACGACAGAACGAGTACGTTGGTTACAGGTATGGAGTCTGGCATCGGTACAGGGGGCGATGTCGCTCACTTGGATCGCCTACGGCATCTATTTGCCGAAGTTTATAGAACAGGTTTTTGGATATCCCACCACTCAGGCGCAAGAATTTGCGGCGTTGTTGCTGCTGATCGAAAGCGCGATCGCTGTAGTGGTGGAGCCAGTTTTTGGCAGTCTATCCGATCGCTGGCAGCGTTGGTATAGCTCACGGATGCCTCTGATTGTGGCGGGGGCGATCGCGGCGACAGCGATTTTTATTGGCTTACCGACCCTTGTGATTTTTGGTGGAACCAGCGAACTGGCGCGATTACTGTTGCCGATGCTGGCGGTGCTATGGGCGATCTTGATGTCAACCTTTCGCAGTCCTGTAATTTGTCTATTGGCTAGCTTTGCAGGGGCAACCCAATTACCACTGGCGGGAAGTATATTGACCCTAGTCGGTGGCTTTGTGAGTTCGATCCGTCCCCTTGCCACTAATTTGATCGTCGGCTTGGGTGCGCCGATGACCTTTGCGATCGCCTCGATCAGTCTACTGACGGGCGTAGCTAGTCTCCGCACAGCGATGGTTTACATTCCCAAACAACTCAATCCCGATGTCGAAGAGGGTAAGTCCTTACCGATCGCGCAAAATTGGGCAAATTTAGTAATCGTGATGGCAGTAGGCGCAGCGATCGGCTTGGGGACAAAAATGATGATGGGCGAAATGTTACCGCGCACTCTCAAGTCTGGAGTGATGGAGTTAACGGGCTTATCTATTGAAGTTCTAATTGCGATCGCCTTGATCACTCAAGCTTTAGTGGCGTTACTCACAGGCAGACTTTGCAAAGTGATTGATAACTATCGCTTGATGATTTTTAGCTTTGGTGGGACATTGCTCGGTTTAATTTTGCTGTCTTTAAATATGGGAGCGATCGCCGCAATTTTAATTTTATTCATGATTATGATCTGCCTAAGTGCCGTGAGCAATGGCATGATTGCCTTTGCTCTGAACATGGTTCCCAAGAGCTTGGGCGGGCTAGCCGTAGGGATTTTCTTCGGTGGACTATCGGCAGCGATCGCGATTTTTGGCTATGTAGTGCCTAAGTCTGCCTTGCTAGGAGTAAATGAAGTGATGCTCTTGACGGCGATCGCCTATGTGGTCGCGGGTAGTGGCATAGCGATCGGCGCAAGAATTAATGATCCTCATCAATGAAGTGCGGCTCGAAGTGCCGCACTTCATCACTGCATAAATTTGGGGACAAAAAAAGTTAACATTAACTTAATAATTACGCAGCTAAATGATTTACCCACTGCGCTGGGAAATCATCGCCTACAGCTTGCCTATCAATCCCCAAACATCTAAAAATTCATGGCTCGACAACTCAAAAATATTGCCCCTCACGGTGGTCAACTAATTAATCGCCTCGCCTCAGAAGCCCAAAAAGAGGTCTTTTACAGCAAAGCTGATCACCTGCCCAAGGTGCAATTGACTGAGCGATCGCTGTCTGATCTCGAACTAATTGCGATCGGTGGCTTCAGCCCCCTCACAGGTTTCCTAGGGCAAGCGGACTATGAATCCGTAGTCATGAATATGCGCCTTGCCAATGGCTTACCTTGGTCAGTGCCGATTACCCTGCCCGTCACCGCCGCCGTTGCCGATACCTTAACCGTTGGCAGCCTCGTCCGCCTCGATGATCCCAATGGCGTATTCATCGGCGTACTCGAACTCAGCGAAAAATTTAAGTACGACAAGCTCAAAGAAGCCCTCCATGTCTATCGCACCAACGAAGATCGTCACCCTGGAGTAAAAGTCGTTTACGATCAAGGCGAGATCTATCTCGCTGGTGATGTTTGGTTGCTAGAGCGTCGCGCCCATCCTCTTTTCCCCACCTATCAGATCGATCCCGTCGAATCTCGTCAACTTTTCATCGAAAAGGGCTGGCGCACTGTCGTTGGTTTCCAAACCCGCAACCCGATCCATCGCGCCCACGAATATATCCAAAAGTGTGCCCTCGAGATCGTCGATGGTCTATTTCTGCACCCCTTAGTTGGCGCAACTAAGAGCGATGACGTTCCTGCGGATGTGCGGATGCGTTGCTACGAAATAATGCTCGAGCATTATTTCCCCCTCGATCGCGTTACCCTTGCCATCAATCCCGCCGCAATGCGCTATGCCGGGCCTCGTGAAGCAATTTTCCATGCCCTAATTCGTAAAAATTATGGCTGTACTCACTTCATCGTCGGGCGTGACCATGCAGGGGTCGGTGACTATTACGGAACCTACGATGCCCAGCATATCTTCTACGAATTTGAAGATGGCGAATTAGGAATTACGCCTCTGATGTTTGAACACGCCTTTTATTGCAAGCGCACTCTGGGCATGGCAACCACCAAAACCAGCGCCAGCCTCCCCGAAGAGCGCGTCCATCTCTCAGGCACAAAAGTCCGCGAGATGCTCCGCCGTGGCGAATGTCCTCCCCCTGAGTTCTCACGCCCCGAAGTTGCCGCCGAGCTAGCCAAGGTGATGCACCAAATGGCGATCGCCGAAGCAGGCTCAGGCTTCCAAATCTAATAAAATAAAGGTGGCGGTGCGAAGCACTGCCACCTTTTATTTGGTGTTGTAAATGGCACAGGCAATTGTTCGTAAATCTCTCTATGAGTCCGATTTCCTCCTTTGGACTCAAGAAACAGTAGCCAAGCTCAAGGCTAGGGACTTTGACAATGTGGACTTAGACAACTTAATAGAGGAGATCGAGAGTTTGGGTAGTTCCTACCGTGATGAGTTAGAAAGTCGTTTGGAAACTTTGTTGGCTCATTGTCTCAAACGGCTCTATGTGAATATGCCTTATTGCTTCAATGGTTGGCAAAACACAATTAAGGAACAACGCCGACGGATCGCGCTCCGACTCAGAAAAACTCCTAGCCTGAGAGTAGTTTGGGATGAAATTTTTGATGATGCTTGGGAACTGGCTTTAGGTTCAGTTCGCGACCACTATGAGCCAAAAGGTTATCCAATACCTGATACATGGCAGTTTGGACGCGACATTGACACGATGTTAAATGCTAATTTTTGGGAGTAGGGCAGTAGCCCAAACCCCAAAGAAGAGAGGTACGGCGCAAAGCGCCGCACCTCTCTTCTTTAAGCAAGTAACTGTTGGTGTAGTAAGGCTTGTTGTTTGATTTGGTCAATGCGTGGGGCGATCGCCTGATTACCATGACGACGGTTTTCTAAATCCTGAAGCCATGTTTCCACTAACACTTGAGAATCCTCAGGAAAATCCGCCAACTCCCAACCCGAAATCCCTAGATCTTCCATTAGGTAAGAAACCTTGGGGTCATAGCTAATCGCCGAACATTGGCAACCTTCCGCCGCCGCCATGATCACCCCGTGCAAGCGCATCGCGATCGCCAAGTCCACATGACGAAAAATTCCTTTCAATCGACGCGGATCGGCTTGGGTGAGGATTTGACTGCGTTGCGGCATTTTGTCATTGAGCGAATCCCTAATTGCTAGAGCGATCGCCTTGTCACTAGAGGGTTGAAATGGCACTAACCACACATAGGCATTGGTCAACGCTTGCAATTTTTGTAGAGCTTCGGTAATCGTGGCGAGGCGACAGGATGTTAGCTGAGGATGCGATCGCAAGACCACCGCCACCACAGGATCGGCTAGTCGATAATCAGGATTATCCCCATCAATTGCAGTCGAAGCCAATGCCCATACTGGATCGGGGGCAATCATACTCTTGATTTGCCAATCGGCTAGTAACTCGGCGGAATGGCGATCGCGTACCGATATCGCCGTGCAACCTTGAAAAGCGCGTTTAGAAATCCATTTACTAAGTTTTCGTTTCAGAGGTCCCACCCCCTGCGCCCAAGCGATCGTCTGTAAACCCATGCCCTGAGCTAATCCCATTAACCCACCGTAATAGATTGGATTACGCGCACTTGTGGCATCCTGCATCAGACTGCCACCACCCCAAATAAATAAGTCTGATCGCCTAAAGTTATTAATTAGCCCAAACAAGGAATAGCGATCGCTAGCTTCGACTTGATGTAATTTTTCGGTAGCGGCAGGATTGGCAGACAGGACAAGGGGTTGAATATCTTCGGGCAACATTTGCAATAGCGTCGCTAGCAATGCCTCATCGCCACCATTGCCCATGCCGTAATAACCACACAACACTGCTCGCCGCATCTATCTTTACCCAACCTTTGCTCTGCATTAATTCTGAATTGCTCCAGCCCCAATATACAATACAGCGCGTTGTCAGCTAGTTGCGGCGATTCAGTGGCAGATCTAACTAACCTTTACAAAAGTTGCAGTTGCAACTAGCGATACCCCAATCAACACCCAGATCATCGAGTTAAGCTCAGGACTTAACCAGCCATTCCCCATCTGCAACATCGCGATCGCCATACCCGTAATACTAGCGATCGCGATCGCTAATAACCATTGCCATTGTGGTTGGCGTTGCTTGGCAGGACGATTTACCGTAGTTGGTCGCGTCTGCCCATGACGCATTGACGTTGGTATCGTTGCAAGTTTTTGATTTCGCGCCGCAGACTTCGCGCGTGGTCGTGACTGAAAATGTTGACGATAGCGGTACATCCTCTTTTCTAGTCGGATGATCCTGAGCCAAAAGCAAAACCACAAGACAATTGCCAATCCCCCCAAGGCGATCGCTAGGTTGCTCAAAAAAAGCAAAAATTCGATGTTTTGTTGATTGGATAAAACGATCGCCATACTAGCCGCACTTAAGATTTAAGCCACAGATTGATCTGGCATCATTCTTTCATAGGAATTTAGTGATCACAAACTAGAAAACATCAGAAAAAGTCGTTAGATCACAAACTAGCGATGCCACACAAATAAAAGCCCCTTGCTTCATGGGCTTAAGTATAGACAATTCAAATAAGAAAAATAGGGCTTCGACTTCGCTCAGCCATTGTATATTGCTGGCTGAGCGAAGTCGAAGCCTCTTCAAACTTATTTGGAACTGTTATAACGTCAGTTCGACAAAAGCAAAAAGTGCCTATATCGAACTGACGTTAAGGAACCTGACTACTGAGATAGGTTATCTCCACATTTGGCGCAAGCGTAATCACATCGCCATTGCGTAAATCATAGGAAGAAGCAACCTTCATGTGGTGGTTGATAATTACGCCATTAACACTGGGCTTCCCAGACAAATCTCCATCAATAATTCGGTACAAATAGCGCCCGCCTTCCCCCGGCACTCGCAACAGTACAGCGTGTTGTCGAGACACAAATCGCGAATAAAGCTGAATATTGTTATTCACGTCTCGCCCAATTGTGTACTTTAATCCATCAAGCGCGAGTTTTCTACTACCTCTCGCATCCGTGATTAATAGCGTGTGACTAACGTGTGTTTCGCTCATTAGCTCACCAACAAAAAGAAGTAGATGTCGCTTACCAGCGAAAAGTATATGCTACTGGTAGGCATTTAGTTTAATCTCGCTCTACTTTATTCTACAAATTTGAGTAATTTATCTAAATTATAGAGTCTTTGGTTCGAGTTAGCGAGATAGTTTTACCCATCGTCGCCTCTGCTTACCAAACATTAACATTCCCAAATATTCTTCACTATTCGCCATACTTCTTAGAAATATTTTGCTCAACGCCCAAGAGAGTCCAAGTTTAGTCTCAATCCTCAATTAATTAGGATGAGATGACTACTAGAGCAACAAATTAACAGCAAATTAACAGCAAATTAATAGCAAAACTTAGGACAGTTTGGGGGCAAGATACAGAATATGCACCTCTGGGGCAAAGGTGACAATGTCACCATCTTGCAGATTATAGTTTTGTACTGAATGAATTGCATTCACAATGATGCCATTGCGACTGGGCTTACCCTTAGCATTTCCATCAACGATGCAGTAAGTTTCTGAGCGATCGCTAAGTTTGGTTTTGCGTAGCACCGCATGGTAGCGCGACACAAAATCTGAAAGTAGGACAATGCCGTTATCAGCTTCACGACCGATTGTATATTCATCTTCCAGCAGCTTGACTTTGCGTGTGCCGCTATCATCGGTGACAACTAAGGTATGTTCTGCCGAGAGGTTAACACTAATTTCTGTTTCTTCCTGCATAGACTGCGAAGTGGACGTAAAAGTAGGTTTAGACATATTGTTAGGCTCCCTAGTGATATATATAGAAATAGTCAAAGTTTGTTTAAGTAGGATCACCCAAAAGGCTATAAGTTTATCGTAAATTTCAAAATAGCAATAATGGTTTTGATTGTTAAAGCCTTTGCTATCCTTAACTTCCCGAAAATTCTCACTTGTCGGGCAGTGTCAAATCAGCAAACAAATCAATATTCAAATTAACGACTAAATCAACGTAGATTCAATGTATAGCAGTTCTAAATAAGTTTGAAGAGGCTTCGACTGCGCTCAGCCAACGTATACCGATGGCTGAGCGCAGTCGAAGCCCTAGTTTTCTGATTTGAATTGTCTATAAATCCAATTAGACATTTTTGCGGCGCATCGGTCGGTGCAGGTGGCTATAGCGAATTCACGTTAAATTAACGACCAAATTATTAAAAATTATTGAATAGGAGAAATATCGCAGTGGATATTACGGAAATTAATCGTCACACTCAAATTTTAGCGCAGCGCCTGAGCAATGCTCAGGACTATCTTTGACGTACCTGCGATCGCTGCCAAAATTGGTGACCTTGAGCAAACCGCTTCCCAGCCAGAGTTTTGGGGAGATAGTGAACAAGCCCAAAAAACGATGCGGGAGCTAGATAGCCTCAAATCTCATCTCCAAAAATTTGAGCAGTGGCAAGCAACCATCGAAAATCTCAAGGCGATCGCCGAATTACTCGCCCTAGAAGACGATCCCGCTCTCAGTGATGAAGCCCAAACCAGCATCATGCAACTAGAACAAGACCTAGAGCGCTGGGATATCGAGCAGTTACTCTCGGGACAATACGATAAGTATGATGCCATTTTGACGATCAATGCGGGTGCAGGAGGTACTGACTCGCAAGATTGGACAGAAATGTTACTGCGAATGTATACCCGTTTTTGCGAGTCCCAAGGATACAAAGCTGAAATTTCGGAAATTTCGGAAGGAGAGGAAGCAGGCATCAAATCCGTCACCCTGCTAGTACATGGGCGCTATGCCTATGGCTATCTCGCCCCTGAAAAAGGAACCCATCGCCTAGTCAGAATTTCACCTTTTAATGCTAATGACAAGCGCCAAACCAGTTTTGCGGGAGTTGAGGTGATGCCTCTGATCGAGGAGGATATCGAACTCGATATTGATCCCAAGGAGTTAGAAATCACGACCACTCGCTCAGGTGGTAAAGGTGGACAGAACGTCAACAAAGTGGAAACAGCAGTGCGGATCACCCATTTACCAACAGGGATCTCAGTGCGCTGTACCCAAGAGCGATCGCAATTGCAAAACAAAGAAACGGCAATGCGTTTACTCAAAGCTAAGTTGATGATTATTGCCCAAGAGCAGCACGCCCTCAAAATCGCCGATATCCGTGGTGATATGGTAGAAGCTGCATGGGGCAATCAAATCCGCAACTATGTTTTCCATCCGTACCAATTAGTTAAAGACTTACGCACGGGCGAAGAAACCACAAATATCCAAAATGTCATGGATGGTGATCTCGAACCATTCATTCAGTCATATTTGCGGCAACAAAATCAGCCGATTTAAGTCAATGTTAAAGACAGCTAGTTATAGTTTGCACGACTCATACTTTATGCAAATTACAAGAAATTGAAGAGCTAGTCTGAACCATTTTTTGATCCTATTTTTACTTCTATTTCTTGCCTTTACTTCCTGCTCTTAATTTCTTGCCCTTCGGCACTTATGGCAAATCACTATGGATATTCGGAACATACACAAGCAGCAAAAATCTTCGCATAATCTTAGCGATCAGGGGAATTTAGCTAATAGCAGCGAAGTTTTAGGTCACAACCTGCGCCGTTACCTATACCGAGGCATAGGGACGATCAGCCTAATAGGAATATTTTTGGGCTTGGGACATATCTCTGAGGCGATATTCAACAAAAAGCTAGAAGCTAATGCCCAAAGCTGCCCTAATGTTTCTTCGATCCAAAATTTCTTGAGCAAGGTCACTTTTGCCGATGATGAGCTAACGCGATATGCGGCTGCCGTCAATGCAATCGAAAATAAGCGCCTAGAAATTTTTCGGACTGCTAAGAGTAATCCAAGTTGGGGGAATATCGCGGAGCTAGCAGAATCTCAACAGACTAAAGTTTGTGATCTCGCTAATCAACCTGAATTTTTGCGATCGCTCTGCAACGATCTCCGCAGCTACAGCGAAAATGCAATTTGTACCCACGGCTTCACCAATCGCGAGTTTAATCAAATTACTCGCGATCAAATGCAAAATGCCGATCTTCGCCGCCGCATTCAATCTCGCCAGCAGCAGTTACTCAATAGGTAAGCCAAGCAGCTTGTCTTTACCAAGAAATCAAAATGGCGGCGCTTTGCGTCGCCATTTTGATTTCTTGGAATAATTTTGTTTGCCAAAAGAACCAAAATCATTTATAAGAAACAAGGCAAAATCAGACAAATTGGGAATTAGTCATAATTATTTTTCATTGTTCTATTGACAATGGTCACTATCAGACTATAATCCCTCCATTGTGTATGCCCAGTGCTACAAAAGCTACAAAATTTGTAAAGACACGCTTATGTTTGGCTTAAAGTTTGGCGGAAAGTCTAAAAAAGGCATCGGAATCGAAATTAATTCCGAGAAGGTTAACTTAGTTCAATTGCGCCGTAAGGGGCAGTCTTCCTATAAGTTAGTCACCCATGGCAGTGTGGAACTTCAAGAAGGCATAGTTGAAGAAGGACGTATCCTCGATCCTGTAGCACTGGGAGAAGTTATTCGCAGTTTGCTAGCAGAGAAAAAAGTAAAAGTTAAGAAAGTCGCAACGGCTCTACCGGGGCGAGAAACGGTTAGTCGCTTAATCCGATTACCCGCAGAAATTCCTGATGCCGAACTACGCGAAATGGTTCTCAATCAAGAGGCTAGTTTATATTTGCCCTTCCCACGGGAAGATGCGGATGTCGATTATCAAAAGTTAGGAACCGCTTTAGACGATGATGGCATCGAACGGATTGAAATATTGATGGTGGCTACTCCAAGGGAAGTAACCGATAGTTATATCCAAGCGATGGAAGTAGCTCAATTGCAGGTCGATATTATCGAAGTCAGTAGCTTTGCTCTGATTAGGGCTATGCACAATGAGCTAGCGAGATTTAGCACCATTGCGGAAGCGGTAGCGATCGTTGATATAGAATATGAGGCTACGGAAATTACGGTCACAGTTGACGGCGTACCGCAGTTCTCAAGAACATTCCCGATTGGTACAGCCCAAATTCAAAATGCTCAATTGAGAGCAATCAATTTGCCGCCAAGACGCACCACTGATATGGAAATGCTGAGTTCTACGGTTGTTCCTGTGCAATCGATGGATACGGCTAGTTTGGCTGGTGGTGGCAACACTCCTGGAGATGCTGCAATCATGAGAGTTGTGGGTGATCTTTCAGACGAGTTGCGCCGCTCCATTGATTTTTATACCAGTCAGTCCCCAGGATCCGATGTAGTACAGTTGCTGATTACAGGACCTGGTGCTTGCATTGGTCAACTCAATGAGTTCTTTAGCCAGCGTTTGGGTATTTCAGCGATCGCTGTTGATCCATTGACGGCGATTGGTGTCACCGTTGATATGGATATTCCCATAGAAGAGCGGATGGCGATGTCTGTTTCTTTAGGTCTGGGTTTGAGGGAGGTTTAAATCGATATGTATACATTAGATATTAATTTTTTAAGCGATCGCGTGGCGGCGGAAACGCAGTCGGCGGTAGAACGTCAGCCGATTGCTGACTCGCAGTTCTTGCTCTATGGAGCGATCGCGGCGGCAGTAGCTTTAGCACCTGTGGGTGGCGCATACCTCTACTTGAGTTCGGAAAAGGCAACAGTACAGACAAAACTAGATGCCCTAAGCTCACAAGAATCTCAGCTTGATGCTCAGATTAAAGCTTTAGATGTGCAAGTCGCTCAGTTTACGGCGATTGAAGCGCGGAAGAATGAATTGCTGAGTTTATTTGTCGGTAGTTTACCTGCTAGCGCGATCGCTACTGATATTAGCAATCGCACTCCCATTAGCGTGCAAGTTAAATCTATTACCCAAGCTTCAGCCGTCGCTAGTCCTCAAGATCCTAGTCGAGTGGTCTCCGAAATTACTCTCAACGGTTCTGCCACTAACTACGGAGAGTTAAACGACTACTTGCTCTTACTACAGGCTTCTCCTTTCCTCGACCCTACGGAAACCAAAATCGTTTCTTCAACTTTGCAACAGGCAACAGCCGAGAAAAATTTTAACCTTGTCAACTTCCAAATCAGGTCTGTGCTCACCAGCAAAAGACCCGATGAGCTACTGCCTGATTTGCAGAAGATGGGAGCAGATGGTCTAGTGACGCGAGTAAATTTACTAAGACAACAAGGAGTGATCAAATAAAATGACACATGCTACTGCTTCGGGAATGGATAACGCAGGAGGCGGAGTAACTCTATTTGGTTTTACTTTCGGCTCTAAAATCCTAGGGATTTTGATTGGGGTTGCGGGCGTTGGGATCGCAGGTTATGTCGGGGCAAGCTTTGTGTTACCGATATGGGATGAGCTACAGGTATCTCAACAAACCATCACAACTAAAGAAGCGAATGTTGCTAAGTTGCAGAGAGATGCCGCCGAAAAGGCGAATATCGGGCAGAAAATTGAACAGGCAACCCAAGATAATAAATACATCCTGTCACTACTTCCCACTGTCGATAATGTCGATACATTAATTCGCGACATTCAAGAACAAATTCCCAAAACCATTAAGATATCGCTGCCCCCTGACTTTACCTACGAATTGGCAGGTTCATTACGCACTTTTCAGCCTCTCCCTGTAGACATTAAAACCCAATACAAAGTCTATTCTTTCAATATTGGTTTTGATGGCAGATTTGAAGATATTAAGAGAACTATTGAAAAAATTGAACGGCTGCGTCCATTACTGATAGTTGAAAATCTTAGACTGACAGTCAAGGCTCTACCCGTGGAGAAGTTCACCTTCTCACGCCCTATTATCGAAGGGAAGGAGAAGGAAATCATCGATAGCTTGCCTCCCTTAATTGGTGCTGACTTCACCTTGAGAGCATTTGTACCTCTATCGGATGAAGAATTAGCGAAGGCGGCGGCGGCAGCACCTCAACCAAAGTAGAGAGACGATCATAAGTCTACAAATCAGTGACAGACCTAGAAAATTCGCTAATCTTCGCTCTTGCCAAGAAATAATTTCCTAGGTCTGCGGAATCCGATGACATTTTTGTGGTGAGCCTATTATTTTTTTAATTTAAAATTGACAAATTGTGGTATAATCTCGCACCATAATCGCGTCAATTCTGTCTTGATTGTGTCATTCCTTTAGTTAGGTATGTCTAGATTGCTACAGGTTTACTACAAAGATTACGAGTATTGAGTTCCGAAGGGAATGAGAGGAGTGCCTTATGAATGCCAAATTGAATGCCAAATTGAATACAAAATTGAATGCTAAGTCTTTAGCTTGCTGGTTTCTTCTAGCGGCGATCTGTCCTCAGTCATTAGCGATCGCTTCAGTCCAGTCCCAAAATTTAGACAAGCTATCGGCTAATCCCATCGATCCAGCCGCGATCGCTATCGCTAGCCGCATCACCGAAATTAATACCAATGTCAGTGGCGATCGCCTAAATCTGGTTTTAAATTTTGCTAGCAGCGATCGCCCCCAAGTTACTTACACCCGCCAAGGCAAAGCATGGATTGCCCTGCTCAATGGCGCACAGTTGCAGCTAAGCAATGGTAATGCTAGCTATGCGATGGCAAATCCTGCCCCCGGAATTACGGCGATCGAGGCAACTCAGTACGCCACCAACAAAGTCCGCATCCGCATCACCGCAGCCGATGCCGATAGCCTCAAGGATCAAGTCAAGCGCCAAGACAGCGCGAATGGACTTGTGTTTAGCATGGCGATGCCACAAAACGCTAACCAAACAGGTTCCTTAACTGCTAGCGATTCTCCCGAAACAGGCATCGTCAATAGCCAAACCGTTGCCAATGCCGCCCCAGATCGGGTACTAGTTGCTCAAAATACGACTCCTAATATCGCGGCAAAGCCTTTATTTGAGCCTAAGGTAACGATCACTTCCGCCGATGGCAAGGTACGGACTGCCCAAGCCAATGATTCCAACTCAGCACCACCACCTGTCGCAAACCCTGTCACGCCCCAATTACCAGGACGTGTACCCGGAGTTGTACCACCTTTTCGTCAACTGCGAACACCACCCGTCGGTGACATCGCCACCAGCACCGCTAGTCTTCGTCCTGACATCATCGATCTAGGAACCGCCGAGCGCGTTCCCAGAATCACCTTGAGAAATGCTCCTGCGATCGAGGTACTAACTCTAATTGGTCGCGTCGCAGGTTTGAGTGTAGTCTCTGCCGATTCAGGAGAGAGTACCACCACAGGCGGTGACGCTAATCAGACAGGTACAACAGCTAGTAGTGTGAACAAACCCGTCAGCCTAGCCGTAGAAAATGAAACTGCTCAAGATGTTTTTAATAATGTTTTGAGAATCACTGGGCTAGAAGCTAATCGTATTGGTCAAACTATCTTTGTGGCAACCAAACTGCCCGTAACTCTCAAAAATATAGTTACCAAAAACTATCGCCTCAATCAGATCTCTGTCGGTGAAGCCTCCGCCTTCTTGACAGGACTCGGAGCTTCCCGCGTGATCAATCGTCTGCGTCCCATCCCCGGTGCTCAGACCGCCACCGTCGGTACAGCCGCCGCCGCTACCGTCGTTACCACTCCTACAGAGTCAGTACCAACTTTAGAGACGGTTTCTATTACTGCTGATTCCGATGTATCGCCTTTACTTAAGGGATTGCAAGTAGTCGCTGAAGAGCGTAGTAACTCACTGACATTGATTGGTAGCCCTAGGCAAATTGAGTTTGCTGAAGCTCAACTTGCTAGATTAGATCTACGCAAGCGTCAGGTTGCTGTCAATGTCAAAGTTTTGGAAGTGCGCCTTGGCAAAAGTCAAACCGTGGGTACAAGCTTTGGGTTTAACGCAAGTAACACCAACGGGAGCGGCACAGGCACGAACATAACCTCCACTGGTGGAACTCTCGCGTTAAATTTCAATGATCCAAATGGCATTCCTTCGCTTTTGGATTTACCACAAAGATTATTTGCAACCCTCAACGCTTTTATCGCAAGTGGTAATGCAAAGGTCATCACCGATCCAACTTTGACTGTCCAAGAAGGAGAAACTGCTACGGTTGCTCTGACAGAAGATGTAGTTAAGAACAACACCGTCACATTTACCACGATTACAACAGGTAACATAACTCAAAATATCCCTACACAAACAGTAACCACTGAGCCAGTGGGTTTGACTTTGAATATTGCTGTTTCCCGCATTGACGATAATGGCTTTATCAATTTCTCTGTTTCTCCTAGTGTGAGCGCCCTAGTCGCAAGCCAAGATCTAGGGACAGTTCTGGGAATCCAGACTTCGCAAGGCTTAATCTCGAAGCGGACGCTTAACTCAGGACAGATTCGGATCAGGGATGGTCAGACTCTTGTGTTGTCTGGTGTAATTCGCGATTCTGATCGTCAATTGATTACCAAAGTACCTATCTTGGGTGATTTACCAATTATTGGCGCTTTGTTCCGTCAAGAAGTTAACGAAAACATCCGTAATGAGGTGATCATCGTGGTCACTCCAAGGATTTTGGATGATAGTCAAAATGCAAATTGGGGCTATACCTATCAACCAGGTCCTGAAGTGCAGAAGGTTCTTGACAGCAATCAGATCAAGCCTCAATAAACTTCGCTGATTGAGCATCTAGCTATATTTTGATCAATGCACTCCCTCGTATACAGCTTCAGAATTACCTCTGAAGCTGTTTTTATGGCTGTAGCTTAGACCTGATTAACGTCAGTTCGATATAGAGCTATTTGCACCGCACTTCACGCGGTGCAAATGGAGAAAATGCAGGAAAAATTCGATAATTGTCCCTCCTACACACAGGAAGAATTTTGAATCACTTTAAAGATCATGATGTGCTTGCCAAGCTTGTTTCACGAAATCTAACAACTCATCACGAAAGCGATCGCTGCCAAAGCGGAGGGCATTCTCGCGACAGGCTAGCGGGGAGATGCGGTGTTGATTTTGCTCAAACTCTAGCACCGCCCCCCTGATACTCGTCGCCGTCTGCTCTGCAAAAAATATCCCCGTCGGGCGATCGCTATCGATACCTCGCACCGACTCACACACACCACCACGACCAAAAGCAATTACAGGCGTACCACAAGCCTGTGCCTCCACGGGCGTAATTCCGAAATCTTCCTCAGAGGCAAACACAAACGCCTTGGCATTTTGCATATATTCGCGCAACTGATCGGCTTCTCGATAGCCCAAAAACTGAATATTACTGGTTGCCTTTGCCTTGATCTTCATCATCTGCTCACCATCGCCGATCACGATCAACTGGCGATCGCCCATCATCGCAAAAGCCTCCACAATCAAGTCAACCCGCTTATAGGGAACCAACCGCGAAGCCGTCAGATAAAAATCCTGCTTCGACTCTTGCAAAGTGTAATTTTGTAAATCTACAGGCGGATAGATCACCTTAGCTTCGCGTCGATAGACTTTGCGAATGCGGCGCGTAATAAAGTGGGAATTGGCGATGAATAAATCTACACCGTTAGCAGTCCGCATATCCCAAAGCCTGACCTGATGCAAGATCCACCGCGCGATCCAGCTTTTAAAGCCTGTTTCTAGATTTGATTCGCGCAGGTACTGATGTTGCAAATCCCAAGCGTAGCGAATCGGCGAATGCACATAACAAATATGTAACTGATGTGGAGCCGTCAAAACGCCCTTCGCCACAGCATGGGAGCTAGAAATAACTAGATCGTAGTGGGATAAATCTAACTGCTCGATCGCTAGGGGCATCAAGGGCAGATATTGGCGAAATTTTGTTTTGGCAAAGGGTAGTTTTTGAATAAAAGTGGTTTTGACCTGCTTATCTTGGATATATCCCCTCTGCGATCGCGGCAAAAAATCCACCACTGCAAACAGATCCGCATGGGGAAATAAATTTAAAATTTGCTCTACGACGCGCTCTGACCCTGCATAGTTGACAAACCATTCATGGACGATCGCAATGCGTAAATTTTCTAATGAGCTTTCTAAAGGGAGCATAGCTGACAATACATTTGTTAAAGCTAGAATATCAGCGTTATATTTGCTTAGATTATGAAGTACCCGATCCTTTATCCCCAAAATTTACTTAAGGCGCTGTTCCTAACCGCCAGTTTGACGGCAATCACAGCAGTGACGATCACTTCAAAGCCCACCTCTGCCTCTGCCCAAGTTGCCGCCCCCGCCGTCACTGATCGCTCCTCTACCGAAGCGATCGCCCTAGCCAAGCATTTAAACAAGATCGGCGCAAAATTATATACAGCTTACTGGTGTCCCCATTGTCATACCCAACGCCAACGCTTTGGCATAGAAGCAGAAAAGTACCTGACAGTCATTGAATGCGATCGGCGCGGAGTTAATCAGCAAAACCAACTTTGCGTTGATAAAAAAATTACTGCATTTCCAACATGGGAAATCAATGGTACGTTCTATAAAGGGACAAAAACTTTACAAAACCTTGCCAAAATTTCTAACTATTCAGCGCGAAATTAAATCAATCTCAGTAAATACGCACCAACCAGTCAAAATAGCAACACCAAATTTGCGTACATAGATTAAAGTAATTACCGTCTGGCTAACCGTAGCCAATTTCGGCATAAACATTGTATATAGGTGTATATGGGTTAAAAAGTGCTATATATACCGCCCGATTGCTCCTCACTCTTAACTTGTCTCTTAGTCGTTTTGATCACCGCGAACCTTGCAGGCTAATATGTCTACCCTTGTCATTGTCGAATCACCCACCAAAGCCCGCACCATTCGCAACTTCTTGCCTTCCGACTATCGCGTGGAAGCGTCGATGGGTCATGTGCGTGATTTGCCACAGTCAGCCAGTGACATTCCCGCCGAACTCAAGGGTACCGACTGGGCAAAGCTGGGCGTAAATGTGGATGCGGATTTTGAGCCACTGTACATCGTGCCAGATGACAAAAAAAAGATTGTGCGAGAACTAAAATCAGCGCTCAAAGGAGTCAAAGAAGTCATCCTAGCGACGGACGAAGATCGCGAAGGTGAAAGCATTTCTTGGCATTTGTTGCAGATCCTGCAACCCAAAGTACCGATCAAGCGCATGGTTTTCCATGAGATCACCGCCGAGGCAATCAAGGGCGCGTTAAAAAATTGTCGTCAGATCGACGATCGCCTTGTCCATGCCCAAGAGACACGCCGCATTCTCGATCGCCTTGTGGGATATACCCTCTCGCCCCTGCTCTGGAAAAAAATTGCATGGGGGCTATCGGCAGGTCGCGTACAGTCCGTCGCCGTGCGCCTAATTGTCAATCGTGAACGTGAGCGCCGTGCCTTTAAATCTGGAAGCTACTGGGATCTCAAGGCTAATCTCTATGCACCAAAACAAGAATTTCCCGTGCAGCTAGTCTCCGTCAGCGGCGTGAATGTGGCTACGGGCAAAGACTTTGATGAGGCAACGGGCAAAATCGCCAAGGGGCGCAAGGTGTTACTGCTCGATGAAGCGGCAGCGATCGCCCTCAAAGAAAGACTCAATGGCAAGGTCTGGTCAGTCAGCAACCTCGATGAACGTCCCGCCACCCGCAAGCCTTCGCCGCCCTTCACCACCTCCACCATGCAGCAGGAGGCAAACCGCAAGCTGCGCCTATCAGCAAGGGACTCGATGCGCGTGGCTCAAGCTCTCTATGAGCAGGGCTTTATCACCTATATGCGTACCGACTCGGTGCATCTGTCACAACAGGCGATCACGGCGGCGCGGCAATGCGTCACCAGTATGTACGGCGCGAACTTCCTCAGCAAAGAGCCACGCCAGTACGTCACCAAGTCCAAGGGCGCACAGGAAGCCCACGAAGCGATCCGTCCTGCGGGTGAGACTTTCCGCACGCCTCAAGCTACAGGTTTGTCAGGGCGCGAACTGGCACTCTACGATCTGATCTGGAAACGTACCGTCGCTTCGCAGATGGCAGACGCACAGCTAACTATGCTCAGCGTGCAGTTGACCGTTGAGGATGCAATATTCAGAGCCTCTGGCAAGCGGATTGATTTTGCAGGATTTTTCCGTGCCTATGTCGAAGGATCGGACGATCCCGATGCGGCACTAGAGGAAAAGGAAATTACCTTGCCACCCCTCAAGTTGGGCGATCATCCCGTCTGTCGTGAGCTAAATACAATCGGTCATGAAACTCAGCCCCCTGCTCGTTACACCGAAGCAGCCTTGGTGAAAATGCTGGAAAGCGAAGGCATCGGTCGTCCTAGTACCTATGCCAGCATTATCGGCACAATCTGCGATCGCGGTTATGTCCAACTCACCAACAATGCTCTAATCCCCAGTTTCACTGCTTTTGCGGTCACCAGTCTTCTGGAAGATCATTTCCCCAACCTTGTCGATCCTAGCTTCACATCCAAGATGGAACAGACCCTCGATGATATCTCGACAGGAAGCGTCGAATGGTTGCCCTATCTCAAAAAATTCTATTCGGGGGATCAAGGGCTAAGCGGACAGGTGAAATCTCGCGATAGCCTGATCGATGGCGAATCCGCAAGGACAGTGCATCTAGAGGGATTAGATGATGATGTGAAGGTCAAGATCGGTAAATTCGGAGCCTATATCCAAGTTGGTGATGGCGATCGCACCGTTAATTCTTCCATCCCTCAAAATCTAACACCCTCGGATCTCGTTCCTGAAAAGATCGAACAATTGCTCAAGCAAAAGCTCGAAGGACCTGATCAAGTAGGCATTCATCCCGAGACCAATGAGCCGATCTTCATGATGATGGGTCAGTATGGTCCCTATGTGCAGCTTGGACAGATTACAGAAGCCGTGCCGAAGCCTAAACGTGCCTCTTTGCCCAAGGGAATGCAGCCCGAAAATGTCACCGTCGATCTAGCAGTGAAACTATTGGCATTGCCGCGCACCCTTGGCGAACATCCTGATACGGGCAATCGCGTCTTCGTGAATACAGGGCGCTTTGGTCCCTATGTCTGCCATGTCAAGGGGAATGGTGATAAAGATGACAATCGATCGCTCAAAGCCACCGATGACCCCTATACGATTACCTTTGACCGCGCCCTAGAGTTATTGGCTCAGCCAAAAACCTTACGCGGAGCTGCCGCCGCTAAGGTACTGAAATCCCTCGGCAATCACCCCAGTGACAACGATGCGATCGAAGTTCTCGATGGTAAGTATGGTCCCTATGTCAAACATGGCAAGGTAAATGTGTCTCTATCAAAGGAACAAACTGTAGAAGGTTTGACCCTAGAGGAAGCCTTGGCAATGCTGGCGACCAAGGAAAAATCTGGCAAGAAAACCAACGCTAAGCGCACCGCTACTAGCGAAGCGAAAAAAACTACTACTAAGAAAACGGCGACAAAAACTACTACGGCAACTACAACTAAAGCTGCAACTACAAAGAAAACCGCCGCTAAAACCACCACCAAAAAAGCAACTACCACAAAAAAAACAGCAGCAACTAAGTAATCTCGCCCAAAAGAGCCGCGCAAAGCGCGGCTCTTTTGTTTCAGAACTTGCTACCCATCACTTGATTAAGCATTACTTCGATCTGCGAGGCAAGTCGCGTATTACTCATGCCAATTTGATCGAGGGTGCTGAGGGCTAGCTCCAGCGATCGCAATGCCTTGCCCTGATATTGATATTGACTTTGGTTACTATTGCAAAGCTGGTAGAGACAGGCTAAATCGTAAAGCGATCGCCCATAGTCGAGGAGCATTCCCTTTTGTTCAAATACAATCGAGGCATCAAGTAACGAATCTTCGACGGTTTCGATCGCATCCTCATCAAAATTATCTAGACCTTCCAGCAGACGATAAACATAAATGCGTCCCCGTAAAAGCTTGGCGATCGCAATTCCGCTTTGATATTGGCAATCGCGGAAGCGTGGTAAAACATGAATCCGAATACAAATTAAGCTGTCTTCAACTTGGCGATTGCCTAGCAAAGCTTCCGCAAGGTCACAGTATAGATAGCCAATCTCGATCGTATCGACGGGTTCCTTAAGTAAAGCGATCGCATCTTTAATCATGATGATCGCATCTTGCCACTGCCCTTCCGCGATCGCAATTTTGATTAGTCCCTTAAGGGCTTGCGATCTGAGAGCGTTGTTGGAATGTTTGAGAGCAATCTCAAGGATGCTATGGCTCAAATTGGAAGCTTGGTCTAGGTCGCCTGCCAATAGATATAGATTGGCTAAATGCCCATAACTTTTAGCAATTAACCATTCGTCACCAATCTCCAATCGCAGAGAGAGCGATCGCTCAAAACTAGCTAAGGCTGACTGCCAATCATAGGTTTGCAGGTAATATTGACCATAGACATCATCAACTAGAGCTTGCCCTTCTCGGTTATCTGCGTAGGCGGTATGGGCAGCTTGCAAAACCGGTAATACGGTTAGTAGATCCCCCGATGCGATCGCTATTAAAGATTTAACATAGAGCAGATCGGCTAAGAGTAGGCTGGTTTTATCGCTCTCAGCATCTTGGTCATGATCATGAATCAGGCTAGCATCTGCTTGCTGGACTAATAATTTGGCGCGTTGTAGTGACTGTGGATGCTTGGTTGCAATCAGTTCGGCAGCCAGATTAAGTAAGATTTTAATCTTCGTGTATGTATCTATTTCTAGTGCAGAATCTGAACTGAGATCACTGGTGTTGATAGAAGTATTTTGTAAACATTGCTCAAAATAGGCGATCGCTAGAGTACGGTCTTGCTGCTGCAATTGCTGCCCTTGGTATAAAACTTCAGCTAATTTCATGAAATATCCATAGCTATATATTTAGGTTGGCTCGATTTGCTACAAGCTTTCTTTACGAATACTTTGCGAAAGATGTATAAACGATACGCGAATGATTACTAAAGCCCAGATTCCCCTCTGTGATTGCCATAGCGATGTATAACAATCTATTTCTATACTACCCACAAGTGTCATTGTCAGTATCGTTAGTTGGCATGAATTTTTTGCATTTAGAGCTAAATCGATCTAAGACAGGACATCAACGCAAGAGGTGAGAGGCGGCACAAGTGCCACCTCTCACCTCTTGCGTTGGCTCGGAAATTATTATATGTTCTGAGCTATTTCTGATTTTCCGCGACAAAGGATATGATTATCAGCAAAGCTGAGGGAATTCCAGAAAGAACGAATTTGATTGCTGACGGATTGCCATTGATTGTAATGGAAGAAATGTTTTCCTTGGGGAGTGAGCCATAGGCGGTCACTTTCTTTAAGGTGAGGATACCAATTTTGATAAGCATTACTTCCAATTACATAGTCATCGGTGGCTCCGCAGATCAGAGTTGGCGTAGATATTACAGTGGGCGCGATGGATAGCGGAGCATAGAGAGAATGGGGAATTAGGGAGTGATCAAGATCCTGTTGCAGCAAATTTGCCAGCCAAGTCAACATCGTTTTATCACGATAACCAAATAGATAGAATGCTGTCCGCATTAACATCACATCGCGACTACAGCCCATAATCTGACGCTGTTCGTAATAATGGCTATGCCAACTGGTGGCGAGATTGATACCCACTGACAATAGAGTGATAGAACTCACTCTCTCTGGATATTTCTTGGCATAAAGCCAGCCTAACAAGCCAGAAATTCCATGTCCGACTAAATGAACTTTTTTGTCACAGGTCTGTATATATTCATGCAAAGTGGCGATCGCTATATTCAGATCGACTGCCTCATCAGGATCTTGGCAATATTCCCATTGAGCAATCTCATATTGACGGGAGAGCGATCGCAGGAGTGGAAGATCAAAACGGCGAAGGGCTTGGCTCGTAGAGATGCCGATGATGTCTGGAGAAGTCGATTGTCTGAAGGTCATGGCTAATGAATTGGTTGAGTAAATTAGTTAACAGAATGAATTGAGTAAGCTTTGATAGTTTTGAGTGTATAGAGAATTTATTGAAACTTTATCTTAATAAGAATTGATAACAGCTAACGAATATCTAAGGAATGGTCGAAAAAAAAGACTGCATAATTGATGGCTTCTTTGCTCTAGGTTCAGCAATCTTGACAAAGCTAACCATACAATTACGCAATCCTATCAACGCATTTGAACTATATAAATAATGAGACGGTGTTGAGCCGAACCTCCGTGTCAGAACTAAAATTAGATTAATCTTATTGATTATAATTGTCAATAGTTATTCAAAATAAATTCGTAAACCAAGAAGAGAGAGGCGGCGCTTTGCGCCGCCTCTCTCTTCTTAAGAACTATTGCCAAACCTTGACCGAGCGATCAGCGCTACCACTGACGAGGGTGTTATCTTTGGGGCTGAAGCTCAAAGATAGGATTGGGGCTTCGTGATTATCGATAGTTTGCACAGATTTGCCCAAATCTACATCCCAAATGCGAATCGTTTGATCGATACCTCCAGAGGCGATCGCTTGACCATCGCGATTAAAGGCAACAGCTAAAACTCCGCCCGTGTGTCCCGATAGAGTTTTCAGCAGCTTGCCATTACTCACATCCCAGATTTTGATAGTTTGGTCTTGGCTACCACTAGCGAGCAGTTTGCCATCAGGACTGAAGGCGATCGCATTGACAGGAGAGTTATGCCCTGTGATCTTGATTAGTTCCTTGGCAGTAGCCACATCCCAGATGCGGATCGTCTTATCCGCACTAGCGCTAGCAATACGTTTCCCATCACGATGGAAAATTACCGCCACCACCTTATCTTGATGACCTGTGAAAGTTTGTAAGACTTCGCCACGGTTCCAATTCCAGAGCTTGATCGTTTTATCAGCACTGGCGCTAACTAGGGTCTTACCATCGGGACTGTAGGCGACACCATAGACCTGTCCATCATGTCCCTCTAAGTTGCGGATAGGTTTTCCACTGCGGAAGTTCCAGAGCTTGATAGTTTTATCGATACAGGCGATCGCGAAGGTGTTGCCATTGGGATGAACGGCGATCGCATTAATGCCAGAGATCGAACCAAGGTGATTGGATAATGTGCCGAAGGATTTATTATTACTGACATTCCATAGGCGCACTGTGCGATCGTAACTACCACTCGCCAAGCTAAATCCATTGGGGAAGAACGCCACGGCTCTGACCCATCCTGTATGCCCTGTGAGATTGAGACGCATTCGATATTTGGCATAGACATTACTATCGGGCGTGGGAATGGCGGTGGGAGTGGGCTGAGTCAGAGATCCGAGCCAATTAGAAGGCGATAGAACCTGCGTATTGCTAATTCCCCAGCCAATCGCACCGATACAGGCGATCGCGATCGCCCATTTTGAGAACTGAGGACTCACATTCGCCATGGTCATCTTTGACAATGGGAAGTTATCGACATTGGGATCAGGTAGATCGGATAGGGAATTATCAAGATCGTAGAGAACATCCTGCACATTTTGATAACGCTCTTCAGGATGATGCTTGACCATGCGATTGAGAATCTGAATCAATTCAGGACGCACCGCATAGGCGATTTGCCAATCCAATAGATTAAGATCACCACGGCGCACTAATTGGCTAGGATGTAGACCAGTCAATAGCTGAATCGCCGTCAAACCTAGGGAATAAATATCACAACTAGGCGTAAATTTGCCCAAGGCTTGCTCAAAGGGCATATAGCTAGGTGTGCCAAGGATTACACCATTGCGGGCAGCCGTAGCATAAACCCCTTTAAGAATTGCAAAATTGGTGAGGACAAACTGATGGCGCTGCCCCTGTTGTCCTTGACGATGGATCAGATTGTGGGGAGTGATATCGCCATGTACCATACCTGTGCTGTGGGCAGTATGTAACGTTGTTAATAATTGTTTGAGAAATTGAATTACTTCCAACTCCGTATAGCTTTTACCTGTGCGGAGTTCATCGCTAAGACGAGTTCCATCTATGGATTCTTCCACAATATAAAACTCTCCTTCCTGTTCAAAGTAAGCGGTGATCTTGGGAAAGTCAGTGCTGCGATCGCTCAGTTGTTGCAATTTGGGAATCTCTTGGCGAAATAGCGATCGCGCCCAATCCAGTTGCAGGTTAGTTTTATTGATTAGACAAAAACTCTTGGCGACCCAGCGCGGCATCTCGGCGGCGATCGTATCTTCGACCAAGTAAGTCTGTCCGTGGGGATCATCGGCAATGGTCTGCACGACTCGAAAGCGACCGCCTAATAGGTTGTCAAAGGTTCTACCCAAGGTTGGTGATGTCGCCATGAGACTGAAAACTCCAAACGCACGCTAATCTGATTATAGTTGGCAATGCGTGCCGCCGATTATAGAGAAGTGTTAGAGACTGGCACAACATAGATAATGCCAGAAATTAACGTAAGTACGACTGCAATCCAGAAAAAGGCGATCGCATAGGGAATATTAATCAATAAAGCCGCGATCGCCACGATTTGCATCACCGTTTTCGCTTTACCCCAAATATTTGCGCCGATGATCGATGGGGATTTAGTAGTTGGTGATTCTTCACTATCAGAATTACTAGAATTACCTGTTGGCGCACCTCGCCAAGCCGTAATCAATAGCTCACGGGTAATAATCAAAAATACTGCCCATGCGGGGACTTGACCGAGTTCAATAAATAATAGAAATAAGGCGATCGTCAGGACTTTATCTACCAAGGGATCGAGAAATTTGCCTAGTTCCGTAATTTGATTCAGCTTTCTTGCCAAATAGCCATCTAACCAGTCCGTAATCGCCGCGATCAAAAAGACGCTCAAGGCAATCCAGCGCGTCAGTTCACTTGTTTGCCAACTAAATAGCCCAAAAATAATCGGTACAGCAATTAATCGGGAGAGCGTGACCCAAGTGGGCAAAGTAATCGTCGAGAGATTAGAAAAAGTCATAAAACTTTAAATTTCTAGTTGAATTTTATAGCAGTTCTAAATAAGTTTGAAAAGGCTTCGACTTCGCTCAGCCATCGGTATACGGTGGCTGAGCAGAGTCGAAGTCCTATTTTTCTTATTTGAATTGTCTATAATTGTATAAGACCAGTAGCTTCGCGAAGCTACTGGTCTTCTGGTCTTACTTAGTTTGGGTAACGCGCCAACTCAGTTTGAGATTAAACCAAAAATTCCAGATAGTCACGATCGCGATCGCAATTAAATTGGCAAGATAGCGATTCATTCCAAACACGTTCACTAACGTATTGAGAATAATCAAGTTCAAGCCAATTCCCACTAAACAGATCAAATTGAACTTAATAAATCGCTTAATACGTTGCTGTTTGCCCGACTGGTTCAAGGCAAAATCACGAAATGTCCATTTATCATTCCACAAAAAATTATTGATGATCGCTAATTCTGAAGCGATCACCTTGCTGCGGGAAAGTCCTAACCCAAGGGTGGAAGGATCGCTCAGCAAATAGAAGATTGCCATATCCACAAATACGCCGCTAAAGCCCACCAATCCAAATCTCAAGAATCTTTGAAGCTGGAATTTCTCGCGGATTTTGCTAATCCTGCCGCGCGATCGCAACCGCAATAAATGCAAAATGTAATCCACATATTGCCGCCAAGTGACCTTACTCTCGCCCTCCTGTCGCTCCTGAAACACATAGCCCACTTCTGCGACCCGATCAATATTTCCTCTTCCCAATACTTCGATCAGGATTTTATAACCGAGGGGATTCATGGTGCAATTTGCGATCGCGCTGCGCCTGACCATAAAGTAACCACTCATCGGATCCGATACCCGACCAATCACATTAGGCAAAATCAGCAAACCTAACATCTGTGCGCCTCTTGACAAAAAGCGGCGGATAAAGCCCCAATCACTAACGCCACCACCTTCGACATGGCGACTCGCTACCACCAGATCGGCATCCTTAGCGATCGCATCCAACATCGTCAGCAGTGTTTCAGGAGGATGTTGCAAATCTCCATCAATCACTCCCAAAACTTCACCCCTTGCCGCTTGCCATCCGCGAATTACGGCGGTTGACAAGCCCTTCTCACCTTGACGACGCATCACTCGTAATTGTGGATAGTGAGGCATCAGGTCTAGTCCTACCTGCCATGTCAAGTCTGGACTATTATCGTCAACAATAATCAACTCATAGCGATCGTCAAAATATCCATTCAACAGATGACTCAAGATCTCGACAAGTTTCGGCAAGTTCTGTCCTTCGTTGTAGGTTGGGACAATCAAAGAGAACTTGATCCCTCCACAACTTGGTGAAGCTAAAGCACTAGAGGCATCTAGTGAAAAACTTTGATCAGCAGAGATCACATCACCAATCAAAAAGCTTCCCACTGGAACAGGAATAAGTTTGTCAGTCATCAGTTATCGGCTAGGAAACATCGCTAGAAAGCAGGAATTAAAACCTTGCAAGAGAAGAATTACCAATTCTTAGACCACAAAGCATAACATTTATAGTCCTCTTAAGTATCTCAACGTCAATAGACCAAAACCAAGAAGTGTGGGTCGTTCGCTATGCGGACAACCCACACTTCTTGGTTTTAAGATTACTTTGCCTAGCTAATTAATAGCAGGCTAACACAGCGTAATTGCAATAATTAGGAAAGATTGTGATGCAGTTAAGCTGATTTGCGGACATAGCGGACATAATTGCTTGATAATGGTCTGGGTTGGGTAGCAAAAACTTCCCTGTCTATGTAGTTACAGAGACCTGCACAGATTATGGTACAGAATGTTGCCAAAAAGAGCTTTGTTGCTCTAGAAAATATCGGAAAGTCCTACTTACAACCAAATGGACAGACTATTTCCATCATCGAAAATATCAACTGTCAGTTGCAAGTAGGAGAAATCATCGCGTTGCTAGGACCTTCGGGTTCAGGTAAATCAACATTGATGCGAATGATTGCAGGATTGATTCCCCCTTCGAGTGGCAAGGTGCTGTATTACAATCGCCCTTTAGTGGGATTAAATCCGGGGGTGGCGATCGTTTTTCAAAATTTTGCGCTTTATCCTTGGTTAACGGTATTAGAGAATGTGGAACTGGGCTTAAAAGCTAAGGGTGAACCCAAGGATACTCGTCTACAAAAAGCTTTGCGGATGATCGATGTAATTGGTTTGGATGGATTTGAAAATGCTTACCCTAGGGAGCTATCGGGGGGGATGCGCCAAAGGGTTGGCTTTGCGCGGGCTTTAGCGGTGGAGCCTGAATTGTTATGTATGGATGAGCCATTTTCGGCATTGGATGTCTTGACCGCCGAGAACTTACGATTTGAACTGTTAGATTTGTGGTTAGAGAAGCGAATTCCTACAAAATCGATCTTGATTGTGACCCACGGGATCGAGGAAGCCGTCACCCTCGCCGATCGCATTATTGTCCTTGGTCGCAATCCTGGACGGATTAGGGCAGATTTGCCGATTAAGTTGCCTCATTATCGCGATCGCAAGAGTCCAGAGTTTCAATCCCTAGTTGACCAAGTTTACAAAATTCTCACTAATCCCGACTTACCTGATCCTTCTATCGCCGTTGCGACCACTACTACAACGGCTTCTCCTAAATCTCCCGATCAGCCGAGATACCAATCCTTACCCCATGTGCGAATTGGCTCCGTGGCAGGTTTACTAGAGCTTCTAGAAGGTCGCCAAGAAAAAGACTTATATCGATTAGCTCAGGAATTACTCTTGGAAGTCGATGACCTATTACCAATTGTGGAAGCTAGTAAGTTGATGGAACTGGTGACGATCACAGAAGGTGATATTCAACCATCAGCGATCGGCGATAAATTTATCAATAGCAATATTGATGAACGCAAAGCGATCATCCGTGATCTATTGCAGCAGCATATCCGTCTTGTTCAGCAAATTTGTCAACTATTGCAGGCAAAGCGCAACCATCGTATTTCTGAAGAATTAGTTTTAGATATTTTAGAAAATTACTTCACAAGCAAAGAAGCGCAACGCCAACTAAGAACGGCGATGGACTGGGGACGCTATGCCGAACTCTTCAGTTACGATGAGCCTTCAGGAGAAATTTTCATTGAAGAAAATACGACAGCCCCAGAAATAGAAGAATAAATAGAAGTCATGTTTCAACCAACTATCGATCCGAAATCCGAATTCCGCTCACGCTGGAGTATCGGTGATGTGTTATTACCCCTAGCGATCGTCTCACTAATCTTTATCATTGTCCAAACCGCTAGCAAATTTACAGGAACCTATGATAGCGAATATGTAATCAATCTATCCCTTAACTTACTACCTAACTATGCCTTGCAGACATTAGTGAGAATGTTAGCTGCCTATGGTTTGTCCTTAGTTTTTAGTATTTCCTATGCTTATCTTGCCTATCGCTCTGTAGTCTGGTCAAGAATTCTTATTCCCTTATTAGATATTTTGCAATCAATTCCTGTACTTTCATTTCTACCTGCGGTAGTTTTAGCATTGGTAGGACTATTCCCAAAACAAAGATTAGGAATTGAACTTGCTTCAATCTTACTGATTTTTACGGGCATGACTTGGAATATGACCTTCAGCTTTTATCAATCACTAAGTAGCATTCCCCAAGAACTTAAGGAAGCTAGTGAAGTTTACCAATTGAGTGCTTGGCAGCGTTTCTGGACTTTAGAATTGCCCTCTGGAGTAGTGGGATTAGTATGGAATAGTGTGATGTCCGTAGCGGGAGGATGGTTCTTTTTGATGCAAACAGAGTCTTTTACGCTATCTAATCGCAGTTTTACTTTGCCAGGACTAGGTTCATTTTTAAAAGCGGCGGCGGATCGCGGCGATAATGGAGCAATCCTATGGGGGATCATCGTTTTGATTGGGATTATTACCCTAATCGATTATTTGATTTGGCGACCGATGATTGCTTGGGCGGAGAAGTTTAAGTATGAAGCGGGGGAGGCTTCCCAAGTACCTGAGTCAAGGATATTAGATTTTTTGCGGCGATCGCCAACGATGCGGATTATTAGCGATCGCCTATTTTTACCAGTCTCCGAAGCCTTTGACCGAGGATTTAGTCGCAAATCTGAGCGATCGCCAAGGGAACAACATCAAACTTCCAGATGGGTTAGTCTTTTTAATTGGTTACTGCTTGGTGGGATTGGCTTTGTGACTCTAGGTGGAGCCGTAGAAGCCGTTTTATTACTGAGCAAGATGCCCCTTAGCTCTTGGCAACAAGTGGCAACTGGCGCTCTATTTACTTCGATTCGGGTTCTAATTGTGCTAGTTCTCTCGCTGCTGATCACCGTTCCCATTGGGGTCGCGATCGGACGCAATCCCAAACTGGCTCAGTTTTTACAACCAATTGTCCAAATTGCGGCTTCCGTTCCCGCCACAGCTTTGTTCCCAATTTTGTTATTAGGCTTGGCGAATATTGGTGGTGGTTTGGATATCGGCGCAGTGATTTTAATGACCTTGGGCAGTATGTGGTACATCCTGTTTAACGTGATTGCGGGTGCACAGGCAATTCCATCGGAGCTATTTGAGGCGGCAAGGGTCTATAAGCTTTCTATACTAGAACGCTGGCGCACTTTGATCTTGCCAGGAATCTTCC
This sequence comes from uncultured cyanobacterium, assembly GCA_963750795.1. Lineage (GTDB taxonomy): Bacteria > Cyanobacteriota > Cyanobacteriia > Pseudanabaenales > Pseudanabaenaceae > Pseudanabaena. The sequence continues at coordinate 340,471 of CAVVRZ010000006.1, forward strand.
CCTATCTGGTGACGGGTATCATTACTGCTGTTGGTGGTGCATGGAATGCAAGTATTGCGGGGGAATATATCAAATTTCAGGGCAAGGTACTAACAGCGACGGGACTAGGTTCAACGATTACAGAAGCTTCAGATGTGGGGGATTTTCCTTTACTTTTAGCTTCTACAATTGTGATGTCGTTGTTAGTTGTAACCACAAATCGTCTAGTTTGGCGACCTCTCTATCGCATTGCCCAGACCAAGTACCAATTATTAGTTTAAAAATTTAGAGTTATAGCTGTTTTAGATAACATAAAGAGGCTTCGACTCTGCTCAGCCATCGATATAAGGTGGCTGAGCGGAGTCGAAGCCCTATTTTTATTTGAAATTACTATACTAAGTTTTACCCAAAATCTTTAAAGGCGATCGCCTTGAATTCTCTAAAAATTCAAAGCGATCGCCTCTAGTGTTAATTGATTAAACTAAGTTAATTAGACGCTAGTCTTAACATTAGCATTGCTGCTAATAGCTTCTCTAAGAGAGCGAACAGTCGCAATCATTGACACAACATCATTCAATTGGTTAACAGCCGAACCAACGCCAACACCCGATGCGCCAGCAGCGATCGCCATTGGAGCAGTAATGTTACTCAAGCCAGAGGCGCACATCACAGGGATAGAAACGGCGCGGCTGATGGCGTGGGCGGCGGCGAGGGTTGGGGATGCCTTTTCGATCGCACCGAGGATACCTGCATGGGTTGGAGCCGAGCTGGTTCCGCCTTCAGTTTGGATGATGTCAGCACCGATCGCTTCGAGTTTCTCAGCGAGGGTAACTTGCTGATCGAGGGGTAAGGTGTGGGGAACGGTGACAGAGATAGCAGTGTGAGGCAACAAAGCTCTGGTTTCTGCGGTCAATGCGATGATTTCATCGGCAGTAAACACACGACCTTGAGCATAGAAGCTATCATAGTTGCCGATTTCGACTAGATCTGCGCCATTATCAACGGCGATCGCCAATTTATGGGCTTCGACTGCGGATACGCAGATGGGCAAAGAGCAGTTAGCCTTAGCGATCGCGATGAGTTCAGCATCCGCCGCAATATCCACAAAAGTAGCACCACCGCGATCGGCTGCTTGCACAACCATTTTCACAGAATCGCGATCAAAGTTGTGAAGACCGCTAATAATCTTCAGCACATTGCGGCTGCTAAAAGCGGTTTCTAGGGAAATAGGTAAACGAGACATAAACTTGGTCATCCTAATAGACTGAATATTTAGATGTAGGACTACTTTAACGCGATTTTGGGCAGAAACTATTCTGTGGCAAGGCAAGTTTTGCGAGGCATACAAAAACCCAAAAGAAAAAGGACGATACTCTGCACCGTCCTTTTTCTTTTGGGTTTTTAATTGGAGAATTAGTTCTTTTTCTTACCTTCTTGATCGTAATAGTCGGTTTTTATAACTTGTGGCGATCGCGCGATCACCAAAGCATTATCGGTGATATCTTCGGTGATTGCTGAACCTGCGGCAATGTTTACATTAGAGCCGATGGTGATCGGAGCCACGAGAACTGAGTTAGAACCTGTTTTGCTGCGATCGCCAATTATAGTTTGATGTTTTTTGAAACCATCATAATTAGCGGTAATTGTACCTGCACCGATGTTGACTTGTTTGCCGAGGGTGGCATCGCCGAGATAGCTCAAATGCGCCGCATTAGTGCGATCGCCGATTTTGGCATTTTTTAATTCTACAAAGTTCCCAATGCGGCACTTTTCGCCAACGATTGATTCTCCACGAATCCTTGCGAAAGGACCAATCCGACAGTTATCACCGACTTGACTCTCTTCAATCACTGAAAATTGGACTTCGCAATTCTCTCCGATAGTGCTGTCAGAAAGCATTGTCGAAGGACCAATAACAGAACCAGAACCAACTTTACTCCGCCCACGCAGATGAGAATGCGGCTCAATAATTACATTCGGCGCAAGTTCCACATCATCATCAATGGTAATCGTTTCAGGCAGTAACATCGTTACACCCGCCCGCATCCATTTGTCTCTAGCGCGTTTTTGTAAGACATCATAGGCATGAGCTAACTGAAGGCGATCGTTAATGCCCAAGCTCTCATCAGGATCTTCGAGATCACTGGCATAGACTGATTTGAGATAATCAAATACTTCCGTTAAGTAATATTCTTTCTGAGCATTATTGGTGGTTAGTTTGGGTAGGGCTTGCGCTAACTCTTGCCAATCAAAGCAGTAAACACCCGTACTCACGCGCTGATTGAGAATTTGTTCGGGATTACAATCACGATGTTCAATAATGCGCTCGATCTTCATCTCGCGATCGCAAAATACCCGACCATAGCCTGTCGGGTTGGGCAAAATTGCGGTTAGGACAGTTGCTGAGGCTTGATGTTGACGATGACTATCAATGAGAGCCTTGATTGTTTCCGTTCGCATCAACGGCGAATCTCCTGTTAGTACAACTAATTCCCCTTTGAAGTCTATTAAAGGTTCCATTAACTGCTGAATAGCGTGACCTGTTCCTAATTGTTCTGCTTGTTCTGCAAATTCTAAATTAGGATAATTAGCGAGAGCAGCACGAACTTGATCGCTACAGTAGCCAACAATCGCAATGCGGCGATCGGCGTTGAGTGCATCAGTTGCATTGAGAACTCTCTCAACGAGGGACTTGCCACCAAGGGGCTGTAACACCTTGGGCAGAGCTGATTTCATCCGCGTTCCCTTACCCGCAGCTAAAACTGCTACTGCTAACATAGATTCACTCCTGATAGATTGCTATAAATTTACCTTATAGGACTATAGGATATGTAGCACCGATCTTGCCAAAGCGAGTCGGCAAGACCAAGTAAAAACGCACCTGAATTTTTGCCACTCACGCCCCTATTATCCTTTTGATCTCCGTGAATATAAAAGGCGATCGCTAAAAATTGAATATATAAATAACTGGACGAAATTAAATATAAACCTCGAAAACCTGTGGCATACGCCACAGGTTTTCGAGGTTTATGGTAATTATGCCTAACTACTTATAGACAATTCAAATAAGAAAAATAGGGCTTCGACGCTTCGACAAGCTCAGTGCATCGCTTCGCTCAGCCAGCGTATATTGCTGGCTGAGCGAAGTCGAAGCCTCTTGAATTTATTTGGAATTACTATAACGTCAGTTCGACGAAAGCAAAAAATGGTAAAAATTGCTTTGCAATTTTTACCATTTTTTGCCATTTGCGCCGCCCCTCGCTTCTTCGGTTTTGTGTCCTGAGCGAAGATTTTTTACTTAAGACTATCCATTCGGACGGCTCATTTGCTCTAAATTAAGAACTTCCGCCAACTTCTCTTCACTCATTAAGCCCTTGTCCAAAACCACTTGACGCAAAGACTTCCCAGTAGCAAGGGATTCCTTAGCGACATCGGCGGCATTGAGATAACCGACGTGGGTGTTAAGGGCAGTTACTAACGACAGACTACCCTCGGCATAGGCAAGACAACGATCTTCCACGGCAACGATACCCTGAATGCACTTAGTCGCCAAAGTGTCGATCGCTCTGCCTAGGATCTCAATACTCTGAATCAAGTCATAGGCAATGAGCGGCATCATTACGTTCAATTCCAACTGTCCCGCCTGTGCAGCAAAGGCGATCGCCGTATCATAGCCAATTACCTGATAACAAACCATATTCATCATCTCGGCAATCACAGGATTATATTTTCCGGGCATAATCGATGAGCCTGGTTGCACAGGGGGCAACATGATTTCCCGCAGTCCTGTCTTGGGACCTGAATCCATTAGGCGCAGGTCATTAGCGATTTTGCAGGTATCTTGGGCGAGGTTACGGATTGCACCCGATACATTCACAAAGGGAGCCATGCTTTGCATCGCTGCCATCAAGTTCGGCGCGGGGTTTAAGGAGAAGCCTGTAATTTCACTTAATTTCTCGGCAACGCGATCGCAATATTGGGGATGGGTATTCAAACCCGTACCAGAGGCACTGCCACCAAGTCCGAGGGTTTTCAAATCTTCCGCCGCGAGGCTAATGCGTTTGATGTGATCGCTAATAATCTGAGCATAGGCTTGGAACTCGTCACCGAGGCGTACAGGCACGGCATCCTGTAGATGGGTACGTCCTGATTTGACGATATGAGCAAATGCGATCGCCTTAATCCGTAACTGCTCATCAAGATTAGCCAACGCAGGAAACAGTACATGATCTAACGCTAATAATGCGCCGATTCTAATCGCAGTCGGAATTACATCATTAGTTGACTGTCCATAGTTGACATGATCATTAGGATTGACATTGCTGTAATTGCCCTTCACATCACCCAAAATTTCTAGGGCTCGATTGGCAAGCACTTCATTGATATTCATGTGATGCGATGTGCCAGCCCCTGCTTGATAGACATCGACCACAAACTGATCGCGCAAATTGCCATCTAATATTTCATCCGCCGCCGCCGCGATCGCCATCCCCATCGCCATCGGAATACAGCCTAGTTCGGCATTAACCAGTGCCGTTGCCTTTTTAATTAATAAGCCTGCATCGACGTAGGTGGGTAGGGGCTTAAGTCCACTGATCTTAAAGTTATCGATCGCCCTAACAGTCTGAATCCCATAATAAACATCATCGGGGAGAGACATCTCGCCCATGGAGTCGCGTTCGGTTCTAGTCATAGTTTTATGAAGTTACTGGCTGTTAGCGTTTAGCTGTTAGCGTTTAGCAATTTGATGAGGGTTGATCAGGTTTGAGTAAGTTATGTCCATTGTTGTTTTTTTGCGATCGCCACGTCAAGCTAATCCAACGGAAAAAGAGGAAGACGGCACTCGGTTCCGTCTTCCTCTTTTTCACAACCAGCCGTTAATCATGGCTAGGTGTAAGGCTTGAAAGCGAGTTCTCGCTTTGAGCTTGGTCAAAATATTATTAATGTGAAACTTGACTGTACTTTCGCTGATCACTAACTGCTGAGCAATATCGCGATCGCGCAAGCCTTGGGTGAGTAACTGCATCATTTCCAGTTCCCGTTCCGAAAGCGGATTGCTAGCTTTGCTAAAGGGAATCGAGATCGCCACCTGAAGCTCCGTAGGATGGATGTCGAGCTTGCCACCCAAGTTAGCAATGATTAGCAGCAATTCTCTAAATAGCGATCGCAACCAGTTTTGAGGATCGGCAATATGTAAAGGTCTTTTGGCAATAATTGACTCTAGGGATATTTCATCATCGGTATAGATCAGGCGGCAATAGGCTCCGCCGATATGGTTAAAAATCTCTGCTGCCCTCAGAAATATATATTCAATGGTGAAATTTAGCGATCGCTCCATTCCCACCAAAGTCAAATGGTTAGAGCTTAAAATCTGGGCTAAGCGATCGGATAGAGAGTTGATTTCAATTATTTGGCTCTGATGAATACCCTGACTCATACTCTGGCTCATACTTTGCCAAGCTTGCTTTTCTTGCTGATGTTGCAAAGCACTATTGATCGCGATCGCCGAAATCGTACAGAGAATTCGCAAAAACTCTAAAAACTCAGGGCGCATCGGTTGATGGCTAAAGGCAGCCAATACGCCCACCACTTTGCCCTTAATCTCCAAGGGATAGCCCACAAAGCCACGAATATTATTAGCGATCGCCCATTGGCGATCGCCCACCCAAGGCTCGTCCGCGAGGTTATTACTCAAAAAAGAAACACGATTTTGGGCAATCTTACCGACCTTATAAGCACCCATCGGCACTTTGGCAAATCGACCATCGAGGCGAGTATACATCCCCGCAGATGAAACTAGCTTTAAATAATGACGATCTGGCTCCAACAGCCACACCCGTACAAAGGCACAATCAAAGCGATCAACAATCCCATCAGTCAGTCGGTTGGCGATCACCTCTGGATCAAGACATCCTGAAAAAGTCTCGGCAATTTCTGTCCCCCGATGTAGATCAAACAGCAGCTTAGTTGGATCGATAGCCTCAGACATCGGCTTAGTTTTCAAATTTTTGTCGATACACAGCGATCGCGTTCTTATCTTAGTCTATTGACCCGCAGATCGCCCCATAGCTATGTATATCAAGCTACGAAAGTCTAATTTTGGGGGAATTGTTCGGCAATCTCCTACTCACAAATCTCCATGCTCATATAAATATTTAATAATTGTCCAAAACTGACTGAACTTTCCCTGTGAATCCTGCTGCAAGTATTTAGTGACAAACTCTTGTAGCTCAGATGGTTTAAACGGATTTTCAATATCAGTAAATTGTGCGATCGCCTGTTTACGCATAGCTCTTAGTTTTGGAATATCTAAACCAAGTCTATCAATAGTCTCCTTAGCCGATTGATCATCGGGATCAGCAGGACTAATAGATCCATCAGATTTATATCTAAATTTTGTTTCGCAACTGGCATCAAGAGGGGATATTAAAAGTATGGAATCAAACCAGTTGTTTTTTAAATGTCCGCAATGAAGAGGATCGCCAGCAACTTTATCTTTTAAGCAGGAGCAAATTAGGTTACTGAAATCTAATGGATCAACAGACGGATCACTTTGAGGGCGAAAATGTTCAATATGAGAGTCGTTTGTATTTATTCTGCATTCACAATAGCAGCAAATATAGCCTTGTTCCTGAATTAATGTACGTTTTACTTCACTCTTAATCTCTGGGTAATCTGCTCCAAGTTTTTTGTATGTAATATCTGGATAAGTAGTCTTCAAATTGGATAAAGATAAAGGTTCTTGTTGCTTGATAACGTACTTCATCTACCGATGATCTCCTTCCGTTTAATCAATACCTCTGCTTTTACCAAATCAGGATCTGAGCCAATCACTAAATCAGGATCTCCATCAATTTCACCACTCATTATTGCAAGCAATTGTTTGGCTTCATCAATCTGTCCAAGACTAATTAATTCATAGAGGTTGTGAAGACCTTGACTTACTTTGTCGGGTCTGGTAGTTGCTAACCCCATGAGATCTTCAAGCACTCGATCAACTGTTTTCCCATAGGATTCAGAAGGTCTTTCAGCAATCACACCTGCTTCAGTTTGTTTCAACACATAAAGGTTGTCTGGATGAACATGGGTGATAACGTGAGGTGAATGCGTAGAAATAATAAACTGACAATTTGGAAATACTTCGGTTAATTTAGGGACAACCATGCGTTGCCATTTAGGATGTAAATGTAAATCAATTTCATCTATTAGAACAACGCCATCACCAGCCAAAGGATATTCACGAACTGGATTAGCGATCGCCATTCTCCGCGCCAAATCTCCAACCATTGCCATTAAGCATTTTTCCCCATCAGATAATTGATCGATAGTAAACCTTTTACCATTTTTCTTTACCTCCATTCTGAGGGGACTACGCCTAACTGTCAGGTCTGCAAACTCTGGCAAAAGTACTTTTAGAGCATTGCGTACTGCTTCAAGTTGAGGATCAGGGAATTGAAAACCTTCAGGTTTAGATGACAGGTATAAATATCTTCTATTTTCATTTTCAAGGTCTTCCCGCTCACGAAACCACTCAAAAAATGTCCGAAAATTCGCGCCACTCTCTAACGCATGATCATAAGCAGCAAAAAGCTTAAAGCTATGCTTTTCTCGAATCCGTAAAGGTATGTCTAGTACTGCACGACTTACTGGATAGTAAACAAATACTGGTAAATTTAGCCTTTCACTAGATTCAAAAATTTCTGCTTGTAACGATTTTGTAAACTCATTTAAGTTAACTAAATTAGTCGAATCGTGGAAGTCTTTTAATCTTTTACGAGAAAACAAAACACCACTAGAAAATGTTCTACGAATTTTAACTAGTTGCCATTCGATCTCACTGTCGTTATCTCTGCAAAAAAGTGATATTGCCGCAAAAGCATTACCATTTTTAATATTCTTTTCTAATATGGGATATCCCGAAGTGCCAGAAGAATATCTCAGCCTATTAACTAACCAAGAAAGCATAATCACAATGCTTTCTATAACAGTAGATTTTCCTGAACCATTTTCCCCAAAGAAAACAGTTAAATTCTTGTCTAAGTCTAAAGAAAGCTCCTGTATACCTCGGTAATTTTGCAGCTTGATCGTATTTATCTTCATAGGGAATAGACCTTTTGGATAATCTTTAGAACAGGCTGCTCATAGTTCTAATTAGGGCTAGAGCTAGGACTTACCTCAGGAATTGGCTCAGTAGTTGCTTCAGGACTAGCCTCAGGGATTGCCGCACCGCTAGGCGTGCTTTCAGGACTAGCGGTAGGTGTGGGTGGAGCCGAATTAGTTGGCAAAGGTTGCGGTTGGGCTGGTGCAGACTGCACAGGCTTAGGCTCAGGCTTGGGTACAGGAATCAAGTACAAAGCGGCTGAGGCGATCGCCACACTAAATACACCAGCGATCGCGGGTATCGCTTGACCCGCCAAGGCTTTTTGTTGTTTATATTCAGAGGTCTGAGTGACTAGTGTCACCTGTGGCAAAGTCAAAGGGTCAAGGCAGAGTCGATCTAAACCCTCGATGAGATCAAAAAGCTGAATCGTATTTAAGGTGATTTGCAAAGGTCTAGGAGCATTGCCATCATCGACTTGCACCGATAGTAAATGCTGATACTTCCCCTGTGGCTTGATCTGCACTAATCCTTCAGGAATTGCCAAGCTAGTATTACTATTCAGCGATTGCGAATAGGCTCCTGTCACCTTGATTAGGGTGTTAAGCAGATCTAGACCGCCGATGACTGGCTCAGGATGATGACTAAATCGGCAGACAAAATTTGTCAAGATCGACAGCACCTCACCTCCCGTAACGATGCCCTCCACCTGTAACGTACAACTGGGCAAACTATAGTTACGCTGAATCATCAGGCGATCGCTCCTTCAAACAAACTATTCCACAGGCGATATTCACCCGCAACACCGCTAGACAGCAGTAATCTCGTCAACAACTGCAAAGCCAAATCTCGGACTTCCGCCTCGCCTAACGGTGAAGGCGATCGCATCCGACTGACATATAAAGCCTGAAAGCGACCAATATAGGATTCTAAAAAACCTTGATTTTGCTGCAATCCCAAAGCCTCAATCTTTCCCTCTAGCATTTGCTGATGGGTGCTGATCAATAGCCTCAGTCCAGTATCTAACTGCTTAGCGATCGTACAGGTAATCTTCACCAAAGCCTTTAGCTCATCCCAACTCAAACTGGCACGCTGATAGTTGCGTCTGAGGGGATTAGTATTACGTAGTCGCCAAAAAGAAACACGGCTAGGGATAACTTTTTGTAAATCTAGCTGTTCAATCAAAACCAACATCACTTCAACTGCTTCTAAGTCCAGCGCCTCGATCGCCAGAAGCAGATGGTCAATATCCATACGGACAGTGCGGGGACAACCCCTCACAAAATCCTTGGGAACGTTTAAATCGAGGTTTGCAGGAGCAGAAATATTTAACTGCATAATTCGCAGCGAAGTTTAACTCAATAGCGTTTACTTGGCAGTTCAGAGCAGTTTAGCAAGTTAGGAGGCGTTCAGCTACAAGCTATTTATCCCAAGATCATTATCCACAGATCGAGATGCCCGTAGCTGATTGCTTCAGCCTTAAGCTTGGCGTGAGTAGTACTCAATAACCAATAGCTCATTTACTTGTAGGGCTACCCATTCGCGTTCGACAACGCCATTGACCTTACCAGTCATCTTGGCTTTGTCAAATTCCAAGTGACTAGGAATATTGGACAAGCCAGGGAACTCAAGATTACGCTCAACGATTTTGCGAGACTTTTCGTTATCCTTGACGCTAATTACTTCACCAGGTTTTACACCATAGCTAGGAATAGTGACACTCTTACCATTGATGGTGACATGTCCATGATTAACCAATTGACGTGCCGCAGGGATGGTTGGCGCAAGCCCTAGACGAAATACAGTATTATCCAAGCGCATTTCCAGCAACTGGAGCAATACTAGACCTGTCGAACCCTTAACTCTTCTAGCGCGACGTACATAGCGCAGGAGTTGGGTTTCGGTCAGACCGTAATTAAAACGTAGTTTTTGTTTTTCTTCGAGACGCACAGCATACTCAGAACGCTTCTTGCGATCTTGACCATGTTGTCCTGGTGGATATGCGTGCTTAGGTTGTTTGCGACTTAGACCGGGAAGCTCTCCGAGTCTTCTGACGATTCTGAGGCGCGGACCTCTATAACGGGACATAGCTCCTTCCTTGTTACTGTTGAAAACTTGACAGCCTATCTAGTATATGGCAAATCTGCAAAAAAAAATGACAAAATTGTAAGGTGCAGTAATTCTCAATTATGAAACCAACTTTGGTGTTTTTCAGCACCTTAGGCACTGGAAAATATCAAAATTAGTTTTTTGAATGTCTATCTAAGATGGACTAAAAAACGATTCCTGTAATAGTTGCTCTTAATTTCATCAAGCAGTAATTGTCATAGCAAAAAAAGAGCTATGGACAATTCACATAAGAAAAATAGGGCTTCGACTTCGCTCAGCTAGCAATATACGATGGCTGAGTGAAGTCGAAGCCTCTTGGATTTATTTTGAATTGCTATAGCTAGCACGCCTCCCAGAAGTTGAGTTGCGCCGAAATTCAACTTCTGGGGGGCATATCTTAAGTAAACCTTGGTTCGCTATATCAATTAAATTCCAAATCGGATCCTGATTCCAAAAGTATCGCGATTACAGACAATTGTTCTTTTGAGTCTTCAACATTTATCCTTCCCTTAACCAAAAATCTATCCTTCCCTTAACCCAATCCTATAAAGGTTACAGGTAGAGTAATCAAGGTAAATCCTTCATCTGCTTTGTAAAAACTCGTATGCGCTAACTATCAGTGAGTATGTATAGATTTTAAACATCTACTCATCATTATTTTTTGTCTTTAGTTAGATCCATCAACCGCTTAACTTAGCTGTTATTGGAGAGTTTCTGTTTGTATTTAATTGAATATATTTTTTGGCTTGATGCTTAAAGGCTCACGCACTGATTGGTTCGGGCATATTCGAGCGATCGCAAAAATGAGCTGAAAAGATATTGGTTAACCGATTAGTCAATTCCAAGTAATCGCTCTGTCTGATTCTCAGACTCTTGAGAATTGCTAAATGATTATGGATGTTTAGTTCTGTGTTTCGCATTTTTTATGGATGCACGTTCTATTTCAGTCATTCATTTAATTACTATTCCCCCTATTTCACGAAATCTATCAAGGCAAAAAAAATGGCAGCGATTAGTTTATCTGGATCAACTTACAACGAAAACTTTGACACCCTAGCAAGTACGTTAACAAGTAATATATTGCCCGATGGCTGGGAAATTTTAGAGACTGGAACCAGTGCCAATGCAAATGGACAGTACACAGCAGGAACTGGTTCTAGTAATTCAGGTGATACCTATAGTTTCGGAACGACTGGAAGTAATGAAAGAGCTTTAGGTGGATTACAATCAGGAACTTTAAATCCTACGATTGGTGCAAGCTTTATTAATGATACTGGCTCTACGATTACAGCCTTTAATATTGGCTTTAAGGGAGAACAGTGGCGTTTAGGATCATTAAATCGCGCCGATCGCCTTGACTTTCAATACAGTTTAGATGCAAGTTCTTTATCGACAGGAACTTGGATCGATGTTAATGCCCTTGACTTTACAGCCCCAACTACCACGGGGACTTTAGGCGCTCTTGATGGTAATGCTGATGCTAACAGCGCGGCGATCACTAACTCGATCTCAGGCTTGTCGCTCGCTCCGGGAGCCACGGTTTGGATTCGATGGAATAGCTTTGATGCTAGTGGCGCTGATGATGGTCTAGCGATCGATAATTTCTCAATTACTCCAATTACAAACGTAGCGGCAATAGCTGGCGTGACGATTACGCAGTCGGGTGGCAGTACTAATGTGGTAGAAGGCGGGACTAGTGATAGCTATGCCGTTGTTCTCAATACTCAGCCAACGGCAGATGTCACGATCGCCATCGGGAATAGTGCCCAAACTACGACTAGCTCTACAACGCTCACCTTTACCCCTGCCAACTGGAATATTCCTCAAAACGTAACGGTTACAGCTATCAAGGATGCTGTCCAAGAGGGAGCGCACACAGGCAGTATCGCCCATACGGTTACTAGCAGTGATGCTAACTACAATGGTCTGACGATTGACGGCATCACTGCTAATATCACAGAGGCGAACTTCTTAACCAAAATTGGTGGTTACAGCAGTGCCAACGGAGCCGAAATTCCTGCCTTTGATGCTGCTAGCGATCGCCTCTTTGTAGTCGCAGGTTCGGTAGTCGAAATTCTCGACTTGGCAAACCCTACAAGCCCTACTAAGATCGGGGACTTAGCTTTTAATACTACTGGCGATCCTGATGGTGCTACGGCGGGAGGCTTTGCACTTGTTCCGAATAGTGTTGCTGTCGGTAAAGCTGGCACTGTGAGCGCGGGCATTGTTGCAGTGGCGATCGCGATTACTAATCAAACTACTGCCGTTGACAATGCTGGAGAAGTACAGTTCTTTAATGCGGCGGATGGTCAATATTTGGGCAAGGTATCGGTGGGTTACTTGCCAGATATGCTTACCTTTACTCCCGATGGCACGAAGATTTTAGTTGCCAATGAGGGGCAGCCCAGCAACGATTACACCTTTGATCCCGTTGGTTCCGTTAGCATTATCGACTTGGCTAATGGCATAGCCGCCGCCACTGTGCAGGAAGCCTCTTTTGTTCCCTTCAACGCTCAAAAGGCTAGTTTGCAAGCCGCAGGGGTGCGAATCTTTGGTCCTGACCTTAGCACTGCTGATCCCACCGATACGACAAGTGTGGCTCAGGATTTGGAGCCAGAGTATATTGCCTTTTCTGGCGATGGAACCAAGGCTTGGGTGACTTTGCAAGAAAACAATGCGATCGCTGTCGTTGATATTGCTACGGCAACGGTGGAGCAGATTCTACCATTGGGAACCAAGGATCACAGTCTCGCTGGCAATGGATTTGATGCTAGCGATCGCGATGGCGTGAACAATACAGGCAAGATCAACATCCAAAATTGGTCAGTCAATGGACTTTATCAACCTGATGCGATCGCTTCCTATGTTTTTAACGGGCAGACTTACTACGTCGCTGCTAATGAGGGCGACTCACGCGGATATGCTGGATTCTCAGAGGAAGTGCGCGTTGGCAATGCCAGCTACGTCCTAGATCCCACCATTTTCCCTGACGCTAGCACCCTCAAACAAAATGCCAATTTAGGACGGCTGCAACTCACCAATGCAACGGGTGACCTAGACGGCGATGGCGATTTCGATCAAATTCAAGCCTTCGGTACTCGTTCCTTCTCGATTTGGGATAGCAACGGCAATCGCGTCTATGACAGTGGCGATGATTTTGAACAAATTACGGCGGCGGCTTTTCCAACTAGGTTTAATGCTAGCAACGATAACAACGCCCTCGACGATCGCAGCGACAATAAAGGACCAGAGCCAGAGGGCGTAACCCTTGGCGAGATCAATGGTCGCACCTATGCCTTTGTGGGATTGGAGCGCATTGGTGGAGTGATGGTCTACGACGTGACCAACCCCACGCAAACCAATTTTGTGGAGTACATCAATACCCGTGACTTTAGTACGGCGGTAGCTGGTGACTCAGGACCAGAAGGTTTGACTTTTATCGCGGCGAGCGACAGCCCCAATGGCAAGCCTCTGGTAGTGGTTGCCAATGAAATTAGTAATACCGTCGCCATCTATGAAGTGAATGTTGGCACACGGATTAGTGATATTCAGGGCAGTAGCCACCGATCACCCTTGGTCGGTCAGAATGTGACGGCTGTTCCCGGCATTGTAACGGCGATCGCCTCGAATGGCTTCTACCTACAAGATCCCAATCCCGATGCCAATGATGCTACATCCGAAGGCATTTTTGTATTTACGGGATCATCTCCCACTGTACAGGTGGGAGACTCGGTACTGGTCAATGCCACCGTCAGCGAGTTCCGTCCTGGCAACTCACCCAATAATCTCACCATCACCCAACTGGTCAGCCCCGTAATTACTACCCTCTCCAGTGGTAATCCCTTGCCTGCTGCCACAATTTTGGGCAATGGCGGAAGGGCAATTCCTAACCAAATCATCAGCAATGATGCGGCTAGCGGCAACGTGGAGAATGCTGGTACGGTCTTTGATCCTGCCCAAGATGGCATCGACTTCTACGAGAGCCTAGAAGGAATGCTGGTGCAGGTCAATAACCCCGTGGCGACTTCGCCCACTGCTAACTTTGGCACATCGGAAGAAATTTGGGTGTTGGCAGACAATGGCGCTAACGCGACTAACCGCACTGTCCGAGGCGGTAGCTTGATCACTGATAACGACTTCAACCCTGAGCGCATTCAAATCGATGATTTGAACAACTCCTTGACCTTGCCTGAGGTGAATGTCGGCGCTCAACTTGGCACGATCACGGGCGTGGTCAGCTATGACTTCAACAACTACGAAGTATTGGTTTCTAATGCGCCAACGGTGGTGCAGCCCTCGACCTTGCAAAAGGAAGTTACCAATCTCACAGGTAGTACCACGCAATTGACCGTCGCCACCTTCAACGTGGAAAACCTCGATCCTAGTGACACAACTTTTGATGCGATCGCCAGTGCAATCGTCGCCAATATGAAGTCCCCCGACATCATCAGTCTTGAAGAGGTTCAGGATAGTAATGGCGCAGTTAACGATGGCACTGTTGATGCCAGTGTCACCCTCCAAAAGCTAATCGATGCGATCGCCGCCGCAGGTGGACCCACCTACGAGTTCCGCCAGATCAATCCCGTCAACAATCAGGATGGCGGTGAACCCGGTGGCAACATCCGCGTTGCCTTCCTCTTCAATCCCAATCGCGTGGACTTTGTGGATGGTTCATTGCAGCGCTTGACCGATACCAACCTTGCCGATGGCGATGCCTTTGCTGCTAGCCGCAAACCGCTCGTAGGAGATTTTATCTTCAATGGTCAGCAGGTGACAGTAATCGGTAATCACTTCAACTCCAAGGGTGGCGATCAACCCCTCTTTGGTCCCAACCAGCCGCCAACTCTCAATAGCGAAGTCCAGCGTAACCAACAGGCAACCATTGTCAAAGACTTTGTAGGCGGACTGTTGACAGCCAATCCTAACGCCAATGTGATTGTCGCGGGTGACTTGAATGACTTCGAGTTCTCTAATCCCTTGACCATTTTGGAAAGTGCTGGATTAAACACCCTAATCGAAACCCTTCCTGCTAATGAGCGCTACACCTACAACTTCCAAGGTAATGCCCAATCCTTGGATCACACTCTGGTGAGCAACAATCTCAACAGCAAACTCGATGGTTTTGATGTGGTGCGAATCAATTCTGAATTTGCCGACCAAGTTAGCGATCACGATCCTGTTATAGCGAGATTTAATATGCCTACAACAATTCCCAACGGCTCAACCAACTTTTCTTTGCAAATCCTGCATGGTTCCGACTTTGAGGCGGGTGTTAGAGACATTAATAACATCCTCGGCTTCTCAGCGATCGTCAATAAGTTCAAAACAGCTACCGATATCCCTGCCAACGTTGTTGCCAACACCCTGATCCTCTCAGCAGGTGACAACTACATTCCTGGAGCATTTTTCAATGCTTCTAGCGATACCAGCCTCAATGGTGTTGGTGGACTCGGTTCCAGCTCTGCTCCTGTGTTGGGACGTGGTGACATCGGCATCCTCAATGCGATCGGCATTCAAGCCTCCGCCCTCGGAAATCATGAGTTTGACTTGGGTCTCGCCCAAGTTGCTAGCATTATCCGCACTGGTAGCGGCAATCCTGGTACTGCCTTCCCTTACCTCAGTTCTAACCTAGACTTCTCACCCGAAACTGGTTCAGGCAAGCCCTTTGCTGCTAGTGATTTCTCTACTAATCCAGTTGCCGAAGCTAGCACGATTAAGGGCAAGATTGCTGAAAGCACGGTGATTACTGTGGCAGGTGTCGATGGCGTAATGGGAACAGCCGATGACCAACGGATCGGGATTGTCGGCGCAACCACACCGACCTTGCCCACAATCAGTTCCAGTGGCGCAACCATCGTTACTCCCGGCAATCCCACCGACTATGACGCTTTGGCAGCCGAGATTCAGAAAACTGTCGATCTGCTGACGGCACAGGGAATTAACAAGGTCGTGCTGTTGTCCCACTTCCAACAGTTTGCGATCGAAAGTCAAGAAGTTGCTCCTCGCCTCAAGGATGTCGATATCGTCATCGGCGGCGGTTCTAATACCCGTCTCCTCGATGATAATGATGTACTGCGGGCAGGTGACACCGATCAGGGTGACTATCCCACTTTACGAGTTGGAACTGACGGCAAGCCCATTTTGGTGGTCAATACCGATGGTAACTACAAGTATGTTGGTCGCTTGGTGACGGAATTTGATGACAATGGTGTGCTGCTTGTCGATAAGCTTGACTCCACGATCAATGGCGCTTATGCGACCGATGCCGCAGGTGTCAATCGGGTCTATGGGGAGACGGTTAACGCCCGTGACAAGGCAAATGCGAATGTGGTGGCGATCGTCGATGGGATCAGCAATGTCATCGCTTCTAAGGACAATCTGATCATCGGTAAAACCAGTGTCTTCCTGAATGGAACTCGCGGCGATGTACGGACTCAAGAAACTAACTTTGGCAACTTGACCGCAGATGCTAACTTGGCTCTGGCTAAGCAGATTGACCCAACCGTTACCATCTCGATCAAGAATGGCGGCGGTATCCGTGACAATATCGGTGCTTTGTCAGTGCCTGCTGGATCAACAGGTGCTGATGATGTGGTAACTCTGCCTCCTCAGCCCAATCCTCTAGCTCCTAACAAAGCAGAAGGCGATATCTCTCAGTTGGATTTGGAAAATTCTCTACGATTCAACAATGGGCTAACCCTAATCACCCTCACCGCTCAGCAATTACTTTGGGTGATTGAACATTCCGTAGCTGGTACGGCTTCAGGGGCAACTCCCGGGCAGTTCCCTCAAGTTAGTGGTCTATCTTTTAGCTTTGACCCGACTAAGCAGGCGATCGCCTTTGATACGGCAACGGGCGCAATTACTCAGGAAGGCAAGCGAGTACAGAATCTTGCGGTTCTTAATGAAGATGGCTCCTTACTAGATGTCATTGTCAAGGATGGTGTACTTGTAGGCGATGCTAACCGCACTTTCCGTACGGTTACCCTCAACTTCTTGGCTGGCACGGCGGCACAGACTCCCGCTAATGCTTTGGGTGGCGATCGCTATCCCTTCCCTCTGTTTGTCAAGGAAAATGCCGAACGCGCCAACCGTGTTGACCTGCGTGGCGAGACTGTCGATGTGAACGGCAATGGTGTGGTTGACGCAGCTCCAGTTTTAGATGCGGGTAAATTTACCTTTGCGCCTACGGGATCTGAACAGGATGCGCTAGCCGAATACCTCGCCGATCGCTTTAATGTATTGCCATTTAATGAGGCTGATACCAAGGCAGGACAAGACACTCGCATTCAAAATCTTAGCCTTCGCAACGATGGAGTCTTCGCTCCCACTGGTATCACTCAGACCACACCTGGAGTTATCGAGTTTACTGGCAGAGCTGGCATTACCAATCTTGAATTTAATATCACCAAAACCAATAACTCAACGGTTAATGAACTGGTGGTATTTGAACTAGATGGCTCTGGAGTCACCCCCGATCTTAAGTTCCTGTTGGAAAACGATCGCGCTAGGGTCATTTCTTCTGTGCTTGGAGATCGCCCCAATGGCTTTGGCTTTGAGAATGATGCTAGAACCTTAGGATTTTCCCCAAATGCCAAGCTGGGCTTTGCGGTTATCAAGAATGGTACTGCTGACGATATCTTATTTGGCAGATCCAAAGAGATCGTGTTCTCAACCACAACCACCAATTTAATCTCCAATGTCACCAACAGTGGATTCAAGATTAGCTTTGAGGGGTTTGAAATTGAGGCGAACGCCTCCGTATCGAACCAGCCCGTCGGTGTGGGACTGCAAGATAACAAACAGGGCGAAGTCCTCGACCTCCGTTCCCTAGCTGGTAATGTGCAAGTTGATTTCACAGTCTTCCGCGAAGCTGCCTTTAACAACACCGTTGGCTTCTACCGTGTGGCGAATGCTGAGGGTGGTATTGATGTCAATGGCGATGGCATCGTTGACTTCACCCCCGGACAGAGCGGTTACGCGCAAGCGGCGATCGCCAACCGTATCCAATCCATTGACCTGACCGTAGCCAATCAGCAATCTATTACCTCTGGCAGTGCTCTTAATGGTGGCAGCATTTTTGCTCCATTCATCATTAGTAATGGCACTGTTGATCAGTTCTTGAGTGGTCAGGTTAACCAAGCCTATTTCGCCTATCTCGCCGCCAATTCCAATGGAATCGATCACATTCGCCTGCTTGGTGATAATACCTTCGGCTTTGAAGATCTTCCAGATGGTGGCGACTTTGACTACAACGATATCGTCTTGAAGGTCAACGTTGTATCCAACAATGTGATCAGTGGTGATAGTGGCAACAATGTACTTAGTGGTGGCGCTGCCAATGACACCCTAATCGGTGGATTGGGTGCGGATACCCTTGTCGGTGGTTTGGGCGATGACAGCCTCTTCCTTGGACTGAATGACGGAGCCATTGATACGGCTGTCTATAACTTCGGTGATGGTAGCGATGTGGTGAATCAGTTCCAGTTTGGCGCTGGTGGCGATTTGCTCCAGTTCAATAACATCGCAGCGATCGATGTAAGTACCGTTGGCGGCAATACTCAGTTCTTCTTGGGTGATGGTGTTACTGGTAATGGCGGTTTTGCCAATGGTTCGCTCCTGCTCACCCTCAATGGAGTTACTGGATTTGATCCTAGCAATATCAATACCAACCTTCTGGCTGGTTCCGTTCCCACCAACTTCAACTTCAGCTAGATAAAGGCAATCTCAGCCTATTTCTAAAGAGTTCGCAATGCGAACTCTTTAGGTAAATTCTAAAACACAAAAGCCACGCTGTGCGTGGCTTTTGTGTTTTATCAAGGTATAGTAATTCCAAATAAATTCAAAAGGCTTCGACTTCGCTCAGCTATCGGTATACGGTGGCTGAGCGCAGTCGAAGCCCTAGTTTTCTTATTTGAATTGTCTATAAATTAGGAGAGATGCTAGTCCTCTTGCCCAAAGGCGATCGCCCTTTCATCCCATCAAAAGGCGATCTCCACTCACCACAACAAAAGATCACCCTTCAAGTCTCAAACTCAAAGCATGATCTTTTGTTGCTAAGTATCTAGGTATAAGAAACCCAGAACCCAAAAAGCTGTAGCGCACGCTGCGCGTGCGCTACAGCTTTTTGGGTTCTGGGTTTTATTTCGCTAAGCTACTTATCAACTAGCCCTATTATCTAGCGGACAAATTTGAGTTTTTCAGTGTTGGTGACGAAGAAATCGGTGAACAGGCTCATCACCGTACGATCGCGAATTTTTATATTCGCTGTTAGTGACATCCCCGACTGCAAATTGATTTTGACATTATTATTAGTCTCCAAGAACTGTTTCTCAAGGCTTACCTTAATTGGGAAGCGATAGTTGGGATTAATCTGGTCAGGGGGCAAGACATCGGAACCAATTGAGATCAATTTACCCTTGACATCACCAAATTCAGTAAAAGGGAAAGAATCAATTCTCACATCCACGGGCATTCCTTCTCGCACAAAACCGATGTCTTGATTGCTCACAAATGCTTTCACCACCAGCATGTCATCAGGCACGATTTTTAACACAACTTCTCCCGCATTCGGGTTAGCCACATAACCCAGTCCTGCCTTCAGTTCAAATACTGTGCCAGAGGCGGGAGCGCGGAGTTCTTGGTTTTGTAAGATCACTTCTGCCTGTTTGATTTGACCTTCCACTTCCGCCAATCTCTTGGTATTGTCGAGCAGAGCCTTGGTGAATTGACTATCGATTTCAGCGATCCGCTTCGTATTGTCGGCAATTTCGTTAGTTAACTCCTTGCGGGTAATGTCAAAGGTGTTACTGAGACGAGCTTCTCCTTCGGCGATCGCTGCCTGAATCCGCACCTCTTCCTGTCCCAATAGACGAATTTCTGATTCGTTGGTTTGCACAAGTTGTTTTTGCTTGAGACATTGAATCTCGGCGATCGCCCCAACTTTACAGAGATTTTCAATCCTTTGCAGGATATTCTGCTCGATCTCCAGTGCCTTTTCTTTGCTAGAGCGATTGATCTTTGTTTGATTTAACTGTTCAATCGATTGGGCGATACTAGCCTCGGCAGCCTGCGATCGCGAAGCTAACTCAGATCGCGAAGCTACAAGGCGATCGCGTTGATCCCCTGTCAAATTTGCGCCGCCGCCATTAACCTGCATCCGATACAGTTGCATTTCTGCCGCCAAAGCTTCGCGATTGCGGGCAAGGGCATACAGTTCTACAGGAATCACATTGACATTATCGCCATCAATTTCTGAAGCTTTACCGTTGAGAACTGCACGATAAAACTGATTTTCCTGTTGTAGATTTTGGCGGAGTTGTTGTAAGGATTCAAGCTGGGACTTGGCAGCCGTTGCGTCGATTCGTAGTAATACTTCGCCTTCCGTCACCTTCTGTCCATCCTTAATTAAAACTTCTTTGAGGACACCATTGGCAGGAATACGCACTTCCTTAACCGATCCCTGTGGTTCCAGCTTGCCCTGAGCAGGGATTGATTCTTCAATCTTTGCCACCGAAGCCCAGATAATCGCCACCGTCACCGAGCCGAGCAACGTCCATAAAATCGAAGGAATCCATCTCGGTGATTGACTCAAAGCCAAGGGCTGATCAAAATTATTTCTCTTGGCGATCGCCGAAGTTGTCGCCGATCGCTCGATACCATTAGAGCCATTACTAGGGGCGAGATCTTGATTACCAACCTTAATCAATTTGGAGACGGGTTGATTGCCGTTGTCAGTTTTCATGGGTCGTTTACCTTTACTTATTTCCCTTTGCTGTGTTTTTAGTCTTAATTTAGGAATTTCCCGCCGCCTCCTGTTGGCGGTATAGGCAGAAATAGCGATCCTGCAAAGCCATTAGTTCATCATGGGTTCCGCGTTCTGCAACCCTGCCCGCATCCATTAGCAAAATCAAGTCCGCATTGCGAATCGTGGCAAGACGATGGGTGATAAAGAAAACGGTGCGCCCGCGAAATTCTTCCGCTAGATTCAGGCAGACCTGATGTTCGGTGTTATAGTCCAGAGCGCTAGTCGCTTCATCGAGAATCAGTAATTGCGGCTTCTGCAAAACAGTTCTGGCGATCGCAATTCTTTGTCTTTGTCCACCCGACAGCGCCGCGCCGCGCTCACCCACCCGTGATTCATAGCCTTGAGGCAGTTGCATAATAAAATCATGGGCGCAAGCCACCTTCGCCGCCGCCACAATCTCATCGGGAGTAGCATCGGGATTGGTCAGAGCTATATTCTGCTGCACCGTACCATCAAATAGCAGAGTGTCTTGCAGCACTACGCCAATCTGTCGCCGTAGCGAATAGAGTTCCACTTTACCGATGTCATAATCATCGATCAAAATTCTGCCTGACTCAGGATCATAGAGCCGTGACATTAACTTAGTGAGCGTACTCTTACCTGCGCCGCTAGTACCAACTACGCCCACAAACTGACCCGACGGCACATCTAAATTAACGTTATTGAGTTGCAAAGATCCATTAGGATTAAAGCGAAAGCTGACATTCTCATAGCGTACTGCTCCTTTAATGGCAGGCATAGGAATATTACGACGACCTTCTTCTTCCTGTTCTTGAGGATGGTTAATGATATCGCTGAGTCGTTCCAAGGAGAGCGCCGTTTCTTGGAAATTTTGCCACAGTTGAATCAGGCGCAAAAGTGGTGATGTCGTATAGCCTGCAATAATCCGAAAGGCAATCAACTGACCTAGGGATAGATCACCTTTGAGAACGAGGGATGCTCCAACCCACAGCAGCAGTAGATTAGAAAACTGATTTAAAAACTGGCTCATCGAACCTGCGGTGGTGGAAGTAACCACGGTTTTAAAGCCATCGGAAACGTAGCGAGCGTAACGACGTTGCCATTCCCACCGTGACTGCAATTCAATACTTTGCGCCTTAACTGTCTGAATCCCCGACACAACTTCCACCAGATAGGACTGGGTAGCGGCATTGCGCTCCGCCTTGCTACGAAGCTGCGCCCTCACAATTGGCGCAACGATGTAGGTGAGTAATCCGAATAGTGGCACAGTTCCCAAGGCAACGAGGGTCAAAAGCCAGCTATAGCAGATCATCACCACGATATAGACTGCCGAAAATACCGCATCTAAAACGACGGTGAGGGCTGTGCCTGTGAGGAATTGGCGGATATTTTCGAGTTCACCAATCCGACTCGATAGTTCGCCCACCGATCGCTTTTCAAAATAGCGCAAAGGCAATCTGACCAGATGATCAATGGTTTCCGAACCTAAAGTTAAGTCAATTCGGTTAGTTGTATTTACAAATAGATAGGTGCGGAGGGCGCTAATCACCGCTTCAAAGAAGGCGATCGTCAATAGCAAAACCCCCAAGACATTCAATGCCTCTGGAGAATTTTGCATAATCACCTTATCGATGATTACCTGCGTAATTAAGGGATTGGCTAAGCCTAATAGTTGGACAAAAAAAGAAGCGATCAGGACGGTGATTAAGGGATTGCGATAGCGCTTGAGGGATGGCAAAAACCAAGACAAGCCAAACTTTTCCTTGGGTGTATCCTTGGTTGGTTGGATTAATAAAATCTGTCCTGATTCGCCCCAAAGATCGATAAATTGGGCAGTTTTTTTAACAACAATGCCCTGCTCAGGAATACCTAATACCTGTTCCCGATCGCTAGTTTTATAGAGTACCGCGAAGGTATCTTGCCAAGGTAACAATGCGGGTGTGGGAACCTGACTAATCGCACTCGCAGGAATCGTCACCAACTGCCCATTTAGTCCCATCAGTTCGGCGATCGTGCCACATAGCTGTAAAGAAATGCTTTGAGAACGCCCGTATTGATTAGCGATCGCCCGTTTGATTACATGGCGATTAAAGGGCATCTTCCAATACCTCGCCAGCATCTCAAAACAAGCCACCGACGCATCAATGGGACCACGCCCGTAGATATGAGGATAGTCTTGAGGTTGGCGATCGCCGCGATTATGGTGACTGCTGACACTCGGCAAATCAGGAGCATAGGGAATCTCAAAGGCAGTTGGCGAGGTTGGTAATTCTTCAATAACTGCGGGTACTACGGAAGCGGCGGCAAAATCATCACGCAAGCCAATCAAACGCAAAGAGCTAGATTCTGCAACTTCAAAAAGAGTCCGATCTGGCTCAATCTTTGTGCCAAAGGGAATTGTTATATTTTGCCCGCCGCTCACTAACCACACAAAGTCAAGATCAAGGGGCGCGATCGCATTTTTTCCCGCAGGTAAAGTCAAAACCTGTGCATTTTGGCAAGCATTGCGAACCAGTTGCATAAAATTTTGAGGATATTGAGCGCGGCGATCCATCTCAATCGCAAACAAATCAAATACTTCTGCTGGGGAAACTTGCGAGACAAAAGCATTCTTAAAAGTGGGATAGCGATCGCAAAGTTGCCAAAAATCTGCGGCATCTAGGGATAAAAAAGTACTTTCAATAGAGGCGATCACCGTCTCGCAGGGGAGGTCACGGATCAAACTAGCCCAACCAATCACTGCCCCCGATTTGAGGATTTCGATGGTCACAGGGGCGATCGTTTTAGGTATCTGTCCTAACAGTCTTGCTTGACCTTCCCATAAAAACAATACTTGAGAGGGCATCGCTTCCCGACGCAAAATTAACTGCCCCAGCCTATATCGCAATGGTCTCAGGCGATCGCTCACTTCTTGCAAAATAGAGCGATCGAGCGTTTGAAATATGGGAATGCGTTCAAGAAGCTCTTGAATGCCATGGGTGTTGGTGAGCATGAAAATTAACGCTATAGACTAAGACATCAAATCAAGGATTAAGACAATCAATATCAGTCTAAACGCACTACTACGATTTACTCGGTTGTCACAAACACCTTAGGAATCGACTTTGGCTGTCATATTTTGCTCTTTCAAAAATTCTTCAAATAGTTGATTTAATAAAACTTGGGCGTTCGGCGCGTCAAACTGGGCAGGCATAAATTTTTCTAACCGCAAAATTACAAACCACTCTTCTACCGCAAATGGAGGAAGTACCTGTTGGGGTAGGCTGTGGCGCAATTTCTCAGTGATCGCGATCGGGAGCTTACTAAGCGGAACGGGTCCAATCATGCCACCAGTTTGTGATTCTATTCCCTGAGAATATTGAGAGGCTAGCTCAGCAAAGGTTTGTTCACCCTCATAAATCCGAAAGAATAGCTCCTGCAAAAGCTCAGGATTTTTATGGCGAATCACCGAATAAATAGCTCGATCCAAACTAGCTCTACGATTTAAAAATTCTGATTCGAGACGATTTCCCCAAGTTTGCTGCTTAAATTTTTCAATTTTGAATTCTCGCAAGGCAATCATCTGGAGTTGCTCAGGCGTGAGGCTATAGGCTTGGCAATAGCTTTGGATTGCTTCTTGGGTGGTTAACTTGTAGCGTTGCTGAAAGTCTTGCAATGCTAGATTATTTTCCTCTGAAGTAATGCTAACGTTAGCGATCGCGCGATCGATAGCTAATTCGCGCTTAAAATTTGGCAATAAGCGATAGGTAGCTAAAAGTGACTCTATATTCTCTAACTCGTTTTTTGTATTTATTTCTGTATTTTCAAGTGTCAAGTGATCCACCATAGATTTTTTAGAGCAAATTACTAACAATTTCAACCAGATTCAACCAGCAACGATATCAAGGAGGGAAATGTTACTTTCAATCATTATCCTGAACTCACGTTAATTAATGACAAATTCGCTCAAAAAATCACAAAAAAAGGGAAGACGCTTTGCGTCTTCCCTTTTTTTGTGATTTTTACTATGCAGTTTGCTTCTTGTTCTTGAGCAGACGAGAACCACCGAATGCACCTGCCACCATGACACCTAGTACAAATCCGGGAACAGGTACTGGCTTGGTCGGAGTAGGAGGAGGGAGGAGCGCTCCATCAAAATAAGCATCACTACCACCAGTAGGTGCGATACCTTGAACATGGATACCAATACGTAGAGTATCAGCGAGAATCATATCCCTGAGTGCAGTTGCGCTTAAGCTATTAAAAATCACAGCAAGGGTTTCACCTTTATCAATTCCAGACTTACCACTACCGGGGTCAGCAGCATCAAGTACTAAATTGGCATTCTGATTTCCTGTCGAATTGTCAAATCCTAATGTGTTGCTAAGCAATGTGACTACATTTTGACCTTGAGGTAGCTTGCCAGAGCCTGCCTCAAAACTAACGCCAGCACTTGTACCTGTAGCGTTAAAAACAGATGTACTGGTTATAGGAGCGGAGCTAAGACCATGCCAATCAAAATAAATTTGACCGATAAAAGAATTTACCGATCCAGAATTATTAAATTCCCACTGGGTCTTACCAGATCCTGCATCTGTTATGGAAAAAGAAAACTGATTAACAATTGAGTCCCCAACTGTATTGTTAGCGCCGCTAATATTTTGAAAGCCAAAGGAAAAGCTTGCAGCACTTGCGGCAAGGGGGGCAATGAATGCGGTTGTGGCAGCAATAGTTGAAGCGAAGACTGCACTTCCTAGGAGTTGTGAAATTTTCATTTTATAAAGCCTTGCAGTTATGGAAACATTTTTGATGTCTTTCTGGAATTATCATCTCAGACAATTCAGATGATCTGAAGGTATAAAGTTAGGCAATTGTCATTACTAAGGTTATCTAAAAGTTATCTGTGCTGTGATTACCGAAATTTCCATAAAAGCTTTACTAAAAATATGCGTATAAATATCAATCTAGTAACCAGCTAGGTATGTTCACTAGAGATAGTTTGCTTAGCTAGACTTAGGTGATATTGTGTAGGTATTCGTTCAGTAAGTAGTATACGAGAGGGATTTGTTTGACTCAGTCAATTAATCTACCCAAACTAGACGACTTTTTGCAAGAGCTTGCAACGATTCAGCAGCAAGGCTCAAAGCGAATTGCGTTTTTAGGTTCCCGCCATGTGCCATTGACTCACCAACTGCTGATCGAACTGCTCAGCTATGCCTTGGCGCTATCTGGCAACAGTATTATTACCTCTGGGGCGACAGGTACTAACTTTGCGGCGATTCGTGGTGCATTACGCGCCGATCCAAATCTTTTGACCGTGATTTTGCCCCAGAGCTTAGAGCGTCAGCCCTACGAGTCCCGTGAACAGTTAGAAAACGTGATCCATCTGGTGGAGCATAGTGAAAATGACACATTGTCCTTAGCAGAAGCCAGTAGCCTCTGCAATCAGGAGATTATTTCTAAGTGTCAGCAGCTTATTTGTTTTGCGTTTCATGGTAGCGAGACGCTATTGCAAACTTGTCATAATGCCGAAGAGCAGCGTAAGGTCGTCACTCTGTTCTATTTCGATTAGTTGCCAATACGCGAATAAATAATCTATTGAAGATGAGTGGCGGCGCTTCGCGCCGCCACTCATCTTCTAATTTTATGTTCTAACAAGACTGACTAGAGCTATATTAAAAATTTAGACAAATCAGCGTTACAAGTAAGTTAAAAACATGAGCAAAATTATCAAAGGGAAAGTGTTTGTCTTGGATGACAACATTGATACGGATCAGATTATCCCTGCGGAATATCTCACCCTTGTACCTTCTAAGCCCGATGAGTATGAGAAGTTGGGGAGCTATGCCTTGATTGGATTGCCCGATCGCTATAGCGATCGCTTTATTACCGAAGGTGCAACTAAGACTGAGTACTCAATTATTATTGCAGGCGAAAACTTTGGTTGTGGCTCTTCACGCGAACACGCACCGATCGCCCTTGGAGCCGCAGGCTTGGAGGCAGTGGTCGCCCAGTCCTATGCCAGAATTTTCTTCCGTAACTGTACAGCGACGGGTGAGCTATATCCTTGGGAATCTTTGGAACGCCTTGGCGATCGCTTTAAGACAGGGCAAGAAGCGACGATTGATTTTGATCAAAACTTGATTACTAATGAGACGACGGGCGAAAGTTTCTCTTTGCAATCCTTGGGTGATGTGCGTCCTGTAATTGATGCGGGTGGACTATTTGCCTACGCGCGGCAGACGGGGATGATTCCCACTCGTGCTTAATCCTGCGATTTTTGCGATTAATTATTTTTGAATCTATGTCCTACCATGTCCGCATTCACGATCGCCGCAATGACAAGTTGTACGAAGCTGATATCGATGGCGATCGCTATATTCTTGATGCCCTCGAAGCACAGGGAATCGAGTTGCCTTTTTCCTGCTTGAATGGAGCTTGTACCGCTTGTGCAATGCGTGTGAAAGCGGGCAGCATTGATCAACATGAGGTGATCGGTCTATCCAAAAGCTTGCAAGATGAGGGCTATGCTCTAATCTGTTCTAGTTACGCGATGTCTGACTTGGATCTAGAGACCCAAGACGAGGATGAAGTTTATCGCTTACAGTTTGGAAATTTCTTTGCAAAACGTAAGCGACGCTGGTTTCAGATTGGTATTCCCATTGATCACGACTAGGTGTGATGAATTTACCCACTAAGCAAAAACAGTTCGGTGCGCTGTCCTCTGCTAATCCGCCGCGCACATTGGTTTTGGTGGCAATCTTGGTGATATTTTTGATCCTTGCCAATATTGCGATCGCCTTGACGCAGCCCAAGGATCGGATCAGTGGCGAAGTATGGGTAGTCAAGCGGGTAGTTAGTGGTCAAACCATTGAGGCAGAACGGGCTAACAATCCGAATTTACCTGCTGAGCGAGTGCGGTTACTCGGCATTAGCGCTCCGCTCAAAGAGCAATCGCCTTGGGGCGATCGCGCTCGTCAGCGTTTGTCAGAATTGGTGAAGGAGCAGAAAATAATTTTAGAAGCGGATGCCGAACAGCGCGATGACTTTGACCGTCGTCTCGCCTATGTCTGGAAAGATAATGTATTGATTAATCATGCTCTTGTTTTAGAAGGTTTGGCGATCGCCGATCCCTATCCCGCCAATAACAAGTACGACGCGAGAATTAGTCGCGCTCAGTCACAGGCAAGATTGCAAGAGCTAGGCATCTGGAATACTAAAAATCCTTTGCGGCTCAGTCCCAGAGATTTTCGTCGTCAGCTTAGCAATTAATATCAAAACGATAGCGAGTGGCGGCGCAACTCTCTATCGTTCAGAACGAGATTAGGAAATTAGAAATGCAGTCTGTGGGCTTGATCGTAATTTTGGGGGCAACGGCAACGGGTAAGACGAGTTTAGCGATCGCCCTTGCTAAGCATCTGAATGCGCCGATCTTGAGTGCCGACTCGCGACAGGTTTATGCTAATTTTGATATCGGTACGGCTAAGCCCACGATCGCTGAGCGTGAGGGCGTTCCCCATTATTTGATCGATATTATTGAACCCGATCAAACTTTAACTTTGGCGGATTATCAAGATCAGGCTCAAAAGTTAATCGCTGATTTTCACGCACAGGGAATAACCCCGATTCTCGTTGGTGGTTCAGGGCTTTATATCAAGGCAATTACGGCGGGTCTCCAAATCCCCCGCGTTGCCCCCCAAATGGATTTGCGATCGCAGTTTATGGAGATGGGACAGCCCTATTGCTATCAACTGCTGCAACAGCTTGATCCTATGGGCGCAGCTAAAATCCATGCCCATGATCAAGTGCGAACCCTGCGATCGCTAGAGGTTTTTTATGTGACGGGTCAGCCTTTGTCTAGCTTGCAACGGGAGCAACCACCGAACTATCCAATTGTGCAGATCGGTTTAGAGTGCGCCGATCTGGAGCTTTATCGTAAATTAGTTAGCGATCGCACTGAGCAGATGCTCACCCAAGGCTGGCTCGATGAAATTCGAGATTTACAAAGTCGCTATGGCGCAGATTTACCACTTTTAAAAACTCTTGGCTATGGCGAGATGTCTGACTATTTGGAAAATAAAACTGATTTAGCGACGGCAAAGGAACTAACGGTGATCCATACCTGCCAATTCGCCAAACGTCAGCGCACATGGTTTCGCGGATCTAGCAGTAGTCATCATCCAATCCATTGGCTGTCCACAGGCAGCACTTGGCAACAGGCGATCGCTCTGCTAAACCCAGACTAAAAATAGCTGTGTCATTTTTAGTCTGGGGACTATAAGCAGTTTTAAATATTTTAGAGAGGCTTCGACTCCGCTCAGGCATCAATATACGGTGGCTGAGCGGAGTCGAAACCTTATTGATCATTTAAATTATTTATAGTTTGGGTTTAGCTCCAAAATAAGAAAGTCGGCGCGATGCGCCGACTTTCTTATTTTGGGAAAAGTATCGCTTGGAGATTACTTGATCTTGTCCATAATCGAGAAGATCGGTAAGTACATCCCCACAATGATCGAACCAACCATGCCCCCAAGAACAATGATCATTAAGGGTTCCATCAAACTGGTTAATGCCTTGACCGCCTCTTCCACCTCATTTTCGTAGAAATCAGCCACCTTCATTAACATCTTGTCGATTTCCCCCGTTTCTTCGCCAATACTGACCATCTGTAATGCCATGACTGGGAATACCTCAGTTTTTTCCATCGCAGGAGCAATTTGTCCACCCTCACGCACAGCGTTACGAGCGGAGTCGATCGCATTGGAAATCACCAAGTTGCCCGCCGTTTCCGCCGTAATTTCTAGGGAACTCAAAATTGGCACACCAGCGCGGGACAGCGAACCAAAAGTACGCGCAAATCTAGCAACAGCAGTTTTAACAACGAGGTCGCCAAAGAGAGGAAACTTCAAAAACAGACCATCAAAGTAAAGCTTGCCTGCGGGAGTTGCGTAAATGCGCTTATAGACAAAGCTAAGGGCAAAGAATACCGCAGGAATGATAAATATCTTTTCGCTCTTAAGGAAGTTACTGATATTAACCAATATTTGCGTAAAGGTTGGTAATTCTCCGCCAAGGCTCTTAAATACACCATCAAAAATAGGGATGATGAAGATACACATGGCGAGGAAGATAATTACGGCGATCGAAGAAACCACGATCGGATAGGTCATTGCCGATTTGATCTGGTTATTTAATCGCGCTGAGTCTTCGAGTAAAGTCGCTAGCCGCGATAAAACATCATCCAAAACACCGCCCGTTTCCCCCGCTTGGATCATCGCGCAGTACAGCTTATCAAAAATCTTGGGATGCTTCCGCAAAGCGTCAGAAAAGTTAGTACCTTGCTGCACATCGTCAAGGACTTCTGTCAAGGCGATTTTGAGTCTGGGGTTAGCACATTGATCGACCATTACCCCCAAGCCTCGCACCATCGAGACCCCCGCATTAACTAGGGTGGCTAATTGGCGGGAAAATAAGGCTAAGTCTTTGACCGTAACCTTCTTCATCGTGAAGGCAGCAAAGTCAAACCCGCCTTTTACTTCCTTGATATCTTGCACAAGAAAGCCTTTTTGCCGCCAAGTATCACGAGCTTCCTTGATCGTGGTGGCGACCATAGTTTGCTGGACTGCCTGTCCCCTAGAATCTTTTAAATTAGCTTGAAACTTTGCCATGATTGCACCTCCATAGATCGAGATAGATCAAGAATATTGAATTGAGACAGGAATATAACTAGCCATTGATAGACTTCGAGCGCACCATGTCAGGCGATCGCAAATCTCCCAGCGCCGTTTTCCGCTTCAGTACTGGCGCAGGGTTAGGACCAACAATCCGCAACAACTCCTCAGGGCGGGAAGTCTTAGATACCGCCGCCTCAAAGGTGATATCTCCTTCCAGATAGAGTTTTGCTAACACTGATTCAAGGGTTTGCATCGACTCTTTACCCCCAGTTTGGATAAAGCCATACATCTGTGCAGTTTTACCTTCACGAATTAGGTTAGAAATCGCAGGCGTAACTACCATGATTTCCTGTGCCATCACCCGCCCAAATTGTCCGGGTTGGGGATTATGTCTGGGGACTAGGGTTTGACTAAGTACGGCAACAAGGGAGTTAGACAGCTGTACCCGAATCTGTCCCTGCTGCTCAGGGGGAAATACATCGACCATGCGATCGACGGTTTGGGAAGCGGAGCTGGTGTGCAAGGTTCCAAACACAAGATGCCCTGTTTCTGCGGCTGACACAGCAAGTTGAATTGTTTCTAGATCACGCATCTCACCGACAAGGATGACATCGGGATCTTCACGGAGTGCAGCCTTAAGCGCATTAGCAAAGGTCTTAGTATCTTCACCAACCTGACGCTGGTGGATCACGCTTTTAACCGACTCATACACAAACTCAATCGGATCTTCTACGGTGAGAATATGTTCAGCACGAGTTTTATTGATGGTTTGGATCATCGCCGCTAGGGTGGTGGTCTTGCCTGAACCCGTAGGACCCGTCACCAAGACCATCCCCCGTGGTTTTTCGCTAAGCTCCCGCACAATCGGTGGCAAGCTCAGATCATCCATGTCAGGGATTTTGGACGATAGCGCCCGCAGACAAGCGGCATAGGTTCCCCGATCTTTATATACATTGACCCGAAATCTCGCTAACCCTTTAACACCATAGGAGCAGTCTAGTTCCCAAGTTTGTTCGAGGGTCTTACGTTGGTTATTATTTAGCATCGCAAAAATTAGTCTTTGGCATTCCTCTGGACTAAGGGGATCGCGTTCGGTGCGAGTGAGGTGACCATTGATGCGGATATAGGGGGGAAGTCCTGCGGAAATGTGGAGGTCAGAGCCTTTACGCTCGACCACTTCTTCCATGAGGTCTTCGATGATGTAGTCCATTACCATAGCGGGGAATTCTCCTAAGTCAGATCTAATCTAAATAACAAACACTGCCTAACCAACCTAAAACTTGAGACCTGTGCGAATTCACACAGGTCTCAATAACCTAGAAAGTTCTAGGTGTAGCGCAGTAAGGACATTCGACGGTTTCAGGGGTGAGCATGGCATCGCAATTTTCACATTCGAGTCCCTTGCCACGGCGGGCGCGTTCCTCGGCTTCACGTCCCTTATCGGTATAGACCACACGCAATACTTCATCGAGGGTCGTTGAGCCTTGTCTCACTAGGTCAAATGCATATGCCATCAAGGTTTTCATCCCTTCCTGCACGGCGATTTCTTTGATTACCTCTGTCGTTGCCCCCTTGTTGATCGCGCTTTGGAGACGTTCCGTCATTTTCATGATCTCGTAAACGCCAGCCCGACCTTTGTAGCCTGAGCCGTTGCACTTAGGACAGACT
The DNA here is from genome assembly GCA_963750795.1 of uncultured cyanobacterium. Taxonomy (GTDB): domain Bacteria; phylum Cyanobacteriota; class Cyanobacteriia; order Pseudanabaenales; family Pseudanabaenaceae; genus Pseudanabaena. The sequence goes on from CAVVRZ010000006.1 coordinate 372,746, forward strand.
CGCTGTCCGGGGAGCATGGCTTCACGGTTGACAATGTTGGCACGGTAGAAGGTTTTTTCGAGGTCGCTACTGGGCAAGCCAAAGCGATCGAGTTCTTCTTGGCTAGGGTTATAGGGGATGCGGCAGTTGTCGCAGACGCGGCGGAGTAGTCGTTGTGCCAGTACACCGATGATGGCGGTACTTGCCATGAATGGTTCTACGCCCATTTCTTCGAGGCGGGCGATGCTGCTAGGAGCATCGTTAGTGTGCAGGGTTGTCAGTACTAAGTGACCTGTGAGCGCAGCTTCGATCGCTGTTTTAGCAGTTTCCGCATCGCGGGTCTCGCCGACGAGGATGACATCGGGATCTTGCCGTAAGAAAGCGCGGAGAATACTAGCAAAGGTCATGCCCTTTTCCCGTAGTACTTGACATTGGGTGAGACCAGGCAAGTTGTATTCCACGGGATCTTCGGCGGTACTGATGTTGATGCCGGGGTCGTTACATTCGGCGAGGGTGGAATAGAGAGTGGTGGTTTTGCCTGAACCCGTGGGACCTGTAACCAAGATTAGCCCGTAGGGACGTTTGGCAAAGCTTTGCATCAACTCTAAGCTTTCAGGGTCGCTGATTAACTTGTTGAGACCAAGCTGAGTGTTGGAGTTGTCGAGAATCCGCAAAACCACCTTTTCCCCGTTTTGAGTGGGACAGGTATTAACACGGAAGTCTACACGGCGACCTTGGAAATTGCGCTTGAGCTTACCGTCTTGGGGAACGCGCTTTTCGGCGATATTCAGGTTGGAGATAATCTTGAAGCGCGAGATTACGGCGTTAATGATATTTTTGGGCAAGCGCTTATTTTCGCTGAGGAAGAAATATTCGCGGAGTACGCCATCTTTGCGAAGCCGAATGCAGAGGTCTTTTTCCTGCGGCTCAATGTGAATGTCTGAACAGGCTTCTTTGAGAGCTTTGACGAGGATTTTGTCAACGAGGCTAATAATCGGGGCAGAGTTTTCACCACCGACGATCAGTTCATCACCTTGATCATCATCGGAGATGTCCTCCACAAATACATCATCTTTGATTTGCAGATCTTCATCGCTAATCGCTCCTTCCCCTTTGGAGCTTTTGTTGATTTGGAATTGAACGATATTGTCAAAGGTGCGGTGGAAGTCTTCGCGAGCAATTACACGCTTGACGATGGTGATGTTTTTGAGAACACGAGCAATCTCATTCTGAACTTTGTAGCTATCGGGAGCAACGATCGCGAGGGTAATACTATTGTCGGTTTTAGCGAGGGGGAGAATTTCGCAGTCGCGACAGGTGGCGATGGGAACAATATTTGAGTCGAGGAGGGCGCTAAGGGTGGCGATATCGAACTTGTCAACTTCGATGTCGGGGTCGATGGGTTCAATGCCGTAGAGAACACGTAATTCAAATAGTTGTTGACGTTTGTAATAACGAGTTACATCTGGGGCAAGTTGCTGTCCTAGAATCTGTTCGAGGACATTAAGAAACGGTACATTTTGTTCTTGGCTATCCTTAACGGCGCGATCGAACTGGTCTGAGGTGGCGTGTCCTTCTTGAATCAACTTGCTTTCAAAAGGAGTCCGTCCTCCCCTTTTAGCAAGCGCTCTAGTTTTATTGCGGTTTACGGCAGTATTTGGCGCTTGATCTGATGTATTCATAGCCCAAGTTTTCCTAAGAGTTCTCTACCCGATGTGTGCTGTTGACAGTCCGTTGCCCAAGTACTGAGCTGAGCAATGCCTGTACTTTATACTTTATATGATGCTTTTAGTGGATGTTGGATTGATTGTCTATATCGTAAAGAAATATTGCGAAATTTCTACGCGATTGATGATTGGTGGTGAGTGATGGGTTAAACAGCATTCAAATTAATGGGGCAAAAATAACATAATTAAGGCTGGTTTAGGGAAGGAACTGCACAAAATTAATGAAATTGCTGATCTGTAGCCAAGAAAGCTTTATAAAAATAACAATGGGAGGCGGCGCTTCGCGCCGCCTCCCATTGTTGGGGTTTTAATCTGTGTAGCTACTGCTTGAGAGATCGCCATGCAATTTTAGGATTTTGGGCAAGGAGTTTGGAGAGGGCGATCGCACCTTGGCGATTGAGGTGGCTCGGGTCGGAGAAAAGCGGCGCTTGGTTTTGTAGAGATTGCGAGAAATTGAGATAGGTAAAGCTTTCGCGTAGGGCTAATTCTTCCATACGACGGTTAAAAGTATTTTCGTAACGCATCCGAATACCATCAAGGTATGTGCCATGAAGCGGCATATTGATCACCACTAGCTGAATATTATTGCGACGGCAAAAATCTGCCACATTAGTTAAAGATTCAAACTGTATGCCTACAGGTTCAAAGTTGCGATAGTCAAGATCGTAGTCCCCTGAAACTTGGGGATATTTTTGAAAATAGGTGATGGGATCGAAGGTGATGTCAAAGGCAACAAATCCTTTGGAGTCAATGGCAGTGACGGTATTCGGCATAGTCGCAGCAATCAGAGCTTCACTATTGCTGAGGGCATGGGTTGCCTTGTCAAAGCTTTTGACGACGGAGGTGCGAACTTCTTGGCGCTTGGTGGGGGTAGCAAAAACTAGGTTAAGGGCTTGGGCGATCGGTTGATTAATCTTGGCATTCTCATTACCGTTGGCGATGGGATTATCTTGATTAGGATTGCCATCTTTGAGTGCTTTTTGTAATTGCTGATAGCCGACCGAGGCGGTAATTTCTTCGTAGGTGATGTCATTGCGGCTACTGTTAAAGGCGCGTAGTCCATCTGCCCAAATGATCATTTTCGGCAGTTGGGGGCGGGTGAGAATTTCGGTCAGTTGAATATTTACGACTTGAGCCGTCGCGCCATCGATACCAAGATTAAAGGCTTTGAGGTTGGGATAGCCCTTGGCAGCTAGGGCTTGCTCTAGGGCGCTTGGTTCAATACCCCGCAAGGCGCGAGAACTGCCCATGATTAGAATATCGGGCGATCGCCTTTGATCAGTGGCTTGCCAATCAAGGAGTGACAGCTTCTCATTGAATAGCGAAATATTGAAATTAGGCACAGGTTTGGCGCTAATACCTTTGTCGGGGTTGCTATCCTGCGTATCGATTTGAGAATTGGAAATGATCAGCTTTGTGGTGTTGGACTGGGCGTAATTACTGAGTTGGCGATCGATCGCTACGGTCGCGCCAATGCCGATCGCTAGGCTAGCAATACAGATCGGTACGGAGGCAATTTGCGGATTAGTCTGTCCTAGCCAACGCAAACCGAAGACAAATTTACCAACTTCTAGCAGGGAATTACTAAAACTACGCAACCAAGGGCGATCGCTAGTTTGACCAAAATCCTGCTCTAGATCTTGATCTAGATCTTTCAGAGGGGCAATTTCCTGATCAGGATCTAAGTTAACCTGCTGCTGATCAACTTCAGGATCGGGAGCGCCGATCGCTAAGAGATCAATTTCAAACGACCAATTTGGCTTTTTGTCGCCGATTACCCGATTCGATACGGTGACCGCTTGGAAATATTCTGCCGCCTGTACCGAGCGCAAGGTGTTTAACATCGGCAGGGCTAGCTCTGCTTGTAAGATGGGCGTTGCTGTCTCACAGAGCAGATTTAGGCAATGATTTTGTAAAAGCAGTTTGAGCTTGGTTTTGACCAGTTTAGGATCTTTGCGGAAGGTGTTGAGCAGGGCGGCGATCACCTCGGCGGCAGCGATCGCTGATTGGGTAATTGGTAGATCCACGCCTAACGCCCAAGCCTTGCCATGCAGCTTTAGGCGGCGAATACCTTCGGAAAATAGTACAGAACCTTCTAGATCCTGAGTGCTAATGGCGATCGCTTCTAAGATGTTGCTGGCACAGTCCGCCTGTGGCTCTTGGCTGTAGAGATAGAGACAGTCTCCCTTTTGTTTGGTGTGGGACAGACGCAAGCCTAATAACTCCCCTGAGAGGGGATGGTTTTCTGTGGGCGTGCTGATTGCGCTAGCAGGTTCAGCAGCATCTTGAGTATCTAAAGCAGTTACTTCCATTGGCGCACAGGAAATCGAGCAGATCGGCAGGGAATTTTTTGCTACAAGGTTAGCACGCGATCGCCCTTCATCGACGCTTTGAGCAAACTAGATATTTGCCGCGCTGAAGGCGTGACAAATATAGCAGTTCTAAATAAGTTTGAAGAGGCTTCGACGCTTCGACAGGCTCAGTGCATCGCTCCGCTCAGCCATCTTATACCGATGGCTGAGCGGAGTCGAAGCCCTATTTTTCTTATTTGAGTTGTCTATATCTAGTTTGGTTTTGAAAGTTCGCTTTCGGCAAGATTTCAAAAATTGGTTCTTACGACCAGAATTCAACTCTTCTTTAATGACAAAGAATGTAGATCAGCGATCGCCATAGTTTCTTGATTGCCCGTTTCCAACCACTTCACTTGCACCTCTCCCGCCTCAGCTTCCGCATCACCGATGATAATCGCGGCTTGAGCATTGGCATTGCTAGCGCGTTTGAGTTGCTTGTCAAACTTGGCTCCCGACAGATCTAGCTCTGCACTAAATCCTGATTGACGCAAAATCTGGGCGATCGCCAAGGACTTGGCTTCGGCTTGCTCACCCCGTGACACGATGTAAAAATCTACCTGCGATCGCTTTTGTTCGGCAACTTGCTGCATCAGGATCACAAGGCGCTCTAACCCGATCGCCCAACCCACCGCAGGCACATCTGCACCGCCTAACTCAGAAATTAGGCGATCGTATCTGCCGCCACCACAGACCGCCGACTGCGCCCCTAGCTGCTGGGACTGGATCTCAAAAGCGGTACGGGTGTAATAATCTAGACCGCGCACCAGTCTCGGATTGATCCGATAGGCAATGCCCAGATCGCTCAGTAAAAGTTGTACCTTCTCAAAATGTTGTTGCGACTCAGCACTGAGATAATCGAGAATACTTGGCGCAGCTTGGGCAATCTCTTGGGTGCGCTTATCTTTGCTATCGAGAATACGAAGAGGATTACGGGTGAGGCGATCGCGGGAGTCTTGATCAATTTCATCGGCATAGGGTGTGAAATATTCCACAAGGGCTTGACGATAGCCGATCCGATCCTCAGCACTGCCCACCGAATTAAGATCAACTACGAGATCCGTCAATCCCACTGCTTTCAAGAAATCACTGGCGATCGCGATCGCCTCAGCATCAGCACGCGGATCGGCACTACCCAATACTTCCACCCCTAGCTGATGAAATTGACGCTGACGACCTGCCTGAGGACGCTCATACCGAAACATCGCGCCCATATACCAAAGCCGTTGCACCCCACCTTGAGCAAATAATTTATTCTCAATGTAGGAACGGGCAACTCCCGCCGTACCCTCAGGACGCAAGGTGAGAGAGCGATCGCCACGATCATTAAAGGTATACATCTCCTTACCAACAATGTCCGTAGCTTCGCCAATTCCCCTTGCAAATAGCTCCGTTGACTCAAAAATCGGTGTGCGGATTTCGGTATAGGCGGCTTGCTGAAGAATTTGCCGCGCAGTTGTCTCTAACTGCTGCCAGTAATAAATTTCGGGGGCGAGAATATCGCGAGTGCCGCGAGTGACCTGAAGTGAAGACATGAATCGCAAATAGCCCAAATATAAGTCTGTGGTTCTATTTCAGAATACCGCATCCCCAAGCCAAAAATGGCGTTGCTATGCTTCTTGCGATCATCTTAAATCATTTGGGGCTTCGACTTCGCTCAGCCATCAGTCCATGCTAGCTGAGCGAAGTCGAAGCCTTTCTTAACTCGTTTAGGATTGCTATAGTACTGGTCAGCAAAAATTAAGATTGCGATCGCTCTGTACATTCACAAAGGATCATATCTAGGTAAGATCTGCATATTGCCAAAATATTCCTAATAACCTTAATACTTTTTCCCATGTCAGAAGATAAAGCTAACGAGTCCCCTTTAACACCACCATCATCTCTATCGGCTGCCGAAGCAAAATTCATTGAGGTCTTAAGAAGTGTAGAAATCGATCCTGCTCTCTTAGCAGAACTTGGTGAAGTTACTAATGATCCTAGCCAAGCGATCGATACGGCAATCCGTCAATGGCTACAACGCCGCGCCATCAAAGAAGCGGATCGCTCTCGCCCCCTCACCATGAATCCCGTCGTGCCTCCCCGTGGTGAATGGAACGATTAAGACTCAGTTATTCAGAACTATTCAAACAGTTATCACAGTTTTTTTAAGTAGTGATCATTCAGATAATTTGGTATTAAACAGAATCTAGGCGAATTCAGGCAAACTTAAGCGAGATTTATGCAAGACTTTTGGCTTCTCAATGGCTTTTTTGTAATGCTTGGGCTAGTTTATCTAGTAGTCGCCCTAGTTTTTATTTTGCGGTCTAGAACCCGCAACTCTAAGATCCGTGATCGATGGACGGCTCTACCCAGCAGAACGTCAAGAAAAGTCATCGGTTACAATCTCTTGGTAACGGGTTTATTGATTAGTTGCACCGCAGGGCTACTCCTAGCTTTTGGACAATTAATTAATTTGAATTTATTGGTGGCGGCGGCAATTAACTTAACGATTACTCTGATTGCCCAAAGACTCCATCTATTTCAGAATCCAATTAATGATCCAGACTTTGCCACTATGCCACTCAGTAATGACCAATCTCAATCAGTCATCAAGACTGTTCAATCCCCTTATGACCCATCCGACGACGATCAATCCCTAGACAATTCCCTAGATAATGTTGAGTCGGGTTTGCCAATGGGCAGCAATAGCGGTCAGATCGTTGATAACATACCTGACCACTCAGCGATCGCCGCAACTCCCCGTCGCCCTTCGGTGGAAATTTCGCCTGAAATCTATGCAGAACTGGTGGAAATATCCAGCGACCCATCGGCAGCCGTAGAAGAGGCGATCCGTTGGTGGTTGCGCCGTCGTCTTGTGGATGTTAACACCGACAGTAATCGCCCTAGCCTCCGCTCTAGTGAATCTTGGCGATCGCAACAAAATAAATGGAATGATTGATTTTATGCCCTTCGAGTCGGTGGTGGGACAGACTCAAGCCATTACTTTACTCAAGGCAGCGATTCAACGCGATCGCCTTGCGCCTGCTTACTTATTTGCGGGAACGAGTGGAGTCGGACGCAGTAAGACGGCAATGGCTTTTGCCGAGATTTTGTTAGGCGATCGCAAGTCTAGTCATCGTCTGAGCGATCGCAATCATCCCGATCTGTTGTGGGTGGAGCCGACCTATCTCGATAAAGGTAAAATGCTCACCGCCAAAGAAGCCGAAGCCGCAGGACTCAAACGCCGCGCCTTGCCCCAGATCAGAATCGAACAAATTCGGGAAATTAGCGAATTTGTCAGCCGATCACCTCTCGAATGTCGGCGCTCGGTCGTGATTATTGAAGAGGCGCAGTCAATGGCAGAGTCCGCCGCCAATAGCTTACTCAAGACCCTCGAAGAGCCACTCTATGCCACGATTATTCTGATCGTTCCCGATGCGGGGTCGATTCTCTCGACTTTAGTTTCACGCTGTCAGCGTATTCCGTTTACAAGGCTCAATCATGAGCAAATCCAGACTGTTCTCAGCCGCGAAGGTCACAATATTCCGCCTGAAGTGATTGCCCTTGCTCAAGGATCCGCAGGACAGGCGATCGATTCCTTCGATCGCTTTCAGAATGTCCCAATTGATCTACTAAACTCCGTGCGTCAGATTCCTAGAGATGCAAAAACGGCAATGGCGATCGCCAAACAAATCACGAAAGAGTTAGAAGTCGATTTGCAGTTATGGCTATTGGATTATTTACAAAATTATTTTTGGGAACAACAGAAAACACAACAAACAGCAAAAGCTGTTTTGCAACATCTAGATAGGGCAAGGGAATTGATTTCTCGCTATGTGCAGCCGCGACTGGTGTGGGAGATAACGCTTTTGCAAATTGCAGGTAAGATTTAACGTGAGTTCGATATAGCCATTTGCACCGCGCGAAGCGCGGTGCAAATGGCGCAAAATAGTAAAAATCGCTTTGCGCTTTTGTCGAAGGGACGTTAATTAGAAATTATTATGGATAACTTTGTACGGGTGGGGCATCCTGCGCCAGATTTTGAAGCAGTTGCCGTCATCGATCAAGAATTTGGCAAAATCAAACTCTCCGACTATCGCCAGCGTCAGTATGTGGTGCTTTTTTTCTATCCCCTTGACTTTACCTTTGTCTGTCCCACCGAGGTGCTAGCCTTTAGCGATCGCTACCATGAGTTTGCGGCATTAAATACAGAAGTGATTGGAATCTCTGTTGATAGCCAATATGCTCACCTCGCATGGATTCAAACCGCGATCGCCGATGGTGGTTTGGGCGGAAATATTCACTGTCCCCTAGTTGCGGATCTTACTAAGGCGATCGCCGCCGCCTTCAATGTCCTTGATCCTGAAGCGGGAGTCGCCTTGCGCGGACTATTTATTATCGATCTAGAGGGAATCGTCCAACACGCCACGGTCAATAACCTTGCCTTTGGACGCAGCATCGATGAAGCATTGCGAACCCTCAAAGCGATTCAACATATCCAAATCCACCGCGATCAGGCTTGCCCCGTTGACTGGCAAGAAGGAATGCCCACGATTACAGTGAATTAAGAAACAAACCCAGCAAGGATTTTTATAGCTGAAGCGAGTTGCGGCGCGGAGCGCCGCAACTCGCTTCTTGGATTTTGTGTCCTAACAAGCATGGCAGCAGCTAGAAATATTCTTCCGATTGGTTAACTAAGGTACAAAATGCAGTTGTTAGATCGATTACTTTATAATAACCAAACCTTAAAGTTCACCACTCATCTGGATAGGGGAGCCAAGCGGAGATATGGCTGAGCAAAGAAAAGCTGTTTTAATGATGCACATTGACCAAGAGCAAGGTCATTTGTGGCAGACGGCTTTGGCAACTCAGCAGATTGAAGTTATTTGGGAAAAGCTACCCGTGGATATCGTTAAGTATCTAGAAAGCTGTGGTGAAAACATGCCAGATCTACTAATCATGGATATGGCGATCAAAAGTCCTAACTCTGAAACCCTGCAATCCCCTTCGGTATGTCAATGGGTAACTAAGCAAAAAGTAGATTTAAAGGTAGTTCTATTTAATCCTCGCCAAGATCGCATCAAAGATATCGAAAGAAGTTGGGCATTACGCCGTGGGGCAGCCGATGTCTTGCCAAGACTATCTGCCGTTAATCTAATTACCGATGTCGCAAGAATCACAGGTCTAATTGGTTGTTCATTTATGGCAAAACCTCTGGCTCAAGTCGCCAGTAAACTTGGTGGCTTGTTGAATAGTTCGCAGTCACAGACGATCGCGATGGGTGATACAACCAACAACAAACCAGATCTGTCCGAGCCAGATACTTCAAATGTTGTAAGTATCAAGTCTACAACTAAAAACAATAGCAAAACCAATGCCACAGAGACCTCTGGAGCCGCCACCTACAGAGGAGTCAGAATTCGACGATAGGGCTTGGCTTCGGCTCATTTAGAATTGCTATATGTCAATGCGCCATTAAATATTTATGAATGATCAGTTAAGCGATCGCCATTTTGTTCTGTTCGCTCAACATGGTTGGGCGGACAATAGCCGAGATATTGCCTATCTTGCCCGATCGCTTACCTCCTCCAATCCGATTTATGCCCCTGATTTGGGAATACTTGATACTTGGATCAACATCGAGCCACTAATTAATAAAGTCGAAAAATTAGCTCTGAAGGCGATCGCCGCCCATCCCCACTTACCTTGGCGAATTGTGGGGCATTCTATGGGTGGGTTAATTTGGCTAGAAATATTACATCGTCATCCCGAATGGCGCTCCCAAGTCCATAGCCTAGTCTTGATTGGCTCACCCGTGGGTGGTTCCGATCTAGGGCGATTGTTTGACCCCTTACGCTTGTTTCCTCTAATTGCGAGAGATCTAGGCAAAAATCGTCGCCCGATCGCGGAGGTGATCGCTTCTCAAATTCCCACGCTATCGATTATCGGTAATTTGGGCGATCGCACCGATGGGACTGTACCTGTGGGCTGCTCAGAGTTTGCCCATGCCCATGTCACCTACCTAGATGGCATTACCCACGCCAAGCTCAAAAATCATCCCAGAGTCGCCGCCGCCATCCATCAGTTTTGGGCAAATCCCATGATTACACCTCGCCAAGAGGACAGGGCAGCGCAACTAATCTCTAAGTTGAGATCGCTCGACCTCACCGAAGTTAGTTCTCAAAACTTTCGCCGTGCCAAGGTCATTAAAACCTATGCCCATGACATCAAGCTCTGGATCTGGACAAATCCTTGGCGGGTGCAGCATCTATACATCAGTCAAGGCGATCGTTGTATCTATAGTGCTTACACAGGCTGGATCGATAAAAATAAATTGGCGATCGCGAAAAGTATTAATAGCTAAAAAAACGTCAGTTCGACAAAAGCGCAAAACGGTAAAAATTGCTTTGCAATTTTTACCGTTTTGCGAGCTTTGCGCGGCGCAAATGGCTATATCAAAATCACGTTAAAAAAAGCCACGCAAGGCATGGCTTTTTTAGCTTAGAAATTAAAGTTTAAGCATTTTCATCTTTAGATTTTTTCCAAGACTTAAATGCTTTATTGCCCAAATATAAGCCGCCAAGGATACCAACACCTAAATTAGGTGAAAAATCAAAGGGTACAGATACGGAAGGATCGGTAGAGAATTGAGCATTATCTAGGAAATTACCGAATGTATCTTGTGCATTTGTTGCATCAACTGTGGTACTCATAGCCATTGTTGGTGTGGCACCTGTAGTCTGAAAAATATCAGCAGTTATACCATTACCCGTAAGCGCTTCATAGGAGAAACGGATCGGACGAGCAACTCCAGCCGCCGCAGAAATAGTATTCCCAAACTGTGCCGAATCATAGTTTGCCCAACCATTGGTGGAACCAATATCAAGAGGATTTAATTCTGTCGCAAAAATCCTGCTAAAAAGCTGGACATCATCTCCACCGCCTATAACAGCATTCGCCCCAAGATCGGTAATTGTTAATCTAAGTACATTAACTTCTACATTGGCATCTTCGGCTCGTGCCCGATGCCAAAAATTAAAGTATAGCTGCGTAGTTCCAGCCGCCGCCCCGATAGTCAAATCTTGGAATAAAGTTGCTGATTGTGTAGCGTTGATTTCAACAAACTGAGTGCCGTTAGCGACATTAGCCCTGTCAACAGTATTACCACCAGGACTAAACCCTGATTGCCATACCTCAATACCATTGTTAGCAGCAGTTGTCTGCCAGCCATTGATGTTGTTGGCTGTGACAATCACATAACCTGGATTTCCTGAGCCTTCAAGGGTCTGACCAGCACCGAGTCCTTGGAGAGTTTGCACATTGTTATCCTCAAAGCTAGGATTGACTAGACTTTGGGCAGTGGCGGCGCTAACTCCACTTAGGGAGATCAAAGCTGAAATACCTAAGAGCTTTGTTTTTGAGCTAATGTTTTTCCACATAGAGTGGTGTGTGATTTTCATGGTGTTAGGTTGGGGTGAGATTATTGGTAAAAATCTGAAAGCATAGTTTTGACATAGTTGACAAAGGTCTTTCGGAAAATGCTTTTTAAAGAGTCTTTCTCAAAAACTTAAGAATGCTAGCGACCTACCCAACACAACAGACTTTATAAGACAAATTATGGCAATATGACAAAACATGTTACATCATGCTCACCGTGTTTGGAATTTAAAGGTGAATAAATTTCTATAAAAATTTAAAGTGATGTGAGTATGGCGAGGGTGAATATATAGAACTAACGTTAAATTTGTTATGGTTCTCAGATATATTGACTGAACTTATTGACTAGGTTTAGATTTCCATTTCCTGAATTAATTGCCAAATAACTGGGCTATCTTCCGCATTAGGTAAGCGTCGCACATAATTTTCTAAATCAATTCTCGCTTCGGTATATCGATCTAGTTGATAACAGATGAGACCGCGATCGCGCCATTGGGTAGGGACATCGGGATTGAGCATCAGCGATCGCTCGATCGCTGCTAAGGCTTTGGTGGGTTCGCGGCGGCGCAAATAGATCAGTTTTAGATTATTGAGCAGACGATCTAAAATGCGGCGGATCGATACGGGGGCTAGATATTCAGGTTGCAGAGGTACTTCTTGACCATAAAGCTGAGTCAGCTTGGCGGCGCAGTCTTCAGGGAATAATATTTCGCCCTTGTTATAGGGATCAATAAAAATTTCTAGATCAGGATGTTGGGGACGGACTATAAAGTGTCCTGGAAAACTAATGCCCTCAATCGCAAAGCCAAGGCGATCGCCGATCACCATATAGAGCAGTGACAAAGTTAGAGGTATCCCCAAACGGCGATCCAACACATTATTAATGAAGCTATTGCATGGATCGTAATATTCATCATCGTTACCACGAAATCCCTGTTCCACAAACAGGTAATGATTGATCTCCTGCACGATTTTCATCGGATATTGCAATGCCTCAATGCGCGGCTGCAAGTCAGCAACCATCTGATCGATAATCTGCCGATAATGCCCCAAGTCCATTAGGGAATATTCTTCCCATGCGATCGCCAGAGCGCCTTCCAATAAATGCTCGATTTGCATCTGAGCATCGGGAGTATGGGCAATTTGCCAAAATTTTTGCCTTGCAGGGGAAAGAGTCAGCACAGTGTTTTAGTTAAGCGCAAATACTTGACCACTAAATAGAATGCGGGTGATCCCCTTCTGCACCAGCTTAGGACGGGTAATCTGGATGAGGTCACTGGGGAACTTGATCACACGCTGGTTATGGTGCGAAAATCGCCGCGCTACGCGATGGTTGTCGAAGATGGGAATAGTTTTGGAGAGATATTCTTCGGGCGGAATTGCCCCTAGGTCTTTAAAATCCTTAAGAGGACGGGTGATAATATCGGCAATGCGATCAACCACAATGTAACAGATGAGAGGCAAATCGGCTCGAGCAAGGGGCAAGATTTCAAAGCGATCGCCTGCATGATGTCCACCTGCGAGATCGGCTAACAGATCTAAATCTGACTCACTATCTTCTTCATAGCCATCTAGATCATCGTCTTCCTCTAGGACTTCATCAAGGTCGAGATTATCTTCATCAACTAGATCATCCTCTAGATCATCTTCGAGATCTTCATCTTCAAGATCCTCATCTACGAGGGTATTATCGATCATCTCCGAAGTAGACCCTAGTCTCTGTTGCTCATCCATAGCGATCGCCGTATCATCACCTTGGTCAAATTGGTTAAATTGGTCAACCTGTACAAATTGACGGTTGCCGTGATTTTGCTCCTTAGCATTATCTTGATTTAGAGCCAAATCATCAGAGATGAGAGCAAGCTGATTGGTTTGAAAATTGCCAGCAGCTTGATTTTCCCGTGATTTCCTTTTGCCTCTAGCCTGTTTTTGGCTAACTAACTGGCGATACTCCTCTGTGGGAATTAGCTCTTGTAGCAGTCTCGCGACTGTACTCGTACTAATGCCAAACTGTTTCGCCAATTGAGTCGTCGTCGCATCAGACTCGCGATAGAGGCGAAGCATTTGTTGTTTATCATCTAGTGCAAGTTTAACAGCCATTGATTTGGGATACCCCGAAACCGCATCTCTACTTAACCAATCAATATCTTAACGCTTGGATGGGTATGTTAAGGTTTTGAAGAAAAACAATTTCTCAGATATCAGTACAGATGTCAGCCTCAAATTTGTCAAAAGTCGCCCCAACTTCCCTCAAAACAGTTGTAATTACCGATCCTTTTTGGGAAGGACATCACCTTACCTATTTGCAGCTATTTACGCAAATCCTTTTACAACAAGGCTATCAGGTGTTGGTGCTATGCCCTAAGCCTGACGAAATAGCGAGGTTGATTGCTGAGACAATGCCGCATCATAGTTCATGTCTGTACGTAGAGAATTTTGTCGAACCGAAATTGCCACGGATCAAAATAAAAGGAATGGGTTCGCTATTGCCCACCTTTTGGCGATGGTACAGCACAGCCAAGGCGATCGCCCAAGCTAGTAAAAAATTTAGTATTCGTCCTGATTTAGTATTTTTCTGCTGGTTAGATCTTTATCTCTACTACAGCTACTCCAGCCGCAACTGTCGCGTCATCTATAAGCTGGCGGATCTCGCCTTTCCTTACAAATGGACGGGGATTTTATTTCATACGGCTTCCCATGAAGCCTCAGTTAATCCCAATGTTTACAGAAGACTGGGCGCAAAAAACTGCCAAGCGATCGCTGTTTTACATGAGGATAGCGCTAACAAACTGCAACACCTCGGCAAAAAAATTGAAATTCTCCCTGATTTTGCCGACGATAGTCCTCCCGATCTGACCTATGCGATCGCCCAGAGAGTTAGAGAAAAAGCTAACGGTAGAAAAGTTGTTGGCTTACTGGGCTATCTAGAAAAGCGCAAAGGGATACTTTCCCTCTTAGAAATCGCCAAACAATCCACGGAGCAGCCTTGGTTCTTTCTATTTGCAGGTAATCTGTCTCAAGACTTTTCGGATTCAGAACAAGCGGCGATCGCCACATTTGTTGAGTCTCAGCCTGACAACTGTTTATTCCTGTTAGAAAGAATTCCACAGGAGACTCAGTTTAATGCCTTAGTTAACGAATGTGATGTCCTATACGCAGTTTATAAAGACTTTCCTGGTAGTAGCAATGTCTTAACGAAAGCAGCGATATTTCACAAGTTGGTATTAGTGGCGCAAGGATATGTAATGGAGAGTCGAACCAAAGAGTTTAAATTAGGCTTGAGCGTTGATGATAGCCAAAATGATCTATCACTTCAGATCCAAGCACTAAAAATTTTGTTAGATCGCGATCAGTTCATACAAAACTGGGGAACTCCAAGGTTTACTGATTACGCAAGTCAAAATTCCCTTGGACAGATGCGTAGCGCTTTGCAGAATTTAATTGTCAGCTAAACCAAAAGCAGCGATGCTATGCGTCGCTGCTTTTGTCTATTTAACTTTAAGCCCTCAACGGGATTTGAACCCGTGACCTTTCCCTTACCAAGGGAATGCTCTACCCCTGAGCCATGAGGGCATTTTGTCTGTGCTTTTTTAGTGCTTTATGATTATGCCACAACCTTGCACAATTTTTGCAAGCCTAGAAAAAATATTTTTGCAATTGTTTAGTGCGTAACCACAAACTATTTAAAGCCAGTTCAACAGAGTCGAAAATGTGAGGGCAACTCATAAATTGCCCTCATATTTTCGGGGGGGCGGCGGACATCAGCCCTAAACTCACTCTATAGTCGCCATGACTTGATCAGCGATCGCATTGTATAAAATGTCCGCATCAAACCAATGTTCGTCATCCTTGGAGTCAACTTTGCTTATGGCTACTTCATTGTCAATCCTGCCATTGTAGGCATCAGTGATTTTTATTTCTGTACCACTCTTAAAGGTTTGCTTACTTGAACCTCCCGATGCATACTTTTCTTGAATATCTTGGTTTAGGGTAAACTTATCAGTCTGCCAATCTAAAACACATTTGTATATCTTCTCGAAAGCAGTAAGCTCTTTTTTCTTCTCTATTCTCTCTGGTACATAGGACTGAGGATTGCCATCCTTGCCATCGTAGGTATTTAGCGCATCATACAGAGCATTGGGGTTAAAAGCCTTGTCCTTGCCTAATCCCGTTATTGCAGAGACAGCTCCCGTGGGGACTGTCATAAACGCATTTCCAGGGAATGCCTGACCCGCAGCTTCTACAACTTTTTTAGCAAAGAAAGTACAGTTATAGCCAGTCAACTGATATTGGGGAGGAGATTGTCTTTGTTTCTTGGCAAAATCTAAAGCTTGAGAATATTGTGTTTTGTTTAAATCGTAGTCCACAGCTAATTGTGTGGGATCACCTGTATGAACATTATCTGGGTAAACAACTTCACCAGGGACTGGAACCGTGGGTTGATTATAGAATTCCTTGGGATAGAAACCAAAACTATGTTTATTTAGAAGACTCTTCTCAGCATTGAGGGTTGCCAAGTTTATCCAAGTGTGACCGACTGCCGATGATGCCTCTGCCAACTTTTTGATCGCTTCTAGTTGTTCTTCGGACTTCATCGCGGCAAACTTTTCACTTTCTTTCTCCATTAATACCTGCTTAGCAGCCTCATTCTTGATGTCGTCATTACTCTTTTTGTTTTTAGATCTTAGTTTGCGCTTATTTTCAATTGTCAAAGCTAGTCGCTTCTTAGCAAAATCTATGAGGTACGGATTCTGAACCGAGGCAAGCAAGGTTAATTTATAACTATTGGCTCCTTCAGAAGCTTTTGCTTCTTCAGCATTGATATCACTGACTAATGCTTCTTTCTCTTCGCGGGCTTGAGTAATAATTTCCGAAGGAGTTTGACCACCTATTTGAATTTTGTCTTCTCCAAGAGCAGTCGAAACTTCTTTCAACAAACCTGCAATATGGATGACTTTGGTGTCATCTGCCTCAGAGTTACCCTTTGGCAAATAAGTAAAATTACTGCCGCCCTTGCCACCCATTTTCTCAGAATGTGAATCTAACCATTTTTCACATAGGTTTTTGATATTTTCATGGATCGTTTTTTTACGGTCTTCATTCTCTTCCGATTCCGCCTGTTTTAGGTATTGAAGAATCTTGGTATAGGTACTGGAATTGAATCTAGCTACGGTACTAGGACCACCAGCTAGGCTTACAAAATCTTCTCTAGAAACAAGGCGTTGGATTTGCTGATCTGGAGCTTTATGAATTGTTTGCTGACTGTTTGATGCTTGTGCGCCACTTTGCTGCATAACGTGGGTTAATTCATGGGCAATTAATTCTTGCCCACTACTGCTCGTCGGGTTGTACTGCCCCTGCCGAAAAAATACATCCTGTCCCGTCGTAAAAGCTTTAGCCTGAATTGATTGGTTTAGTTGGTCAGATTCTGAATCTGTATGCACCTTTACATTGCTAAAGTCTGCTCCCATCGCCTGACCCATCTTTAACTGTAAATTTGGCTCTAGAGACTGTCCGCGCCCACGCATCCTTTGTATTGATGACTCCAAATTTGTTGACGCTTCTTCTTCCGCCGAGTTGGTGCGTCTCTGTAGTTTTGGCATCAAAAATTTGGGTGGCGAAAACTTGGCTTGGATCTGCTCTTTTTTTTCTAATGCAGAGTGCCTTTGGACAGAGTTATCCTGTGGAGGTAAATTAATCTGCTGTAATACTTGAGCCGCAGTCCGATCCGCTTCCTGTTCGTACTTATCGTTTGGTGCGCCAATATTCAACTTAGCTTGAATCGCCATACGCTTGGATTGCAGAGGCTTGAAATGATTTGTCGCTTTTGTTTGGATCGACGTATCAGATGATGCGGGCTGACTGATTAGTCTTTCTAAGAAATTCTCGGAGTATCTAGAGGGTGATTGCACTGAAGAGTCTTCAGATGAGTTTGTCTGTGGTGTCCCAAATCCTCTAGTTTGTAAAAATGAAGTTGTGATCTGACTCGAAGCTACTGACTGGAAAGGCTTTTTTTTATGATCCTGAGTACGCTTCATATCATCACCCCTTGATTTTATTTGTTTCGATTAAGTACTTGTTGCCTTCTTCCATTAGGCGCTGCGAGGGCAAACAATGCCCTCCCTCTTACAGCAAGATCTGCTGCAAGCATGAATATGAAAGATAGCTAGATTCCCAAACTAGCTATCTCTTTAGCCGACAGTGATAATTTGTATATTTTGCTCTTTTGAGCTTTGCAAGTGTTTGAAGCCTTGGATATGCTGAGTTACTTATTATGAGTAGTATTCTCACACCTTAATATTTTCGCACATTCAAGAAAATTTGCGTCGTCACTCCTGTCTTAACAGGAATAGCGAGGACTAGGTATAGATCATATAGCTATATTCACTTGTATTAGGACAAATTAAAACCCAAGAAGCGAGTTGCGGCGCTCCGCGCCGCAACTCGTATTCTGGTTTTGTATCCTAACAATCATGAATATGGGGATACTTTAGCCAGTTATAGACAATTCAAATGAGAAAACTAGGGCTTCGACTGCGCTCAGCCATCGGTATACTGTGGCTGAGCGCAGTCGAAGCCTCTTCAAACTTATTTAGAACTGCTATATTTAATCCGTTAGTTTTGACCAGACCGATCGCACAGAATTTTTGAGACGGCTGACGGTTTTAGTGACTTTTTTTTCTAACTTCTGTTCGACATTCTCAAGGGTTTCATTGACCGCATCCACTGCCCAGCTATCAAATTCTTCAAGGCGATCGCGTACAGTATCTACCTGTTTATCAATATTTTTATGCGCTTTTTTGAGATTTTTCTCTAGATTCTTTTCAAGATTTTGGTGATATTGCTCAACAGCAATGTCAGCGACATTATGAATAGTTTTTTCAAGCTTGTGCTTGAGATCTTTAGAAGTCTCTTTGAGCTTGTCTTGAGGCTTTGCTTTATGCTGTTCTGAAGTTTTTTTAGGCATCGCGACAACTCCTGTATGAGCCACTGCAAAGGGGTTATTTTAACTATAATACTTGTGCGTTGATGACCACAGGGATATTTGTAAGCCGTAAACTTTGAAAGGGTCAGTTTGGGTGCGATCAATGACAGATAAAAATATTAATCAATTTCTTGAACGATATGAACAGGGGCTTGCCAAGGCAAAGGCGGGCGATCGCTATGGGGCGATCCAAGCTTTGAGTACGGCGATCGCTTCTAGTTCAGATATAGACCCAGCTTTAGACGCAAATCTAAGCGTCAACCTCGCCAAAGCCCACTATCAGCGCGGCTTAGTTTTATTTGACCTAAGCGATCGCCAAGGGGCGATCGCCGACTATGACCAAGCCCTTGCCCTCAATCCCCAATTTTTGGAAGTTTATCTGGCGCGGAGCATCACCAAAATTGCGATCAGTGATCTGGTTGCCGCCCAAGCGGACATCGCCCAAGCTCTAGAAATCAATCCCCAATCCGCCGCCGCCCATCAACTTTTGGGCTTGACCTATAAGCAGCAAAATCAAATCCCCAAGGCGATCGCCACTTACAAAAAAGCCGCCAGCCTCTTTTTAGAATTGCGCGATGAAGAAAACTGTCGGCGCTGTATCGAGAGTTATAAACCCCTAGAATCCCTCATACCGCCATCATCGATAGATGTATTAGCGCAGGTGCAACAACAAATTGATGCGAATAACTACACCAATGCCCTGATCGATCTCAACTGGCTCTTACAAATTGAACCCAAAAATGTGCAAGCTTTTTGTTTGCGTGGTCTTGTCCTAGGCAAAATGGGCGATCCCCAAGGGGCAATTAAAGATCTCAATCAAGCCCTTTTTCTGGAGCCACAAAACCTTGAGGTGCGAATTGGACTCGGCAAAATTAGGTGCGAAATCGGTGATATGCAGGGAGCGATCGCTGATTTTAATCAGTTAATGCGTGAATATCCCCATGATCATCGGATCTATCGCGATCGCGCCCATGCCCATGTCAAACTCAAGGACTATCGCGCTGCCATTGAAGATTTCTCGCGATCGCTAGCCATCGATCTCGATAATCCGCAAACTTACTGCGATCGCGCCGAAGCCAGATATGACTTTGGCGATCTCCAAGGGGCGATCGCTGATTATCAACAGGCAGCCAATATTTGGTTTAACCTTGCCCAGATGGAGCGCTATCGCTATGCGATTGATCGGGTTAACCTCTGGCAGTCAGAACTGCAAAAACAGTCCCAAGATGCCAAACGCCAGCAAGCAAAAGCTGCTGCCACAGTGGATTTGATGCAAATGCCCAGCCTAGAGTTGCAGCAACGCTTATTAGCTCTAGTCGGCGGCAATATGGCGATCGCTCAGCGCCTGATCGATATCGCTAAGCAGGAACATCCTAATATGAATGAAGTCTGGTATTGGCAAAAGGTCATTTTTGATTTAGAAAGTGATCGGCAATAATTAAGGTTTCATCACCAGTTTACAAAATGAATGAATATTTTCTACGACGGCGAGATTTATGACACCTATGCCAATCGTTCAGGCGGCATTAGTCGATATTTTGATAATTTGATTAGTAATCTGCCCTCCGAATGCTATCCCACCCTCACCACCGCTCGCGATCGCCGCAGTTCTAATCCCCAGCATCCCCATCTATCGCTATGGCGATATAGCGTTGATTTTCGCCCTCGACGTACTTGCCATTTTCTCAAGCAGAGTTATTTTCAAGTTGCCTATCGTGTTTCTAAGCCCCAGATTGCCCACCCTACTTACTATTCTCTGATCACAGGGCGCTCCATTACTGATTATCGCTGTCCTGTTGTGGTTACTGTCCACGACATGATCCATGAACGTTTTAGGGAGCTAGTTGATGCCGATGGCTGGGTCGCCAAATGTAAGCTCAGGGCTGTTTCTAGAGCGGATGCGATCCTTTGCGTTTCAGAAAATACGAAAGCCGATCTGCTAGAACAATATCCTACCCTTAGCGATCGCCCGATTATCGTGACTCCGCTCGCAACGGAGCTAAATGAGAGCTGCATTGATGTTAATGCTGTTATCCCTGAAAGCCCCTATTTCATCTATGTGGGATTACGCACAAAATACAAAAACTTTGAGCGCTTATTGTTGGCATTTTCGCAGATTCATTCTAAGTTTCCCGACCTGATGTTGTGTATTGTCGGATCTGACCTAACAATAGAAGAACGGCAGCAGATTGAGGATTTAAATCTCACTGAACAGATCAAAGCCTATGGCTTTGTCAATGATGACCATCTTGCCAAACTTTACAAGTTCAGTATTGCTCTAGTCTATCCTTCACTGTATGAGGGTTTTGGGATCCCCCCCCTTGAGGCGATGTCCTGTGGCACGGCGGTGATTGCCTCAAATGTCTCTAGTATTCCTGAAGTCGTCGGTGATGCGGGCTTACTATTTACACCGACTTCAACCAATGATTTAGCCGACCGCTTAGTGTTTTTATTAGAAAATCCTAGCCAACGCGATTTATTAATCCAAAAAGGCAAACAGCGCCTGCAAAGATTTAGTTGGCAAAAGACAGTAAATCAAACCGTTGATGTTTATCGATCTTTAATCTAAAAGAAGTGCAGCGCGAAGCACTGCACTTCTTTTATTAACAGTGGCGGCGCAAAGCGCCGCCACTGTTATTCTGGTTTTGATTGAGCGGCAGCTTATCTAGTGAGGATAACGCCAGTTAACGATTTCGGGCTTGTCAATGCCATGCTCATAGGCATATTGACGACATTCGATTTGTTGATCTAGCAATGCTTGCTTGGCGTGAGCGCCGATAGTTTGCAGCTTCGGCACACGGTCAATCACATCGATCGCCAAACTAAAGCGATCGACCTGATTACTGATCGCCAGTTCTAGGGGCGTATTGATATTGCCCTTCTCCTTGTAGCCGCGCACATGGAGATTTTTGTGATTGGTGCGGCGATAGGCGAGACGGTGAATCAGCCAAGGATAGCCGTGGAAGTTGAAGATGATCGGTTTATCAGTGGTGAAGAGCGAATCAAAATCGCGATCGCTGAGTCCATGGGGATGCTCCGTATCAGGCTGCAATTTGAATAGATCGACCACATTGATAAATCTAATCTTCAATTCGGGGAAATGCTCCCATAGCAACACCGTCGCCGCCAGAGCTTCCTGCGTGAGGATATCGCCACAGCCCACCATCACCACGTCTGGCTCCTCGCCTTGGTCATTACTTGCCCAGTCCCAAATGCCCAAGCCCTTAGTACAGTGCTTGATCGCCGCATCCATATCCATGAACTGTAAGTGAGCTTGCTTGTCGGCGACAATTACATTCACATAGTCGGTGCTGCGGAGGCAATGATCGGCAACGGATAGCAGACTATTCACATCGGGTGGTAAATAGATGCGGGTAACTTCGGCGCTCTTGTTGACGACCACATCTAGGAATCCGGGATCTTGGTGCGTGAAACCATTGTGATCCTGCCGCCAGACGGTGGAAGTAATCAACAAGTTAAGGGAAGCGATCGGCGATCGCCAAGGAATCTCTTTGCTAATTTCTAGCCATTTACAATGTTGATTGATCATCGAATCAATCACATGGACAAAGGACTCATAGGTGGAGAAGAAGCCATGCCGTCCCGTCAGCAAATAGCCCTCTAGCCAACCCTCAAGGGTATGCTCACTGAGGATTTCCATCACTCGTCCATCGGTGGAAAGTTCGCCACCGTCAGCATCTTCGGGCAGATATTCCGCAATCCAGAACTTTTTGCTCACTTCATAAATTGCTTGCAACTTATTGGAAGTATTTTCATCAGGACCAAAGACACGGAAGTTCTCCATGTTTTGCTTCATCACATCCCGCAAAAACACGCCAAGGGGCTTAGTATTTTCGACTTCCAATTGAGCAGGATTCTCGATTTTTACCCCATATTTACGGAAGTCGGGCATCCGCAATTCCCTTCGCAACAGTCCGCCATTGGCGATCGGATTGGCACTCATGCGGCGAGTTCCCTTGGGGGCAAGTTCCTTGAGTTCAGGCATTAACCTGCCATCTGCGTCAAATAACTCTTCAGGCTTATAACTTCGCATCCAATCTTCAAGCATCTGTAAATGCTCGGCATTGCTGTGCATTCCTGATAGAGGAACTTGGTGCGCTCTCCAGAAACCTTCGACCTTATGACCATCGACGTTAGCGGGACCTGTCCAGCCTTTGGGAGTACGGAAGACGATCATCGGGAACTTGGCACGCTTAGCGATCCCTGTACTCCTTGCTTCTTGCTGGATTGCTCTAATCTCATTAATGCAATGCTCTAGAGTTGAGGCGATCGCTTGGTGCATCGACTCAGGATCGGAACCTTCCACAAAGTAGGGTTGGTAGCCGTAACCGATAAATAGACTTTCTAGTTCCTCATGGCTAATCCGCGAGAGGACAGTGGGGTTATTAATCTTGTAACCATTCAGATGCAGAATAGGCAGGACAGCACCGTCACGAATGGGATTGATAAATTTATTGGAATGCCAAGCGGTTGCTAATGGGCCAGTCTCGGACTCGCCATCGCCGACCATCACTACTGAGATTAGATCGGGATTATCAAAAACTGTGCCGTAGGCGTGGGAAACACTGTAACCGAGTTCGCCGCCTTCATGGATCGAGCCGGGGGTTTCAGGGGTGCAGTGGCTACCGATGCCTCCGGGAAAGGAGAACTGCTTGAAGAAACGCTTCAGTCCTTCTTCGTCTTCGCTAATATCATGATAGATTTCCGAATAAGTCCCTTCCAGATAGACAGGGGCGAGAATTCCGGGAGCGCCATGTCCGGGACCTGCGAGAAAGATCATATTCAGATCGTACTTGTTGATCAGGCGGTTGAGCTGGGTATAGACAAAGCTCATACCGGGGCTTGATCCCCAATGTCCGAGAAGGCGATTTTTGACGTGTTCCGCCTTGAGGCGATCGCGTAATAGAGCATTTTCACGCAGATAGATCATGCCGATCGCCAGATAGTTGCAAGCGCGCCAGTAAGCATCTAATTTTTGCAGTTCCTCAGCACTTAGGGGCTGACCTGTAACGGTGGAACGAGCGTTGCCATAGCAACTAATTGCTTGGATTGTAGTCTCGGTGATTGATTCTTGTTGAGGAGTAGTGACCATAAATATGATTTATTCCTGTAGTTAACTGTTTTTGACGCTTTACTCCATAACCCTACCTCAAGATCCTAATTTTGGCTGTTCATAAGTATATTGACTTAATGTTCTAGAAGATTTAACGATCTTGGCTAAACTTCTCAACCTTGCTCAGCTATCAATAGATGATGGCGGCGCGAAGCCAGTCAGCGACTCGTCGGCAAAATCCCAGAATATTGTCGATTGACCTTGCGATCGCAGGGTGATCTTTGTGCCTGTTGTTACTGTTCCAACCACAGCACAGGCGAGGTCTTGCGCGTGGAATAAAGCTTGGACTGCCGCCACTTTGTCAGGACGGATGCTCATTAAAAAGCCGTAACTAGGGAAAGAAACTAACCATTTCTCTAAATTGCTATGACGATCAAGACCTGTGGGCATAGGAATCTGATCGAGATCGAGAATAGCGCCAGTTTGGGAAGTTTCCATTAGCATCAGCAATGTGCCGATGATGCCGCCCATACTAATGTCCTTAGCGGTATCACAGAGTTCTAATTCAGCTAACTTTGGCAAAATTGCTAAATTTTGCCGCAATCGCACAGGGTCAGCCTTAGTCGCAGCATTCCAAAAGGGATAATCGGGATGATAGGCTCCGCGCAAGTTGCTCGCTGCTAGTAACAAATCATCGGGTTGAGCATTGAAGCTAGTCAACAACTTAGAGGCACGTCCCAAGATCGCCACCGACAGAGCATTGTAAGCACTGCGTAGATTAGTATGTCCGCCCACAATCGGCACTTGATAAGCCGCCGCTGCCGCTTTCATCCCTGCTAATAATTCTGAAACTGTATCAGGGGATTGACTCCAGAGAGTATCAACGATCGCGATCGCACTGCCTCCCATTGAGTAAATGTCGCTGACATTCACCATCACCGCACACCAACCTGCAAACCAAGGATCGGTTTCGATTAGTTGCGGTAACATTCCCTCCGCCGCCAGCAGCAAATAGCCATCACCATCAGGAATCGCGGCACAGTCATCACCTAGGAGAATATCAGGACTTTCCCAACCTAGCGCTTTAGCAGCAATCTGAATATCTTGTTTGTGCAAAATCCCCAAGGATTTCCGCAACCGCGCCGCTAGGTCAGCCAACATTTTAGGAAGCCTCGCGCAAGTGCTGACGAAAGTCAACGGGGCGGATTTCATCGCTAGGGGGATAGAAGTTTAGGTCGGCTTCCATAAAGTGGTGAGGGCGATCGCAGATCGTAATTTCCTCTAGTGATTGCCAATGTAAACGCTGGAAGAATCGCACATTTTGGGCTTGGACGGTGGCAAGAAAGCGATCGCAACCCCATGTATTCGCTGTTGTCACTGCTTTATAAATTAAGCCCTTGCCAATTTGCCAGCCACGTCGATAGTCGCGACGAGTTCCCAATCTGCCCCCATACCAAATGCCCTTTTCGGTTTCGTAAATCCTAACTACGCCCACAACCTGCTGATCTTCGGGATTAATTGCCACAATCGGATAGGCGATCGCATCAATGTCATCGACATCATTCTCTTCAAAAACGTACTGTTCTTCGACAAATATCGCTCTTCGCAGGTCAAAATATGCGTCAATTTCCTGAGCAGTGGAAGCTAACTTAAAAATATATTGAGGATTATGGGAATTTGGATTATTCATAATTGCACTTTAGACAGGGGATTAAATAGGAATAGAGCAGAGTTGCGTTGTGATGGGCCTCGACTCCGCTCAGCCAACATATATCGATGGCTGAGCGGAGTCGAAGCCCTATTTTTCTTGGTTCTACTCAAATAACGACAAAGCTGAACAAGCACCACATTTGGCACAACCCGCCTTAATGTCCGCCGAAGACATCTGCGATCGCCTTAATAACGCACCCACCTGTGTATAGACTGCCATCATAAACTCACTACTAGGGGCAGGATGATTAGCTAAAGGCGTACCGCTAATCGGTACAAAGGGAACGACAAAGGGATAAACGCCAATACTAATCAAGCGATCGCAAGTGGATACTAAAGTTTCCAAACTATCGCCTAGCCCCGCTAGGAGATAGGTGCTAACCTGTCCCCAACCAAAAACTTTGACCGCCGCTTCAAAGGCTTGGAAATAATATTCCAGAGGTACAGAAGCTTTACCCGCCATTATCTTGGCGCGAACATCAGGGTCAGCGGCTTCGAGGTGCATTCCCAAAGTGTCAATTCCCGCCGCCTTCATCTTCTCAAACCAACTAAAATCATCGGGTGGTTCGCATTGGGCTTGAATGGGAAGATCCACTTTGGCTTTAATCGCCTTAGCACATTCCGTCAAATAGGCAGCACCGCGATCGCTAGTATTGGGCGTGCCTGTGGTCATTACCATTTGCTTCACGCCATCTAATCTCACCGCCGCTTCCGCAACTTCCGCTAGTTGGGCAGGAGTCTTACGGGCGATCGTTCTTCCTGCTTCGAGGGATTCCCCGATCGCGCAAAATTGGCAAGAAGTTTCCGTATTGTTGTAGCGCATACAGGTTTGCAGCACCGTCGTTGCTAACACATCATGACTATGCAACAGGGCAATCTTGGGATAGGGAATGCCGTCACTGGTGGTCAAACCATAAAATTTCGGTGATTTTGGAAGGGAGATCGCGGCAATCTTTTCCTGTTTTAGAGATAGCAGCATCTCATTAGCTGACTGCATCTCAATACTGTACGGAGAAGCCGCCGCCGTACTATTAAAAATGGGAACCATCACCGTCGTACCATCAATGGAAATTGCCTTGTGATCCGAAGGACCTGCGCCTCCCTTACGACCATTGGCGCTAGAGCTAGGAACATCAGTATCACGATCAACTATTTGCAAACCTTTAGTTTGCAAT
Organism: uncultured cyanobacterium; assembly: GCA_963750795.1. GTDB lineage: Bacteria > Cyanobacteriota > Cyanobacteriia > Pseudanabaenales > Pseudanabaenaceae > Pseudanabaena. The sequence continues at coordinate 399,163 of CAVVRZ010000006.1, forward strand.
TCCGTAATTAATTTCTGTTTTTGTTGCCTATCCATTTACGGATTACGCTCCCACCGAAACTTGCGATCGCTTTCTTGAATCTGCACATCGTTAATACTGGCTTGACGGCGGCGCATTAATCCATTCTCAGCAAACTCCCAATTCTCATTACCATAGGCGCGATACCAGTAGCCAGAGTCATCATGCCACTCGTACTCAAAACAGACAGAGATACGATTATCCATAAAGCTCCATAGCTCCTTTCGCAGACGGTAATCAAGCTCCTTTGCCCATTTACGTTTCAAGAAAGCAACGATCGCTTCTCTACCACTAAAAAATTCCGCCCGATTCCGCCATTGCGAATCTTCGGTATAGGCAAGGGCAACCCGCTCAGGATCGCGAGTATTCCAAGCATCTTCCGCCGCTTGCACCTTGGCTTTGGCAGATTCTAAATCAAAGGGAGGTAGGGGAGGTTTCATAAAGTCCGTTCAATCCACTTTCAAACGTTTCAATAGGGGAGATGTTAGCTTTGCTAGTTTTAGAAATTGGTAATTCTGTAGTTTGTAGTCCTTGGAATGGCTCAGGATTTAACCGCGCTTGTAGTAAGTCAGGACGCGCATAGTGACCAACTGAGTCCATCATCCGCTTCCGCTTGGTGATCAGCGAAAAGTCTAGATCAGCGATCGCCATACCCTCACCATCGGTAATCGGAGGACAGAGATGATTCCCTTCAGGAGAAATAATCGCCGTGTTACAGCCACCACTGAGAGCTTTTTGTAGCTTCTCATCACTGGTGATTTGACTGACCTGCTCAGGAGATAGCCATCCCGTAGCATTGATCACAAAGCATCCTGATTCCAAGGCATGGTGACGGATCGTGACTTCAATCTGGTCAGCAAAGATCTGTCCCACTAGCGACCCCGGAAACTGGGCGCAATGGATCTGTTCATGCTGTGCCATCAGCGCAAATCTGGCAAGGGGATTGTAATGTTCCCAACAGGCAAGAGCGCCCACTTTACCCACTGCCGTATCCACAGCCTTTAATCCTGAGCCATCACCCTGTCCCCACACCATGCGCTCATGGTAAGTGGGCGTAATCTTGCGCCGCTTCAGTAATAGAGAACCATCGGCATCAAAGATTAATTGGGTGTTGTAAAGGGAACCATGATCGCGCTCATTTACTCCTAAAACCACAACAATCCCATGCGATCGCGCCGCTTGACTGACTGCATCGGTCACAGGGCTAGGAACCGTTACCGCTTCTTCGTAAAGCCGCATATGCTCCTTACCCATGAGGACGGCAGGTTGCACAAAGGAGAAGTAGGGATAATAGGGAATGAAGGTCTCAGGGAAAACGACAATCTCCGCACCTTCTTTGGCAGCATTGGCGATCGCCTGTAATACTTTTTCTGTCGTACCATCTCGGCTAAACAGAACAGGACTAATCTGCACTGCCGCCGCTCTAACCTTGCGTGAGTAATCCACGATTGATCCTGTCAAGTTCTGTAAGAAGATTTAGGAAGCTAAAAAAGGAACAGGGGAATGATAAAAATCTTACGCCCCTTCTCCCAGAAAGGGAGAAGGGATTGGAAGATGAGGGTGATTTAGATTTTGAATGAGTTCTAGTAATGTTTTTTATACTGTCCAAGTATCCAAAATGAAGGCATTATCCTTACGGTGCAACAGGATAATATCTAAAACATCAAGGGGGCTGATCGGACGAATGCCGGGGATGAGAGAAGGCTCGCCATGTCCGTAAAGGGCTTGCAACGCAAAGCGACAGGCATAGACCTTGCCACCTTCAGACATGAACTTCACAATCTGTTCGTTAAAGTTCTGATGTCCGGGAAAAGCCGCATCACCGAGTTTGGGAAAGCCCCGTTGTACGCCAAGGGTAACCCCAGGTCCATAGAGGAGGACAGAAGTCTCAAACCCCTTACGCAGCAAGCGAGTTGCTTGTAATAGGTTCACAAAACCAATCGAACCTTCAAAGGCAACGGTATGGAAAGTAACTAACGCTTTTTCCCCTGGTTCAGCCTTGACATCCTCAAATACTTTCTCTTCATAATTTACAAAGAAGTCGCCAGTTTGGTGGGCGGGAGTAGTTACTTCAGGCATTGATGATTCCTCAAAATATTTTTAGATAGAGCTTTTGGCTTTTAGCGGTTAGCTTTTAGCGATTGGCTTTTGGTTGCTGTAATGAATGCGGTTCTATTTGAAGTTAAGTTAAGATTACGTTTGAAAAGAACCTTTATTTTGTATCTCTAGTTACGAAAGAGTGAATTCTATCGTTATCAATAGGAAGGCGATCGCTATTTTTAGAGATTGATCAATTTGCGATCGCACACCTAGCGATTTAGATAGGTATGGTAGCTGAGCGGAGCCGAAGCTAGGAACCCAATAAAAACTCATTCACCACTGCCCAGTCGTTATTGTGGGTAACTTTGCGTCTTGCCATGATGTAATCAGCAAGATAAGTCGCATCCCGCGCCACGCCCGAAAATCTGCCTGAACCCCATGTATAAAGCCAAGGCAAACCAAGGAAGTACAGCCCCTTCACCTCGGTTACACCGCGATCGTGGCTAGGATAGCCTTTGCCATCAAAGACGGGTACTTCGATCCAGCCAAAGTCAGACCGAAAGCCCGTACACCAGATCACGGTTGTAATACCTGCGGCGACTAAATCTAGATCAGGACATTCTGATTCAGGTTGCCAGATTGGTTGATAGGGAGGCTCGACAGGTGCGGCAATATTATTTTTAGCAATGAAATTATCAATGGTTTTTTTGATGCTTTCCGAAACAGCGTCAGCCCCATCTAGATTTTTTTGAAGATCATCGAAGAACTCTAATTTGAGATTGCCATCTTGTCGCGCAATATTTTTAAGCCTGCCATGTAGTTGCATTCCCTCAAGGGCAAAGCGACGCAGATCAATCTCTCTGCCACCATCACGCCCCGTTAGGTAGTGATTTGCCTTGGCTCTGACCTTTTCTTTTTGAGGGTGCTGATCGATGGAGAGGTCGTAATATCCCATTAGATCGAGCCATTCCACCGCATCTTTGCCGCGATAACGTCGTGGCGATCGCGGCGCACTGCCCACGCACAAATGAACTTTGCGCCCTGCGAGGTGGAGATCTTCGGCAATTTGGCAGCCCGATTGACCAGTACCAATGACCAAGACTGCGCCATCGGGTAGAACATCGGGATTTTTATATTTAGAAGAATGTAATTGCAGAATTGATTCGGGTAAACGTTCGGCAATACTAGGAATCTTGGGCTGGTGGTACGCACCTGCGGCGACGACAACTTGATCGGCGGTGTAATCACCAATCGATGTCGTTAGCTCGAAGCTATGGCGATCGCCTCTTTTGATCGATAAAACTTCGACACCTTCACGAATTGGCGGATCAAAGGAACGCGCATAATCTTCGATATAGGCAACTATTTCATCTTTTTTGATAAATCCTTCTGGCTGTTCTCCCTGATAGGGATATCCCGGTAACTGACATTGCCAATTTGGGGTTACTAAGCAAAAGGAATCCCATCTTTGATTGCGCCAAGCATTAGCGATTTGATTTTTTTCAAAGATAATATGGTCTACGCTTCTCTCCTTGAGGCAGTAGCTCATTGATAAACCAGCCTGACCACCGCCAATAATTGCTACCGAGTAATGGTTTGTCATGGGTTTGATTGATTTACTTTCGTAATAATTCTGAAGTAATGCCCCTAGACTAAGTGTTAGCGAAAGAGCGCTTTTGTAGTGCTAACTACGGAATCTTCAAGTCTATCGATAACGATAGTAGAACGATATTTTGCTAAGCCTGATTCTTGTTAAATATAGTAATTCTAAATAAATTCAAGAGGCTTCGACTTCGCTCAGCCAGCAATATACGATGGCTGAGCGAAGTCGAAGCCCTATTTTTCAAACTTGCTTCGCTGTGTCAGCTTTTTTGGCGGGTGTAGACCGAAACAGGCTAGGATACAGAGTACACAAATCTAATACAAGCAATTACAGTCATGGTAGAACGTCCTATTAAAAAGGCAGATCGTCAGCCCCAAACCGAAAATAACGACGGCAATATTGCTAAGGAGGCTGAGGGCAAGCGTTCTGATCGTGGTGGCAAAGATTCTAAAGGTCGTAAAGATAGACACGGCAAGCGTGGCGATCGCGAAGAAGTAAAAGCACCCGTAAATCTTGCTCTCGTCCGTGGACCTAAGCCAACTCAGCCCAAACCTGAAGTGGTTGAAGAAGTGGTTGAGGAAGTGGCATCTGAAGAAGTCGTTGCCGAAACTGAAGAAGTCACTGAAGCATAGGTCGTACAGCCTTCTTAGGTAAATCACAAAAGGCTTCGGCTCCGCTCAGCCACCGATATACGGGGACTGAGCGGAGCCGAAGCCTTATTTGGGCTTGGTCAACAAACCTTGGCTGGGGCTAAAAACTAAAGTTACTAAAAATAAAGTCAATACCGCCACCACGATCGCAGGACCAGAGGGTAAATTTAGGTAATAGCTGGCGTATAGCCCGATCGCACTGGCGGTCACACCCAAACCAGCGCCCACAAAAATCATTTGATGCAATTCCTTAACTAATAAATAGGCAGTAATCGCAGGTCCCACTAACAGCGACACCACCAGCACCACGCCCATCGTCTGCATACTGGCAATAATCGTCAGTGTCACCCCTGCCATTAGCCCCAGATAGATTAGATTTACAGGTAGCCCCAAAGCCTGCGCCCCTGTGCGATCAAAGGTATAGAAAAGTAATTGCTTATAAAAAGTGGCGATCGCCGCCAACACAATCACCGTGATCACCCCTGCGCGGATCGTATCGGTCATAGAGACGCTGAGAATATCGCCAAATAAAAAGCCATGCAGATCAATCTTGATCTTTAGGATCGAAATTAGCAAAATCCCGATCGCAAAAAAGCTCGAAGAAGTCAACGCCATCGCCGCATCAACCTTAACGCGCGTCTGCGATCGCAACAGCGCAATCAAAAAAGCACTACCGATTCCCGAAATAAACGCCCCAATCGCCACATCAATCCGCCAAAAAAAGGCGATCGCCATCCCCGGCATCACCGTATGGGTCATCACATCACCGAGCAATGCCATCCGTTGCACAATTAAAAAGCAACCAATCGCAGGACAAATAATTCCCGCCAGAGCCCCTGCAACTAGAGCATTTCGCATAAATTCCAAAGCTAAAGGCTCAGTTAACCACTGCCAGATCGGAATCTGAGCGAATAGGTGAGGCATGACTAGGTGAGAAATTAAGTTAGAAATCAAACTAAAAATTGATAAGTTGCTCAAAGCCAATTATAGAGACTAACCAGCGATCGCCATCTAAATACAAAACTAGAAGATGAGTTGCGGCGCAACTCATCTTCTAGTTTTATGCCACCAAAGGCGGGTTAAAAAGCCGTACTCAAAAGGCGGGTCAAAAAGATGTAATAATTTGTTACAAGAATTACTAAGCGATCGCCCTCACCTTGATCAAACCCACTCAAAATTATGGAACCCGAAATCAAAGTTACGGAAGACTCCAACCCAGAAAATAACCCCGCCATAGCCGAAGAATTAGTTATTGCCGCAGTAGAAGAAGAACTGCATCGCCATGAATGTGGCGTATGTGGCTATATATATGAACCTGCCAACGGCGATAGCAAACGGAATATTCCTGCTGGCACTGCCTTTGAAGCGATCGCAGAAGACTGGCGTTGTCCTGTGTGCAACACCAAGAAAAAAGCCTTCGCGGATATCGGAGTTGCCGCTAAACCCTCTGGATTTACCGAAAATTTGGGTTATGGATTTGGTGTCAATGTCATGACCCCAGGGCAAAAAAATATCTTGATATTTGGAGCGTTGGCTCTAGCTGTAGTGTTCTTTATCAGTCTCTACGCCCTAGATTAACTACGCCCTTTGTTAAATAAATCGCAATTTAGTCGCTATTTAATCGCCATTTAATAAAAAACCTGAATCGCCCACAATCATTATTCTGTAACCGTTATTTTGATAGATCAATCCTCTATAACTTCTATGAAAAAAAGCATAAAACGCTTTCTCATCGCTCTCTCAGTCTGCCTCTTCATGGTTTGCGGCGGACTTAGCACAGGCATAGATAATGCCTTCGCCGATCATGGTGGCAACTGGCACAAAGTTGATCTTCCCGTTGCCATTACACCCCTCAATCTTTGGTTTGATAAAAATAATCTCGAGCATGGTTGGCTCGTCGGTACTGATGCCACCCTGCTAGAATCCACCGACGGCGGCAAAACTTGGGAAGAACGCAAACTTGATCTCGGTGATAGCATTTACCGTTTTTCTTCGGTCAGTTTTTCAGGCAAAGAAGGCTGGATCACAGGACAACCTGCATTGTTACTGCACACTACCGATGATGGCAAGTCTTGGTCACGCATCGGACTTAGCTCCAAGCTCCCCGGCGATCCCTTTGCGATCGTGGCAACAGGCAAAAACTCTGCCGAAATGGTTACTGATCTAGGCGCAATCTACAGCACTCAAGATGCGGGTCAAAACTGGAAAGCTCTAGTCACCCAAGCAGTGGGTAACGCGCGTAACATCAACCGTAGTGAAGATGGTCGCTATGTGGCAATCTCCGCCAATGGTAACTTCTACTCCACATGGCAACCTGGGGATGTAACTTGGGTACAACACAACCGCAATAGCTCACGCCGTGTCCAAAACATGGGCTATACCCCTGACAATCGCCTGTGGATGCTCAACCGTGGTGGTCAGGTACAGTTTAGCGAAGTTGACTCCTTTGAAAAATGGGATAAGAAGCAAACTCCCAGAGAGGGCGGCGGCTTTGGTTTGCTAGATCTCGCCTATCAAGACGAAAACAATGCTTGGCTGTCAGGTGGTAGCTCAAGACTGCTCCATAGTGAAGATGGTGGCAAAACTTGGAAACGTGATTTGTCGGCGGCAAATGTTGGCGCAAATCTCTATCAGATTTATTTCTTCTCCCACGATCGCGGTTTTGTAATTGGTCAGAATGGCACATTGCTAGCCTATTCCCCCGATTAAAACCAAAAGGGGCGGCGCTTCGCGCCGCCCTTTACTGAAGATAAAAAAAAGCCTCGCATTGCGAGGCTTTTTTTATCTTCCTAGGGCGTGGAGCGCGTTAATCGCATCGGCGCATTTTTGGGTAAATGCCTCAAGGGTGGCGCGATCGCCTGACTCTGGCGGTGGAATCAAATCGCCAATTCTGACGGTAACGGGCTGAAATAACTTAGGGAATTTCGCTCCCTTCGGTAAAATTTTCTCAGTTCCCCAGACGCTAACGGGCAGGAATGGCGCTTGGGTTTTAGCAGCAATCATCGCCGCTCCCAGCTTCGGCTCCGTGATTTTGCCATCAAGGGTGCGCGTTCCTTGCAAAAAAATTCCCGTTGCCCAGCCATTATTAATCGACTCGATCGCTGATCTGATTGCCGCGCGATCGCCTGCCCCTCGTTTGACAGGATATGCCCCAAATGCCTTAATCGACTGGCTGATCACAGGAATATTAAACAGTTCCTCCTTTGCCATAAATGCCACAGGACGACCCATACAGCTACCGACAATCAAAGGATCAAAGTCACTCGCGTGATTGCTGACCACGATCAGATTGCTCTTAAGTGGGACTTTTTCTGCCCCATAAATACGCTCTTGGTAAAACAAGTACAGTAATGGTCTGACGATTAGCCACTTAAATAATTTGTAAAAAATGGGATTGCCGCGATTATCTTTGCGATCGCCGCCCTGATTACTGAGATTATTCTTTAACTGATGAGCTTGGCTATCTGGGGTGTCCTTTGCAGGATTTTTAGCGTCTTCCATGTACCAACTTCCCGAAAACATTGCTACTCAAAGTTAATACAAATTAGGTGCATTCCCCCTTTCCCGTCACAAAATTACTAGAACTTTTGCGTGATTAAGAACAACGCAAAATGTTGTTCTTAATCACTGTTTGGCTAAATTTTGCCACTGCTCAGGCGTATAGGTCTTGAGGGCGAGGGCATGAATTGTAGTTTGCATCTGATCGGCGAGGGCGGCGTAGACCATGCGATGCTGTTGCATCATCGTTTTACCCGCAAAGCTCTCTGCAACGATAATCGCGTCGTAATGTCCACTGCCTGCGGGGGCATTCATCCGTCCTTGATGATGTTTGTGGAGTTCACTGCGATCGCTAATTTCGACGATCGCTGCGCCAATTTTTTCTTGTAAAGTAACTTTGATATTAGTGACAGTATCCATAGAGGTTGCTAAATTCTGAGTTTATGAAGGTCTTTGGAGGGCTGCTCCCCTGCGCGATCGAATCCGTTGTTCTGAACGGGGATCGAGTTTGAGATTAATGGTTTGATGTTTGTGGCGATCGACTAATGGAAATTGACTCTGCCAATTGCTAATAATGTGAAAGTAATTTTCGGCATCTTCTAGGCAATACTCATAAATTTCATTAAGAATTGTTTCATATCCGCGTTCTTTCCGTAATACTTTTACACCATTGCGGAATACATAATATCCCTTAATTCTCTTATCAATGGGAATCCCTAAATAGGCAAATAGATTATTTAGCCCTTGATTGAGATCAGTACGTTGACTGGTCTTTTGTAAATCTAAGATTCTAATACTATCAACTTTAGGAATAAAGTCCAAAGCTTCAATTCTTTGGCGTAAACAAAACATATCGCTAGTCGATAGCCCATAGCCAACAAAATACTTGCTCTGTAAGCTATGTAAGTCATTTAAAATATCTTGAATTATATTTTTTTCTTGGGTACTAGATTCAATAAATTGAATTTTTATATACTGCTCATTACTACCTTCTAAAATACGAGTAAGGGTATATCCAAATATCTTTTGAACAGTTCCATTTCTATGAAAATCGCGACACCATTCTAAGTCTAAAAACACAAGATCATAGATCGAGCCATCATAAAAGTTATTTGTGTATTGACTCGGAAGCTTGAATTCCCTTTTATACATAGAGTTTGGCTCATGATTTGAATAGGAGAGGCTCTAGCAGGTAGATAAATACTACTTATATATCCTAATGGCAATAATCAGTATACGATCGCCAAATTAGTGATCGCTTCATTAAGAATGATTAGAGCTAAGGTCTAGATTTCAAAGTTAAAGCCATTTTTTTGAAGCTGTGCATATTTGTCTTCATCAAATTGATAGAGCTTTGCCGCGCGATGGGAGACTTTGTGCTGCACTTCGCCTGTGTCAATTAGTAAATCCATACTCAAGATTTTTTTGCGAAAATTGCGTTTATCTAAAGGACGATTAAGCACTGTTTCGTAGAGCTTTTGTAACTGAGAAAGGGTGAAATTTTTAGGTAACAGTTCAAAGCCAATGGGTTCATAGCGAATTTTGCTCCGTAGTCGGGCGATCGCTGTTTGCACAATTTGATCATGGTCAAAGGCAAGCTCTGGCAAGTCATTCAATAAAAACCAATCTGCATCACTAGCATCGGTGGCAGCTTGAACTTGCTGTTCGACTAGGTTAATTAACGCATAGTAAGCAACCGTCACCGTGCGATCGCGTGGGTCACGCCCCAGATCTCCAAAAGTATAAAGCTGTTCCAGATAAACATCATGAATCCCTGTTTCCTCTTGCAGCTCTCGCAAAGCCGCCTGTTCTAAAGTCTCATCCATCCGTACGAATCCTCCCGGAATCGCCCACTGTCCTTGAAATGGCGGAATATTGCGCTTAATCAGCATTATTTTTAACTCTAGCTCTGCGTCAAGTCCAAACACAAGGCAGTCAACAGTAAGGGCGGGACGGGGGTAATCGTAGGTATGAGGCATAGGTTTGTATGTAGATAAAGTTGCTGTAGCTGTAATCGCCTGTATTAGAAACCCTAGAAGGCGATTTGCGGCGCAAATCGATTTCTGGTTTTATGTCCTAGCAAGAATGGCTACAGCTATATATGGAGACGACTTTGCAAGTAATAGTTGACATAGTGTAAAAATAACACTATAGTAGTTTGTGTAGTTTATACACTATATCGCGATGCAAGGACAAGTGGATATTCTCAATGAGCGATCGCCAGAAATTTCTGACTCCTTTAGTCAGGAATTAGTAAAGCAAGATTTAGCAAAGCAATTTGCATCTGCAAGCGGTTCGAGCATTGGGCGTAATCATTTTCTAGCTGGCAAAAACAATCAGGATGCCTATCACATCTCTATAGAAGAAAAATTTATAATTGCTGTGGTGTGCGATGGTTGTGGCAGTGGCAAGCATAGCGAAGTTGGTGCAAAGCTAGGAGCGAGATTAGTGATTGAGGCAATTAGCAATCTTCTCAATCAAGAGACAACCCAAGATTCTCAAATATCAAATCCTGAATTTTGGCATCTAGTTAAGTTCAATTTATTGCAGAAGTTAAAGGATTTCATCACGCTTGCCAATGGCGACAGGGAATTTGTCAATGATTATTTGCTATTTACGATTGTTGGTGTAGTAATCACAGAGCGCGAAACGGTCACTTTCTCTATGGGTGACGGCGCGATCGCGATCAATGGCAAACTTACCCAAATTCCTGCCTATCCTGATAACGCTCCTCCCTATCTTGCCTATGGCTTGTATAAACCTGAAGCAATTAATTTTGAAATACGCGATCGCATCCCAACAGCACAGTTAGAATCTATTCTCATCGCCACTGATGGCATTGATGATTTGATCAAAGTTGCAGATATCCATCAATTTTGGCAAGAAGATCGTTATTTCACAAATCCTGATGCAATTAGACGGAAGTTAGCCATACTCAATCGGGAAGAAGTCAAACCTGATTGGCAAAAAAGAGAGCTAAATAAGCGATCGGGTGTTTTGTCAGATGATACGAGTTTGGTGGTAATTAGGAGGCGGTTAGCTTTTAGCTGTTAGCGATTGGCTCAAATAGAAAAACCCTCAATCACCAATTTCTCAATCACCAATCACCAATCACCAATCACCAATTACCAGTTACCAATCACCAAAAAGCTAAAAGGAGAAAACTATGTTAGGCGCAATTGTCGGTGATATTGTCGGTTCCATTTATGAGTTTAATAATCATCATTCAAAAGACTTCCCTCTCTTTGGTGGAGCCTGTGATTTTACGGATGATACGGTTTTGACTATTGCAGTTGCCGATTGCTTGCTGAGTAATGGCAACTATGCAGAATACATTAAAAACTATGCTCGTAAATATCCCAATCGTGGCTATGGTGGACGCTTTGCTCAATGGATCAGATTTGAAAGTATGGAACCTTACAATAGCTGGGGTAACGGCTCAGCGATGCGAGTTAGTTCTATTGGATTTGCCTACGATGATTGGGAATCGGTGATGAATGAAGCAAAACGTTCAGCCGAAGTTACCCACAATCATCCTGAAGGAATCAAGGGCGCACAAGCAACGGCGATCGCCATTTATCTAGCGCGAACAGGTCAGAGTAAGGAACAGATTAAACAGGCGATCGCCAATACTTTTAAATATGACCTTAATCGTACTGTTGACGAAATTCGCCCAGTTTACGAATTTAACGAATCCTGCCAAGAAACTGTCCCTGAAGCAATTATTGCTTTTCTTGAATCAACAGATTTTGAAGATGCGATTCGTAATGCAATTTCCCTCGGTGGTGATAGCGATACCCTCGCTTGTATTACAGGCGGTATTGCCGAAGCCTTTTATGGTGGTGTTCCTGAAGATATTGCAAACCAAGCCTTGAGCTATCTCGATAACGATATGCGTACAGTTGTGGAGAAATTTTATGGATATCTATCTCAATCAAAAGCGGATTAAACTGAATCCTAAAAATGCGATCGGTAAGGGTGGCGAAGCGGATATCTATGATCTAAAGAATGGAAAAGTTCTCAAACTATTCAAACAGCCCGATCATCCTGATTATGAGTTGCTTCCCCAAGAACAATTAGCCGCGCGATCGCGCATCGCTACCCATCAGCAAAAGTTACCAGCGTTTCCTAGTAATTTACCTGTGAGGGTGATCAAGCCTGAAACTCTTGCTACGGATAAACAGGGGGTAATTCTTGGCTATACGATGCCATTTTTACAAAATACGTTGCCCCTATTGAAATATAGCGATCGCAATTTTCGTAATACCAATGGCATCTCACAGCAGTTTGTCACCGATATCTTTCGAGATCTTCGTGAAACTGTAAGCAAAATCCATGAGGTAAATGTAACCGTTGGCGACTTCAATGATTTGAATCTATTGGTTTATCACAATCAAGTCAATCTCATTGATGCCGATTCTTTTCAATTCGGACAGTTCCCTTGTCAAGTGTTCACCGCCCGATTTGTCGATCCATTATTGTGCGATCGCAACGCCAATCAACCAATTCTCAGCAATCCCCATAATCCCGATTCCGATTGGTACGCTTTCACGGTGATGCTGATGCAGAGCCTCCTCTATGTCGATCCCTATGGCGGCGTATATAAACCCAAATCGCAAGCGTCAATGATTCCTCACAGCGCTAGACCATTACATCGCATCACCGTTTTTCATCCCGATGTGCGCTACCCCAAACCCGCAATTCCTTACAAAATTCTATCCGATGATTTACTGCAACATTTCCATAATTGCTTTGAAAAAGATTGGCGCGGAGATTTCCCCAAACCATTGCTCGAATCAATGCGTTGGACTAAATGTAATCAATGTGGAATCGAACATTTAAGGAACACTTGCCCAATCTGTACCAATTTAATTGCGATTCTCCCCGCTACCTCTGGGATAGGAGCAGGGGGTGATGGCAAAACCTGTAAAGCTATCCATATATTCCAAACTGAGGGCGTAATTCTTCAAGTCGCTTTACAAAACAATTCTCTCAATTATCTTTATCACGTTAACCATGAATTCAAACGCGAAGACAATACAGTTTTATTGACAGGAGAACTCAATGCTAATATTCAATTCGCTATCTTTGGGAAGTCCACAATTATTACTAAGCAAGGTAAAACGCTTACTCTTACTCAAGGACAGCCGCAAGCGATCGCCACCGATTATATTCGCGCCAATTCCTTCTCTCGCTACTGGATCGATCAGGGGCAACTCTTACGTGATGGTAAATTAGGGAATGAATACATCGGCGATATTCTCGAAGGACAAACTCAGTTCTGGGTTGGCGAAAAGTTCGGGTTTGGCTTCTATCGAGCAGGTGCGATTAGTGTCGCTTTTACCTTTGATGCTAAACGTGCGGGAATTTGCGATCGCGTGAATATTCCACCGATTCAAGGAGAACTCATCGAAGCAAATTGTATCTTTAGTGATGACCTCTGCTGGTTCTTTACCGCCACCCAAGAGCAAGGCAAAATCATCCATCAAGTTTCTATTTTGCGAGAATCTGGTGAGTTAGTAGCAACTCTTGCCGCACCTAAAGGCGATCTTGCATGGTTAACGAATATTCATGGCGGCAGTGCGATCGCTAATTGGTTATTCGTTCCCACTGATGAAGGTGTCGCCAGAGTTGAAGTAAACAATGGACAAATTATGACTACTAAATCTTTTCCTGAGACAGAACCCTATGTTGATAGTGGATGTTCTCTAATCGTTAGCTTGCAAGGTATTTATGTGATTCAGTCACAGAAGATTTTACAGTTACAATTGTCTTAGCAATATTTCTAGCAATATATTTGGATGATCTGCCATGTCCTATAGCGAATTTACCTTAGAGTCAGTTCAGACAGCCTTTGACCTCACGATTGCTGAACGTGCCAATTTACTAAACGATTCTCCCTTGGCAGAATCTAGCGAATTTCTCAATCAACTTCTCAAAGAATTTGTGCCTCTAGCGCTGGCGATGAATACCGAAAAAGCACGGTCAGAGTTAATTATTGCGCCGATTTTAGTAGAAGTTCGCAAAAAATACTTAGATAAAGCGAGTCTATTCTCAGGCGTGGAACTGAACATTGATCGAGATTCTGGATTAAATGGAGTTTGTGACTTCTTGTTAAGCCGATCGCCTTCACAACTAATGCTCAAAGCACCTGTTGTAGTTGTAGTTGAAGCAAAAAAGGAGAATATCAACGGAGCATTAGGACAATGTATTGCCGAAATGTGGGCAGCGAAACTTTTTAATCAACAACATGAGAATGATATCTCTGTAATTTATGGAGCCGCTACTACTGGCAATGATTGGAAGTTTTTACGCCTAAGCGATCGCCTTGTCGAGATTGATTTAACCGAGTATCAACTCAGCAATATAGACAAAATCCTAGGTATTCTTTCTCTCTCTTTTCAATAATTTTAAAACTAGAGAAACACTAAAATGACTACTCAAATTGTGACTCAACTTCCTATTCCCGCATTCTTTGATCGCCACAAGGTCGGATCGGTCTGGCGCGTTCCCTATCAAGATCGGGCAAACCAAGCCGAAGCATGGGCAAAACAACATGGGATTGTCCCTGCTGCTAAGGATCGCAAGAAAATCTGTTTGATGGCGATCGATGTGCAGAATACTTTTTGTATTCCCGATCATGAGCTATTTGTCGGTGGGCGCTCTGGCACTGGTGCAATCGAAGATAACGTGAGACTATGCGAATTTATCTATCGTAACCTGCACCACATTAGCGAAATTGCGCCCACGATGGATACTCACACCGCTATGCAAATCTTCCATCCCATCTTTTGGGTAAATGATGCGGGAGAACATCCGATTCCTAATGCTACTTCCATTACTTTAGAAGATGTGCAGCAAGGTAAGTGGAAGGTAAATCCTGCGATCGCTTATAGTCTCGCTAAGGGTAATTACATGGCAATTCAGCGTCATGCCTTGCACTACGTGCAGAAACTGAGCGATGAAGGCAAATTTCCATTAACAGTATGGGCATACCACTCCATGCTCGGCGGCATCGGTCACGCTCTGGTTTCTGCTGTCGAAGAAGCGATGTTCTTTCACAATATTGCGCGGCATAGTCAGACTAATTTCGAGATTAAAGGCGGTAATCCTCTCACGGAGAACTATTCTGTATTGCGTCCTGAAGTGATGGATGGAGCCGATGGCAGACCGATCGCCCAGAAGAATACGCGCTTCTTGCAAAGGTTGTTGGAATTTGATGCAGTAATCATTGCAGGACAAGCCAAGAGCCACTGTGTCGCGTGGACAATTCAAGATCTACTCAGCGAAATTCTTGCCCACGATCCGAAACTCGCAAAGAAAGTCTATCTGCTCGAAGATTGCACTTCGCCTGTGGTGGTTCCCAATGTAGTCGATTACACCGATCAAGCCGATGCCTCATTTAAGAGATTTGCCGATGCAGGTATGCACTTGGTTAAGTCCACTGATGCGATGGAAACTTGGGCAGATCTCAATCTTGCTTAAACCCCAGATTTTTAGGAGGAAAATCCGATGATGAGTATCAATCTTGACTATGAAACAGAAAAGTATCTAGTAGCCATTCTTGCAAAAGAAAATACAACCAGCTCTGAATTGATTGAACGCTTGCTCAGAGAGTATTTAGAAACCATTCAATCTAAAAAAGGATTTTTTGAGCGCCTGTTATCTTCATAACTATTCCCTCCCGTCGTAGGGGCAGAGCATTCCCAATACAATCTCTAATTTTCAGATAATCTCAATTTGGGAATGCTCTGCCCTAAACCTCACAACGTAGGGACAATTTATCCGTGAAAAGCAGAAAGGGTTGAGCATTTGCGAATTAAAATCTCTGTGATGTGTTTAAGATTGTGGCGCAAATGCTCAACCCCTACAGATCTACAAATCATCACATCAAATTCATATCAACAATTACCAATCACCATGAATAACATTAACGACCTCTTTCAATCCGCCTTAGATGATGGAAGCCTTTCCAACGAATCTTTACAGGCTCTTACAGTTTACGACCTTGGCGCACAAATCCAAGCAGGGCTTGGCATTCATGTTGATGATGTGATGTCCAGCGAAGTTGTGTTAGTGACGATTATGCCTGATGATTCTGGCTCAATTCAATACGCTGGCAATGCTCAAGCAGTGCGCGGCGGGCATAATTCTGTAATCGATGCGCTGACATCTTCGCAGCAACAGGATAATATTCTCATCCACAATCGCTATCTGAATGGAACTATTCTCTATCCCTACTGCCCGATCGCACAGGCGATCCGCATGGATACCAAAAACTATACGCCCAATCAAGGCACACCACTTTATGATCAGACAGTGGTGCTACTGGGGACTGTACTAGCAAAATCGCAGGAATTTTCCGATAATGGTGTGCCAGTTCGTACCGTGACGCTAATTATTACCGATGGTGATGATTGTCATTCGATGCGGCATACGGCTAAGGATGTGGCTGCGATCGCGCACGACATGTTACGCATGGAAAATCATGTGATTGCCGCGATGGGCATTGATGATGGCTCTACGGATTTTCGTAAAGTATTTCAGGAAATGGGAATTCGGGATGAATGGATTCTTACACCTGCAAATAGTGATGGCGAAATTCGCAAAGCTTTCCAAGTCTTTTCACAGTCAGCTATGCGTGTGAGTCAGAGTGTCACGAACTTTAATGCTTTAGGTGGTTTTGGTGGCTAGAAACACAATGAGACAAATAGCTTAAGCCCCTTGTCTCATTGTGTTTTGACTATGCTGGATTCGGAAAACGTTTAATCATCACGATTACCCAAGCTATGACAAACAGCAAAAATGCTCCTAGCAACGCCCAAAAGATAGTCGGATTGATGTCTTTGACAGAACCTAGATTAGCCAAAAAAGTAAGGTGAAAGATTACTACCATCAAGACCATAGTGGCAATGCCAAACCATGAAAAATGATTGGTCAAAAAGCTGAGGGAAGCCTCGCGTTCCTCACCCGATAACCAATAGTCTCGATGGGGTAAATTGATCATTGAAGTGGGTATATATCTGAGTGACCAAGGCAGTACCAACGTAAAACAGCTAGTCAGCCCCAGAGATACAAAATAAATAATGAAGTAGCTAAGTTTCGGGGCAAGCTGATTTACTTTACCTGCTGCATTAAAATGGGAGCCGACTAATTCGGGTACAAGGGGATAGAAATATATGGTTTGCGCGATCGCAATCCCAAATAGAAATAGGGCAATTATAGAGGGCAATTTCATGATGCAGTCCTCAAAGCTATTTAGCTTTTGATTTTACTAGATACAAATTTTCGCAATCTATATCCGACAAATATCACTCCCAAAGAAGCGATCGCCATGTCAGGCTTAAAGTCAAAGGGAACACCCGTCAAATTATCAGGCACTTGCCAGCCAATATCTTTAAACCCTGCATAGTCCAGTTTAGTCATCACCTTGCGAGTTCCATTTAAAATACTAGGATCCATCAGGGTCTCTTGAGAGATATTAGTCACGGGAATAGTACTCGTAGTTCCATCTAACCAATGACCGTTAGCAGGATCAACTGAAGGATTAACTCCACCATTAACTAAGGTTGAGGTTGCGCCCGTAAACTTGCCACTGGAAATTTTATTAGACCAAGATTTGTTTGGAGTACTGTTTAATCCCATAATATGACCAAGTTCATGGACGGCAACAGATAGAAAGTCATTTTGTCCTGTCGTTGGGGGTGCATTGATATCACCAAAATTCCAAGTTACTGAAGCACTGGTCGTGAAGGAAATCGAGCCACCCCAAGCAGCATAGTCTGTTGGCGTAGTAGCTACCGCTCCTGTTTGCCCTCTTCCAACTATACTATCGACAAATGTTGTGCTAGTCGAACCATAGACAGCCGCACCTGCTCGACCAAGAACACCAGTCCCAAGATCATAACTACCTGCATAAATGATGATCGTATTTGCTGGCACAAATAGATTCGTAGCTAAGTCAAGAGTAGCGCCTGTAGCAGGATTGATAATACGAGGAGTCCAAGTACTGCCTCCACAACCACCTTCACAGATGGCATTTAAGGTATCCGTAAAGACCGAGAAATAACCTAATGCTTCTACTAGTCTGTCTCTTCGAGTTGTGTCTGCAAAAAAGTTATTGGTGTCGTAGTCGTAGTTGATTTGAAAAGAAATGGAATAGCTAGGATTTGGAGTTCCTAAGACAATGCCAACGCCTAATAAGCTGCTAGCAAACATCCGATGCAAAATGCTGACATTGCCTAGGACTTTCATTGCTTATCCCTCTGGAGATGGGTCTTTAATTCTTCATTGTATAATTTAATGATTGACTTTAGTCATTAACATAAAACTTTACGGTTATCTTTCATAACTATTTACGACATTTTTAGATAAAACCATAGTCTTTTATCTAGACTTCAAAAACACTTTTCTTAAAAAAGAATAAAAAGCGGTATTTGCTACCGCTTTTTATTTAGATTTAATCAATCTCATTGGCGAATACTGTGGCGATCGCCCGTTTAGCATCGGTACGAAATTCCTGCACATTGACACGGCTCAGCAAAGTTACCGCAAGCACCATCACCAAACCTTCGCAAACAAATACAAAGCTATAGGCAAGAGTGGAGTTGCTAAATATTAACTTGCCGATGTCTAAAACTACGCCGCCTGTGACCGTTGCTAAGCCCCTAGCCACAGCTTGCGATAGTCCCCAAGCACCGATAAAAGTACCCGCAGTTTCGGCGGCGGTGAGATCGAGCATCAAGCTAAGTGCGCCTGAAGTGGTGATCCCAGAGGTTAAACCAAATAGGGCAAGGGCAGCTTGCAACGCCCAAGTTTTTTGGATGAAGCCTGAAATAATCAGCAGGATACAACTGGCGGCAACTAGATAGCAACCGAGACGGGTGGCGCGTTCTTTGCCGAGGCGTGGCACGACGATAAAACCTGCGGAACTAAGTCCAATCAGCGTACCTGTACCAAAGGCTGCATTTAGCTGAGTTGTAGCACAGATGCTCATCCCAAAGACCGCGCCGCCATAGGGTTCCATAATTGCATCCTGCATAAAGATGCCGATGGTCATTAGTAGGAGAAATATAAAAAATAAGCCCGTTTGCTTACTGGCTGTGAGGACGCGCAAAGCGTTAGCAAGGCTAAGTTTATCTTCGGTTTTACCGTGAATCAAATCATTCTGTGCAACCCGCGCTTGATAACGAGAATATTTCTGCTCGATGCCGTAGGTGGCGAATACGGATAGTCCGATTACTGCCACAGGAATAATCAAGAAAACAGAATTAATCGCCTTTTGTAAGGTTCCAAGCCGATCGCTATTGGCAAAAATCGAAACTTCATTGGGCGGCGCACCTGTGCAGGGCAGTAACCTCGATACGGCGATCGCGCCAATGACAATGCCGACCATCAGCATCGACCAGACGATCCCCACTAATTTTGAGCGCTCTTCTTCGTCGGAGATATCCACCAATAGCGCGGCAAAGGGCGTAGAGCTAAGACTAATCGCCATGCCATAGAGTCCAAACATCGCCGCCAGAAGTACCACCCAAACATAGGTCATCCCATTCCAGCCGATCTCGTAGACACTGCGCCCCAACTGCCACATTACCTGTGTCGTCAAAAAGGCAGCGATCGCAAATAAAATTGCACCGAGCCACACATAGCCTGAACGATGGTTACCCCAGAGGGTCTTCGCATCAGAGGTCTGTCCAAACCAAACCCGCGCAGGCGATACAAACAGGGGCATGGCAATAAAAATCGCGGTCAGAGTGGCGGGGATCGCTAGTTCATTAATCATCAAGCGGTTCAGTAGCCCTGCCACTAGCAAGGACATAATCCCCAAACCCATCTGAAATAGACCCACACGAAACATCTGTAATAAAGGTAATTTGGGTGGTAATTTGGGCGGCAATATTTCTGGATCTAAATTTTCGATATCAGCAGGACTATTCATTGTGGGTATTTGTTATGCAGATTTTTTAAGCAGA
Organism: uncultured cyanobacterium; assembly: GCA_963750795.1. Lineage (GTDB taxonomy): Bacteria > Cyanobacteriota > Cyanobacteriia > Pseudanabaenales > Pseudanabaenaceae > Pseudanabaena. Next base: position 418,947 of record CAVVRZ010000006.1, read on the forward strand.
TTTTAAATTTTCTAGAACTATTGTAAGCATTTTAGGACTTACACAAAAATGACTTAAAACTGGCATTTCATCGCCATAACGAACCGTAAGGGTAATTCGAGAACTGCCCTACGATTTATTCTTTGGCATCGGTTTTAAAGTTCCGCAGAATTGCGCTGTTGCGATCGCTTTCTAAATTTGTAGTCTGGGTGATGAGAACCAAGACCATCTAGATAGAAAGGATCAATCAATGAATTCTTGGATTATAAGAACGACTCTAGGATTGATTTTTGGGTTGGTAATATCTAGCCAAACCTATACAGAAGTAGCTTATGCAGAAGCTATAAATACCCCACAAACTACAGAAAATCCCAATGTACAGGCGATCGCTCCATCAAATACTTCCAATAAATCTAAATCTAGCAATCCTGAACTGAATACCAAATTATTAATTGCCGCTAGAAATGGCAACCTCAAGGAAGTGCGATCGCTAATCTCTCAAGCCACCGATGTCAATGTGCGCGATCAGTATGGCTGGACACCTTTACTCTGGGCTTCGATGAATGGTCATACGGATATCGTGCGGGTGCTGTTAGTATCAGGGGCAAATCCTAATACCCGTAATAAATACGAATGGACTCCGCTCATGTGGGCGGCAGGTCAAGGTTATACGGAAATCGTGCGATCGCTACTTAGTTTTGGCGCAAGGATCAACGCTCAAGATCGCAATGGCTGGACGGCGCTAATGTGGGCATGGGACAGCAATCAACCCCAAATCGTCGCTATTTTAAAAAATCCTAATTAAAAGAAAAGCCGCGCGACGCGCGGCTTTTCTTGTTACTGACTATGACTAGCTAAAAGCTGCTTAGCTCTCGGCTTGTAGAGTAGATGGAATAATACATCTACATAACTCAATAGATCTTCGCGTTGTTCGTGGGAGGTATGATTCCAGAAGCCGTAAATACGCGCGAGGGATAAGAGGCGTGTCGTGTGGATGCGCCATGTGTAAGCACTATAGACCCTCTGCACTGACTGCTCAGCGATACGCTGCCAGACCTGCGGATCTTGCTCACATTTACAGATAAAATCAAGAATGATGTTTGCCATATCTTCTGTTTGAGTGGGGTTAATATGGAACCCGTTCACACCATGCTGGATGATTTCCAAAGGTCCGCCAAACATCGTGGCAAAGGTGGGTAAACCCGTCACCATCGACTCCAGCACCGTTAAACCAAAGGCTTCAAAGAGCGCAGGCTGCACGAATATCCCTTGGCGATCGCCAATCAATCGATAGACTTCACCCGTATCACTCTTAGAGAGGCGTACTCCCAACCAACGGATTTTGCCTTGAAGTTGATACTTATCGATCATGTCGTAGAGTTTGACAATTTCTGCCGCCTCTTCGCGATCGCTGGTATCCTCTGTCCGCAACTTTCCTGCAATCAAAATCAAGTTGCAATGCTCTTGCAGTTGAGGGCTTTTACCAAAACATTCTGCTAAGCCCGTCAGATTTTTGATGTGATCGAGTCGCGCCATTGAGAACAGAGGACGCTTGTTCGGATCATCAAGCTTCCCGAATACTTGGCTATCATCTTCTAGGGTAAATAGCAACTCTTCCAAACGAGTCTGTTGATCGAGAAGGCGATCCTGCGTGTTGGTGTAGGGGAAGAAATAGGCTTCATTAACCCCGGGGGGAACGATATTAAACTTAGGACTAAATAGCTCAATCCCATTAGTGACATGGTACAGATCGGGCATAGTGAAGGACTTATAAGATTCGTACTGTCCCACACTGTCAGAGGTTCCCACGATTTCTTGATAGCTGCTACTGATCACAAAATTTGCCGAGTTCATCGTCAACAAATCCGCCGTAAACTGAAGCGAGAAGTGATATTTATCTTCTAAATCTTGCCAATAGAGATTGCTAAATAGATATTTAGATTTTTCTAGAGCATGGGCGATCGTGCAATGGGTGACATTCAGTTGCCGCGCTAATAAAAACGCCACCAGATTACCATCGGAATAATTGCCTACAATCAAGTCTGGCTTCCCTTGGAACTCGGCTAATAGTTCCTTTTGAGCATCGATCGCATAGGTTTCTAGATAAGCCCAGATGTCAAAGCGGGAGATCCAATTTTGGGTAACGCTAGCATTAAATTCACGGAAGGGAACTCGCAAAATCCATGTGTTATCAGTACCGTAAACTTGCTCCAGACGCTGATTGCAAGTCGTACCATCACTATTGGGGATCAATCGCGTCAGAATGATCACTTTAGGCTGAATTTCTAAACCTGCTAAAGCGATGTCTTCCTGAAGTTGGCGTTCAAGATTTTTGGCTTGATCCAGCACATAAACCACCTGTCCACCTGTATCAGGTCGCCCCAATACCCCCTCCTGTCCGAACCAACCATGCACCGATACCAGAGCAATCCGAAAGATCATCGGGATTCGTGACAGGAATACTTCCAGTGCTTGATAGTCAGGTGAATCGATCAGGCTATCTAATAAATCCAGAGATTCACGGATTCTACCGACATTATTACCCCAACCTGCCTCAAAGCCTAGATCTTGCAGTTCAAAGCATACCTCACTAAAGGGCTTCTCGGATGGATGTCGATCTAACAAAGCGATCGCCTGTTTGACATGGCTAGACAATTGCTTAACGGAGGTAATTCGCCGATTGATCAGCAACTGCATCCCGTCATAGGCGTGTAAGCTGAGAAATTCAAATAGTGCGGTCAGACCTTGCTGAGCATCCTGAAATAGTTGGTTAGAGAGATAGCGATTGAGAAACTGTACGCCCTTACCAATGTTTTTGGGGTCGCGAATATTGGGCGAATAGTCATAGAAAGGATGGAAATCAATTTCCATCATATTCCCTTCTTCGGGATGAAAACGATTGACAAGGCGATCGCGGATATTTAGCAATTCCTTAGTATCGATCTCCTGTACCGCCAGATCCTCTGTAATCCGAAAAGCTTGCTGAAAAGCGATTTTAGGTCGCACTAAGATATAGGTGTTGCCCTCACTGAGGATAATCTCTTGGGTATAGTGCAGCAATTTGCAGAGCGAGGCTGCATCTAGGAAATGCTGATCTTTGGCTTGCAAATTGCAATATTCTGCAAATTCAATCAGAATATCATTTCGTAATAGATAGCGTTTCTCTTGATGATGTAATCGCAAAAAGAACTGACGCAAATCATTTTTTTCTTCCGTATCCAGAATAGATTTAATAATTTCAAGCATAGTTAGGTATTGTGTTTATCGTGATTGTGAAAGCTGATCGATTCCTAATTAGGAACTAATGAAAAATGTTCCAAAGCTTCTAAAATACCGTTAGCATAAGCACCACTAGCGAAGTGATGGCGATCGCTACCGTGAGACTCATACCAGTTTCGCAATTCAGGTCGAGCATTATTAACAATCACTCCATAGGTTGATTGCTGAAACATACTGATGTCGTTACCCGAATCACCGCAGACCAAAGTGCGATCGCTAGGAATATTCAACTTCTCACCCAAATATCGAACTGCATTCCCTTTATTAGCCTTGGTCGGCAGAATATCGACATCGATATCACTGCTAAAAATTATCTGAGCTTCTAAATTTAGGCGCTGCAAATCGATAGCGAGACGTTTGATTGTGTCTGTATTTGGTTGATTATTTGGTTGATTATCTGATTGTGCATCTGACTTATCATAGCCACGATCAGGGGAAACCAAACGATAGCTGATTTTCCAAGGATTCTGTTCCGATGCTTCCTGCGCCTTCAACATTAAAAACCGCGCACCCACAAAAGAAGCGATCGCTGACCTTTGCCAATTATCCTTAATTAAGTTTGCCCATGACAAGTCGAGATTTAGCTCCGTAGGAGGAGCTATCTGATCTGAAGATTGAGTCTGTCTATAGATTTCAGTTCCCACGCCCGTCAGCCAATAGTCAGGAACGAGCAGGTTACGCTCCTGCATGAGCGCATAAGCAGATTTTAAAGATCTTCCCGTGGCATAGGCTAAATGATAATGCTGGCGATGACGGTTGATGTGAGCATTGAGGGTTTGGGTCGCAAGGTCATCGCCCACTAGGGTGTGATCGAGATCCGTAATTAAAAGAATAGAATCCTGCGATTGTTCGATCATTTCCGTCATCCTATTATGAATATGATTAAGATTGGAAAGAATCGCATTTTGGTCAGACTGATCAAACTCAATAGATATACGCTGAAGAGTATTCATATTTTTGGTTATCAGCTTGAAACAAACTTTTACTCCACTATCATCAGCGATCGCTGTGGAAATTTTTGGGAGACAATCGGGGAGAAATCGGTAGTATGGGAAAATTTAGTCTTTACGAACTATCGATTTTTTGAGCGTTGCATAGATAAAAATTGCAATAGCTTCAGGGGAATGACGAGAATAATCAAAGTTGATAATTGGAATTTACCTTGAGCAATGTACTGTCTAACTTTTTGAGCATATTCGCGAATTTTGTCAGCATCGCCTAACCATTTACTACCCAGCAATAATAACTCGTAAGCTCGATACCCTAAGCTATTCTCTTTATAAATGTCCAGATACTTCTCCGCAATGCGATACCACGATAGCGGGGTGACCCGACGACTATTACTTCCTAAATATTTGCGCCAAATATAAATTACTTCAGGAATATAGGCGTAATGACAATTAGAAGCGATCGCTCTAATCCAAAACTCAACATCATGCAGATCATTCACCCCGAAGCTAGGATCATAGCCGCCCAAACTTTGCCATAGTGCCTTACGAATCGGAGTTGTACCAATTAACTTCCAGTTAGAGCTTAAGGAAAATTGTTTAGCTTTCAACATTTCTCGCAATGAGATATCTTCAGGATTAACGACTTTCTGAGTATTGATCTTGTCATGTCTAATGTAGTTTCCATAAACAAAACCTAGCTGTGGCTCTTGTTCAAAGGTTTTGCAAATTATCTCTAGAGCATCATTTGGCAAAATATCGTCAGCATCTAATGGAACTAAAATCTCACCTCTAGCTAGATCAAATCCATTATCTCTAGCAATAGAAGATCCACCATTCACCTCTCTCCAGACGACTCGAATTAGGTCGGTCTTTTCTAGTTCTTGGCATACCTCAATAGTGCGGCGATCGCTAGAAGCGTCATTTACGATTATTATTTCTAGAGGAAGTAAAGTTTGCGATAAAATACTATCAACTGCATCGTACAGTAAATCACCCTCACGATAGCAGGTAATCACAATGCTAATCATAGTGATACTTTATAAGTCTAGACAATGGGTTATGTAACAATTTCATCTCAATAAAAAATCTTTAAGCTTAATTATCATCTTAGCAAGAAGACTAGGATTTTTATTGTACTTGCCACCTTTAGAGATTCTCAAATAAACTTTTCTTAAAAAGCCATACAAATAAAAGCTGCTAAAGACATTGAACCTCCTGTATTTGCTATATCTAATTTTAGACAGTTTCCCAACTTTTATTTCGGGGTTCATTGATTGAAAAGCCACCTTGTAGTTGTCAATGTACATTAAATCTTTTTCCCAAAAGAGTTGTAATAGGCTTTCGCCAACTTTATTTGGATCACTCGATAAAATTTCATCCACTTCTGTATTCATATTTTCATACTGAAAAGTTGTATTATCTTTTCTGTTAGTACGCCAGTAAAACTCATTAGTTACTTCACAACTAAATAAGAAGATGGACTTACAGCATAAATTTAGGATTAGATAAAAATCTTCTCCTATTAGTAATTTAGGATCACATTTATACAAGTCATCAAGTAATGACGCTCTAGCAACAAAGCTATTAGATGTTATAAAATTTTTAAAATTAGCTAATTTCTGAATATCAAAATCACAAAAGTAGGCTAAGTCCTTTTTCGCAATTGCATTACCCATATCATTCGCTAAATTTTCTTCAACTCTGGTAGCTCCTGAGTAAGCTATTCCAGTAAACTTATATTTCTCAAGTAATGAAACCAATAAATAAGTATGATTAGGATAAATCAAATCATCGTCATCAAGGATTGCAAAGTAATCGGCAGTGATAGCATTTAGCCCATCTTTAAGCTGAGTACTTCTAAATCCAGTGGATTGGCTATGGATGGTTTTGATTAATATTCTAGAATGATAATTATTTAGTAATTCAGACAAGCCTTCTATGTGCTTATACTGAACTAGTATAACAGATACATCTTGATATGTTTGATTAGCAATACTATCGAGGCATCGTTTAATATTTTGCAAACTGCGATCGCCAACTCTTACAATAAATTCAACTTGTCTTTGAGAGGACTGTATGCTAATGCCGTCTGTAATAAAACCTTTATCTCTAATTAATTTCTGATGATGAGGAATTATACTGAGCATCAATTTTTCAAGCGTATACTTATCCAAGAAAATATCATGCGCTTGTTTAGACATTTCTAACGCTTCTTGAGGATGACTCCGAATCCATTCCATATGTCTGACAATCTGTTTAACTTGCTCAGTTGAACTAATATCAGCATCGATATACAGAACACTATCGCCAAAAGTGGTTCTAATAAATTGATGTTCTGAACAAATAGCGATCGCTCCTGATGCCACAATTTCAAAAATTCGCATGGATGGCATTTCCGCTTCGCAATGTTCAGGACGGTGGAGACATAAACCTACTCCTGCATTTCGCAAAGTATTTAAAACACTAACTCCATCGAATGGAATAATACCTTTGTAAGATTTTTTTAAATAATCCCACTTGTTGCCATAGACTTGCATAAAGTCCAATGGATCTAGTTGCTTAAAAAGTTTTTTAAATCTACTTCCATCCCAATTACTCCCAATATAAACTAGCTGAGGTTCTTCTAGTTTAGGAGATATATAGTTTGTTTGATTACAACTAGTAAAAAAAGGAGTGATAAAGTATTTTTTTGCAGTTTTATCTAGCTGATGAGATAACCATCCATCAAATTTAGTTGATGATGATAAATAAGCATCATAGCTAAGTATATTTGCGTGTTTGTCTATGATTTTATCAAAGTCAGTATACCCTCCTGTAAATTCTTCGTAGCGATCAAAAAATACTGGAGGGTTCCACATACATCCATAGGTAGGAAATTGAGAAAGCTTCGGTGTATTAAAATGTGTGACCATCACAAAATCAGGCTGATACAAGTCTATTTCTTGAACATCTTTAGTCTCAATTACTTCCCATCCAAGATTCATCGCAGCTAAAGATATCCTTCTGGATAATTCATTTTCAGCAGCTTGTTCACCAATAAAAGAGTTGTGAATTACAATTCTCATAAATATATTTTTATGTTGTTTTAAAAGCAGCGTAGATATATTTTGAGAAAACTATTAGGTGAAATTTAGGCTAGAGAAGTGAAACAAATAGTAATCCGCTTGAAGAGATAAAGGTCAGCTAAGGTATATTTATAAGTAGGTCTTTTGTACATTTTACCCCTCAGCCAATGTAAATTCCTATTGAACAGATTTTGTGATCAGTTTTTTGACCTACCTTGAACTTTATTTCTAGTGATCGCTAGAAAACGATAGCCAAATTCTTGAACCTCTCGACAATTAGCATTTCTTGCCAAGGCTTCTTGGGCAAGATCAGGAGTGGGGCTAAATTATGCCAGTTTTCATAAATTAAGTCTGCCAACTGTAGAGGGGAATAACGATCAAAAAAGACACTATTAGGAGGATTCTGTTCTAGGTGGACTGGGAAATCGGATAAAAGCATCTTCTTCCCAAGACATCTTGCATCTTCAATAACAGTACTCCAGCCTTCAAATAGTGATGGCTGGATGACTGCAATTGATTTACGCATTAACTGCATTTGCTCCTTTTTAGGAACTAAGCCTAGCAAGTATGTTTGAGAACCTAGATTATATTCATGAATTGTTTTAAAAATAGTGTTTATGTAATCACTATTTCTATAATCTTGCGTATTGCCTGTATATACTACAACTGGATAGACGCATCTACTCTTTAGTATTTTTAGAGCCTCAAGAATAAGTCTATGGTTTTTGTGTTGCCAAAACTGATTACTTACTAAAAAAAAGCGATCTGGCAACTGATATTTTTTCTGGACAGCAATTATGTCACCTTCATACCAAGTATTTTGTAAGGGTGTTCTAAATTGTAATACTTCAACTTTAGCTTTTGAATTAGGAAAAAACTTATAAAAGTCAGCAAGAGCACTATTACTACTTAATACTACTCTTGGACTCAAGTTTGCGATTTTAGCAAACTCTTTATCTCTAAAAGTAATCTCCTGTTGCGTAAATAAATGAGGTAAATATTTATGTTGAAAATCACAAATCCAAGGACATACCTGACAGCTATTTGCCTTATTGCTTTTTGCAATAAAATATGGATAAGCAAAATCGATATCACTTGTTTTTAAAAACTCTGATATTTGAGGAGTAGCTTCTGCCAAAAACATCTTTTTCATTTTCCATCTGACGCGATTAAAAAAAGTTCGAGGCTGCAATTGATTTAAGTTGTAAATAGTATCTAAATAAGGTGTTAACTGTTGATAAATATCTAAATCAAGAAAGTTTTCATTAGATATTAATAAGTGAATTTCAAAAGTTTTTCTTGTTTCAGTAGGTAGTCTTGATAAAGCTATAATAATATTCTTTATATATTCCAATCCACCCATCCATTCTTTCCCGCTTAACATTATCAAGCAAATTTTTAATGGCTTAGTCATATATAAATTATTAATAAATTCGAATCTTTACCAGTGTATAAGGTTTATGAAACCTTAATCCAATTGAATAGTGAGACTAGAGTCAATAAATTCTACACTTGTAATACTAGGTTACTAATGCCCAAATTATATTCTTCTCCTTCTGTGGGTAAGAGATCGCCTTGTTTAATTTCAAACGACACATCCTTCAGCGCCCAAAACTCCTCATGGGTAGGATCTTCAAAATTCTGACTAGGATTGAAAAATCTTTGTTTTAACGACCTTGCACCATTAGCGATCGCATCCCGTAGCGTACTGTAACGTTCTTGACGCTGATGTCCAATCACATAGCGCTTACTCAGATTTTCAACCTTGATTACCGTATCCGACATATCTAACTAAAATTTATCAGGTAATAACTTAATCACAAAATTTAGAATCGAATCAGTCATTGTCAATGCTTCTTCTGCCTCAGATATATCAGGCTCTATAGTATCACTAGGGTATCGAAATTCCGTTGCATATGGTGTTAGGCTGTCTGCACTATCCTTCAAGTCTTGGAAACTAGGCTCAGATAAAGCGCATAAATCCACTAAAACATCAAGATCATGGGTTTTCCTAAATGCTACATTTTGATAGGTTAAATAAGCTTTCAAAGCTTTTTCAGCAGATTGCTGACAATGATAGACAACAGCATCTAGTAGAGACTCTTCGTGATTAAGTAGTACCCAAGCAACTTTGAGATCTCTTTGGCTTTTGTTAAGCCATTGCTGAACTTCCTCATATTTGGGGCTATCCATATAAAACCTTACCCTGATTCAGCACTTGATAAACTAGTGAGCTTTGGACATTAGCCTTACGCTCAACCTCTGCGCGAGTCATTACAATAATATCTTTGGCTATACCAATGCCACGCAAAGCCCTATAAGCTGGGCGCGATCGCCGATAACGAGGTTCATCAGAATGCGACACGATAACCATTAAGTCAATATCGCTATCCTCATTAGGTTCGCCATAGGCATAGGAACCAAACAAAATGATTTGCTCTGGGTTCAGAGTCGCCGCTAGCTTTTGAGTAATCTGCTCTAATAACTCACTGGTTACTTGTTGCATCATCAAACCACTTTATAACTAAGTCAAATCAACATTGCGTTCCAATACATCCGCGATCGCATAGGGACAAACAACAGGCATATCTAAATCCGTCTCCGCGATCGCATCCAAGCGACCAGTCTCATAAACCTGACATAAATATTCATCATTTAGATATCGTTTTAGGCTAGGGCTATCCCCTAAGTAATCTTTGATATTGAGCCTTGCTAGTTCGATAGTGATCTGCCAACTCCGCGATCTTTTTTGTGGTTGATAGTCCCACTTCAGCAAATGATGAACGATTAAACGTAGGCTACTTAATAGGCGATCGCGCTCACGTTTAGACAAGTCCCGTACCTCTTCAACCAAATTTTCGATATCTAGCTCTGCAAAGCGTCCTGCCTCGATCAGATCTGCCATTTGCTCAGCCCAAAGTCCAAAGTCCTGTTCGTACAAAGTTTTGCCCATGACTTCCAAGCTTCTCTAAAAAGGTGAATCCTACCTTATATTTTACTCCCCTCCCAGTCTAAGGGGGCAAATGGGCGTTTCTAGCCCCAACGGAAAACGGCGGAACCCCAACTTAAGCCCGCACCAAAACCCGCGATCGCAATTAAATGATCGGGTTGAATCTTGCCAGTATCTACCCACTCGTGCAGAGCGATCGGAATGGACGCGGCGGAAGTATTGCCATACTTACCCATATTGCTGACGGCTTTGGCGGGATCAATACCAAAGCGATTGACAACGGCATCAATGATGCGTTGGTTAGCTTGGTGCAGGATTAGCCAATCGAGATCATGGACTTCGAGGTTAGCGTAATGTAGAGATTTTTCGATTACTTCAGGCACTCGGCGCACCGCAAAACGGTAGACCTCTTGACCATTCATGGAGATTGGGTTGAAGGTACTCCGTCCTGAATAGTTGATATTCAGAAGGTCATTGCCTTGTCCATCACTCCGCATTTGGAAACCGAGCAAATTTTCTTGGGCGCTAGCCTGAAGCACGATCGCTCCTGCACCATCACCAAAAAGAATACAGGTGCGGCGATCTTGCCAATCTACCCACCGCGATAGTACATCAGCACCGATCAACAACACATTTCGATAAACGCCTGTGCGGATGTACTGGGCGGCAGTAACTAAAGAAAAGACAAATCCTGAACAGGCTGCCACTAGGTCAAAGGCAACGGCGCGATCGGCTCCCAAGATCTTGTGGACACGTCCTGCTGTGCCGAAGAGGTCATCGGTGGTGGAAGTCGCCACAATAATTAGATCAATATCTTGAGCAGTAATCCCTGCGGCGGTGATCGCCTGTTGTCCTGCCCTAGCCGCAAGGTTTGCAACCGAGTCCTTTTCACCATCGGCGATATGGCGCTCCCGAATGCCCGTACGCGAGGCGATCCACTCATCGGTGGTATCCACCATTTGCGCTAGATCATCATTGGTGAGTACTAGATCAGGTACAGCAGCACCACTGCCCACAAAACGGACTCCGAGTAAAGAAGATTCAGGATTAGACATTGGCTATATTGCGGCTATATTGATCTGAAATTAAGGTGATCTGAGGTAAAAGTTAGGAAAAAACTAGATTAAAGTAGCTTAGATCGCGGAGTCCCATCAAGTAGGGGGATCGTCGGGAGAGTCATCGATCGCAGGTACGGATACCTTGGGTTTGATCTGACCACGGATGCGATCTAGGACACCGTTATCAACGGCATCCTTGGCAACCCTAATCGCATTGCGAATACTGATCGCCTTCGAGCTACCATGCCCAATCACACAGACTCCCGCCACGCCAAGCAGTAATGCGCCGCCGTACTCATCGGCATCAATACGCTCTTTCACCTTTTTGAGATTGGGCTTGAGGATCAACGCGCCAATTTTACCGCGCCAACCCTTGGGCAGTTCTTCCTTGAGGATTTGAATAACGGCATTACCCACACCCTCAGCAAACTTGAGGATGATATTTCCTGCGAAGCCATCACAAACGATCACATCAAATTGCCCCTTTAAAATATCGCGTCCTTCAGCATTACCTGCAAAGGCGATCTGGGAGTTTTCTTGGAGGATTTGATGTACTCGCAGCGCTAGCTCATTGCCCTTAGAGGGTTCTTCGCCAATATTTAACAAGCCCACCTTCGGCTCTTGGATGCCGATCGCATATTTGCTATACAGCGACCCCATGATCGCAAATTGTTCTAAGAACTTGGGTCGGCAATCGACATTTGCACCCACATCCAGCAGCAGCACAGGCTTGTGAGGGATCTGGGTGGGAAATAACGCACCGATCGCAGGACGATCAACCCCCGGTAAGCGCCCTAGCCGTAACAATGCCGCCGCCATTGCCGCGCCCGAATGACCTGCGGAGACGACAGCATCGGCTTGCTTGCGTTTGACTAAGTTCATGGCGACAGCGATCGAGGAGTTGGGCTTGCGGCGCAATCCTTCGAGGGGTTCGTCATCCATTTCGATGATCCCTTCCGATGGCACGATCTCAAGGCGATCGCTTTCCCGATGACCATGTTGTTTGAAATAACTGGTGAGGATATCGCGATCGCCCACCAAGGCTATATCAACGTTTAATTGAGTCTGAGCTAGTATGGCTCCTTCGACCACTTCGCGTGGGGCAAAATCCCCACCCATCGCATCTACGGCAATTCTCACTATTTGCGATCCTATCTATTTTCTATGCCCAAGATCATGCCTAAGACTATGCCTAAGTTTTATGCCTAGTCTTGGGCTTCAAACTGTAAAGTAATGTATTTAAACCTTCCAAAAATTTTAACAGTTTGAGTCACATCACCCATCAGCTTTGACAAAAAATCCGCCGCTTAAAAAAAATAGAGCTTCGGCTCTACTCATCCGAAGCCTCTCTCAACTAGCTAACGTGAGTTCGACGAAAGCGCAAAACGGTGAAAATCGCTCTGCGATTTTCACCGTTTTGCGCCATTTGCACCGCGCTTCGCGCGGTGCAAATGGCTAGATCGAACTGACGTTAGCTAGGGCGTACCACGATCAATAGGCAGGATCAAAGGGGGATTCTGACCACCCATAATCACTAGCTTCGAGTTTTGCGACTGCGCCAATTTTTCGGTCGCCTCGATCGATTTAAGTTGCAAGACCGCAGGGGTTAGCCCCTCCGCCAAGATTTTTTGGGCATCGGCAGTACCTTTAGCCGCGATGCGTTTGCGATCTGCCTCTTGCTTTTCCTTTTCTAAGACAAATTGCATTTGTAGATTTTCCTGTTCCGCCTTCAGCCGTTGCTGGATGGCGACCTGTAAAGTTTCTGGCACACGCACATCCCGCAAAAGTGCCTCATCGACAATGAAGCCAATGGGCGCAAGTTGCGATCGCAATTTTTCGGCTAACTTCAGGCTCACCTCTTCGCGCTTGGTGGAATAAATCTCTTCGGCGTTGTAGCTAGAGATGATTTCACGGGAGATTGATCGAAATCGCGAGGTGATAATATCTCGTGATTCTGTACCGATAGCGAGATAAATGCTCGCCGCTTTATCGGGATTAATGCGGTATTGAATCGCCACGTCAATCGATAGCGCCAACCCCTCTTTGGAGGTTGCCGAGATTTCTTCCTTAATATCGGTGAGCCTTACAGAATATTGGAAAACCTGAGAAAACGGGTTGATCCCATGAATGCCTGCGGGCAGCGATCGCTCACTAACCTTGCCCTGAAAATCTTCTACGCCAACATTCCCCGCAGGGATGACGATAATCATCCGCGTGATGGCACTGGCTGCCGCCAAGAGACCGATCAGGGCGCTCACCGCCTTGATTGCTAGTTGCGCCTTGGCATTATCGACTAAGTGCTTGCTGTTGAAAAATACTGCCACGGAGACTAGAGAAGCGATCGCTGAAAAGATGAATGACATATTGCCTCACAAGGAATAAGCGATGCCCCTATTATTGACGAATTATAGACGTTTCAGATAAGAGTTAGGGCTTCGACTTCGCTCAGCCACCCCACACCGATGGCTGAGCGAAGTCGAAGCCTCTTCTCAAACTTGAAAACCCTATTAACGAAAGGGCATTGAATAAATTAAGCCGCCTTGCTTCCATGACTGATTTAGTCCACGGGGAATATCGAGGGGAGTGATATTGCGACTATAGATATCGCCGTAGTTACCCACGGAGGAGAGGATCTGGGTTGTCCAGTCAGGCGCAAGCCCCAACTCAATGCCGAGGGAATCAGATGTGCCTAAAAACCTTGAGACTTCAGGATTTTTGGTGTCCTTAAAAATGGTGTAGTTTTCCTTGTTGATGCCCAATTCTTCAGCGTAGAAGGTGGCGTAGATCACCCAAGTGACGACATCATGCCAGCGATCGTCATTGCCGATAAAAGCGGGGCTAAGGGGTTCTTTAGAGAAGCTGAGGTCAAGAATTTTATGGTCGGCGGGACGGGGTAACAGGCTGCGCCATGCTGCAAGTTGAGATTTTTCCGAAGAAATGGCTTCGCAGTCACCTTTGGCATAGGCATTGAGGACAGCATCAAGATCGGGTAAGACGATCGCCTCAACTTCTACGTTTGCCTCACGGAAAGCATTGTCTAAATTGGTGGCATTTGCCCCCGTCTCCACACAGATTTTTTTGTTTACCAATTCCTTGAGGGCGATCGCTAGTTCTTCGCTAGTTTTAGGGGTGGCGCTAGTCTTTTCCGATTTAGAAGTTTGACTATTGATCGACTCTGATTCAGGTTTGCTAGTTGGGACTGGCGATGCCGTTGGCGTTGGCGTTGGTGATGGAGATGCCGATGCTGTCGGTGAAGTAGTACTGGTGGGCGATTTCGCGGCAGTGGGCGGCGCACCGATGCGGAGCATAATCCCCTGTCCATCAAAAAATGTGGTCGGCGCAAAGGCAATATTCGGCGTAACTTCGCGGGTGAGGGTGCGCGTCGTATTTCGCATCAGAATATCAATTTCGCCGCTTTGGACAGCGCTAAAGCGATCCTTAGCCAGCAGGGGCTTAAATTCGACCGCCTTGGCATCTCCCAGTACGGCGGCAGCGATCGCGCGGCAATAGTCTACATCCAGACCACTCCATGCCCCCTTATCATCGACATAGCTAAATCCTGCTAATTTGCCATTGACTCCACAGATCAATTTGCCCCTTGCCTTGACTCTCTCCAAGACCCCTTCATTGGCACTAGCCGTAGCTGTGGGTGTAGCGGTCAGAGTGCTAGTGGGCGTAGCGGCGGGTTGCCCTTGACATCCCGTGATCAGGGCGATCGCCAAACTTAGCAAACAAGCCCGTTGGCGCAGGTGAGAAATTGGCATCATCATGGTCTCTAAAACTACTAGCGCGATCGCTTGATATTTTATACCAAAGCCAAAAATACCAAAGCCAAAAGTACCAAAGCCAAAAGTACCAAAGCTAGAAATAGCGTTGCCATTTCTAGCTTTTTCAAACCAGTTAGGGAATAGCGACGTTTTGCACCGTTCTTTTCTAATTGGTTTTAATGATCTCCTGCACCCAAAAAGTGGTGGTGGCAGCGAGAATGGCGATCGTCCATTCCGTCGTACTGAGGGGGATCGTATCCATGACATCACCAAACCAAGGCATCTGCACAAATAACACCTGACAGAGCGCAAAGAAAATAAGACTAAACAGCATGGGTAAATGCTGCAAGATCTGATGACGCGCGATCGCCAAGGTCTGAAAAATCTGCGTAAAGCCAAGGGTTACAAACGCCATCGAGCGAGCTTGCGAGAATAGGGTAGCTTGCCCTTGATATTTCAAACTAAATACCAGCATCACCGTAATGATTGCGGTGGCAGTGATGGCGAGAATCCGTAGCCAATTACTGAGGCGATGAATCCTTTGAAATCGATGCACAGGTTGGGAAAGCAGATCTTGGTGTGTTGGCTCTAGGGCGATCAAAATCGCCATGATCGGCATCGCGATCGCCCCAATCCAGATCAATTGCAACGGCGAGAGCGTAAACCCTGCGGCGGTATCGATCAAGGTCAATAAAATAAGCGCCAAGGAACTCGAAGCGATGAGCATCACCATACGCTGCAACCGATCAAATACGGCTCGCCCCTCAGCAATGGCGATCGGCAAGTAATGAAAATCTTCCTTCGGCAAAATTAATCCCGAACTGTCCTGTAATTCTTTGCGGCAGGTGCGATCGCTGATCCCAACATCCGCCATCCGCAGGAGCGGGATATCCTCTATCTCATTACCAATCACCGCCACTGACTCTAAACTGTTGCGATGTTCGCCCTGCCATTGGCGAATACGTTCCTGCGGAGCCTCAAAATAGCTATGAATATCCATGCCGATCGCTCTACCAAAGGCTTGAGCATCATCTTCAGAGGCACGAATCAAACCCCGCCAAGCAATCCCCGCCGCGCTCAAATTATCAAAGCTAAGTACTACATCCGACTCAATGATCGGCACAATCGTCGTCACTCTGGCGATCGCATCCAGCACCGAGGGAAATCTTGTCCAGAGTCTCTGCTTAGCGAGATTGAGCATACCGAGAAGCTGTACCTGTGTTGCCAGTCGCAGGAGGTGTTGCGGATAGGTACTGATCACCAAAGCCGCAACAATCATCCCATTGGTGATGATGCCGCGCTGCCATCCCATGCCCACGATCAGCGCGATCGCCACAATCACGAATCCCAGCCAAATCTGGCGCAGTCGATGTAATTCTTGATGAATCCCCGATAGGGGCTTTTCTTTAATGATATTGACTTGACTCTGGGTAGCACGTCCCGTGGCGATGACTACACCCTTGGCAGATCCCGCCACAATCTCTGTGCCTGCATAGATCATATTGCCGCGTTCAAGGAATGGTGTCGCCTCATCAAAGGTGAGATCGGCAAATTTAGGGCAGAGAGCTTCACCATCGAGGCTAGTCTGATTGACTAGCAAATCCTCCGAAGTCTCAATGACTCTGACATCGACATTGGGGCGATCGCCTATTTCGAGGATCAAGATATCGCCAATCACCAAGTCCCTTGTGGGTAACTCCATCGCATCATGATCTCGCAAAACTTTAGCGGAGTTAGCGGGATCTTGTTGTCGATTTTGATGGCGATCGCGATTATTTTTGGCTCTGGTCTTCACTGACCAAGCAGCGATCGCCATCCCCATCACACCATGCAGTCCCCCCGTTACCGCTAAAGCCCATCCTTCCAAGCGATTTAACTGCAAAAATACGGCTGTGCCTATCAATAGATAAGTGGCAGGATTGCGCCAAGGTTGCAATAGAATTTTTCCGAAGGGACGCGATCGCGGTAGTTTGTTCGCCCCCAGTTTTCGCAGTCTTTGCCTTGCATTCACATAGGATAGTCCCTCTGCCGCAGACTCCACCGCCGCCAACACCTCTGCCACAGTTAGATGATGCCAAGGTTTCTGAGTATCCAACAGAAAGGCAAATTTGGGCATATTAGGTTCTTTGCGCTGATTACGACAATTAGTATAGCGATCAATTTTCGCTTAGGTTTTCAAAATGTCTATCAAAGCATCCACAACCCTTTGCTGTTGGTCTGCGCTCAGTTCGGGGAACATGGGAAGCGATAGAACGCGATCGCTAATATCCTCAGCGACAGGGAAGCTGCCCTTGGCATGACCGAGATGTTGATAGACATTTTGCAGATGTAAGGGCAGAGGGTAGTAGATCATCGTGATGATTTCTCGCGATCGCAGTTCACTCTGCACATAGTCGCGCTTACCGCCGCCGATGCAAACGGTGTATTGATTCCAGACACTACCGCCGCAATAGTGGGGAGTTACGAGATCTGGGATTTGGGCATCCTTGAATAGATGCGTGTAGCGATCGCTGATGATACGGCGTTGCTCGTTCCATTGATCGAGATAGGGCAGCTTTACAGCCAATAAAGCGGCTTGCAAGGCATCAAGGCGCGAATTCATGCCGATATATTCGTGGTAGTAGCGCTTAGGGCTACCATGCTCCCGCAAAATTTTTAACTTTTCGGCAAGCTGAGGATCGTTAACGGTCATCATGCCGCCATCACCACAGCCGCCCAGATTTTTAGTGGGGTAAAAGCTAAAGCAGCCCACATCCCCAAAATTCCCCACCTTCTGTCCCGCAAAGGTTGTCCCCGTCGCTTGGGCGCAGTCTTCGATCACGTAGAGATTATGCTTACGGGCGATCGCCATTAATCGCGTCATATCCACCGCCCGACCAAATAAATGCACAGGCATAATCGCCTTAGTGCGATCGCTAATTGCCGCCTCTAATAAATCCAAATTCATGTTGAAGCTATGGGCTTCAATGTCTATAAATATCGGCTTCGCCCCTGTCATGCTGATAGTTTCGGCACTGGCAAAAAATGTAAATGGCGAAGTAATTACCTCATCCCCCTCACCAATATCTAAGGCACGCATAGCTAAATACAGCGCATCTGTACCAGAGTTGCAAGCAATACCATAGGCAGCACCAATATATCGCGCAAACTCATCTTCAAATTTGCTCACGGTCTGACCGCCGATATACTGCCCCGATGCCAGTACCTCCAATGCTGCTTGATTCAGGCGATCGCCTATTTGTTGATACTGTTGCGATACATCAAAAGGAGGGATTTTATTCACGTTGAAACGATACTCAAGTTATACAAAAGCTATTTTATCGCAATCTTTCTGTCTACATAGCAATAAAAAGAGAGGCAAGGGCTAAGCCCTTGCCTCTTCTTAGAAATAGAAAAATAAAGTGCCGCGCTTTGCGCGGCACTTTATTGATTGATTATTTTTTTTCGTGACGGGCGTAGTCATCTTGGAAGCGAATAATGTCATCTTCGCCAAGATACTCACCATTTTGGACTTCGATCAAAATTAAAGGAATCACTCCCGGATTTTCCAAACGATGCGCCGTGCATTTCGGAACATAGGTGGATTGGTTGGTGCTGATCATCGTTTCCTTATCGCCGCAGGTCACCTTAGCTGTCCCTGAAACCACGATCCAGTGTTCACTGCGATGGTGGTGCATTTGCAGACTGAGGCGATGACCCGATTTCACTTCGATGCGCTTGATTTTATATCCGCGTCCTTCTTCGAGGGTGGTGAAGGAACCCCAAGGACGTTCAACGGTGGCATGAATACCATCGCCATTGAGATTAGCAAGACTGGCGATCGCCACAGGAGCTTCTTTGACTGGTGACATAAAGGCATTTTTAAAAAGCTGATTACTGATTAGAATAACACCGACTTTCAGATTGCCAAGATCGCAGTCTGAAAAGATAAGCGTTCCTATAATTGCCCCATCACGCAAACCTTACCCCCCTCAATCCCCCTTTTCAAGGGGGGAAGTTTAAGTCCTCCCCTTTTCAAGGGGGAGTAGAGGGGGTGAGACTTGATTATGCTTTGATAAAGTTTGCAGTGCGGATTTTGCTAAACTACTATAACCAGAATATTTCTTAATAATTTTCCCTAGAAACTCCCAATGCGTATCTCTTTGAATTGGCTCCGCGAAATTGTTGATTGCGATCTCTCGCCCCAAGAGCTAGACGAAAAACTAACCATGGCAGGCTTTGAAGTGGAGTCGATCGAAGATCGCAGGACATGGGCGGAGGGAGTTGTCGTTGGTCACATTCTCACGGCAGAGCGTCATCCTAACGCCGATAAGTTACAGGTTTGCAAAGTGGACATTGGCGCACCTGAACCATTACAGATTGTCTGCGGGGCTGCCAATGCCAGACAGGGCTTATTTGTCCCCGTTGCTACGATTGGCACTTATTTGCCAACCATTGATCTTAAGCTGCGCCCAACTAAGTTACGCGGCGAGCGTTCAGAGGGCATGATCTGCTCCCTCGCGGAGATTGGACTTGCCAAAGAATCTAGCGGCATTCATGAATTTCCTGAGGGTGTCACCGTTGGTGCAGATGTGCGTCCGCTCTTGGGGCTGGATGATGCCATTCTGGATGTCACCTCGACAGCGAACCGTGCCGATGCCCTCAGTATGGTCGGCATCGCCCGTGAAGTGGCGGCACTTTTGGGTAAAGAAGTACGCTTACCTTTGGCAACTCAAGCTTTTCAGCCCAAGATCGCCAATTGGGTACAGGTGGAAGAGCCTAAGTCCTGCCCTGCTTATATCGGCACTTTGATTAAGGGTGTCAAAGTTGCAACCTCTCCTGAATGGCTCAAGAGCCGCGTCGAAGCCGCAGGGATGCGCTCGATTAACAATATTGTCGATATCACCAATTACATCTTGTTGGAATGGGGACAGCCTCTCCATGCCTTTGATGCCGATACCTTGGCAGAGGGAATTAATATCGGTGTCCGCTTTGCCCGATCTGGGGAAAAGATTAAAACCCTCGACAACAGCGATCGCACTCTCACTAGCCAAAACTTCTTAATCACGTCAGGCGACCAACCGATCGCGATCGCAGGCGTGATGGGAGGAGCCGCCACCGAAGTTACTGACAACACCACAAATATTGTTCTCGAAGCGGCGCTATTTACGCAGGTGATGACAAGGCGATCGGCACGCGCTCAAGGCTTACGCACCGAGGCATCGGCACGCTATGAGCGCGGCGTTAACCAAGCGGCGATCGAGTCCGCCAGTGCCAAAGCGATCGCGATGATCGTGGAATTGGCAGGTGGTGAAGTCGTTGAGCAAAGTCTATTCGATGCGCGTTCTCACGAAACCCGTGTGATTGACCTGCGCCTGACCAAAGTTTGGCAAGTTCTTGGTGAAGTCGATCGCGAAGATGAGACTCAACTGCCCCTCCTTTCGGAAGCGGAAGTCGAACAAACCCTGAAGGTCTTGTCCTTTGAGCTAGAAAAGCAACCGATCGAAGAGGGCAGCTATGCCACTTGGAAAGTGACCGTGCCCCCCTATCGCTATGCCGATATTGAGCGCGAAATTGATCTAGTGGAAGAGATTGCGCGGATCTATGGCTACGATAAATTTATGGAGACTTTACCCGCCAGAACTGAGTTTGGGTTCCTCTCTGCTGACCAAGAGGGTGGGCGCATGATTCGCGCTGCCTTCCGTGCCTGTGGTCTTACTGAGGTCATGCATATGTCCCTATGCAGCCCCACCGAGAGCCATCAGGTGAAGATCAATAACCCTGTGGCGATCGAGTATGGCGCTTTGCGCGGAGATTTATTAACCAGTCTGATTGATGCCTGTGCCTTTAATATCAATCAGGGCAATGGCATTCTCAACGGGTTTGAAATCGGGCGCGTGTTCTGGCTCGATGAAGCAGGCAGCGATGAAACCGACCACATTGCAGGAATTTTTGGTGGCGATCCCACCGTCGGCACATGGCAGCATGACTCCAAACCCCTCAACTTCTACGAAGCGAAGGGCTTGCTCGATGCCGTTTTCCATGCTCTCAATGTGACAGTGGAATACCAACCCGATCAAAAGGATTCACGTCTGCACCCCGGACGCACCGCCTCTCTGTGGATTGCGGGTGAGCGCCTCGGCACATTCGGACAGTTACATCCGCAACTCCGTGCTGAGAAGGAACTCCCCGATGAGGTCTATGCGTTTGAGCTAGATTTCTACACGCTGCTCGATGCGATGATGAAAAAGTCGATCGCCACCTTCCAATCTTTTTCCACCTATCCCGCCAGCGATCGCGATATTGCCTTTTTTGCGCCCCTCAAGTTTACGGTTGCCGACATTCAGCGATCGATTACCCATGTGGGCGGCGAGTTGCTGGACTCAGTGACGCTCTTTGATCAATACATCGGTAAAGGTGTCCCCGAAGGTTCCCGCAGTCTCGCTTTTCGGTTAGTTTATCGAGCTAGCGATCGCACTCTCACCGATGCCGACATCACACCAATCCATCAAAAAGTACGCGATGTCCTAGAAGAGAAATTCCAAGCTACTTTGAGAAGCTAACTTTTTATAAATCGGCTATGCGATCGCCTCTCAAATAATCACAAGACGAGGCGATCGCTAAACGAGCCAATTTTCTAACCCTAATCCAGAAATATTAATAAAGTCCTTTGTGTTATTCGTAACTACTTGATCATGACGCGATCGCGCTACAGCAGCAATCATGGCATCTAGTTCGCCTGTGGGTTTACCGATTTGTCTAAGTTCTGATTGGATTTTGCCAAATTCTTTAGCTGCCAATAAATCAAAACTGATAATTGGCATATCTTGGAGAAAAAGTTCAAGTGAAGCAAGGTTCTGTTCTAATCGCTGTGAGCAGTAAACTCCCTTATAAAGTTCGGCAACATTAATTGTGGAAATATAGCATTCATCAGCACAGGTGTTAAAGGACGAAATAACTTGAGAATTGCCTTTGAGCAGCGCGATGCAGATGTTTGTGTCGAGTAAATACATAGATAATTAGAAGTCGAAGGAGTCAGTATTTCTGCCATAGTCCCGATGGCGTTGTGTATCAATATCAGCAAATATTAGATCAATGTCGGGCTGGTTACGCCATGCCCCGAATACACAGTTTAGTCTTGCTAGTCTTGCGCTTTTATCGCTGGGTTTGTCTGCTTCAATTTCTAGAAATACTGTTCCATCAGGAATATTAACTATATCTAACAGTTGAATTGTTTGCCCTGATTTAATACCTTGAATTTGTAGTTTCATAGTTTTATAGCACCAGTAACGTATCGCTAGAGTAACATAACTGTCTTTAATAGTTGGGGCGATCGCCTCTCAAATAATCACAAGACGAGGCGATCGCTATTTGTAAAAAGCAGAAAGTAAAAGGGCAATCTCTAGTCTTTTAGCCTTTCTAAAAAGTCTTGATATTTTTTCTGTTGCTTTTCCTTTGTTGACCATGACTTCACTTTTTTGAAATCTATTGGATGACGTTTTGCAACCATCACTGCTTGATCGAGGCTTTGGCGATCATTCCAGTGATAGAAACCTGCAAGGCGATCCATTACACATAAAGTTGGGGTAAGGATGTGTAAGTCTAATTCTCCAATTTTCTGCACGGTGCATTCTTTGTAATCAATGTACTGTTCACCAATCATGAGTGGTGATGGAGGGAACTCAACATAATAATTTGTGTTCGGATGGATGAAGTATCTACCTTCTTTACTAAATCCTATCTGAGACATTGCTTCTTCTAGCTTTTGTGAACTAGCGGGAGAAATAAAATCAAGATCATCAGACTGATATTCATTTTCTGAGTACACCGTAACCACACCGCCACCTGTTAGCACGGCGATAACATTTGCTTTGGAAAGCATATCTGAGACGATCGCAGCAATCTCAGCTAGGGATGAGGTTCTGTGTATTTCCAAGGGGTTTATCAGCTTTGCGAGGGCGACGGCGTTGGCGGTAGTAGGCTTTGATTTCTTCGGGTGGTGTGACTTTGAGTCGTTGAGCTAATAAGCTTCTAACAGGAGTTACAAAGGGCGATCGCGGGTTCCATGTATAGAGTCGAGTTTTGCCAACTAAGCGACTAACTAATAATCCTGAGTCTTCAAATTTTTGCAGTTGTTTCTGAACTGAACTTAAAGATATCTCAAAGGTGTCGGCGATCGCTTTGCCGTAGCCTTCTTCATAATTTTCGAGATACAGTAAAACCTGTTCGGGTGTTTTACCGCCAAAAAGTTCTTTTAGCATAGGTTTGAAGTCTAAGACTGTCTACCTATTATAGAGGTTATATAGGTGTTATTATAGGTGGATTATTTGGCTTGGGTTAAAGGCGATCGCCTCTCAAATAATCACAAGGCGATCTCTTTGAATGATGCTAAACAAATGCTTGGTTTATGACCATAAACGCTGGACGTTATACATATCGAAAGCTACATCTCGACTGGCAATGAGTAAATTTTTATTAATTGCCTGAGCGATTAAAATGCGATCAAATGGATCTTTATGATGTGTTGGAAGTTGAGAAAGTTGGATTGTATCTGCGATAGAGATAGGTAAAAGTGTAAAATTTGTCGCTTGAAATCTAGTTTCGATGCTATTGAAATCATCTTTTAGAGATATTTTGCCAATATTAAGCTTGATGGAAATTTCCCAAAAGCTGACTATACTAACCAATACCTGATCTGTGTTTTCAATTCTTTTTCTCAATGAAGGCGGGAGATTTTGGTCATCTTCTGACAACCAAATGAAAGTATGAGTATCTAGTAAGAGAGAACTCATTGCATATATTCCTCTAGTTCTTCTAATGGCTCATCAAAATCTTCTGACAATGGTAAAACGAAGGTTCCTTTCATGGAGCCAGCAAAGCGCGGCTTTTTAGAGACTTCTTCTATTTCCAAATTAGTGTCTTTGTAATATTGACTAGCAAGAAACTCAGTATATAAAAACACGGCATTTTTAACTGATTCGGGCAGTTTTTTAATGTTTTTTAAAATAGCAGATTCTATGGCTGTCATAGTTATTTTTCCTTGTTTTACTCCAATAAATTATTTTGTTCAAGCAAAAAGTCTTTATAGTGACAGGCGAATGCTTCAGGTGATGGACTAGCAACATAATCTTTTGGATATTTTAGTGGTTTACCGTTTAGCTCCTTGTAACAGGTATTGAGTAGGCTAGATGAAATAACAACTTTGTTGGTAACTGGATCAATCGAAATCAGGTACAGGTCAAACAGGGTATGAATATCAGCACGAAGTAGCAAACCATTTTTAACGTGATTTGTGTCAACGCCAAGATAGGGAAATATATGTGCTGCTTCTAGGGCTGCTTCTGCGTCACAGTCAGTAATCGCACATTGTCCGCCATAAGCTTTTAATAACTCAGAACGAAATTTTGACTGTCCTTGACGCTGAACGATCGCTCTGTTGGTGCGCTCCCTAGCATCTGTTAAATTTTCTGGATTAAAGTCTAATTTAGACTCGATATTTTCTCTGTCAATTGTAATTTCTTCTAAGCTTTCTACAGGCAAATTAATTAATTCATCTAGTTTTTCGGTATTATCTTGATTGTCGTTGTACCACTTGCTAAACTTATTAAGCATTTCAGCAAGGCGTGTTTCTCTACCATCTCCAATTGATATAAATAAATCTAGTAATGGGTACAAACAAACAAATGCTAGTTTAAGATTCCATAATTCATCTTCAAAATTAGTAGGAAAAAAGTAAGCAGCAGTACAGAAAAAGAGACTGTGTATATCTTTCCCTTCTGACAAGCCGAAACGCTTTGTATTAATCAATTTGTGAAAGTCATTAGAATTTTCAGCAGTATTTGAGTTGTAATAAATTTCAAAATCTGTAAAAAAGGTATTGATCAACTCAATATTAGACAACATTTCTTGTCTAACTTTAGAGACAAAATTTGGCTCGACTGATGTTGTAAAAGGGTGAAAGTCAACTCTGATACATCCTTCTGAAAAGACATCAAAAGTAAGTTTCGCAGGATGAATATATATTGACTTACCACTAGCATTTTTTATTACAAGAGGTTGAGCTTTGTTTACGTTTCTACGTTTGCCTGATATACCAACACAAACTAATCCATACTCAGTATTGGTAACTGCATTTGGTCTATTATTTGGTGTCTTCACCTCACTCATTTCATCATATGGCTCAACCCCATAAATTTCTGTAATAAGTTCTAGGCTGTCTTTTACAAGTAGCTTTAACCGAGGAAAAAAATGTTTTTGAAGTGCAGCAATACGTTCTTTGACATCAGGAATTTTGAACACCTCTATATCTTGTTCATCAAATTCTATTTCGTTGACATTGCTTGGATTGATGATAGCCATTAGATTTTCTTCTTTTTAGTTGGTGTGGTTTATTGTGATCGCACTTTACTTTCACCGAGATTAAAGAGGCGATCGCACTTAAACAAGTACAGACTCAGATTTTCTTACTTCAGCACTTTCTTGATATCTGCCACGAATCTGCACATACTCATCTTCCAATAGAAAATCTCTTACCTTCTCATAGTCTCGCGCCGCATAAACCACTTGATACCCCTCAGTTGGGTCATAGAGCGTATAGCTACCATCCACATCACCAACCAACATCAACACATAGGGCAAATCAGAACTAGGATCGACCCACATTTCAATAAACTTCCAACTAGATAACTTCGCTTGGTTTTGTGCGTGGAATGACATGATATTCACCCTTAATAATTTTCATCTCTGCAAAATACAACGGCAATCGATTCCCATCTAAATCAATTCTATAGCCGATTTCTCGATCAAAATACATCCCATAGCGTTCATGACCTCTGACCATGCCAATAAATTCACCCGCTTCAAACAAAGCTTCTGTAACTTCAAGTAAAGTTTGGCGATCATTAAATACATGAGCTTTACCATCTTCCTTTAGTAGCTTTAGCATCTGCGGTGTATCAGGCAAATGTTTCTGAACGTGTTTTTCCGCTAAATTGATTCCTCTCGGTGGTTTACGCTTTTCACCATCCTCTAGTGACATAAATTCAAAAACTCTATCCCGCCTTTACCACTAAACCAACACCAGAAACATATTCCACAGTCTTCATACTTGGTATCCCACCTTCTCCCCAATCATACTCAGGCAAGTCATTGACCAAATCTGCTTCTAACCAAGATTTAGACTCTATATAATCAGAAAAATTTTCTGTTTTTGATAACTCAGTCGCAAGAAACTGGATGACCCTGAGTTTATCGGAAGAATTTAGTTTTTGCAGATTCGGCAATAATTCAGTGAAGGTCATAATTGTAAACTCAGAATAACTGCTTACTTTATTCTACTGGCTGGCGATCACACCTTACTTGTAGAGAGATTAAAGAGGCGATCGCTATGTTAGTGAACTTAATAAATTGCTTCCTTCGGCTTCACCAAATTGATTGCGCGTAAGCCCAAAATTACACCTGTTCCAATTACTGCTCCTGAAATCCCTCGCATCACATTTTCAAAGGGAACAATCGGAATTAATAGATTCCAAACTGGCTCAGGCCAACTGAAGAGATAGTAAGTAAATGGCACTTGGCTCAAGTGCGCCAAACCGCAAGCCGTCCAAGTCCCACCAAAAATACCGATCGCTACCCGCACAAAATTATCACTACCGATCAAACTGGCAAACAAAGTCCGCGTTGGCAAAATGAATAGCAAAATCGCTGACCAGTCGATAAATGCCCCTGCAATGAACGTATAGACAGGAATGCCATTACGGGCGATCGCCAAATAAGCATAGACCGCTAGCTCCAGACAAAACAGAATCACCAATGCTACCCGCCAATCGGGGCGGCTGTGACCAATTGCCATCATTCCTGCCGTAAAGCTAGCAATCAATGCTCCCCAAATCGCCACCGCAGGTACACCCGCCGTATAGGGCGCAAGAAATACGCCGATCAAAGTACCGATTCCACTTGCCAAGGCTCCCGCCACGGGTCCTAGCAACCAACCTAGCAATGGATAGACACTCTGGCTGAGGGGAATCCCCTTCCCTGAACCTAGCACCACCGAAAAAGGCACAAAGGCTAATACTGTCACTACTGCCGCCAGCACGATGATATAAGCGATCGGTGTGCCATCGATCGCCGCACTGCCCGTCGTTTTTACTTTGCGCTCTTGACCCGATGGTAATTGTTCTTCAGTCATAGTGATGTCTGTAATCTAGCGATCTAAAAATCTAAAAATAACATTTCTAGAGTAATGTCATAATTTTAGTTAATCCTTGAGGCGATCGCGCAAATAGCAAAAGGAACTACAGCAGTGACACAAGCAATTACTAACAAATCTCTGTACGAGTCCGACTTTTTACTATGGACTCAAGACGCCGTAGCCAAAATTAAGGCTAGAGATTTTGACCATGTAGACTTTGAAAACTTAATTGAGGAAATTGAAGCTTTGGGGCGATCAGAAAAAAAAGAATTAGCAAGCCGATTGGAAACTTTGCTAGCGCATTTACTCAAGCGGATTTATATCGATATGCCTCAAGAGTTTAACGAATGGGAACGCACGATCCGAGAACAACGCAGGCGTTTAACTCAAGCGCTCAAGAAAACCCCTAGCCTAAAATCTGTTTGGGATGAGTTGTTTGACGATGCTTGGGAGCTTGCTCTAGATACAGTTCGTGATGATTACTCGAATTACCAATTCCCTGATATATGGCAATTTGGAAGAGATATCGACACGATGCTTAATGTTAATTTTTGGGAATAGTTTTTAAGGATAAGGCGATCGCTCAGTCTGACAAGACTGCAATACAACGTCTTTAAAGCCTATAGCTGCCTTAATTCATTTACTAATTTATCTACAGGCAGTAATTAATTTTATAAATTCTGGGCTTGCTTATTGACTTTAATTCTCAAATGGAGTTAAGCTAATTTCAACAGCTATTGCGAGTAATTCTTTTTAAATTGTCTTTCTGAAGCCGCAAATTTCCCAAAACTTTAAAAAATATTCAATGAGAAAAAAATTGTTTTCTAAGGTAAATGCTCTGCTCGTGACAGGATTAGTAGCGATCGCAGGAATTACAGCCTGTGGTGATAGTACTCAGCCCACTGCTCAAAAAACTCAACCAACGGAGGCTTCTCCCACCAGTACCAGTGTCGCTGCTAGCACCACTGCCCCTGCCCCCGTTAGTGAAATCACGATCGCCTTTGCGACCCGCCGTGATACTAAAGATTTGCAAACAAAAGTTGATCAAGTCTCAGAACTATTGTCAAAAGAAGTCGGGATGCCCGTAAAGGCGGTCATCGGTGATGAGACCGCATCGGTCGAAGCCTTGAGAGCTAATCGCGCTAGTGTTGCCTTTTTGAGTGGTCGTGCTGCGCTCAAAGCTGAGGAGCTAGCGGGCGCAAAAATGTATATCGCCGAAGTCAGAGCCGACTATTCGGGCGGTAAATCCTACAATTCGCTCTTCGTCGTTCCCCAAAATAGTCCCCTACAGACCTTAGACACCCCTGAAAAAACAATAGAACAGTTGCGCGGTAAGCGGATGGCGTTTACCTCTCGCTCCTCTGGTTCAGGCTTTATTTTTCCTGTTAGCGAATTGGTGGGACTGAAGTTTGTCGATGGTCCCGATCGCCTTGAACAGTTTTTTGGCAAAGTGACCTATGGGGATGGCTATAGCAGCGCTCTACAGGCTGTCTTGCGCGATCAAGCTGATGTTGCTGTAGTGTCGGAATACGCGCTATTACCACCTTGGATCACCGCCGAAGAAGGTAAACAATTACGCACTCTCCATGCAGTCCCCAATGTCCCTGCTCACGGCATATCCTTTGATGACTCTTTGCCTGCGGATGTCCGCGAGAAATTGATTAATGCGTTTCTGAAGCTAAATGAACCTGCGAATAATGAGCTATTTCGCAGTCTCTACAACTCAACTCAGTTAGTTAAAGTTGACCATGAGCAGCATTTAGCCACCATGAGGACAGCGATCGCAAGGGCAGGACTGAAACCCTAAATTATTTTTTGTAGCCAAGGGGATTAAGCCTCTTGGCTACAAGTATTCAGTTACTAAATTACGCATTTTTAGATCAAGTTTTAAATCTATTCTTAAACCAAATTCTCATGGAAGATATCTCTGTCAAATCCCCCGCGATCGCTTGCCGCAATATTCGCACTGCCTACAAATCAACGCTGCATCGTCCAATTTTGAATGGTATTGACCTAGAGATTCAGCATGGTGAATTTGTGGCTTTGTTGGGACTAAATGGTGCGGGTAAATCCACACTATTGCGATCGCTCGTTGGTTTAGTGCCAATTCAGCAGGGCAAGATCGAAGTCTGTGGTAATGGCGTTAATTCGCAGCAGATCGATGCTGTCCGTAAAAATATTGGCTTCCTAGTGCAGGGGGGCGGACTGGTGGATCAGCTTTCCTGCTTGGACAATGTGCTGTGTGGTTGCCTCGGTGACCTGACCACATGGCAGAGTATGTGGGGATTTCCCAAGCGCGATCGCCGTCAAGCAATGCAGCTATTGCAAAGGCTTGGTCTCCAAGAACAGATTTACCAAAAAGCGAAGCAACTGAGCGGTGGTCAAAGACAAAGAGTGGCGATCGCCCGTACCTTGATCCAATCTCCGCATATTCTGCTTGCCGATGAGCCAACCACTGGACTTGATGTATCGGGTATTCAACAGGTCATGGAAAGTCTGGCGGAGATGCACGCTAACGGTTTGACCGTCGTCGTTGTCCTCCATGATCTTGCCCTCGCCGCTAAGTATGCTCAACGTGCGATCGTGATGCAGGAAGGACAGGTCGTGTATGATGGGGATTGTCAAAATATTGAACAACAATTTGCTAGCTTGCAAAGCCAGCCATTGTTACAGACCGCTGCATAATGAAATTTCTTGATCGGATGCGTCCCCTTGTTACCAATCGCTACAACATCTGGGGGATCAGACTTGTTATCGTTATTGGTCTCGGTTGGGCATACCTTTGGTCATTGCAAGGGCTAAAAATTAATCCCGAACTGATCAAAACCAGTCTGCCCTACATGGCAGATTTTTTGTCGCGTCTATGGCCCCCCGACCTCAGCATCCTTGATGTGGCAGTCAAAGCCCTGATCGAAACTGTACAGATGTCGCTCTGGGGAACGACCATTGGCGCATTGCTTTCCATTCCGATCGCACTTACGTCATCGCGCAATCTCTCGCCATTGTGGTTACGTTGGCTTGCTAATTTTTTGCAAAATGCAGTGCGTTCGGTTCCCTCGATTATTTTGGGCTTGTTTTTCGTGGCGGCGACGGGTCTGGGCGCACCTGCTGGCACTTTGGCGCTGGGAATTTATACTATCGGCTATCTCGCTAAGTTTTATCAAGAGGCGATCGAGGCAGTTGATCAGCGATCGCTAGAATCTTTGAGGGTGGGACGTGCCTCATGGTGGCAGATCGCCCAATATGGGATCATGCCGCAAATTATGCCCCTTTGCCTTGGCTATACGATCTATATGTTTGAGTACAATATCCGCGCCGCTTCAGTTTTGGGAGTGGTTGGTGCGGGGGGAATTGGCTTTGAGTTAGTTAGTTATATTCGTGGTTTTGAATATAACAAGGCAATGACGATGATGTTAGTTTTGCTGGTGGTGGTCACCGTCATCGATGCTTTGAGTAGCCAAATTCGTAAACGTTTGAAGTCTGAATAGCAATTCACCAAATTTTAGAACCCCCTCTAACTCCCCCTTGAAAGGGGGAGAACTTAGACTTCCCCCCTTGGGGGGAGAACTTAGACTTCCCCCCTTTCAAGGGGGGACTGAGGGGGGTAAAAACCTGCATGGTGTGTCAAGTATATGAACGCCTTTTTTGGGCTTATCTTCTAGCTAAACGTGGGACAGGGGTAGGAAATAGTCGCTGGATATCACGTTGGCGATCATCGATCGATTCGGGACCATAGCCCCAAAGACTACGGTAATAAAAGAACGATACCCCAAGTCCACGTCCCCGCGCGATCATTGCCTGTGTGAATACCCGTGACATCGGTACATTGCTATTCCGCAATCCCGACAGAACCGCGATCGCCGTGGGAATTTTATTCTGGGATTCCGCAATTTCAGGGAGACTGATAATTGAGCGAAAATCTTCGATGTCAGGACGATAGACCTGTACTAATAATTCATCAACAATATTCTGGCGTACCCAGCCCAGCCAGTCCTGTAGCTGCTCCTTGTAAGCAAAGTCGTAGTAGTTGGGAGAAACGGAGAAGATCACATGGGGCTTGCGTTGCTTCACTGCCCTGTTCAGCCTTGTCATGAAGGCGGTGATTTTGTTAGCCCGCCATCTCACCCAATCAGGATCATTGACATTAGCGGGAGCAGCTTTTTTGGTTTCCTGACGGTAAAGCTCGGTGGTGTAGCGATCGTAGCCAAAGGTTTTGGGGAGGCTGGTGTGATCGTCAAACTGAATGCCATCGAGATCGTACTTATTTACTGCCTCCATGACCAGATCGGTCAAAAACTGCTGCACCTCTGGATGAAAAGGATTCAGCCATGCCACTTCCCCTGCGGCGGTGATCGAGGTGCGATCGCCATTGCGCTGTTGGGTTAGCCATTGAGGATGGGTGACGGCGAGTTCTGAGGTCGGTGGAGCCATAAAGCCAAACTCAAACCAAGGCATCACCAGTAAATTATTTTGATGGGCTTGGTCGATGATATCGGCGATGATGTCATGCCCTTCGTTACCGCGATAGGTAAAGGGTTGAATCCCCTCTCTTTGGGCGATCGCACTGGGAAACATCACATAGCCCGAATTCCAGACGACGGGATAGATCGTATTGAAGTTAAGCTGTTGCAGTTGTTGTAGAGCTTCACTCAGCCTTTGACGATGGCTAAAAACGGAGAAGTCATTGCTGGTCAACCATACGCCACGAATCTCGGCACGGGGACTAGGCTGCGGTTGTGGAATCGCTTGAATCCTTGACGGATCGAGGGGTGGCACAAGCAACTTGATTTCTGATGGCGCTTTCGAGGGGGCAACAATGGGTTGCAGTGGCGGTTGGATACTCTGAGCGATCGCCTGTGGGGTTGCTTCGATCAGGCTATGGAGCAGCAAGGTCGCGCTTAGGGTTGCCAGAAAGATAATTACCGAAAGGAAGGGCAAATTAACAGGCAAATTAAAGGGCAAAAAAAGCTTGCGCGATCGCAACAGTTGACGAAAGCTATGTCTAAGATTATCAAGAGTATATTTCTGCCAATCTTGAGGCATGATACTTCGCACAAGTTGCTTAATTCGCATAGAAGTAATGTGTGGAGCTAGATATAGGGCTAATTAGTCAATTTTAAGCTTGGCAAAATCCAGTTTGCCATCCTGCTTTTTGATGTTAAACTGCGCTAAAAGTTGCAGCAGAATATCAAAAAATCTTGTGATTGATAGGATCTTTCCCTAACTTTTTCTTAGTTTGGGGGCAAGCTGTCTATTATTACAAGCGTATTTTTGCCGAAGCAAAATGTCTGAGGTATGGAGAGCACTTTAAATATTTTGTGACATTTTGTGACTTTCTTCTACTTTCTAGCGATATGGACAAGTATTAATGCTTAAGCAAAACCATCGGGCATGGGTGGAAGTTAATCTCGAAGCGATTAAATACAATGTGGGTCAGATTCGGTCGCTATTGACATTGCCAACGCAACTGATGGCGGTCGTCAAGGCAGATGCCTACGGTCATGGGGCGGTTGATATTAGTCAGGCAGCGATCGCGGCGGGAGCAGAGTGGCTAGGAGTTGCCACTATTCCCGAAGGTATCCAATTGCGAAATGCGGGGATTACTGCGCCAATTGTGGTGTTAGGGGCAACCAATGGCATCGATGAAATCAAAGCGATCGCCGAGTACCGATTGCAACCCACGATCAGCAACTCCAAGCAAGCCTTGGTTTATCATGAGATCTTGTCTAGCCTACAAACTAAAATTGCCGTACATCTCAAGATTGATACGGGAATGTCCAGATTAGGTGTGGATTGGCAGGAGGCGATCGCCTTTGTGCAATTGGTGCGTCACCTTCCCAATTTAGAAATTAATAGTATTTATTCGCATTTTGCCACTGCCGATGATCGCGATCGCCAGTTTATGGAGTTACAGGCACAGCGATTTGAGCAGGTAATTGCTACGCTTAAGGATCTGGGCATCTCACTGCCACATATTCATATCTGCAATACAGCAGCGCTGCTATGCGATCGCGATCGCCATTACGATATGGTACGCGCAGGCTTAGGCATCTACGGACTCTATCCCGCACCCCATTTGCAAAGCTTGATCGATCTTCGCCCTGCACTCACCGTTAAGGCGAGGATTAGCCAAATCAAACAGATCACGGCGGGGACGAGTGTTAGTTACGGACGCTCATTTATTGCCACCCAAGATATGACGATCGCGATCGTGGCGATCGGTTATGCCGATGGCATTCCTAGGGGGCTATCTAATCGGATTAGGGTATCGGTACATGGTCAAAAAGTTGCCCAGATCGGCACAATTACAATGGATCAATGTGCGATCGATGTTAGTCATGTGCCTAATCTACAGGTGGGCGATGTGGTGACTTTTTTAGGTGGCGACTCCGAAAATACTGCCGATGGCTGGGCAAATTTATTGAACACGATTTCTTGGGAAATTCTCTGCGGATTCAAGCATCGACTGCCCCGCATCAATGTCTATGAGCCAGTTAATCAATTGGCGATCGCCACTTATAGTAGTTCCAAATAAATTCAAGAGGCTTCGACTTCGCTCAGCCATCGTATATTGATGGCTGAGCGAAGTCGAAGCCCCATTTTTCTTATTTGAATTGTCTATAAAAATAAAAAAATAAAAGAACAGCCACGCTTTGCGTGGCTGTTCTTTTATTCTCTAGGATTTTGGTCAGGGCGTTGGCTGAGACAACTGCCGCCACGGGCAGCATTGCGAAAGGTTTGCACCATTTCCACCGTATTCACATGACCGCAGTAGGGACAGAAAACCTGTTCGCCAATCTGCGGCTCAATGTCGGCGCGACTCCACCATTTATGGCAGCGATCGCAATGGAAATGATACAGAAACTCTAGGGAGACCTTCATGGGCTAGTTTTTAGCTCCCGATAGGCAGCATACACACTTTTGACGTTATACCAATTTAAGAAAATTCTGGCAATTTCCATCGCTAATTGAGGATTACCGCGATCAATCAGCCACTTGAGCAAAGGACGTAGCGATCGCTCATTGAGTAACCCACCCAAGGATAACAAGCCCCAAAGCGCTATATGCAGCCAAGTCATCTGGATCATCATCCGCACTTGCCATGTGGGATGCTTTTGATAAAACACAACGCCCATACGTCCGCGTTGCGCTTCCACATCGACCAATTTGGGTAATTGATCAATCGTGAAAGCGGGATGCCAATGATAGCCAACGGCTTCAGGGCATTTGATCAGCTTTAATCCCAAATTCTTAAGCCGAACTCCTAGCTCCAGATCTTCCCAGCCATACTGACGGAAGCTAGGGTCAAACTTGCCAGCTTTCACCAGCCAATGTTTAGCGATCGCCACATTTCCCGTCGCAAAAAATGCCATCGAGATGTCCTGCACCTTGATCTTGGCGGATGTCGGCTGCTCAAAATCATTGGTATTGATCACCAAGCCATAGGTAAAGGCTTGATCATTCCCTGCCAAGGCTTGGGCATGGGCGGATAAAAATCTAGGCGTAACCACCAGATCGCTATCGATGAACACAATTACTTCACCCTCAGCCAGATCAATCCCCAAATTACGAGCGATCGCTGCACCGCCGTGATCCTGCTGGACGAGACGCACATGGGGAAAGGTGGAAGTATTACTCTGCAAAAATTCCACCGTACCGTCCGTAGAGCCGTCATCCACCACCAATAACTCATAGGGCTGCTCAAAGTCCTGATCCTCCATTGCCCTTAGACATTTCTGGAGGATCGGCAAGCGATTATAGGTTGGGATGATAATTGACCACATACATTAATCCCATAGACTTTAACTGCGCGACTGTTGCCAAGACTGCCATAGGGTCAGCCCACCAACATAGCCATAGCTAACAGCGTATAGCACCATGAAGGGCAAGGTGATGTATAGCTCTCGATCAAAGGCAATAAAAGCGGCGATCGCGCTATAGACGCAGAGACAAATCTCAATGGCTGCCGTCGCATCGAGGGGGATTTTGTAGGCTTTATTATCCCAGCGATCGTTCTTGTTTTTGATATCAAACTTAGGCGTACGGCGGAAATTTGCCCCCGTATTCGACAAACCTGCGAATACAGCGCGGCTATTACTCCAAGAGATACCCGTTCCCAATACTGCTAGTAAAAAGATTCTGCCCATGCGACGCTGCCAAGACTGCGGGTACAGATGGCGCTGAGCATGGAAATACAGCAAAGGGGGACCAAAAGTCGCAGGCAACATCACCACTGACCAGATGCTCTCTAAGGATATCCGCATGGCGATCGCATTCTGAGGAACAAAGAGCATGAGGGGAATCGCCAAAATGATCAGCAACAACATCAAAGGATGGGAAGAATAACCCGTTAAGTGCATTGTCGCTTGGAACTTGACCGCAAAACTCAATTGCGGATCGCGCCAGACCTGCATAACCAGCTTTTTCGCACATTGGATGCTGCCCTTTGCCCAACGAAACTGTTGTAGCTTAAAGGCAAGCATCGCCACGGGTAACTCCGCAGGCGCAACAATATCGTTGTCATACAAGACTTTCCAGCCTTTGAGTTGGGCGCGATAGCTCAAGTCCATATCTTCGGCAAGGGTGTCGGCGTGCCAGCCACCCGCATCAATGATCGCCTGCCGATTCCAAATACCCGCAGTGCCATTGAAATTGAGAAAATAACCATTGCGACATCTCGCTTGCTGCTCGATCGCAAAATGTCCATCAATCCCCGCAGACTGGAGCTTAGTCAATAATGAATACTCAGAATTAACATGACCCCAACGGGTTTGTACCACCGCCACCTTGGCATCAGGATTCTCGATATAGTGACGCATCGTGTCCTTAAGCCAATGACTGGAGGGGATAAAGTCGGCATCAAAGATGGCGATGTAATTACCCTGCACCATCGGCATCGCGTCCTGCAAAGCCCCTGCTTTAAAACCAGAACGATTGACACGATGGATATATTCAATCCAAAAACCTTGATCTTGATAGATCTGCACAGTTTCTCGCAGCAGAGCCTGTGTGTCATCGGTAGAGTCATCTAATACTTGGATCTGCATCCGATCGCGGGGATAGTCCATCTGACAAACGGCATCCACTAAGCGGCGCGAGACATAGCGCTCATTAAAAATCGGCAACTGCACTGTGACAATCGGCAAGCTTTCAGGATTGCTGCCATTGCCTCCAGAATATTCACCAGATTCAGATGACCAACTCGCATAGTTACCATCAGCATAATTAGCGTAGTTAGCGAAATTTTTGCCAAAGTTAGCATCAAACCTAAATTGATCAAACTTGTCAAATTGATCGATTTGACCAAAATTATCGAAACTACTGGTAGCGATCGCCCCAGAACTGGAGGGCGATGCCGTTGCTGGGGCGGTTTGGTATTCTTTGGGAGCGCTTAGCCGAGGAAGTCGCACCTGTTTCGCCAAAGAACGCTTAGGCTTATAGACAGCAGTGAGCCAATAAGCATTTAGCCCATAAAGTAGTAGCCACACTGCTGCCACAGCGTTAAGGACGGCTAGGATTGCTATTAGTATCAGAATGACTCTTGACTCCTTCTTACCACACGATTACCACGAGAAATCACAATCTCTTTTTACCAAATCAGATTTATACCAAATCAAAAAATGACAATGCCATTTTTTGCCCCTAAAGTCCCTACTGGGATTAGGTTTTAACTTAATCAAGTGTTGCCACAGTTAATCAAATTGGCGTGAGATTGGTGTGAGATTGTTTAAATATTAATTAAAACTAATGAAATTAACTAAACAGATTAAATCAAGGCACTAAGAAATATTACGATGCTTGACCTATGTTTGTCGCAAAATTTGTAAGCAAGCTTTAAGTATTTATACGGTATCCGTCAAGTGTTGATATTTAGAGCGTTGCTAGTCATGTTAGAACACAAATCTAAAAACCTAGGCAAGTATCTGGGGATAGAATCTGAGATTTTTAATCTAATCAAGTGTCAGCGGACTCGACTGGATTAAAAAAACAAGTAACTGAGAGCAATTAAATATAAAACCTCAAAACCTGTGGCGCACGCTGCGAGTGCGCCACAGGTTTTTGCTCTGGGTTTTAATTATGCCTAGCTACTTAACGTGAGTTCGATATAGCCTGCGCCGCGCTTCGCGCGGTGCAAATGGCACAAAATGGCATTACTTAATATTATTTGGCATTACTTAGAAATTTTTGTTAGATCGATCGCTTGGAGAGCGATCGCGGCGGCAGCTTGTTGGGCGGCTTTGATACTCTTGCCCTGACCTTTACCCCAACAGCGATCATCAAACCAAACCTCTACGGCAAACAAGCTATCAAGATCTTCTGCCGATTCCGATTGGCGATATTCGGGCAGACATCGCCAGTGCCGTTGCGTGATTTCTAGCAACGCCAACTTATAATTGCCCAAGGCAGGGATTTTAAGCAGGTCTTCGGCACAGGTGCGTAAATGGGCATCGAGCCACTGACGGACAAACTTGATATCTCCCATCGCCATATAGATTGCGGCGATCACCGCTTCCATCGAGTCCGCCAAAAGAGTTTGCTCTTTGCCCTGCGTATTTTGCGTATCCTTTTTGATCGATGCCGATAGGACGATGTAGCGATCAAGATTATAGGTACGCGCAATTTGCGCCAAGTTTTGATCGCTGACTAAATGCGATCGCAAAGCCGACAACTGCCCCACCTTTTTGTCACCATAGGCTTCTTTGAGAAATAGAGTTGCCGCTAGCTTCAGAACACTATCACCAATAAATTCCAGTTGAGCATTGTTATGAATAGCTGAAAAACTAGGATGAATTAGGGCTTGATCTAACAATGTCCAATCAAACTGATCATTAACCTGCAAGCCTAGCCCCTCGATCAATTGTATTAATGCTTGTTGGCGTTGGGGAGAGATAGTAGACGACATAGAGGCTTTAACTTTAGATACTCAGATACAATTACAACAACTTTACAAACATGATCACCCCATGATCGTATTTTATGGCGATAAATAATGGCGATGAATAAAAGATTTTTCTCAAGCATTTCTCTCATAATTTTGACTACGATCACGACTCTCTGGATCGTCGCCTGTCAGCCCAGTTCACCAACTACGACTACGGACAGCTCCTCAACCAATACATCTACAGCAATGTCTGGGTCTAGCTCTGGGGCTAAAGACACCCTCCGACTCGGTGCAGTCTTACCAGCCACAGGGGATCTCTCGTCGATTGGTGCGCCTATGGTCAAGTCGATCGACTTTTTGGTGGAAACCGTGAATAAGTGCGGCGGTGTCCTTGGCAAACCGATCGCATTTTTCAAAGAAGATGATCGCACCGATCCACCTGCGGGGGCAGAGGCGATGACCAAATTGGTCAAGGTGGATAATGTCGGTGCTGTGGTGGGAGCTTTTGCTAGCAGTGTCTCTACCGCCGCCCTTGCGATCGCCGTTCCTAATAAAGTGGTGATGATTTCCCCCGGTAGCACCAGCCCCGTTTTTACCGAGCGTGCTAAAAAGGGCGAATTTAACGGCTATTGGTATCGCACCGCGCCACCTGACACTTACCAAGCCCTAGCCCTAGCCAATCTCGCCTACAAGCGTGGCGCACGCAAAGTGGCAACCCTTGTGATCAACAACGACTATGGGGTCGGTTTTGAGAAAGCCTTTGTGGAAGCCTTTGAAAAGCTCGGCGGCACTGTCGTTAACAAGAGCCGTCCCACCCGCTACGACCCCAAAGCCGCTACCTTTGAAGCAGAGGCTAAGGGTGCATTTGGCAGTAAGCCCGATGCAGTTGCAGCAATTCTCTATCCAGATTCGGGCGGATCAGTAATCAAGGCTGCCTTTGAGCAAGGTTTAACTCAAGGCGTGCAGATTCTCTTGACCGATGGCGTAAAGACCGAAGATTTTCCGAAGCTGATTGGCAATACCCCCGATGGCAAGTTGATCTTGGCAGGTGCGATCGGCACAGTCCCCGGAGCCGATGGCAAGTCCCTCGATACTTTTTCCAAAGCTTATAAAGCTAGCTCTGGTGAGGAAATTGGCGCTTTTGTTCCCCATTCCTACGATGCGGCTGCCCTAGTAGCGATCGCCGCCGAAGCTGCCAAGGATGGCACAGGTGATGGCATCAAGAGCAAAATTCGTGAAGTTGCCAATGCCCCCGGACAAGAAGTTAGCGATGTCTGCGAAGCAATTAAGCTGGTCAAGGAAGGCAAGGATATCGACTATCAAGGCGCAAGTGGTAACGTTGATCTTGATGAATATGGCGATGTCAAGGGTAGTTATGACGTTTGGGAAGTCCAAGCCGATGGCAAAATCACCGTCATTGATCGCGTATCTCCCTAGATTTAAAATCTAGCAAGTCCCCCATAATAGGGCTTCGACTCCGCTCAGCCATCGATATAGGTCGGCTGAGCGGAGTCGAAGCCTTTTTAACTCATTTAGACAACTCATTTAGAAATTCTCTCTATGACGGATACGACTACTCCCAATATTATCCTTGCGGGCTAT
The DNA here is from genome assembly GCA_963750795.1 of uncultured cyanobacterium. Lineage (GTDB taxonomy): Bacteria > Cyanobacteriota > Cyanobacteriia > Pseudanabaenales > Pseudanabaenaceae > Pseudanabaena. The sequence goes on from CAVVRZ010000006.1 coordinate 458,648, forward strand.
TTGGCAGGAGCCAAAGATTACATCCCGATCGCCACGCAATTAAACGCCAAAAATCTTCACGCTACCGTCGTGCCATTGAAATGGTGGGATTGGGTTCCCACGGTGGGTGGGCGATCGATCGCCCCGATTTTAGAAAAGCTCGACCAAACGATTAACTCAGAATTAGCGAGAACAGGCGCATCTAAGGTCAATATCATTGCCCATTCCGCAGGGGGTTGGCTGGCTCGTATTTATCTAGGCGATCGCCCTTACTACGATCGCATTTGGGCAGCCCGATCCAAAGTTGCCAAATTAATCTGCCTTGGTACACCCCAGCGCAGTCTTGAGCCTTGGGCAGTCAAAAACCTTGGCTTTGTCAATGACAACTATCCCCATGCCTTCTATGACAATATCAACTATATCTGCATCGCGGGTAAAGCTGTCCAAGGAGCCAAGTCCACCCCTCAGAAGTGGCTCGCCTACAGTAGCTACGAGCTAACCTGTGGTCAGGGCGATGCGTGGGGCGATGGCATTATCCCCATTGAGTCCGCCTACCTAGATGGCGCAAATAATATGGCAATCGACGGGGTGTATCATTCACCGCGATCGGGCAAGTGGTATGGTTCCCAAGAAGTTGTCGATGTTTGGGCAAATTATTTATAGCTATATCTGTCAAAAGGCTGAGAAAAAAACTGGGAATTTTCTACAAATCTAGTAGACATACCTAGAAGAATGATGTATATTATAGGGGTGTGAGGAGCGAACAAAAGAAAAGACCTAGGAACGAAACAGGGAAAGTAACCTAGGTCTTTTCTTTTGGTTACAAGTAACAAAAAAGGCAGTGCTATGCACTGCCTTTTTTGTTGTCCATAATCACAGCCATAAAAATACTTTGGACTTTTTTGAACCTTTGGTTTCTTCCTATAGATATGTGGCTGTTTCAAATAAGAGTTAGGGCTTCGACTCCGCTCAGCCATCGATATACAGTGGCTGAGCGGAGTCGAAGCCTCTTTAGAGTTATTTAGAACTACTACAGTTATCGCCAATCTTGTTAGAACATAAAAACAGAAAGTGAGTTGCGGCGCAAAGCGCCGCAACTCACTTTCTGTTTTTGGTTGTTTTACTTACGCCTTGATTTTGGCTAAAACGAAGGGCGGCACAACTAAACTCACAAACTCAGTCTGATTTTCCGCATTCCAAGCACTCAACTCCTCAGCCGTAGGATGTCTCAGCCAACCATCGGCAATCCATGTCTGCACCAGTTGCGTATTGTCCTCCGTCAAAGCCACACCCACATCCACCAAGTCCAGATTTGCACCCACCAAAATCACCCTTGCCCTCGCCGCATGGGGGGAGAGCCATTCCCATAGCGCCACATCGACCATTTCCGCCAGATCAGCCTTTACATTACTCACTAAAATTCCTCATCGTCATCAACTTCCTGTGGTTCACCAATTATTTCTAAATATTTGGCTTTGATCGCTTTGACATCCTGCCATGTTAGCCACTTGGGGCTACCCTGCTCACGGCTTTGATTGCGAAGCAGGTAAGAAGGATGAAAGATCGGCATCACTAAGCGCCCTTCCCATTCATACCATTGTCCGCGCACCTTGGTAATCCCCAGCTTTTCGCCCAAGATCGACTTCAGCGAAGTCGCCCCCGTTAACAAAATAATCTTAGGATCGACTAGGCGAATTTGATCGAGGAGATAGGGTTTGCAGGTTGTGGTTTCGATATCGGTGGGGACGCGATTGTTAGGGGGACGACACTTGACGGTATTGCAAATGTAAACATCTTTATTGGTGTCAAACCCAACCGATGCCAAGATTTTGTCCAGCAATTGTCCAGATTTGCCGACAAAGGGCAGCCCCGACAAGTCCTCTTGCTCTCCGGGGGCTTCGCCGATAATTAAGATCTTGGCTTGGCGATCGCCACGTTCGACCACCACATTAGTACGGGTGGGGGCAAGGGGACATTTTTGGCAGTTGCAAGCGGCTTCGCGCAATGCGTCTAGGTTCTCAAACTGAGCGATCGCAGGCAAAGTCGCAGGGGTATATTTCGCCGATTTTGCAGTCTGAGCAGATTGTTTAGACTGGGCAGCTTTTGTCACATTATTTGTCACATTAGCGGCATCGACCACGGCGATCGGTAACTCCGCGATCGGCACTTCCGCAGGAGCAATATCAAACAGACTCATTTGTTCTTTGTCAGTCATAGACAGGATTTGCGCCGCAAAATCAGTACTTATTGCTAATATACGCCAGTTCGAGAATATTTCACTTCCAAAACCTGCTAATCTTTCTGTAAAAATCTGAGCTAACTCTTAACCTGTCCAAACTTGTCCAAAAGTAACGGAATCAACATCTATGACAGTCGAACTCAAAGCTGCGGCTCCCCAAGAAGTACAGATCTATATGCCTTACTATCGCGAGCCAAACAAAAGACAGGCTCTACCCTATGCGATTTCTCTTTACAAGCAAGGTGAAATTTCTGGTGAGCGGCATATCGAAGGTAATCCCCCCGTATCCTTTTCCGCAGTTTGGCGCGTCGCAAACCTACCCTCAGATTTGGCATTGTGCCGCCTCACCTTTGAGGGCAACACCGAAATGAGTTACGAAATCACCTTAGAAAACTCAGAATTTGTTGGTTACTTAATTGATGTTGTGGCAAATATTCGCGACAAGGGTTATGTTGATTTTCCTCAACTTTTTTATAGCAAGCTGTTTCGGATCAAACTTGCGGGTGCAGAGGGTTAGAGCATTAATACCAATGCTAACTGAATACCAAAACCAATTTCAGGAATAAAAAGGAACAAAAAGGAACAGATTAGCAAACAGTTTTAATAAACTTGTTCCCAAAAACATCAACTAATGTATAATCCTAGGCTCAAATCTTGCCAAAAAAAACAAAGTCAGCTAAAGTCCTGATGCATCTTTTTATAAGGCAAAAGAATAGTCAAATTTAAGGGGACTACATTGTGACATATGCCGCCCAACGACTGGACTACCCAGAACGACATCAAGAACCTGTTGTATCTAAGGTTGATCCGCTAATCATCAGAGCTGCTAAGCAAATATATCGATATTATGCTGATTCCTACGCTGCACAATTACCCAGACCGATGGGAGTTGCGATCAATCGTATGGATATGACAGGAAAGCTCATTTATTCTCAATTGATTTTGCTACCTCAAGAAAGTTTTGTACCCATAGAATTAATTGAGTTATCGGATTATCACTAGGATAGACAGCGATCTAGCTTTTGTTTGAGTATTTTAATAATTAGTCAATTGATCAACTGAATCAATTAATAATCAATTAATTTGATAGTTAATTTAACAGCTAATTTGATAAAGCCCCGTTAGACCAGATCCATAGCAAATACTTGTGATTACATTTTATTAGGTTCTAAATCATTTACCTGAGTCATCTCCCACCGCTAATCTAGCTACTCATTAACTTTACATTTAGGTACTAACTATGACGTATACAAGCTCTTCTGTATCAGTAAAAACGTCAGTACGTTTCCAAGAAAAGCTCAAGGAAAGTAAAAATTTTGGCGATGCACTGGTAGAGGTATTTTCTGACCTAGTGCATTTAGAAATTGTGACTTGGGTAGCGCATGAAGGAGATCAGACTCATAAAACGGGCAATCGCTTGAGAACGACGATCAATCTCATCGATGGCGATATTGAAAATGAGCTAGGTTCTGACTTTTTGCAAGGATCTCCCTACGCGGAATTGCGCGAGTTTCATGAGGTGCAGGTGCAGAAAGGAGCCGACACGATCGCCAATAATTTAAAAACTCTGGTGGATATCGGGCATAAAGTGACTGGCTTGTTGAATGGAGAGCCTGAGCCAACTGTTAAGCCCGATGCGGGTTATGGTGAATTTAATAGCGGCGAAATTAATAGTGGCAGTGGCGAGGTGGTCGGCGGTACTCGTTTCCGCAGCTTTTAATCGCATTTAGCAAATTTGTGATCCCGTAGGATCAACAGGAGCCACTGACAATGAAAGTTGAACAAGTGACAAATAGTTCTAATGATTCTCATGGCTAATAGGGCTAATAGTATGGATAATGGAGCGCCGCAAACACCTCAGGTAGACGATAAGCGCCTCACTCTGCGAGGGATCAATCTATTACCCATTTCTAAATCAAAGCGATCGCAGCAGGTTGTTCCTCCCAAGAAAAAAGATGGTGATGGCGAGAGTACAACTCTCCATGATTTTCGGGAGGTTTTAAAAGATGTTTTGCAAGATATAACTTCTTTGGAGATCACCACGGTGATTGTGCGGGAGATTCGCCCCACGCGCTTTGATGCCAGAGAGTTTTATGAGCAGTTAATCAAGGACTTAACCTATAAAACTGAGGAAGGTCTGCAACAGGTCAAGGAGTCTTTGTTAGAACGTAGCGATCGCCTCAAGCAAAGGGGTAGATCCTTACCGCAACCTTCGGCTCTACCTTTGTTGCCAGACGATATGAAGTTAATTGCCCAATACCGCGAAGACCTCGATCTCTACAATTACGATCTAGAGGTTTATAAACAGGCAGAAAAAACGCTGAGCGATCGCCTTAATAACAGCAACGAACTTGAACAAGAGCGCTTTCGGCAAGAGCAGGAATGTTATCGAGAACTAGGTCAACAGTTGTCTAAACTCGAAATCCCCCTTGATGACAAGGGCAGAGTGATTGCTGATGCCTCAATGGTGCGCTTCTTTCGAGAGCTGTGGGAATATGAGCAATCGATTATCAAGGGGGAGCGCATCTATGCTCAAACCCGCTTTCAGCTTGACGGTGATTTGACTAATCGATTTATTGACGATTTGTTTGCTTCTAGTAATCGGATCGAACCAAGGATCTCGCAACTAATTCTTGATCTACACCACCATGGTGTGGAAAATGCGGAAAAACAATGGGCAGGACTGATTAATACCTGTTTGAACTTGATTCAAAATTTGATGCCATTTCGTAAATAGCCAGCTTGAGGATCAATGGTGGCAACTCCTAAATGGTTAGAAATTATTGATGATGAAATTGTTGTATGTCTGACCCCTGAGGTGCTGACACAGATTGAGCAGGATCGCTTAACCTTTGCTGCTAGTCGCCCGCTTGCGTCACCTCACCCCAATGATGATCATGTGATCTACAGGCTCAATAGTCGGGAGCTATTAAATTTACTGGCTACTAGCGTCGGAGTCAGATCTGCCCAAAGTAAAGGGGGGGCGATTGTGATCTGGACTTACTATAGCGATCGCGCCGAAGTTCCGATCCAGCCCTATGCGTCGCAAATATCGCCAATCCTACGCACAATAATTTACATCGACGGCGATCTGCATCAAAAAATTTGTCGAGATATTTTGGATCATCCCCTCAGCGATCGCATCTGCCAAACTCACAGCTATGTGATCGGACAGATTTCTAGTCAAGTTACTCAGGCGATCGCCAATTATATCGACGAAAAACTAAGACCTTGGACGATCGCGACGATCTCCGCCGTAACTGTCTTTAGCTGGTGTGACCCACTCAAAGCCTTGGGACAACGGCTAAGTTTGCCCGATAGCATTTTGGGTAATTGTTGGGGCATGGTCATCGCTGCACCAGTTATCCTTTTGTCGCTGTGGTGGATTGGTGAGCAGTTGCCTTGGCAGTTACCCGCTTTACCCCAAAAGCTAGCGATCACCAGTCGCAATTTTGGTAAAACTTTACTCAACCTTTTAGAAACTCGATTTCTGCAAACTTTGGCGATCGCCTGCATTGCCTTCATGGTGCTTAGTGGCGCATTGATTTTTTTTGCTGTCATTGCCAAGGACTCCCCTGAATGGCGCATCATCGACTTAATTCAAGACTGGATCGAGCCATATTTACCGATCTCTTTAATTAGTATTCGCAAACGCTTAATTAGTCGCATAGCCAAGTTTTTTAGACGATATCCCTTTGTGATCAAATTAATTTTCAAGCGCTTTTTAAAATAAGTAGCTTAGCGAAATACAACTCAGAACCCAAAAAGCTATGGCGCACGCCGTGCGTGCGCCATAGCTTTTTGGGTTTTAAGGTTTCTTATACCTAGCTATAGATAATTTAGGTAAAAAATAGGGCTTCGACTTCGCTCAGCCATCGTATACTGCTGGCTGAGCGAAGCCGAAGCCTCTCGAATTTGTTTGAAATTACCATACTTAGCAAGGTAAATTTCCACAACTATTTCCAAAACTAAAAACGGTTCTGCCATTTTTAGTTTTGGGTTAACCGCTATAGTAGATAGCGATAGAGTGGCGCTTGAGCAATGAAACAAACTGAGATTTGGCGATCGCAGGCGGCGGCAACCCTTGCCTTTTTAGTTCCTAAAATTGTCGGTAATGCCCCCAATGAAAAAGATGGATTAGTCGATAACCTGATCCGCACCCTAAATAATTTGCCCCTGCGTCCATCAGCGCGTCAGCCCTATGCAGGGATTTTTCCTGCCGCCGATATTGTCACTTGGCGTAGTCGAGCCGCCGCCACCCTCCAAGCCTCAGTACCCAAAATCCAAGATGTGGAAGGCAGCGTCTTTGATGCTGCGATCGATGACCTAGTGCGTGTCTTACGCAATTTACCCGCCCGTCCCACAGGACGATCGCCCTACTCAGGTTTATTTGCTCCCGCCGACTTACCGACATGGCGCAAACAAGCTTCGCAAACGATTACCGCCGCCATTCTCAATATCACCAATCCCAAACATACGGAAGCCGATGGCAAAGTGGACGATCTGATCCGTGCCATGAGTGGATTACCTCTGCGCCCCATCCTTCGCAAACCCTACGAAGGTCTCTACAACGCGCCCAGTTTAAATGAATCTCGTAAATTAGTCGCCCAAAGGCTACAACAGTTAATCGGCAACCTCAAAGACGACTTTAACTCCAAGGATGTCCTAGTCGATAGTACGATCCGCATTCTCAATAATTTGCCTCCGCGTGCCTCTGACCAAGAACCCTATGCAGGACTCTATCCACGCGCACCAGAAACTCCTACCCTGATCACCCAAGCCCAATTAATTGCGATCGCCCCCTACTCCAAACGCGATCGCCTCGAACAATTACTGCCCCATCTGAATATCACGATGGATCGTTACAAAATTAATACACCCTTACGGAAAGCGCATTTTTTGGCTCAGGTCGGACATGAGAGCGATGGCTTCAACACCAATGAGGAATATGCTTCTGGATCTGCTTACGAATGGCGGACAGATCTGGGTAACGTCCAAGTTGGCGATGGCGTACGCTTTAAAGGACGTGGACTGATCCAAGTAACGGGAAGAGCAAACTATGGTGAATGCGGTCGCGCCCTAGGAGTGGACTTGATCCGCTCACCCCAAAGGTTGGGAGACTATGATCTAGCTTGCCTCAGTGCTGGCTGGTATTGGGACACCCGCCGACTTAATGCCTATGCCGATCGCGATGATGTTTTACAAATTACCCGCATTATCAATGGTGGTACTAACGGGCTAGCCGATCGCCAAGACTATCTCGCCAGAGCCAAGCGCGTTTTCGGAATCTAAATGTGACAACAAACCCCAAGAAGAATTTTAAAAGTGTTGCTTGGCAACACTTTTAAAATTCTTCTTGGTTGGATTTTGATAGCAAAGCACCGTATAACAATGAAACTTAATGGTAGTCTCGGACTCTGTGGCGCACATCGCACGGGCAAAACAACCCTAGCCAAAGCGATCGCCGCTAATCTTGATATTCCCTTTGTGCAGACAACGACAAGCCAAGTTTTTGCAGATTTGGGGCTAGATCCTGCTGCACCAATGGACTTTGCGACCAGATTATTTGTACAGAACCATGTCCTAGATGCCGCCGAGCAAATCTGGCAAAATGCTGCCCATCCTTTTATCAGCGATCGCACTCCTATCGATATGATTGCCTACACCCTTGGCGATATTCAGGGTAAGACTAAGGTGGATTTCGAGGCGCTCGATCAATACATAGATCGCTGCTTTGCGATTACCAATCAATATTTCCAAAATCTAGCAATCATTCAACCGGGGATTCCCCTGATCTATGAACGCGGTAAAGCCGCTTTAAATGCTGCCTACATCGAGCATATTAATGTCTTGGTAATCGGCTTATGTGGAGACTCTCGACTACATGCCAAGGTGTTTTGTAACCCACGCGAGGCGATCGACCTTGACATGAGAGTTGAGAATATTCTAAGAGAATTTTTTCGCCCGTAGGTAGAGGGAGCGATCAAATAGTATTGATGAGATGATTATTAAGTAGCTATGGCAGACCGCAAGGACTTGTTTGTGATGCCAATGATCAAAAGTTTCAGCCTTTAGCTTAGGGTTAACATATGTCTCCTGTTTATGGTCATGCTTTAGAATCAGGAATTGAACTTCTACTGCAAGGTAATGAAGAAGAAGCTCAAATTACTTGGATATCTGCCATTGATAAAGCAACAGAATCAGAAACAACAGAATTTTACTTCGCACTGGCAGAAGCTCTAATAAAGTCTGGAAATGAGCAGGCTAATCTCGAAAATTGGTTAATGGCTTGGGTGCTGTATCGTTATGCTTGTGAAGCTATTCCCAGTCTAGGTAATTGGCTGCAAGCTCTGAATGCTTCACTAAAAGCAGTAGTAAATAGCTCTGATGCAGAAAATATAGAACCTGATTGGGAAGCTCTCAATCAATCCTTAGAAATGTTGATAGTTCAAAAGTTCTTGATTTCCTCAGATCTGATTCCTGTTCTATTTACAGTTCTAGAAATATTGAAATCACAATATCCTCAGAGTTTAGAAAACCTTGATGCTGACACCTATTACTATCTGGGCTTGCTCTATCGTCGTGAACAAAAAATTTATGAAGCGATCGCTGCATACCAACAAGCGGTAAATATAGCTCCTGAAAGGTTAGAAATATACGAAAGTCTCATTGAGTGCTTAACCATTCTGGCTAATTCAGGCTTGCAGGTACATAGTGACTGGCGCAACGTTACAGAAATATATTTACAGGTCTGTCATGAATTAAATAAGTTAAATGCGCTTGACCCCCAATTAATTCAAAAAACAATTCAACAATGTCATTGGTCGGCAGAGGCTCTCCGCGTTAAGAGTTACCTAATGTCAGGGATGTATAACCAAGCTTTGACCTATTTTCTAGAGTTGGAAGCCCAAATATATGCAAATCCCGACTGTCTAAATGCTAAAGACTGGCGATCGCTATATCTTAACTTGCTATTTTTAGTACCTTTTCTTCGCGATGACCCTGCACTCAATGGACAACTGTTTGAATTTATCGGCGATTATTCACGACAGACTTGGATACAAAAATTTTTTGACGATCATCCTCAATTTCAATTTACGCCTAAAATTCTGTCCCCTACTCTGTCAACTAATCTATCAGGAGCTAAACGATCCCCTCGAATTGGGATTATGTCAGGACTATTTCGTCGTCATGCCATGTCTTGGTGTACCAAAGATTGGCTGTTAGAATTGGCTCTCACTTCTTCTGATGTCAATTTTTACCTGACTGCTCAATTTCCACCCGATGACATTACGCAACAGTTTGCTCAATTTGGCGATCGCTTTTACAAGATGCAGTCACAGGGCGAAGAGTCACAAATAGCAGAAATGATCCAACGGCTCATTGATGATGATCTCGATATTTTGATCGAGATGGACTCATTGATGAACCATCTACACGCGCCAATTATGGCAGCAAAGCCAGCAAAGCATTGCATCTCTTGGCCAGGCTTTTCCTCGCCATACATCACTGAAAACAATTATTTTTTGGGCGATCAGCATCTTCTCCCCTCTACAGTCGAGCCATACATTTTAGAAAAAGTGTTGCGGATGCCCGACTCTTACCTAGCAGTATCTGAACTTAAGAGTCTGCCAATTGATCGCAAAGCTGTCAGGGAGTCTTTGGGTATTGAACCAGATCAAATAGTTTATCTGTCGATTTCCGCAGGGCATAAGTTTAATCCTGATAATGCCAACGCAATGATCGAGATCCTACAGCGTGTGCCTGACAGTATGTTGCTACACAAGGGCAAAGGCGATCTGGAAATGATCAAGGAAACCTATTCACAAGCTTGCGATCGCTATCATGTTGATTTTGGGCGCATTAAATTTTTACCCCCCCGCACTAAAACTGAAGAAGAACACCGCTCCACCTATCAACTAGCGGATATACTGCTCGACTCCTATCCATACAATAGCTGTACCCATAGCCTTGAAGCATTTTGGCAAAACTTACCCGTTGTTACCATCGTTGGACAACAAATGTTTTCTCGCTTTGGCTATTCCTTTTTCCAAACTTTAGGTATTCAAGATGGCATCGCATGGAACTGGGAAGAATATGTGCAGTGGGGCGAACGCCTTGGCAAGGATTATGACCTGCGCGAGTCATTGCGATCGCACCTATACCAGTCTAAACAACCTGAAACCCTCTCTCCTCTGTGGAATCCATCCAAATTTGCTCAGGATTTATACAGTTTATTAATTGATTTGAGATGAGTGAGTTTATGCCCAAAGTGGGTAATTTGAAAATGGGGGCTATGGGGCAAAAGTTAGTTTTAGGTAAGGAAAAGTGAAGATAAAGAATTTACAGTTGATCATCTATTTACTGTTTCAAGATCGCCATAATCATCAAAGACAACCGCACAATCAAGGCTTCACTCTAGTTGAGTTATTAGTCGTTATCATTATTATTGGCATTCTTGCAGCGATCGCGTTGCCATCTTTTCTTAACCAGTCCCAAAAAGCTAAATTTGCTGAAGCCAAGTCCTATGTCAGCACTATGAATCGGCTCCAACACGCCTACTACATGGAAAAAAACAAATTTGCTAGTGATATCGGATTATTGAGCCTTGGCACAAATATGGGATCTGGATCTTACTCTTACAACGTGCTCATGGGTAGTATCACTGGCACAACTTCACCCGTAAACCTCGATCTGATCATTACTAATGTCGCTGAACCTAAGGGAGTAGCATTAAAGACTTTTGTTGGGGTGGTGGCGGTCACAGAACTGGATGGCATGACCCAGCTAAATACCGTATTTTGTACTGCGAACGCATCAGGTGGCGGTGTAGTTGTGCCAGGCTCGATCAGTACGGATGGTAAACTAGCACAATGTCCTGCTAACTTTTCGATACATACGCAATAGAACTCTATGTTGCCTACTGGGACAGCTTTTTAGCGCATTCACAAAGACTCACTTTTCGGTACATCTTCCATTTCTATTTCCAAATTAAAATTTAACCAAAAAATATTTTGATAGATGATCACATTCAGCGAAATCGTGGGTAAGTTACTTTCACAAGCAAAAGTTTAATGCTCTTGACATACACGGGATTAAAGAATTATGAAATCAGAATTCAAGACTAAGCTCATTCAGCACATGCTCAACAAGAAGAATGGTGAACAGGGCTTCACCCTGATCGAGCTTCTCGTTGTTATCATCATCATCGGTATTCTCGCTGCGATCGCCCTTCCTTCTTTCCTCAACCAAGCGAACAAGGCGAAGCAATCTGAAGCTAAAACCTACGTCGGTACTCTCAACAAGGGTCAACAAGCTTACTACACCGAAAAGAACCGCTTCGGTTCTGACGTAGCAATCTTGGGTGTTGGTGTTAAGACTGACACAGAAAACTACACCTTTACCTCTGCGGGCACAACTGCCGCAACCGTAACTGGTAACTTTGCAACCAGCAAAGGAACTGCTAAGGCTGTTGCTCTCCGTGGTTACGCAGGACGTGTACAATTGCACACCATCACCACTACCAGTGATGTCACCAGCCTAGCTGTCCTTTGTGAAGCAAATCAAGCTGGTGTTACAGCTCCTACCGACCCTGGTCTTGGTGACTCTTCTGTCGGTCCAACCTGTGCTGCTAACCAGTCTGCTGTTGGTAACTAGTACTTAGTCTATAGCGAGACTATCAACAATAGTTAAAAAAGAAGTGGAAAGTTCTATACTCTCCGCTTCTTTTTTTTAGGCATCATTTTATTGAAGTTGTTCAATACAGATAGGATCTATACAAAAGGACATATTGGGGCAATTCATGAATTGCCCCTACGATAAAAACAGCTATAGCTTGGTATAACATCAGTCAATCAGATACACACTCGCAATCATCACATCATAAAAATATGACTCAATGGCAACCACAGGCTTATAACTACCTATTGCAAAAAGATTATCTAAATGCAATTAGCGTTTATGAACAGATCATTGGGAATGAGCCAGAGGTTATTAGTCATTATTTTTATGTAGGATTGCTACAAATTTTGGCAGGACAGGAGACCGAAGCTCAATACACATGGATGAGTTGTATTACCGATGATGCCACCCTTGAGCAGATTGAACAATGGACATCTGACCTCGTAAAGATTTTATTTATCGAAGTCGAAAGACAGATCGTGATTCCTTCATATGAGACGGCTTGGTTAATTTGTCGTCATATCCATGAGCTAGATCAAGAAAATCTGGATAACTTGATTACCTTAGTATGGTTATCGATTCAGCTTCAGACCCTTGATGATGATGATGAAATTTTGACAGAGCTGGTCGAAACCCTAAAAGAGTCAGCAAATGTTGAGCCGTTACCAGAGTTTAACCGTGACTTTCTTTGGGATTTGATCACTAGTCTCGCCAAGTATCGTCCCTACCCTCTACTAGTAGAGTTAACCGAAGCGGCTTCGCCCTTTGTACAAGATGCAAATAACTTCATCTATATACTAATTACCGCCTCAATCGAGCTATCCTATTTTGCAAATCGCAATGACTTAGCGATCGCTCTCTTAGAAATTGCAGCACGGGTATGTCCCCAAGAATTAGAAGTATTAGAACATCTTTCTGGACTCTATCAAAATAGTGGCGACCATGTTAAAGGTTTAGAGACCGCTAAACTCTGCTGTGAAATGGCGGAGCGATTAATTGATAAATTTTTCTCTAATGCGCTGTTACTACGAGCCTTTTTAAATAAAGGTGGTCACTGGCAAGAAGCTCTGACTACCTTTGCTACACAGGAAGAATTGCTATCAGCCCTAGTTGCTGAAAATCCTACCAATCTGCCGCAACCCGTCGTCAACCGACTCTATACCGCTAATTATTTCGCCCCCTATATGCGCGATGAGCCAAGGCGTAATCGGGCTTTGCAAAATCAGATCGCCCGACTCTGCCAAGCTAATACCAAGATTAACTTGACAGAAAGAATGCAGCAGTTTCGCGATCGCCTAGCATCACAAAACCGATCTAGTTCTCAAAAGCTAAGAATTGGCTATATTTCCCACTGTATGGCTTCGCATTCCGTTGGTTGGCTAGCCCGTTGGTTATTACGCCACCACGATCGCGAAAAGTTCGAGCTATACGGATATTTTCAAGTTTATCGCCAATATCCCGACGCTCTCCAAGATTGGTTTGAGCATCAAATGGATGGAGTGTATCGATCAGGGGTAGATGGTTCGGGTGATTGTGATGACATGGCAAAGCGTATTTATGACGACCAAATTGATATTCTGATTGATCTTGATAGCATTACCCTCGATGGTACTTGTGGCGTGATGGCACTTAAGCCCGCACCAATACAGCTAACTTGGCTAGGAACCGATGCTTCGGGTATCCCTGCGATCGATTATTTCATTGCCGATCCCTATGTACTCCCCGATCATGCGGAAGAATATTATGCCGAAAAGATTTGGCGTTTACCCGAAACCTATATAGCTGTCGATGGGTTTGAGATTGCCGTTCCCTCTTTGCGCCGCGATCAGTTAGATATCCCTGCTGATGCTGTCGTCTATCTCAGCGCCCAACGCGGCTATAAGCGCCATATAGATACGATGCGCTTACAAATGCAGATTATCAAATCCGTTCCCAATAGCTATTTCCTAATCAAAGGACTTGGCGATCAAGAATCAATTAAAGCTCTGTTTGTGGAAATGGCGAAGGAAGAAGGTGTCAATCCAGATTGTCTCAGGTTCTTGAATATTACGGAAACAGAGGCAATCCACCGTGCTAATTTGACGATCGCTGATATTGTTCTCGATACCTATCCCTATAATGGCGCAACCACAACCCTAGAAACACTATGGATGGGCATCCCTCTAGTAACTAGAGTTGGTGATCAGTTCTCGGCACGAAATAGCTATGGAATGATGGTTAACGTGGGCATTAGTGAGGGCATAGCTTGGAGTGATGCTGAATATGTGGAATGGGGTATTAAACTTGGCAAGGATGCTCAACTACGTCAAGATGTCTCTATGAAATTAAGAGCATCCCGACAAACTGCGCCTCTATGGAATGGTAAGAGATTTACCCTTGAGATGGAAAAAGCCTATCAATCAATGTGGCAAAAATTTTGTGATGGAGAATGATCAGTTCTATGGATACTCATGATGTGGATCAAGCATATACATATCTAGTGATGGGCGAGCTAGATCAGTCTATCAGTCTATACCAACAGGCGATCGCCCTAGCACCAGAGGTCAGAGCAAACTATGCCTATCTGGGCTTAGCATTGCTATTACAAGGTCACGAGACTGATGCCCAGATGTCGTGGTTCAATGCGATCAATGATCCTGATCAATTAGAAGATTGGGCGATCGAGCTAGCTTCTATCTTGAATGTGGAAGCTGAACGCTATGAAAATCAGAATAATCTTGATATTGCTTGGCTAATCCGTCAACACATCTCCGAAGTTGCTCCTGACGACATCAGCAACCTCGCCGAATCTGCGAAGTTATCCTTACTTAATCCAAGTTTTGATCAAGAAGAAGAAAATTTATCTCGGTTAATTGATAGCTTAGAAGCACGGAGTTCTCAACTATCGAATCAAGATTTATTTTCCTTAGATAATTTATTAGAAAAATCAGTAATTACAGCTGCTAATAAGAGGATTGATCAAAATATAGTTAAGGAAATTGCAGCGCTAGATAGAAAAGCGTCCTTTGAGGCAACCCTTGGAGTTATAGAATCTAGTTTGCAATTAAGATTGAAATTTTTACAAGTTTATTTACAAAATATACATAGTGATAAAAGATTAAAGCTGATTAGATTAGTCCTACGGAGTAGTAAATCTCTGTATATTTATATCCATATTGTCTATGCAAAAACTTGCTTACAAATAGCTCCTAAGTACTTGCCAACTCTCATTGAGGTTGTGGCTGCACTTCAGTCCCTCAGTTTCAATATTGAGAGTATTGAGTATGCTCTAAGAATGGTTACGGCCAGTGATGAGATGATTTACCAGATCGGTGGTTATCACATGACGATGCGTGGTTTATTGTCCTCTGGTTGTCATTGGCAGAAGGCTCAAGATACTTACAAACAAATGGAAATGCTAATGCAGGATTTTATAGGTACACATCAACCTATGAAGTTCAATGATATTAGATATTTTATGAGTCATGTTTTATGGAGCTATTATCTAAGCGATCGCCCTAAAGAAAACCGACTTTTTATTAGCCAAGCAGGAGACTATTATCAATCTCAAATTCAGCAATCTCTTAAGGGAATAGTTACTTCTAAATATCAGCCAGCCAAGCTATTAAGAAATTCTGACAGAAAAATAAGAATTGCCTATATTTCCCAATGTCTAAATCGTCATTCAGTAGGATGGATTAGTCGTTGGCTGATTAATGGTCACGATCACCACAAATTTGATACTTTTGTCTACTTTCTCTCTAAAAATGAGAATGAGATTCGGCAATCCATTCAAGAATCTGTGACCGCCTTCCATGAATTGCTAATTGATCCTGATGCGCCCATACCTAGCTTTAAGGCGATCGCCGATCAGATTCGCAATGATGACATTGATATTTTGATTGACCTAGATTCCCTAACTAATGCCGATAGCTGTGTGATCATGGCGCTAAAACCCGCACCGATTCAAGTTAGTTGGCTCGGCAGCGATGCCACAGGTATACCTGCGATCGACTACTTCATTGCCGATCCCTACGTTTTACCTGACGATGCTCAAGACTATTACAACCATCAGATTGTGCGTCTACCCCAAACCTATGTGGCTGTCAATGGATTTGAAGTTGGTACGCCTAATTTGAGGAGAGCAGATTTAGAGATTCCTCAACATGGAGTTATCTATCTGAGTGTACAAGCACCGCACAAGCGTAATCCTGACTTCTTACGTTGTCAGATGCAAATCTTGCGGCAAGTCCCTCATAGCTATCTTCTGCTCAAGAGCAGCCGTGTTGTTGCCGATTACGAGAGTTTAGTTTTAGAAATCGCTAACGCTGAAGGCATCAACCCCGATCGCATTAAGTTTTTGCCAACCACATCTACAGAAGAGATTCATCGAGCTAACTTAGCGATCGCCGACGTAATTTTAGATACCTATCCTTATACTGGTGCGACAACGACTCTAGAAGCGCTGTGGATGGAATTGCCAATCGTAACCAGAGTAGGAGAAAGCTTTGTTTCTCGCAACAGTTACACCATGATGATCAATGCTGCTATTAGTGAAGGGATTGCGTGGAGTGATCAAGAATATATTGATTGGGGTGTCCGCCTTGGTAATGAACCTAATCTGCGACAACAGATCTCATGGAAGCTCAAAAAATCCAAACAGACTGCACCACTATGGAATGTGCCGCAATTTGTCAGTGATGTAGAAGCTGCCTATGAACAGATGTGGGCAAAGTATACCGAATCGCAAACCCATATACTGAAGTTAGATCAAACCCAATTAGAAGTCTTAGCTGAAGCTGAATTACAAAATTCTCAGGGTATAGCTTTGGGGCAGCAGGGTGAATTTGATCAGGCGATCACTTGCCTCAATTCAGCGATTGCCCTTGCACCTGAGTATGCTGAAATTTATTACAATTTGGGGATTACATTGACCCAAGCAGAACAACTGGATCAGGCGATCGCCAGTTTTGAACAAGTAACCAAGCTACAACCTGACTACGCTGATGCTTACTTTAACTTGGGATTGATTGCAATGCAAAGGGAAGATTACCATAGGGCAATTGAGTATCTACACCAAGCCACAGAGCGATCGCCCCATGACTTTGAATACCATGTGACCTTGGCAAGTCTCTTGTCAGATCAGGGAAATTGGCAAGAAGCATTAACATCCTACGAGGCAGCATTACAGATCATTCCTAAATCAGCCTCTGTCCACTATGCAATAGGTTTAATCTGTAAAGATCATGGGAAATATCCTGAAGCTATATCTAATTTACAAGCTGCCATTCGACTAGATCCAGAATTTGCCGAAGCCCACACACGACTGAAACTGCTACTAGCAAATTCTTAATCCAAATGTGTTAGACGGCGTAAAGTAATTCCTAATACATTTAATACCAATTCAGGAAAGTGTTGTCACACTCTCCTAAATTGAGAAGCAAACCCAGCAAGGGTTTCTAAACCTAAAAATGGCTATGTCATTTTTAGGTTTGGTATGGGATATATTTATGGGCTTCTCATCAAAAAGACAACATCAAATTCATATTCCCAATTAAAGTGACGATAGCAAGTAAATTTATGGAAGATATCTAGAATATCTTGCAACTTGAAATCGTAAAGATGATAAGGATTATAATGAGTCGTTTTTTTGGATGGATAGGTCAAAATTACATGATTAATCTGGTTGCGATCGCAAAAATCAGGCAGGATTTGGCGATCATCAATATGCTCGATCGTTTCCACCGAAAACAACATATCAATTTTGCGATCCGATACCCAACTGCCAATATCAACATTCCAAAACTGAGTTTTAGAACCGCCATATTCTTGATTAGCAAAATTAATAATATCTTCATTGGCATCAAGACCAATTACAGCTTCCACATCAGGATTAGTCGATAGCAAATAGCTGCCATAACCACAGCCACAAGCGGCATCACAGATCACCCCCTTCGCAAATTGTCGCAACAAAGCATATCTCTCCACATGGCGTTGAATTCGTACTCTTTTTTCAATTTCTAATAGCTGTTCACGCGATAGATAAATATGCTGATCGACTATTTCCTTTTTAGCTTGCTCTGCAACTTGATTTTCCGTAGAAAGGTTATCCTGATTGCTTGATTCCATTTGTTTTTAAGAATTTATCCTAATTATATAGACTGGCGATCGCTAATATCCTGCATAATGCCATTCCAGATCCTATCAAATATCCCCTTCCAGTTATGCTCCCTAGCAATTTGTTCGCGCAAAAGCTGACTCCGCCCCATTAGTTCTTGCTCTGGCAAGTTCAACGCCCATTCGATAATTTTTCTGTTTTCCACAGGGTCGTGGGTGAGATAGATGGCATGGGGACTAGCAAAACCACTTTCAGGCGTAATCAGAGGAATCAAGCCTCGCGCACAGTTCTCCAAAATAGTGGTTGCCTGAGCATCCATCGTCGCAGTGTGGATATAAAAATCACAGTTTTCCACAATCCAAGCATTAATCGTAGGATCATTATTATTGATATTACCGATAAAGCTAAAGAAAAATTCATCATCATCTAGCTCAACTCTGGTAATACCAATTTCCATCTTGATCGACTGACTGCCCACATACAAAAGTGTATCTAAACCCATCAAGCTTTTACAAGTCACATCAAATCCCTTGTATGGCGACAGGTTGCTAAGATGCAAGATTTGGCGATCGCCAATCGGATTAAACTTAGTCTTGTGAACTGGAAAATTTTGGGCAGCAATTCCCATATTGCAATGGATTAACTTATCACGCACTTGATACTGAATCGAATCATCATTCATCGCAAAAGTGCGATTCGATCCAAATATCCCCACACAAAGCGAATATCTTCTTAGCTTGAAGTAACTGAAATTCCAGATAGGTCATATTTGCTAACCATTCATTAGGAAACTCAGGAACCCAAGGAACGAGAATATAAGTATTAGGGTGAGATAAATTGTCAGGAGCTAGAGCATTATCCTTAACCCAATTCCTCAAAAATTTGCCTAAAACAGGATTCTCAACACCGTTACTATCGTCCCACGTCGGATGTCCCAATAGAATATCATCAGGTCTATCTGTCACTCTACCCGCCATCCATCCAGACTGATGAAAGCTTGTTTTTTGCCCTAGATAGTACTCTGCCCATTTGGCAATTTCTCGATTAGAAAATTCATAGCTAGAGTAGCTATTCTGATGGGATATATAGCCACACCACATAAAATGTAACATTGTACTTAGGCTCTCTAGAGACGATTAATTTTTGACCTCTCTGTATTATCCTAATGTAATTTGAGGTGCTAATCTATAGATTTAAAACTAAATCTCTACAACTTATAAAGTTTCATGAAATTACATATTGGTGGGAAGGAAAAACACCCTGAATGGAAAATACTAGATATTGAGCAACGTCCTGAAGTTGACTATATTGGCGATGCTTCAGACTTGAGTCAGTTTGACGATGAGTCCATAGATGTTCTCTATGCCAGTCATGTATTGGAACATTTCTATTACAACCTAAATTATGAGTTAGAGTTCACCCTAGCAGAATGGCATCGAGTTCTCAAGCAGGGGGGACAGCTAATGATCAGTGTTCCCGATCTCAGAACTTTGTGCTGGATGTATGTTTGTCCTGATATTGATATAGACACACGTTTTCACATCATGAGAATGATCTTTGGTGGGCAGACTAATCAATACGATGTCCATAAAGTGGGATTTGACTTTGATATTTTATGCAGATACCTCGCTGCTAGCGGGTTTAGTGAATGTCAGCGTGTGCAGCCTTTCAATCTATTTAACGATTGTAGTGGAATACATTTGTTGGGTAATCCAATTAGCTTAAATGTTATTGCGATTAAGTAAAAAGCCATTCTACAATCAAGTAAAACAATACCTTTCAGTCTCACTAGGTATTATAAAGTTTTAAAATTCAGGGAAGAAATTGCGGCGCAAAGCGCCGCAATTTCTTCCCTGAATCTATTTTTGTAAGAGATAAGTCTTTTTTCTATATCTGACTATAAAAATCTAGCTTTTAGTTAGATAATCCTTAAGATTCTTTACTACCGCTAAATTTTCTATTCCTTTTTGTGCCAGCTCAGGAAAGCTAGCTAAGCTATCAATAATTACATTGGCAAAATTATATTGAGAATTTTCGCCATACTCTAATGTCAAATGTTCAAGAAGCTCTAAAGTGTAATCAGGAAAATCTAGAATGTCAGCAATACAAGCTAGTTTTAATATTTGCTCTGGAGACTTTAGCTTCATTTCTACATCCTCACGAATTAAATCGCGGAAGTAGAAAGCGTCTCCCCATAGAAGTTGACCACCTCTCGCGGCTGACTTAATTGGCGATCGCGCTCTAGTTGCATAGGCTTTTGATACATCAATATCAAATAGAGTAAATCCATTTGACCTCAAAAATGTATCAATATCTGCAAAGAGTGGTTGATCCCTATACAAATGAGAAAACTCTACCTCAATTTGAATAGCCAGCACACCAGTGCTGAGAATTTGTGTAGCACCTTGCAAAACATCTAGATCAGCGCCCTGCACATCAATTTGCAGAAAGTCAATTTCGTTAATTCCTTCTTCTTGAAAAAAATAATCTATGGTAGTTGTCTCAATTTCAAAGCAAAAATCTAAGCTCGCCAATTGTGGCAATATATCCATCCGCGCCAGATACGCTTCATTAGGCGGATACAAAGAACTACACATCGGATGCTTCGTTACATAGAGAGTTCTATCTTCGATCGCTTTTCCTAAAGCCAGAGGAATATGTTTCTCTAGCCAGTCTATTTGCCGCGCCTCAATATCTTCATTTGCTGCATTGCAAGCATCTTCATCGGCATCAAATCCATAGATACTTAAACTTGGGGCAAATATTTGCCATCCCTGACTGGCATAGTCATCGGCATTAGTGATTTTACGAGATCCCACATTACATAGTGTCATGTGAGTATTGTCTAGTAGACCATTTTTCTTAAGGTTGGACAAAAATATCGACATATCTTAATTCTCTAATACTGATTTAGCATTGATTTGATCAATTCTTTGAATACTTTTTAAGAGTTAAAAACATTATTGAGAAGTTATGAAGTAAGGGAAAAGAAACTCTGCCCCAGTCATGATTTGTTGATCAATATAACAATCTAATTTGACGGCGATCGCCACAATTTAGTGAGCCTCTTGATAACATTGAACGAATGTTACCATTCGCTTGTCCTTTATCTATGCAAAACTTACGAAACTTCCTTTTTGCTGCCCTTGGGGGTGTGCTAATGGGACTCACCCCCGATCCCTTTAGTCAATGGTGGTGGGCATGGATTGGATTAATTCCATTGTGGATGCTAGCCCAAAAGCTGAAGGTTAAGACAGCGATCGCTATGGGAGGGGTTTGGGGATTTTGTTATCACGGCATGGCGCTATTTTGGATTACATCGGTACATCCTTTGGAGTGGATGGGTGTGCCTTGGTGGTCGAGTTTTTTCATAGCGGCGCTAGTCTGGCTGTTGATCACGGGCTGGGGCGCATTCCTATCAGCACTTTGGGCAGGGGGCATGGCATTATTCACCCAAAAGTTAAATGTCGTCAGTCGGATTATTATCGCCTGTGCGATGTTTAGTGGATTAGAAATTATTTGGAGTTGGGGACCTCTGTACTGGACGGCTTTGGGCTATACCCAGAGTCCCCATGATTTGCTGCTATTACAGATTAGTCGCCTTTCGGGACAGCAGACAATGACAACAGCGATCGTGGCAATCAATGGCTTAATTGCCGAATTTTGGTTGCATCGATCGCAACGACAAAAATGGAACTATGCGATCGCCGCCTTAATATTACTAACTTCCATGTCGCTCTATGGTCTGTGGGAAATGAATGGCGATCGCATGGCAAGTAGTAATGGTCAGGCGATAAAAGCGGGCATCATTCAGGGTAATTTCCCAAATCAACTCACGGTCAAGCCAAGGGGTTGGGAAATTGCGGTGAATAACTACACCAAAGGTTATGGAAAACTGGCAGAGGAAGGAGCAGAGATGATCGTCACTCCTGAAACGGCAATTTCTTTTCTTTATCCTAACTATGACCAGCGCCGTGAACCCTTTGATCGAATCGTGCAAAAGTATCGCGTTCCTGTCTGGCTAGGTGGTTTCGGCACGACCCGCAACCCTAACGCTGAAGATAAAAACAACTATACAAATAGTCTCTTTTTAATTGATGGTTCCAATAAAATCCTCAGTCAATACGACAAAGTGCGCCTCGTTCCCATTGGTGAGTACATTCCTTTTAAACCAATCTTAGGGAACTTGATTAAGCGTCTATCGCCATTACGCGGAGAGGTGGAAGCAGGATCGAGTGAGCAGTTAGTAGACACTCCTTGGGGGCGCTTTATAGTTGGCATTTGTTACGAATCCGCCTATCCCGCCACCTTCCGTTTTCAGACCGCCGCAGGGGGCAGACTGATCCTATCAGCTTCCAATAATGCTCATTTTGCATCCTATATGTCCGCCCAACACCACGCTCAGGATGTGGCAAGGGCAATCGAGAGCGATCGCTGGGCAGTGAGAGCAACTAATACGGGCTATTCGGGTTTTGTCGACCCCAATGGGCGCACGATCTGGCTATCGGATGTAAATACCTACGAAACCCATCTGGAGACAGTGTATTTACGCGATACCAAAACTCTATATGTGCTGTGGGGGGACTGGTTAACACCCTTGCTTTGCATTACTGGTATTGCATTGTATGTTAGACATCGTTTCACCAGTCTCTAGGCTTAAGAGCGCTTTGCGTTAAAACTCAAATCAAATAGATTTTTGAAAGCGTTTCTCAGCAACGCTTTCAAAAATCTACTTGTAGATCGAATAATTACCAATCACTACCCGATCCACCTCCATCGCTACCACCACCACCAAAGTCTCCCGAAGATCCACCACCCGAAGAATCCGATCCACTACCAGAGTCATAATAATTATCTCTGTAGCTTGAATTTCCCCTAGAAATTGAAAAAGATAATTCTGTCTTAACTTTATGAATAGGAATCATATTGACGCAACGAATCCAAAATAGTTGATAGAAAAGGGAAACGACGAGACTAAATGTAAAAAATATCCAATGTCCTGCAACGACTGTCTGGGTAACAGGTAAGGCTAGAACTATAGCAATCCCTAAGAGCAAGAAATTGCCCCCTAACCACCATCCAAAATTTTGTATTAAGGATTGATTAAAGAAAGCCCACAGAGATGATAATTTGAGGCTATAGCAATTTTTAGCTGATTCTTGGAGCCAATAGTAGATAGTTCCAACATATAGGGGAAGCTGCACTAGGGAGAAGATAATGCTAACAACTGCCGCATCAAATAGAAGTAAATCATTACTTGTAGTGATTTTGGGATAGAGTTCAGACATATTGACATAGGTAGAAATTAGCCCAATTCCTGCCACATTCAAAAGGATGGCAATCTTATTTATATATTTTAGTAATTTTGATGAAGAATTTTGATAGCGGCTCAATGCTAATAGTGGCGAACTATTAAAGGGTTTTTTCTTGCGAGTGTTGAGTCGTTTCACCTCAGATTCCAATAGTACAAGCGTGCCTCCATAGCCAGTAACGACACTGATAAATCCCGTCAGTCCAGTCATCGATAGCAAGTCGTTAAGATTAGATAGAGCGACTAGTTTGGGTTGACTAGAACTTGAAAGTGCTTGATTAACTGGCGATCGCTTCTCTGGACTATTACGTTCACCAAATAGATTGTCTAGACTTCCATTAGCAAAATTTTTCGTGAAGTTAATGGATTCTAATTGCTTAGCCATTGCTTCGACACCATTGATCATGCCTTGATCAAACTGTTGGAGCTTAAATTCAGGCTTGATTTTAGCATCTATAATCTGTGCCACTTCAGCATTACTAATATGGGGCGTAATTCCCCGACCAGTCTCTATTTCGATCCGTCTCTGCTTGACTACAACAAGAAACAAAACCCCATTGTCAACGCCCCGCTTACCAATCCCCCAAGTATTAAATAGCTGTGTTGCATAGGCTTTGGAAGTTTGAG
This sequence comes from uncultured cyanobacterium, assembly GCA_963750795.1. Taxonomy (GTDB): domain Bacteria; phylum Cyanobacteriota; class Cyanobacteriia; order Pseudanabaenales; family Pseudanabaenaceae; genus Pseudanabaena. The sequence continues at coordinate 482,582 of CAVVRZ010000006.1, forward strand.
ATGGACTAATTTCAGAGATCGTCACCACCGCAATTTCAGAGCCGTTGCGAGCCTCCAGTTGCGAAATGCGCCGATTGAGTTGATCTTCAGTGCGATCGCTCAAGATATTCGCAACATCACTCACCCAAGTTCCGTTAATTTGACGTGGATTCGGCACTTCATTAATGGAAATTGCCCATGCCGCGCCCATAGGCGTAATGATCAAGCATAACCAACAAATCAAACAGATTGTTCTTTTGAAATCAACCTTCATACGCCCAGATCTCCACATTTGAGACGGAAAAGTTCTTTTTTTCAAAGCCCTGCAAATTTACAGTATTTTCTAAACTTGCATTCACATAAATCTTACCAAATTTTCCGCGATCTTGAGCCATTTTAGAAGCGACATTCACGGGAGTTCCTGCAATATCCCGCGTTCCCACGGGTAGATCAAAAATCAAGACTTCACCCTGATCGATACCAATGCGACAATCAATATTCTGGTTTCTCAATTCTGTACGGAAAGTTTGAGCAAATTCCACTGCCACCCTAGGATCATCAAACACATAGATTGCTAGGGAACTAATTACTTTCACTTCTGACTGGGGCTGCTGAGGGAGAAGTCGCAAACCAATATCCTTCATCAAGGCTGAAAAAGATAGTTGATTAAACATCTCTAGTTCATGGTTAGCCATAGCTTCATTTTTACTCTCAATTAGCACCACGACTTTATGTTGTGTATATTTATGCGCCAGATTGTGAGATAGATTTTGCGATAAATCAGAATTATTTAGCTGATGCTCATAGGTTAATAAGTCCTGATAAAACTCATCGGAATAGGGAATAGGATAGCGTTCATTTACTGGTTGAAGTTGCGATAATCTATCCCCTTTGAGAACACGATAAATCTTGCCTAGCTCCCGATATGGTTCCCGATCTAAATCTTGGTATAGCTGCAATTGGAAGTTGTGATCTGGCGGCAAGCGATCGCAAATGGATTGCGTGATTAAAATCTCACCACCCGCCGTATGATTTTCGGCAACATCTTCGATCGCGTCCGCCTCCGCCCCATACAAGCCGCCACTAATCCGATAAAACTCGCCGTAGTGAGCGCCTAAACCAATTTTGATTTGACAGTTTTTGGCAATTTCATCCTGTATGGTCAACAATGCAGAAACCAACGTCGCGGCATCCGTCGCATCGGGGTAAAACATCTGCGTATTATCCGCCGCCCAGATGCCCAAAGGTTCCCCTGCGATCGCTTTGCCGTAGCCACAAACTATCCGCTTAGGGCGATCGATGATTGTCAAAATTTCTAACAAGCCTTTTTGCTGGGTGAGCTTAGTTAGCCCTGCGGAGTCTGAAGAGACACTGTAACCTTTGACTCGATAGCGTTCTAGGAGTTGTAGTGCATCGGCATCAGTTTGCTCACTGCTCAGCCACTGCTCCAGCAATTTTAAGGGCAGCGCACCGATAATGTCCTGTGTAACATCAAATAGATGGGAAGAATAAAGCTTTTTACTAAGTTTCTCTACCATCGCAGTCTCTTAAGTGTGACTACAGGATATTTTATCCGTTGCTACTAATCAACCGTTATTTTGCCTGCCCAAGTTTTAAAAAACTTTGTAGTCCCAAATAAATTAGAAGAGGCTTCGACTCCGCTCAGCCAACCAATATACGGTGGCTGAGCGGAGTCGAAGCCCTTTTTGTTTTATTTAACTAGCCCTGCTCTCAGGGCGCGTACCGCCGCTTGCGTGCGATCATCCGCGCAGAGCTTATTGAGAATATTGCGGACATGGGTTTTGACCGTACCGACGGTAATGTATAGCCGTTCAGCAATCTCGGCGTTACTATTGCCATTGACGATTTCTGAGAGGACTTCTAACTCGCGCTCAGTCAGAGGAGTCGCCTCCAGCACCTGTTTATAGTCAGCTTCCGCCGCATCAATTTCTACAGTTGCCTCCTTGCGGCGCACCTGTTGCAACACTATATTGGCGATCGCAGGATCGATCCATGAGTTACCCTCGGCGGTTAGCTTCAGCGCTTGCACCAGATTTTCGGAGCTAATATCTTTGATACAGTAAGAGTCAGCGCCCGCCGCAAAGGCAGCCAGTACCGTCTCTTGATTATCAGTCAGGGTCAAGATTAAAACTTTGGTCGCACGACCTGAATCATTGGCAGCCGCTTTGATCTGACGAGTTACTTCGACTCCATCAATATCAGGTAAGCCCAAATCCACGATCGCCACATCAGGTTGTTGGCTATTTACCAATGCCACACCCTCGGAGCCCGTGGCAGCTTCACCCACAAATACAAGCTCTCCTTGTTGTTGTAAGGCGATCTTCATGCCCATGCGGGTCAGGTCATGGTCTTCAATTAGGACAACACGAATCGAACTCATAAGCATTTTTGCAGATTATGCAAGGTCTGTATCCATACCAGAATCGCATAGAACGGTACAAGCAGAACTTTTGTAATCACTTTTTTATCCCTTTAAGTAGCTAGGCACAATTAAAACCCACAACTTTTTGGATTTTAAGATTTCTTTTGCCTAGCTACACATTTCAAAAAAATTAGGACTTAAGCAGAATTTTCTAAGACCCTCACCCCTATCCCCTATCCCAAAAAGGGAGAGGGGGACAAGAAAAACCTCTTACTCCCCTTCTCCCACTTTGGGAGAAGGGGGTGGGGGATGAGGGCAATATAGATTTTGCGTAAGTACTAAAAATATGAGTAAGCAGTGAGCGGATTTATAATATTGATCTAGCGTTTTGAGCTAGCGTTGGATTAGCAAAGAGGATTTTGATAATGTCAACACTGTTATATGATTCAGACTTTTATCGTTGGACGGTTGAGCAGGTCGAACGTCTGCGCTTAGGTAATTGGGATGGATTAGATATAGAGAATTTAGCTGAGGAAATTGAAGCTTTGGGGAGCCAAAAAAGATCTGAGTTAGAAAATCGTTTAGCAATTTTATTAGGGCATTTGATTAAGTGGGATTTGCAGCCAAGATTGCGTGGTAAAAGCTGGCGATTGACGATCAAGGAACAAAGAATTCAAATCAAAAAATTAATCCGCAAGAATCCTAGTCTAAAATCCTATCTATCAGAAGCGATCGCTGATGGATTTGAGTTAGCTTTAGTTTTGGCGGAAAAGGCAACCCGACTTAAACCCAAGGATTTACCAAAAGAATGTCCTTACTCTATCGAACAAATTTTTGATGACAATTTTCCTATTGGTATTCAAAATGCTTAAAACCTTTAGTAGGCTCTACACATTACCAAGCGATCGCCTTAAATTTTTCGTCATTAGCAATTTCAACACTATCGCCTGAAGTCCGAATTACATATAGCCCTTTGCGATAGGCATAAACATCGACGCTCTCGTTGATTTCTATACCTGCTACCGCTCCATAAATTTGATAGTTCGCATATTGTGGAAATGCGGTTTTGAACTTCCGTAAGCGATCGCACATATCATCCACATCATCCTGTGAGAGTCGTGATTTACATTCCACGGCTACGACCACATCTCCATTTACCCCTAAGATATCAATTTCGATTTTGACCGATTCCGATTTCACACGCAGACTGGTTTGATTGATATCAATACCGCGATCGCGAAACATTCTAATCACCGCAGGACGGACTAGCTCCTCGACAAATCTTCCCCAACGAGTAGTCAGATTGGCAACTTCACGGCTGGTTTGAGCAACGGTACGCTCTAGTTGTTTCATAGAGAGCGCATTTTCGGCAGCACGGCGATCAGCTTCAGCAGCACGACGATCAGCTTCAGCAGCGCGACGATCAAATTCGACACGCGATCGCTCTAATGCGGCGTTGGTTTGCTCAAATAATTTATAAATATCGGCGATCGTGACTGATTCAGACATATGCTTTAGCTTTTACTGCGCTCATTTTACCATTTCCTGAATTTGATGGGTGTTTACGATCGCATCACAAACACCTACCAAAAATCTTAACGAAAATCAACACAGGGACAATTTATCGGAAGTTCTCAACAAGTAAAGATGAGTTGTTATAGACAATTCAAACAAGAAAAATAGAGCTTCGACTTCGCTCAGCCAGCGTATACTGCTGGCTGAGCGAAGTCGAAGCCTCTTGAATTTATTTGGAATTACTATAGATCTAATTTTTGACAACAAAGGCGGATTCGATATTTTGACTGTAGGTTGTGCCGCTCTTGGTGATTTGGGTAATCGTGACTTTGTAGAGAGCATTATTATTCTCGCGTAGCCAAGGGGAGCAGTAACGACCAACGGGCAGACTGTAACTGCTGCCTGTCACGATCGCGCCATCACTAGGGGCAAACTTGGGAGGGATCTTAAAGGTGATATTACGGCGCTGCACATAGTCACCCGTAACAACACCCGTTGCCGATTCTTTGCTAAGGCACTGCACCTGAATCTGCATATCCTTAAGCAGTTCCCGCACATCGCCGCGATCGCTCATTAATAGTTGATTATCTGTGCCGATGCCCGTAATTTTCTGCAACTCAAAGGCTTCGACACGGTTAGGATTAAATCCACCTGTAATCTTGACCACCTGCACATTTTCGGGAGCGGCGGCGGGGATGACTTGATACTCCAATGTGCCGGGTAAGTTGTAAATAATTTCCGCATTTTCATTGCGAATATTCACATCTGCGCCAATGCTGACACCATCCACACCGAGAGCGCTAGGCGACTGCTGGGCTGCCCATTCAAAGCGATAAAATAGCCTTGCGGTGTCCTTGAGATAGGTATAGCGATCGCTCACATCCGAGCTAGGACTAAGCAATCGAGATAGTCCATTGCGTTCTACCCAAATATTTTTAATCAGATTAACTTTTTTGCCCAACGCCACGGCTAGGGGCTGGCGATCGCTAGTAATTTCAGAGGGAATATCTAGACGTGGCACAAGGGTGACTTTGCCATAGCTGCCCGTGGCTCCATCACTGCCATTACTACTATTTGCCCCATTGCCGCCCGCTTGACAGGTAAAACTATTGCTGTAGGTTACGCCCCGATTAATCCGACGATAGAGCCAGTCACCACGCTGATATTCGCGCGACAAATTGCGATGAAAGCCTGAATCAAATGACCAAGAATCACTAGAGGTTCCACAGCGTGACCTTTCACTAGAATGGTATGTCCAAGCGGATTTAGGATCATTAGCAGGACGACTCTGGGTCTCAATACTGCAATAGTTAACTTGCCACCGACTCTCACTACAGCCACAACCCTGACCACCCGATGCCCCACGTCCACTTCTGCCACCGCGCCCACCACCATTGCGGAGATCAATCTGCCTCAAACTAGCGATATCAGTATAAAAAATCACGGCATTACCGCCATTACCACCACGCCCACCATCGCCGCCGCGTCCACCATTGCCCCCCGATGCCCCCAGCAGTGAATATTCAGGGCGATAGGGCTGTTCGCAACTGGTTGCCGATCGCCCTGCGGTTCCATCTTCGCCATCTTCGCCCAATGTGCCTGTGAGGTCATAGCTACTGGGTTTGCCATCGCTGATCACTCTGATGTCCTGCCCATCTCGCCCACCGCGCCCTTCGCGCCCCTGATTACCATCTGTGCCCGTCTGCCCAAAGGTACTTTGAGCGATCGCCGAGGGAATTTCAAGGGATGCGGCGATGACTGAAATTAGGGCGATCGACAATATGGGCGCGAGATTGCTCACAAGATTGCTCAGAGATCTGATTGTCCACATATATAAAATCTGGGGGATTGGTTAGGAATAATTTTATAGCATTGACCAGATCGCTATGGGCAGAGTTCCATGTTCGTTACATAAACTCAGGGCTTCGACTCATTGAGGATTGCGATAACATTAAAGGCTGTCCCTTAGTAAAATTCATTATGTCCATCCCCCAAGGTCAACAGCTAGAGCGTTATAGCGCTGAACATCCTCAAGAAGTATTGCTAGTCAACCTCACCATTGATGGGGAAGCCGATCAAGTGATGATTTTTAGAGGATTTTCTAGCTCCCTGATGCGTCCCACGTCCTTTGATACGGATGTACCTGTGATTAGCGATCGCGCGAAAATCATCGAAATTGATCGATTGGTGGCTCCCTATAAACCAAATCAGCCGAACTATATCCAACAAGGGATACCATGGGATCAGTTCCAAGAATATTTGTGAGATATCACCTCACAAGCTGACCTATGTTAGACGAGACGCGCCAATCCATCTATAGCAAGCAAGTAAAACTTGCGTCCCTATTGCTATATCAAAGTATCCTTGACCACGAAGTATGGGAGTCCTATACCCGTCTTTTGGAATGTATCGCGAACTATGCCCTTGATGGACATGAAAATAGCTCTCGCCGCCTTAGCTATCTGCTTGCCTATGGTAAGTGGTTTAGAGCGATCGCTGCCACGGGATACGACTGGCGTGATTATGTAGTTTCGCAGATTCTTTCATCTCAAAATCCCTTTAGTTATCACGCTCAAACCATGCGGCTAGAAGAGCTGCCGCCATGTTTGGCGACGGCAGCCCGCCATGATCTCCAGACCTTAGAAGAAATTAGTCTCTGGGGTGGCGATAAGTTAGTCGATTTTATCGAATCCTTTGGCGATCGCGCCGTAACTTGGCACATACCTGAAAGCTCGATGAGCAAGCTCTCCGAACCCAAGCGATCGCTGATGGCAAAGTTTCGCGCCACCGATAATTGGCTCGATCTACTCCCTGATCTCGCCAACTATTACCACCAACAGGGAACTGGTGTGTTTACGGAATATGATGCTTTTTGCTGGCGCAGAGGACATATCGAAGGCATTGCCCATCCTGATCTTGTGCAACTCTCTGACCTAGTGGGTTATGAGTCACAACGACAATCTCTATACAAGAACACGGAAGCTTTTTTATCAGGCTATCCCGCATTGCACGTTCTCCTTTACGGCAGTCGTGGCACGGGTAAATCCTCTATGGTTAAGTCCTTGATGTATGCCTATCGCGATCGCGGTTTACGATTGATAGAAGTTGCTAAAGAAGATCTGCGCGACTTACCATTAATTGCTCAAATTTTGCGCGAAGTCCCCCAAAAGTTTATCGTCTTTGTCGATGATCTCTCCTTTGAAGAAGAGAACGAAGACTATAAAGCTCTCAAGGTGATTTTGGAAGGGAATCTGACTTCTAAACCCAGCAATTTAATCGTCTATGCCACCTCTAACCGTCGCCATCTCTTGCGCGAATACCTAAGCGATCGCCCCACTCTTAGGGATCTCAGCAATCATCAGGAGGTCAACCCTTGGGATACCGTCCAAGAGAAGCTTTCCCTTAGCGATCGCTTTGGATTAACCCTCACCTTTCTCCAAGCTGACCAAAATATCTATCTCAAGATCGTGCATCATCTCGCCAAGCGATCGGGGCTCGAAATCGCAATGGAAGATCTCGATTTCCGTGCTTTGCAATGGGCAACCCGTCATCAAGGACAGTCGGGACGCACTGCTCAACAATTTGTTGACTTTCTCAAAGCTGACTTAGCCTTGAATAAATAACATCATCAAACTATATCGAACTCACTGCGAATTAGATGGCGATCGCTTATTTTAACGTCAGTTCGATGCTAATAGAGAACTGGATGAAGGACTCTCAGTTATTTTGAGGCTTTCTAGCTTTTTGCTATAGGATAGAAATTATGCAATTGGTAGATAGGGCATAACGCCATATTTGCTGAACAAAACCCATAAATCCGTTAGGATTACCCAATTCTAAAAGAATTTCCATCATATTATTATCAAAGCTCTTATGGACATCAAAGCCGCCGTTGCCTTCGCCGCAGGACAGCCCCTCAAGATTGAGACCGTACAATTGGAACCACCAAGAGCGGGAGAAGTTTTAGTCGAAATCAAGGCGACGGGAGTATGTCATACCGATGCCTTTACCCTCTCAGGAGCCGATCCCGAAGGGCTATTCCCTGCAATCCTTGGACATGAAGGCGCAGGAATTGTTGTCGAAGTGGGAGCAGGAGTAACTTCTCTCAAAACAGGCGATCGCGTGATTCCCCTCTACACTCCCGAATGTCGCAACTGTTCCTATTGCTTAAGCGGTAAAACCAACCTCTGTCAGGCGATTCGCGTTACCCAAGGACAGGGACTAATGCCCGACGGAACCAGTCGCTTCTCTATCGGTGGCGAAAAAATTCATCACTATATGGGAACTTCCACCTTTGCCAATTACACAGTTCTCCCTGAAATTGCCCTCGCCAAAATCCGCGATGACGCTCCCTTTGAGAAGGTTTGCTATATCGGCTGTGGCGTAACCACAGGCATCGGCGCAGTAATTAATACCGCCAAAGTGGAATATGGTTCCAACGTGGTTATATTCGGTTTAGGAGGAATTGGCTTAAACGTGATCCAAGCCTGTCGCATGGTCGGCGCAAATATTATCGTCGGTGTCGATATCAATCCATCCAAGCGATCGCTTGCCGAAAAAATGGGAATGACACACTTTGTTAATCCCAAGGAAGTCGAAGGTGATCTGGTTCCCTACCTCGTCGATCTCACCAAGGGCGGTGCAGACTATAGCTTTGAATGTATCGGTAGACCTGAAACCATGCGCCAAGCCCTTGAATGTTGCCATAAGGGTTGGGGTGTGAGCGTGATTATCGGTGTCGCGGGTGCAGGTCAAGAAATCAGTACTCGTCCATTCCAATTGGTAACGGGTCGCGTCTGGAAAGGGACAGCTTTTGGTGGAGCGAAGGGACGCACCGATGTTCCCAAAATCGTTGATTGGTATATGGAGGGCAAGATCGATATCGATAGTTTGATCACTAACGTGATGCCCATCGAAAAGGTCAATGAAGCCTTTGACATCATGCACCGAGGCGAAGGCATCCGCACAGTACTGACATTTTAGAAAACAAAAACAAAAAAGTCTCGCAATGCGAGACTTTTTTGTTTTTGTTTTTATTTTGTCAAATGGCAAAGCCATTTTGATTTTGCTAATTAGGCAGCCGCAAAGTTAGCAGCGACAAAATCCCAGTTAATTAGCTTTTCGACAAAGTTAGCCATGAAGTTAGGACGGCTATTTTGGAAGTCCAAATAGTAAGCGTGTTCCCAAACATCCATAGTCAACAGAGGTACTTGACCTTCGTGAATTAGAGGATTTTCAGCATTAGGAGTCTTGGTGATCTTCAGCTTGCCGCCTTCAGCCACTAGCCATGCCCAGCCGCTACCAAATTGGGTTGCACCAGCATTTTTAAATTCAGTCTTGAAGTTATCCAAGCTACCAAAGCTTTCATTGATTGCATCCAACAATGCACCAGTAGGAGCGCCGCCACCAGAGGGCTTGATGCCATTCCAGTAGAAAGTGTGGTTCCATACTTGAGCCGCATTATTAAAGATTCCAGCTTTTCCCTCTTTGTAGCTAATCTTGATGATTTCTTCTAAAGATTTGTCAGCAAGATCAGTATCTTTAATCAAATTGTTGAGGTTATCAACATAAGCCTTGTGGTGCTTACCGTAGTGAAATGATAGGGTCTCAGCAGACATACCCGAAGCAGCGAGAGCGTCTTGGGCGTAGGGTAGAGATGGGAGTTCAAATGCCATTGTTATGTAACCTATTTTTGCGTTGATTACTTGTTGATTACTTAAGCTTTAAGTATTGTTACAATTATAATCTAAGTTATGAATCGTAGTCACTGCTACAACTTTACAGCAATACTAAATCACTAACTAACCTTTATCACTTTATACCTTCCTAAGTAATTTCTAGTTTTTTTATGAAAAAGAGAAATTTCTTAATCGCTGGCGCATCCGTTATAGGTGGTGCTTGGCTATATCAATTGTGGCGATCGCCTTTAGATAATTCCTCTAATTTGTCTGATTCATCGAATCTGGCGATCGCTCTAGATAATAAGACCGACTCGAATACAATCTCTAATCAGGAAACCCCAAAATATAAAGTCATGAAAACTGAAGATGAATGGAAGAAGATCCTTACGCCTGAGCAGTTTAATGTATTGCGAAAGCATGGGACAGAGAGAGCCTTTACCAGTCCTCTAGATAAGGAATATGGCAAGGGTATTTATAGCTGTGCGGGCTGTGGTCAGGAGTTATTTACATCGGATACTAAGTTTAATAGTGGTACGGGATGGCCCAGCTTTTTTGACCCAATCGAAGGAGCGATCGCCACAAAGTCGGACAATTCTTTCTTTATGCGCCGTACTGAAGTCCATTGCAGCCGTTGTGGTGGTCACTTGGGTCATGTGTTTAATGATGGACCAAAGCCAACGGGTCAGCGCTATTGCATGAATGGAGTTTCCCTTAACTTTACTGCTGGTTAACCGAATAAAGAAAAAGCCGCGCATCGCGCGGCTTTTTCTTTTAGTTGCGGCGTTCGACACCATTTTGAACATTGGTGACATTATTAGTCGGTCTTGTCCAATTAAAGTCGCTGACCCGTAGGAGAAACTCACCTAAGCCCTGTGTCGGGTTATAGCGAATCACCACGGCATAGGTGCGTCGGGCATATTCCAAGGAATAAACTGAATCAAATACATTGCCCGTATCCAGATTCCAACTTTGTTGAATACCGATACGGATTGGTCCATAGATTTGCTGCACAATACCTGCGGTAAGAGCGCGAGTATCAGCCACGCGATCAAAGAGAAATGGCGACTTACCCGTAGAGAATGCTTGGGTATAGCCAACGGTCACAGCCGTATAGTCCAAGGTATCCTTAATAAAATTGCCCACCTCAGCCGCAAAGCCAAGGGTGCCATACAGTACAGCCTGATTAGCTCCATTGGAATATAAGGAATTAACTCCCTGTAAAGACACAAAAGCATCCAGCTTGGGAGTGATCGGTTTAGGAGAGAACCGCAATCCTGATTCCTTTTCGGCAGGGGCGGGTTGACCACGTAGGAGTGGGAAATTACGGGCTAGGGTAGCGGCAGTCTGAACACGAATTAGAGAACCAACGGTACTTGGCTGAATGTCATCCCGCACTGCCCCCACTAATTGCGCTGACACCTGATAGTTGAGAGAAATTTGGGAATCGCCAAGGGTGTAGTTAGGGGAGATAAGTGTAGAGCCTAAGAGGTTATTTACATCTTGAAATCCGAGGGAGCCATTGAAAATGCGATCGCGAAAGGCATACTGGGAGAGTAAGGTATGATTGCCAATCGGGACTTGATAGCTAGCATTGACCCGCAAGATATTATCTAATCTCGTAAAGTCCAGTCCTGAGAAACTAGCTCTTGCTGATAAACTCTGTCCATTGTCAAAAGCACCATTGAGGGTAGCCACAACCCCAAAAATATCGAAGCCCAATAACCCATTTTGACTCGAAAAAGCCCGTTGGATCAACAACTGTGGAGAAACCTGAAAACTGAGATTTGGCTCGGTGATTACATCAAAACTCTGTTGATAAAACACCCCATCGCGATCGCGTCGGTCAAATCCCACAAGGGCAGGGGTAAATCTTTGAAAGCGATCCAAAATAATGCTGTTAATTGGCAAAGGCAGAGAAAGACCCTGATCAAAAACAACTCTAGGCGATTCGAGATCGAGGCGATTTTGGGTAGGAGAAATTGGCGTGAGCGTAGCTTTAGGGGTAACTAGTTCTAGTTCGGGTGGCTTAAAGGGGTCATTGGTCAGACGCAGATTTTCGGCAACCCAGCGATCGCCATCAATGATCAACCGTTCTGCCACAAACCCCAAACGCCGCACATTACCTTCCGATGCGTCCCCTGTCCCTGTGAGTGAGATTGTCACGGAATTAGTCGCCGTATCCGCAGGCGATCGCGCCGCCTCTGGATTGGATAAGTTGCCGAGATCCACCGATCCCGAAGCATTGAGCAACTCCCCTTTCACATTGCCATAGTTATAGGTAAGCTTAGAGCCGACAATTCTTTGGTCACCACGGGTAAAGAATACATTGCCATCGGCGACAACTTCCTGCGTTTCTATGTTGAGAGTAACCCGATCTGCTTTTAATTCTGAGCGTCGATACTTAACAACGACGTTCCCCTCCGCCGTGAAGGTTTTGGTATTTAAGTCATATTCTTGGCGATCGCCCACCACATTCACAGGCTCTCCCTTAACAGGGGCGGGCAGAGGTCTGGGTTTATCTGTGGGCTTGGGCTTGGGTATGCTATTGGGCTTGATCGCTCCCGCCTGTGCCACCAGCTTAGGCATCACCACATCCCGCACTAAATTTTGAGGATCAGGTAACACTGTCATGAATCGCTCTAGTTGCGATCGCACCTCAAGGGGCAGCTCAATCACTACTCTAGGCGCAGCAGCAGTCAACGTCGGCGACTGCGTCAACGTTGGAGCTAGATAGCGCACTTCAGCAGGCTTGCTGAGGTCACTGGGTAATGAATATAAAGAAGGAGGCGGTAAAGATTCCATACGCAACTTAGTCTACAGGATCTTTTGCTAGAGTGAAAACAAGCAAATCACATAAATCTAAAAAAGCCAGTAGCAACGTAAAGTGTCGCCACTGGCTTTTTTATTGCTTGCAATTACCGCAAGCTGCGGTTAATTACGAATCTGCACAGGCATAAGTAAATAAGTCATTTTGGCAGCACCAATCGGTACTAGCACCGCAGGACTGGTGGCATTATTCAATTGGATTTGAATTTCGTTACTCGGTAAAGCCTTTAAACCATCAAGCAGATACTTGACATTAAAAGCAATTTCCACGTCTTCGCCAGAGACTTGAGCAGGTAGAGACTCACGTCCTGCGGCCACATCGGGAGCTTCGACGGATAGAGATACCTCCTGTCCCGTGGCATTGATAGAAATTTTGACAATGTTATTTTTTTGGTCAGCTAACACCGCAATCCGTTCTAGTGCCGACAAAAATAACTTGCGCTCAAGGGTAACCTGTCTCTCAAAACTGGTGGGAATCAGTTGCCGATAGTTGGGATAGCTGCCATCTAGCAATCGGGAAATCAAAATCTGATTAGCACTTTGGAAAATCATATTTGCCCGATCAAACTTAACGGCGATCGCACCTTCGGTTTGTTGATTGAGCATCCGTTCTAGTTCGCGCAAAGCCCTCGCAGGGATTGTCACCTCTAGGTTAGTAGCGACCGTGTCACTGGTAACGGGTGGCTCATCGACATCCAAGAAGCCCGTCTGTAGCACTGCCAACCGATGCCCATCGGTTGAGGCAAACTCAAGGCGATCGGCACTCGCAGTCAAGTGGACTCCTGTCAAAATACGCTTAGTTTCATCCGCCGAGGTTGCAAATAGCGTGGCTGCCAATCCGTTCAGAGTCGATTCGACAGGGAGATAGGTGGTCTCTCCATCTTCTCCAATCTGTGGTAACTCAGGAAACTCCTCTACAGGTAGTCCATGCAACTGGTAGCGCCCTGAACCACAGACCAGTGACACCATCGTGTTGTCCTTATCAACGGCGATCGTAATATCTTCGTCAGGAAGTCTCGAAACAATATCATTTAGAAGCTTTGCGGGTAGAGTAATTGAGCCAGACTCAATTACTTGGGCTGAGGAAGATACGATGATACCTAAATTAAGGTCAAAGGCAGTCATACCAAGACTTTGAGCAGAGCTATCGGCATCCAGTCTGATATTCGCCAAGATAGGGTGGGTTGGACGGGAAGCTACAGCCCGCCCAACGAGAGCAAGATTGGTGGCAAGTTGATTTTGAGAACAGACTAGTCGCATAGTTGAATAAAGTTTCTGATCTGATGTTAAATCTGTGAAACGGACATTTTTTGTAAATCTGTAAAATCTCTATGACTCTTTAGCAGATCCGTAGAAGATACGTAACCATCTTCGCAGTTTTGACAGTCTTACAAAGAATTTCTCACCGAATTGATGAGATCTGAGTCAATTGCCATGAAATAGTAATCAGGATCTGGCTGTCAAAGGAGAGTCGTGGTTAATCTTTGCATAACTTCGAGACTTGAAGTTGTTTGTCTGTTGGGGTAGAGATGCTGGCAATGTGTTTTGATGAGTGATTTCTAGAGTTGCTTTGCGAGTCTGTGGAAAAAGCTGTGGAAAACTAATGACTTTGGGAAGTTGTCAAAACTACTTTTGTGCTTTGTGGAAAATCATAATAGCACTTTTCAAAAAAATTACTAGTTTAGATTTTTGCCTTGTTCGTGACTAACTTGAAAATTTTCAGTTCAGTTTTTTTTAAAGCTTTCGATCAAATTTCGATCAAATTTTGCTGAGGGTTACAATCATTCATTTTCGTATTTTTTTCTTTTGCTCTGAATATTACTATTAAAGAATAATAAATTTATTAATAGTAGTAGTAGGGGCTGTGGAAAATGTGGATAACTCACAAGAAAGTTTACTCAGAGCCTATCTTGAGGTTTTTTACCTGTGGAAAACCCTGTGGAAAAAGTGGCTAGTTTTCCACAGGGTATAAATACTTATTAAAAGTTATCCACATTTATCCCCAAGTTATCCCCAGATATTAGAAAGTTATCCACAAAAGTATTGAAGTTTTCCACAGGTTTTCCACAGGCTTGATCGAGAAATCCACAGTATAAGACGGGGCTATCACAACTGTAATTATTATTAATTCATTTTTAAATAATAATTATATCTTTTTATGGCTTTTATTTAATCGGAAATAATTTGGTCTTTATTTAGTTTTTGACTCAGGAAAATATGGTGCTAAACCCTATATAAACCCTATATAAACTTATATGAAATGTCAAAAATGATTAGAAATTAAAATATAACAAGATTCTTGATTAGGTAATTAGCCAGACGCAACTAAATATAAAATCCTAAGACCTGTGGCGATCGCCACAGGTCTTAAATCTTGCCTTTAATTATGCTACTCCCCTCCCAGTTAATGATTAGCCCCTAAGTTATGGCTAGAGATTAGATTGACTAGGGTAGTTGGGTTTAATATTAGATCTAAATTCTAAATATTTTGTTGGTTTCTCCCTCTTCTGTTTATAAAATTGTGATTAAAAGTGATTAAAATCGTGACTATAAATGCAACTACAGGCTTGTCTAATTGGCGATTATACTTAGCCCAATCTATCCTGAGGTTTACCGCCTCTCTCTGGTTATGGAGTAGAAAGGGGGCTTTAGGAGCGATCGCCTTATTATTTAGTTTTTTATTGAGTTGCCAGATTTTTATAGGTGCAGCTTGGGCATTACAGGCATCGGATATTCCTGACCTAGCGGAAATTAAATCCCTGACGGGGCAGACTTGGGTGATTGATGACTCGGATGTATTGAGTACTTCTACGCAAGCTTCAGTGATTAGTAAGGCGGAGAAGTTGGCGGAAACGACAGGGATTGATGTCAGAGTTGTGGCGATTCGGCGTATTGATCTAGGTCAGCCTGCCTCTGAGTTTTCCCAAGAGTTGTTCGATCAATGGTTCCCGACGGAAGCGGATAAAGCGAATCAGGTTTTGTTGTTTTTGGCGACAGAAGATCACCGCACGGCGATTCAAACTGGTTCTAAGGTCAAGGAAATATTGTCCGATGAGGTTGCCGATAGTATCGCCAATGAAACAATGCTTTATCCCGCCAGAAAAGCTAGCTATAACCAATCTGTAAATGAAGGTATGGCCCGTTTAGAGGCTGTGCTAACGGGAAATCCCGATCCTGGAGCGCCGTTGTTGGTGGTTGAAGAATCGGAAACTAGCAATTATGCAACCAAGGAAGAAACGGAGGCGAGTTCTTCTAATGTGGTTGTAATCCTATTGCTCATCTTGGCGACATTGTTGCCGATGGCGACTTATTACTGGTTACAGGGTAAACCTTAAGGTTTTTGGAGAGTTTTGGTCAAACAAAAAAAGCCGTGCGTTTCGCACGGCTTTTTTTGTTTGAGTTCGATATAGCCATTTGCGCCGCGCGAAGCGCGGCGCAAATGGCGAAAAATATTTTTTACTTGTTTTTGGCTATGACTCTGAGTTGAGATCCTGTGCAAAGTTTGGTGGTGTGACCGCGCGGGTAACTCTGGTTTTATGGCTTTCCCTTTGGGTTTGGGCTTCGAGGGTAATCGCTTCAAAGGCGACATCAATACTGCTGAGGGGAATGGAGATATTGGTGCGGGTTTCGATAAATTCACTATTAGGAGTGGTTGTGAAATCGAGTAACCATCTTGGTCCATCGATGATCGTGCGGGTTTGTAAGTCTTTTATCCAAAACTTGATAAAGCATTTGGGCGCGATCGCTGGTAAGCGGACGGTAACGATCATCGGCGTTCCTGAGATGATTTCACCTGTGGGGATCAAAATCTCAGGGATGGGGATAGGGACTTGATCGGATAGGGGAATGGAGGAGGTGTCTTGGATATTACGGATCGTTTGGGCAGTTTGCGAAAGATGGTCGGCATTAATACTGGTATTGGCAACGGGATTAATCGGGAAAGTATTGGGATCGACCGTCTCCTCCCAAACATACTCATGGAGTAGGCGATCGCTATGGGGCAAGGCAAGGCGATCTAACTCCGTGTCTAGCTCTTGATCGAGTTCAGCAAGGCTGTTTGCTTCTTGAATGGTGCGTACCGATTGATCAACTAGGTCAATCTGATGGAACTCAATGGCGGCGGCGGATAGAAATTCGGGGGATGGAATTGTTTCTAGGCGATCGCCAGAGGCAAGGGAATCAAGGCGCAAATCTTCATTACGTTGACTTTCTTTTTGGGCAGCGATCGCCTCTGCTGAGAGATTCTGTAATTTGTTGAGAAAGCGACTGCCCACATTTCTAGATAGAAGTGGACGCTTGACTTCTTCTTGGGCTTCGAGATGATTCTGCTCGAGCAGTTCCTCGTAGTTTTGCGGTAAATCTTCTTCAAAACTGTAGGTAAGTTCTTGTTCATCACCAGAGTCGAATTGAGAACTTTGAGGGGGAGATGATTGTCCGAGAGCGGGACTATCGAGATAATCAATTAGTGATTCTCCAAAGTCCTGATCATCACTACCAAAGTCAGCAGTATCAGCTCCCACTAGATCCGATGTAGGGAGTTGGGTTTGTTCAGATTCCAATCCCAATTCCAATCCAAATCCTAAATTCTCATTGGTTAATATATCGCTGGCGTTTACAGGATTATTTTCAAGATTTGACTGTGGAAAACTTGAAGGGTTGAGATCAAGGGGGGATGGGCTATTAGTGAGATTTGTTTGGGGTGGAAGGGGTGGTAGAGAAATAGAACTATTGGTCTGAGGCTGCGGTGTAGGCGCGTTCCGCTTGTTTGATGGAAGTGGCGGCAGACTAATTGTATGGGCAGGTTTTGGCTGTGGTGCTGCCTGTGGAAAACTCTGTGGAGATTGTGGATAACTATGGGAAGGAATTGGTCGGGTTAGCCCCGTTGGGGGATTAGTACTTGTGTCTGCGGATACCTGTGGCGATGGGGCTGGGATGACTTGATATTTTTGAGCTTCCTTGATGATTTCAGGGAGAACTCGCGCCGCAGGATAGGAAATAGCGATCGCTTGTTTGGTAATTAATAGAGGTGATAGAGCGTCTTGCCCATCTGCATTTATCTCTGTTTGAGCATGGATACTCACTTCCCCAATGAGAACTTGGATCGTGGATGGTGGCGGCACATTGACTTTCTGGGCAAAGGCGATGCCATGGCGCAAATTAGGCGATAACTCAAGGACAAAGCTTTGTTGGTCAACCACTTCGAGGGTTTGGGGATTTTTGAGGATGATTTCAATTTCTCCCTGACTATAGGCTATGCCCGTGAGAATAAAGCTATTATCGTTTTCGACAATATATTGCAGTTGTTGCAGTTGTAGTAAGCTGCGAGGCTGGTTGCTATTGTCGGTGTTTCTTTGAGCATCGATGGTATTTTCTAAATCCTCAAAATCTTCTATTTCTGAGGAAATATCTTGCTTTTTAGCTGTTGGTGTTGTTTTGGATGAATTATCTTCTTCCTGACGGTCTGGATCATCGCTATACTCATCTTCTTCAAAGAGAGAGAACTCTTCAAACATCGATTCTACTAATTCCGTAGAACGCTGTTCGGCAATGTCGAGAATAGGGGAACTATAGCTGAGGGGCGTGGGATCGGTTTGGGTAATCCCTAAAATATTGGTATAGCCGCCATTCGGAGATTCTTCAAGGTCACCGATATTCCCTGCGATCGCATCTTCTTCTAGATCATCGATCTCTCCATCGGCATCGTTATATTGCCATTCTGAACCAAACTCGGAGGAAATCTGAATCACATCAAACTTAACTGTTTTGCGCCAAGGGGAAGACTCTTCGGTGGTTGGCTCCGCAGGCACACAGTCGATCTGCCAGATACCGGGGGTAAAGCTGGTATAGGGCATGACGATCAGTAGACCATCGTGGCTGATGCGTTTAATGATTTTTTGTTGAATTGGCTGGTGACGCACATCGGCGAGGGGTCGATAGTTAATCGCTATTCCCACCAATTCATTGGCTAGATCCTCGGATCGCGACGCAATACGGTACTGACCCTCTAGAATTTCCACAGTTGGAGATTCTAGAGGCAACCAGGACTTGTCTCCTTTGCGCTGTAGCAAAAACTCCCAGTTTTCCATAGCGGCGATCGCGGGTTAAATCGGTAAGGTGTGTAGTTATGGCAAATACTAACTTATATATGTTGGTATAGCAATTGAACAGGGTGTTAGAAGATGAATAGCGGCGTTTTTTGCCACCATTCATCTTGGGGTTTTGGAGCCTAGGCAAAACTGGCATTGCTATATAATCGAAGCCTGAGACGTTATGACGGTAAAAAACATGGGTCAGGTCGAACAGTCGATCAGGCAAATTCAAGATGTACATTCTCTCAATGAGCGATCGCTGAGGACTTTGATTAGGGCGATCGCTCTAGGACAGGGAGCCTTTGCCCTGATTACCGTCAACTGTAACTACCGCAGTCTCCGCCAACAAATCTTAACGACTCTGAATGCGGAGACAGGTTGGTGCTGTGGTGAGGTGTGGTGGAGAGAGTCCCAAGAAACTCTCTACCAAAAATTGCAGGGCATTGCCTCCGAGCGAGATACCAAACATTTGCCTGCTCTGTTTTGTATGGGTTTGGAGCAGATTGATCATGAGGATTTATTTCTAGAGGCGAATCTATTTCGCGATCGCCTCAAGCAACAGATCAAATGTCCGATTGTGTTATGGCTTAGCGATCGCGACTTGCAAAGGTTTTGGATTACGGCTCCCGAACTAGCAAATCTCGCTGCACCACCGATTCGATTTCGGCTGTCCCAATCGGAACTAGCCCGTGAGGTGAGTCAACAGGTACAAAAATTTTGGCAGATTGCTAGCGATCCCCAGATCTCCTTATTTTTGCAAGATGCGAGGATTGATACAGATCTAGAGTCGTTTTCCTACAGTGAATTGGAGATTGCTAGGGCAGAGTTGTATGGGGATACAACCCATGGGCAATCGCCCGATCTAGGATTAGCGGCAAGGTTAAATTTTGAATTAGGAAGATTATTATGGCGATCGCCTAGTGCTGTCGCCTCCATTGATCAAGGAGAAGTTCATCATCTAGCCCAAGATTACTATCAGCGAAGTCTTGACTACTGGCAAAGCCAAAACCTGCTCACCGAAACGGGCATTGTTCTATTTTATTTAGGTAATCTCTGGTGGCATTATTCCTTTACCCATATTCGCCAAGCCCAGCCATCGTGGTTACAGGCAAAACAATTTTTCCAAGCGGCGATCGCTGCCTTTAAATCTGGCGATCGCCTTGATCTAGTTGCCAAATATAGCCGCGCCTATAGTGGTGTCCTTGAGCAACTCAAGCAATGGGAAGAATTGCAAGCATGGGTGACATCGTTATTGCCTCTACACCAAGCGATGCCCTTAGAGCTAGCGCAGGACTATGGATATCTTGCTAAGATTGCGGCGGCGGCAGGGAACTGGACAGAGGTCGCTAACTATTGCCAGCAGGCGCTAGCCGAACTAGAAACTACACCCACGATTACCGATGTCGAACTGCGGTATAGCTGGATCAGGATGCGTGATATTCAGCTAGGACAAAATCAACTGCTGCTCACCCAAAGCTATGTGCAACGGCAAGAGTTAGACCTTGCTGCCAAATTGATTAAAACAGCGATCGCCAATTTTAATTTAGTTGATGAACCTAAGCTCTATATCCGTCTGTTGGATACTTGGCATGATATTGCCTTCGCCCAAGGTCTATACCTGCAAGCTTTTCAAACTCGCCAACAACAGCGATCGCTAGAACAACAGTATGGAATGCGGGCATTTATCGGCGCAGGGATGTTGCAACCGAAGCAACTATCCCCCGAATCCAACCTTGCGGAAATTGATCCTAGACTCGTTCCCAGCCAACTCACGGCTAGTACTACCGAAATTAAGGCATCAGGGCGTGTCCAAGATGTGGAGCGATTGGTGGAAAGAATTTTAGCGACGGAAACCCAACTGACGGTAATTCATGGTGAGTCGGGCGTGGGTAAGAGTTCGTTGGTGAATGCAGGGCTGATCCCGACTCTTCATCAGCGATCGCTCACAGGGCAAAAGATTTTGCCGATCAAAGTCCGTGTCTACACAGATTGGATGCAGGTAATCGGCGCAGAGCTAGAAATGAGTCATGTCCTTTCGCCCGATCTGCTCCTGCAAAAGCTCCGCCAGATCGCCCTCTACGGCACACAAATCATTCTGGTATTTGATCAATTTGAAGAATTCTTTTTTACCTGCACCCAAGCCGATGAGCGACAAAAATTTATTCGCTTTTGGCAAGACTGTTGGCAAATTACGGCTCTGAAGATCGTGGTATCGATTCGCGAAGATTACCTACATCTATTGTTAGAGCTAGAGTCTAGCCACGATGACATCGACATTCTCAGCCGAGATCTCCGCTATGCCCTTGGCAACTTCTCGATCGCCGATGCCAAAACTCTGATCGAAAATCTCACCGAACATGCAAACTTTCCCCTTGAACCGCTTCTGATCGATGAATTAGTGCGTGACTTGGCAGGCGATCGCGGCTCTGTGCGCCCAATCGAATTGCAACTGGTCGGCTCTCAACTGCAAGACCGTAATATCACCACCCTCGCCGCCTACCACCGAGTCGGCGGTAAACAAAGCCTCGTTGAACAATCAGTGCAAGAGGTGGTCAAGTCTTGCGGTAAAGCCGCCTTCATCGCGCAACAGGTGTTGCTGCTACTCACCGATGAATATGGTAAGCGTCCGCTCCGCAATTACAACGAGCTGCGTATGGGCGTAATGTCCTATTCCAGTAACACTGCTGATCTTGATCTTGTGTTAGAAATCTTGACTGGTTCAGGGTTAATCTTCCAATTACCCGAAATCTCCAGTAACCGTTATCAACTAGTCCATGATTATTTGGTTCCCTTCATTCGTAGCAATCAAGAATCGGGACTATTGGATGAATTGCAGAAAGTGAGATCTTCTGCCCAACGCAGTCAGGATAGTCTCAATCGCATGACTAGATTTGCCTTTGGTGGGATTTTGGTGGGCTTGGTGGCGATGGCAAGTCTGGCATTTCAGGCAAATCGTCAGCGCCAACTCGCTGAATTTGGTGAGGTCGAAGCAAGAGCATCTTCAGCTAAGTCAAAATTTCTCTTAAAAAATGAGTTGGATGCACTGGCAGAAGGGATTTTAGCGGCTCACAAACTCAGCCTCACCGATCGCAATTCTGACATTGCCAAGTACCAGAGCATTCGCCGTAAAACCTATGAAGTCTTGCAGCCGATTGTTTACGATATCCATGAGCGCTATCGTTTTCATTCTCAAAAAAATGATTCGCCTTTCTATGCTTCCATTTTTAGTCCTGACGGTACTCTGATCGCTTCGGGTAGTTACGATGGCGCGGTCTATATCCATCAGCGCGACGGCAAGTTAGTATCGCGTCTGGTGGGAGCTAAGAGTAAATATATTCGTGGCTTGAGCTTTTCCCCTGACGGCAAACTTCTGGCGGTAGCGGGTAAGGGTAATCAAGTGCGGATTTGGGATGTCTCTGAGCAGAAACTGCTGCAAGAAATTAACTCGCCTCAGATTGATGTTAATAAGGTGCGATTTCATAGCGATGGCAAACTATTGCTGATGGGGACTGACGATGGTACTGCCAAGCTTTGGGATCTTGATCGCAATCGTGAGTTACTAACTTTGCGATCGCCAGAGATTGCCAACAACCCCACGACAACAAAGCTCGTTAATGTGGTTAATGTCTTATTTAGCGTCGATGGTCAACAAATTATTTTGGCGCAGCGCAATGTGATCTCGGTTTGGGATTTGCAGGGTAATTTGCTCACTAGTGCGATCGCCCATGAAAATCAAATTAATAGTATTGCCATCAATCCGATCACAGGAGTGATCGCCTCCGCAGGGGACGATAACACCGTCAAAATTTGGGAGCTAAATCAACCAGAGCAACCCACTAACCTAGATCCAACAAAACCTACCTCAAAGCCCACTTTAAGATTGGCACAGACAATCAAGGGCAACTCAACGGAAGTCGTCGTGATCAACTTCAATAACAGTGGCGATCGCCTTGCCCTCGCTTACCAAGATCACAGCATCCAAATCTTAAATATCGATGGTACGCGTGAAATTAAGCTTGGTTCGCATACGGATACTATTTTTGATGTCAATTTTAGCCCCGATGGTCAATACCTCTTGTCCGCTAGCAAAGATCGCACCGTTCGTTTGTGGAATCTCCAAGCGACATTAATTCACACCATGTATGGTCACAAGAGTACCGTTTGGTCCACCAGCTTTCACCCCAATGGCAAAATGTTTGCCTCAGGCAGTGTCGATGAAACGATTCGGATTTGGCGGCGCGATGGCACTTTGCAAAATGAAATTCGGGGACATAAGGGCATCGTCTATGGTCTGAGCTACAGCGATAACGGCAAATATCTAGTATCTGCAAGTTCTGATAAAACCGTCAAAATTTGGGATAGCTTCACAAACAATCTTCTGTATACGATTAATGTCAATCAAGGGGAGCTAGCCTATGCCACCTTCAGCCCCGATGGTAAAACGATCGCCACTACAGGCACTAATGGCAAGATCACGATCTGGCAATGGAATGAGCAGGACAATGCTCGGGTTCCGCCGACTTTATTGCATATTTTAGAAGGAGAACCGAAGAAGGAAATCTGGGCGATCGCCTATAGTCCCGACAGTCAAAAGTTAGCCTCGACGGGCAATGACGAAACTGTGCGAATTTGGGATGTTAAAACAGGAAAGCTGTTGCGCCGTATCGATAAGACCCATGCGAGTGGTGGACTGGCGATCGCCTTTAGTATCGATGGCAAGCAGGTAATTTCAGGCGGTAAAGATGGCAATCTCAAACTGTGGGATGTGCAGACAGGAAATCCTAATAAAGTCTTTAATTTGGGTGATGTTAATTGGATTTATGGCTTGAAAGTCAGTCCCGATGGGAAAGAGATTGCGGCAGCAGGTTCCGATAAAAATATCCAAATCATTGATATAGTCACAGGCGAGCGGCTCAAATCGCTGGTAGGACATACCGCCGAAGTAAATGCTATTTCCTATAGTCTGGATGGTCAGTATTTAGTATCCGCTAGCCGTGATAACTCTCTAAAACTGTGGAATGCGGAGATCTTAAGTCTTGAGCAGCTAGTCGTGAGGGGGTGCGGACTACTATCTAATTATTTGAAATATTCTAAAGTCTTGCCTGAGAATAGTGATCAAATATGTAAAAACTAGAAAGACCTAGAAAGACCTAGAAAGACCTAGAAAAATCTAGATTTTAACGTGAGTTCGGGTTAAGGAGAAGGAGGTAAAGCCCACTCCATATGAAGAGAAGGCTTTTTTGGTTGATGACAATAAGCAATCAGTCCACAAATGACATTAATCATGGCATTGAGTGGACTACGATGACGGGAGTGTTCAATTTGGGAAATATTTTTGAGTTGGTCAAAGACGGACTCAATGATTGAACGCTTGCGGCTCAATAACTTGTCAGTCAAACGCATCAAACGATTTTTCATATTGCGTTTGGGTTTAGCAAAAAACTCAATGCCAAAGTTTTGTAATAATTGAGTTGCCAAATCTTGAGAAACATAGCCCCGATCGCCGAATACTTTACCAAACAGTGACTTGAGCAAATCAGGAATAGGCTTACGGTCATCAACATTGCCTGGGGTAATCTGGATGTTCAGTAACTCACCACACTCATTCACCACCAGATGTAATTTAAAGCCAAAGAACCAGTCCACAGATGTTTTTCCCCTTGCAGCTATTTCTTTAAAGACACGGTGTTGCTTTATCCGTCGATTATGACAAACATGGAGACAGGTAGAGTCAACAAAGCTGATACCTGTACATTTGCCAAAACATTGCTTGAGGTATATGCACAAAGGCATCACCGCTGAACCTATAAACTCAACGAACCTGTTATAGCTAGGTAGTTTTGGGAATTCTTTGCGCCAATATTTACACACATGGTCTTGATAAAAGTGCTTGAAATTGCGGTAGTGGTTTTGATGAAAGCTAATCAAAATCGTCATGATTTCACTCAGGCACAGACATCTCGACCTTTGTCTTTGCTGTAATCCATTGCCTAGCAATAACTGCTGCCACTTTGGTTCAAATATTTGCCAAAAATCATCGACATCCCAGAACAGGGCTTCTAAACTATTAGTCATGGGAGTTACCTCGCTGAGATTGTTTTTCTTTTTTTCAGCTTATCGGTTTCTCCCTTTTTTGTCCCTGTCCTTATCCCGAACTCACGTTAGATTTTAGGTGGTTACCATTAAAGGAAATAGGTCGCTACTTCTTCTGAAATAGAACCTCTGTAATATGACTCGGAAATATATTAATTCCTAGGGAAGACTTGAGTAGATAAAGTATTAGAAATGTGACTGTACTAATCAATAAACTCATCGCAATAATTAGGAGAATCGCACCGATGATATTAGCGACTTTAGTTACACCATTCACTTCATAATGTCTATGCTGTTTGCGGCGATCTTTGCCAATCATCAGCACCACAAAGTAACGAACAAATAGCAAATCTACAACAAAACGGAGGTCAATTATTTTGGGCGTTTTTTGAGGAATTGCGCTCTGAAAGATGGATTTGAGATGTTCCATTTCAGCGTCATCGAGTTTTTCTAGGGTCTCTACGGAAACTTGCTGCATATAGTAGTCTGCATCTCTTGATGTGTAACCTCTGGGAGATTGATTCATTTTAGATACCTAATGTCCATTGATATACATACCACCCAATTGTCATTGCCCCCCATGTCAAAATAGTTAAAAAATATACAGTCTGCTGATAACTGCTTCCCAATTTAGCCAATCTCTTATGGGCAAAAGCCAGTAAAAAGATGATGCTCATGGAGAATGTCCAACACAATAGAAGTAACAATGCTACTTGTTGAGCATTAACAGTACCTAAGCTGATGGGTTTTGCCCAGAGGAATATACTTCCCCAAAACCATGTCGATAGCCATGCGATCGCAATTCCGATAGAGGAGACTCCTGTCTGCGCTAATCTGAGGACGACAAGATAAGTTCCTATGGAAATAACTAGATTGACATTGTAAACAGCTAGTAGATAGCCGCCCACAACATACCCAACAAATAAAATAAGCAAATAAATAATCGCGTCATAGGGAAAGGCTTTAATCTTTTTCATGGTTGTTGCTTGTTGCTGAAGTATCTCCCGGCGTTGCAGATAAAAGTATGAGTTAGATAGAAGAGAGAATAGAATGGTCATGAAGATAGTGAATCAGCAACCGTACAGAATAAAGCAACATATCTAAAGACTTGGAATAACAGAAAGTTTTACGATGCAATCGAGCAAGATAGTGACGTAAACGAGAGTTTTCACCCTCAACTCGAGTCATGTAAGTCTTGCTAATAATCTGATCGCCATCAGGGATAAAACTGGGATACACAGTCCAACCATCAGTGACATAGAAATAGCATTGCCATACTGCCACAATTGCCCATAATGGCTCGAAAGTCGCGGCACTATGATCACCAAGAGTCCATGCAAGGATACCCTTACAAAAATGGTCTACTGCTGTCCATAGCCAGACCTTGTTTTTTTGAACCAACAAAGGTTTCCAGTTCATCTAACTCGCCAACATGGGGGATTTTCTCAGGAGCAATGAAGTCGGGCAACTTTTCACCTTTTTGTCTAACCCAATAGATAACGGTAGTGTGATGTACTCCTGTGACTCTTTCAATGGCTCGAGATCCCATGCCATTGAGATACATCTTCAAGCAAGTTTGTTTGATAGTTTCTGGATAGGCTTTGGTTTGTTCACGGGGATTGATAAATTGACGACCACATTCGACACAAGTATGATTTTGTTTTCCCCGTTTTATTCCATTCTTACGAATATTCTCTGACCCACACTTTGGACATTTCATCTCTTTTTTGCAACTCATACCTCATTATGCAACGCCTATCTCCCCACCCTTGGATAAATCCTAGTTTGCTATATGATCAAAGTCCATAGAGCATAGGAAAGCGTCATGCAAGATCAAGAAACAAGCTGGCAATCTATTGTTCTAGTTGCCATTATCAGTATTCTCGCCGTAGTTGGCTTTAACTCATTTGTGATTATCAACCCCGGTGAAGCGGGGGTGTTAAGCATTTTGGGTAAAGCCAAGGACGGAGTTCTCCTAGAAGGTGTGCATTTTAAGCCACCCTTAATTTCTCAGGTCGATGTTTATGACCTGACGGTGCAGAAATTTGAAGTACCTGCCCAAAGCTCGACCAAGGATTTGCAACAGCTTACGGCAAGCTTTGCGATTAACTTTCGCCTCGATCCGATTGAGGTGGTGACGATTCGCCGTAGTCAAGGAACCCTACAAAATATTGTTTCCAAGATCATCGCTCCGCAAACCCAAGAATCCTTTAAGGTGGCGGCGGCAAGGCGCACCGTTGAAGAAGCAATTACCAAACGGGATGAGCTAAAGCTCGATTTTGATGAAGCGCTGAGCCAACGCTTGAGCAAATATGGCATCATCGTTTTAGATACCAGTGTTGTTGATCTCAATTTTTCTACAGAATTTTCTAAGGCTGTAGAAGAAAAACAGATTGCGGAACAACGCGCTCAACGGGCGGTTTATATCGCACGGGAGGCAGAGCAGGAGGCGGAGGCGACAATTAACCGCGCTAAGGGGCAAGCTGAAGCCCAAAGGTTACTGCGGGAAACCTTGACTTCGGAGCTTCTGCAAAAACAAGCGATCGAAAAGTGGGATGGTAAATTCCCTCAAGTTTTGGGTGGTAATGGTGCAGTTCCCTTTCTAAATTTGGATATTCAGCCAACTCGCTAGTTGCAATTAAGTCAAGAGTTGTCGTGCAAAGCACGGCAACTCTTGAGCGAAAATTTAATCTTTTTTCCCATCTTTTTTAAACATGGATACAACTCGACAGCGATCGCCATTAGATGCAAACGCGCCCAAACTTAATGTCTTTGATAAGTTGCGAAAGGCGGCGGAATTTAATGTGATGGGGGTGGAAGACTCGATTCCTTTACGGGTCTTGGTGCAGATTTTTGTATTTATTAGCATTGGCGCTGTCGATGCCGCCGCTTCTACAGGGAACAGTGCGTGGGCAATCCCCTTGAGCGCGATCGCCGCAGTTTGGGCATGGTATGCAAGGCGCAAACCCAATGTGATCGTGAAATTTTTCATTGCGATCGCCATGATTGCGATGTTGGTAATCTTTCTTGGGGATATTGTCCGCCAGACTGAAGAGACGCGGCTCTTGTTAGCGCGATTGTTGATCCAGTTACAGGTTTTGCATAGCTTTGACTTGCCAAGGCGCAAGGATTTGGGCTATTCGATTGTGATTGGCTTGATCTTGATGGCATTGGCGGCAACCCTGAGCCAGACGATGTTGTTTTCACTGTGGCTGATTGCTTTTTTATTAGTGGGACTGCCGATCCTGCTGCTCGATCACCGATCGCGCTTAGGGCTAAAAACCCCTAGCTTCCAACCCGAAAAAATGGGGATTTCCCTATTACCCCTAGCGGGATTGTTGGCGATCGTTTTGGTTTTAGGTTTAACTATTTTTGCTTTTTTACCACGCTTACCAGGCTTTCAACTGCGTAATTTCCCTGTGAGCGTTAATGTGCCTGTGGAACGGGAGATTCCTCGCGGTGGTATCCTCAGTCGGCAGCAGCAGTCGCAAAATAATAATGGCAATGGCAATACCATCGGTGCGGATGGTACGGGCGGCGGCGGTAATGGTCAGGATCAGCTAGGGACTTTGCCACCGCTATTTTCGACGGAGATCGATACGGCTTCGTCGGGGGCACAGCAACTGAATACTAATCGCAAGCCAGAACTGATGATGCGGGTGCGATCGCAGGCGGAGCTATTCTGGCGGGTCATGTCCTACGACCAGTTCACGGGCAAAGGTTGGAAGATCTCTCGTAATGATCCCAGCCAAATCCGCACGATCAGGCGCAATCCCTTCAATTACGAATTTTTCTTGCCTTTACCTAGCTATGCCTTTGGTACGGTGCGGATTAATCGCCCGATCACCACGCAGGAGGTGATCCAAACCTACACGATTACTTCTTTAAATTTTCCTAACCTCGTCCCTGCGGCGGCGGAACCAAGTCGTATCTTTTTCCCTAGTGAGGAGTTAGATATCGATGGCGAGGGGATGATTCGCGCCCCTGCACCCTTGCCCGAAAACCTTACCTATACAGTGATCTCTAACGTTGTTACCCGCAACCCTCAAGCACTGCGCCAAATTCCTAGCGAATATCCGCGATCGATCCTGCGCTACTATCTGCAACTGCCTGAGACGATCGCGCCCCAAGTCAAGGAGACGGCTCTGAAGTTTTTGGCGGATGCTAGGGATGCTAAGGGACAAGCGATCGCCTTGGATAATAACTATGATCGTGTCGTGCAGCTTGCTGAGAGTGTCAAGCGTAACTTTGCGGTGCAAACCCTGAAATACAATCCTGCCGATGGTGATCTGGTATCTCAATTTGTCGCCCAAGGCGGCGGCGAAGAGAGCCATTTTGTTTCAACTCTGATCGTAATGTTGCGATCGCTAGGGATTCCTGCGCGGTATGTGGTCGGCTTTGCTCCCGGAAAATTCAACCCCTTTACAGGTTTCTACGAAGTTCAAAATATTGATACCCAGTCCCTAGTAGAGGTGTTTTTCCCGATCTATGGCTGGATTCCCTTTGATCCTGTCCCCGGTCGCCCCCTCGTACCGCCATCGATTGAAAATAATCGTACCTTCGGCGTAATCCAAACCTTTTGGAGTTGGCTGACGGGTCTGTTGCCTAGCCCCGTTACTAATTTCTTTGGCTCTCTATTTGCGGGTATCGGTAAGATTTTGAGCGACTTGCTTGGCTGGCTGATCGAAATGGGCTGGATTGGTGCTGCCATCGGTTTGGCGATCGCCTTTAGTGTTGGTCTACTGGGCTGGGGCATCTGGCAATTGACGATCTGGCAATGGCAAGTACGCCGCTTGCAACGGATGCCGATCCCCCAACGCGCCTACCAACAAATGCTGCAATGGCTAGCGGAGCAGGGCAACCCTAAAGCTCCCCAACAAACTCCCCAAGAGTATGTCGTTAGTCTTGGCGATCGCCTATCACCACCCCAAATCCATGCGATCGCCCAGATTACCCAGATCTATCAAGACTGGCGCTATGGCGATCGGGCGATCGGCTACAGCCTCGCCGCCGAGCTAAAAACTCTACTGGCGAGTTTACAATCTGTGCGATCGCGCAAGCCTTAACCCCTCCCTAGCCCTCCCCTTAGTCATAAGATGAGTGGGCGGCGGCGCTTCGCGCCGCCGCCCACTCATCTTATAGTGTGAAGTTTTCTAAAGTTTTGTGATTTTATTACAAAGTCTTGGCTCTTCCGCCGCTTTTGGTAGACTAGATGGCGAATATATTAAAATTCCTACTTTAATCATGAGTGTAGTTATTCAAGTTTTAGAAAAAGCCGATGAAGAGCTTCGCTATCCAACTATCTCAGAGTTGCAAAGCGTCCAAAGCTTTCTCTCCACAGGTAGTCAAAGGGTAAGAATTGCTTCTGTGTTGGCAGAAAGTGAAGATAAAATCGTCAAAAAAGCCACCGAAGAACTATTTAGAATCCATCCCGACTATATTTCTCCTGGTGGCAATGCCTATGGTCAAAAACAGCGCTCCCAATGCCTGAGAGACTTTACTTGGTATATCCGCCTCACTACCTACGGTGTGTTGGCTGGCGATAAGGAACCGATCGAAAAGATTGGTCTCATTGGTGTCCGCGAAATGTATAACTCCCTAGGTGTACCGATGGTGGGCATGGCTGACGCAATTCGTTGCCTCAAGAGCGCTTCCCTCGCCCTCTTGAGCAAAGAAGACGCAGCTACCACTGAGCCATATTTTGACTACATCATTCAAGCGATGTCCTAAAATTCAACATAATGATGAATGGCGGTGCTTTGCGCCGCCATTCATCATTAATACCTATCTGATGTCCCATGTCGCCAAAGTCACCAGTTATATTTTCGACCTTTGATCCCACCTACAGCAATCAGCTTGTAGTGACCTCTGTGCCGATTACTAATGATTGGCGCAACTGGATCGCTGAGAGTAAGCTCTCTGGGATGGAGGATCATCTCATTGTGCAGCAGTTAGTTGCCCACGGCATTAGCCCCAGTGCGGCGCAAAAGGAAGTTAGCTCTCTCCCGAACAATGCCTATTTTCAGACGGGGCATAGGTTTGTGCAGATTTTGCAAAAAATGCAGTCCCATGCCAGTATCCTTGGTGAATTAGCGGCATTATCTCCTCAAGCTCAGACAATTGAGCGCCGCGCCACGATTTCGCGTCAGGATTTCCTCGAAAATTATTATGCTAAAAATGTGCCGCTCATCCTGACGGACATCGCTAAGGACTGGGCAGCGCTCTCTCGCTGGACTCCCGATTATCTCCGCGCAAAATATGGTCATGTGGAGATCGAAGTACAGCACGATCGCCAAAGCGATCGCCTCTATGAAATTAATGTGGAGCAGCATCGCCAGAAAATGGTGATGGTAGACTATGTGGATCTGGTGGTCGAGGGTGGTGCGACCAATAATCATTACATGGTGGCGAATAATGGCAACCTTGAGAAAACAGAGTTGCGCGGTCTTCTGGAGGATTTGGAAATCTTTCCTGAATATCTTAATCCACAGGATATTGACGGCAAGGTTTTCTTCTGGTTTGGTCCTAGTGGAACGATTACACCTCTACACCATGATCCTGTGAATTTGATCTTTGTGCAGGTCTATGGGCGTAAGGTTTGGAAGGTTATTCCGCCGCACTATACCCATAGGCTTTACAACTATCGCGGCGTGTTTAGTGAAGTGGATTGTGAGAATCCTGATTATCAGAAATATCCGTTGTTTGCTGATGTGCCGATCATCGAAGTGACTCTGAATGCAGGCGAAGCAATTTTTATGCCTGTTGGTTGGTGGCACGCCGTAAAATCCCTCGATATTAGTATGTCGATGTCATTTACTAACTTCATCTTTCCCAATCAATTCAACTGGAAGTATCCCAATATCACCCTCTAAGCAAGGTTTTAAAGTTGGCGGTGAGTTTCTAGAAGTTCGCGAATCCTTTTGATTTCAAAATTACGCCCATAGTTCAGAATCTTGGTGGCAAAGCCTTGTAACTCTGGATGGGACTCTTGCAGCAGCAACACCTCATCTTGAATGGTAAGAATATCTCCCATGCGGCTCAGTTGGATCAATCGGTCTAGGGTTTCTTCAGGAATCGTAATATTTTGATTGCTATCGCTATCGCCCTGTGTGGACATATTCACAGCAGGATCAAGGGTGGCGATCTCAGGGATGGATGTCATCTCATATTGCCATTCAAGATGGAGCAGCGATCGCATTGTCTGGAATAGAGCATCGGGGTTAACGGGCTTGGTAATAAAGGCATTACAACCGACTTGAATACTGCGATCGCGGTCTTGACTAAAGGCACTGGCAGAAACCATCGCGATCGCCGTATGCTTAAACATTTCTAACTGGCGCAATTGGATCGCAGTTTCGTGACCATCTAACTCAGGCATCACCATGTCCAATAACACCAGATCGGGGGCAAATTGTTGCGCTTGGACTAGGCAATCTCGACCATCGATCGCTTCCGCCACGATGAAACCTAGAGGCGTGAGCAGATCATTTAAGACCATTCTGTTTTCGGTCTTGTCATCAACCACTAAGATTTTACGGCGATCGCCACTGTAGCCAATAATGTTTCGACTATCTGGGAGCAGTGCGGTCTGATATTGTTCCACTTCCACTAACTCGATCTCAAACCAAAAAGTACTACCGACATTAGGACTACTGATAACTTCGAGATTACCGCCCATCATTTCCACAATTTTTTTGCAGATGGGGAGACCTAACCCAGTACCAGAGTAACGCCGCGCTCGATCGCCCACCTGTTGAAAGGGTAAGAAAATATCTTCTAATTTATCGGCATCGATCCCCACCCCTGTATCCGAAATCTCAAAGCGAATGCGATGATGAAATGGAGTTTCACATGGATGGGCGCTAACGCGGAGGCTGACTTTGCCTTGATCGGTAAACTTGACAGCATTGCCAAAGAGATTGATCAGGACTTGGCGCAGGCGTTTGGCATCACCGTACATGATGGTGGGCAGGTCGGTTAAGGGCTGGTAGACCATCTCCACTTGCTTTTCTCTGACCTGCAATTGGAATATATCGATAATGCTTTGCAAGAGTTTGGGCAACTCAAATTCGATGGGATTGAGTTCTAGTTTCTTCGCTTCGATTTTGGAGAGATCGAGAATGTCATTGAGTAGGGTGAGCAGATGTTCGCCACTACGTTGAATGATGTCTAAACCTGTTTTATGCTTTTCAGGATCGTAGCCCCGCTTGAGAATTTGGGCATAGCCGAGGATGCCATTAAGAGGAGTCCGTAACTCATGGCTCATATTGGCGAGAAATTCACTCTTAGCTCGGTTGGCGGTATCAGCGATTTCCTTGGCTAATTGAAGTTCTTTTTCGGCGAGTTTACGATCAGTAATGTCCGTACCGACGGACAGCAATTCAATCAATTCCCCTTGATCATTAAAGATCGGTTTGTTTGACCAAGTTACCCAAACTCTTCGACCATCTTTGCAGATATTCTCATTCTCATTCAGTTGATATTTGTTCGGACTTTTACAGATGTCCACAATCATCTTTTGCAAGTCTTCGCCCGTGATACTCTGGACAGAGACGATGGTATCGATTACATATTTGCCGATTACTTCTTCCGCTTCGTAGCCAAAAAACTTTAAACCATAGTCATTGAGGAAGCAGATGTTGCCTTGTTTATCCCAGCGCAAAATGATACAGTTGGCGGATTCTACGAGGTCACGATATTTCTTTTCGCTCTCTTTGATGCTTTCTTCAATTTGTTTGCGATCGCTAATATCCTTAATCGCATAGATGGCGAAATCTTGATCACTGATTTCAATACATTCCGAAGAGATTAGCCCAATAATTTTTCTGCCATCCTTGGTCATAAATTGAGCTTCATAGTTGGCGACGCGCCCCTCAACTTCCAAAATTGCTAGCATCCGATCGCGCTCATTAAGATCAACCCATAGATTAAGATCCGATGGATTTACGCCGATCGCTTCCTCGCGGCTAAAACCCGTAATTTCAGTCCATTTATCATTGACATCAATATGTTTACTGGTGGTCAGCGACAGCAATGCCATACCGTCAGGACTGGAGCGAAAAGCTTTAGCAAACTTCTCCTCAGAATCCCTTAGAGCCGCTTCCGTAACTTCATGCCCAAGAATTTCCTGTTGTAAGGCTTGGGTACGTTCATCGACCTTTTCCATGAGGAGGCGTGAATATTCCTCTAAGCGATGGTGTGATCGCTGCATCTGGCGGCTCATCTGGTTGAAGGAAGTTGCTAAAATTGCTAGCTCTTTCACAAAACTAGAGGATTCCACCTTTTGATCGAGGTCTCCTTGGGCGATTAACTGGCTAGCACTGCTGAGTTGAATAATAGGACGGGTCAGCCAACGGGAAGCAAAGATGCCAAATACTGTCGT
Organism: uncultured cyanobacterium; assembly: GCA_963750795.1. Lineage (GTDB taxonomy): Bacteria > Cyanobacteriota > Cyanobacteriia > Pseudanabaenales > Pseudanabaenaceae > Pseudanabaena. The sequence continues at coordinate 516,530 of CAVVRZ010000006.1, forward strand.
AATGCTGAGGGCAAGTAGGCACAAAAAGGCGGTGTAGCGACTATTCTCGTTAATCTGCGCCATAAAGTCAGATTCGGGCAGGATGACCGCTACCTGCCAATCTAGTCCATAGATCTCGTCGAGTTTGCTGACTTGAAAAAAGTACTTTTCGCCATTAAATTCCACGACCGATTGCTGAATCTGATTGTCTGGGGAACTAGGATTATTATTGAGTTGATTCGCCACTATCCTTGTGAGGGCATCGGTACTTTCTGTGGCGAGAATGCGTTCTGAGCGATTACTTTGGGAAGAGATGGAAATATTGTTATTGGAGGCGGCGACGAGTTTACCTGATGAATCGATGATAAAAGTATGCCCGCGGTCGCTAACTTTGGTGTTTTGTAAAAACTGATTGATTTCCCCCAGATACATCGATACGCCAAGAACACCTCGGAGTTTGCCATTGCTCCCGTAGAGCGGCTTGAGCGCCGTGATTCCTGACTCATTGGTGTAGGGATCGTTATAGACTTCGCTCCAGATTTCTTTATTACTATTGACTACATCTTTGTACCAAGGGCGATCGCTGAGATAAAAATGTGGACGGAAGAAGAGAATACTCTGCGCCCTGCCATTATCATCGGTGGAGAAGACGGTGGTGGCATTTTCGATCGCGAGGATATTGCTAATGCGTCGCGCCCCTGAGTAGCGTCCTGATGTCGTCGCCACATAGATATTGCTGATCTGCTTAAAGCTCTGCAATTGTTTCCAGAAGTATCTTTGGACTTTTGCCTCGTTTTGTGTGTCAAGCTGTCCGAGGTTGATGCTATTGGAGTTGAGTTTATTGAGGGCATAGGGAAGCTGAAGGTATGAGTCAAGGCGGATTTTGACCTGTTCTGTGACCTTGTTGCGGAGTTGGGTCGATAGCTGCTTAACTGCATTATGTCCATTTTGAAAAGAAAGCCAGCCAATTAACCCAACGATGCCAAAGGTATTCAATAAAAATGGCACAATAATCAAGGACTGCAAAGGGATTCTAAAACCTTTGAGAACGCAGTTGTCTGATGATTGATTAGCAATCTGAATTTGGTTCTCATTGCCTACGGCTTTATTCGCCACTGTATTATTGGTATTACTCTCAACTCTTTCCCGATTTTCAAGATACTCAGAGCTATCAGAGTGATCAGGGCTTCGATTAGTGGATGGGGGAGTTGGAGTGATTGCCATAGTGTCGCAAAAAGCAAAGTTGAGGAATCTAATTAAGAAATTCAATTGAGTAACTTAAGTACTAAGTTTAACTAAATCCCATCCTTCGCAGCGCAAGGCGACGGTTTGTCCAGATCTGTTCTTCCTGTGGCGAGATTTGAATTGCCCGATCATAGGCGGCGATCGCTTCTTCAAGATCGCCTCTACCACTGAGGGCGTTGCCACGGTTGTACCAAGCAAAGTGATCATCGGGATTGATCTCGATCGCGCGGTCATGGCTAGCGATCGCTTCGGTGTATAGCTCCAAATGACTCAGAACGATGCCGCGATTGTTCCAAGCATAGTAATCATCGGGACGCAGCTCTAGGGCTTGATCATAGCTAGCGATCGCCTCAGTGTAGTTACCCCATTGCTCAAGGGCTTTGGCGCGGCTATACCAGATCTGGTGATCGTAGGGTTTATAGCGCAGGGCTTGGTCATAACTGGCGATCGCTTCACTATACTTACCGATGCTTTCAAGGGCATAGGCACGGCTAAACCAGCCCTGTACATAGTCAGGTTTGAGGGCAAGGGCTTTTTCACAGATGTTGATCGCTTCTTCATGCTTACCTAAAACGCTATAGACCAAGCCCATGCCACCAAAGGAATAGTAATAGTCGGGCTTGAATTGGAGCGCCTTGTTGTAGCTATCGATCGCCTCTTCATACCTTGACAACATACTCAACGAAGTTCCGAGATTGTGCCAAGCCGCATAAAAATCTTCCTTATATTTGATGGCTTGGAGATAGTCTGCCACCGCTTCTTCATGGTGATCAGAGAGATCAAGGGCAACGGCACGGTTATACCAAGCGAGATGATTTTCGGGACGAATTTGTAGAGCGAGATCACAATTGGCGATCGCCTCTTTACAGCGATTGCCCGCTACCAATAAGCCGCCTTGGTCGAGCAGTAGTTCGATTCTCCGCTCTGAGATCGCAGGTTGGGCATCAATTAACTTTTGGAGATCTTCAAACTTTTGATTACGCTCGGCTTCACTCAGTTGGGCATAGGCTTCGTAGCGATCGCCGCCGCCCACCCAACGAAAAGTCTCCTGCCGCATCAACTCCATATCCGTGGGAAATTCAAAAACCTCGGCACTATGGTTAAAAAATTCAGGCGAGCTATCGATAAAAAACTTCAGTGCAAACAGAGGTAATAGAAATACAAAGTGAATTTGAAAATTTTCCCTCAATCGTTTCTGAGATAGGCTTAGACGTGCCAACGGACGCGGGAAATGCTCTAACTTCGCTAGTAGCTCCTGTCGGGTTATGCCCCCATCTTCGAGACTTTCTAGACTTTTAAAACTATCTAATTCAGGATCAATTCTGCCCTCTAAAAATTCTTCGATCCCCGTTACTATAACCACTTTGGCATCGTGTAACTCAGTTTTGGTCACAAAGGCATTATAAAAATCATCAAGGGATTTATCAATGCGCCACAGACCCACCGTATCTTTGCCAATATCGGTTTTGATGCGCTTGATTAGCTGATCTCCTTCAGGTGGTGAACATCTGACAAAACAGATGCCAAATTGATGCTGTTGTTTTAGGGAATTTAACAAATTCTGATATTCTGTCTCTGGATTTTTGAGAGCATCTTTATCCCAAAGGTTTCCAACGTATTGCATGGCTTTCCTGCTTGACTGAATACTTAAGCCAATCATATCAAAGTTATCCCAGTCCAGACTTTGAGAATACATACCAATAGGTGAAGGTGGGCGCGTCTCATTGATCATGGCTTAGGCTGCAACCATAGCCATAAATCCAGTCACGAACTCACGTTAAAATGTAATCTGAGAAGATTCGGGCTATGCCAACTTGCTATGCCAACTTGGGCTGTACCGATATTTTTCTCATCAGTATTTAAACGTTAGGAAAAGTTCATGCTCGATCGCTTAATTCGCGCAACCGCAGCCGACGGCAGAGTTAGAGTTGTCGGTGTCAGTATTACTCAATCTATTAACGAAGCCTATCGTCGTCACCATCTATCGGCTGTGGCAACCGCCGCCCTAGGACGTGCCATGAGTTCGAGTTTGCTCCTTGCTTCTAATATGAAGCAGCCACAGGCTAGGGTCAATGTGCGGATCGCAGGCGATGGAGGCTTAGGTTTAGTCTACGCCGATGCGGGATTTGATGGCACGGTACGCGGTTTTGTTGCCAATCCTGACTGGGATCTACCCCTTGATAGTGATGGTAAACCGCTCGTCAGTGAAGCGATTGGACAGACGGGACTGCTGAAGGTGCTGCGCGATGTTGGTTATGGGGAACCCCATAACAGCACTGTGGAATTAATTTCGGGAGATGTTGCTGAAGATGTGGGTTGGTATCTCGCCACCTCCGATCAGACCTACTCCAAGTTGATCCTGACGGAAATTATTGATAATGAGGCGATCGCCCACAAGACCGATGCGCCCGTGCAGGTTGCCGCAGGGATCTTGATGCAGATCATGCCCAAAGCAACTTTACGCGCCGCTAAAACTGGTCACGCCTCGCAGGAGGAACTGCTCAATCAGCTAGCGATTAAGGAAGATGTCGAGACTCTGAGGCAATTGTTGGCTCAGGGCAAGGATATCGAAGATGTGTTGAAAGAGATGTTTGCCGATATGCACATTGAAATTTTGCCGATGAGCAAAGATGTGCAGTTCCATTGCCGTTGCACCCTTGATCGGATGTTGGCGGCGATGAAAATGTTTGGGCAAGAAGACTTGCGAGCAATGATTGCCGATGATCAAGGCGCTGAGGCAACTTGTCATTTCTGTAGTGAGGTCTACCATGCCAGTACAGAGCAACTAACGAGTCTGCTGCAAGAGTTGCAAGCTGAAGCTGCCTAAAATCTCTAAACCCTCTACTAGGGGCGGCGCTATGCGCCGCCCCTAGTAGTATGCTCAAGTTTTATATTTGTTAAAAACCTAAAAACATGACAGTTAACGCACAGATCGGCATTATTGGTGGCAGTGGACTCTATAAAATGTCAGCCCTGACCGATGTTCAAGAAATTACCATCGATACGCCCTTTGGCAAAACTTCCGATGCCTTTGTCTATGGCAAGCTGTCGGGTACACCTGTGGTATTTCTGGCAAGACATGGGCGATCGCACCATCTCTTACCCTCCGAAGTGCCCTATCGCGCCAATATCTACGCCCTCAAGACCCTTGGTGTGGAATATATTATTTCCGCTTCGGCGGTGGGATCGTTGCAAGAGTATGCCAAGCCCCTCGATATTGTCCTACCTGATCAATTTATTGACCGCACCACCAGTCGCACCTCGACCTTCTTTGGTGATGGCATTGTTGCCCATGTCGCCTTTGGTGAACCGATTTGTAAGTCTCTATTAGCGGTGATCGCTTCGGCGGCGGAAGGTGTGGACTTGGGACGCAGCAAAGTTCATCGCGGCGGAGCCTATCTCTGTATGGAAGGTCCTGCCTTCTCCACTAAGGCGGAGTCGGTGCTGTACCGCAGTTGGGGCGCGAAGGTAATCGGCATGACCAATCTCACTGAAGCCAAGCTTGCCCGTGAAGCCGAAATCTCCTACGCCACGATCGCTCTGGTGACTGACTATGATTGCTGGCATGAAGATCATGAGAGTGTGACCGTAGAAATGATCATTCAGAATCTCCAAAAAAATGCCCTCAATGCTCAGCAGGTAATTCAGCGTGCCGTTGCCAAGATTGCCGCTAATCCGCCAAAGTCCGAGGCGCACCATGCTCTCAAAACCTCAATCTTGACGGATCTCAGTACAGTATCTGCGGCTAGTCGCGATCGCTTGCAGGTGATTTTGCAAAAATATCTTTAAAATGAATCTAAAATAACGTTAGTTCGATAAAGGTACAAAACAGTGCAATCGTTTCGCGATTTCACTGTTTTGTGGCACTTGTACCGCGTAAATCGCGATCGCTATAAAGAGTCTGTGACTTAGATCAGGCTAGGACTGTGATCAGCTAAACTATGGCGATCAGCCAACGTATATTGATGGTTAATCGAAGCCCTAGTCTAATATCTCTTGCCTATCAGGTGAGTTACGGCGCAAAATGCTGTCACTTATTTTTGGTCTTGTATTCTAGATCATCTCCAAATCATTACACAGTTGAAAAACCTGTTTATAGAGATGTGTAAATCCTTAAATTTACCGTCCACTATTCGTATTGGCGCATCGGTTTTATTTCTGCTGGGTGCGATCGTAATTGTGGGCTGGTTGATCGGTTCTGTGAGCCTGATTCAAATCAATCCCCAATTCGTACCGATGCAATTTAATACAGCAGTCGGTTTTATTCTTCTGAGTTTATCTCTAGCGGGACTCTCTACAAATTATCGAAAATATACTCGCTACATCAGTAGCGTCTTGATCCTATTAGGTGGCTTGACCTTGGTGCAGCATCTATTTGGGATCAATTTTTTTATTGATGAGATATTCATCAAGCATTACATTACGACCGCAACTTCCTATCCTGGACGGATGGCTCCCAATACAGCGCTGAACTTTCTATTGTGTGGGATCGCGCTATTGGTTGCTTCCTTTCCACACATTCGACTAATCCATATCCTCATTAGTAGTTTTTTGGGGGCGACGATTATGGGGTTAGGGACGGTTGCCGTGTTGGGATACCTGTCTAATATCCCGACTGCCTATGGTTGGGGCAAATTGACGCAAATGGCTCTCCACACTGCTGTTGGTTTCGTCGTTGTCGGTTTGTTAATAGTTCTAGCAATGCGTGATTTGAGCAAAAAGACTAGGCAAAAAATACCTGTTTGGGTTTTACCCTTGATTCTCAGCTTTTGGGGGATCACGATTACAGTTTCTCTGTGGCAAGCTCTGTACGTTTCCGATATGTATATCGCCAATCGATATGGCATTCAAAGTAGAAGCTTTGCTGTTTGGGGAGTTTTAGCTTTTGGTGGTTTGTTTTCGTTGGTGTTAGCGATCGCCACATGGTTTGCCACGCGATCGCATGAGCAGTTAAAAGCACTCAAGTTAGCGCAAGCTGAGATTCTACAACTCAATCAGAAATTAGAGAAACTATCTTACCTTGACGGGCTGACGGAAATTGCTAACCGTCGCGCCTTTGATATTGCGATCGAGGAAGAACTCCATCGCGCCTACCGTCATCAATATCCTCTGGCGCTAATCATGATCGACATTGATTACTTCAAAGACTACAACGATTTTTATGGGCATCAGTTAGGGGACAGTTGCATCAAAGAGGTTGCCCGCACGATCAATGGCATTGCTAAGCGTAAGACCGATACCGCCGCCCGTTATGGTGGTGAAGAGTTTGCGGTGCTATTGCCATCGGTGAATCTAGCGGATGCCGAGGAGATAGCAGCCACGACCTTACAGGCGATCGTCGATCTGCGGATTCCCCATGCTGTTTCTAAGATTCACTCGTTTGTGACTGCTAGTGCGGGAGTCTGTGCTTTTGTCCCGCCATCAGAAATTACTCCTAGGGAGTTAATTAGGCTAACCGATCAAGCTTTGTATGCTGCTAAAGCCCAAGGGCGTAATCGGTTTGCTGTTAATTCAACGCAACAGATTTAAAGCCTTTCTTTAGCGAAAAGCGGTAAAAATTGCTTTGCAATTTTTACCGCTTTTCGGCATTTGCGCTGCGCTTTGCGTGGTGCAAATGGCTATATCGAACTCACGTTTCTATTAAGAAGGAGGAATTAAGGGGGAAAAGAACTTCTCAAATACGCTCTAAACATGATGCGGTGGCGATCGCTAGAGACCTTTGACAGTTTCAAAGAAGAATCTGGCGTTATCTTCGGGAGTAGTAGCGAGGATGCCATGACCGAGGTTCATGATGTGCCCCTTGTTGCCTGCCTTTTGGATAACTTCCAAAATTCGCTCTTTAATGTAGCTTTGCTCAGCAAAAAGGACACAGGGATCGAGATTGCCCTGTACGGGGATATGGTGACCAAGGCGATCGCGGGCTTCGGCTAAGTCCACAGTCCAGTCTACACTGACGATATCCACACCAGACTTAGGCATCAGGTTTAAGACCCCTGCACTGCCACTGATATAGAGGATCATCGGCGTATTGGGATACTTTGCCTTAACCTGATCGACTACCATTTTTTGATAAGGCAGAGCAAAGGTTGCATAGTCAGTCGGACATAAATGACCAGCCCAAGAGTCAAACATTTGCACAACTTGAGCGCCGCACTCGATCTGGTGGATCACATAGTCACCGATCATTTTTGCCAACTTGGTCAAGAAGCTATGGATGATTTTTGGCTCCTTATAAGCCATTGCTTTAATTACCGAATAGTCCTTAGAACCTTTACCTTCGACCGAGTAGGCTGCCAATGTCCAAGGTGCGCCCACAAAGCCCAGAATCGTCGCTTGATCCTTAACTTCTTCTTTGATGGCGGCTAAAATTTTGCGGATAAAAGGAACAGAGGTATCGGGATCAAACTCATTCAGGGCATCAACTTGAGCCTGTGTACGAATTGGTGATTCGATAATCGGTCCTTTGCTTTCGATAATGTCAAAGTTAATGCCGATACCTGCGAGGGGGGTGAGAATATCGGAAAACATGATCACGCCATCGGGCTGGAAGGCACGAAATGGTTGTAAAGATATTTCGGCGGCTAATTCAGGTATTTCTGAACGCTCTCTAAATGTGGGATATTTTTCGCGCAGATCACGATATACCTTCATATATCTTCCTGCTTGGCGCATCATCCATACTGGTGGACGATCCAGTACTTCACCTCTTGCCGCCCTTAGCAAGCGATCATTTCCTCCCATAATTAACTCTTTCCTATGTTTTAAATTTTTTTTATTATTGTGCTTTTGAATTATAGAACGTGACGTGCCAGACAGTAATCAGACATTCCTTGACTCCAGCAGTATGGGCGTTGTGGCTATGGGCTTTGGTGAAGCTCAACCCTAGTCCATCTCGTCAATTCATCGCTACGCCTCCATAAACTTAGAGTTTATTTAATTTCTAAACGCAATTTGATTACTTATACTTTCATTAAGATATGTTATTAATATTTAAGCTAATGTCATGCTGAAAATAACAAAACTGGCTATTAACTGGCTAATTTCCCTATTTTGAAATCGAAATGCTGACATTGATCAAGCTATTTACGACGTTCTAAAGGGTATTCGTAAACCAATGGTCGGGTTGAAAAACTGTGATTAACGAAGGGATAAATTTGACAAAGGACGTTGATGTGTCGGTAGGTGAGACATCAGAGATGGCTTTGCCTGTAGCAGAGCCGAAATCGCCTCTGGTAAAGGTGGCGATCGCTACTGCTATTGTCCTGACAGCGATCGCTATATTTCTATGGATTCTGCGACCACCTATTGATGCTTACACGCAGTCAGTCCTTGACTTGTCTGGCAATCCCGCTCAGGGACGTTCTATTTTTGTGATGAATTGTGTGGCTTGTCATGGACAATGGGCGACGGGCAAGGTTGGTCCTAATCTGCATGGAGTCTCTGACCGCAAATCTGACGCAAGGATAGTGCATCAGGTTGTCAGTGGTGAGACTCCACCGATGCCTCAGTTTCAGCCCAGTCCGCAAGACATGGCGGATCTCTTGAGCTATCTCAAGCAACTATAAAAAAATAAAGCAGGGGCAAAGCCCCTGCTTTATTTTTTTACGAAGCCAAAAGTTATAGACAATTCAAATAAGAAAAATAGGGCTTCGACGCTTCGACAAGCTCAGTGCATCGCTTCGCTCAGCCAGCAATATACGATGGCTGAGCGAAGTCGAAGCCTCTTAAATTTATTTGGAATTACTATAAACGCTAAAAGCTAAAAGCTCTTTAATCCCCTTTTCTGCGACATCTAGCATTTTGTTGAGTTGCGATCGCGTGAAGGTGTGAGATTCACCTGTGCCTTGGATCTCGATTAGTTCGCCGTTGTGATCCATGACCACATTGAGATCGACACTGACTGCCACATCTTCAAGATAATTTAGATCGAGTATGGGTTCGCCATCGATTAGCCCCACGGAGACGGCGGCTACGGGTCTGATGATCGGATTGCGGGTGATTTTGCCTTCATTGAGGAGGCGATCGCAGGCATCTTTGAGGGCGATAAATCCACCTGTGATGCCGCCTGTGCGCGTGCCGCCATCTGCCTGTAGGACATCGACATCAATGGTCACGGTGTAATTGGCGATCGCGGTCATATCAAGGGAGGCGCGGAGACTGCGACCGATTAGTCTTTGGATCTCTTGGGTACGCCCTGATAGTTTGGTAAATTCGCGGGGTTGACGGGGGACTGTGGCGGCGGGGAGCATCCGATATTCGGCGGTGAGCCAGCCCTGATTACTACCTGCCAAAAACTTAGGCACTCCTTCCTCAATGGATACGGTGCAGATTAGTTGCGTGTCACCAAATTTGGCTAGTACTGATCCCGCAGGCGACTGGGTGAATGATCTCTGCAATTCTACGGGACGTAATTGATCCCAATTTCGTCCATCAGCACGTTGGCGCATAACATTTCGGTGGTTAGGCAAATTGACACATTCATCATATAAGGTAGCTAGGCGCAATTAAATATAAAACCCTAAAACCTGTGGCGCACTCTGCGAGTGCGCCACAGGTTTTATAGTTGCCGCCACTTGTATAGACAATTTAAATAAGAAAAATAGGGCTTCGACTCCGCTCAGCCATCGGTATTCGCTGGCTGAGCGGAGTCGAAGCCCCTCACAACTCATTTAGGATCGCTATATCTGCACCGTGCGAAGCGCAAATGGATCAAAATGGTTAATTGACGTTGTACTAAGGCAAATCAAAAACCAAGAAAGCGGGAGGCGGCGCTTTCTTGGTTTTTATGTACTGATACGTTTGGCAACAGCCTTATCAACTCTTTTTTGGTTATCTGCTGGGTTGAGTGGTTTCTCTAGGCAATACTTCTCGGTTGAAAATATTGGAGTTGGCTAGGTCTGGCTGAAGCTCAAGGGCTTTGCCAAAGGCGGCGATCGCCTCATAGTCGCGCCCAATACTTCGTAAGACCAATCCTTTGATCAGCCATGCATTGGCATTGTTGGGATTGAGTTGGATGGCGGACTCGATCTTGATTAAGGCTTCTTGGGGACTATTATTGCGACTCAGAACGCGAGCTTGGGACAGTAGCTCATCGGCGGATAGGGATTCTGTGGATATGGGTTGGGGTCTGGCAAAGTTATTAGCAATCAGGCTAAATCCATCGGATGACTTGTTAGCTAACTCTGTGAATACGGAGTTGTTAGCCGCATTCAATTTGGGACTGTGGAGCGATTGATAGATGGCGATACCAATGGAAATACTCAGTAATAAAATACTGCCCGTCAGCCATGCGCCGATGTGATGGAATGCTTGAATTTGTTGATACATCGAGCGATAGAGTGAACGATCTAAGGGATGCAGATGGGCAATACGTTGTTGGGTATTGGTTGTGAGATCGTTGAGATGATCATCATCACAGTTCTGCTCACAATCTGTTGCCATCTGGATCATCGTTTCGGGCAGAGCGGCGGGAGGATTGATGATGGTTGGTAAGGCGTGGTCGATACTATTGACATTAATATTGGCATTAATATTGGCATTGTTCATAGCTTCAGCGATCGCCACTATCACCTCTTCGGCAGTCTGATAGCGCTGACGGAAATCGTAGCGGATCATTTTATCGAGAATGTCTAGAAGCTGTGGTGAATAGTTGTTAGTGGGGATGTGATCGCGCCAAGTTAGTTCGGCGGTGTCGGGATGCTCTGCAAACAGCTTTGGTTCTTGACCCGTGATCGCTTGGATCATCATCATCCCCACCGCATAGATATCACTGCTAAATCTAGGTTTACCCCGAAGCTGCTCGATCGGCATATAACCAGGGGAACCAATGGCGATCGTGATATTGGTATTTGCTTGATGATCGCCTGAGAGACTGCTAATTTCTTTGACGGCTCCAAAATCAATCAGGACGATTTTGCGATCGCTGTTACGACGGATTAAGTTGGCGGGCTTGATATCTCGATGTACCACGCCATGACTATGGACAAATGTCAGTATTTCTAGGATTTCCTGTAGGAGTTCGATTACCTTTGGTTCGTTTAAACACTTGCCATCACCGATTTCTGTAGTTAGGTCAGTACCGTCCGCAAACTCTTGTACCAAATAGAACTCTTCACCCTCTTGAAAATGGGCTAACAGTCTTGGGATCTGGTCACGGGAACCAAGCTTATAGAGGATTTCCGCTTCTTGATTAAATAGACGCTTGGCAGTCTCTAAGATAAAAGTTTCACTAGACTTGGGTTTGAGCTGCTTGACGACACAATAGGGATGATTAGGCAGATCGATATCCTTGGCGAGATAGGTTTGACCAAAACCACCACCACCAATATGGCTAACAATCTGATAATGACCTCTGAGTGTGGTTTCTAGCACCTGCTGCTGTTCCCTTGATAAATAGGATTAATAAATTATTAAGAAATTATAAATAACTATGTTGATATGTTAACTCTCTCTCCACATATCGAAATTCACCCATTTGGTGTCAACTTTTAGAAGGATTTTGGGTAGTGGTTTTGGTTTAAAGGGTATGACTGGGGAGGATAGATTTTGTTTCGCCATAATCACGCGATCGCTTTTTTATTCTGTACTGAGAGAAAAACTCAAGCAAAGAATTTAATATTTTGTCCAACCTTTGCTATTATAGAAATCGGTCTTTATTGGACGCAGTAAATTTACTAAGATAAAAAGTACTGCAATGACTACTACAGGGGTGACTGGCGCAGTGGTAGCGCATCGGACTCTTAATCCGCTGGTCCTGGGTTCGAATCCCAGGTCACCCATATTTAGATAAAAAAGTCGGCGCTTAGCGCCGACTTTTTTTGTTTTAACGTGAGTTCGATATAGCCATTTGCGCTTTTGTCGAATTAACGTTGTGTTAAATACCTGCTAGTTCTCGCATGGCGATATCTGTGGATAGAAAGAAGCGATCGCGTCCTACAAAATCAACAAAGCCAATCGGTTCTAATTTGTCCATCACAGGTCCTTTGACCTCGGAGAAATAAAAGTCAATGCCAAGGGCTTTGAGATCAGTGATCAGGCTTTCCAGAATCTCTAGGGCGCTAGCATCAATTAGATTAATGGCGCTACAAACTAGCAATACCGACTTTAACTCTGGGCGATCGCTAATCTCTTTACTTAGAAAATTTTCCATGTATTTAGCATTGGCAAAATAGAGACTGGCATCAACGCGCATCGCTAAGACATGGGGACTGGTCGTGACTTGATAACGCTGCACATTGCGAAAATGTTCAGAATTGCCCAAGCGTCCCACGATCGCAATATGCGGTTTGCTGGTGCGATAGAGGTGCAAACCTAGGGCAATAATTGCGCCGAGGATGATCCCCTTTTCGACACCCAAGGCGAGGACGGCGGCAAAGGTCGCAAGCCAAGCGATCGCATCGGCTTTGTCATAATTCCACATCCGCTTCAGGGTGGCGAAGTCAATCAGTTTATAAACGGCAGTGATGATAATCGCGGCAAGGCAAGTCTGGGGCAGAAAGTAAAACCACGAAGTGAAAAACATCACCGTAATCGCCAGTAAAATTCCTGTAATGATCGAAGCAAGTCCCGTATTTGCGCCTGCCGAAAAATTGACCACAGAGCGACTCACGCCTCCCGTAACAGGATATCCTCCCGAAAAAGCTGCTCCAATATTCGAGATGCCAAAGGCAATTAGCTCTTGATTAGCATCAATCTTTTCGCGCCGCTTGCTTGCCAGCGCTTGCCCTCCTGCGAAGCCTTCCATGTAACCAACTAAGGCGATCGCCATTGCCGCAGGAAATAGGGTCTGCCAAGTCTGGCGATCAAATAGTGGCAGCGTTAGCCCCGATAATCCCGCAGGAATCGCACCCACCACCTTGATTCCTGCCGTTTGATCAAGGCGCAAAACCACCGTCACTACAATTCCTAAAATCACGACCAATAGAGGTGCACTTTTAGAAATAGGTAAGATCCTCTGATCACTCCAGCCTTTGCGTTTTAGCAGTTTCACTAAAGGCTGATTGAAATAGAGCAAAATTGCTACGCTGACTACGCCCATGATCACGGTGATGACATTGACTTCTGTGATTTTGCTGAGGATCAACGCCACTAACTCAAAAAAGGACTCCGTAGAAGGAATCTTCAGTCCCAATAGTTGCCGTACTTGGCTGAAGGCAATAATGATCGATGCACCACTGATGAAGCCTGAAATTACGGAACGACTGAGAAAATTGACCAAGAATCCCATCCGCAAGATCCCCATCCCCACCTCGATCGCGCCCACAATCATCGCCAAGGTCAAGGCAAAAGCGATATATTCCGCGCTACCCTGCGGTGCTAACTTAGCGATCGCCGCCGCCACCATCAACGAGTCCACCGCCACAGGTCCCACTGCCAAGACTTTGCTAGTGCCAAATAATGGATAGGCGATCGCAGGAATAATACTGGCATAGAGTCCCACCTGTGGCGGCAGTCCTGCGAGTAAGGCATACGCCATACTTTGCGGAATCAGTAAACTGGTGACAATTATCCCTGCGGTCATGTCCCCTAATAGATAATGGGATTGGTATTTTCGCATCCATTCCCAAGCAGGAAATAATTGCTGTAAGCGCAAAGTAGGTATCTTTGACAAAGGAGACATGATGAAATTTGGGGATTAAATTGGGATCAAGATCCATCAAAATTAAAAAGGCTTGCTCCGCAAGCCTTTTTAATTTTGATGGTTTTTATTGGTTGTAGGGAAGTTTGGCTAAGAGCATTCCCATCGCGCAGGTGTTAGTAATCCCTGCAAACATTAGCCCTGCGCCCACAAATCCCGATAACAATAGAAACCAAGGCGATACAAAGGCTCCTAATACTGTGCCTGTGAAGACGAGAAAACCTGCCACAATCTGCACCTGACGCATTAAGCTAATTGGGGCATTTTGATGCACCTGTAGTGGCATTCCCTGTTCTTTCCATGCTAGTAAACCACCCTTGAGATGTGTGACTTCGCTATAACCTGCGGCGATTAGTTTCTGAGCCGCTTGTGCAGAACGGTTAGAAGAACGGCAATAGAGAACTAACTTTTTGTTGGTTAGATTGGGAATCTGGCTCGGATCAAAGCGCGATAGGGGTAATAAAATCGAACCCGCAATCTTTTCTTCTTTATTTTCTACAGGTTCGCGCACGTCGATTAATAGAACGGAGTCGCGATCGCACAGTTGTTGAAGTTCTTGAGAGTCAATCAGTTTGATCGGATTGATGTCAGTGGTGGTGAAATTAGTAGTTTGAGTGTTCATAGTTTTTCTAGATGTATTGGCTAATTTTGGAAATTTTTAGAAATTTGAAAGCAATGGAACTTGTGATTTTAGTAATCAAGTTGGGGAGTTACGCCGCAACGGAAACCTTCCCGCAATGCTCGTTAGCGGGAACAGCTTCAGCAATTTTCTTAGGATCGGGGAGGTTGAGACTTGCCATAAACTCGATAAATTGAGCGCGATCGCGACCTACAAAACGCGGATTCCATTGTTTCTCTTCGGCGATCGTGGAAACTTGATTGCCACGATAGTCGTGACCGGGATACACCAAAGTCGCATCGGGTAAGGTGAATAGCCTCTGGGTCACATGGTCATACAATGCCCCCGCATCACCGCTCTGAAAGTCAGTGCGTCCACAACCACGAATCAGCAGCGAATCCCCAGTCAAAAGATGCGTCCCATCGACCAAAAATGCCATGTGGCTATCGGTATGTCCAGTGGTGCTAATTGCCTGAATCTGCACCGATCCCACCTCTAAGATCTCGCCATGTTTCACAAATTGATTGGCACAGGCGGCATGGGCATTTTCGGGGACGATACCCACACAGCCTGTTAGTTCGCGTAGCCTGCCTGTGCCTGTGATGTGGTCAGCGTGAATATGGGTTTCTAGGCAAAACTTGAGGTTCAATCCTAGCTCGCGCAATAACTTGAGATCGCGATCGACCTGCTCTAGGACAGGATCAACTAACGCGGCTTCTTGGGTTTGCGGATCAGCGATCAGGTAGGTGTAGGTTCCTGTCTCTTGATCAAATAGCTGGCGAAACATCATGGGAGTTAGCCCCTAAGCTGGTTGTTTTTTCTTGATATTATATTACTATATAGTGATTAATTAATGCAAGCTTTTTAATTAGAAATTTACAGTGCTTTGCGCTCAAACAAGAGAATAATTAAAGATAGAACAGTAAAACTAGATAGAGGTAACTATGTCAGGACATATCCTGCTTGTGGATGATGAACCCGGGCTTAGGGAGGCGGTGCAAGCCTACCTCGAAGACAGTGGCTTTGTGGTGCAAGTTGCCAATAACGCTCGTGAAGCGTGGCAAATGCTGGAACAAATGACCCCTGATCTCGTTATTTCGGATATTATGATGCCGCAGGTGAGTGGGTATGAATTTCTGAAGCAGATGCGTGAAGATGTCCGCTTTTTAAATCTGCCCGTCGTATTTTTGACTGCTAAAGGCATGACTAAGGATCGCATCGAAGGCTATAACGCGGGTTGCGATGCCTATCTGTCTAAGCCCTTTGACCCCGATGAACTGGTGGCGATCGCCGAAAATCTCATCGCCCGTCGTGCCATCCAAGCCGTTACTGCCAACGGTAACACCTCCGAAATTACTGATCTCGCAGGACAGTTAGCAGAGATCAAGGCGTTGCTTAAACAAAAGCCTGCGATCAACGTCACGCCGCCACCGATCAAGATCGAATTTACACCCCGTGAACAAAGCGTCTTGGAGCTAGTGGTGGAAGGTTTGATGAATAAGGAAATTGCTAAACGCCTTGGTACGACTATTCGTAATGTGGAGAAGTATGTGAGCCGTTTATTCAGTAAAACTGGTACTAGTAGCCGCACTGAGTTAGTGCGCTATGCCCTCCAGCATGGACTTATTGAGGCTTATTCGTAGTGGCAATTCTAAGTAGGGGCAAAGCATTCCTGATGCGATTTAGCCATCTCCTTAGACTTGATTAACAGCAATGCTTTGCCCAAAACTTCACTTAGCGCCAACTTATAAAACTAAGTAGCTTAGCGAAATAAAACCCAGAACCCAAAAAGCTGTGGCATACGCTGCGCGTGCGCCACAGCTTTTTGGGTTCTACTTATTTAGGATTGCTATATTTGCGTCTTGTTGTGAAAAGAAGAGGGAGACTGTCGTTAAGTCATTGGTTAACATTTTAAATAGTTTTTTCACCTTAAGATAAGATGATCTCAATAGTTGAGTAGTTAGTGGAACTTAATCAAGTTTCATCAATTACTAATACCTAAATTTTTCTATGCAGTGGTTTAACTTCAATTGGCTAAGTATCAAATCTAAACTAATTGTCATTTTGCTGGCGGTCAGTGGTGGCTCGATCGCCGTCACTGCCTACATCGGCTATCAAAGTGGTAAATCTAATCTGACCGATCGCGTTTTTAATCAACTCACTAGCGTCCGTGCCTCCAAAGCCTATCAGATCGAATCCTATTTCAAAACGATTCGCAATCATGTGCAGACCCTGAGCAGTGATCCATCGGTGGCTAATGCGATCGCTGAATTTAGCAATGCCTATCGTCAACTGGAAAATATCCCTTTACCCGCCGATAGTGATGCCAAGATTAGCGCCTACTATCAAAAAGAATTTTTGCCCAAACTCGCGCAGACGGGGCAAGGCGCACCTGTTTTGAGTTCTTTTCTGCCCGAAGCGATCGCCAGTAATTATTTGCAATATCATTACATCGCTAACAATCCCAATCCTGTCGGCAAAAAGCATCTTCTCGACAAAGCAACCGACAATAGCGAGTATAGCCGCCTGCATGGTTTGTACCACCCCACCTTCCGCAATATCATCGATAAATTTGGCTACTACGATCTATTCTTAATTGATCCAGAGGGGCGGCTGGTTTATACAGTTTATAAAGAGACAGATTTCGCCACTAGCCTGACTGTGGGCGCGTATAACGATAGCAACTTTGCGCGTCTTTTTGCCTCCGTCCGCCGTTCCAAAGAGCAGGGATTTACGCGAATTATTGATTTTGAATCCTACGCCCCATCCTACGGCGCACCTGCTGCCTTTATTATTGCCCCCGTCTATGTCCAGTCGAAATTTGTGGGGGCGATCGCAATCCAAATTCCTGCTGATGAGATTAATAACGTGATGACAGGTAATCGGCAATGGCAGGGGGATGGGCTTGGCAAAAGTGGTGAAACCTATCTAGTCGGTCAAGATTATCTGATGCGATCGATATCGCGATTTTTGATCGAAACTCCTGAAGTCTATCTGCAAACCTTAGCGAATTTGGGAACGAATAGCGAAACGATCGCGCGGATTCGTAAATACAAAACTTCAATTTTGGAACAGAAGGTGCAAACCCCTGCGGTGGAGGAAGCGCTGATGGGTAAAGAAGGCATCAAAGTTATCCGCGACTATCGCGATATCCCTGTTCTGAGTTCCTATGGACTTTTGCAGTTGGAAGGATTGCGCTGGTCGATTCTTTCGGAAATTGATCTCGATGAAGCCTATGCGCCGATCTACGATTTTGAGCGCCAGTTATTGATTTCGGCGACTTTATTTATGTTGCTGATCATTCTTTTAGCGATGGCGATCGCTTCTTTATTTGTAAAACCGATTAATAAACTAATTGAGAGTGCCCGTAGGGTTGCCTCGGGACAATTGGAAGAAATTCACCTTGATACGGAGGATGAATTTGGGGAGTTGGGGCAGTCCTTTAACGCGATGGTGCTGAGTCTGCGGGAACAGACAGAAATGGTTGCCGCCAAAAATCGCGAAAATGAACAACTTCTATTTAGTCTCTTTCCTGCGGCGATCGCTAAGCGGCTAAAACAGGGTGAAAAAAATATTGCCGAGAGTATTTCCAATATCACGGTTCTCTTTTCTGACCTAACGGGTTTTTCTAAATTATCGGAGCGCCTCAATGCCCATGAGATTGTGAATTTACTGAGCGAACTCGTCACCCTCTTTGATGAAACTGCCGATCGCTTTGGTATTGAAAAAATCAAAACCATCGGTGATAGCTACATGGCGGTATGCGGTCTATCTGTCCCCTATCTCGACCATGACAAACGCGCGATCGACTTTGCGATCGAAATGCAAGCGATCGTCCGCCGCTTTAGTCAAGAACATAATCTCAACCTCCAGATTAGCCTTGGCATAAATTCGGGGGACATTGTGGCAGGAATCATTGGCAAAAATAAATTTATCTATGACGTATGGGGTGAAACGGTTAATTTTGCTAGTCACCTTAAGTCTACGGCTCCCGAAGGTGGCATTCTCGTTTCCGTCGGCATTTATAAACGCCTCAGCGATCTTTATGATTTTGCGCCCCTGACCGCCGCTACAACCGAAGATAGTTCCCCCCCCGTGACAGCATGGCAACTCAAAAATCCTAAACCACATACAAAACCTAATCCCAAACCACACAGCACCCCCCATAGTTAGCAAAAACCGAACCATGACTCTGCCGACCTATAACTTAATGCTTTGGGCGATCGCCTTGATCCTTGGCTTAACCACCTCCACGGTTTTGCTAGGGGAAATCATCTATCGCCTCCAGCAGCGTCGCCGCCCCCTTGCTGCCACCCTGCAAGTAGTCCGCAATCTGGTGCTACCCATGTTTGCCTTCATGCTGTTTGTGCAGTATGTGCTGCAACGTCCCGCCAGTGATGAATTAGTCAAGAGTATTCAGACCCTCTTTTGGATCTGCGTTCTTCATGCTTCTCTATCGCTATTGAATGCGATTATTTTTGAACAGGCAAAGGCAGATACTTGGCGAGCGCGAGTTCCCAAATTACTAATTGATCTGTTCCGTTTGTTTATCGTGCTGTTGGGAGTAGCGATCGTTTTGGCGACGGTGTGGAATGCCGATCTTGCAGGGCTAGTCACCGCTTTGGGAGTTAGCTCGATTGTAATTGGTCTTGCCCTTCAGGATACCCTCGGCAGTGTCATGTCAGGGATTGCTTTATTATTTGAGCGCCCATTTTCGGTGGGAGACTGGCTGAAGGTGGGGGATATGGTCGGACAGGTAATCGATATCAATTGGCGGGCGGTGCGCTTACAAACCTTCGATCTCGAAATGGTGACGATTCCCCATAAGTTAATTGGTAATGAAGTAATTCGTAACTTTAGTCGTCCCTTGCCAATTCATGCGGAACGGATTCGGCATGGATTTTCTTACAACGATCCTCCTAACTTAGCAAAACACGTTCTACTGACTACTGCCCTTGAAACCCAAGGCATTCTCAATGAACCAGAGCCGCAGGTTTTTACGATTTCCTATGATGACTTTGCGATTACCTATGAGGTGAAATTTTTTATTGATGACTATGGTGATATCGAAAGTATTCGCGATCGCTTTATGAGTCGCATCTGGTACGGAGCGCAGCGCAACGGTTTGAATATTCCCTTCCCTATTCGCACCCTCTATCATTTTCATGGTCCCACTTCCCAAGCCCAAGGAACTTCTAAGAAGTTTTCCGAAAGCTTGCAATCACTTCCCAATTTCGTTCCCCTTGATCGCACCACTGCCGCCGAAACCTCTACGGGAATCGCCCTCAAACACTTTGGGGCAGAAGAGATTGTAATCAAGCAAGGAGCAGAAAATAATGCTCTTTACATTGTCGTGGCGGGTAGTGCGATGATTACTCTCTGCGATCGCCTTGGTAATGATCACGATGTCCTGATGGTAAAAACAGGGGAATTCTTTGGCGAAATGAATCTCTTTTCGGGAGAGTTAAGTCCTATATCTGTAAAGGCGATCGCCGATCTAGAAGTAATGATGATCGCCGCTACTGCCGTTAATCAAATGATCGATCGCCAGCCCAATTTTGCCCGTGAACTTAGTCAAATCCTCGAAACTCGTCGCCGTGTGGTCAATAGTCTCAATACCAAAATAACGCCTCTCTAGTCTGGCTCGATCCCCAAGAGCCGCAACTTTTCCGCAAGGCGATCGGCTCTAGCTTTTTCTGACTGCGCCCTTTGCTCAGCCTCTCCAGCTTTCCTGTGAGCCTCTTCAGCTTGCCTATTAGCTTCTTCAGCTTGCTTGTTAGCTTCCTGTGAAGCTAGTAGCAACTCATTGGGAGTGAGTAATTTTTGATGATTATCTAATCGATAAAAGCCGATTAAATATCCTTCTGCTTGAAATCGCAACTGTAAAACTTCGCTGCAATTGTCTGTAATTGGTTTATATAGACCTTCCTCATTCAGACGATAGCCGCGCAACTGCTCAGGAATCCAATCTCCATAGGGATCAAACATCCAGTACTCTTGCACCCCTAGTTGTTGATACAACATTTTTTTGAAGTTCCAATCAGTTTCTTTAGTACCTGCGGAAGTCATTTCAAAAATGATGGCTGGAGTTTGTTGTCCTTCCCATAGTTTGTAGTTGACATAAAGTTTTACAGGAATGTCAAAAACTACCATCACATCAGGAGCAACCCTCGCCATCGGCTTTTTCTCGATGTAATAAAAAAACTGGTTCGCAAAAACAACAGCCTGTTTGCCTGTCAGATATTGCGAGAGAATACTTAGGGTTGTGAGGATTACCCAGATATGTTCCTGTGTTTCTGCCAAGGGTTCACCGTCCGATGTGGGATAGATTATCTCCGCGTCTGTTGCTTTGGAAAGCGATCGCTCTTCTGTGATGGCTACCATAGTTAACTCTTGGCTAAGGACTTACATAAGATTATAGGCTAATCATTAATAGCCGACTGCTAATCGATTACTACAAAAATCTAGTTAACAAACTTATCAAAAACTAAGCCAGTCAAAAATCTGTGTCACCGACAAAGTTAAATCAATTCCACTGAGAACAGGTACGGATTGCTCTTTGGTGAACATATGAATACGGCGATCGCTAGAGATGACGAAAATATTTTGTTCTTCAGGATCGAGCATCCAGCCTAACTCTGTACCATTTTCGATGCA
Organism: uncultured cyanobacterium; assembly: GCA_963750795.1. Taxonomy (GTDB): domain Bacteria; phylum Cyanobacteriota; class Cyanobacteriia; order Pseudanabaenales; family Pseudanabaenaceae; genus Pseudanabaena. The sequence continues at coordinate 537,667 of CAVVRZ010000006.1, forward strand.
GTGCAGTATATGGGCTAAGACCTTATTGGGGCTTTGTCGAGGTGAAAGAATTTCAATTGTCCAGTCAGGATAGGTCAAAAATTTGTTGGCGATCTGCCCGTCAGGATCACGGGGAATGCGTTCCCAGCGAAATACAGAAATATCAGGAACAATGGACGCGCCACCAAAGGTACAGCGCAACTCTGGAAAGGCATAGGCAACTTTAGATGATTTAACTACTTGGTTGATAGCTTCGCCAAGTGCACTTTGCAATAGACTATGTTTACCCTGTGGCATTGGCTTTTGGCTGATTTTGTTGTTGATAAATTCTGAGGCGGGTTTAGTCTCAGGTAGTTCTAGAAATGCTTCGAGGCTATGGGGTTTTGCTGCTGTGATGACCATATATTTCTCCCTTTACCTTTTTACTTTTGCCTTTTTACTTTATAACCCATTCCCGATCGCAAAAAATGCTGACCAGTATCTAGGCAAATAGCGAATTTTAATTTACAAGCAACTTTAAATCCTCTAGGATCTGGCTACTGCACTCACAAAATCTCATGACTGGATTAGAACCATTTGTCGCGCCCCTAGTTGGCATCATTCTCGATGTACTAAAAGACAGTGGCAAAAAGGAAGGTGAAGGGTTTATTGCCAGATTAATGAATTGGGATGTGGGTAAGGATGTGCAAGAGGTCGTCTTTAAGGCGGCGGGTAAGTATATCGAGAACTACACCGAACGTCATGGTGTACTCAAAGTATTAGGGATGCGTGAGCCTGTCAAACTGGATGAGGTATTTACGACGGTTCAGTTACTTGGTGAGGATGAGGTTCAGCAGTTTGCGACCATTGATGATTTGGAAAAGCTTTATCGGGAAGCTGGTCAAAGATTGCTAAGGTATCGCTCCAAGGAAAGGCAAGATGGGATCGCTGTCGCTAGTCAAAAACAATTTCTGATGGTTTTAGGCGCACCGGGGGCAGGGAAATCGACATTTCTTCGCAAAATTGGTTTGGAATCTTTTAAAGGCAAAAAAGGCAACTTTAAGCATCAAGCCATTCCAGTTTTGCTAGAGCTTAAGAAATTCACTGAGAGCAAAATCGATCTCAAGGCGTTGATCGAGGCAGAGTTCACTACCTGTGGATTTCCTAAGCCTAAACAATTTACAGAAAGTGCTTTAGATCAGGGTAAGTTGCTTATTTTGCTAGATGGTCTGGATGAAGTACCTTCGGCAAATGTCAACTCTGTTATTGATGCAATTCAAGACTTTGTAGATCGCTACGACAAAAATCGCTACATTGCCTCCTGTCGTACTGCCGCCTATCGCTACAATTTCAAGCGTTTTAGTGATGTGATTTTGTCGGAGTTTGACGATGGACAGATTCAGCAGTTTATCAATAACTGGTTTCGCTCTGAAGAAGACAAACAGGCGGGAACGGCGGCACTTTGTTGGGAATTGCTAGAACGTGATGAAAATAAAGCAGCAAAAGAACTTGCTCATAGTCCGATTTTGCTAACTTTTCTCTGTCTGACCTATGACAAGTCACAAACCTTTGCTAATAATCGCAGTGGGCTATACAAAAAGGCTTTGCGGATTCTCTTGGAGGAATGGGCTGCTGAAAAGCGAATTATGCGACAGGCGATCTATGAAGGTTTGAGCGTAGAGCTAGAGGAAGTTTTACTTTCAGAAATTGCCTGTGAGGGTTTTGAAGCAGATCGATTGTTTATTCCTCAGTCTCAATTGGTTGAGCGAATTAAGAAGTTTTTATCAAGTAATCTGAATGCACCAAAGCAATTGAGTGGTGAACAGGTTTTAGAAGCTATTGCCATTCAGCAAGGTATCTTGGTGGAAAGGGTAGAGGATGTATATTCTTTCTCGCACCTGACTTTGCAGGAATATCTGACAGCAAGATATATCCATTCTCATGGTCAAATTTCGCAGATGGTGGAGAAATATCTGACCGATGAGCGATGGAGAGAAGTATTTCTATTGACTTCAGGTTTGATGGTGGATAGAGGTTCAGATGAACTTCTGAAAGAGATGCACAAAGCAGCAAAACAGTATGCACGTCATCCCAAAGTGAAAGCATTACTGCAATGGGCTGATCAAGTTACAGCAGGGTCATTAGGTAATTTTAAACCTGCGGCTAAACGTGCGGTTGCAATATTTATCGCCAGTAGTGACATCATCGCCAACGACATCGCCAAAGCTAGTGATATCGTTGGCAACATCGAATTCGCAATCAACAGAGCCAGAAATATCGAATTATGCATCAAAATCGCCCGCGACATCAAAATCGCCCGCGACATCAAAATCGACATTAAAATCGACATAGCCATCGCTAGCGTTAGCTGTAGAGGCGGAGGCATTGACTTCGATATCGATAGAGCCATCGACAGAGCTAGAGCCATCGAATTCGAGAAATTAGGCATTTGTAAAGGGTTAGAATTGTCCAAATTTACAAATCAATTACAAATTTTTCAATCTGTTCTGAAAGAATCAGACATCACCCAAATAAAAAAAGTATCTGAACAAATCATAAGTGCCTATCTCGAAGTCTTTCACCTAACCGAAGAACTTATTACTTACGACAATGAAGAATCTCAAGCTTTAAACAAATATCTTTATAGCGTCGATCTACTTCTCAAATGCAAGCAAGAAGCAGCTAGACTCTCGCCTGCAACGTGGGATGAGATTGAAGCAGAACTCTTGTTACCACCAGATGATTAAGAAAAACATCAATTACACAAATCCATCAATTTCATCCGTAGGGGCGCAGCATTACCGCCACCATTTACGCATATCAACGCGATCTCTAAATGGTAAGGCGATCACCCAAACCTCACAACGCAGAGACAAGAGATCGGCAAGCGCAAAGAGGGTTAAGCATTTTTCGCGATCGAGATTTTTTGTGAGGAGTTTAGATATTGTGGCGCAAATGCCTAACCCCTACTGGTTATTGGCGCTGTTTGCCAACGCTTGATTTTGCTATACTCCAAGTAAATAAATATGTTCAATCTAAAAATTATGCTAACTGAATCAAACTTTACAAAAATCTTAGAAGCAGCCGACCAACTTCTGATTGAAGATCAAGAAGACCTAATTAAGATTCTGCAAAATCGTCTTCGCGATAAAAGAAGATCTGAATTAATTAAAGAAGTTCAAGAAGCTCAACGTAGAATTTGCACTGGGACAATGCCAGCCTGTAAACCCAGAACAACTAATGCAGGAGCTTCTATCATGAAATTTATCTTACTGCGTTCAAATACATTTGTGCGATCGGCTAAGAAATTTCTCAAGAAGCATCTAGAGATAGCTCCAAATCTTCAAAATGCACTAGAGCTATTATCCATAGAGCCATTTCATCCTCGCTTAAAGACCCACAAATTGAAAGGAGAGTTTCAAGACTCTTGGGCTTGTAGTGGTGGATAAGATCTCAGAATTATCTTTAGGTTTGTAGAGCATAAAGAAACACAAGCAATTCTTTTAGAGGCAATAGGCACTCACGATGAGGTTTATTAACTGGACACACTACGCATATCAACCGAATCATCAAACGGTAATGCTTCGCCCAATCACAACGCAGCCACAAGCGATCGGCTAGAGCAAAGAGGGTTAAGCATTTTTCGCGATCAAAATTTTTTGTGAGGAGTTTAGAGATAGTCATGCAAATGCTTTACCTCTAAAGGTTATTGATGATAAGAGTGCGATCGCTCTTAAATTTATTCTAATAGCTCTAATCAGCAGTTTTCTGGTAAATATATGAGGCTTTTTAAGCAATAAAATTAGCTATTTTTTAATAACTTTTGTTGTGATGAATACTGAAACTTGATGCAAAGATCATAAACAATTTAGATTACAATAAAAAACAAGTAAAGCTAATCTTAATCATGATCAAAAAATTAATCAGTACCTTTGCCTTAGCTTGTACCATCGCTATTCCCAGTGTCTCCCTAGCTAGTGCAACTCCAAAATTGCAATCATACTTCTCAGATGCCGAAACTTCAAAGCTAAAAAATGATAGCTTCTATCAAAAAGCAAGAAAGGAATTTAGTATTTTGGGTGATGTTGGCGAAGATTACTACGTCGTTTATCGTCTAGTTGAAAGAATTGCGAGAGCGAATGGACTCGACAGCACTTCTTGGCGGATCAGAATCATGCCTGAGTACGACATCAATGCCTTTGCCACAGAAGCAAATTTGCTAGCATTTTACAGTGGTTTGCTTGACCAACTAGATGGAGACGCATCGGCTCTCGCTTGTGTCGTTGGTCACGAAATGGCTCACCACACGGAGAGACATATAGCCATTGGTCAGGCAGAAAAACAAAGGCTAATTGCTCAATTCCAACTGGAAGCAGAACAGGAAGTTAACAACGAGCAGCAAGCTGCTAGAGATGAAGCCACAACTTCCGCCGTTGGTGGAGCTTTGCTGGGCAATCTCACAGGTGGATTTGGCGGAATCGGTGGTTTTATTGGCAATATTGGCGGTAATGTCTTAACCAATAGCGCTCAAAATCGCCTCGAAGTCTCCAGACAACGTGTTACTGAAATCGTGGAACGCAAGAAGCAAGAACTGGAACAAAGAATCGCGGAGAGTTCTCGCAATCATGAATTTGAAGCTGATGAGCTTGGTTACAAGTACATTGCCAAGGCTGGATTTGAAACTGAAGGTTGTCTGAGAGTGATGGAAGTATTGGGACGTATGCCTGGTGCAGAACTTGATAGTTCTCATCCTGCGATTCCCAAACGAGTCGAACAGCTTCGGGCGATGTCTAGACAGTATCCTGCATCCAAGCTAGCGCAGGAAGGCAAGCCAAAACTCTCCACTCCTCCACTAACCTACAGCGTGTCTAGAGATAACGCTTCGATCAGAGTTAATTCTCGTAAAGGCGGTTCTAGTGCCGACAATCTTGATCGGATGTTCAAGTAATAAGTAGCTAGGCATAATTAAAACCCAGAAAGAAAATCTGTAGCGTACACTGCAAATGCTCCACAGGTTTTCTTTCTGGGTTTTATATTTAATTGCGCTCAGTTACTTATATGAATCAGCATAGGTTAAGATTTTGTTTTTTTACAATGGAAATGGATACCTTCACTTAGACATACAGACATAAATCAATTACCACAGAAATATAATGTTCTTAATGATTAATCACTTGGTTCTGTAATGATGATACTATTGATTAAAGTTTTGGATATCTGATGAGTTTACCCCGTGTAATATTAACAATTTTATTAATTGTTTTAGGAATAATATTATTGGGCGTTGCAGAATGTAGTATGAAATATGCAATTAGTCATAATTATAAGATAGCGCCAAGTCTAGTTTTTGAAATTTTATAAATCAGTGATTCATATCTCATTATGCAACGCCGAAAATCGGCGTTGCATAATGAGATATGAAACTTGTAATTGGTCAAGAGATTAGGATAGCGACAAATCTAGTTTTTGAAATTTGAGCAATTAGTGATTCATACTTAAATCAGTAACGACTCAATTTGAATTATACCAACCTGAAGTTATTTAAAATTATTGTACCTACTCTTATAATTTAGGTTCCCAAATATCCAGCTTCCAACTCTGAAAGCTAGATGTCATCGGGACAACAATAGATTTTGTATATTGATAATATTTCTTAAGTTCTTCTTCAGATATAAATAGCGAGTGACGATTGGTCATAGTTACTAAATCAAATTCTTTAGCCTCAATTTTATTAGTTACTGTCTGCATAAATTGCTCATTCCTTTCTTTTGCTTGTTGATTGTCAGGAAGGTGAATCCCAAAAAAGTTCCTTTTGATCCCGTACTGAAAGTATTCTGTCAGTCCTGAGTCATAGATTGCTTTTCTTTGATCAATTAAGAGTGGCACTATTGCTGGCGAGTTCAATATGTCTTTGTGTTGAGACAGCACAACTTCCATCTCATGCCAAGTGGTATTATCCGATTGTGCTTCCTGAAGAAAGTCAGGTTTAGTAATGCTGAAAAGGTTTAGACATAGCAAAACTATTAAAATTAGCTTTCCTAACTGTTTCTTAGAAACAAACTGTAAAGCTATAGTAATAAGAAACGGTGATATTAAATGATGAATGTAAACTAACCAACTACCATCGTGCTTTCCAAGCTTAAAATAGAATATTGCTAGTGACAGTAGTGTATATAAAATCCATTCAATATTTGCAAACCCACCCATGTCTATAAGAGGCTTATCTAAATTAGTCAAATTGATATATCGATAGATGGAAGAATTACTAATCATTGTAAACTGTAAAACTTGCTTTTCTATTTTTTTGCTGAGGTTAAAAGCTGCTAAAAACAATATAGCAATTATAGCCAAGTTATATTCAACATATCGATAGATTTGAATGCCTGCGTATGCTGGATATTCCATGACAATACTAGATCCAGAATTTACAAAAAAAGTATTATTCCAATAACATTCAAATAATACATTCATTAACAAAATAGTTGATGTTAAGGAAATAGCTATAGCTAAAAAATATTTAACTCCAAGCTTCTTAGCCTTAAATATAAATACATATATACCGACATAGAAAATAGCTAGGATAAAATATGGTTTTGTCAAGAAAGCTAACATGCCAACAGTAATACTGCATAGTAAACTATTCTGCGAATAATTAAATCGCCACGGAATATATATACTGCACAGGAATAGAAACATCCCTAAGCTATCGCATCTAGCTAGGGGAGCTGCAAAGTATAGCAAATGAGCATATAAAATAGTTGCACCAATTAAACATAACGGTGCTGATACTTTCATGCGAATTAATGCCATAAATAAAAGTAGGCATGAAGCGAATATAAAAAAAGCTGAAATGATTCTATGTATGAGAAGAGTCGCCCCAAAAATTTTAGCAAATGGGTAGACTACTAAATGATAGATAATTCCATAGTTGTTTGAATATTCAGGTTGATTAGCCCATGTGTAGGGATTTCCACCTTCTACAATTAGTTTTGTGCTTAATATTATTGCTCCTTCTCTATATTCATTTGGGAAAGGATTAATAATCATTGAAAAATGAATTATAATTAGCTTAGCTAAAAAAAATATTGTGATAGCTAAGATAATCACTGTGATAAATAGGTGTTGCTTATCTATCTTTGCTATATTAAGAGCTGATCTGTACTTTGAAACAGGTTGAATTAACGGTGTAGAATTAGACTGTTCGTATCTAATATCTACAAAGGTATTATGGCAAGCGTAGCAAATATAACGTAAATCACCATTAGATTTTTTGCTATGAATAGGAACATTATTATATCCGCAGGAAGGGCAGTTCACTTCTTAAAACCTCAATTTTCTATTACGCAAAAATACATTGATAATACTAATAGTCTCATGTATATAACGCTTTTCAAGCAAGTGAGGTATATAAGATTGTTCCTTCACTAAAGATTGGGAAACAACTTTTTCCTTTGTCAGGCTAGAAAACGCTATAGTAAGTTATCTAACGTCTTAGGAAGTATTAGCAGAGAAATTCATTGAATAGTTTGATTTGGGGTATATGAAGATACTTTTCACTCTTGTTATGATTCTCTGGGTTGTGATAATTTCTATCTTAATTTTTCTTGACCCCACTTATAGATTGAGATCTTTAGTGAAGAGGTTAGAAATTGCGGCCCAGATCCCCCCCTACCATCTTTTGATATTGTGCGTGATCGCTATAAATTGCAAGGTTTATTCATAAAAGTTAAATATTGAAGCTATTTTTTGCTCACACCCTAAAGATTATCTAAAGAAGCAGCAACTAGCGCATTTTTCGGCTCTTAGAATATACAGACCCTTGCCAAAAAAACTAGGTAAAAAACTTTTATAGCCATAAAAATTGTCAAACCTTGACTGAGTGCAGTCACAGCTAATTCCATCAAGCTAAATGAATCAGGTAAATTAGGATAAATGAATGAAGATAGGCGTAATTAAAGAGATAGAATTTGGCGAACGCAGAGTGGCGTTGATTCCTGACGTGGTGAATCGCTTAGTCAAAAGTGGATTAGAAGTTCTCATTGAAAGTCATGCGGGAGAAGCTTCCTTTTTTGCTGATTCTACCTATGTAGAAGTCGGGGCAAAAATTATGACCGATAAGGCAGAACTGATTAATCAATCGGATATCTTACTCAAAGTGGGAGCGCCACGCGAAGAAGAAGTGAGTATGTTCAAATCAGGGCAGATCACGATTGGCTTTCTTAATCCTTTGGGTAGACCTGAACTGATCCGTCGGCTAGCGCAGCAGGGCGTGACCGCGATGAGTATGGAAATGATTCCCCGCAGTAGTCGGGCGCAGAGCATGGACGCTCTCTCTTCTCAAGCCTCGATCGCGGGTTACAAAGCTGCACTAATCGCGGCGGCAGCATTACCGAAGTATTTACCAATGCTGACTACTGCCGCAGGAACGATCCCCCCTGCAAAGGTAGTGGTGCTAGGGGCAGGGGTGGCAGGGTTGCAGGCGATCGCCACATCACGGAGACTCGGCGCACAGGTGGAAGCTTATGATATCCGTCCTGCGGTGCGTGAGGAAGTGCAGAGCTTGGGAGCGAAGTTTATCGATGTGACTTTGGAAGAAGATACTGCGACAGCGGGTGGTTATGCCAAGGAAATTTCGGAAGCAGCGAAACAACATGCCCAGACGGTTTTGGCAAAACATATCAAGGATGCGGACATTGTGATCACTACTGCCCAAGTCCCCGGACGCAAAGCCCCTGTGATGGTTTCCGATGCGATGATTGCCCAGATGAAGCGCGGCTCGATCATTGTTGATCTGGCGGGAGAACAGGGTGGCAATTGCGAAGGGACAGAAGCGGGTAAGGATGTGTTGCGTCATGGCGTGACGATTATCTCGCCGCTTAATCTACCTGCTTCGATGCCGATCCATGCTTCTCAAAAGTATGCTAAGAACCTTTTGAATTTGCTGAATCATCTGGTCAAAAAAGGTGAGCTTGATCTTAATTTTGAGGATGACATTATCAGCAGCACCTGTGTCACTCATGGCGGTGAAATTCGCAATCAGAGGGTGAAAGATGCGATCGCGCAGTTATCAGTCACGGCTTAGAGATTAATACCCCCCTTAATCCCCCCTTCGCAAGGGGGGAAGCCGAAATTCTCTCCCTTTGCAAGGGGGAGTTAGAGGGGGTGAATACCTTTCTAACAGTCTCTTAAATATCTTTCTCCATCAACACATACAACTAATAAAATCTATGGATAACTCCTTAATTGGCGCTCTATTTGTATTTGTGCTTGCTTCCTTTGCAGGTTTTGAAATCATTAACAAAGTGCCACCCACGCTGCACACTCCCCTCATGTCTGGCTCCAATGCCATCTCAGGGATTTCGATTATTGGCGCTCTGATCGTGGCGGGTAGTGATATTAACCCCAATCTATCGGTCGTCCTCGGTTTGATTTCGGTGATTTGCGCCACGATTAACGTTGTTGGTGGATTTCTAGTTACCGATCGGATGTTGCAAATGTTCAAAAAGAAGGAAGTATAGGCAGTCATGCTCGATAGTATCTCTAATTATTTACCAACGGGAATCCAGCTTACTTACCTAGTTGCGGCTTCCCTATTCATCATCGGACTCAAACAGATGGGTTCCCCTGCGACCGCTAGAGGTGGCAATCTATTGGGCGCGATCGCGATGTTTTTGGCGGTGATAGCAACACTGCTCGACAAGCAAGTTCTGAGCTATAACTTGATTTTGATTGCGATCGCCATTGGTTCGACGATTGGCGCATTGATTGCCTATAAAGTCGCGATGACCGATATGCCGCAAATGGTCGGCTTACTCAATGGTTTGGGTGGTCTGGCTTCTTCCCTTGTGGCGGTGGGTGCTTACTGGCAGGTGATTAGTAATGGACGTGGTTTAGCGATCGCCGACAATATCTCCATCATCGCCAGCATCCTGATCGGTAATATCACCTTCACAGGTAGCATGATTGCCTTTGCGAAGCTGCAAGGGATCATGAAGGGCGCACCGATTCGCTTTGCCTACCAACAGACGATTAATATTCTGCTGCTAGTTACCTTTGCGATTGGAGCGGTTTTGCTAATTATCAACCCCAGCGATCTAGCGGCTTTTATTGGCATTAATGTCGTTTCCCTATTGGTGGGCGTTCTCTTTGTGATTCCCATTGGCGGCGGCGATATGCCTGTGGTAATTTCTTTACTCAATTCCCTATCAGGAGTTGCCGCCAGCGCCGCAGGTTTTGTGGTGATGAATAACGTGTTGATTATTTCGGGCGCTCTGGTGGGGGCATCGGGCTTAATCCTCACCCAGATCATGTGCAAAGCCATGAATCGTACCCTGCCCAATGTTCTATTTAGCGGTTTTGGAACTACTCTCATTGCCGATAGTGGCAGTGGTGATAGCGCTAATAAAACCGTGAAAACCATTGATCCTGAAGAATGCGCGATGATGCTCGGCTATGCGCGATCGGTGGTGATCGTCCCTGGGTATGGGATGGCGGTCGCTCAAGCGCAGCACGCTGTTCGTGAGTTGTCAGATATGCTCGAGCGCAAGGGCGTGGAGGTCAAGTTCGCGATTCATCCCGTTGCGGGACGGATGCCAGGACATATGAATGTTCTGTTAGCGGAAGCTAACGTTCCCTATTCGCAACTTTACGATATGGACGACATCAATACCCAATTTGAGAATACCGATGTGGTTTTGATCATCGGTGCGAACGATGTTGTCAATCCTGCGGCGCGGACTAATCAAGCTAGCCCTATCTACGGAATGCCTATCTTGGAAGTAGATCGTGCTAAAAATGCGATCGTAATCAAGCGTGGTATGAGTGCTGGTTTTGCGGGGGTAGAGAATGATTTATTCTATCAACAAAAAACGATGATGCTCTTTGGTGGCGCGAAGGATATGGTGAATCAGCTCGCTAATGAACTGAAACAAATCTAGACCTATGTATAGCTATATTCACTTGTATTAGGACAAATTAAAACCCAAGAAGTGAGTTGCGGCGCTCCGCGCCGCAACTCTTATTCTGGTTTTGTGTCATAACAATTATGACTATAGCTATAACTTTAAGAATCCAAAGAAAAACAGCCACGCTTCGCGTGGCTGTTTTTCTTTGAGTTTCTAGAAAGGGTCAATTCTCGCCCATTGTCCTGCTTCGCGATTCGGCTATTTGCCAAAGAAAATAAGCGATCGCAAGTCCGATCGCAGGTACACCGATAATCCAACGTTGGCGATCGCGAGCTTTGTCTCTCATGCTTTTCTGGACAAACTGTTCGCCTTTATCCATTTCTTGAAAAGATAAAGTATAAGAGGCGAGCGTTCGCAATTCTTCATCGGTCAGCCCCTCACCCAACCATCGACTTTCCTGCTCTTTTTGATCAAGGCTTGCCATTTGCGATCGCAAATATTCTGAACTAATGCCTGCATCAGTGAGAATGTTTTTCTCTTCTTGATTCAAAAACAAATTTCTAACCTGAGGTTGAAAAAGTTCTAAGCCATCAAGAAGGGGCTGATCAGCATGGGGATTTACCACTAACCAGAGTCCAGACGCTAATATTAATGAAATCAAAGCCGTACTTAATAGAGAAAGCGATCGCTTAAATAAGGCTTTGTAATCTTGAGTCTGATTTACAAAAAAAGGCTTGACTAAAGCTGACAGAGCCAGAGTAAAGCCAAAGGCACAAACCATCGCCGCGCCCGTTGGTAAGTCCCAGACATAGGATGCGCCCAGACCTAAAGAACTTGCAATCAGCCCTGCTCCCCAACCAATGAGCAGCTTTGATAGTAATTTGGTGCTGTAAAGAGTTCCAATTGTGGCGGGAACGATCAGAATTGAGAAAACAAGAAGTACGCCAGCGATCGCGACGGAACTGGTTACGACAACTCCAAATGATACATAGAATAGAAAGTCCCAAAACCATAGGCGCATTCCAATTTCCTCAGCTTCTTCGGGTTGGAAGGAAGCAATGAAGAAGTATTTTCTTAACAGCCAATGTAGTAAGCCAATGGCGCTGTAGAGAACGACGACTTTAAACAAATCTTCATTTGTGGCAGTCAGAATGCTTCCCACCAAAATCTGCTTGATATATTCTGCACCCTGTGGCGATCGATCTACTAAAAGGAACGCAGTCGCTGCGGAGACTACATAGATAATTCCAATAAAAGTCTCCTGTGAAACCCGACCAGTCCAGTTGCGCGTAAATGAAAGTAATGCTGCACCGATAATCGTAAAGGTGAGCGAGTAGGCATAAGCCGATAATGATTGGGGTTGATAACCCAACATATAGGCGACAGTCGCGCCTAGAGCCGAAATTTGCGCTAAAGCTAAATCCACAAAAATGATATTGCGGCTGAGAACATGGATTCCTAAATAAGCGTGAATGCCTACTAGTGCGATCGCTACAAAAAAGGGAATAGTCAGAAATTCTAAAATCAACGTCATACTAAACTATTTACTAAATCCTTCTATTAACTGCCCCACATTGTAGTCAAATAAGGAAAAATAATCTTTTGCTTCAGGAACCGCACCAACAGAGGCGGCTAGAGTCAGGGTTTTCGAGCCAGTAGTACGATTGAGATAGCGGGTAATATTATCTGATTCGTAGGGTTCCTTAATCAGAACGGCAACTTTTTGTTCTCTAATTAAACGTACTAGTTCCGATAAATGGGTGGGACTTGGCGGTACACCTGTTTTTGGCTCAATGTAGCCGATGGTTTTCAGGCGAAAGCGTCGAGCTAGATAGGGCCAACTGTTGTGATAAACCACAATTGGATTGCTGCGATAGGGGGCTAGGCGATCGCTCCAGATCTTGACCCGATCTTTGAGTTCGATCATAAAGCGATCGCGATTAAGTGCATAGTCTTCAGCATGATCAGCATCCAGCCGAATTAATCCTTCTTCAATCGCCCCCGTAATCGATTCCGCATTTAAAGGATCGAGCCAGTAGTGAGGATTACCAGCACCATGATCGTGACCAGTAGCGGGAGCTAAGGAAAGGGACTTTGCTTCGAGTACCGCTATCCCCACTGAAGCATCGACATAGCCATTACCGCCCCGTTGCAAATCTGGATTTTTGACATCTTTTAAAATAGTCTCTAGCCAAATATCGTGATCCAGACCGACTCTAACGACAAGTTGCGCCTTTTGCAGAGCTTGGCGATCGGATAGTTTAGGCTCAAAAGCATGGGGATCTTGATTGGGAGGAAGAAGACTGGTCACATGAACCAGTTCTCCTCCCACCACTTCCACCAAACTTTTTAAATCGGCTGTAGTTGTAACTATCTCTAGAGGTGATTGAGCATAGGCGATTGAGCCATTACCCAACCACATCAAGAACGTCAAAACTAAGCCGAATAAAAGTTGATATCTCATTTAGATTCTAGGCACGCTTACTTAACCATAGACTTTTGGGAACTAGGCAGTGAACGCTCTTTTCAGATTCATCCATTTTGCCAATTCGACAATCCATCGCAATACTCGCCAAACCGTAGGCATCAAGTCGAGTCATTTTTTCTTTGGATTGCAGCAACTCAATCATGGCATAGGATGCTTCATTCATCGCTTTGTTGAGATCAGCATCTTTGACTGAAGTAACAAATGCAGTAGGAGTTTCGGCTGTAGGATAATCTACAGTCTTTGTTGCCATTGTATCTTTGGGGTTGAGGCAATGAATTCCCTTATTGATATTAACAACTTGAGAAATTCGACAGTCAGAGACTTTAGCCATCAAACTACTTGCGTCAGCTACAGTGACTTTGCGCTGATCAGATAGAAACTTTGCAGTTTCCACTTTGACATTATCAAGGGCTTTATTTAAATCCTTATCAATGCCAACGGTGATCATGTGCGTAGGAGTCTCGATCATCGGCCAGTCTAATTTCTTTCCTTTGACTACAGAAACATTCAGAACAATCTCTTTAAAAGCCGATTCCATCGCGGTTAGGTTGACTTCACCATTCCCTTGCCCTGCGTGGGAATCGCCAGTCCAGAGCAAAGCTCCTTTCACAAAAACTGGCACATATAAAGTCGCCCCAGGCTTAAAGTCTCTAATATCAAGGTTTCCAGCGTAAGGTCCTGGAGGAACCGAGCTATATTGACCAGCCTCAGCACGCGCAACGCCCAAGGTTCCCGGAAAAGGACTTATGGGTACTTCGATCCCTGGGCTAAAGGTGGTCACCTTCTTGTCCATGTCCAAATACAAGTATTTGACTTGACCTTCAGGGAATTTATCGGGAAACTGTCCAAACATCCCTGGAATATTGAAGTTAGCCGCATAGGAACGAGGTTCTATTTTCAGGATTTTGACCTTAAGTACATCTCCAGGTTCTGCTCCCTTGACAAATATTGGTCCTGTCAGTGTGTGTGGACCACGACCAGGATTATCGGTACGTAGCTTTTTAAGCTCTTCAATAGACTTGCCAGGAATAACTTGGTTGTGGGAATGCATCATCGTTTCCATAACCACCGTATCGCCTGACTTAATCTCTAGCACTGGAGGCTGAGCATTGTTAAACCAACCCCATTGAGTAGTTTCTAAAGTCGCAGGGAGAAAATGCGTAGTGCCAGGAAAAGGAGCTAAGGTTTTTCTCATCTGAGCAGTTTTATCCTGTGCCGCGCGATCGCTAGACATTTGAGCAAAAGCCACAGACCCAAACGTTAAGCTAAATAAAACAATTCCGACAACAAACCATCGCATTCGTTGTAGGTTAAAAAACTGAAGACTTTTGAACACTTTTATTACTTGACTTCTACATAATTCTCGTCAGTAATTCTATTGGTTTAAAGAACTAACTTTTGTCTCGATTTTTACACATGGCGATCAGGAACTAGCTTCTAGTTTTATGTTCTAAACAAACTTTGTTTAGCTTTATTTCATCTTTTGGGGTTTGCATTAAAGCACTTTTTATTCGATTTTATAAGGGTTTCAGCAAGCAAAGGCTATTGATTTGGTTTTGCGTTAAAGCACTTTTATGCCCAAAAAGGGAGATAGCATGCATAGCGAGTAGAGTAGTTTTATTGGCTAAATCTAGTAATTATTTCACTCCATTTTTGTTTGTGATCAAAATTTATTTCTTGATCTTTTTCAATTAGTGCAGAGTAGTTATCGATAAATTCTGGCAAATAATTAACTAATCTTAGATAATACTTGATGGTTGGCAGCACTCCATTTACGATTATTTGACATTTATATTCTTTCGCTACTTCATCAATCATTTTGGCGATATCACTCATATCTTCCTGCTTAATATTTGCTGAAGATAAAATTAAATATCGCTCAGGATTGAATTTGGCTATTTTCTCTATAGCGATCGCAACCATATGTTTATCTATGGGCTTCTCGAATTTAATTTCTATTACCTCCAAAAGAGAATTAGGAGATTCCGAATAATAAATCTCAATATCTCCTGAACTTTTTGAAGTTCTATCTGAAGCAGTATGGCTTCCCAATGGCTTTAAATTACAGTTTTGGTATCTGCTTACTTCTTTTATAATTAATTCATATATCGCGTAAATCGCAATTACGGGTAACTTTGAAGTCCCTTTTGCTGTGTAGGTTTTGCAATAAAAATGCTCTTCTAGTGCCGAAATAATATCGTTGATTTTGATTTCAGATTTTTTGTTGTCCTGAATTTTGGGAATTATAATAGCTTCATCTATGGATATTTCTAGTACAACTTTGAGTAGATAGATAGCCAATAGTTCAGCAATTCTTGACTGGTTAATTGGCTTAGTTTTTACTTCTAGAAAGTCTAAAACACCTAAAAAAGCTTCCTTAACTCCTTTACCACCAATCTTACCTTGATAATTCATTAAATACGGAAACGGTTGTTCCAGTGAGCGTGTTAACCATCCACTTTCTGCCATCGAAGGTAAACCTAAATATTTAAGGGTTGGGGTTATATACTTAGTATCAATAGTTCTTCCTGAAAATCCATTCAGCAAATTTTCTTGGTGAAATCTAACATCTTGTTGAGGACGCAAGGTCTTATGAATTAGAAGAGTAACCAGTACTGTATACACTCCCTTTTGTTTAGAACAGTTTTTTGCAATTAAACTAATTTTCTCTAAGATTTCTTGTGGTATCTTTTTAGTTCCTACAAAATTAGGATTCTTGGAGATTAGTTCGTATATTTGAATTAACTTATCTCGATGATTCATTGTTTAACTAAAAAGTGATAATTGTTTTGAGCTGTATATATTAGCTTGTGTTGATTTAGATAAGGATTGAGATAATTCTTTCTTAACTTCTAAAGCTATCTGATAAATCATCGGTACACATACTGAATTACCTATTTGCTTGTAAGAACTACCCAGCACATCACAGGATTTAAAATCCTCTGGAAAACCCATAATTTTGTAACATTCAGTAATAGTTAATTTCCTAACCCTATTCTCTGATGGAATGTAGATAAAAAATCGTCCTGAAGTTTCTTGTGATGGAATAGTTGGATGAATTCCTTCTACTGAGTAAATGCGATTGGGTTGATGATGTACTCTTGATAGGTGTTCTGTGTTCGGTCTTACTCCTTTTTTCCAAATACTTTTATTGGTTCTGTATCCTGAAAATATTAATCCTGATTGTTGATGTTTAGGATTTTCAATCAATGTATATTCATCAGGTAATAGGTATTCAAATTTATCATTTTTACATAAAAAATCTTTTAATTTAGGAATTGGTTTAACAATTGATAGTTTTCTAAAATTAAAAACTTGTTTTTTGCTTGCAATAATAACTAATCTCTCACGATGTTGAGGCACACCAAAATCTTTTGAATTGAGTAAAGCATAGCTAACGTAATAGCCTAACTCTTCGAGTGATTCTAAGATAATTGCTAAGGTTTTGCCACCATCATGATAAATCAGATACTTGACGTTTTCTAAAACTGCGATCGCTGGCTGTTTGGCTTCTATAATTCGGCAAATATGGAAAAACAACGTTCCTCTAGTATCTTCAAAACCCCTGCGTTTGCCACAAATACTAAAAGGCTGACAGGGAAAGCCAGCCGTTAACACTTCAAAGTCAGGTAGAGCCTGTATATCGATTTGTGTAATATCGGCAAATGGAGTTTCACCAAAGTTATTAGCGTATACCTTTTGACAAGTTGGATCAATTTCGCAGGAAAAAGAACATTGGTAGCCTGCTTGGGTAAATCCCAGTCTAAAGCCACCAATGCCAGCAAACAGATCGATGAATCGCAATTGAGTCACAGTTTGTTTAAATGAACTGGGTTAAAAAATACCAGCCAATGCGCCAACACAGCGATCGCAGATATGTGGATGTTCAGCCGACTCACCGATGTGGGTGGAGTAATTCCAGCAACGGGGGCATTTTTCGCCATCGGCTTTGACAATCGCGATCTGTAAACTTTCCACTGCACTTGTGAAATCGGTATTTGGTAAACTTTCCACAATCTCCGCTTGAGAGACGATGAACAAATAACGTAATTCTGTGCCGAGGGAAATTAGATAATCCTTCTTAGTTGCATCAGATACGGTTAGCAAGACCTTTGCTTCTAAAGGAGCGCCGATAAGCTTACCAGTTCTAGCGGATTCTAGAACCTTATTAACTTCCGATCGCACTTCTCTTAGGTATTCCCATTTAGTTGCTAGCTCGGGCTTATGCCATTCAGGATGCACAATAAACCAACCAGATTGAAATACCGATTTGCTAGGGGCAGGATAGGGCAGATATTGCCAGATGTCTTCGGCGGTATGGCAGAGGACGGGAGCGATCGCTTTGGCGATCGCCTCTAAGCAATACATCAATACGGTTTGACAACTGCGGCGGCGTGGGGCATCGGGCGCACTGATATAGAGCCGATCCTTGGCAATATCTAGATAGAAGTTAGAAAGATCGACGGTGCAGAAGTTTTGGATCGCTTGGAAGAAGCGCGAGAACTGGAATTTCTCATAGGCTTCGGTGATGTCTCTAGTGACTTCATAGAGGCGATGTAGGATATAGCGATCGCTTTCCGTGAGATCGGCATAGGGAACTAGGTGTTCCGCAGGCTGAAAGTCAAAGAGGTTGCTGAGTAAGAATCTCGCCGTGTTGCGAATCTTGCGCGATACATCGGACATCTGCGCCAGAATCGTCTTACCAACAGGAACATCACTGCTATAGTCCACGCTTGCCGCCCAGAGTCGGATTACATCCGCACCGTAGGGAGGTTCTTTCTTTTGGTCTTTGCCACCATTGATTACCACCATCGGATCGACGATGTTACCAAGGGACTTACTCATTTTTTGTCCCTTCTCATCTAACAAGAAACCGTGGGTTAACACTGTCTTATAAGGTGCATAGCCATTAGTCGCCACACTAGTCAGCAGCGAAGATTGGAACCAACCACGATGTTGATCCGAACCTTCGAGATAGATATCCGCAGGATAGTTTAGCTCGTAAGGAACTAGCTTAGAATTATGGCTCTCCCCACCGAGAACGGCTGCCCATGAAGAGCCAGAGTCAAACCAGACATCCATCGTGTCTGTACCTTTACGGTACTTCCGACCATTGTTTTTGTAAGATTCAGGAAGTAAATCTTCCACTTCTCTTTGCCACCAGACATCAGAACCATGTTCACGAATTAGTTCTTGAATGTGATTGATTGTCTCTTCGGTTAGCAAAGGCTCGTTAGTTTCCTCATCGTAAAATACGGGAATGGGCACGCCCCATGTGCGCTGACGGGAAATACACCAGTCTGATCGCTCCTGCACCATCGAAGTAATCCGATTTTCACCGACCGCAGGAATCCAATTAACTTCCTTGATCGATTTCAACGCATCTTCGCGGAAACCATCAATGGAAGCGAACCACTGCTCAGTGGCGCGAACAATCACAGGCTTTTTGGTACGCCAATCGTAGGGATATTTGTGGTTATAGGCTTCTTCCTTAATCAGAGTTCCCTTAGCGGTCAAGATTTCGATAACCTTGGCATTACCTTCTTTAAGTACGCTCAAACCAACTAACTCTGCACCTGCATCGGCATTAAAAATACCGCGATCGTCCACTAAGTCGATCATGCCCAACTTATATTTCTTCCCAACAACAAAGTCATCTTGACCATGATTGGGAGCCGTATGGACTAAACCAGTACCAGATTCGGCGGTGACATGATCGCCTAATACAATCGGACTAGGGCGATCGCGATAGGGATGTTTGGTAATGGTTCCTTCAAGCACATCACCTTTAAAAGTATATTTCACTTCCAAAGCTTGCTCAAAAGTTACAGCTAACTTCTCAACTAGTTCCGTGGCGACAATATAGTTTTTTTCTCCAGCCGTAACGATGCTATAGCTGAGGTGGGCGTTGGCGCTAATTCCTAAGTTAGCGGGGATTGTCCAAGGTGTAGTTGTCCAGATTACGGCATAGAGATTTGGCAGATCGGCGATCGCTGCTAACTTCTCACTGGATTGCGTTACAGGAAACGCCACATAGATACTTGGCGAAACATGATTTTCGGGATATTCTAATTCTGCTTCAGCCAGTGCCGTATGGGAACTAGGTGACCAATAGACAGGTTTCAAACCACGATAGATATAGCCTTTGAGGGCAATTTTCCCAAACACTTCGATTTGGGCGGCTTCGTACTCAGGCTTCAAAGTGTAATAGGCATTTTCATAATCACCCCAAACACCTAAACGTTTAAAGACTCCCGCTTGTTCATCAATAGTTTGCAGTGCAAATTCTTGCGCTCGTTTTCGCAACTGTAAAGGTGTCAGATTAGCGCGTTCTTCAGGTTTGATAGTTTGCAATACCTTAAGCTCGATTGGTAAGCCATGACAGTCCCAGCCCAAGACGTAACGAGCTTTGCGTCCCCGCAAAAGTTGATAACGATTAATAATATCTTTTAAAGACTTGCCTAAGGCATGACCCATATGGAGCGTACCGTTAGCGTAGGGAGGACCATCATGGAGGGTAAATATATCGCCTTTGTTATTGCTGCTTAAGTCTTCATAAATACCTTGCTCTTGCCAAAATTTTTGAATCTCTGGCTCGCGAATAATTGCATTTGCCCGCATCGAAAAGTCGGTTTGCGGCAAGTTAACTGTGTCTTTATATTGGTTTAATTCGGAGGAATTTTCGGCGAGATTCTCTGGTTTGGCTTTAGGAGCAGATGTCATTGTTCTAAGTTAGGTCAAATTTTATTGGAGTTTATCCTCTATTATGACGCAATATTAAGCAAACAGCGATCATTTTGTGATCATCGTGTTTGTGCATGGCGATCGCCTACTCCCTCCAATCAAATCGCGATTGCATTTCCACCCCTAACCAAATCAAACCGCGATCGCCTAAATCTCAAATCAAACAGCGATTCACCTTGCTAATTTATATTGACGAATAAGTTAAAATTATTTAAAACCAAGTAGTTGATCCTTCGTATTATGCAAATAAAAGAACTCACTACCGAACAGTTCCGTTTACTAGTTCGTGAAGTTGTAATTGAAGTACTAGAAGAATATATCGATCTAGATGAAGGAAAGAAGTTAAAAACAGCAGTCGTGGAGCGTTTATTACGCCAACAACAACAAACAACTGTTATTCCTGTGGCTCAAGCTATGCAATCATTAGGGCTTAATTGGGATGAGTTATAGCATTGATTTTACTTCTGAGGCGATCGCTGATCTTGCGAAAATTGACCGCACTGATCAAATACGAATAGCTCGTAAAATCAAGTGGTTAGGCGAGAATTTTGAACAAATTACTCCTCTATCGCTTTCTGGTAATTTATCAAGCTTTTTTAAGCTGCGTGTTGGAGATTATCGAGTGATTTACGCGATCGCCCAATCACAAAAAAGTGTCACTATCCATCAGGTCGGACATCGCAGAGAAATTTATGATTAGATGAATAATCGCAAATTCCTCAAATCAACCAGCGATCGCAATCTCACCACTCACAAACCCGATCGCCTAAATCTCAAATCAAACAGCGATCCCTTATCAGCACCGTTCCATGAGCTACAATAGTGAAAAATACAAGACAAACAAACACATGAGTATTGAATTGTGCGATCAATGTGGACATCATCTCACTATGATTGAAGCCTCTTTCCAATGCGAAAGAATGTGCAAAGATTGTGGCAAAAATTTTTATATTTATGATGTAGCTGAGGATGGGAAAGGAATGAAAATTCTTGAGGGGGACAGAGTTTTAGCCTCTGCTGGTGCAATTAGTATGTCACTTGAGAGGGAAATATCTGCTACTCGTTTTTCTAGACATGGTATCTCTTGGTATGCTCAGATGCTTTATTACATGCATCAAGTTAAACAACCTGAAGAAGTTAAGCATATGCTTTCCAAGTTTGAAGAAGAAGCAGTTTCTATTCTTAAAATGAGTCCTCTTTTACGCGATTTAGATCTTAGCAAATATGAGGATGGACCCAAAATTGTTGAGATAGTTACATCAACTCCAAATACTCGTGAACATTTTGCTTACGAAATGTTAATGGGTTCCATATATAGTAGAACCTGTATTGATGAGAATAATGCAGAGGATGCCATTCTAGCAATGAGTCGCTTAATGAACGCGAGGTCTATGCTTATTTTTAAGGACACTTTTGAAACATTTGTCTGGAGTGGTTATTTAGTTGGAGACTTAAAGGGTTTACTGCAAATTTGGCAAGAGAATAAGAATAATGCTAATGAAAAGTTTTGGGAAGATATCTTTCGTAGCAATCAATTAGTTCTGTCACAAGTCTTTTCATTTCCTGTAACCATTTTCCAAAAGCAAGCTTATGTTGGAGGTAAAGGAATAAATAATAGAGGTGGAAGTGTTACTGATTTTCTGATGCAAAATCCAGTGAGCGAGAACATTTTACTGATAGAAATTAAGACTCCAGAAAGTCGGCTCTTAGGCATCTCTTATAGAGAAACTGTCTGTAGTATTCATAATGATTTGACTGGAGCTATCATCCAAGTCTCAACACAAAGAGATTCTTTAATAAAGGACTATACTGCACTCTTTTATAAAGAGATAGTTAATAATCGGAAAGGATTTCAAGCCTTACATCCACATTGTCTGGTAATTGCTGGCAATCTTGACAAAGAAATTGGAGATGATTCTATTAAAAGAAACTCCTTTGAACTCTTTCGCAATGGATTGAAAGATGTACAAGTAATCACATATGATGAACTTTTTTACAAAATTGAAGTCTTACTCAAGCTTTTTGAAAGTAATTAAAGTAACTATATTTTCATACAATTTTTTAATTCAGCAAATACGATAACCTAAGGTCTAAGATTTTATATTCAGGAATGTCAGAAATAATCAAGATGTCAACCAATAGCCAAACTGTATTTGTAGAAGAATTAGCCAATGAGCTAGACAAAATTCCTGAGCAATATTGGTCGAACCTTTTGCAGATTATCCGTTTATTTCGTGAAAGCGTTACGCCAGAAACAGAAAATCATTCCCAAGATCCTGCAATTGTCGAAGCGATCGAAGATTTAGGGCTTGTTCATGCCATGCTCGAAGTCAAAGACGAAAAGCCGCTTAGTCTCCAAGAAGTACTTGCCGAAATGGAAAGAGCATGAATGTTAATTATCTTCCCAGCTTTCTTAAAGAACTTAAAGCGCTCAGAAGTACGCCTTACTTCAAACCCATAAACAGCCTTGTATTTGAGGAGATTCCCAAACTTGGAGGGGTAGCAGATATCAAAAATGTCAAAAAGCTATAGGGGTATGAAAATGCGTATCGAATCAAAGTAGGAGATTATCGAATTGGAGTGATCTTTGAGGGTGAAACCGTTATATTTTGTAGAGTGCTGCATCGCAAAGAAATTTATCGCTATTTTCCATAAACTAACTCTCCCACCACCGATTCCCAAGGAACTGGCTGCTTCCCCTAATCTTTCTGACTCAGCGATCGCCTTTAAAGCATCTTTCAAATCTAAACGATCTTCTAGATCAGATTCTTCTAAAAAATCAACCAATTCCCTAGGCGTAGTATCCAAAATTCGCGCCAACGTGAAAATAGAAATCTGCGGCGTGTCGTTGAAGTAGAGCAAACCATGCAAATATTCTCGCTTTAACCATGCCAAAAAGTGATCGCTTCCTTTATATCAACGTCACTAAGCCATTAATCTCTCTCATCTGAAGGGAATTAGCGCTACTATCGCTACTGTTATCTGACTAAACAAAGTGGGTAAGATACAGGCATACTAAGGCTATTGTTATTAGGAATCTTTTTGTCACTAGTCTCATCGTAGATAAAGAAAAGAAATATATGATCATCGACTATGCCCTCAGTTTGACTGAATACTTGACAAAGCAGAATTTACAACACTTGGTTTTACATGTGACCAATAACTGTAACTTTCGTTGTGATCATTGCTTTATTGACTTTTCTCCGAAACGAGATCTGACGCTAGTTCAATACCAAGATTTGGCAAAACAAGTAGGAAAAATATACTGGTTGGATATTGCGGGTGGGGAACCTTTTCTGAGATTAGATCTTGCAGAAATCATTTCAGCTTTTGATTTTAAAGTTGTGCAAATTCCTTCCAATGGCTCTCTTTGCGATCGCATGATTACGCAACTTCAAAAACTCAAACAACTTACTAAAGCTGAAATCACGCTCTCTCTGAGTATCGATGGTCTCGAAGCTACTCATGATCGTATTCGTCATCAGCAGGGAAGTTGGCAGCAGGTATGGAAGACTCTAGCAGCGATTAGAGAATTGGGAGGGATTTCGGTCAAAATCAATACCGTCTTAAGTAAAGAAAATATCCATGAAATGCTTGATTTAATGAAGGTTGTCCGCCAATACGAACCAGATTTTCATTCAATTATTCTCCTGCGCGGCGATCCGATGAATCCATCGCTAGGATTACCATCTGTCGATGAACTGACAAAATTAGCACCAGATATTTTCGCAATTTTAGAAACCTATAGCTATGGAAGAAATAAGTTTGCTGCTCGTATTTTGCGTAACTATCATCGGTACTTATGGAAAATCTCTTTGCAAACCATTGAGCAAAAAACACAGGTAATTCCTTGTTTAGCAGGAACTGCTCATCAGGTTGTATGGGGCGATGGCAGAGTTTCTGCCTGTGAGATGTTAGAGCCTGTGGGAGATTTAAAAACTCAAACCTTAAAGGAAGTTACTGGCAGTCCAGCTTGGCAACAGCAGCTACAGGATATCCAAGCAAAAAAATGTCACTGTACTCATAATTGCGCCATGTTCGATAGTATATTTTTCAATCCCACAAATTTCCCCCATCTAGCGGTGGGTTGAAATTCTTAATATGAATACTTTATGAATGCCTCGAATCAAAGCTATAACAAATGCTGTATCGTGATCCCTTACAAAGATAACAGCCATATTTTAGCGAGATGCTTGAAGTCCCTGCTGTCCAATATTCCTATCGATACGCCAATAGTTGTTATTGATGATGGTTCGCAAATTGTCGGTAAAACGGATCCTAACCTCGTCGATTTTTGGAGCGATCGCCGTTTAAATTTACTACAACATTCTAAAAATCTTGGCGCTGGTGCTGCTCGTAATACAGGTATTCAATGGTGCTGTGAGCAGGGGATAGAGATTGCTATCTTATTGGATAGTGACTGTTTGGTTCGGTTAGGATTTGTGGAAACTCACTGTCAACTCCATGAGGAGCATCCTGAAGTTATGGTGTTTGGTGGTGCTATCTGTGGAATTGGTGAAGGAATATGGGCAGAAGTCGATAATTTAATGTCTTGGTTCACTTCTGTTCCCAACTCACCGATGAGAGAAGTTAAAGGGATTTACCATATTCCGACAACAAATATGAGCCTCAAACTCAAGATGCTTGCTCAGGAAATTCCCCTATTTGATACCCATTTAAAAACAGGTGAAGATGTGCGATTGGTGAAGCGTCTGAACCGTAATGGATACAAACTGATGTTTTCATCTCAACCAGAAATCAATCATTGCGATCGCCAAAGTTTTACTGACTTTCTTCAACATCAATATCGCTGGGGACTACACACATTTGTTGTCCGCTTTCCTAATTATCAAGACTATAAATTAGCTCGCTTCTTACTGGTTCCTCTGTTTGTTTTACTTTTACCTTTTTTTGCGATCGCTACAAGTTTGGTATCTATCATGCCTTGGTTACAGCAGTCTTTAAAATATCTACGGTACTTGCCTATCATTTTTTGTGTTTGTCTATGGAAAGGTGTAGCTGTTATTGCGGGTACTTGCAATCCTAAGTTAGGGCTAATCCATGATTAATTTGTTTGGTTATAGGGCATCTCGACTAGATTTTAGATGGCGATCACCTATGTGATCAAGATTTTTTCTGTCTGATGGATAATCCAATAAGACCAACTAATAAACCGACTACAAAATAGGTTAAGGCAATATTTGCAAAAGCAACATTCGTGCCATAAATTGTCAAAATTAGTATGGGAAAAACCAATAGACTTATACCAATTGTAATTAGAAAGGCACTAATGATATTACGAATAATGCTCAGATTTGTCTTTTGTAATAGCCATCCAGTTGTACTTATACTCACACCTATTAAGCCACAAATTAGATTAAACTGATTTAGTAATTGTAACCACAGAAAAATTACTAATAATCCAATACCTATCGCAATTAGTCCAATAGATAAAGACTGTCTGATAAATTCTTTTAACGATTTTACTTCCCTTAAAAGTAATCCACTGTATATGGCAATTAAGCTGCTAATACCTAACCAGAATCCTATAGATATATTATTGGGAAATGATGCGGCTAACCATAAAGATAGAGCCAATAATATTATTCCCAAAACAATTAATAAAGTCGTTAATACTGTGCGGGATAATCTCATGGCACTTTCAAAACTTTAGTAAAGAATCTTACAGCAAAGCAAGGATTGCTAAAACAGTAGAAGATTAGTGGCGGAGCTTTGCGCCGCCACTAATCTTCTACTGTTTCGGTTCTAATCGCTAACTCTTTTTTTGATATGGCGATCCTCAATTGTTTGTGTAAGCGTATCTCGAAGAGGCAAGCTTACACAGATCCAAAAATCTACAAATAATCTAGAAGATATTTGTAAAATAAATATTAAGGAAGAGAACAAAATAAAATGTAGAGGAGAAACTAGAAAAAAAGTAAAATGCCTCAATGTCAAGGAAAAGATACCCAACAGATTTAACAGATCAGCAGTGGGAGATAATCAAAGATATGTTTCCTGCGGCAAAATCTGACGTAGCACAAGGGAGAAAACGTACTACTGATGTAAGAGAAGTAGTCAATGCCATTTTGTATTGGACAAGAAGTGGATGTGCATGGGATATGCTCCCGCATGATTTCCCAGCATCAGACACAGTGTATATGTACTTTCGGCGATGGCAGCGGAAGGGAATCATTGAAGAAATTCATGACAAGCTACGGGATAAGGTAAGAGAGAAAGCAGGAAAACAAAAAAATGTCACTGCTGCCATGATTGATTCACAATCAACAAAAACCACAGATGTCGGGGGTGAGGAACGAGGTTTTGATGGCAATAAAAAAGTCAACGGTCGCAGACGACATTTATTGGTTGACACACTGGGATTAGTATTAGTGGTATTGGTACAAGCTGCCAATATTGCGGATGTAGTTGCGGCACGAACTGTCGTCATGGCAGGTAAGCTAAATCAACCCGAACTGGCACAAGTTTGGGCCGATTTAGGGTATCGTGGTCACAAATTCCAGTCTTTGATGGATAGTTTGGGTATTAATTTAACTCTATCTGAAAAGAGAGAGCAGGGCTTTAAGTTAGAACCTCGTCGTTGGGTTGTAGAGCGTACTTTTGCTTGGCTGGGTAAGCACCGACGGTTAAGTAAGGATTATGAACGTCTTCCCGAAGTAAGTGAGGCTGTTGTTCATTCTGCCATGATTCCTCTCATGCTCAATCGTCTTTCTGCTTAATCCTTTTTTTACAAATACTTTCTAGGACGGCTATTAATAAACTTGCGAACCGTGATTCTCGAATTAGCTAGGTACAATTTAATATGAAATTTTATAACCTATGGCGATCGCCATAGGTTGTGGTTTTTAATTATGCCTAGCTATAGACAATTCAAATAAGAAAAATAGGGCTTGGACTTCGCTCAGCCAGCAATATACGATGGCTGAGCGAAGTCGAAGCCTCTTGAATTTATTTGAAACTACTATAATTGCAAAATCCAATTAACCTAGAGACTGGGCATAGGTTTGGATTTCATTAATTTTGAAGACGGCATCAAACTGTAAACCTTCTTTGGCATAAAGCTCCGCTCCACCCTGTTGGCGATCGACGAGGGTCAAGACATGGGTGACAACGTAGCCCGCATCGCGTAGCTTCTCGACCGCAAATAGGGCTGATTGTCCTGTGGTGACGACATCTTCTAAAACTACGACATTGGTTTTTGGTTCTAGTACTGGTCCCTCAATCCATGCACCAGTGCCATGTCCCTTGGGCTGCTTGCGGATGATCAAGGCGGGAATAGGTCTATTTTCATAGGCAGACACCACGCTTACGGCACTAACAATAGGGTCAGCTCCTAAGGTTAGCCCTGCCACAGCCCCCGTGCCTTCTGGCAACATAGATAGCAAGACCTGACCCGTCCATAGACCACCAAATGCGTCTAGGGTGACCAATTTCCCATTGATGTAATAGGTGCTTTTTTGTCCAGAAGATAGGGTAAAATCCCCACTTTTATAGGCAAGGCGGCAGATGAGATCTAATAAATTTTTGCGACTTGAATGTTCCACAACTTTACTGAATTGATGATTTCGTTTTTGATCAGTCTACAGCAAAGCAAGAGTTAGCTAGTACAAACCCAGACCTTAGAAGTGAGTAGTGGCGCTTTGTGTCACTACTCACTTCTGGCTTTATGTTCTGAGTAAAACTTGCTTTGTTGTATGGCTAATTCTGAGAAACCAGTCAATTTTGAACTGGATCTGCTACATTAGTCAGCGTCCAACCGTGAGGATGCGTATTTATATGAGTAATAGGTTCTCTTGGCTAGCTCCATCATTAGTTGCCGCAGTAACTCTGCTAGCTAGTGGTGCGGCGATCGCCAATCCCAAACTTACTGATCAAGATCAATATCCTCAAAACTTTCCTCCTACCTACCCTCAGGTATTGAATAAAGTTTTAGATATGACCTCCGATCCCAATCTACCTAACCCCTACTTCCCTCTAAAATTTAGGGACAACATAATTGAAGAGCAGTCAAATGCTTTACGCGCTATTCATCGGGAAATGATGGACTTGCAAACTCTCAGTGATGCGACTATTCGCACCCGTGATTTGCCTAGTTCTTACTGTTCTTCGCTGCTTGCAGAAGGATTTGATGCTTGTGCTGCTCCTGAAGAACCTGCACCTGCGGTTCCTGCGCCGAGATTTGATCCTCCCGCCGCTATCCCTTCGCGTCCTGTTCCCGCTCTGTGGTAAGCGGTTAAGTTACCCAAAAGTTTTTTGTGTTGAGAGAAATTAATAAAAAGAAGCAAAGCTAAAGCCATGCTTCTTTAAAACCAAAAAAGAATAGAGGCGCTTAGTGCCTCTATTCTTTTTTGGTTTTAATTGGGATAGATGCGGAGGCGGCGATTTGGCTCAGTGCCATGACTTTCCGATCGCAGTTGATAATGCTCCACCAGTTCGTGCTGCATCCGCCTAATTACTGATGAACGGGGTAATAACTCCACGGGCTGACCTTTAGGAAGAACGATCTGTTCGACAGCAAGGCGAGTTTCTTCGAGGGCTTCGATTTCGTCCTCGGAGTCGCCATAGGCAAACATATTCAGGTCAGTAATTGTGTCCGCAGGGCTTTCATCGATATGCAGGATACGGCGCAGGGCGCGGGTGATCTGCGGTAGGGTGCTAGTCTTGATCGCGTGGATCGGGATTTGACGGGCTTCGGCGACTTGGCGAACTTTGGAACTGGTGCGAATCTGCGATCGCAATGCCAGTACAATATCCGCTTCATCAAGATCCTTAGTAATTTCAATCGGCAAATTAATTGATTGGATCACCTGTTCGGTTTGGTGGCGGCTGACTCCGTAGAGATAAATATAAAGTGTGCCGAAGCGCTCTTGCATCTCTCCAAACATGGCGGATAGATCATTAATCTCTGCTTCTTCGGTTACGCCATTGGGATTAGCGGAAATTAGCGGAGTAACGTTACTAGGCATTCTCGGCGCGAGGTCAGAGGCTTCTAAGCGTACTTGCACTTGTGGATCAATGGGGACAGGTTTCATTTTGCCTGAGGAGCGCCAACCTTTGATCGCGGGGTTACGCACTACTTCAGGGTTTTTGGGTTGTTCCTCGGTGGTGGTAACTTCGCCGACTTCGGAGACGGAGCGAATTTGTCGTCCAGGATCGCGATCGCGCAATAACATATCGATCGTGCCAGCGACATCGGCATGGACTGCCCAACGGTAGCGCTCCCACATCTCCACGGCGATGTCAAAGGTGGGTTGGGCTTTGCGTTCGAGGATGCTCTTTTGGGGTAACCCACGTCGCCGCATTTCTTCATCACCGAGGGTGACGGATTGAATGCCGCCGATCAAATCAGAGAGGGTGGGGTTTTTGATTAAATTAGCGAGTTGATTGCCGTGGGCTGTGCCGACTAGCTGCACCCCACGCTCGGCGATCGTTCTTGCTGCCAGAGCTTCCAGTTCTGTACCGATTTCATCGATCACGATTACTTCGGGCATATGGTTTTCCACTGCCTCGATCATCACTTGGTGCTGCAACTCTGGATGCGCGACCTGCATCCGACGAGCGCGTCCGATCGCAGGGTGAGGGATATCGCCATCGCCTGCGATTTCGTTGGATGAGTCGATGATGACTACGCGCTTATTCAGGTCATCGGCAAGGACACGGGCGATCTCGCGCAGAGCCGTGGTTTTGCCCATCCCGGGTTTGCCCAGAAGTAGGATCGATTTGCCCGTTTCCACCAAGTCCCGAATCATGGCGATCGTGCCATAGACGGCGCGACCGACGCGACAGGTTAGCCCAATGATTTCGCCTTTGCGGTTGCGAATGGCGCTGATGCGGTGCAGGGTACGCTCGATACCCGCGCGATTATCGCCGCCAAATTCGCCCACTTGCTTTACGGCGATCGCGAGGTCTTCGTGAGTTATGGGGTTATCGGTTAAATATTTGGTGCTGTCAAAGTAACGCGCCTCTGGCAGCCTGCCTAAATCCATCACAATTTCAACAAGTTGTTCTAAACCGCCGCAAAGTTCGAGGCTAGTTTTGATGCGTGGAGGCAAAATATCGAGAAGTTGGTCGAGGTTGTCGGTAACTTGCTTGCGAATGGATTCCATTAGGCTTATTAAGGTTTTACGGTTAGGTTTTATTGCTAAAAATGCTGCAAAGCCGCAATTTTAGCTTTGTTTGATTTGGGAAACGAGTTGCTTGGCGATCGCTACGGCTTGCCAGAGTAGACAGGATTTTTCCTCAAGGCGATCGGGGACATCGACCTGAGATTCGAGAAAATCGATGATGATTTTACGGGCATAGCCACCGTAGGCAACGCCAGATATCCCTAGATCGAGGGTGCGGAGCTTGGGAACCGTACTGGCATTTGTGCCGCCTGCTAACTGCACAAAGCCAAGGGGAAGCTGAAAGTTCAGCACCTTTTGTCCCAATTGCAAGGCGGCGCGGGTTGCGCCATCACCAATATCGCCACTCATAGGTCTGCCGTCGGTTTGCCAGATTAGCGATCGCGGCGGGGGCAACATTCCATCTAGCAAAGACATCAGATAATCGCGCAAATTGTCGCAGTCGGGGAAACTCACTGCCATCAGTTTTAGATATGGCACAATCGGGCTGAGTCTCTGCCAAAATGTCGCAAATTCTTGGGTACGATTGGGTTGAGTGTGAATTTCGATCGCATCAATCTCTTGATTAATAACGGCTTCAAAAATGTCCTCAGGTTGATAGACCTGTTCACGGGTTTGAATATTTTGCACTGGACATAGGGGCAAGCAACGACCGCACCCATAGCAAAGGTTAGCAATGATCCCATTGTAATCATTACTAAACTGGATTGCGGTGGTGGGGCATACTTTTTCGCAGGGTCTTGGGCAATCGACGGGACAAAGTGCCGCATCAAAAAAAGCTTTGCGAAAGTGTGGGTCTTCGCCATCGTTAAAGCTGACCATCACTAGGGGCGCGATCGCATTGGCATCTATCTCTAATGCTGCCGCGATCCCTTCTCGCGCCGCCGCCACCGTGGCAGGGTCAGGAGCCATATCGATACAGTCTGCTCCTGCCAAGGTATACACCAGTGCCAAATGCCGAATTGCGGGTAAGTGTTGGTAGCTCGCGCCACAAATTAATTTGAACCACTGACGCGATCGCAGGGATTGGATTGCCGCAGGTTCAGGTTTAGTCTCTATCATGCTCCCATCATATGCTTTGACCGCCTGAGCAGTCTACTAAAACCCAACCCAGTAAGGGTTTTTAAAACTAAAAATGGCGTAGCCATTTTTAGTTTTGGTTTTATCGAGATCGCACCATTGCTTCTAGCTGGTAGAGCCGACCTTCTGCGAGGCGATCGCGACATTGTTTAACTGACTTGGCTGGCTCCGTAGAGCGCAAGGACTCAAACTGACAATGCTGAGCTTGGTATTGCAGCCATTGTCTTTGTCCAGCCGAATTTTTGAGCTTGCCCTGATTGAGTAATTTCGCTAGGCGTTGAGCCGTCACATCTGCGGAGAGTTTGGAGTTATTTGTACCTTGCAGATCGGCAATCCGATCATTGGTCACGTTAGCGCGACAACTTAAATATAAAAGTGGATAGATCGAGCCTTGACGAAAGGGGGCGCTTAACTCTCGACAATGGGTTTCACGATAGGCTGTCCAAGTTTTTTCGATCGCTTTGAGTTGATCTTTACGGGCAGCGGGGAGTTGTTGATCGACATCTTTATAAATCAGCGATCGCAGGAAATCGGCGGTCTTTGCCCAGCGAGACGCGCAGGTATTTAAGGCTAGTTGCGTTTCGGCTTCACAGGCGGGTGGCGCAACTCCAAACTGTTGCGAATTGCCGATGGTTGGGGTTGCTTGGGACAGTGCAGGAGCGATCGCTATGCAGGATAACCCTAGGGCGATCGTGAGGGAATGAAAAATTGATTTCATGTTAATTACCTTCTGGAACTGCGATGGGGACTTCACCTGTGGATTGATTTGATTCTGGTGTAGTTTGTTGCTGTTTGTCTTGATTGAGTTGGACTTCTATCCACAGCAATAACTGGGTTGCGAGTTCGATTTGTTCCTGAAGATCTAAGTTTTTGGCGGCGCTTAATAAATCTGTCAATTGCATAAACTTTGTACCTCACGGAAACTTAGATCAGGTGCATTTTAACGCGATCGCTAGTTATAGCAATCTATTCTTTGAGTAGGGGCAGAGCATTCCTGTGACTAATTAGCGATTCTTCTAGATGTGAGCAACAGGAATGCTCTGCCCTAGATTCGCGCGGTTTTAGCAAAAACGTTCATACAGGTCGGCAATGATTACATTTGAGAAAAGCCAACCATCGGGAGCGATTAGCTTAATTTGCAAATCTTCAGAATTATCAAGATCACTATTTCTTGTCTCTAATCTGACCCAATTTTGAGCTTGGTAAGGCTCTAGACAGGAGAGAACGCGATCGCCTAGCTCTTGACCATAGCGCGATCGCAAATCCTTGAGGCTCAAGCCTGTGGCTAAGCGTAAACCCTGCATCAGCGAATCCATTAATTCTTCTTCTAGATCAATTACAGGCGCGGCAAAGATATTTCCCTGATTCTGCCATTCCTTAATTGCATTCAGATATTCACGCATTTTGCGCGGTCGATCTATCCTTTGGCGATCGATATAACTGGTTGCCCCCATGCCCACGCCATAAAAGTCTTGATTGTGCCAATAGGTGAGGTTGTGCCTTGCTTGATAGCCAGATTTGGCATAGTTGGAGATTTCATAATGCTCATAACCTGCGGCGGGTAATAATTCATGGGCAGCGACATACATTTCCACGGTGTGCGCCTCCGTCGGCAATGGCTGATCGCCTGCCTGATAGCGCTTCCCAAAAGCCGTTCCCTCTTCGATGGTGAGATCGTAAACGGATAAATGCGTGGGTTGCAAGGCGATCGCCTCTTGAATCGAGCAATGCCAATCGGTGAGGGTTTGCTCAGGTAATCCTGAGATCAGATCCAAACTGAAGTTCGTAAATCCTGCTTTGTTAATGGTATCCACGGCTTCATAGATTTCCGCGACGCTATGCCCACGCCCACATAGATCTAATAAATTTTGTTGAAAAGCCTGTGCGCCCAGACTAATGCGATTAATTCCCAAGCGATGATAACCCTGCAAACTTTCTAGCGTTACGGTTCCCGGATTCGCTTCTAGGGAAATTTCGGCATTATTCGTTATTTGCCAATGTTGCGCGATCGCCGCCATGATTTGCTGTAGCTGCGCCACCGTCAGCAGCGATGGCGTGCCACCCCCAAAAAAGATCGTTTCTAACGGCGCGATCGGTGGAATGGCGGCGGCGGTGAGAGAAAGTTCTTGACAAAGCGCATCGACATATTCTTGGCGCAGATTGTCGCCTCCTGTCGTAATTGCAAAGTCACAATAAAAGCAACGCCTTTTGCAGAAGGGGATATGGAGATAGAGGGATTTTGGGGAGGAGGTGAGCAAGATGATTGGTAATTGGTAATTGGGGATTGGTAATTGGGGATTGGTTGTAATCCTATGCAATTTTATGCAATTTGGAGATAACGGTTTTGTGAACGAGATTCACCTTGGGCTAATAAGTATATTTACTTGATTAACTTTTTGATTGGAAATTTGGCGACCAATTTGTCAAAAAGCTACAAAGAGGGACAGTTGATCGGTTTTAATTAAAGGGTCAAGAATCATCAAACCAAAAAACTCACGGCTTAAGTATGGGAATTGCGAGGCGACAATTCTTGCAAGCGGGATTAGCTAGCCTGATCGGATGGCAGTTTTTTGACCGCGATCGCGTAGCATTTGCCGCCGAGCAGTATGTCCGTCAGGCGACGGCTGCCACTCAGCGCAAACGAGCGCTATTGATTGGTATTAATCAATATGCCGCCAAAGAAGATAATAGCTCTAGCAGCAATAGCTGGTTGACTCTTCACGGCTGTCTCAATGATGTGGAGTTGCAAAAAGAATTATTAATCCATCGGTTGGGATTTGCACCACAGGATATCGTTACCCTCACTGACCTCCAAGCTACTCGTACTAACATCGCTAATGCGATCGCTGAGCATCTTGTTGCTCAAACCCTGCCCGATGATTTGGTCTTGATACATTTTAGTGGTTATGGCTCACGCCTCGGCAGCTATGACACCCTTGTGCCTGTTGATGGCGGCTTGCCACCAAGTCCCACTAATCAGAAAGGCTCTAATAGTTCGACCAGCCTCCAAGATATTCCCTTGACAGAATGGCAAAGTTGGCTTCAGTTGATCGCGACGGAGAGATTGATCAATGTAATTGATGCGGGATTTTATTACCCAAATACCTCGACAATCGGTAACTTTCGGCTGCGATCGCGGATTGGACTCAAAAACTGGCAGCCTGAAGTAGAATCTGTCTCTGAATCCATCGGTGTTACCCTACGCGCAGCCTCGGCGGAAATGCTCTGTGCCGACGCACAGTGGGCAGGTTTTAGTAGTGGTGCATTTACCTATAATCTGGTGCAGCAACTCTGGCAGATGCTCCCTGCGACGACGATCCATGTGGTTATGAGTGACCTTGCCACTAACCTCGATCGCCAAGTTCTGCACAATGAAAATCTCACTATTGATCGCCAAGTTGCGGAGATGGTGGAGATCGATCCGCTCAAGCAAAAGCTGATCTCTAAGGCGATCGCAACTAGTACCTTCGCGCCATTATTAGCGACTGCTTTACCTAGTGGCGATGGTGCGATTATCGATGTTACAGGCGACCATCGTAATGCTGATCTGTGTTTGGCAGGGCTACCTGTGGCGGTGTTGGGCAACTATATGACGGGGGCAATCTTACAGGTATTGCCCAGCGATGTTGCCACGATGAATGCTAAGCGTCTCGATGGCTCAGCTTCTACAGAAGCCGCAGAAATTAAAGAAACTAGAGATCCAGTATTAGTACAGATCAAGTCCCGTAATGGCTT
This sequence comes from uncultured cyanobacterium, assembly GCA_963750795.1. GTDB lineage: Bacteria > Cyanobacteriota > Cyanobacteriia > Pseudanabaenales > Pseudanabaenaceae > Pseudanabaena. The sequence goes on from CAVVRZ010000006.1 coordinate 572,721, forward strand.
TAACGCAAAAGCGGAAATTATTGGCGATCGCAGTACTAATCAAAAATTAGCGATCGGGCAGTTGCTACAGGAATCAATGCGGGCAATCTCGCGCAATCTCAAACTGGCGATCGCCCTTGATCTGGGTTTGAGTAAAATCGAGCGCATTGATGCCACCAGTGCCTTCTCGATCCTGCCAAATATGTTTGGCGTGAATGCCAATGAACAATGCGCGGATTGTCTATTTGGTGTGCAGTCTGCCAGCTATGGACTTTTTACCGTTGGACATACCCCAATTTTGGGTTCCTTTGGTTCCGTGGGCGAGTCCGTGGGTGTGGCAATTAAGCGCTTGCAACCCTTTCTCGAAAGCCTACTCGCTGCCAAACTGATTCGCGCCACCGAAAATCAATTTTCCTCGCGATTAGATGTCCGTGCCACCCTCAAGGCGAGTATTGGTGTGGATGGGCGATCGGTCACGATCGCTAGTCGGACATCTGCCCGTTCTGCAAGTGCGAACGCCGCCAACTATGCGATCCGAACTAAGCCGATTAATATTGGCGATCGCCTTGAATGTCAGATCGAAAACCTGAGCGACTATCCCCTCTACATCAGAATTTTTTGTCTCGATCCGCGCAGTAAGATTCTCACCCCCAACTTTATCGTTACTCCCTACGCCAATGATGGCGTGATCTATCCCCAAGAGACTCTATCCATTCCCTACCCCAAAGCACCGATGAATTGGACAGTCTCCGCGCCCAAAGGCAGAGTAGAAGTGCAAATTGTTGTTAGCAGATCGCCCCTGCTCCAAGTCGCCAAAACCCTAGAAGCTTCGCAACGTCAGGCATCCTCGCTAAATGGTTTGATTTCTATTCCCAATGCGCTACAGGTAGCCCAAGCTTTACTTGGTGATCTCGACCGTGGGAGCAAGCTTACGGATTTGTCTAATGCTGCCAATATTGTTGCCAATGCCAGTGACGCATGGATGCTAGATGTCACTCAATGGACGACGTTTAATTTCAATTATCAGGTCGTTTAGGTTCTCTTTTGCTCATAGTTTCGACATGATGGGCTGCGACTTCGCTCAGACATCTTATATTGCTAGCTGAGCGGAGCCGAAGCCTACTTTTTCGCCCATATACTCCCAATGACACAGGCGGCTATCCCTACGCTGATCCCCTAGCTTCAAGCAAAGCAACATTTCTATAATGACCTCAGTAATAAATCGCCAAATAGAAATGGCACTTTAAAAATGGCAGTTAAAAAAGAAGACCCCAAAAAATCGCGATCGCGCCTGATTGGTAACGTACTCCTATTCATTGGTGCAGGTTTATTGATTATCAATATCTTTTTACCGAATCTATTCGCACCACCGATCGCTCGCGTTCCCTACAGCCTATTTGTCCATGAAATCGAAGAAGGCAATGTCGCAAGGGTCTATATCGGACAGGATCAGATTACCTATCAACTCAAGGGTGTTAGCCCCGACGTGCAAGGGGATGTGATCTCCACCACCCCAATTTTTGATCTCAACCTGCCCGAACGCCTCGAAAAGAGCGGCGTAGAATTTGCGGCAGCTCCTGTCAAAAAAGCAGGTTGGATTGGCACTTTACTAAGCTGGGTGATTCCACCGCTAATTTTTGTCGGTATTTTCCAACTGTTTAGCCGCAATAATAACGGCGGCGCAGGTGGTTTACAGATTGGCAAAAGCAAAGCTAAGGTCTATGTCGAAGGCGAATCCACCAAAACTCTATTTGGTGATGTGGCAGGGGTTGATGAAGCCAAGCAAGAATTGCAAGAAATTGTGCAGTTTCTCAAAACCCCTGAGAAATACACCAAAATTGGAGCGAAGATTCCTAAAGGCGTATTGCTAGTTGGTCCTCCCGGAACAGGTAAAACCCTCTTGGCTAAAGCCGTTGCAGGGGAAGCAGGCGTTCCCTTCTTCAGTATTTCTGGTTCGGAATTTGTAGAACTATTTGTCGGTGTTGGATCTTCGCGGGTGCGGGATCTATTTGAACAAGCCAAAAAGCAATCCCCTTGTATTGTCTTTATCGATGAACTAGATGCGATCGGTAAGGCGCGTTCTAGTGGCGGTATGTATGGTGGTAATGATGAGCGCGAACAGACTCTCAACCAGTTACTCACGGAAATGGATGGCTTTGGTGTCGATGGAACCACAGTCATCGTTCTTGCTGCTACTAATCGCCCTGAAACCCTCGACCAAGCCCTGCTGCGTCCCGGTCGTTTCGATCGCCAAGTGTTAGTTGATCGCCCTGACAAGATTGGACGCGAAGCCATTCTCAAAATCCATGCTGCTAAGGTTTCCCTTGACGCTGCTGTGGATTTATCAGTGGTTGCCACCCGTACGTCTGGGTTTGCAGGGGCAGATTTGGCGAACCTCGTCAATGAAGCCGCGTTACTAGCCGCCCGTGCTGAACGCGAAACCGTGAAACTCGAAGACTTTGCCGAAGCGATCGAGCGGGTTGTCGCGGGTCTGGAGAAAAAGAGCCGTGTCCTCAATGAAAAGGAAAAGCGGATTGTTGCTTACCACGAAGTCGGTCATGCCCTCGTCGGTGCACTTAACCCCGGTAGCGGCAGAGTCGAAAAAATCTCGATCGTTCCCCGTGGTATGGCGGCTCTGGGCTATACCCTGCAACTCCCCACCGAAGATCGCTTCTTGATGAGCAAAGAAGAAATTCAGGCGCAAATTGCCACTCTGCTCGGTGGGCGCTCCGCCGAAGAAATCATCTTTGGTAGTATCACGACAGGCGCATCCAATGACCTGCAAAGAGCTACTGAACTCGCCGACAAAATGGTAACCAGCTATGGGATGAGCGATGTTTTAGGACCTCTGGCATATCAAAAGCCCCAAAGTCAGTTCCTTGGTGGTATGGAAATGGCGCGATCGGTCAGTTCTGCTACCTCAGAAGCGATCGATAAGGAAATCAAGAGCATTGTCGAAACTGCCCACGAAACTGCTCTTTCAATTCTGAAAAACAATCGTGAGTTGTTAGAAACTATCTCTGAGAAGCTCCTCGAAACGGAAGTTATTGAAGGTGATTACCTTAATAGTTTGCTAGCCCAAGTCAAGCCAGTAAACGTCTAACTAACAAAAAAGCGGCGCGAAGCGCCGCTTTTTTGTTGCGGATTTTGAACCTAATTTGCGGTGTCCATAGTCTAAACTTTGGAGAGCGATCGCCTGCGATCGCTCTCGGAACAAAAATATTGACAATTCCGTCAAAATAAGACAGCACTCTATCGAATAGATTCTAGAGGTATTTATGGGCGCTAAGTTTAGATCGCAATTATCAAAATTACCGATCGCCGCATCTTTGGGCATGACCTTGAGTATTGCCATAGCCGCCATGCCTAGTTACGCCAGCATCTCTGGGGGGAGATCACAGTTATCTAACGCCAATTCTGCCAATTCGCAAACCTATCAAATCGCCCAAGTATTTCGCTCAACCATGAGCTTACCTGCGGGACAGGCGATCGCTACCAAGATTGATCGCAAAGATACTCTTTACATTGCCAAGGGTGAAACCGTGTCAGCTAATCTAGTGGTCGCTCAAGATATCGTTGCCAACAACGGCACGGTGTTGATTCCTGCGGGAGCATTAGTCGAAGGGCAATTTGTACCTGCGGAGGGTGGTTCGCGATTTATTGCCCAAAGGTTTAGTAGTCGGGGCGCGACTGTTAACTTACAGGCGGAGTCAGACTTGATCAATGATATGAAAGATCCTCGCGAAACTGGTGCAGGAGCGATCCTAACCGATGCAGGTATTGGTGGAGCCGCAGGTGCTGTCCTTGGAGGCGTATTGCGTGGTAATGTCCAGATTTTGGATGTCCTCGGTGGTGCTGCCGCCGCCGCCGTCTTGGGTAATGTCACTGCGCCACAGGTAACGGTGATCGAGCCGAATACAGTAGTTAATATTGTGACTAAGCAGACTCTTTCCTTCGCCGTGAGAGACGATTACTAACATTTGCAAGTTAATCCAAAGCAAAATGGCAGCGCTAAACGCTGCCATTTTGCTTTGGGTTGTGATTGGCTGGACAGGGTCGAAAGCGCTGTATATTTAGGCTTATAGCTGAGCTAGTCTTAAACCCAATTTCCTAATAAATGGCAGCGCTTTGGGTTTTGACCTTCTCAAAAGTAATACCTAATGCTATGGCGTAAATTTTATGGCAATCAAAATCGGTTGGTTAGAAATTGGTTATCGATCGCTAGTTTCTTTGACGGTGATCGCCTTCACCTATGGCTATTGGGGCAGTCATCTTTGCACCTTAATTCGCTATCAAGAATACTTAAACGCTGGCGTATTTGCGGCGATCGCGATCGCGGCGGCAGTGGCTATTCCCCTAAGCCTAGGCGGACTGTTGGCGGCGATCGCGGCAATTGTCGCCGTATATTTTTATTCAGGTCTTAACCAAAGTTTGATTACCCTTGGTACTTGTCTAGGTCTTTATGTACTGAGCTTTGGCGATGTGCGTTACGAAGCAGCACCTGACAAAAAACTCTCTATTATCGAAATCCTCGCCACGATCGTCACAATTGTGTTCATGATTGCCAGTTGTCAATTGATTTTGCAAAACTCAGTTAGTTGGCTCAATAGCCTCGTCATCGGAGCGATCGCAGCAGCGATTACGCTAGTTGGCAAGCAACTGTTGGACAATGGCATTTCTCAAAGGCGAATCTGGCGATTTTTCGGTGCTTTTACCCTGATTAGCCTCGTTATTGGTTTTACAATTCAGGCGATCGCCTACGCCGTGATTCAATTCCCCACACCTTCCTAACCAAAAATTACTATCGCAGCGACAAAATTCTTTGGAACTGGCGGTTATTTTTGAATCTCTCTTGGGTAGTATATTGCAGTCAGGTTGGTAAAAGTTATGTCTGATTCTAAGCAAAGCCGTAAAATTAATCGCTTTTTTGCCGAATTTATCGCCAAGTTAAGGAAATGGCTAATTAAAATCGGCAGTCCTATTCGCATCAGTCGGCGATTTGTACGGCAACTTATGGGCGCGTCCAAAGGACAGCGCAAAGCGATCGGCAAAGCCGCAGGTTTTGTCTTACCAACCGTGACCCTCGTGACCCTCGTTGTCACCCTCTTGGTGGTGACCACCGTATCGCGTTCCAGCGATCGCGCTAGAACCGCCTCCAATGCTCGCACCGAGCAAGTATTCCGTAGTGCCGCTACTCCCATCGTCGATCGCGCCCGTGCCAAGATCGATGCCCTCCTCAATGATGGCAGACTGCCCCGCACCACCCCCTCCGAGCTAACCCTAGACAGCATCATCACCAACGACAACGGCAGATACACCCTCCCTGATGAAACCCGTCTGCAATTGGTCTATGACTACATCAACAGCTCAGGGGCATCTACCCCCGATGGTGCGCTAAACGTCAATAACACTACCTACTCACAAATCGAGAACCGCGAATACGTTTCCACTGCGTGGAAATTTCCCATTGATACTGACGGTAATGGTAAATATGACTCCTATGGGCTTTATAGCATTCTCTTTCGCGCCCGTCCTCCTGTAAGCCAGTCTGCCCAAGCTGAGAGCCGCCCCTTAGCCCCCCTTGAAACTCGAGCGCTGCCGATGGATGAAACCACGCTGTCGGGAGCTTGCGTGTCCACGGGTGGTGTAACTAACATCGCCACAGAGGGCGGTTGGACAACCTCCAGCGATAACCAACTTCGTAAGTCCTTCTTTGTCTACGCCGTTACCGTGCCGATTACCGATGCGGCAAGCTTCCCTGCTGCCAATGCTGATCGCTTTGAAGTTTATAACGGTGTCACCTCAGTGAGTGCTGTTGAGTTGCAGCAAGACCGTGCGCGATCGCCTCAAAACAATAACGCCGTATTCTTTGAAGGTGATACGGAAATTGTTAACCCTGCCACCTTCCGTCTGAACGGACGTATCTACAGCGCAGGTAACCTCATGGTGGGCGCAGGTGCTAGCCCGATTACCCTATACCAAGTCAGTAGCTCTGGAGGCTCTCTTGATGCCACTCCTCAAAAAACCGATGATCCTAACCTTCTCGGTTCCTGCTACTACAAAAAAGAAAACAGTGAAATTGTCGTTGCAGGTAACGTTGTCGAAGGCGATGCCGTTATTGATGACACCACGCTCCTATCTTCCTCTGCCAGCGCACAGGTAAACGTCCATTTATTCCTTGGTGCGGGTGTACCTCCTGATACGGTCACGACTCCAGTCGCAGGGGTAAAACTAATTACCGATATTCCGGGGGATACCACCAACTCCACCGTCAGTGTTAATAGCTCCGTTACAGGTAACCGCAGCTCTAACCTTGCCCTCAATGATTTTGAGTACAACCGTCGTATTGCTGCCCTTGTCGATAAGGCTGTGCTTCGTCCCCAAGCCACTGACCCTGTATCCGTCAAAGAAGATCTCGCTAAACGGATCACTGATGAAGCTCTCTCCTCAGCTTCAGAAATTCTTACCGCCAGAAGAGCAGCATTTACCGCCTACTTTGGCGAACGCACCCGCAGGATTTCCTTCCGCACTGGAGATGCTCCCTTCATTGACTTTGATGTCACTAAGGCTGTTCCTCCTGATTTATCTGGGGTTGTCTTGACCGAGATTCCTGTGCCTGGGCAAACACCAGAGCTAGCTCCACCTATCGACTGGATGTTGCCAAGCTACGCTAATGCTGGTTTTGGTAAAGCGATCGGGGCATATAACCTTGGATCTGGGGCTGGCTTTGATGGCAGGGGTGGTATTTTAGCCAGTACTGGGGTGACTTTACTCGTCCCTGCGGCAGGGAATCGCCTTAGCTTAGCCGCAGGTGACCCCGATCGCCTAGATATTACCAATGAGAGAATGATCGGCGATCGCGTTCTAGTGGGCAACGGTCTGCCTGCCAAATGGCTCAAGCGTAACACCGTTAGTAACAGCCTTGAATTTGTCGGAAATAAGGAACAGAACCAGCTCACCACCACTTCATCGGTGTTCTGGAATGATCCCAATGAATCCACCGTGGGTACAGCCGAGCGCTATCGTTTGACTCGCTCCATTCCCCTTAGCAATCTTGGTGTAACCGATCGCGGTGGTTTCTGGGAGCTATCCGCCGCCCTTAACCCTGCTATTCCTGAACCCGCAAACCCGACTAAAGTTATCCCTGAGTCTTCACCTCGTACTGGCGGCTTGCGCGTAGTCACCAATGCAGGTATTTACAGTCGTCGTCCTGAAGATTCTTTCTTACCTCGATTCCGTACAGGTTTGCCTGACGATCCAGCCACTCCTGCCTTTGATGAGTCCAGTGCGCCCCTATGGAATGGTAGCGTTAATAACCCCATCACTGACTACACTGGTGCTGATGATCTCACTCATAAAGTTGATGAGTTAAAGTTTGCCGCCGTTCGTGATCCCTCGGTCGATACCAATAGCGATCGCGAAACTAAGCCACGCAACTATGTGGTCTGGCCTGACTCAATGCCGATGACTTCGCCTAATATCGCTTGGCTGGATACCACCACCACTCCATCTCGTGCTACTGCGGGATACTACTCACCCATTACAGGCGGTGATGGCTGGAGTACTACCGTTACGACTGATACCTCCCGCAAAGGCGACCTGCAAATGCGGGCTACTGCCATCTATCACTACAAGTACGACGCATACAATGCTGCGGGCGCACCAACCAACTACCAAACTCCGATCGCCTGTGTCAGCAGTTACTACGATCCCACCAATGTGGATACGGCTAGAAATGCACCCATTGGTGGTAGTGCCGCACCTTGGAATGGCAATGCTAGAGGGCGTTCTAACAATGGTCTTGTCTATAGCGTTGGCAAGACTGCATCCTCAAGCGATGTCACCTTTAGCGGTATCGCTTTCAATGCTGATTCGGGACTGTTTTACAATACGAGTCTCAGTAACCCTAGCAATGGCATCTTTAAATTTAATGATGCAGCCCGTCAGCCTTCTCTAGCCAGTGCATCCTACGGCGAACGTCTCGCTTATCAAGCAAACCTAATCTTCCCCAATGGACGCTTTGCCAATGAGCCACTGCGAGAAGTCCTCAAAAAGATCATCGTTGAAAAATCCGTAACCAGCGCCGTCAATGCCGAATTAACCCTGCCTCAGCAATCCACCATCGATTCCAATCTGTGCGCGTTACAGATTCTTGACGGTTCGATCGCTCTCGCTAACACCTCAGGTGCATCCGCAACGATTTCCCCTGCAACCCCTGCGGGTAACATTGCCTTGGGTACGGTGGAGATTCCCCACGGCGCTTTCCGCGAGAGTGCCTTCCTTGATGGTAGAGAGGTCAAGTCTCTCAATCGTAACGAGTCACTCACTGAGGCAGGTAATGGTAATCAGCCAAGGGGTAGTAGCTTCCCTGAGAGTGGCTTGTCTGTTACTGCACCTAACCGTGGCGATATTTACGATCTGCAAATTGAGCAGCGTCAACCCCTCGAAATTCGTGCCACTGATATCGACATGGATCGTCTCCGTGGCTCAAGGATTAGTGGCGGCAATAATACGGGCGTGGCAACTGACTTCTTACTGCCCTATAGTGGTCTGATCTATGCCACCCGTGAAGATGCTCTCGAAGATCTCAGCTACTACGATCGCAACTCTACTGGAGCTGCGATCGCCACTCCCCTCACTAAGCGTAAAAACCTTAGCTCTACTGACTTTTTGCTAGATCCTAGCCGTAAACCTAATAGCATCCGTCTAGTCAATGGTTATCGCCTCTGGCGCAGTCTCCTCAATACCGCTAACTTGACTAATGTTGATGGTACAGCGCAAGTATCCCAGACCAACTATAACAGTGGCTCTTTTAACTGGACAGAAGCCACTAAAGGTGAAAAGGGACTCACCCTAGTCTCGAACTTACCCGTTTATGTTAAGGCTCAGAGAGATCCCACTGCACCGACTACAGCTATCCCTGCCTTTAACAAGCACACCCGCGAAGAATTTACCCAGCCCCTGATCGAAACCCTCTCCAATCCACCAACAGCCGCCGAAATTAGCAACGTCTGGAGCAACTTCTATAAGCGCCATGCCAACAATGGTACTGGTGACAAGCTTGACGGTAACTTTGCTTGCCGTCCTGCTCAGACCACTAGCTGCCCCGATGGTGATCAGTGGCGACCTGCCACCGTCCTCGCCGATGCGGTGACGGTACTGTCTGCCAACTATCGCGATGGCTATCGCACTGATGGTGACTATGACCTCAATAACAACGCCTTTGCCTCCACTAGTGTTAACTGGCAATCATTGCTTAACACCAATGCCAATAAGGTAAAAGATAGTGCCTATGTCCTCGATATGCGTCGAGCAGGCTTCTTCAATAACAGCTTTGTGACTAGCTCTCCTTGGCTCAAGCCTAGAAACTCAGATGGGTTAGCGGGCAGCACCAGTAACCTGTGGATGGGCGATGTGGAAAGCTCTAACCCTATCAATGGCAACCTCGCCAGTTACAATGCCAACGGCGTAACTCCTATTCAGCGTCGCGTTAACCATCGTGAGTACGGCATGGAGATGTGCCGCAAGTTGCCTGTTGGTGAATGTACATTCTCTGATTGGGTCAAGGCAGGGGCAGGTACAACCACTTTGCCTGACTACAATGCTAGTAATGTCATCAGCACTCCTTTAAAAGCTCCACGCTACATTGCTGATGCTGATACACGTTACGCCAGAAGGCTATCCTTCCTGAGGTTTGATGATATTTATAAAGATGGCAACCAACAACTAATCTTTGTTAATACTTGCGATCTTGGTGAATCGGTTCCTAGTGGATTTAACCTCGAAGCTAGCTGGCCGATCCCCTTGGGCGTGGTCGGTGGTAACGCAGTCACTGGTTACACCTATCCCCACATCATGGGTGGTCAGACCACACCTTTCCAAAGAGGTAGCGGTCGCAACTATAGCTATGGCACTGTCCCCTGTCCCGAGTCAGGACCTACCGTCGAGATATTAAGAGGGTCTGATAACTCCAACAATGATGTCGATCAAAATGAAGGTCGCCGCCGCAATCAAAATACTGGTGGTATTCCTGCTGGTAATGGTGCTTTGGAGAGCCAAATCGGTTTAACCCTACCAATTAGTCCTGCTCCCGCTCCCGTCTCACTCGGTTCTGTTGGTAACCCTAATACTGTGGCATTTACAGATGCAAATGTTGTTACTAATAGTGATGACAACAACGGCAGTAGCAATAATATTCTCAATGTCATTACAGGTACGGCTGGTATAGGCGGTGGTAATCGCAGTACCAACAATGCTGTTTACCGTAGATTTGACTACACGATCAGATTAAATAACCGTAACTTATTAGGGGCGGGTCAAACCGTGCGAGCTAAGCTCACCTTATTCGGTAGAAATGATACTGGCGCTTACGTTGGTAATGTCGGTGATGCCTTCCCCTATACACAAAGATTGGCATCGGTTGCCTCAGTAGCTGGTGTAGGTGTATTTACTCTGTTAGACGGTAACACCCCTAACTATCAGAACTTAGATCGTGTTTCCCTTACTAATGTCACTGGTGTGGCGATCGGTGGTTTGACGGAACCAGACGGTGGTTACTATGTCCGCAACGTTTCAACATTGGCAGGTATCCAGACCTTCCAAATATCGTTAACCCCAACGGGCGGCATTGTCTTTCCTAATAACATTGCCTCGCTGGGCGTTGTTGGTGTAACACGTCATACGCCTTCGTTCCAAGTCACTGCTATTAATACTGTTACTGATGTTGTTACTGCCACGGGCAATACTTTTACCGATGGTCAACAGGTAACTATGTTAGCTGGCACTCCACCACCAGCAGTTACTCTGCCTACAGTGACAGGCACGGCACTAAATTCAACCCATTCCTACTACGTCAAGAACGTAACTGCGGGTAGTACCTTCGAGCTATACCGAAACTACAGTCCCACTGCTGCCGTTGTTGCCAATAGATTTACGGACAGAGTTGACTTTACTAATACGGGTTCAGGCGCTTTCTTTGTTGAGGCTGTACAGATCGATGTCTTGGGCGCTGTCTTTAACAATGGCGGCGTTTCCTATACGATGACGACTAAAAACGGTACAGTTACAGTTCCCGCAGGAGCGCCTTTCCCCAGACTTGCGGCTGGTGCTAATAGTCCTGAGCTGACCGACCCTGAAGATGCTACCTGTCCTACCTCTCCTGATAATCGATTCTGTACGGTGATTTCTTGGACAGGTGGAACCAGTACCGCCAGCGACCCGACCGACAAATTAATCTCCGTCTTAGCCGTTAGAGATGGTTTCTCCGAAAGCACTGACGAAGAGTTCCGTCTCAGCCTTGATAACCTCAAGGGACCTGGTACTGCCTATGCAGCGACAAACCCTGGTAACTATGGTACTGGTGGTACAAACCAGTCCATACGCCGAGGACGCATTCGTACTACTGCCAACGTTCGACCTGCTTGCGGTACAGGTTTTAACTTCACTAACAACGATGACAACTTAGTGAATGCTACAGCTTGCGCCACACCAACTCCCACACCAACTCCCACACCAACTCCCACACCAACTCCCACACCAACTCCCACACCAACTCCCACACCAACTCCCACACCAACTCCTCCTACTCCTACCCCAACTCCTGGATTAGGTGATGGAGCCTTGCCATTACCTGTATTTGGTAGCTTGCAGACCCCAGCAGGTTTACCCTTCTCGATGATCTCGTCCCCTGCGGCGGCTTATCCTTTCCCCCACGACTCTACAGGTACGGATACTAATATCTACAGTCGTCCATTCATTGCTCCTTCCGATCTAAGTGGTACAGGTACAGGTGGTACTCGCTATACATGGGGCGATGACCTCAATGAAAATGGTGTTATCGATCCTAGTGAAAGAACCGATATCTTCCCTAATATTCCTGCACGTCCTGGATCTTTGGGCGAGATCCCGATGTTGCCTGGTAACTTTGTTGCGGCTACTAATGATTCTGATAGTGGTACTAACAACAACAAGCATATGCGGGTGACTCTGCCCGATACAGCCGATAAAACTCTGTGGTATCGCAACTTTAATGGTGAATTCGATCGCCTAGGTCAGAGTGACGCAGTATCTTACGGTACTGGTGGCACTGGTAACAACCTTCGTAACCTTTACATCAATAATCCTAGTTTCCCTATCTTCTCGCCTTCAGGAACATTAAGAGCTAATCTCAGTACGTCAGGGCGCTTAGTTCTGCCTGATGTCCCCTGTATCAACAGTACTGATGGATCGGTGGATGCCCGTTGCATTACCAACAACTACACCTTTAATACCAGTACAGTTCTCAATCCTCCTCCCGCCCCTGCGCTGCTCAATCTCAACCTGCCTTATAACCCCTATTTCCCATCATCTGATACCAGCAGTACTTTTAGTGGCGGTAGCAGCCCCGTCCAACCCGCTAGTACCTTTACAGTCTGTAACCCCACAGGACGGACTCGTCGTTATCAAGCCGTACAGCGCACGAGCCTCAATAGACTCGATATTGCTAACCCTGCTAATGTCTGCGATCAAAGCGCTAACGCCGCAGGTCGAGCGATTAGAAGCTTTGTGGGCGCTGTCACTACCACGACTACGGCGGGTAGCGGTAGCAACCCTGATACGCTGAATCTCACGGGTGGTACTGGCATCTTGAGCTTCAACTTCTTACCTGGTAACGCCGCCTTTGTTGGTCTAAACCCTGATGCGCTGACTAAGGCAGATGGTAGTGCCACGCCTAACCTTGGTACTACAGCAGGCAGCAAGATTGATCTCTCCCTGAGAGCTATCAATACCTTTGCTGACAACCGTGTCCATGTGTATAACATCGCCAATTTAGGCATCCTTGATGCGGGTACTCGTGAACTCAAGGGCAAGATTACCTTTAGGGCGAACTGTGCCGACCCAGTGACGGGAGCCAATAGTCTCTGCACACCTACCAGTACCCGCCGTGGTCCTAGCCCTGTCTTCATCATGCGCGGTGACTTCAAGGAAAGTATCAAGTTCAAGGGCTTGCAGGTCAAACTTGATGGCGTTGATCCTAACAACATCTTCTGGGTATCGTCACGCACACAAAAGAGACTGGAAGCGAAAGTTACCAGTGGTGACTTTATCCTTACCCCTGGCGATGGTAAAGATCCCATTATTACCGTCGGTAATAAGATAGTCTTCTCCGACAAGACAAACCCTGTACCAGCGCCATTAATCGCTAATGATGTCTACTATGTCATTACTAACAATGGTCAAGGGGCTAGCTCGAAGCTGACGGTTTCCAAGAAGTCACCTGCTGAACTTTCCCAAATACTGATCACAGCAGGGCTACCCGCAAATACCTGTACGGCTAACAATCCTCCTGCAATTTGCGAGATTGTGACCTCAATCCCCAATGCTGACTTTGCGCTCAGTGCTGAGCCGAGCTTCATTTTTGAGGGCGATCCGATTGATCCTTTGGATGTGACTAAGGGTTATACACCAAATATTCTGGTGGGTAACTTCTTGGGTAACACTAGCTCCACCGATCTCACAGTCGCGCCTACGGAAGATAACACCTCGGTGATGCTGGTCAGAGACAAGTACTCATCCTTTAGAGGTGTGCGCTTCCTTGGTCTCTGGGGTGATGACAGTAAGATTCATCCTGAGACATTATTTGTGGCGATGACCTCGGTCGATCAGCCAGAGTTAGCGCCTGTGACTCAGCTTCACTTCCCCAATGCGACTACCGCCACCTTTAGTCAGCCGAACCTCTCTACTGAGGCAGGTATTAATGGTACGCCTACGGCTAACACAGGACAATGGACATTGCGTCCAGTCAGAACCGAGGTAAATGTTTACTTCGTGGCAGGGGCAACACCATCACGCAATGGTATGGATTACCAGCCTTCAAGTACGCTGTTCCAAGGATCGAGTGCATCTGAAGTTTCAATCAAGACAGGTGAGACAGGTGGTGGCTTGCCTAACTTTGTCCGCTTCCTTGAAAACTGGGAAAATGTACCTGTGAAGATTGCGGGTGGTTTCATCCAAAATACTAAGAGTCGTTTTGCCACTGCTCCCTATACCCCATCGACAATGGCTGGATTTGTAGCGGACACCACGACGATCTTTATGAGTCCGATTCAACCAGGTACGGGTCAGTCTGACAATAGAGTCTTGAGTGGTTATAATCTGCAATATACGTCTAAGACCGTTAACCGCATTCCTTACTACACGCCACCGATTCGTCTGTGGGGTTATGATGTGGGTCTATTGACTCAACAGCCCGATCGCTTTGCCGAACGTTTTGCTGTACCGATTCCTGGAGCTAATGAGTTCTTTAGGGAAGTGAGTGCGGATGATCGCTGGGTCGAGACTCTCCTCTGCGCTCTTGAGCCTGCTAATCCCCTTGCTGTCAATGTGTCAACTTCGTTGGTCAATGCCGACAGAGTGCAGAGGGAAGGCACTGTGCCGACTAACTATACCCGTAGAGCCTTGCGTGGTAATGACCTCAGACGACGTTGCAACACCCAGCCCTTCTACGGTGGCGCGGCGACGGCTCCGAACTACACCATCCCTAACGTTTATCAGTAGGTTTAAGAAGATGATTAGCCTATATCTATCTAGTTTCTTAAAGTCAAAATTTTTAAGTTCAAGCTCTTTAAAGCGATCGCAGTCAGGATTCTCGCTGTTAGAGTCACTGATTGCGGTGGCGGTGGTGAGTATTTTGATTGTGGCGATCGCGCCGATGGTGGCACTGTCCAACTCAGCGCGGGTGAATGCCCGTCGCGTTGACCAAGCAACTCAAGCTGCGCGATCGTATATCGATGCCGTGAGAGGTGGGGTGATCGATACTTCTCAATTTCCCGATAGCCTAGTACCTTTACCCAATGCCCAAGGACAATACCTATTCGATCAGGTCGCAGCCCCAACGAATACCAGTTTGCTCAGTCTTAGTGGTACTACAGTCAAAGGGATCAGGGTGGATACTAATGGCAATGGCTTTAGTACCGATGATCCGCAGGATTTAGTAATCCAACCAATGCGAAGCGGTTCTCGCTACTCCGTCGATCCCGCCTCCACAGCTAGTAACCTCAGTTCTAGGGGATTTTGGCTAGGGGTAAGGGTCTATCGTGCCGATGCCTTTGCGGGTAGCACAACGTTACAAACAGGTACTGACAAAGCAATTTGTGGTAGGAGTCAGACTCCCTTTGTCTCCACTGCTTCTATCCTTTGTCCGATCGTTACCATGCGATCGCAAATTTTACCCACCACCGATTCCAATAACCTTGATGACATTAAGCTTGGTACTGGTAAAGGTGAGTTTGATTGAGCTTAATGACATCAAGTATTGCACTGGCAACGGTGCGTTTTAAGTTGTTAACCTGATTAGTCCTGAAGAAATTAATTCAGAGAATTTGCCAAGAGAATTTGTCCTATGAAAAAGCTGCTAACCTCCATACTGACAATTACATCTCGACGCAGGACGAATCATCGTCCAAAAAGGCGTGGATCTGGCAACTCAGGTTTTACACTGCTTGAGCTATTAGTGGCATCGCTGATCGCCTCCTTATTGGTGGTGGTGATGCTCAGCTTCCTAGTAGGCGTATTGGATAGCGATCGCAAAGAATCAGCCAAGTCTAACGCTCAAGAAGAACTACAGGCAGCGATCGGTTATATTGCTGACGATCTGCAAGAGGCAGTCTATATCTACGGCTCAACTGCTCTTGCTGGCATTAATTCCCAACTTCCCCATTCGCAATCTGGCGCGGGTAATGAATGCAATCCCGCAGGTACTAACACCTGCACCCCGATTCTCGTATTCTGGAAACGCTTTGCCTACGAACCTAACACCGAAGCTAGATATAGCGCTACTCCTGCTGCTGCCGCCGTCAAAATTGGTTGTATGCCCTACTCAGGTAACGCCGCTGCCTATGCCGCCTGCATCAATCCCGCTAATGCCTATGCTGGCAACGCCTTTGGTGCAAATATTTTTACCTATTCCCTAGTTGCGTACTATCTCAAAGATGATCGCACTGCTGGTAATAACGGCTTCTCGAATACCGCCCGCATCTTACGATGGGAGATCAAAGACGGATATGCAGCCTATTGCAGCAATGGTACTGCTATCAGTGCCACAAACTTGACCTGTCCTAGCATTGCGTTAACCTCTACTCGTGCTAACTCTGACCTGATTACTACGCCCGTTGTCTTAACCGACCCAACTCGGTATTTCATCCTGCCATCCTCAGGTTTTAACCGTCCTGACTTTGGTAATGCGACAGGCACTTTGTCAACGATCGCCGCAGGATGGCGCAAATATACTAATTTTGACTTTAGCGCGGCTACGGGCGATCCCTTTGTGACCTTAGTTGATTTTATGGATGACACTGTATACAGCACCAATCAGGGCGGTAACTTGGTGGCAACAGGTAGTTTTCCTGTTGGTGCTACGGCGGCAATTAAGATCCCGATCGGACGTAATGACACATCGGTCAGCCCTGCCACTAATCTTGATTGTAATGATCCTTCGGTGGGCGTGGGTACGACTGATCCTGTAAGTGTGGTCACGCAGCGCGTTCCTGATGATTTTGCGAGTGCTACCTCTAACCCTTCGCAATTAACTAGCTTCTACGCTTGTGTCGCTCCTGAAAGCGTCACCGCAAGGATCTATATGCGCGGCAATGCCTTAGCGCGGATGGGATCGAACTTCAGAGCGCCAAATGATAATAATCTTTCATTTTTCCCTACTGCTGATGTGCGTGCCTTCGGACGCAGTGGCATTGGTCTCAAGAAACAATAGGTGCGTGAGTTAAGTGAAAAAAATGGCTACTTTATTCAGAAATTTCATAAGCTTTTTAAATTTGAGTAAGCGCTCTAAACGCTCTAAGTATAAAAATAAAACTAGATATCAAAGTTTCGGCTTTACGATGATTGAGATTCTCGTAGTGATGATCATCGTGGGAGTGTTGAGCGCGATCGCCGCTCCCTCATGGCTGGGCTTTGTGAATAGTCAGCGTCTTAATGGTTCGCAAACTAAGGTGTTTCAAGCGATTAAATCGGCTCAGTCGGAGGCAAAACAACGCCAAACGAGTAATGCCAATCGGGTTAGGTTAACTTTGAGTACTAACTCCAATGACAAAGCTTTCAAATTAGATAATGTGGCGATCGAGAGTGGAAGAGATCAACCTCTAGAAAAGGGTGTGATTATTTCTAGCATCACGGGTAATGGTGCGAGTCTGGGTACGCCTGTACCTATTGAGTTTGACTCTAGAGGCTTCCTCTACGATCCCAATAAAACTCTATCCCTACCCATCTGCGTTAATCTAAAGCTTGAAAACACCCAGAAAATTAAATGGGTCAAGATCCAGACTCTGCTCGGTGCAGTCACCACAGGATCAGATACTTGTCCTTAATTTTGAATCACAAAAAGATATAGGCAATTTAAATAAGAAAACTAGGGCTTCGACTTCGCTCAGCCATCTTTTATTGCTGGCTGAGCGAAGTCGAAGCCTCTTGAATTTATTTGAAATTACTATAAAAGCCACGTAAAGCGTGGCTTTTATCTTTTTTTGATTTAACGTGAGTTCGATAGCTATTTGCGCCGTGAAGCGTGGCGCAAATAGCTAAAAATGGTAAAAATTGCTTTGCAATTTTTACCATTTTTAGCTTTCGTCGAACTGACGTTGATTTATGCCTTTTTTCTGGTGCGTGGCTTGGGGATAACTTTCTCGATGGGGATATCTTCGCTTAGTAAATAGCTAGCAGCTTTTTCGGTTAATACCATTGCTTGCGATAGGAGCGATCGCGAGGTGCTATTGGTGGGGATATAGAGTTGAATAATTTTAGATTTGATTAGGGGGGCGCTACTGGACAGAGCATTCCGAGCAATTCGCCACTCGGCATCGGATCGGCAGAATAGCCGTAGAGCAAGGTCTACAGTCGGCTGCTTGCTGTGGGTATCGTCATTGTTTAATAGAGAAATCAGCCTGTCGTAGCGGCGGCTAATTTCGGGAGCAAG
>CAVVRZ010000007.1:0-21262 GCA_963750795.1 uncultured cyanobacterium
TAACTTCCTAAAGCGGGAAACCAGAATTATTATTGATGCCGATGTCACTCTCAATCGTCAAATCTTTGCCGTTGGGACAGAAATTGCTACCCTCAAATTTGAAGCGAATCTCACTCAGCAAACATGGCTCTCAAGGATAGAACAACTATTCTTGTTGGTTAGTTTTCGCGCTCGGCGTGAGGGTGTGCTAGCCGACACCCTCACGGGTAAAGTTGGTAATTTTCCTCCTGAAGCCTTAAATGAGCTATTTCAGATGGTTAGTGAGTTGCGATCGCCTTACGAAATTCGCGCCGTTGCCAAGGAAGCGATTTTCCCTGCTAGTTCTTTGACCCTTGAATTAGTGATTATCCAAAATGGTATTGAAATTGCTAGATTTGGCTAGAAAATAACGCCCTATGCCGAAGATATCTCTATGCGATCGCTGCAACTATTACGCCCATACCAACCTACTGGTCTGCGCCGTCCATCCCTATGGACCCGATTGGGGCATCTGCTCAGATTTTGTATCGGCGGAGCTATGGGAGCCAGAGGATATTCACATTTACGATCCGACCATGGCGATCGAATATGGTTGGCATCCATTGTTTACGGGCAAATGTCCCGAATGTCGTACTGCCTTTTCGCGAATGCGGATGCCACCAGAACAGTGGCGCTGTAAATGTTGTGGCTGGGAAGATGATCTTTAGTCTTCTAGCTTGGGTTGAGTGGCTACTCTTTGCGATCGCCACCGTAAATATCACGCCCCTTGACGTTATTAATCGTATTTAGCACCGCCGCCGAAGCCGCCATAATATCTCGCTCTTCACCACCTAGATATAAGCGCCCAAAACTACCCACCGCGACAATTTCCAAGATATTGATCGATGCCGCCTTCTCCGCTTCATTAGCGGCAAGAGCAGCATAGGCAGCAGGCTCAACCTCCATAATGTAGAGAGTCTGTCCAGATAGGAGCATCTGTCCACGGCGAAACCGATTGATTAGCTGAGTTTGATGGGCATCGATATTGCGAATAATCTGACTCGATAGCAAACGGGGCTTGATCCGATCTTCCTCAGTAACACCGAGCATTTCTAAAATCGCTCGTCCTGCTGCTTGGGTTTCACCTTGACTCGCGGAGTGAATTTCTAAAAGTCCGTACAAGCGTTCGACAATTTGCACTCCTGGGCGGACAGAGGTGGCTTTGAGGGCAACATCAGTAATCCGATTGATTTCAATGCCGGGGGAGATTTCGATCCATAGAGAGGTATCCCCCGGTAATGGTAAAAATCCTTGAGCGATCGTTCCCAAGTAGGCAGCATGTTGTCGCTGTAAATTGTCTAGATAGACATAGCTGCGTAAATCGATACCCAAAAATTTTTTCTCCGAATATGCTCAGTCCTGCTCTGAGTAATTTTATCGCAATGTCTAACCATCCTCCGAAAGAATAAAGTGTCGAGCCTTTGACTCGACACTTTATTCTTTATAGCTATAGTCATAATTGTTAGGACACAAAACCAGAATAAGAGTTGCGGCGCGGAGCGCCGCAACTCACTTCTTGGGTTTTAATTTGTCCTAATACAAGTGAATATAGCTATAACTTCGGGTCTGGTTAATTTGCAGCTATAGCAAAGCAAGTTTTGCTTCACAACCAAACAAGAGAGGCAGCGTGAAGCGCCGCCTCTCTTGTTTGGGGTTTAGGACAAAAGCGAAACCAGAAGAGAGTTGCGGCGCTTTGCGCCGCAACTCTCTTCTGGTTTTAGCTATATTTGAAATTGCTAAAGCCCCGCCTGTGCTTTGGCAACAACTCGACCATCTTTAAACTCAATGATGGCATTACTACCTTGCGGGTTTTTCCAAGAATAAACCTTGCCCACAGTTGTGTTGGAGACGCTTTCAGCGATTACACTGCCTGACATTCCTAATATTTTCTCCACCTGTGCTAGCGTCATCCCCTTTTCGACAAGATTAAATTTTTCTAGGGTGATTACGTTGTCGTCAACGGGTGTTTGACTGGTTACGCCAGCACTGGGCGGTATTGGTCTAGTTTCTGGTCTTTCAGGGTTGAGATTAGGTGGATTGGAATTAGGCTGACTACTAGCCGCAGAGGGGGCGACTTCATCCTTGGCTAAATTTGCACTAGCAGTAATCGTCCGCACTGATGCCCCGATCCCTAGACCTAGCAGAATAATTCCCACGCCCACAAGTAGGAATTGCCAGTAGCTCTGATCGGAGGTGGGTTTGACTTTGTTCGGTTGTCTAGTGATACTCGATGATTGTGCGAAGGGATAATTACTTGTGGCTTGATTTTCGATAGGGATATTGGGTTGAGATGGATCTAGGTGCTTGGCAGAGCTATTGACGCTATCGGGCATGATCTGAGCGATCGCTTGTTGTAAAACTGAATTTTTCGATAGTTGTGGTTCAGGCGATCGCAATTCTTTGGAAGCATTACCTACCAAGTCTGCATGGTTATCAGAATCATCTGCAAAATAAGCTAGAGAATTTTGACCTAGGGCAATAGTGGGATATTGGGGATCTAACATGAATTGCTCCGTCCACATCAGGCGCTGCTCATGGATGTCTTCATCGTTGCGCCAGCAGTGAATCCTAAATTTCGAGACTGATTTTATGCGTAGAGTTGGTAATTTGCTACGCAATAATGTCAGCAGTTTATCCTTGTCAAAGGCATTATTTGTCCGAATTTGTATATCTAGGTTGCTATCAGTTATCTCGACTTCTACTTTGATTGCGCCGATGTCAAGAGTCTTAACTTCTTGGCAAATAATTGAGGCGATCGCCTCTGGATCTCTTTTATGGGCAAGTTCGGCAATCGAGAGCATACTTACTGCTTGTCCTAAGATAACTACGCATAACTATAGCAAACCATTTGGGATTACTAATACAGATACACTACACTTGCCCACAAAAAGCTGCGATCGGCTAAATTGCGTGAACTATGCCCTAGCCAATTAGGTCATGGCAATGAATGGAAAATCTTCTGCCCCCGTCTGTATTTCAGAACACATAAGCATTACAAAATTTCAGTTCTGAGCATCATAAAGGGGGCAAATCCTGATAGGGTTGATCTGGAAACTGCAACTAAAAGTTTTTGTAAGCGACAGAACCCATGAAAGTACTGGTAATTGGTGGCGATGGTTATTGCGGATGGGCGACAGCCTTACATCTGGCGAATAAGGGCTACGAAGTTGGTGTTTTAGATAATTTAATCCGCCGACATTGGGACAATGAGTTAGGCGTTGCCACATTGACACCGATCGCATCGATTCAAGAACGGGTGTACAAATGGAAGGCAGTCTCAGGACAGCACATCGATCTCTTTATCGGCGATATCACCAATTATGAATTTTTACAAAAAACATTCCGACAATTTGAGCCTGATGCCCTAGTCCATTTTGGCGAACAGCGTTCTGCTCCTTTCTCGATGATCGATCGCGAACACGCTGTGCTGACCCAAGTTAATAATGTAGTGGGAACGCTGAATTTGCTGTACGCCATCAAGGAGCATAACCCTGACTGTCATCTGGTTAAACTCGGCACGATGGGTGAGTATGGCACACCCAATATTGATATCGAAGAAGGCTACATCACCATTGAACACAATGGTCGCAAAGATACGCTGCCTTATCCAAAACAGCCTGGTAGTTTTTATCATCTCAGCAAGGTGCATGACAGCCACAATATTCACTTTGCTTGTAAGACTTGGGGCTTGCGTGCGACTGATCTCAATCAAGGTGTGGTCTATGGCGTACTTACCGAAGAGACGGGTAGTGATGAATTACTAATCAATCGTCTTGATTACGATGGCGTATTCGGAACAGCGCTAAATCGCTTCTGTATTCAAGCTGCGATCGGACATCCTTTGACTGTCTATGGCTCTGGTGGGCAGACCCGCAGTTTCCTTGATATTCGTGACACCGTGCGCTGTATCGAGCTAGCGATCGCCAATCCTGCGGAAGCGGGCAAAATGCGCGTCTTTAATCAGTTTACGGAGCTATTCTCGATTAATGACTTGGCGATGATGGTACAAAAGGCAGGGCAAACCCTAGGCATTAAGGTCGAAGTCAACAATATCGACAATCCTCGCGTTGAGTCAGAGCAGCATTATTTCAATGCTAAAAATACGAATCTGCTGGATCTAGGACTTCAGCCCCATTTTCTTTCCGATGCGTTGCTAGATTCTTTGCTCAACTTTGCGGTGAAATATCGCGATCGCATTGATGAGAAGCAAATCTTGCCCAAGGTCAAGTGGCGCGGCTAATTTTAGCTATTAACTATAAAAAATTCTCACAAAATAAGGAATAGCGCTAAGCGCTATTCCTTATTTTGTGATTGAAGATCAGACTTGTCGCACCTACGAAAGATGAAGCTCTCGTACCTCAGGTAGAAGCTTTAAAATCGAATAGAGAGTATCTTTAGTTACATAAATGAGTAATTGTCAAGACCTTCTTACCGAACACACCATGACATCTTCTACAAAAACTTTGCGTGTTCTAGTGGTAGATGACCACGAACTGACGCGACATACTCTCAAACTGGCGCTTTCCCTGCAATCATGTATCGAGTTCGTAGAAGTTGCAACTAACGGTAAAGAAGCGATCGCCAAGGTAAACCAATGTCATCCTGATGTGGTGATTATGGATCTACATATGCCTGTGATGAATGGATGGGCAGCTTCTAGCGAAATCAAGAGCCAGCATTCGCACATCAAAATAGTTGCTTACTCTGCTGCCGATGGTGGCAAAGAGCAGGCGATCGCCAATGGTGCAAATATCGACTTTTTCTGCGATAAGGGAGCCTGTACTCGTAGTTTGCTAGAGGCAATTAAAAGCGTTGCCTAGTTTTCCCAAATCCCTATAAAGCAAGAAGAGCCGCGCGTCGCGCGGCTCTTCTTGTTTTATGGAGTCTCTTTTCCTTGCTCCGCCAAAAGTTTGGCAGCAATGATCCCGCCGATAAATCCAAACAAGTGTCCCTCCCAAGAAATATAAGATCGGGTGGGAAACACCCCCCAAATTAGACCGCCATAGGTGACTCCAATTGCCAAAGAAATAGCGATCGCCACAAAACTCCGCTCAAAATAACCCCGAAATAGCAAATAGCCAAAATAGCCAAATATCACGCCACTAGCACCAATATGCACAGAATAAGGATTACCGATTAACCAAGTTCCTAAACCAGCAGATAGAGCCGCGATCGCTGATACAACATAAAAATCCTTAAGATTGCGTAACATCACTAACCAGCCCAACACAATGAAGGGCAGTGTATTCGCCGCCACATGATAAAAGCCACCATGTAAAAATGGTGCAAACAAAATACCGCGTAAACCAATAGTTCTTTGTGGATAGATCCCAAACTGAGTTAGGGTTCCCCGCAGTAATATTTCATTAACTATGGTCACAATCCAAAAGATCGCCACCAAAGTTCCCAGAATTTTTATTTGAGTTTTAATCTCGTTACCAATTGTTTGCACTTTTTGCTTCACAATTTTTACTCCAGACTCAAAGCAAGTTTAGATTTTCCTAGTATACCCATCCAAACAGAAAGACATTTATCTAGCCGCAGCCATTCTAGTTAACGTAGCCATTTGCACCGCGCTTCGCGCGGTGCAAATGGCACAAAATGTTGAACTCACGCCTAGTTAGGATACAAAACCAGAGGGAGAGTTGCGGCGCTTCGCGCCGCAACTCTCCCTCTGGTTTTATTTGCCTTACAGTTGGTGATAGCTTTACGACTACGGCTATATTTTAGGGAGAGGTCTAGGGCTTTTCTATAATACGAATATTGACATACTGATCATTTTTGAGCTTTTCCTTGATTTTCTTCTCCAGTTCTTTTTCCTTTTTCTCGTCAGAAGCCTTGATTGATTGCGAAAGATATACACAGAAGCCAATCACTATAGCCCCGATAATTTCCATTTAAAATTTATGTAAACTTGCATAACAGGATATTAAACTAGACAAATTCTGCCAGTCAAGTAACTACAAATTAATTTTTATAAAAAAACATGAAAAATATAAAATCCATAAAATGTAGCTGTAAGCGCCTGCCAGAATTCTAAGAAGCAAGTGCAAGACTTTTTAAGTTAAATCCTAATTGCTTTGATCATTACTAAGTGAAATCAAGCTGATTTTGATACTTTCATTACACTATATTTTAAATATCAGCATTTTGTATGTTATGTTGATACATGGCGCAAGAGTGCCACACTAAATATCACATCAAAAAATTTAAGCAAGTTGATCGTAGGTAGCATTTAGTCAATAGCTCCGATTTAAGCTAGTAAGTAGCAAACAAGTTTTCAAAACAAGTTTTCAAAACAAGTTTTTTTGTAGCGGCTGCTCCAGTCACCTGCTGAAGATTTCATAGCGTAGAGGTTCTCTATCATCATGTCCATTCGTCTCTATGTTGGCAACCTGCCAGCAGAATTAGATCGCCAAGCTCTAGAAAAAATTTTCAATGAATCGGGTGATTCAGTATCCTTGAAGGTTATAACCGATCGCAAAACAGGTAAATGCCGTGGTTTTGGATTTGTGACCGTTGGATCTGATGAAGTTGCCGACACTGTCATTGAAAAGTTTAATGGTTATGACTTTAATGGTGCAGTTCTAAAACTAGAAAAAGCCCTGCCCCGTACCAAGGGCAAGGAAGATGGTTCTGATACCGACGAAAGTATCGAAACTTCTTCTGAAGTAGATACTGATGAAGCATCATCTGCCGTTGTTAAGTCTCCTGCCAAGCGCAAAAAACGTAATAACAACAAGAAAACTTCCACTGGATCTTCAACATCTTCTAGCGCTTCTTCAGAAGCACATCAACCTGATCCACGCTGGGCAAACGATCTAGAGCGCCTCAAACAACAACTTCTAGAAGCTCAGGGAGCAGCTAAGTAGTTATAGGCAATTCAAATAAGAAAAATAGGGCTTGGACTTCGTTCAGCCAGAAATATACGATGGCTGAGCGAAGTCGAAGTCTCTAGAATTTATTTGGAATTACTATTAATTTGTCAAAACAAAAAAGAAGAGAGTTGCAGCACTTCGTGCTGCAACTCTCTTCTTTTTTTGGATATAGCTATATCAAACTATCGCGCTCACATGATTTTAGATTGTGTGATAGGCGGCGGCTCTTTGGGGTAGTAAAGCCGCTCATCGGTGAGGGGTGGGCGCAACCAAAATCTGAGCGTATAAAATACTAACTCTTTGACCTCAGTCCAAGCTCGCTCAGACCTTACAAAGGACTCCGCATTAAACAAAAAGTATCTTGGCTTGATCATAAATTGCTTACCGATTGGCCAAGGACATTGCTTACTTAGATCGCTGTGACTATCAGATGGGTAGCTGGCAACTTGGAGAGAGGCGTTAAGATCTTGATTGCGAAATGATAGAAAGGAACGGGTTGCTTCTATAGGAGAAGCAATTAGGAGAATACGACGGCTATTGCGAGTATCTTCACGCAATAATTTATTTGTCTCCATAGATTTGATCAACTTAGAGATTTCATCACCACTGGTTCGCACCGATAATCCTGATGGTTCGAGGATGATAAAGGGGCGCACTCCTGCCATATTCGGCATACTGTTTAGGACAGCACACATTTGATCGGCTTCGGTGAGGTCAACCTGTGGTAACGCATCGCTTGGTGTGGCAGGATTAGTAAAGAATCCCTCTAGTCTGGGATCATAGCGTAAGCCAATGTTATTGAGACCTGCACGAGTTGCGATTTCATCCCTGACATTTTCCTTGGTGCGAATCGGTGGAGATTCGGGAGGAGTGAGGCAGGGATAGCCTTTGGTGGAAGGATAGGTGGTACGTCTGCCGCCACTGAGGACGATGTAGGGTTTTTGTTGCGGGTTTGCGGCATTCCAAAGCTTGAGTGCTTCTTGGAGACGTGGCTCGTAGGGGGGATTTTCTGCCATGACTACTAATAGGTCGAAGACCCCTTGCCGAAAGTCGAGTAACTCCTGTTCGGATAGGTTAAGGACGGGGCGGCGATAGGATTGCTCGATCGCATTAACTCCTTGTTGTTCTAGGTAGCAGCTAAACAGCTCTGAGGTGGCATTGTTAGTCGCAAAGGCAAGGATTAAGAGGGCAATTAAGATTTCTCGGCGAACGATCGCTACTTTCTCAGCCGCGCCCTTGTTGTCAACTTTGTCACCACTTTTGATGTTGATGGTTTTGAGTCGCAGCCAGTAGTTGAAAAATAAGAGGAGGAGGATAATCCCGATCAGGGTGAAGGGAAAAGACAGGAATTCGACAACGGTGCGGGGGATTGGCTCTTCGACAAATCGAAAATTCGCAAATATGATGGCGACTAGGGCAGCAAAAATCACTAGCCCAAACAGCCTAAACCAGTCCTTGGGAATGGCTTTGAATAGAATAATGAAAACTGGAACCGCAATAATCCAGATCAGAATATTGGTTAATAGATCGAACACGATCCCTCCAAAATTCTAGACAAGTCCTCGTGCTGGACTGACGATAAAATGTATCAGTGCAATATGCTAGTCAATAGAGGGTTATCTGTAAAGAGTTTTATCTGGTTTTGTCAGCCTTTTTCTGACAATCTTTTTCTGACAATTCGGAATTATATAGCTACCGTCACTTGTATTTAGGACAAATCAAAACCCAAAAAGCGAGTTGCAGCGCGAAGCGCCGCAACTCGTCCTCTGGTTTTATTTCTTAAAAAGACTAACTACAGCAACAATTGTCCCTTTTAATTTTGTTTAGCGCTTTAAACTATATGTCCGCCAAAGAAGAACTCCGTTTACCCAGTTGGTTGCGCCCTCCCATCGGCAATGTTGACCAAATCTCCGATGTCCAGAAAATCATTAAGCAACGCGGTATCCATACGATCTGTGAAGAGGGGCGATGTCCTAATCGGGCAGAGTGCTATGCCCAAAAAACTGCAACTTTTTTATTAATGGGGCCCACCTGTACCCGTGCCTGTGGCTTCTGTCAGGTGGATAAGGGACATCGCCCCATGCCCCTTGATCCCGATGAGCCGCGTAAGGTGGCGGAGGCGGTGGAGTTATTGGGATTAGATTATGTGGTGCTGACTTCGGTGGCGCGGGATGATTTGGCGGATCAGGGGGCGAACTGGTTCGCAGAGGTGATGTATACGATTCGCCGATCGCGTCCACAGGTGAAGATCGAGGTCTTGACTCCCGATTTTCGCGGCGATCGCCATTGTATTGAGACAGTGGCGGCGGCGGTTCCTATTTGCTATAACCACAATATTGAAACCGTGAGACGTTTGCAGGGGCGGGTACGCCGTGGGGCGAAGTATGAGCGATCGCTGGAGGTATTGGCGATCGTCAAAGAATTTAATCCCCAGATTGTGACGAAATCAGGATTAATGGTGGGGCATGGGGAAACGATGGCAGAGTTAACGGAGACGATGCATGATCTGTATGAAGTGGGTTGCCGATCGCTAACGATTGGACAATATTTGCGTCCTTCCCTTGAGCATTTACCTGTGCAAAGGTATTGGTTGCCCTCGGAGTTTGAACAGTTGCGGGTGATCGCCCAACAGATTGGCTTTGACCATGTGCGATCGGGAGCCTTAGTGCGTAGCTCTTACCACGCTAGCCAGAGAGCATAAAAAAGCGGCGCATCGCGCCGCTTTTTAGAAGAGGCTTCGACTCCGCTCAGCCAGCACTGTACGTTGGCTGAGCGGAGTCGAAGCCCTAGTTTTTATTGGAAACAGCTATAGGTAGCGTCGCTTCGGAATGTTTGAACATTAAGCGGTGAGCTTGGCGATCGCTTGATCGACGATGTTTAGGGCTTGATCAATCTCGGCGGCAGAGACTGTGAGCGGTGGCACAAACCGCACCACCTTCACACCCGCAGGCACAAGTAACAAACCATTCTCAATGCCTGAAGCCACAACATCACGGGCTTGGATCGGGCTGGACTCTTGTAAAACTAAGCCGTCGATAAGTCCCCAGCCACGCACGGAGGCGATGTGGTCAGGGTAGCGATCGCATAGAGCTTGCAAACCAGTTCGCAATTGTTGACCGCGCTCTCTGGCATTGGCAATCAGATTGTCATTGACCATCGTGTGACAAACTGCGAGAGCCACCGCACAGGCAAAAGGATTGCCGCCAAAGGTGCTAGCGTGATCTCCTGCTTCAAAGACATCGCAATTAGACCTACACATCATTGCGCCGATGGGAATGCCACCGCCTAAGCCCTTAGCCGAGGTAAAGATATCGGGCTGAATGCCAAGGTTTTCGTAACCCCAGAGCATTCCACTGCGCCCCATGCCTACTTGTACTTCGTCAATGATCAACAGGATTTTTTTCTGGTCGCAAACTTCGCGGATTTTAGCAAAGTAAGCGCGATCGCCTGGGTTAACGCCACCCTCTCCCTGAAGAGGTTCGAGCATGACCGCACAGACGCGACCCTCATATTTTTGGATTGCTTCCTCAAAGGCGGCAATGTCGTTGTAGGGAATGTAATCAAAGCCTGATACGAGAGGAGCGAAGTTTTTGTGATACTTGGGCTGACCCGTTGCGGTGACCGTGGCGAGGGTGCGACCGTGGAAGCTAGCATTGGCGGTCAAGATCACAGGATCGCTGATCCCTAGTTTAGTGTGGGCATATTTCCGAGCTAGCTTGATCGCGCCTTCATTGGCTTCTGCCCCAGAGTTACAGAAAAAAGCTTTGTCTGCACAGGAGTTTTGTACCAGCCATTTAGCTAATTGACCTTGGGGTGCAAAATAAAACAAATTAGAAGCATGGTGCAGAGTTTGAATTTGATCAGTGACTGCCTTGACCATAGCGGGGTGGGCATGTCCTAGGGTACAGGTGGCAATACCCGCCACAAAATCTAGATACTCTTTGCCCGTACTGTCCCATACGCGGCATCCCTCACCACGCTCTAGGGCGATCGGGAAGCGGGCGTAGGTACTCATCACATATTGATTAAACTCAGCGATCGCCGCATCGCTACTCAAGTCCGCATAGGTATAAACCGCTTGAACTTGAGGTTGGACATCTAGAGTAGTTGGAGACATGGGTAAAAGTATGATAATGCTGCTAATTTTAATTATGAATGATATAGGATTGCTTGCAGGGAGTTTTGTAGTGGAATTAGCTTAATCATAACTAGGAGCAGTGCAGGCGCAGTAGGTCAAAGATATGCCATACATTATTCAAAACTACGGAACTGACCATGAACGTATCTGTGAATTGCGACAAGGGATCAATACGATTGGGCGCGGTCTAGACAACAGCATTGTCGTTGAAGATGATGAACGGAGCCTCTCCCGTCACCATGCCGAAATTCAGGTCAATGACCAAGGCATTTTTGTTACGGATCTCAACAGCAGCAATGGCACTTTTGTAAATCAGATCAAAATTGTGCAGCAAAAGTTGGTTAACTCTGATCTGATTACCTTTGGTAGTGTGGTTTTTCGCGTAGTTGATGATGTTCAACCCACGCCCAGTACTGCCCCGCTTGCGTTTCATAATGCCACGTCAGGATTATCGATCCTGATGCGCGTTTCGCCTGAACGACCGAGGGCGAATATGCAGGACTTGTTGCAGCAGCAAGATGTCACAAGGGCTGGATCAGTGTTGATGATTCAGGGCAGTGATGAGTCTCAACGCACGGCGGCAAAATTACGGGTGTTGTTAGAGGTCAGCCAAGAGCTATCTTCGCCAGAGGCCTATTCGGCACTGCCCGACAAGATTTTGGAATTATTGCTCAAAATCATGTCGGTGGATCGGGCGGTACTGTTGCTACTTAATGAAAAAACAGGGGAGCTAGAGCCGAAAGCTTATAAATTTAGTAATCTTCACGCAACTACTGATTTAGATTTTTATAGTCGCAAGATTACAAATTTTGTATTCAGACAAGGGGACGCGATTATTAGTGATGATGCGTCCCTCGATCGCCGTTTTAATACCTCCCAATCGATTATTCAGCAATCAATCCAGTCGGCAATGTGTGCGCCTCTTAAGCCCAGAGATCAATCGATTGGCGTGCTGTACGTCGATAATCTTTCCCACGGTCATGTTTATCAAAAGGAAGATCTAGAGTTTTTGAGCAGTTTGGCAAATCAAGCAGCGATCGCGATCGAAAATGCCAACCTCTATCGAAATATGCGATCGGAAGTAATTCGGCGGACGAAGTTAGAGCGATTTTTTCCTGCGGCGGTGAGCAAAAAAATTGAAGAAGGCTGGGATCTTAATCGGATTGTGGAGACGGAAGTAACGGCGCTATTTTCTGATATTAGTGGCTTTACGGAGATGACTTCGCAGATGCAGCCGCGCAAGGTGCTGGAGTTTTTGAACGAATATTTCAAGGTGATGGTTGAGGATATCGTCTTTCCCTTTGGCGGAACCTTGGAAAAATATATTGCTGATGCACTACTGGCGGTGTGGGGAGCGCCCTATCAACGGGAAGACGATGCGATCATGGCAGTAAATGCGGCGATCGCCATGCAATGGTCAATGCGGCAACTGAATAAGGACTGGGCAAGTCAAGGGCGCGATCTGCAAATTCAGATCCATATGGGCTTGAATACGGGCATGGTGGCATCGGGAAATATTGGTTCTGAAAACTTGATTCAATATACAAATATTGGCGACACGATGAATGTGGCGAGCCGCATTTGCACAGCCGCAAAATCGGGGGAGATCTTTATTTCCGAAAGTACAATGCAACATATTGAGGCTTTTCAACTGCCCTTAGAGAAGCTACAGCCCATCAATGTTAAGGGCAAAGAAGAAGCTCTCCAACTCTACCGAGTTCATTGGCAAGAGGTAGATATTCGCGAGATGCTTGGCAAAACTAAAACGATCTTTTCTAAGCCATAATCTTGTCCGCTATGAATACTATGCAGCATAATACCTACGACATTCTCAAGACAACCCAACGGCAGCGCGTCAGTGATGGCGCGATCGCTTCCATTTTTGATAATTGTCCAGCGACATCACGGCAATTAATTTTAGTTCTCTCGCAACTGGGAGATTTTGATAGCCTTGAGTATATTTGGTGGATTCAGAGAGAAATAGACCGAATCGCCGAGTCAGGAATCGCCGTTAGAGCCATTGGTATTGGCGATCGCCAATCGGGAGAATATTTCTGTAAATTCACAGGTTTCAATCCTGCGTGGATGTATATCGATCCCACGGGCGAACTACATCAAAAATTAGATCTCTATGCGGGTTTAACCACCAAGTTCCCCTTGCTATCATCGGGGCAGAACGCTTGGGTCAATTTGATGCTGATGTGTGCGGGGATTGCTAGTCAAGGCACGTTAAAGGAAGTTTTTCGCGGCTATCGTGGCGATCGCCAATCGCCGCAATTAATCGGCGATGATGAAGTAATTAAAGCAGCTCCATTGCCGCCTTTAAAGGGATCTTTCTTTAAATGGGCAGGTGGTTCAGGTTTTCAGCGTCCCTTTGAGCTAGCGACTTTGAGATTACGTAACATGGCGGAAGTGTTGGGCAATTGGAATGCCTATGTTCCTGATGCTTCCTACATGACCCAACGCGGCGGTACATTTTTGTTTGATGTCGATCAGAAATTAATTTACGAACATCGCGATCGCGGTATTTTAGGCTTTGCTGAGAATCCTAGCTATCCACTAGACTTTCTATTCCCAAAATCTTAAAACCCCCCTTTAATTCCCCCTTGCAAAGGCGTTCACATACTTGACACACCATGCAGGTTTTACCCCCCTCAGTCCCCCCTTCCAAGGGGGGAAGTCTGAGTTCTCCCCTTGGAAGGGGGAGTTAGAGGGGGTTCTAGAATCTGGTGCATCAAGTATATTAATGCCCTTGCAAAGGGGGAAGACCAGAGATATTATTCCCTCCCCTTCCCAAGGGGAGGGTTAGGGAGGGGTTCCTACATTACATATTCTCGATCGCGATCGCCTCAATTTGGTCAGCAGGGGCAAAGCCAAAAATCTGGGAATAGAAATAGAACTCACCATCAAGGGCGCGTTTAATATTTTCAGCTTTACGGAAGCCATGCTGCTCACCTTCAAAGGGAACATAGGCAACGGGCAAACCTTTTTGGCGCAAAGCATTCACCATCATTTCTGCTTGGTTAGGCGGCACGACCTTATCTTCTAATCCTTGGAAAAAGGCGATCGCGCAGGATAATTTCTTGGTGAAATGAATAGGCGATCGCTGAATATATACATCTTTCTGTTCGGGATATTTGCCGATCAGACTATCGAGATAGCGGGACTCAAATTTGTGGGTATCGGTGGCGAGGGCTTCGAGATCACAAATACCGTAATGGCTCGCTCCCGCTTTGAAATCATCACGGAAAGTCAAGGCGCACAGCGTCGTATAGCCCCCCGCACTGCCTCCCGAAATCGCAAGGCGATCGCCATCAACCAAGCCTTGATCCGCCAAGAACTTAGCTCCATTCGCGCAATCATCAACATCGACAATGCCCCAATTACCCTTGAGGCGATCGCGATATTCGCGTCCATAGCCTGTGCTGCCGCCATAGTTGACATCTAGCACCGCAAAGCCTCGACTCGTCCAGTACTGAATGCCAAGGCTCAAACTGCCTGAAGTGAAAGCCGTAGGTCCTCCATGACTTTTGACTAAGAGCGGCGGCTTTTCGTCAGATTCGCCTTGAAAGTCTTTATTTTTGGGGGCATAGAATAAACCATAGGCAGTTTTACCATTTTCGGTGGGAAATTCTACGGGTTTAGCTGCCGAGATATAGTCGGGATCGATCTGTAAATCGGAGGCAGCACGAATTTTTTGCCAAGTTCTCTTTTTAACATCTAGTAAAACAATGGCAGTGGGTTCCGTCGCGGAGCCACCGTGAAATACCGCATAGTCATCTTCGCAATGGACACCCGAAATGGAAGTAAAAGGAAGTTCTATATTCTGTAAACCCGCATCTAGATCGTTAAGATCGAGGATGGCAAGATGGGACTGACCATCCTGACTGTAGGAGCAGAGGAGCTTACCGTCACCTGTAAAATCATAGGTGGACATCCCAAAGTTCCATTGAGGCAAACCAAATTCGGCTTCTATGGGATGTAGAGCTTGAGTATTTTGAATATTTTGATTTCCCCAAGATGTGGCGTACAAGTTCCACCAACCTGTGCGATCGCTCACGAAATAAAGCTTGCCATCGGTTGACCATCGCGGCTGAAAGATCGATTCCGATTCGCCACCCGCTATCAATTGCGAATTTTGCAATTCTAAAATTCCCGCTTCTGTTTCCACCAAGTCCGCAACCCATAGCTCCGTGCCGTCCCAAGGCATATTTGGGTGCTGCCAGTTGATCCAAGCTAACTTGTCCCCCGCAGGATTCAAACAAGGGGACGCATAGAAATCAGCCCCCGCCGCCAAAACCTGAATATCTTCGCCATTACTGGTATTCACCGCGACTAGGGTATTAATCGGTTCACCATCGGCGGTGTGATCTTCGCGCACACAGATTAATTTGCCATAGATGCGACTCCAGACAAAATCTGCATAACGATATTTATTTGCTTGGGTTAGGGCTTGCGGCTCACCTTCGCCAACCTTGCGATAGATGCAGCGATCGCTAAAGTTAGAAAAATAAATCCGTCCATCATCTACCAAATACTCGCCGCCACCATACTCATGGACAAGCGATCGCACATTTAGGTTTGTGGGAGTCATTTCTTGATAGCTGCCATCTAGCTTGTAGCGCATGATCACATTACGTCCACCTTCCTTCGGTCTGCCTTCATTCCAATAGACATGACCGCCATTAATGGCGATCGCACCAAGGCGAATACTGCTCGATACAATCAAATCTGAACTAATCGGAGATTTCCAAGAACCGTAGGGGGCATTAGCGATCGCAATATTCATGGCAACAGTCATAGGTACGGCAGGATTATAGAGCTATAAATTTTATTCAATCCTTAAAATTATAGCGATCGTCTGTGGCAAAGCGATAAACTATAGAATAGAAACAAAGTAGACAATACAATCATCCTCTCTATTCCTATCCTTTTTTAGTGCTACCCATGCTAGGCAAGCTCCTCGATCATCGTTACCGCATTATCAAAGAACTAGCAGAAGGAGGCTTTTCGCAAACTTACCTTGCTGAAGATACCCGTCTACCCAAAAATCCTCAGTGTGTGGTCAAACATCTCAATCCCACCATTGATGATCCTGTGTTTACCCAAAAGGCATTGGAGCTATTCAAAGCAGAGGCGGAAACCTTGCAGGAGTTAGGTCGCCATGATTTGATTCCCCAACTCTATGCTTATTTTCAAGAGAATAAAGAGTTCTATCTCGTTCAAGAATTTATCGCAGGGCATCCCCTCAGCAAAGAGTTAACTCCCGGCAGTCAGATGTCCGAGGCGAGGGTAGCGCAGATTGTGAAGGAAGTCTTGGAAATCTTGAAATTTGTCCATCAATACAACGTCATCCATCGCGATATCAAGCCCAGTAACTTAATTCGTCGTCATCGTGATGGCAAGTTGGTTTTGATTGATTTCGGCACAGTTAAGCAAGTGCAAGTGGATGTGGCTAATGCCCATCATAAAGCGCGGGTAACGCTGCCCATCGGGACACCGGGCTATATGTCCTACGAGCAGGAACGCGGTCAGTCAGTGGCAAATAGCGATATCTATTCCTTAGGGGTGTTAGCCCTGCAAGCGCTGACGGGCAAGCATCCCAACCAGTTGCCAAGGGATCGCGATAATGAGATTATATGGCGCAACTATGCCAAAGTCAGTCGTGAATTTGGGGCGATTCTCGATCGCATGATTAAGTGGAATACGCGCGATCGCTATCAAACCATTGACGAAGTTCTCAAAGATATGGGCAAGCTTCCGAAATTGAGTACAGTTTCGCCGATCATTATCGATGATCGGCAACCGAAGTCCAATCTTCGCCTTTGGTCTGGTTCTGTGTCTTGGCTATTACCAACGGGAATCGCTGCTGCTGTCATTGCGATCGCTATCTATTTATCTCAGCAAAAAGGCAATTACCCATTCTTTAACATTTCTAGTTCTACTCCATCTGGCGCTCCATTGCCCGTCATCACCCCCGCGATCGCTAATGGAACTGATTCTCGAATTGATTACAAACCCGATCCCAAAACCGACTACACCCAGTTACGCAACTACTTAAAAACTCAAAATTGGCAAGCCGCCGACTATGAAACTTATCTCCTCTTGCTAAAGGTAGCGGGCAAAAACTCCTACAACGACGGTACATTTCATACCGATGAGTTTAACCGTATATCCTGTGCTGATCTAGTGTTAATCGATCAATTATGGACTCAGGCTAGTAATGGCAAGCAGGGACTGACGGCACAAAAGCGTATTTACGAAAATTCTGATCGCGACCTGCTCAATACCTATATGCAGATGGGTTGGCTTAATGCTTCAGGACAATTAGCGATCGAAACCGCCTACAATCGCCAAACGCAGCGCTGGGAATATATCAGCGATCGCCAACCCAATTTCAAAAATCCGCCCGTGGGTCATTTACCTTTTTTGCTACGAGATCCCACACTCCAACAGAATAATCTGGAAAAAAATACTTCTCTCTATCGCTGCTCCCTCACGCGATAGCTATAGCTGTAGACACTTGTATTAGGACAAATCAAAACCCAAGAAGCGAGTTGCGGCGCGAAGCGCCGCAACTCGTATTCTGGTTTTATGTCCTAACAAGCAGTGCAGAAGCTATAGACAATTCAAATAAAAAATAGGGCTTCGACTCCGCTCAGCCACCCTATATCGATGGCTGAGCGGAGTCGAAGCCAAAACTCCACTAGCA
This sequence comes from uncultured cyanobacterium, assembly GCA_963750795.1. Lineage (GTDB taxonomy): Bacteria > Cyanobacteriota > Cyanobacteriia > Pseudanabaenales > Pseudanabaenaceae > Pseudanabaena. Next base: position 17,747 of record CAVVRZ010000007.1, read on the forward strand.
CCTTCGACTGTCCCTGCTTCGTTTACCGTCCCTTCGACTTCGCTCAGGGAGCTAGGTGCTATAGGCTGGCTGAGCGAAGTCGAAGCCAAAACCCCACTAGCACTTTCGACTGCCTCTGCTTCGTTTGCCGTCCCTTCGACTTCGCTCAGGGAGCTAGGTTGATTTAGATGACTATGATGCGACTCATTTTGACAAGCCGCAAACTCATGTAGCAAATTCATCTCACCAGCAATTAATGCCTCCTTCTTTTTGCGATTCCATCCCTGCACCTGCTTCTCACGGTAAAAAGCATCTGCCACATGATCAAAAAACTCCCAATACACTAATTTCACAGGCAATTTTTTCGCCGTATACCTAGCCCCCTCACCGAGTTGATGCTGCACTAACCGCCGTTCCAAATCCGTAGTACTACCCGTATAGTAGCTTCCATCAACACACTCCAAAATATACATATGCGGCATATTACTATTTCTTCTTAGTGAACTGTTCCCTGAGCGAAGTCGAAGGGAACATGAACGCAGACAGACCAATTATCCGCGCGGCGAGGACTTTTCGGCTTCGTTTACCGTCCCTTCGACTCCGCTCAGGGAGCTAGATTTATTGCGATCGCCTGATGGCTGAGCGGAGTCGAAGCCATCAACAACGTAGACAGAGCAATTATCCACGCGGCGGAGACTTTTCTACTGCGTTTACCGTCCCTTCGACTCCGCTCAGGGAGCTAGATTTCTTCAGATCCATAAATAGGTGAATACGATCGCTATCCTTGCAAAACCTGCGCCGCCGTCAACGTCAACTCACCCAACAAAGGCGAATTAATCACCATATCGCCCGTATACACAAACTCATCATAAAAACCCTCAACCCATTGAAAAAGCGTAACTTTTTGCGCGATCGCATCCACAACCCAATACTCCGCAATCCCACGCGCCGCATACTCAGACCGCTTATAGCGATAGTCTCGACTTTCTTGACTAGGACTCACTAACTCCACCACCAACTCAGGTGCTGGCATATCCAACATCACCAGCGATCGCTTTGCCCCCTGCATCACCGCCGCCAACTCCTCAGAAAAGATCACCAAATCAGGTATTCTTAGCCCAACCTTCCGACTATTTACCGCAATTTCAGTTTTATTGCTTAAACGATAAAAGGGAATACCTAGTTGCAAAAAGTAAGCTAATAAAAAAAATACAATTCGGCGATTGATCTCACTCTCAAGGGGCATCAGAATTAATTCTCCATTCTCCAACTCATAAAAACTGTTATCCAAGCCATCATCAAACTCAAGAAACTCTTCAAAAGTGAGCTTCTTAGAGCTTTCTTGGCTGATCTCTGGAGAAGTTGGTTTTGCGATCGCGACAGTCATCGACTTTCCTCCTATGCGCTATGCAGTAATTATATGAAATTGCTATCTAATCGCGATCGCCAGATGGCTGAGCGAAGTACAAGCCTTTCCCTGAGCGGAGTCGAAGGGAACAACAACGTAGACAGACAATTTTTCTCTGCGGCAGAGACTTATCTGCTTCGTTTACCGTCCCTTCGACTCCGCTTCGACAAGCTCAGCGCATCGCGCTCAGGGAGCTAGATTATCGTTGGCTAAGCGAAGTCGAAGTCAGCAAACCCTCCAACTCCTGCATCTCTTGCTGAATCTCGGCCTCTAACTTCGCCAAATCCGCAATGATATCTTTAGGAGCGCGATGATCGACCTCCTCATGTACCACCTCCTTATAACGATTCAAACTCAGATCATAGCCCTGCGCCACAATATCCGCCTTCGGTACACAAAAACTTTGAGCGGTTCTAGGGCGATCGCGTTCAGTCGTATTGCGCCCCTGCCAACGCCTCAACACATCAGGCAAATTATTCTTAGAATTTTCCTCATCGGTCAACGGTGTAACAGGTACAGCCCCCTGTTTATCATCAGACAATAAAGGCGATCGCTTATTATCCAAACTCAAGCCATCCGCCTTCACAATAATCACGTTCTTTTAGCGTATGTAGCTCATCAAGTCGCTTTAAAAACAGCAAATAAGCAATCTGCTCAATCACTTCAATCGGGTTCGATACTTGCTTTGCTAGAGGAGTCGTTTATTTGGATCGAACTGGCGCTAAAATGTTTGCTTGAGGTATAAACTTTGCAAACCTGATTGCGGCTATGGTAGAGGTATTGACTAACGAAGTTCCAGATCAACCAGATCAAAATGTTCCGATCAACGCTATTGTGGCAGATGGTTTGAGCAAAACCTATCGCACTGGCTTTTGGTTAAATCAAAAAATTAGTTCTTTACAATCTCTCTCCTTGACCATTCGCAAAGGTGAAACCTTTGGCGTGTTGGGTCCCAATGGGGCAGGCAAAACTACGCTCTTAAAAATTTTGTTAGGGATTGTCCAGCCCACTTCAGGCACTGGCGAGATTTTGGGCTATCCCCTTGGCGATCGCATTGCCAAGCAATCCATCGGCTATCTCCCCGAAAATGCTTACTACTACGACTATTTGACGGGCTGGGAGCTATTAGATTTTATTGGCAGCTTGTTTGGCGTAGAGCCATCCTTGCGTCGTCAGAGGATTGCTGACCTGTTAGATCTAGTTGGTTTATCGCAGTCCGTTGCTCGCAAAAAGCAGTTGCGCCAATATTCTAAGGGCATGGTGCAGAGGATCGGCGTAGCCCAAGCCTTGATCAACGATCCTGAAGTCGTATTTCTCGATGAGCCGATGTCAGGGCTTGACCCCGTGGGACGCTATCAGGTGCGCGAAATTATTTTAATGCTCAAAAATCAGGGCAAAACTGTATTTTTTAATAGTCATATTCTGTCCGATGTCGAACTAATTTGCGATCGCATTGGTATTTTGAATAAGGGCGAACTGGTGGCAGTGGGAACTTTAAATGAATTATTAGGAACGGAACAGTCCTATCAGGTGAGTGGTCATGGTGGCTCTGAAGCTGAGTTGAAGCCTTGGTTAGAGCATTTGCTATTTCAGGGTGATACTTGGCATGGTCAGTTAGCCAAGGATTTACAGCACCAGCACCCGGCTGATGAAGTCCTGCGCGGAAAGACTCGCCAGCTTTCTCGTCAAAGCGCAGCACGATCGTCTGCTGAATGCCACAGCGATCGAGTTCGCTGAGCTTGTCGCGCAGGGTGGCGATGCGGGCCGGCGCCAGCTTGGGGCTTGCCGAGCTTGGCCGCAAAGTAGTCGCGCGGATGCGGCTCGAATGTCATCGCGCAACTCGGCAGCCCGCGGTGCGTGGCCTCCGAGCGCAGCAGCGCCAGCATCGCCTGGTGGCCGCGGTGCACGCCGTCGAAATTGCCGATGGTCAGCGCGCAAGCCGGCGCGATGCCTGGGTGGTGGAAACCGCGGAATACCTGCATGGGGAGGGATTATCGGGGCTCTTGCGAATTGCCGACACCTTGCATGGCATGCGATCCCGGCTGAGGCGCCGCTGCGACACAATGACTGGCGGCCGCACCCTTTGCTGTGTGTCCTATCCGGTGCACGCGTGAAATAGGTAGCATTGT
>CAVVRZ010000008.1:0-356105 GCA_963750795.1 uncultured cyanobacterium
CTAATCGCTAGCGATCCAGCTAGTGTCTTCGATCCTAGCCTCTACGACCTCACCCAGCCCAAACTGACTCTCAACGAAAAGTTAGCCTATGGTGCAGGGGACTTGGGGACAGCGATCACCACCAATATATTGTCATTTTTTCTGCTGTTCTTTTTTACCAATGTCGCGGGGTTAGATGCTGCCCTTGCGGGGATGGTGTTGTTGATTGGCAAGATCTTTGATGCGATTAATGATCCGATTGTCGGTGTACTGAGCGATCGCACCAAGTCAAAATTGGGCAGACGCTTACCTTGGATGATCTATGCGGCAATTCCCTTTGGGATCTCCTTCTTCGCCCAGTGGCTCGTACCAAGTACTGATAAAACGGTTCTCTTTTGGTATTACGTGATCATCGGCATCGTGTTCAATACTTTTTTTACAGCAGTAAACCTGCCTTACACTGCGCTCACTCCCGAAATCACCCAAGATTACAACGAACGTACTAGCCTCAATAGTTTTCGGTTTACCTTTTCCATTGGCGGCAGCATCCTTTCGTTATTTATCGCCCAGTTCATTTTCGCTTTTTTCAAGAATCCCCAACAATCGGCAGATAGCTGTGATACGGGCGGCACACAGTATCTAGTTCTCGGTGCAGTCTGCGCGGTGATTTCCGTACTGTCGATCTATTGGTGCGTCTGGGGCATCAAACGACGGGCGATCGCTAGTGATCGACATCGGATTCAGCAAGAAACTACTGAAAGCAGTATTGAAATGGGCTTTTTTGAGCAACTCAAAATTGTGCTGAGCAATCGTCCCTTTCTCTTTGTAATTGGGATTTACTTCTGTTCATGGCTAGCACTCCAGATTACTGCTTCGATCATTCCCTACTTTGTCGTCAATCGGATGGAAATGCAGGAAAGCGATTTCATTTTGGTGACGATCGCTGTCCAAGGTACAGCGCTATTGATGTTAGGGGTTTGGGATGCGATCAGTAAGAAATTTGGCAAAAAGGAAGCCTATTTTATGGGCGGCGGCATTTGGATTATTGCCCAAGCAGGTTTATTTTTCTTGCAACCGGGGCAGGTAGTGCTGCTCTATATTCTGGCGGTGATGGCGGGTTGTGGCGTATCTACTGCTTACCTAATCCCTTGGTCGATGATTCCCGATGTCACCGATCTTGATGAATTAGAAACAGGTCAACGCCGCGAAGGTTTGTTCTATGCCTTTATGGTGCTATTACAAAAATTTGGTCTGGCGGCGGGATTATTCTTACTAGGTCAAGGTTTAGCCCTTGCTAATTTCAAGGAAAAAGTCGCCTGTATGCCTTCGCCAGCACAGGAACCCTCAGCAATTTGGGCAATCAGAATCGCGATCGGTCCTTTACCAACGATCGCACTAATCATTGGTTTAGTCCTTGCCTATTACTATCCAATCACTCGCGAAGTCCATACCGAGATTTTAATGCGGCTTAGCGAAAGACGAAGACAGCAAACAACAGATTAAATGCTTGATATTCTTGATAGAACATAAGCAATAAGGGGCTTAAGCCCCTTGTCTATTCTCCATAGTGTTATTAATTCTCAATCCCTAAATCATGGCTACCCATCCCCTAATTCGCCTCCTGCAATACGCCCGTAACTATCGCCCCAAGATTTGGTCAGCGACAACTTGTTCCATTCTCAATAAATTCTTTGATTTAGCGCCCCCTGTACTGATCGGTGCGGCGATCGACTTAGTATTAGGAAAAGAGAACTTTTGGGCAAATCCTCTCGGTGTGACGGGTTTAGCTAATCAACTATTTGTGCTATCGGCAATTAGTGGCGTGATTTGGGGATTGGAGTCTATTTTTGAATATGCCTATGCCCTGCAATGGCGCAACCTTGCTCAAACTGTCCAGCATGACCTGCGACTAGAAACCTATCAACATTTGCAGGAGTTAGAACTAGCTTTTTTTGAAGAACGCAGTTCAGGCGGATTGATGTCGATCTTGAGCGATGATGTCAATCAATTGGAACGCTTTCTTGATGGTGGAGCCAATGAAGTTATCCAAGTTTCGATTACGATTATTTTGATTGGTGGTGCATTCTTTGCGATTACGCCTGCGGTGGCTTGGATGGCGCTATTGCCGATGCCCTTTATCCTTTGGGGGTCGATCTGGTTTCAGAAATTTCTTGCGCCGCGCTATGCTGATGTCCGCGAGAAGGTGGGAATGCTCAATGGTCAATTAGCAAATAATATCAGTGGCATCACCACGATCAAAGCCTTTGTGACTGAGGATTATGAGCGTCAGCGTATTGAGCAAGAGAGCAATCGCTATCGTCAAAGTAATCGCAAAGCGATCGCCTATAGTGCCGCCTTTGTGCCATTGATTAGAATTTTGATTTTCATGGGTTTTATCGCCATCTTGTACTTTGGAGGACTAGAAGTACAGGCACAAAGGTTATCTGTTGGTAACTATTCGGTGATGGTATATCTAATTCAGCGCTTGCTCTGGCCTTTGACCCGTTTGGGCGAAACCCTTGACCAGTACCAAAGGGCAATGGCTTCCACTAATCGGATTCTCGATCTTTTGGATACACCTGTGGCGATCCATTCGGGTTTGCAAAGATTAGTCATTCCCGAAGTCAAGGGCGAAATCCAATTAAAAGATGTCACCTTCGGCTATCGCGCCGATTTTCCGATTGTTGAAAACCTGTCGCTAGAAATTGCTGCCAATAAAACCACTGCCATCGTCGGCGCAACGGGTTCGGGCAAAAGTACGCTCGTCAAATTATTGCTACGTCTCTACGAAATTCAATCAGGCGATATCTTTTTAGATGGAATGGATATCCGTGATTTGCAATTGCGATCGCTACGTTCTTGTGTCGGTTGGGTCAGCCAAGATGTATTTCTCTTCCACGGTTCCGTTTTAGAAAATATTACCTATGGTTCCTTTGATGCCACTGTGGAGCAGATTGTCGCCGCCGCCAAGATCGCCGAAGCCCATGACTTTATCGAAGCCCTTCCCAATGGCTACGATACCATCGTCGGCGAACGCGGTCAAAAGCTCTCAGGTGGTCAAAGACAACGCATTGCGATCGCCCGTGCCGTCCTCCGCAATCCACCCATCTTAATTCTTGATGAAGCTACTTCTGCTGTGGACAATGAAACGGAAGCAGCAATTCAGAAATCCCTTGAACAAATCACCAAAAATCGCACCACGATCGCGATCGCCCATCGCCTCTCCACAATTCGCAATGCTGACCGCATCTATGTGATGGATCAGGGCAAGGTGGTGGAGACAGGTACTCACGATCAGCTAGTTGCCCTCAATGGCATCTACACTGGGCTTTGGAATTTACAAACTGGTCAAGTCTAGTACCAAAACACAAAATGGCTATGCCATTTTGTGTTTTGCTATGGTGGTCTATTGGGGGCTATAGGTTGGGCATCATGAATTCTTAATGAATCTTTCTAATTTTGGCAAAATTAGCGGTAAATTCCTATGAATTGTTTGCCAAACGATAGAAAGATTTACTTGAAAATACTCATGTGCTATCACATTACACATATCGCTCATTTTGCGCTAGGGAATTGTGCGAGCAAGGGTTTGAATCTCATCAGGGCGGATGCTTCACCGATAATCACGAAGTTGTATAGCACGGACTGAACAACCATTTTATTCTTGCTAAATTCTTCAAAAGTCATACCTTGTGTAAATTTCTCGATATCTTGAACGGCTTGCAAAATATCATTGCTTCAAAAATTTAAGTCTTAAGCATCTTTTTTTTTGAATAAGCTAGAGTAAAAATCGCCTCTTCTAGCCACAAATTAAGATCGCGATCTAACAGCGTAGATTTTTGCTCGATAGTTTGGGGCATAGATTTAGGCGATGCAGTACATCATTTAGATGAGAGGTATTTAATTATGGATTAGTGGCAGTTTGCGGATGCGAACGCGATTAGAGTCAATGGTGATGGCTGATCCATTTTGCAAATCTTCGGTACATTCAATGATTACTGCTAACAATAACTTTTTCAGTGCCTCAGCTTTTAAACCTTCAATCCGAATCCGAATGATTGATGGAGAGGTTAATTCGTTTAGAGCAAGTAAGGTATGAAAATCTGCATCTAGTGTAACAACTATACGATTGTCTTGCTCTGCTCTTGTGATAATTGAGATATCTTCAGCTTCAGACATAGCAATTTCACCAACATGGACAGCATCAATATTTGACTCTCGCAGTAATATCGCCGCCGAACGCGGTAAACCTTGATCAAGCAGCAGTTTCATAGATAGTTGGTAATTGAATGATGCGATCGTCAAGATATGACGAGACGAAGATTAATGCTTGTCTAATGTCTTCTTCTTCTAGTTCTGGAAATTCTTGATATAGTTCGGCGCGATCGCTGTAGATTGCGAGTAGTTCCATTAATCGACGGACTGTAATGCGGAGGTTACGAATACAGGGCTGTCCATTCATCCGTTTTGGGTTGACAATGATACGATCCAGTTTCATAGGTGTTATCCAACTACTTTTGATACTATTTTAGCTTTAGATTAGATCGCCTCTTCTAACCACAAATTAAGATCGCGATCGGATAGAGTATATTTCTGCTCAATAGTTTGTGTCATAAGTTTCTAAACACTTGTCCAAAAATTTAAGTTTAAGACCTTTTTAGCATCTCGACTAAACTGCCATACAGCAGGAAAATTAGTGTCAGGATATCCTAGCTTTACAAGTTTAAGGGCAGTATCAAAAGCACGGTCAAAAACCTGAGAAAAATGACCTTTCAGACTGGGAGACTGCTCTAATAATGTAGTTAATTCAGCTCTTTGATTAACAACTGTGATTTCCCAACCTCGATAACATTCAGGTAAATTGACATAGCAACGCTTGAGGATATGTTCAATTAATCTAGTCAAACGTGATTCTAATTCGCGCCTATCTCTACCCGCCAAACCTTCTAACTCCTCAATTAAGTTTTCGACATCTAGATTTTGAAAATCGCCAGCTTTTAACTTCGCGATCGCCTCTTCTAACCACAAATTAAGATCGCGATCGTATAGCGTTGTTTTTTGTCTGATAGTCTGTGTCATAGGTTTAGTTGATGCAGTAAATCATTTAGATGAGCGCTAATTTATTATGAATTAGTGGTAGTTTACAGATAAGAACATCATGGACTTATATATCACGTTCTACATATTACTAATTTCTTTATATTCTACAAAATTTGAATAGCGACGCAGAATTAGGTCAGAAGCAGTATGCTCGGTGTTTAAAGGTAAGACATATCCATATTGATCCATCCTAAAAACTCGTAGATGGAAAGAACTACTAGAATCCATTGTCCACCAGAGGCTTTCATACCAAGCCAATTTTTCATCTGACACAGGGCTAGTCACTTCAACCTCTAACAACTCAAGCACTAAAATTTCATCTATTCCCCATCCTTCTTTTTTTCCTTCAACTCTAAACCTCCAAGCGTCTGGTATACAAGGCATCTCATTTATGATCTCAATTATTGCTTCAATGTCATCTTCAACATCAATATCAAGCCTTTGTCGTAACTGCTTACGGAAAGATGCTTTCCATCCTTTTTCTTTTTTCCACCCATTCTCACAAGCTTTTCTAATCAATTGATTATGTAGAGTTTCATTAGATTTAATAGTCATTGAATTTTCTGTGGCAACTAAAAAATTAGTTGTTAAATTATAACGATCTTTTTTAAAAACAATAAAGGGGCATATAGCCCCTTTATTATTTACTCAATCCCATCAAGAGGCGCAAAGCCTTGACGCTGAGTGTTTTCGGTGATCGACCTTGGCTCTAAGAACTGCAATAGATAATCGCGTCCGCCAGCTTTGGAACCGATACCGCTTAGCTTGAAACCACCGAAGGGATGGCGATCTACCAATGCGCCTGTGATGCCGCGATTGATGTAGAGATTGCCCACTTCAAACTCGCGATAGGCGCGTTCGATATGGGAAGGAGTGCGTGAATATAAGCCACCTGTGAGCGCGTAGTTAGTATCGTTAGCGATCGCCAAAGCGTCATCAAAACTATTCGCTTTGATCACCGCTAGTACAGGGCCAAAGATTTCCTCTTGGGCGATCGCACTATTTGGATCGACATCACCAAAAATAGTGGGACTGACATAGTAGCCATGATTGGGAACTTCGCCTTCGTAGGTGAGTTTGGCAGTCTCTTTACCCTTGGCGATATATTTGAGAATATTTGCTTGGGCTTCAGCGTCAATTACAGCACTGAGTTTAGTATTGGGAAAATGGGCTTCGCCGACAATTAGGGAACGGGTGGCTTCCACTAATCTCTCCATGAAATTGTCATAAACAGGTGCGAGGACGATCGCTCTAGAGCAAGCGGAACATTTCTGACCCGCGAAACCGAAGGCGGAGTTCATCACGCCCACTACGGCTTGATCGAGGTCAGCACTTTCATCGATGATGATGCCATTTTTGCCACCCATTTCGGCAATGACGCGCTTCATGTGTTTTTGTTTGGGACGCAAAATGGAAGCTTCGGTGACAATTTGGCAGCCGACTTGTTGAGAGCCTGTGAAGGCGATTAGATGCACATCGGGATGTTTAACAAGGTGTGCGCCTACGGTAGAGCCGATCGCAGGTAAGTAGTTGAACACGCCATTGGGTAAACCTGCGGCTTTTAGGACTTCGGCAATTTTTGCGCCAATTACAGAAGACTGTTCAGCAGGTTTGAGAATGACCGTATTACCTGCGGCGATCGCAGCGATACTCATTCCTAAAGCGATCGCAAAGGGAAAGTTCCAAGGCGAAATCACGACGACGACACCACGGGGCTGGTAGATGTAAGTATTATCTTCCCCTGGAATATTGCGCTGTTCGCCTTTTTCGAGGCGTTCCATTTCCTTAGCATAATAGCGACAGAAATCGATTGCTTCCGAAACTTCGGCATCACCTTCGCGGATGGGTTTGGCAACTTCCCAACAAATCCAAGCCGTCAGTTCTTCACGGCGTTCTTCCATGATGTCAGCAGCCTTGCGAAGTAAGTCACCCCGTTGTTTGGCGCTGAGAGACTTCCACGCAGGAAAAGCATCCTTCGCGACCTGTACCGCGAGATCGGCTTGCTCAATGCTAGCTAAGCCGATCTTGCCAACAATTTGTGAAGAATTGGCAGGATTGACTGATTCTAAATAATCAACGGTTTGTACTGATTGACCATTAACAATTGGTAGATAGACTTTACCAAATTGATTGCGAACCTTTTCTAGAGCAGCTTGAGCGGCTTCTCGTTCCTTAGTGATCGCATAGTCGCGATCGCTAGAATTCACGAATCCATCAAAGCAATTTTGAACAGGAGTATTTTGGTAGTTGGCATCGCGCTCTGTCATTGTAGGATTGGCAATCAACTTCTCAACGGCACTACCTTCACTGCTAATCCTCAAGAAAGAACTATTGGCGGTATTCTCCAATAAGCGCCGAATTAGGTAAGACATTCCGGGAATGAGATCGCCGAAGGGGCAGTACACGCGCACCCGATACCCCATATCAGCGATCGCCTTGGCAAATTTATCACCCATACCATAGAGGCATTGCACTTCAAAGGCTCGGCTGGGGATGTTTAGAGCTTGGACAATTGCGATCGCCTTGGCTAAAGAACGCGCGTTATGGCTACCAATCGCCGCATAAAGATATTGATAATTTTCGAGCAGAATCTGAATCATCCGCTCATAATTGGCATCGGTGGATATTTTATCGGAGAATACAGGAATTGCCCAACCCTGTTGATAGGAACGAATTGTTTCGCGATCCCAATAGGCTCCTTTGACGAGGCGGACAGTGACAGGCTTGCCGCGTTCCTTTGCCCATTCCACCAAGGCGCGTAAGTCCTGCTCACTATCGCGGAGATAGCCCTGTAGTGTAATTCCTACATCGGTGCGATCGCAAAATTCTGGTTCTGTTAAAACTTGTTTGAGAATTTGTAATGTCAGCGACTTGAACTCATACTGCTCCATATCAAAATGGATGCCGCAACCTAATTCCTTCGCCTTACGCAAGAGAATTCTCGCAGGTTCGCTGACTTTTTCCGTAGTTTTAACAGGATCAAGGGGATCGAATTGGGAATAGAAAGCACTCAACTTGACAGAAACCTGAACCCGTTTTAGTTCTTCGCCATCGGCTTTATCAATCTGATCAATCAATCCCCAAGCCTTGGCTTTGCCAGACAAATCTTCCATCATCGCAATGTAACGATTGAGGTAGCCTTCTGCTTCCACTTCGCTGATCACTGCCTCACCAAGCAGATCCATCGTAAAGGCAAAGCGATCGCGCCGCAGTTTTTCAATGGATTTAGTCGCTTCGCTCAAATTCTCACCGCAGATATAACGTTTGGCGAGAGTCGCTACCGAAGTCGAGAGAGCTGTCGCTGCCGCCGTTGCCGTTAGAGAATTGGGGTTATCGGTACTAAAATTGAGTAATCCCCGTAATGCTGGTACATCCACCGCATTACTAGCCAGATATTCGTGCATATGGCTAGCGATTTCGGATTTGCTCTGCAAAGCGGGCAAGCAATCAATTAACCTGAATAGCTGCACTCGCAAGCCTTCATTTTCCATTGTCCAAGCCATCAGCTTGTCATCAAGGCGCAATTCATCCTTAAGTTGTGAAAGTTTTGCCCAAAGAGAACCTTTTTCAGTTCCACTTAAAATCTTTTTGGCAATCTCTTGAGTTTTTGCCTCGTACTTCAAAGTATCCAGATCAGAAACTAGATTTGTTTGCTGCGCTTGACTAACCACTTGCTTTTTACCCATAATCCCTGTAATCAATTAGTATAGCTAGTAACTATCCTTCACTAATTTTGGGCTTCAAAATCTAAATCTTGAATTATATAGGGGAAGATTAGCTCTATCCATAGCTTCACGGTAATCACTCCCCTCTAAATTTCGGTTGCAATTGTAGACAAGTCATAACAAAAGCAGCATATAAAACAGAAGGGGGTAGCGCTGTGCGCTACCCCCTTCTGTTTTATAAAGTAAAAAATTACCAACGCAACAGATTAAACTGCTCCATATCCACGGTATCGCGACTACGATAAATCGATAGCACGATCGCTAGACCGACAGCCGCTTCCGCCGCCGCGATCGAAATTACAAAGACCGTGAATACTTGACCACGAATACTTGCGGAATCTAAAAAGTTAGAAAAAGCCATCAAGTTCAAATTGACCGCATTTAACATTAACTCCACAGACATCAATACGCGCACTGCATTACGGCTAGTAATCAAACCATAAATACCAATACAAAATAGGGCAGCAGCAATAATCAAAAATGGTTCTAAAGACATAGGAATCTAACTTATCTAAATTGGTTCTGACTGTTGACTATTTGTAGGACTGATTGTTAGCTGCACAAATTACAAGTTACTTAGAAGCAACAAGCTGTTCCTTGGGCTTTTCCAACAATTCAAGGGACTCTTCATCATCGCCTTGATTAACTTGTGCCATGTCAGGGATAAGCTCGCGGCGGGCTAAGACAATCGCCCCAATTAGGGAGACCAACAACAACACCGATGCCAACTCAAAGGGCAGTAAATAATCACTAAATAGATGTTGTCCAATCACTACCATCGTCGAAGGCAGTTTGGCAATAGTCGGTGCGATCGCCCAATTTGTCGAAGTTACTGTGACTGCCAATAGACCAAATAGTCCAAAGCAAACCACCGCCGTAACCACACTCCGCAAAGCGCCATACTTCACATCTTGATAGTCTTGACGCTTATTGACTAGCATGATCGCAAATAGGATCAAAATATTCACTGCACCGACATAGATCAAGATCTGTGCTGCTGCCACAAAGTCCGCATTTAGCAACAGGTACAGACCCGCCATACTAATAAATGTTGCCCCAAGTAAAAAAGCGGCATAAACGATATTTTGTAACAGAACTACACCCATCGCTGAAGCTGTCAGCATTGCTGCTAAGACAATCAACGATACGGTTTGAGAACCGTCACCTAGACCAATATTATTAATCATAATTATTCATCATAAATTTTGAACTTCTGTCCGTTTCTGATCGTTTGCTATTTGCTTTCTGCAACTTCAGCAGCTTCAGCGATCTCTTCAGGGCGTAGACCTGCGCGTCTAGCTGTATGGGGTACTTCATGTCCTTCCATCACCTTCTTCGGCAAGTAAGCAAGCTCCCGAATCGGTGTGACTAGAGGATCTTCCGTAACTTTGGTGGGCATCCGTCCGAGGGCAACGCTATCAAAATTCAATTCATGGCGATCGAAGGTAGATAGATCGTACTCTTCAGTCATCGATAGCGCATTTGTGGGGCAGTACTCCACACAGTTCCCACAGAAGATACAAACCCCAAAGTCAATACTGTAACTCTTGAGTTCTTTCTTTTTCATCTCTGTATTAAACTTCCAATCAACTACAGGTAAGTTAATCGGACAGACGCGCACACAGACTTCGCAGGAAATGCACTTATCAAACTCAAAGTGAATCCGTCCGCGAAAACGCTCCGCAGGAATCAACTTTTCGTAAGGGTACTGCACCGTAATCGGACGACGACGCATATGGTCAAAAGTAACCGACATCCCCTGTCCAATGTACTTTGCCGCTTGAATGGCATCTTTGGTGTATTCACCAACTTTATTTAGAAATTTCAGCATGGTGTTAGTTAGTTATTGCAGAACAAGTTTTAGGATCAACAGCTAATAGTTAGTTAATTAGCTCTCAGCTATCCACCAAACGCAAAGGGAAAAGCCAGCTTCAAAGCTGCGGTAATCAGTAAATTTGCTAAGCCAATGGGTAACAAAAATTTCCAACCAAGGTCGAGCAATTGGTCAATCCGTACCCGTGGCACTGTCCAACGCAGTAATATCGCCAGAAAAATGAAGAAGTATGCCTTGGTCAGGGTTGAGGCAATTCCAATAAATGCTGTAATTACTTGCCACCAAGCAGTATTGGCTTCGATGCCCAACGCGCTACCGATGCGATCGATTGGAAAAGGAATCTCCCATCCGCCTAGATACAAAATGGAGGCTAATAAACCAGCGAGAAGGAGGTTAGCGTAGGAACCACCGTAGAAAAAGGCAAATCTAATCCCTGAGTATTCAGTTTGATAACCTGCCACTAGTTCTTCTTCTGCTTCGGGCAAGTCGAAGGGGAGGCGTTCACATTCCGCAAGGGCAGCAATGATGAAAATCACAAATCCAATCGGTTGCCGCCAAATATTCCACGATAGGATGCCGTACTCAGCTTGCTGATTAACGATATCAACGGTGCTAAGTCCGTTGGTCATTAAGGCTACTGCTAGTACTGCTAGTGCTAGCGGGATTTCATAACTAATTGACTGGGCGGCGGCGCGTAAGCCTCCCAACAGAGAGTATTTGTTGTTAGAGGAGTAACCCGCCATCAATAGACCGATGGGGGCAATGCTCGAAATGGCAATAATAAAAAATACGCCAGTGCCTAGGTCAGAAATGATCATGTTCTGACCAAAGGGGATCACTAGGTAACACAAGAAGACGGACACAAATACCAGCGCAGGACCGATTGTGTAGAGTAATGGGTCAGCTTTGGCTGGGATTGTACCTTGCTTGATCAGCAGTTTACCCACGTCAGCGAGGGGGATGAGTAAGCCGAAAGGTCCTGCATATTCAGGACCAATCCGTTGTTGGGCGGCGGCGGAGACTTTGCGCTCTAGCCATGTGCAGACGAGAGCGCCCACAGTTACGCCCAAGACCATTACCGCCATCGGCAATAGCATCCAAATTACTTTGGCGACATCGGCGGGTAAGCCCAGCCCTGTCAGAATCTCAATTAAAGATCTTTGTAAATCAATTCCACCGTACATTAGCGATCGACCTCACCCATAATAATGTCCACACTTCCTAAAATTGCCATGATGTCGGCGAGCTTCATGCCCCGCACCAGTTCAGGCAAGATCTGTAAATTGATAAATCCAGGTGGACGAATCTTGAAACGCCAAGGAAAGACGCTATCTTCACCAATGATGTAAACGCCCAGTTCACCCTTGGGGGCTTCGACGCGAACATAATGTTCACCCGCCGCCACCTTGAAAGTTGGGGAGGGCTTTTTGCTAATGAACTGATAGTCCATCGAGTTCCATTCGCTCTTGGGACCTGCGAGAACACGCTGAGCTTCGAGGTTTTCGTAAGATCCACCAGGAATTTGCTTGAGACATTGCAAGATCATTTTGGTGGATTCGCGCATTTCACGGACACGCACAAGATAACGGGCGAGACAGTCGCCGCTAGTTTCCCACTGCACATCCCAGTCGAGTTCGTCATAGAGTTCATAATGATCGACTTTGCGTAAATCGAGCTTTACGCCCGAACCGCGCAGCATTGGTCCTGACAAGCCCCAGTTGATCGCTTCGTCACGGGTGATTGTGCCTAGCCCTTCGACGCGCTTGCGGAAGATGGGGTTGTTGGTAATTAATTTTTCGTATTCGTCGATGACGGGGGTGAAGTAGTTGCAGAAGTCTTCACATTTCTCGATCCATCCGTAGGGTAGGTCGGCGGCAACTCCACCGATGCGGAAGTAGTTGTGCATCATCCGCATCCCTGTCGCTGCCTCGAACAGGTCATAGATCATTTCCCGTTCGCGGAAGACGTAGAAGAATGGGGTTTGTGCGCCGATGTCTGCGACGAATGTGCCGAGCCACAGTAGGTGAGAGGCGATGCGGCTAAGTTCTAGCATGATCATGCGAATGTAACTAGCGCGTCTCGGCACTGGCACGTTCGCTAATTTTTCAGGTGCGTTGACGGTGATTGCCTCGGTGAACATGGTCGCGAGGTAATCCCATCGAGTTACGTAGGGTAAATATTGAATAATCGTGCGACTTTCGGCAATTTTTTCCATCGAGCGATGTAAGTAACCTAATACTGGTTCGCAATCGACTACGTTTTCGCCATCGAGCGTGACGATAAGTCTAAGAACGCCGTGCATGGATGGGTGGTGAGGTCCCATATTTATGACCATGCGTTCGGCTTTGGTTTCAATCATCACCATGATTTTGCGATCGCCTCTTTACTCTGTAAACTGTTGCTTTGGCTAGGGGTGCTAGTTTTTGCTAGTTATTTAGGATTAGTTGTGGTTAGCACGACAAATCCTAAACGCTTGTTATTTTAAGCCACTGCTTGAGCTATTGCTTTAGCAAATGACTCTATTGGTTATGTTATTTAAGTAGATATACCTTGATGGTTATCAGTATATCGCCTTGTTGGGGTGGGAATGTGTGTTAAAAAGTGGCTAATTGCTGATTTTGGGTTTAGGTTATCTTATGGTAGTTGTAGACTTAAGTCTAGGATTTATCTATAAATCATTGAGTAATTACTATGAATTATCCATAAGGAGTGAAGATAAGCGAGTATTCATTTACAACTCCCATGACGACTTCCTATAGAATTGCAAAATAGTACCTAATATAAAAAATCAGCAAAGAACTAAAAGTTAAATGATAGAAAATATAGAGCTTAATAACTTTAAAAGTCATCGATTAACAAGGCTTAATTTTGATAATTCACGCCTACACGCTCTTGTGGGAAGAAATAGCTCTGGAAAAACCTCAGTCTTACAAGCATTACATTATCTCAGTCGGCTTGCGGGTTCCGAGCATTCATCATTTGCACATATTTTCCAATATGAAAGATCGCCTGAATTTATTACAACGATTGGACAAACACAAATGTCCGTTACTGCAAGGGGTTTTTGGGGGCTGGGGCGTAGAACTCGAAAAAATTGGAAAGCTTCCTATAAATGGAGGCAAGGGGTTAATCCACCATGGTTTCCGATTGCGTCATGGCAAGTCGATAATGACGAGGAAATAAGGTCTGAAGATGGATGGTCAAGTACGCTAGGGAATGCGGCAGATCCTATCCCTAAAGCTTTAAAATATGCAGTTCACCTTAAACTAGTTGCTTCCAATCTTGCAAAGGCAGCTTATAGTGATGCGATTAACCCACGAGTTGAATTTGATGGTTCAGGATTAGCCCCAACCTTAGATAATCTTCGTAACGAAGATCCAGATAAATTTGCAGCTTTGCAGAGGATGTTACATAGAATAGTGCCAAGCGCTGAAAGAATATGGATAAATCGGGCTAAAGTTAAAGTTGATCGTCAGCGCTTAATTCAAGTTGATGGCAAGTCAATCTCCTATGAAGAGAGCGATCAAAAATTGGGGCAGGAAATTCTTCTAGATATGAATACTGGCAAGAAAATTCCTGCTCATGCTATCAGTGAAGGCACAATGTTAACGTTAGGAATGTTAACTGTATTGATGAATCCTAATCCACCGAATTTAGTTTTGCTCGATGACATTGAACAGGGGCTTCATCCGAAAGCTCAACGAGATTTAGTTACTGTATTTAAAGATATTATTCAAGATAATCCGAATTTACAAATTATTTTTTCTACTCACTCGCCTTACATCATCGACGAGCTAACTCCTTCACAAGTTCATGTATTAAGTAACAGTAATTTAGGCTTTACTAGTTCTAAACGACTAGATGAGCATCCTGACGTGGAATGGGCAAAACAAACATTAACTACTGGTGAATTCTGGGATGCAGAAGGCGAAGATTGGGTAATTGATGGAGATGTAAATGAGTGAGTTTGTCGTAATCGTTGAAAGTAGGGCAGACGCGGAAATTTCTACTAATTTAGCTGAAAGAGTATTGTTGGAAAAGATTGCATGGTTAGACCATGATTATGAACAACTTCAATATCATTTTAAATGGAGCGGATTAAGAGAAAACACAGAATATTCTTGTTGGATATGGCTTGATGATTTAATCAGATTCTTCTCCAGTGAATTTAATTTTCCGAAAATACGATCCCACGGAAAATTAAAGACCGATGGTCAAGCAGCTAGAAAGATCATAGTTTTAATCGAGTTCTTACGATACAAACTTAAGAGAAATATTAAAGCAGTCATTTTTATTCGTGATTTGGATAATCAGCCTGAACGAAGACATGACGTTGAGCGAGCACGTTTAGAGCAAAAAGACAAATCCGTTCAAGTTATTATTGGTATGGCTGATCGAATGCGGGAATCTTGGGTTCTAAATGGATTTATTCCATTAAATCCAACAGAGGAGCGAATTTTGCAAGAAATAAAAGACGGGTTGAAGTTTGATCCCTGCAAGGATGCACAAAAACTGCGCTCTAACTCCTTTGAATATCCTGATCGAGAAAGAAACCCCAAAGTAGTTGTCAAAAGTCTTACAGATGACAATAGGCTACGCGAACAAAAATGCTGGGAAGAGACGCCTCTAGAATTATTACGACAAAGGGGTGATAATACAGGACTAACAGACTACCTTAACGAAATTGAAGAAAGACTCGCTCCAATTATTGATTAAAGCTCAAGCTTAATATTACTTAACATTAGTGGGTGTCATGCAATCCCTCGTGCCAGCTCTCGAAAAACAGGCTAAAACTTGGAAATTTATCGAACTTTGGATTGATCCAATTCCTTTTCCACCAAAAATTCTGATGCTTGTGGTTGATCATGATGGCAAATGCAATGTTTTTAATCCTGCCTCTAATTACAACCTTGTTGTTGCTCATGCGAATTATCAAGCAGCTCAAGATTGGTTTCTTGAAGATGAGTACGAACGGGTCAAGGGTAAGCTTTTGTCTGAGGAGATTATGTAAAAATAGGATCTCAAGCCTACTTTTGTAAAGTGTATTTTCTGAGAAATTGATCCAGAGCTCAAAGTTGCCTTGCGGAGTAAAACCTATGACCGCTTATACAATCAATCTCGATCCGATTGTGAAACTGACTAGGGAGCAGTTTTATGAACTATGCGCGGCAAATCCTGAACTGAAGCTAGAGCGGAATGCAAATGGAGAACTCGTAATTATGTCCCCCACTGGTGGTGAAACAGGTGCTTGGAATTCAGACATTACAATTGATTTAGGAATCTGGAATCGTCAAACTGCCACAGGTAAGACTTTTGACTCATCAACTGGGTTTTCTTTGCCTAGAGGTAGCGATCGCTCTCCCGATGCGGCATGGATTCCCATTGAGAAATGGAATGCGCTTACTCCCGAACAACGTAAGAAGTTTTTGCCACTATGTCCAGATTTTGCGATCGAGCTTGTGTCGCCAACGGATTCATGGATTAGGGGACTAGCGAAAATGCAAGAATATCAAGACAATGGCTGCCGTTTGGGTTGGCTGATTGATCCTGAGACCAAACGTGTGGCTATTTATCGATTGGGGCAACCTGTGGAGATTCTCGCAGCACCTGCGAGTCTATCTGGGGAAGATGTTTTGTTAGGGTTTGTGCTGAATTTAGAAAATATTTGGTTATCTTTGTAAGCGGATTTAAACGAACTTATAGGCGAAAATCAAATACTCAGGATCGGCGATCGCAGTCTTAATTTTCACCTCATCCTCAAAGGATATAGAATAAACCTAGCTAAAATCTAACTACAGGATCAGTCCCAGAGGAGTTTGAAGTAAATATGCAACCAATCATTTTTCCCGGTTCAGCCGTGCGTGTTGTCAATGAAGGCGATACCTACTACGGTTTTCAAGGACAGGTACAGCGTGTGACCGATGGTCGGGTTGCTGTAATTTTTGGTGGTGGTAATTGGGAAAAAATCGTATCATTTCGCGCTTCAGAGCTAGAACTGATCGACACCACCGTTAGCTCTAAGGCGAAGAAGAAGTAGCCGTGGCAAATTTACCCAACCCAGAGAAACCCTCAGATCCGCCACCAACTGTTAAAGCAACAGTGAAGTCTCCTAGCAAGTTACCCGATCAGATAGGGCAAGCTGGAGGCTCCGTGGTGAAATTTATCTATCGTGGGGCAATCTTGGCAGTTAGCGCGATCGCAGGTCTAGGAATTGGCTTGGCGATCGCCTTGATCAAGCCTGAGTGGGTATGGCAACCATCGCTCAGTTTTTTAAACTATCAGAAGCAGCAGTTTACCCTTTCCGTTGATGCTCTGTTTGAGGCGGATAAGACAACTATTCGTCCTGAGAGCTTTAGTCTGCTAGATGAGGTTGCCGCACAGTTACCCCTTACCCAAGGTAAACTGATCCGTATCAATGGACATACGGATGCTAGTGGTACGGGCGACATTCTCAACCTTTCCTATTTGCAAGCGGCGGCAGTTAAGGACTACCTCGCAAGGCTACGGGGCGAACAGAATTACTATTGGACAGTGGTGGGTTATGGAGCTAGTCGTCCGTTGGCTAGTAGTGCTGGAGAGTCAAACACCAGAAGTAATCGCCGCATTGAGATTTTTGTGGATGATTAGATATGCAGATAACTTTTCTCGGTACTAGCTCAGGAGTCCCTACCCGTGGACGCAATGTTTCTAGTGTGGCGGTACGACTGCCGCAACGTGCCGAGGTGTGGCTGCTCGATTGTGGTGAGGCGACCCAACATCAACTCCTTCGCAGTGATGTCAAGATTAGCCAGATCACCAAAATATTTATCACCCATATGCACGGTGATCACATTTTTGGCTTGCCTGGATTACTTGCTAGCTGCGGTATGGCGGGCAATGTTAGCCATATTGATATCTATGGACCTAATGGTTTGGGGGACTATTTAGATGCCTGTTTGCGCTATAGCGAAACTCGCCTGTCCTATTCGATCAAAGTCCACAAGGTTAGAGCGGGCATGGTCTGTGAGGATCCTGAATTTTATATGATGGCATCGCCCCTAAAACATAAGGTTACGACCCACGGCTATCGAATAGTAGAACGCGATCGCTCTGGGCGGTTTGATGTCGATAAGGCGATCGCTGAAAATATTCCCGCAGGTCCTATTTTTGGTGAATTGAAGCAGGGCAAAACGGTCACTCTTCCTGATGGGCGCAAAATTGATGGTAAGAACTTCTGTGGCGAACCACAAATTGGGCGAAAAATCGCCTACTGCACCGACACAATTTTCTGTGATAGCTCGGTGGATCTTGCTCAAAATGCTGATGTGCTAATCCATGAGTCCACCTTTGCTCACCAAGACTCTGACATGGCTTTTCAGCGTTTGCACTCCACTAGCACGATGGCGGCTCAGGTGGCACTCATGGCAAATGTGAAGCAGTTGATTATGACCCATTTCAGTCCTCGCTATGCTCCAGGAAATCCAATTTTGCTAGAGGATCTCGTCAACGAGGCGAGAATGATTTTTAGTAATACCATTCCTGCCTACGACTTTATGACCTACGAGATTCCCTAACACAACGTCAGTTCAACGAAGCGCAAAACAGTGAAAATTGCTTCGCAATTTTCACTGTTTTGCGCCATTTGCGCCGCGCGAAGCGCGGCGCAAATGGCTATATCGAACTTTCTTATATGCTGAATAAGACTTTCATAATGGCAACAAAAGAACAAAAAAAGCTGTGCATTGCACAGCTTTTTTTGTTCTTTTGTTGATTATCTAGACATCGCGACGACGGAAACGACCACGACGCTTGGCATTTTCAGCTTTACGTTTGCGCTTTTCGCCTGCGGTTTCGTGATATTGACAACGACGAATGTCTGCTAGTAAGCCAGCTTTTTGGATTTTTTTCTTAAATCGACGCAATGCCGATTCAATCCCTTCATTTTCACCAACGATTATTTGAGTCATGCTTGTTTTGGGAGCAAAGTATTGTTCTTAATTATGCTGTAGTTTGGCGCATTTTAAATTAGGCGGCGATTAACTAGGTTAGCAAATAGACTTGTTAATTGTCAAAGTTATTTTTGTCATAGGAAGTGTGACGCACTCTGCGCGATCGCCACACTTCCTATAATCAAGATATGAAACTTTCTCCATTGCTGCTTATTTTTGGCGCGATCGCCATCCCCCTTACATTTTTTGCGGTAAAAAAAGCTATGTCTGCTCCCCTACCCGTTGGATTTCCCGCGCCCACAGCCGCCGACATCATCGAAGTCAAGCAATATCCCGCCTATCGCTCAGGTACTTACAGCTATGAAGGCAATCTCAGCGATGCGACTAGCTATGCCTTTAATCCATTATTTCGCCATATTAGTAGCAACAATATCGCCATGACTACGCCTGTGGAGGCAAGGTATCCCAGTGCGACATTGGAGCAACCTAGCGATCGCCCCTTGCGATCGGGCAAGGCAAAGGTTTCTTTTTTGTATAACAACAATGGTATTAGTCCACAGCAGATTGCCCAAGACATCGAAGTGGAGGATCATCCGCCCATGTTAGTTGTCAGTCTGGGAGTACAGGGAGCCTATGGCTACAATAGCTTGCAGTCCCATATTGCGAAGCTCAAGGCATGGCTAGCCAATCATCCAGAATATGAAATCGTCGGTGAACCGAGGGAATTTCTCTACGATTCGCCCTATACTCCTGCGCCCCTAAAGCGTCGTGAGGTACAAATTCCGATTCGTCATAAAAACTGATAGCAAGGCTAAAAATGGCGAGCCATTTTTAGCCTTGATGTATAGATATATTCACTTACATTAAAACGAATTAAAAACCAAGAAGCGAGTGGCGGCGCGGAGCGCCGCCACTCGCTTCTTGGTTTTATGTTCTAAACATTATGAGTACGGCTTATAACAGGGTGAGAAACTGCTATAGACTTTAGCTAGCAAAATCGCAAAATATTTCTCCATAGGACTATGCAAGGCAAACTCACATTGCATCCCCCCATTCGCTTTGGTACTGATGGCTGGCGTGGCATCATTGCTGATGACTTTACCTTCAATCGCCTTGCGGCGGTTGCGCCGATCGCTGCCCATGTATTGCGGCAGACCTTTAGCGGCTCTGATAGCAATCAAATTAGCAACCAGATCATTATTGGTTACGATCGCCGTTTTATGTCCGATGCCTTTGCTAAGCGCACTGCCGAATCTGTGGCAGCGATCGGCTTTGATGTCCTGCTAGCGGATAACTTCGCGCCCACTCCCGCCTTCAGTTGGGCGGCTTACGATCGCCAAGCCTTGGGAGCCTTGGTGATTACCGCCAGTCACAACCCTGCCAACTATTCAGGATTAAAGATTAAGGGTGCGTTTGGTGGCTCCGTATCGCAGGATGTGACCGCTAAGGTGGAGGAGATCTTAGAAAGCGGTGATTTTAGCTATGCCAGTGTGCATCAGGGCAAGATCGAAACCTTTGATCCTTGGGAAAGTTACTGCCAAGCGCTGCGCCAAAAGGTAAATATTGGCGCAATTAAAGAGGCGATCGCTTCGGGTAATCTGACTATATTTGTCGATGTGATGCACGGAGCTGCCGCAGGAGGACTCGCTAAGGTATTAGAGATGCTAGACACCCAAGCAAATTTGATCGAAATTAATGGCGATAGCGATCCCCTGTTTGGTGGTGGAGCGCCTGAACCGCTGCCCCGCTATATCGCTGACTTATTCCGTCAGGTCAAAACCTATCATCGCGATTATCCTGAAAAACTATCGGTGGGCTTTGTTTTTGACGGTGATGCCGATCGCATTGCGGCGGTGGATCGTGAAGGTAATTTCCTCAGTTCGCAAATTCTGATTCCGATCTTGCTGGAACATCTTGCCAAAAATCGCGGCTTCTCAGGAGAGTTAATCAAAACCATTAGCGGCTCTGACCTCATGCCCAAGGTAGCGGCATTGCTGGGCTTAAGCGTTTACGAAACTCCTGTGGGCTACAAATATATCGCCGAGAGAATGCTGTCGGGTGTGCCTTGTCTGTTGGGTGGTGAAGAGTCGGGCGGCATTGGCTATGGTAATCACATCCCTGAACGGGACGCATTACTCTCGGCGCTCTACACTTTGGAGGCGATCGCCACTTCAGGGAAAGATCTCAGCCTGATGTATCAGGAATTGCAACAACAAACCAACTTTTTCCATCACTACGATCGCATTGACAAGAAGCTGTCAGGGATGGCGGCGAGGGAAAAATTAATCGCTACGCTTCAGCAATTCTCGTTGACGGAGATCGCGGGACGTAAGGTGATTGATGCTCAAGCTCCCGATGGGTTTAAGTTCCGTTTAGAAGATGGCAGTTGGTTGCTGGTGCGCTTTAGTGGTACGGAGCCATTACTCAGGCTCTACTGCGAAGCGGCTACGCCTGAGCTAGTCCATCGCACGCTCAATTGGATTTCTGATTGGGCAGAACAATTTAATTAACTTCATAGAGGATTGTTTCGCCGCCTTCGGCGGCGAAACAATTCCATACTTCAGATGCGCTTCGCGGGGCTGTTACTCTTTGCGGTAAGAGAAACCTACGCAGCACTTCGTTGCTAATGTTATGTTAGGAAATCTGACTTAATATTTAGTTGATATTTGAACGTTGTAATGTCTAAGAACTATAAAATCACCCTGCTCCCCGGCGATGGCATTGGTCCTGAAATCATGAAGGTAGCAGTGGCTGTACTTCAGGCGATCGCTCCCAAATTTGATATTACCTTTAGCTTTGAGACGGCTTTGGTGGGTGGTGCAGCGATCGATGCGACGGGGCATCCTCTGCCCGATGAAACTTTGCAAGCTTGCAAAAATAGTGATGCCGTATTGTTGGCGGCGGTCGGTGGTGAAAAGTGGGATACGATGCCCTCCCATCTGCGTCCTGAGCAAGCCTTGTTAGGACTACGCGGCGGCATGGGTTTATTCGCCAATTTGCGCCCTGCTTCGATCTTGCCACAGTTAATTGATGCCTCTACCCTCAAGCGCGAAGTCGTCGAAGGTGTGGATATTTTAGTAGTTCGTGAACTGACGGGCGGCATTTACTTTGGCAAGCCTAAGGGCATTGTTGCTGATGAAAATGGTGTGCGTCGGGGATTTAATACGATGGTTTATACCGAGCCAGAAATCGATCGCATTGCCAAGGTTGGCTTTGAAGCTGCCCAAAAGCGGCGCGGTGTAATGTGTTCGGTGGATAAGTCGAATGTGTTAGAAGTATCGCAACTCTGGCGCGATCGCGTGACGACGATGGCTAGCGCTTATCCTGATGTGAAGCTATCCCATATGTATGTCGATAATGCGGCGATGCAGATCATTCGCAATCCGCGCCAATTTGACGTGATCCTGACCAGTAACCTTTTCGGGGATATCCTGTCCGATGCGGCGGCGATGCTGACAGGCAGTATTGGAATGCTTCCATCGGCGAGCCTTGGGGTGGCGGGTACACCGGGGGTATTTGAGCCTGTGCATGGTTCGGCTCCCGATATTGCAGGCAAAGATCTGGCTAATCCCCTTGCCCAAGTCCTAAGTGCGGCGATGATGTTGCGCTATGCCTTTAATGAGTCGGCGGCTGCCGATGCGATCGAGGCTGCCGTTAATAAAGTGCTTGATCAGGGCAAGCGCACTGGCGACATCATGGCGGAGGGTTGTGAAAGGTTAGGCTGTACCGCCATGGGCGAAGCTTTACTAGCAGCGATTTAGAGAATCGAGGGGCAGTGCGAAGCGCTGCCCCTCGATTCTGAGGTTAGGTTAGACAGGTAATAGTAAACTTTGCTCGATCGCTTGTCTGACAGATTGACTAACATAGCAATCACTTTCTAGACATTCCACCAACAGACGATTGGCTTCACAGTACTGATGGATAATCTCTAACTGTTGGGTATCAAGCTGCCAATCCTGACCAATATTGCAGTACTTGATCATTTCCTGCCGCAAATTATTTGCCCAATCTAACCACAGGCGATCGCTATCGGTATCTTCAGGACAGACTTTAATCAAAGCTGCTAGAGCCTTGGCAAGGTCGGGCTGATCGAGATCTTGGGCATACTCTAGCGCCAAGCTCAAATCTAGCTCTAGATCCAGTCCTAAATCTTCGCCGTCATGAATCTCGATCGCATGGACTAGATCCAAGGCAAGTTCGCGATTGAGATTGCGATTTTGATAAAGATCAAGATCAAGTACGAGAATGCGTGCTAACACATTCGCTAAATTGAGGGGATTACTCTGGGCGATCGCACGGGCTAGGGTCAGGTAAAAGGCGCGGACAGACTGGATCGGTGCATCTACGGATGTTGCTTCTGACTTTTGTTGCACCCAATGTAATAGGCTCTGCAATCGAGAATTACCATCGATCAAGCGATCGCATTGGTGTTTTAGTAACTTCAGCAACTCATCCGCCGATCGCATCATACTCACCGCCAACCGCAACACATCATGCCAACGGCGATCAGTCACCTTCTGCACTAAACCCTGCAAAGTCTCAGCACTGCTATTACTGACCAACTCCCGCGCCGCCAGATATTCCTGAAAAGTTAAATGGGAAAAAGAATAAATTCCCTTTGCCCTTTCCACAAACAGACCATGCTGAGACTCGATCGCTTTGATAATTGATTCACTATCCATCTGCAAAGCTTCCGCATCCTCATTGGCTCTGGGCAGATTGCGAATGTAATCAGTAATATAGCGTTCTAAATCCACTTGACGGAAGAAATAATCAGCTTGATTAAAGGTGCGATAGGCAACTTGAGAAAGAAGATCCTCCTTGCGTTGCATTGATAGATTTTTATAGATCTGGTGGCGTTCGATATTGCGCTTCGCATCCCACTTTTTGAGAAGGACATCGAGACCTTCACGGTATAGCTCCGAGCGATTAGTCGGGAAGTTTCCATACTCATCAAAAACGAGACAGAGCAAGGTTAGCAATAAAGGATTAGTCGCTAATTCCTGAATGGGGCGATTCTCTTCCACCTTTCGCAAAAATACTTCAATGTGACGGAAGTTGCCCGAGAACCAACGCTGGGCAAATAAAGAAATTTGCAAGGGTTGGAAGTTCGCCACTTCTACTTCTGTAAACTTCTCAAACACATATTCTTGAGCGCCCAGCCGACTGGTAATCACAAAGCGATTGTTGTAATGCTGCTCTGAGAATTTACGCAAATCTTCGAGAACACGATGGAGATCCTCTTCGCGAACTTCATCGAGTCCATCGAGAAAAAGAATTGCACGTCCATGATGCAGTAATTGCCTCAGTTCGAGATCATCACCGATGTCATAGGCGCGAAAGTCTTGGGTGATGTAATCGAGGAGGCTGAGGTGATTTTCCGAGCCAGCATAGTGACGCAAAGTCACAAAAATTGGGACAACATCGCTAAATATTTCCCCCTGTGAGCATTTTAGCGCTGTGTACTTGAGCAAAGTGGTTTTGCCTGCCCCCGGTTTGCCAAGGAGCATTAACTTACGATGGCGATTTAGCGCTTCCACACTAGAGATGCGCCCATCTTCGATCGCTCCCCCCATCCCCAAGCGATCGCCGCCTTGATAGGTGGTCAGTAAGTCAGAGATTTCTAACCTGCGCCGACTGGAAATTTTTTCTAAAACATCGGTTCCCGTATAAATTTCTTCAAGGCTAACGGGGTGGGACATATCCAAGACGCGCATCGTCGCACAACGTTCTTGAATAACTTGACGACTCCGCGATCGCAATTGCTGTACTAACTCTTCAATATCAAGGGCAAAAACAGGTGAACCAGCGATCACTGCGGATTTTGACGAATTTTGGTCGTAGGCGATAGGTGTTAGGGAATTGGTCAAGGCTGGCTCGGCATCAAAATAATTTTGCAAAATATGCAGCAGACGGTTATTTTTGCCAGGTCCTTTGCCACCAATATCAAATTTGCGATAGATTTCGCCCATGCGCTTGCGATAGGCTTCTTCGGATATCCCCAAAAAACTGGCAACTTCGCGATCCTCTCGATTTTCTCCAAACCGCAATAGAAACACACTTTCTTGATCCGCAGAAAGTTGGTGGACTTGTGCCAGTCTGGTTAAAAATTTGGAAGGAAACATAGGCTATGGGTTAGGAAACGCAACTCAAACACGCTCCCTAGTTTATAGCGTTTCTTTACCAATGCCGTTTGTACCATTGATCAATATCGCTGAGGATTTGATCGCTAATTTCCCAAGGCAAAAGATGGGCTGTATGGGGATAACAAATAAATTCACAATTTGGCAATAGCTTCGCAGTTTCGGCGGTGGCGGCGGCGGTAATGTGGCGATCCTGTTCCCCTGCGATCGCGAGGCAAGGTATGTCTATCTGAGGTAGATCAGCATTACGGTTGTAACCCTGTCTGAGTGCCTGATTTAGTGCAGTATGGGCATAACGCGATGTTTGCAGCGTCGCCTTTGCCCCCGTAATTGCAAGGCGATCGTAGGCAAATTGCGTATGTTGTTGAATTAAGTACTTAATCAGCGATCGCTTGCCAAACCACTCGATATGCCAAGAGATCGGTGAATGGGAACGGGGGATCAACCGCAATAATCGGTGCAATGCCACAGCGATCGCTAAATTCACATATTCCCACCAAGCGATCGCGGGTAGATTTCCCCTCGGTCTAGCGGCGGTGGCAATCAGGATTAGTCCCGCAATTTTCGAGATCGCGGGAGATGCGGGGTCACGATCTTTTTGAGCTTGCCGCGATCGCAATGCCAACTCCATCGCCAAAATCCCCCCTAGCGACCACCCCAAAATTAAATATTCTGTTGGTTGATCTTGGGATTTATATTGATCCTGAGCTAATTGCTCAACTAAAAGATTCCACAGATCATCTATATGATCGGTCATGGCAAAATCTACCCTAGCCCGATGTTTCCCGTATCCCCGCAAATCTGGTGCGATCGCCTCAATCCCCTGCGATCGAAAATACTCAACAAAGGTTTGCATTGCCTCGCTATTTCCGGGATGTCCATGCAAACAGAGGATTTTTCGAGGTGCTTGCATAGGTGCTTTTAAAGGTGATTGCGAATTTTTGGGCAAATCCTGATGATTGTCTATTTCGTCCATACTTTGGGAGTCTTTTAGAGACTGTGGGGATGCTTTTGCAAAACCACTGAAAAATTATTTTGCAGGAATATGATCGCTTTTAAGCATTATGGCGCAAATTTTCGAGGTGACATAGCCCTGCTAATCAATTAATCTCCTCAATTTACCGATGTTTTAGCCTTTTTGGGTTCTCAGTTTGTCTTGATTTTTTGTTTGCAGATTCTAGGTTAAAGTTTGCATAATGTATCTCAGACCACCAATGTGACCTATCTTAGATTGATACGATCCAAGCTGAAGTGATCCGTGTTTTGTAATACTTTTTTGTTCCAGCACCTCTCAGCCAAAAAAACATGATTGCTATGACAGGTTCTATACCTAACTCAGACCTCGCGTCTCAAAATTTGACAGACGGGCAGGTCGTGAGAAATGCTACGTTGCATATTTTATTAGCAGCGATGCGTGTCATGAGTCGTTCCACTGGGGTGATCCAAGTGGAGACCAAGCACCATCGGTGGAAACTTCTACTTGCTGGCGGGGGACTAATCTTAGCAGAAGAAGAAGGACAGGTCATACCAACTTTAGTGCGGAAGTATAGCAATCGGGGGTTAAATTTTTCGCGGATTCCTGAGTGGGAGCAACGTCAGACTAATCGTCCCTATTGCTATCCCTTTGTCAGTAATGTTTATAAAAAGCATCCCGAAATAACGACGGAAGTAATCAAAGAAGTAGTTCTCGAAAACTTCTTAGCCATGCACCTAGAAGATAGTTTTTCCTTTGTCTGGCAGCCCGTAAGGGGGATTCAGATTGGTTTGCCTGTGTTACAGCTAGCGAATCTGGAAAATGCGATCGCCAATGAAGTTCGGCAATGGCAGAAATTTGAATGCGTCAAACATCCTTTTCAATCTGTGCAACTGGTTGATGCGGCTAACTTACTCGCAAGGGTGGGCAATGACAACTTCCCCTTATTTGCCAAGGTAACCACGGGGCAGGATCGCATTTGTAGGATTGCTGATACCTTTAAGCAGCCCATCTACCGCACTGCTCTGCTCTTGGACAAGCTTGCCCAGAAGAATATTGTCTCGATTTTGCCATTGTCAAAGCGTAAATCCGATAGTGATATTGGCGGCGCACATAATCCCAACCTCATATCATCTTCTGGGGGTCAAAAAGAAGAACCGAAAGTCTTTGTGGTGGATGACTCCCCTGTGCTGTTGCAACAAATGCAGCGCTTGTTAACTAGCTGGGGCTACCAAGTAGAGTTTACCGATGTTGCGGAGACGGCAACGGAAAAAATTCTTGACTCTAAGCCTGCGGTGGTTTTTATCGATATCAATATGCCTAGCCTGAATGGATTTGATCTGATCAAACAAATCCGCCGTCAGCGAGAACTCGCATCCCTATCTTTAGTATTAGTTACTGCCGAAAATAGCATGACGAACAACTTCAGAGCGCGATGGGCAAACTGTCGATTTTTGGCAAAGCCACGCTCATCATCGGATACACAAAAGTTTCGTGATGAACTTCGCACTTTGCTCAGAGAGATTGCCCCTCTATCAACGGATACTCTCGTTTAGACAAGCATTTAGATCACCGATTAGATCACGATGTCAGACTTAGTAGATCTGGCTCAGGGATCAATTAGATATATGAAGCAAAGTAAAAGAGTCAAAAAAGTTGAGGAACTCTAAGACTAAGAGACATTAAAAACTGGACAGTCCAAAGGCGATCGCCTTTGAGGTGATCCCAGACAAAATACAAGGCGGCAGTTAAGGCAGCAATCAGGGCGAAACTTAGGGCAAATATTATGAGTGAACATTTTTTAATTATTGATGATTCGGCAACCCAAACCCATTTACTTAGTGCGCTTTTAAAAGATCTAGGGCATACCGTGGATGCTTGTGAGTCCACGGCTGGAGCCTTGACAAAAATCCTCAACAACCATTACACCGCAATCTTTTTAGATATCGTACTGCCTGATCAAGATGGCTATAAGTTTCTGCGTGAGTTGCGATCGCATTCTCAAGGTTCTGACCAGTATGTAGTGTTGTTTTCCACCAAAAGCACCAAATTGGAGATTGATTACGGGATCAAGAGGGCAAAGGCAAACGATTACCTCACCAAGCCCGTTAGCCGTGAATCCCTGTCTACGGTGTTGCAAAAACTGCCAATGCGAGTCAAATGAAATCAATGCAACTCGATATGCAGCTAGTCATTCCTAGCAATCGTTATATTGTTGCTAGGGTAGGCAGATATGCGGTGATTTTTGCAGATGTTCTAGTATCAGAAATCTTGATGGTGGCTCGCAATTCGATCTTAGACTTACCTTTTTATGGAGAAGCAATCCTCGGCGTTACTCACCATCAGGCGGATATCATTCCTCTAGTCATGGCGCGATCGCTATTAAATGAAGACCAATCGATGATTAGTGAATCCCTAAGCATCATCAAATTAAGTAAAGCGGCAGATCATATTCTGGGCGAGCGGGTGAAGATGCAGGGCAGCAGCCAAAAACTATCAGGGCTTGGCATCATCGTTGATCGAGTCGTGGGAAGCCTCACCTATGAAGATTATCAAAATAGAAATATAGATTTATCAAGTAATTTAGCTGATGGATTGACTCAGGAGGATGATCTGAAAAATCAAAAAGACCAAAAAGATCAAAAAAATGATCAAACAGTAGCGAATATTGAGGAGACCGAGTATACTCCCATTGAAATTGTTCTATCAAGTATTCCTGCTCAGATGTGGCAACCCCAAAGATGGCAATCACCAATCTAAATTAGTAACCAAGGTATTGCCTCAAGTAACTGAGTAGGGATGTTGTATGATAGCCTTCACCAAAATATCCGATCCTTTCCCTATAGCGAATGCGTATGGCAAGCACATCTAACAGAAATCGACAAACTTCTTCGGGCAGTGGTAATGGATCTCCATCCAAGCGATCGCCGAAACCTGAAAAAGTGTCACAACCTAATAAACCCAAAAGCTCAATGGGGCTAGGTTTACTGATGATTGCCATCGGCACTTCGTTAGTTGGTTTAGGTGGTCTGGGATATTTGTTTTATCAAGAATTATTAAGTAGTGCGCGGCGAGAGGTCGAGCAATCAAGCATTGCTCAAACCCGCAAGATTGAAAACAATCTGGGCAATGTCCGCCAGTCCACTAATGCTGTGGCAAATGCTGCGAAGATTTTGGCTCAGCAACCTACTAAACCGAGAAATGCTGACCCTTACCAAAGACTATTGGTGGAAGGTGTCCAAGATAATCAGGTGATCGCTGGTATGGGCATTTCCCAAAATGCGATCGCGCTATTTCCCACCGCCAAGGTCACAGTTCCCTATGTATGGAGGAATGCGGCGGGTTTAAATCCTGAAGTTGCAGGACGGAAGCTGCCTGCTCCCTACGATCAATTCCTAGCTAATAGTCGTCCTGAGATTGCCAATAGTGCTTACTATAAGTCAGCACTAAAAGGTCAAGAAACTTGGAGCGATCCTTACAATGCCTTGGGGCAAAGCCTAATTACCTACAGCACACCCATTAAGGATGGTCAGAGGATTCTCGGTGTCGTCAATGCCGATACGATCACCAAAAATCTCCTGTCCTTAGAAGATGTAGTGGCTAATGATAGTGCCAAAAAGATTGGTTTTGTGGTTCTTAGCACCTCTGGTAAAGTGATCACGGCATCGGAACAGTTTCAAGTTTCCCAATCCCAAAGTCCGGGACTAGAAGAAGCAGTCAAAGAACTAGCGCAACAGGCTCAAACTCAATCCGCAGGAATCGCTCAAGTCGGTGGCAATCTCTGGAGCTATCGTAAGATTGACGGTAGTGACTGGCTGGTGGCGACCTACCTGCCAGAGTCAGAAATCATTAGTAAATTGTTGATCTTTGTCGGTGGAGCCGCCGTGGGGATCAGTGCTATCTTGGCGATCGCCATTCTTGGCTTTGTCAACTCCCTCAAAAAGCGTCTTCAGCCAATTACCGAAGAATGCAATCTGTTTTTGGCAAAGCATAACAGTGTCAACTCCACAAATGTGGGTAAAGATGAGATTGAGAATCTCAGTATTTCCATCAAAAATACTTTGCAAAGAGCCAAGGTTGATGAATCGCATTATCGTAATGAGATGAAGCCTGCGATCAACATCGACCCCATATCTACGGTGACTCAATCGAATACTGCTGAAACCGACTTGATGGAAGCAGAGGTGGGCGATCTTCTAGACGTGGTTTCCTCAATGGAAGAAGGAGATCTCACCATTGAAGCTCAGGTTAATGACCGCGCCACGGGCTTAGTCGCTGATACCCTCAACCGCCTCCGCGAAAAGTTGATCGAAATTATTTCTAGCGTATTAGGTACAGCGCAGCAAGTAGCAAGCGGAGCTGCCGATCTGGAAGAACTTGCCAAAACCGTAGTATTAAATACGGCAGAGCAAGCAGAATCAGTTGCTCAAGGACAGGCTCTGACGGAACAGGTTGCCACGATCGCTCAGCGATCCGCCGACCAAATTACTGTGGCAAATCAGTCTCTCCAAGAAGTGCGTGATACCGTGGCTTCGGGGCAGACGGCGATCAACACTCTCACCGCAAGTATTAGTGTTTTGCAGACAGGTTCTGCCCAAATCGTCCAAAGAATGAAAACCTTGGGTGAGTTTGTGGGTCTGGCGGAACAGTTTGTGCAGGATCAAGGGCAAATTGCGTCGCTGACACAGGTTTTGGCGCTAAATGCGACCCTTGTTGCTGCCCGTGCCGCCGAACAGAAAGATCCTAAGCAATTTGCAGGAGTAGCGCGAGAATTTGAATCCATTGCGGCTCAAGTCAATGATCTGGCAACCCAAACCAATGACGGCTTAACGGTTCTCCAGCAGCGTACTTCGCAGATTCAAACCGTGGTGACAGCCGTTGATGCCGAAGTTCAGAACCTTAGTGGCTTGGTGTCGGGTTTTACATCGGGTGTAGACGAGTCTCAGTCCGCCTTTAATAGTATTCAAGCGGCAACGGAAGAAGTTGTGCAAATTGGTGAGGCGATTACCATCTCTAGTACTGAAATTGCTGAAGCCGCAGGTTCTACCGCTAGTTATATCAGTGAAATTGCCCAGCTAGCCGATCGCACCGCTAATCTTACCCGTTCGGCGCGTCAACAGGCAGAAGCAATGGGCAATCAAGCCCAAAGACTATTGCAGGGGATTCAATTCTTCCGTCTACCTGAATCGGCGATCGCTAATCCTGAAAACTTTGCCGCGAGTTATGATACGGCGGGATTACCCACTGGACTATCGGAAGAGCCGACCGCAGGTAAAGCGATCGATAGTTACGAAGAAGAGGATTCTAGTCTCCAGCTAGGTCTAGCCGCAGCAGTTCCCCTGACCGCCGTGGCGATCGCATCGCAACTCGGACATGATAGTCAAGAAGAACTAGATCAACCAACCTCTGAATTTGTAGAGTTTGCAGATTTAGACGATATGGATGGCGATATTCTCGACGATTCCCTTCAGTCCTTTGAAGACGAGGATGACAACTATCTAGAATTTGCTCAAAATATTGATCAGAATGCGGAACGATTCAGTGAGCAGCAGTACTTTGATGATTCCGTCGGCGCACAGGAGGATCTAAGCCTTGTCGATAATATGGCTACAAATGAAGCGATCGCGACAACGACAGCATCTACGGATGATGATCTCTCCATAATCGAACAATCGCTCTTTAATGATCTGCGAAATGATCTTAGACAAGAAATCGATGATGAAGTATCGTCAGTTTCGGAGTTTGACAACCTTGCCAATGCAGCCCCTAGAGGATTTACAGGATACACAGACCGACGAAATTGATAGCGTTTTTGAGTTTGACTTTAATGCTAATTCAGAAGATATCGATACTCTCAAAAATCCCCTCGAAGGTGTCAACGAATCGGCTATTGTTGATCCCGCTAGCGACCCTCTGATCGCATCCGCCGCCTCATCCTTTGTCGAAGATACCGTTTTCGGTACACCCTCTACGCTGTCTGAGGAAGCGCTGGCTAATGTACCGCAATTTGTTGATTTTACAATTCCCGAACTAGATGATGATGATGATTTTCATATTCCTAGCACCCCCATCGAGTCCACATTAGATGACTCTAATTCTTTCTATGCCCCTGAGCCATCCATTGCTGATTCTGCTCTAGGCGCAGAGATGGATGATCTCGATCCCTTCTACAGTAGTGATGCGATCGCTGATGGCGAGACTTATGAAGAAGACGAAGACGATAATATCTTTGAGTCAAGCTACTTAGTAGAAACCCCAGTCACTGCGGATGAAGATAATATCTTTGCCTCTGATTTCCAAGAGGATCTAGATAGTGAAGCTCAAGTTTTTGAAGACAATGTTTTTGTTGCTAACTATCTAACTCCTGACACCGCAACTAGCTATCAAGATGATCAATTACCAGATCAGTTTGAAACCACAGCTAATTATCAATTTGATGAAACACTAACTGATGATGTTGATGCTTTTGGCTCTGCAAATTCTGAGTTTGATAGCGCTGAATCAGTCGGCATGATCGATGACGAGTCTGCATTCAATCTAGTTCTAGATGATCCTGATCAATTAGATGATCAAAATGCGGTAGGTCAATTTGACTATCTAGATGGTCAGTTGGATGATCAAAGTGCGGCAGGTCAGTTTGATTATCTAGATGGTCAGTTAGATGTCCAAGCTGAATATCCAGATACTTCCTTTATCTCCTCCAGTGATGCCTTCACCAGTGACGAGGATTTAGATGATCTATCTCGATACTCTAATAGTGATGAGGTAAACAATACCTTCGCCAATGCCTATGATGAGTCGCCCTTTGATCAATCTCTTAGCGGGACTGATTATGGCGTAGCGACCGATCTGTCCCTTCCCCAAGAAGAGCCAGTTTCGATGTTTGACCTTGATTTGGATGCGGCTAGCGATGAAGATGAATTTTTTGATGAAGATAGTTATGCCCCAAGCAATCTAGATTTAGGACAGGACGAACAAGAAGAGGCTCAAGAG
The DNA here is from genome assembly GCA_963750795.1 of uncultured cyanobacterium. Lineage (GTDB taxonomy): Bacteria > Cyanobacteriota > Cyanobacteriia > Pseudanabaenales > Pseudanabaenaceae > Pseudanabaena. The sequence continues at coordinate 32,676 of CAVVRZ010000008.1, forward strand.
GAGGTTTCAGGATTTGCGGGTATTCCTGATAGCTATCTAGATGACTCTCTAGATGAGATGTCCGAGGATGAACTTGAGTTTGCCTTTGACTTGTCTGACGAAGCAGCGATCGCTACAGATACGACTTCAGATAGTAATGATGCGGTAGAAGCTAGCGGATTATTTGATTTTGTTGCCAATGTGGATGATATAGCTCATCTAGATCCAGATGTTGCAGATGTCGATCCTTTTGCGATCGCCGATACTCCTAATTTAGAATTAGAACCTCACGATTTTAATCAGGCAAATATATCGACTTCTCTTCAAGACGATTTTAGTGCGCCGCAATTGGTGGAAGTAGAATCTGAACTCTCAGAATTTGACTTGGCTCTTCCTGACTTTGCTGAAACATTAGCTGAACCAGACAGTGCTGCTGATGCAACCAACTTCACCGTCGAGGAGCAAATCTCTGAAAATCTATACTTTGAGAATCTAGACTCTGGTGAGTTAGATTCTCAAAGTATAGAGTCCGATGATTTTAGCTTCATCACTGAAGATCTAATTCCCGACTCAACTGAATCTGTTACTAATCCTGAAGCTACTGAATCCTTTGAATCCTTTGAATCCTTTGAATCATTCACTGCCAGTACTGCTCCAGATATGCCTAGCGAGATCCATGAGGATATGTCATCCTTTGACTCCTTTGAGCAGGTGTTAGATGCGTCTGAAAACTTCTCTAAAAGCTCAGAGGAAATAGAAGATCTAGATAATTTGGATGATTTAGACGATCTAGATGACTTAGATGATCTAGATGACTTAGACGACCTAGAGGCTTTTAGTAATATAAGCAATCTCCAAGAGTTTGCCCCAACCCCAGAGCCAGAAGATGTAGATATTTCAGCTTTGTTCGCGATCGCCGATGAACAGGATGAAATTCCAGAAAGTATTCCAGAAGATATTCAAATGGATTCAGTCTTTGCTGACCCACCATCTCAAATTGAGTTAACCCAGCCAGCGATCGCCCAAAATATCGAAGTTGCCGTTGAGCCATTGGAAGATGAAGCTGATTTATCGGCGGTTGATCTGCTAGAGGTTGGCTTTGATGAGGATTTCGGCGAGGACTTAGACGAAGACTTTGGGGCTGATCTGGATAACTTCGGTGAGACAGGACTGGACTTGTCTACTACTCAGTTGTCTGAGATTAGTACTGACAATAACTCTGAAGTCTTGGAGATGATGGATATTTTAGAGTCCCCAGATCTCCTCGCAGAACCGCTAGACGATTTATCATTGCCCGAAGAACCTGAATCCACAATCTTCTCCGCAGATCTAAATGACAGTTGGTTGGAAGATCTCGAAGAAGTGAATGAGACCGTCATTGATGCCACTGATAATACTGATCCTGATCAGCAGCAACCTAGCTATGACTTCGCTGACAGTCTCCTAGATAGTCTGATTGAAGAGACAGATCTAGATAATCTAGATACAGATTGGTCAGAGATTGGCACGATTAGCCCAGATCCTCAAGCAAATCTAGAACAGGATGCAGAATTAGAAGCAAGCGTACCCGATCTCAGCGATCTGGGCATGATAGTATCGGACGATCCGCTAGATGATATAAGCGCCCTAGGTTTTGATGACGGTTTTACTACGACCCCAGCCATTGACAGCTTAGATGATAATGACGATCTAGACGAAGACTTGGTATTTGACTTTGACTTTTCTGAAATTAGCAATTTAGAGGAGTCTGAAGATGTCCTAGACCCCCCCTTAGTCAACCCTTTAGACCAGCCGCCAAGCCAGTCTGTGGTCAAGTCTCCGACCAATGTTATGGATAGTGCTAAGGATGTTGTGGATTCTGCTAAAAGCGAGATCGATGATTTTCTGGCAGGAAATCTAGATCTAGATGAAATCTCTAACAGCCTTATTCCACCGCAATCCCAGACCTAATTAGCCCAATAACTACATTGCCACAAACCAAAGACTTAGAAGCCTTTAATTCTCTGGCTTGTGGCAATGTAGTAATTCCAAATAAATTCAAGAGGCTTCGACTTCGCTCAGCCATCGTATATTGCTGGCTGAGCGAAGCGATGCACTGAGCTTGTCGAAGCGTCGAAGCCCTATTTTTCTTATTTGAATTGTTTATATCTAGCAGCTTTACATTGTTTTGCTGTGACCATTTTTGCCAACGTTATTTTCTAACACTTCTGTTATAGCTATATTCACTTGTATTAGGACAAATTAAAACCCAAGAAGTGAGTTGCGGCGCGGAGCGCCGCAACTCTTATTCTGGTTTTGTGTCCTAACAATTATGACTATAGCTATAACGTCAGTTTGATGTAGCCACTTGCACCATTTTGCGCTTTCGTCGAACTCACGTTCTTGTTTGGACGCAAAACTAGAAGGCGGCTATGGCTATATGTACTATCATTTGTCCATTTGTTGCCAAGCATACCCAAGGGAGGATCACAATGCTGTATGTTGTTATCTGTGACATGAATGGGCGCAGTCTAAATTATTCAATAAGTATTCAACCTATCTAGATACGCAAAAATATGGCAAGCGAACCTTCATACTCAAGTAGGAAATCGGGCAAAAAGACAGATAGAAACTTTAATGCTCAGGGGCATGCCAGAAGGCGAAAAAGAACTAAGGTCACTGCATCACCATCCAGTCCAGTCTACAATGGCAGCTCTTGGCTAAATAATCTCTCAATCAGTGCCAAAATTTCCCTTGCAATTGGTTTGACCAGCTTTCTATCCTTAGCAGGATTTGCGATCGCAGCTTTGTATTTGAATAGTAACTTGGGGCAAATTGCTAGCCCTGAAGTGCAGAAACAATTAGCTGATGCGACCTTGTTTGTCTTTGGTTTAGGATTTGTATTGATCGTCGTGGGTTCGGCATTTGGATTATTTATTGGGGGAATGCTCAGCAAAAGAATTAGGGGATTAGAACTGGTTGCCCGTCAATATGCGGCGGGTAATTTTGATCAACAGGTGGAAGTGGGGGCAGAAGATGAAGTGGGGAAACTCGCCGATGTATTTAACCTGATGGTTTCTAGCTTGGCACAAAATAAACAGGAACAATCGGCGGTACAAGTAGAAGCAGAATTGCAAAATGATATCTTTCAAGAGGAAATATCTCACTTGTTGGATGTGGTATCTGAGCTAGAGATGGGGGATCTCACCGCCAGAGCCGAAGTTAGCCCACACGCGACGGGATTAATTGCTGATACCCTAAACCGACTATCGGAACAGTTGTCAGAAGTACTGGCGGCAGTGTTGCAAACGGCACAACAGGTTACGCTCCGCACTGATCGCTTAGAGAAGTTAGCGATCGCCGTTTCTCAAAATGCGGAACAGCAGGAAGCCTTAGTGGTGCAAGCCCGTCTTGGCATTGAGGATGTCAACCAACTGGCACAAAATGCGGCACAACAGGCGATCGCTGCCAACCGAGCCGTGCAACGTGTGCGTTCCGCCGTGCGTCAGGGGGAAGAACAGATCATCTATCTCACGGCTTCGATTGAATCTTTACAGGCGGCAACGGTGCAGATGGTACAGAGGATTAAAAACCTTGATGAATTCGTATCACTGGCTAAACAATTTGTACTTGATCAGAAGCGTCTTGCCTCGCTGACGCAGGTACTGGCAACTAACGCCTCTATGGTCGCAGCAAGAGCGCTAGTTCAGAGAGAACCTGAGCAATTTGTATCCGTTGCAAGGGAATTTGAAGCGATCGCCTCACAGGTAAATTCCCTAGCAACGCAGACCAATCAAGGACTGGTGGTACTGCAACAGCGCACCAACTTTGTGGAAGTGGTGGTATCGGGCATTGATCAAGATGTCCGCGACGTGAATAGCCTAGTGTCGGACTTTACGAATAGTGTAAATAGCTCTGAGCAGTCCTTTACGAATATCTCGACAGTGACCGAAGAACTAGCGGATATTGGCGCTTCGGTAACGGAGTCCTCTAGCTCGATCGCCGATGCTGTTAAGTTCAGCCTTGCTTCGATTCAAGATATTGAGGCGATCGCTGAGCGTTCGGCATCACAGGCGCAATTTACCCGCGAACAGTCGGGCAGGATGGGAATGCTTGCTCGTCAACTCCTTGAGAGAGTACAGTTCTTCCAACTGCCTCCCGCTCTCCAAACTAGCACCTTTGAAGAACAGGAATCCGATGAAATGGAAGTAATTAACCTCTGAGTCCTCTAAGTCTCAATGTTCAATATTGGTAATTAGCGGCGAATAATTAGTGACGAACCTATGGCAAACTCTGGCTTCGATGATCTGCAACTGCAAGAGGAATTAAGAGTTCTCTTTGAGTTGGATACGCAGAAATATTTACAGCTCTACGTGCAGACGGTAAACCAACTGCATCCAGCTAACTGGCGTGAAGATATTCAACAACTCTATCGCTGTGTGCATACGATTAAGGGTGGCTCGGTCACTGTTGGTTTTCAAGCGGTGTTGCAGGTATCCACGATTTTAGAAGACTTATTATCGGATCTGCGCTATCTCGAAGTTGCACCACCATTGGAAGATGGAGAACTCACCAAGTCCCTGATTGAGGCAGGGGAATTATTAATTGGGACGGTGCAGAATGGGGAAGTTGGTCAAGCAGACTCGGCGGTGCAATATATTCAAAATCTGCGCGATCGCATTCAGCGTGAATATTTACCTGAATGGAATGAAATGCGCCAAGTGCAGCAAGAGTTTGCTGATCAAGGTTTTGATTTGGTAACTCTTGATCTAGAAATGGCGATCGAAGAGTTGCCCGTCAAGGGTAATGTCCCTGCTGAAGCGATCGAAGTTGCTCAGATGACAATAGAACAGTTGAGTTCTATCGGTGCAGAAATCAATCTAGCTGCCCCTTGGTATGAAATACTGCGATTGGGAAAGGAACTCTGCGATCGCCCTGACTGTGAAGTCTGGCAAGCGGAATGGTTGCCATTACTCCAAAATCTCAAACAGAGCGCTCGACAGGGCGGGATTATGGCAGTGGAAGCGATCGAAATCGGCGCTAGTATTAGTAATAACGGTAGTAATACTAATAATGAAGATTTCCCGCCCGAACTATCGGTCGAGATCAAGGATTTTGCCACCCCTGCCGCCGACATTCAGATTCCCGTTCCCCTTGATCGCCTTGAGCGATCGTCTCAATATTTAGTAGAAACTCTAATGGCAACTCGCGCCATTCAAGGTTTTTATCAATCAGTATATGCCAATCTCATTCCCCTAGTATCCCTTGCCCAAAATAGTGTCCAGTACATTACCCAACTCCGTGAAGTGCAGGATGACTATGCTTTATTGGACATGGCAAGTTCCACCGATGGCTTAAAAGTGGAACGCTATCGACAGGGCTATACCGCCATTAACCGTCTACTGGAAATCAGTTTGCGTCTAGTCGAACTAGGATCGGAAACAGGGGAATCCGCAAGACGCACATCGGAAAGTATTCAATTACTCGATCGCAGTTTACGCAATCTCCAGCAAACCATCGAAGAAACCCGTCTAGTTCCATTCGCAACCCTTGCCTTCAGATCGAGGGGGATTCTGCGAGACTTGATGGCACGGTTTGGAAAGTCCGTCCAGTTGACGATTATTGGCGAGCAATTAGAACTCGATGCGGGGACACTTCGCAGTCTAGAACCTGCCTTACTCCACCTACTACGCAACTCCTACGATCATGGCATCGAAGATCCTGAAATTCGGCAACAACTCGGCAAGCCATCACAGGGACAAATCGAACTCGCGCTGCGACGACGCGGCAGTATGTTTGAACTGAGCATTCGCGATGATGGCAAAGGCATTGACCCCGATCGCATTAGTCAAATCGCTAAGGAAAAGGGCTTGCCCCTCACCGATACCAGCACAATGGAGCAGTTGCTCAATGTCCTCTGTCAGTCGGGCTTTACATCCACCTCTGCCGTAAGCGATATTTCGGGACGGGGCGTGGGGATGGATGTGGTCGCCAGTCAAGTGGAGGTGATGAATGGCAGATTTAGTCTTAGCTCCCAACTAGGCAAGGGAACTACCTTTACGATCCAGATTCCTGTACCGCATCTATTTGTGCGCTGTATGTTGTTGCAAACGGGCGATCGCTTGCTGGCGATTCCCACCTCCGAGATCCAGACGACAACCTTAATGGAGAGCCTGCTCTGGCACAAAACTGACCGACAGGACTATAGTCTTGAGGTCTCGGAAGAAGGACAGCATATCCCTGCGATCGATCTCTATCAATATTGGCAAGGACAATCAGAAACAAGGCAGATTTTGCCATCGGCGATCGCGGTACGCACTAAAAAATCAGAAGGGATTGCAGCCACCGATCTGGGGGTCTGGCTAATTGCTGATACCTTAATCGGACAAAGCGATCTCTTGGTTAACCCCGTGCCATCGCCTCTAGTTGCTCCGATTGGACTGATTGGGATGAGCTTGATGCCCGATGGCAGATTGATTCCTGTAATTGATGCCCTTTCGTTTGTGGATATTTTCTATTCCGCCCATGCTGATCTGGTGACTACTAGCACCCAGTCCAACTCCTTCTTATCCCTAGGCGATCGCCATATTCTCGTGGTCGATGATGCTGCCTTAATGCGTCGTCGGATTCAGAGCAGCCTCTCGCCGCAGGGCTATGAGGTAACTACCTGTGATGATGGCATGGAGGCTTGGCAATGGCTACAACGTCACAATGCGCCCGCGTTACTGATTACCGATATTGAGATGCCGCGCATGGATGGGTTTACCTTGATCGATCGCTGTCGTCAGGCAGGCTTAGAGATGCCAATCCTCGTCATTTCGTCGCGTCTCGCTGAGGAGTGGTCACGGGAAACGAGTCGCCTCGGAGCTAGCGATTACCTTACTAAGGGCTTTTCAACGGCGGATTTAGTGAATAAAGTCAGTTCTTTGATTAAGGCATAGAGCCTTCGACACTTCGATAGGCTCAGGGCTTCGACTTCGCTCAGCCAGCAGTGTACGATGGCTGAGCGAAGTCGAAGCCCTATTTTTTACAGTTCAACTTCTGTAAAGAAGCAACTCCTCGCGCCTGTGTGACAAGCGATGTCGCCGACCTGTTCGATCTTGACTAAGATCACATCGCGATCGCAGTCGTAATATAGCTTTCTCAACTTTTGAATATGTCCAGAGGTTGCACCCTTATGCCACATCTCTTGACGCGAACGGCTCCAATAATGAACTTCGCCCGTGTTAATGGTGAGTTCGATCGCCTGTCGATTCATCCATGCCATCATCAAAATCTCGCCATCGGTGGCATCCTGAGCGATCGCAGGGATGAGACCACGCTCATCGTACTTCAGGCGATCAATCCAATCGTTAGCGCAGTCCCTAGGCATAAAGGTTAAAAATATCAACAAGATCAAGAATGGCAAGTATTATAGCAATATGCAAAATCAACGGGCTATTGTCATCGGGGTATCGGGCGCATCGGGCATGATCTACGCAGTGCGATCGCTCAAATTTTTACTAAATAATAATTACAGGGTCGATCTCGTTGCTTCTAAGGCAGCAATGATGGTCTGGCAGTCGGAAAATAATATCGCCATGCCGAGCAACTTACGATTGCAGGAAAAGTTTTGGCGTGAACAAGCCGAAAGTGAATCAGGAGAACTAATCTGTCATCAATGGTCAGATGTGGGCGCGACGATCGCCAGTGGCTCGTTTCGGACTTTGGGAATGTTGGTGATTCCCTGTAGTATGGCGACGGTGGCAAAAATTGCCCACGGTTTAAGCTCTGATCTATTAGAACGCGCCGCCGATGTCCATCTTAAGGAAGGTCGCCGCCTTGTGGTCGTCCCCCGTGAAACGCCCCTTAGTCTCATTCACCTCCGCAACCTCACCGCCCTCGCCGAAGCAGGCGCAAGAATCGTCCCTGCGATTCCTGCTTGGTATCATCATCCGCAAACGATTGAGGACTTAGTTGATTTTGTGATCGCGCGGGCGCTTGATCAAATGGATATTGATGCTGATATCATCCAGCGCTGGCAAGGTCGCACACCTAGTAATTCTGAAGAGAGATAACTATGAAGCGCTCAGGCAAGCTATCCCCAAAAAATTCGTCAGCCAACCTCCCAATTATCCAGCTTGTGATCATGGCGATCGCCATCACGATCATGGCGGCGATACTGGTACAAAATCTACAACCTCTTGTGCAGATCTTCTTTTTGGGACAAAAGACTTTGCCGATACCCCTAAGCGTGGCGATGCTGGTGGCTTTTGGCATTGGCGGCGGAATTGCCTTGACAATCAATGCGATCGCTTCTTGGCGGCAAAATGTTGCGATCGGGCGAGCTGTAGCCGCTAGATTTGATGACTCAAGTACCGAGGCTAAATTTCCATCACCTGAGCGTGATCAAGGCGCAGCCAAACCTAATCCCCAAAGCTTCTATCAAGATTCTCAAACCTCTTCTCAAAACACTGCTAAAAATAATTCTCAAAGTATTCCTCAAAATAATACTCAAGATGATCTTCAAGATGAACTAGACGATTGGGAAGAAGATCTAGAGGATGAGATTTATGAAGATGAAGAATTTCTGGAAGATGAATTAGAAGATGAAATCTATGAAGATGAAGATCCTGATACCGTTCCTTACGGCGATCTCCAAAAACTCAAATCTGCTAACCCTAAACGTCAAAAACGCGATCGCCCTCCCCTTGATGCCCGCTATATTAGGTAGCTATTCATCAAGATCTTGGTTAGAGTTTTTAGTTTCTGGTTTTACTTCTGTATTGTTTGTCTTTGCTGCGGATTCATTCCCTTTATCGTTTTTTAAATTGGTAGCAGCCTTTAAAGGATTTTTGACTTCAGGGATATTTAGAAGAGCAGGATCGATATTACCACTGGCTCCAAAAGGTTGCTTGGTGGTCATCTCCATCAAAGACTGAAGCATCCCCGGAACTGATTGGGGATCCATGAATAGTACCTTGCTACTGGGACTCTGCCCGATCGCTTGTCCCATCTCTAAATATTGCTGTGCGAGTAAATATTGGACAGCTTCTTTGCCATTGGGATGATCGGCGATCGCTTTGGCAATGCGCTCAATCGATAAAGCGATCGCTTCTGTTTGTTGGAGGCGCACCTGCTTTTCGGAGTCAGCGATCACTTGATTAGAGGAAGCTTCCGCCTCCGCTTTTTTGATTTCCGAAGTTTTTTCGCCTTCGGATATAGAAATCATCGCTTTCTTCTCAATTTCCGCCGCCTTTTGCTTTTCCATCGATAGCAGTACGGAGGCGGGAATAGTAATTTCCCCTAGACGCACCCGCAACACTGTGATGCCCCAGTCTTGGGTATCACTAACGATGCCTGCCAAAATACCTGTATTGATACTTTCTTGACCGCCGATAATGTAGTCGAGTTCAAAGCGCCCGATTTGAGTCTGAATTTGAGTTGATAGGGATACTTGCAACGATTGGTCAACATCTTCGATGTTGTAACGCGCATTTTTGAGATTACTGATCTGCCAATACATCGCCGCACTTACATTTAAACTCACATTGTCAGAGGTCATGCAAGGAAGGGGTTTTAGCTCTAGTACTTGTTCCCGCGAGCTTTTGATCAGCGTAATGCGATCGAGCAGAGGAAAAACTACATTGACCCCAGGGGAAAGGGTTTTTTCGTACTTACCCAGTCTCTCGACGAGGGCAATTTCGCCTTCATCGACAATCCGAATTGATCGATAGATATATGTCCCACCTAATAGAGCAAGCACAAGACTTAAAATAGTTGCTTCCATTGGGGAATCTCTCTAGTTCAAGTGGTTAAATTTAGGACAAGTAGGCTAAGCGCAATTAAATAGGAATCCCAAAAATCTGTGGCGCACAATGCGCTTGCACCATAGGTTTTAGTTTAGGTTTTAATTATACTTAGATACTCCTTAAGAGTCTGATGTCTCTAGCATTATAGCTGTAGATATTCTGGTTTGTGATTTAACGTGAGTTCGACGAAAGCGCAAAGCGCGGTACAAATGGCTCTATCGAACTGACGTTGATTTAGGCGGTTACAGCTATAAATCACCTAAAGAGAAACGAGTGGTGGTGCGAAGCACCGCCACTCGTTTCTCTTTGGGGATTTTAGCTAATTGGCTCTAATTCATGGTCTCCCAAGTGAGACGCAAATTTGGGCGTAAATCTTACTTCGTAGGGGTAGTTAGGACTGATCGGGCGACCATTCCATTCTGTATGCACCCGCACAACTTCTCCTTCCATTCCGATAATGTCAAATGCTTTACCCTTGCATTCAGGATAATGAAAGACATTCAATGATGTCTTGACACGAACGCGATCGCCAACCTTCATAAGTCTAATATGTCTAACTAAATATATCTAAATGTAAACGAGATTTGTCAATTATCACCCGTATAGGTCATTGGTGGTTAGACTTCCGTGGATTCAGGGATTGGTAATGTCACTTCGAGCTTGGGAGCATGACCCCAAAAAGCCTCTAGACCATAGTATTCGCGCTCTTTGTCCATCATCGCATGGACAATTAGATCGCCATAGTCTAGCAAAACCCAAGTTCCGTCCTGTTCGCCTGCAATGTTGCGGGGCTTGCGTCCAAATTTTTTAGAGATCTCTTCTTCGACATTACCTGAGATGGCGCGTACCTGTGCCTTAGAAAATCCTGAAGCAATCACAAAATATTCGGCGAGGCTGGAGACTTCACCAATTGCCAGCAAGACGATATTTTCTCCCTTCCGATCATCGGCAGCGATCGCAGCGACTTGTGCCATTTGATAGCTTTGATCATTTTCTCGCTCAAGACTCTGAGAAGTCTCTGGAGAGATGTCTGTGGTGGGAATATCGGTTGCAATGGTCATAGTTGGTGGATGTACTCCTGATAGTAAGTAATTAGTAAAGCTGTCTTGAATTTTGAAATTACTTGTTTTGATCTCCATTGTATAGCGATCGCTAGAAGAAAAAACTAGGCAGAATCTAGCCGCGATCGCCTTACTAAATTTTTTTCTGCAATAAAATCCTGCGTGGTAGCCCTAGTAACCAATATTTTACAGTGCCTTCATGACTATAGATGTGATAGCCGAGGTGATTGTAGAGATGGCGGGCGGGCTGATTGTTTTCGAGGACATGCATATGGATGCGTGAAAATCCCCATTGATGCACGGTTTGTTCGGCGGCGAGGAGCAGTTGCTTAGCTACACCCCTTCTGCGCCATTGGGGATGGACAGCGAGATTAAAAATATAGGGATGTTGTTGACTTTCGTTCCAGAGCCATAATTCTTTGGATTTGACAGGTACATAGCGCAGACAGATTTCTAGAGATGCGATCGCCTGTGACCTGTCGGCGGGGTGGGTGGCAATCAGACAGGCATAGCAGGGGGACTGGTCTTCAAAGCGACTATGTAGATCGAGACTGATGCCATAACGTAGTAGTGGATAAACCAATTCGGTAAAACCCTTGAGCAAGAAGTTAGTTTGGCGATCGGTCTTACGATAAAAGCTCTCTGTCAAGATATCGGCGACATGACTGACATCTTTGGGGTTAGCGTGACGAATGGTAAACGAAGAAGATGGGCTTGGCACATTCAGCGCTAACAACTTAGCAAAAAGGTTCAGCAGAAAGATGATAATACTCTTATATAGCATTTATAGCTGTCGCCAGTCTTGATAGAACCTAAAACCAGAAGACGAGTTGCGGTGCTTTGCGCCACCACTCGCTTTTTGGGTTTCAGTTGGGTGTTTAGTTTTTACTAGCGCCCCCTTGCAAATTGTCCCCATGATTATCGCTAATGCCAAATTCTGAGTCGTCTATTCTGCCAGTTGATGATGCAGCCGTAAACACAAAAATCCGTCCGCGCAAGCAGTTTGGGCAACATTGGCTGCGGAGTGATGCCGTACTCAACAAAATTGTGAGGGCAGGACAGTTAAAATCTAGCGATCGCATTTTAGAAATTGGTCCCGGTACAGGAAATTTAACGCGCTTGCTCTTGCCTCTTGTGGAGTCATTGACGGCGGTGGAGATTGATCGCGATCTTTGTGCCAAGCTTCGTAAGAGCATGACCCAGAAAAATTTTCAACTGGTTGAAGCAAGCATTCTCGATATTCCTTTGCCTGAAAATCTGAATAAAGTCATTGCCAATATTCCCTACAACATCACAGGTGAAATCCTCAAAAAGCTAATGGGGACAATGGCGGAACCCATTCAACAGTTTGAGCAGATTGTGTTGTTGGTTCAAAAGGAGATTGGCGATCGCCTTGCAGCAAAGGCTGGACATAAGGCATACGGCGCTCTCAGCGTCAGAATGCAGTATCTTGCCGAATGTCAGTTTATTTGTGATGTCCCCGCTACTGCCTTCTACCCGCCACCCAAGGTTAACTCGGCGGTGGTGCGGATTATTCCCCGTCCTCCTGTTGTGGCAGCAAGCAATCCCCAATTCTTGGATCGATTGCTTACCCTTGGCTTTGCCACCAAGCGCAAAATGTTGCGAAACAATCTGACATCGGTAATTGATCGCGATCGCCTAGTTGAGATTTTAGAATCAATGCAGATCAATGCCCAAGTCCGCGCCGAAGATCTCGATGTGGAGCAGTGGGTCGCTTTGAGCGAAAATGTTTTACGCTGTAGTGAAGGACATTACCCCCCTCAGTCCCCCCTTGAAACGGGGGAAGCCTAAGTTAATTTCTCCCCCTTCCAAGGGGGAGTTAGAGGGGGTTCAGATCAAGTATATGAATGCTTTTTGGTAATAACTTTATAGAGTGTTGAGGAATCTATGCAGGGCAAATACAAGGCTTTTTGGTTAGAAGATGGCGATCTGGTGGTGATTGACCAAACTCAACTGCCTTTTAAGTTAGTCACCAAAGCCCTCAAGACTAGCGCCGATGCTGCCCTAGCGATCCAAGATATGACCGTGCGCGGCGCAGGGGTAATCGGCAATGTCGCTGCCTTTGGCGTATATCTGGCAGCTAGAGAGAGTAAGGGGGATTTTGCCAAAATCCAAGAACTCGCCGCCGTAGTCCGTAGCGCTCGCCCCACGGCAGTTAATCTCATGTGGGCAGTCGATCGCTTGCTCAAGGTTTTAGAAAAGGCGCATCAACAACAGCAAGATCTTGTCGAAATCGCGCTGAAGGAGGCGATCGCGATCGCCGATGAAGATGTGGTCGGTACAGGTAATATTGGCAAGTTTGGCTGTGAATTGATTACCAATATTGCCAAAACTAAGCCCAAGGGTGAACCAGTGAATATTCTCACCCATTGCAATGCGGGATGGCTAGCGATCGTCAATCTTGGCAGTGCCTTAGCCCCGATCTACACCGCCCATGAGCAGGGGATTAATGTCCATGTCTGGGTCGATGAAACTCGTCCCCGTAACCAAGGAGCCAACCTCACCGCGTGGGAACTCGGTCAATCACAGGTTCCCCATACCCTGATCGCTGACAATACAGGCGGCTTACTAATGCAGTACGGCAAAGTCGATCTCTGCATCGTGGGAACCGATCGCGTCACCCGCACAGGCGATGTCGCTAACAAGATCGGTACATACCTCAAAGCTCTTGCTGCCCATGATAACCATGTGCCTTTTTATGTGGCGTTGCCCAGTTCCACCTTTGATATGCAGATTGCCGATGGTGTAAAGGAAATTCCCATCGAAACCCGTAGTGCTGATGAAGTGCTGTATTTCCAAGGTTTACAGGATGATGGCACTCTAGGTAAAGTCCGTGTTGCCCCCCTTGAGACGACGGCATTAAATTATGGCTTTGATATTACCCCTGCCCGACTGGTCACAGGTTTGATCACCGAGCGCGGCATTTGTAAACCTGACGAAACTGAGATCGCGGGTATGTTTTTAGACCTGTTAATTTGATTTGGCTATTTATACCTTGTTGCATTCTCTACAACAAGGGAAGTTTTGCTTAGGACATAAACCCAAAAAAGAGAGGCGGCGCGAAGCACCGCCTCTCTTTTTTGGGTTTTAATTTGTAGTGGCTATAGCTGTTTTAGATAATTTAAAGAGGCTTCGACTCCGCTCAGCCATCAATATACGCTGGCTGAGCGGAGTCGAAGCCCTATTTCTTATTTGAATTGTCTATAACTCTTTTTTGTCCACCAAAACCTAGGAGCAGTTCATAATGCCATCAAACTTCAGGTAAGAAGTCTGGATTAAGGGTATCTTCTGGGCTAAAAGGTGATTGCATTGGAAAAATAGATATATCTAATCCTGTTTCAATAGCGGCTTTTCTTCTACCTTCTTGATAACAGTCGTTAAAAACTTGCTGAAAGTATGGTTTTAGGCTGGGGCTGACTTTTATAGCTTTGAGAATACGGCTACGATGTTCATCGATGGTATATCGCCAAATTGATGTACGTTTATTGACCTGATATTGATATTTGAGTAAGTGCATCAACAGCACTTCCAAGTTACTTTCTAAAGCAACTCTTTCCTTTCGTGCCATTGCCTCAATTTCTTCTAAAAGGTTGTCAATGTCTAAGTTTTCGAGTTTGCCTAGGCGGAGTTGTGCGATCGTCATTTCTAACCACAGCAGATAGTCCTGTTCGTAGACTGTCTTTATGGATGGGTTTGCATTGATGACTGTCATCGGGATTTCTCCATTGACGATAGCTTGATTCTACAAATTCTACAGTTCGATTTGTGATAATCCTGCAAAGTAAAAGATAGGCGGCGCTTAGCGCCGCCTATCTTTTACTTTTGCTTTATGGTATCGCTTGATTGTTACTCAATAATCAAGCACTTGGCGCTGTTACTTCGCTCAAAATCCCCTAGGGACTCAGCAAAGCTTGATATAGGTCGGGGCGGCGATCGCGAAAGAAGCCAAAGGAGGCACGATTTAATCGTACCTGCTCAAGATCAAATTCAGCCGTAATCACCCCTTCCTCCGTATCGCTGAGTTCGGTAACCTTATCGCCGCGCTGATTAGCGATAAAGGAATGCCCGTAAAAAGTCTGCTCGCCCTCTAGTCCGATCCTATTTGCCGCCACCACAGGGATGACATTACTAACGGCATGACCGATCATCGCCCTCTGCCAAGGATCTTTGGTATTGAGATTTGGTTCTTCAGGTTCCGAACCGATCGCTGTCGGATAGAGCAGGATTTCTGCGCCCATCAGTACCATCGCCCGCGCACATTCAGGAAACCACTGATCCCAGCAAATGCCCACGCCAATCTTACCGAAGACTGTATCCCACACCTTAAAGCCCGTGTCACCATTGCGAAAATAGAACTTCTCTTCGTACCCCGGCCCGTCGGGAATGTGACTTTTGCGATAGACCCCCAACAGTGAACCATCGGCATCAATCATCGCCAAACTGTTGTAATAAACCTGACCCGATCGCTCAAAAAAAGATACAGGAATCACCACCCGCAACTCCTGCGCCATCTTTTGAAAATGGGCGATCGTCGGATGATTTTTCACAGGTTGCGCCCAAGCAAAAAAGCGATCGCGCTCCTCTCGACAAAAATAAGCTCCCTCAAACAATTCGGGCGGGAGAATTACCTGTGCGCCTGCATGGGCTGCCTTGCTCACGAAGTCGGATATTTTGGCAACATTAGTCGCGCGATCGGCATTTAGAGATGCCTGAATCGCAGCGACTTTGATCACGTTAGAAGATGACATGGGTAGATAGGTAGATAGATAGGTTCGCAAATCAGCAACTCTAATTATGACTTTTGATTTGCCTAAGCCATCAAATTTTCAGCGAGGTACTAGCTTTTTCAAAATAGCTCTACTCTGGATATACTTTAAGCGATCGCCCTCACATGAGCGATTTCGCGATCGCGTATATTCCTGATTTGTGATGGCAATACAGAAACAACGGCAACCGTCTCGCCTGTGAGGGTCATAAATTCGACTTCATAGCCTTTCTGTTGTTTATAAACAAACACCACAGTGCCAATATCACCAATTTCTAAGTCTGCTTCATCAATGCGATCGGCTAATACAACACGGTCTAATTCTTTAATCATTTTTTATGTAATTTATGCAGCTTCTTTGTTAGGCACATAAAATTCAGCATTTTTGCGATCTAATTCTGAAATGGCTGATTGGATCACATCAACTTCATGTTCAGCAAAATATACCTCACCACACTGATCGCAAACAAACGCAGGAATTGCATCCCAATGTAAGTAATAACCATTTTTCTGGATGCTAAATGGTGCAGTCTTTTTTGCCATGTGACCTTTGCAGTAAATACATTCCATGTCTATAACCTCTCTCTAAAATTGTTTGTCCATTGACTGTTATTGGGTATGTAAGCCGTAATAATTGCGAGATATTCTGGCTTAGGGGCGCAAACGACATGAATTATTCGATTTGTTTCTACGGATTTGAGTAGTAAGCAGCTATGTCCTCTCGCATCTTCGGGATAGTCTTCTATCAGTTCTCCTGTCATAACAGTTTCTCTAACTTCTTGAGTGGTAATCATTCGGTCTAATCGAGACATTTGACGGAGCGCATGAGGAAGAAATAATATTTGCTGACTTGCTGATTCTCTAACTCGCTGGAGAATGTTTTCCATAGTTTTATATCCATAGCTTAATCAATCACTTTTCTTGGCGGTGGCAGATGATATAGCTATAGTCATGCTTGTTAGGACACAAAACCAGAATGCGAGTGGCGGCGCGAAGCGCCGCCACTCGCTTCTTGGGTTTTGATTTGTCCTAGTACAAGTGACTATAGCCATACTAAAGTTTTGCCATCTCAATAAAAAGTCATAATGAAAGTTGCTGACCAGTCTATGAACGCATCATGAAAGCAATCATTATTCTCTTGATTCAGTTTTATCGCCTTTTCATATCGCCATTGCTAGGACCTAAATGTCGGTTTCAGCCTAGTTGCTCTGAATATGCGATGGTGGCGATCGCCCGTTTTGGAGTGCGTAAAGGTGGCGGTCTGGCGGTCAAAAGAATATGTAGCTGTCATCCTTGGCATCAGGGCGGCTATGATCCAGTTCCTGATGAGCTATAAAGAGAAATTCCCCGCCAGAGGCGGGGAATTTCTCTTTTGACTTAGCCAAGACGATAGCCAAAGCCGCGCACAGTCACAATGTGTTTAGGATCACTGGGATCAACTTCAATCTTTTCTCTCAACCAACGAATATGCACATCAACGGTTTTGCTATCCCCCACAAAATCTAACCCCCAAACTTTTTCGAGAAGCTGCTCCCTTGACCAGACCCGTCGCGGGTGACTCATAAATAGATCGAGTAAGCGAAATTCCTTAGGTGAGAGATTTATTTCAGTCTCATTGATCGTCACTCGACATTCATCGGGATACATGGTGATATCCCCAAACTTATATACCGTGGCATTAGTTGCCAAAAAATCTTGACGACTACGACGCAACAATGCCCGACATCTTGCCACTAACTCGCGCATACCAAAGGGCTTGCTCAGGTAATCATCAGCCCCAACCTCCAAGCCCACAATGCGATCAGACTCACTCCCCCTTGCGCTAATCATTAAGACAGGGACGTTATTACCTTCATGGCGCAAAATGCGACAAAAATCCAACCCGTTGATCGAGGGTAACATTACGTCTAGGATCACTAAATCTAATCTTGGTGCTGTCTTCGCAACTTGCAGAGCATTGTAGCCATCCTCTGCTAAGAACACCTGATATCCTTCCTCTCGTAACGCCAAGGCGATCGCTTCTTGAATGATCGCCTCGTCTTCCACAACTAGAATGCAGCCGACTGTATTTTTTGTAGCCGAGGGAGCTTGTTCTGTTAAGAGCATAAAAAAGTTGTATTAGGTTAGTCCAACCGTATCCAATCTTACATTGATTACCAGTTGATTATGCAGGTAAGAAATTGGGAATTATAGATTTTGCCAAATTTCTTAGGTTTTGATTAAGCGATCGCGCGACTTGGATATGCGGCTCATCGGCTTCAATGGGCAAAATCTGAGTCATATTGCCTTGGGAGAACTGTTGAATCACCAAATTTGCCGCCTCTAAGCCTGTGACATAGGCTTTTTCCTGTGACCAAGATCCGTGATTAGTGATGATCCAATCGCCACTCATATAGAGATTGGGGAAACTGGTAATGGCGCGGAGCAGATATTGGTAACTACCGGGGGCAAAGTGGCTCACGGCTCGCGGCAAGCGAATCACGCTGCTGTCAATAATTTTAACCTGATTAAACTCGCTAATACAGGAACCCAGATAGCGCTGCACGATCGCCACAATTTCGGCATCATCGAGGGGGAGAAACTGATTAGCGTGATAAAAGTCCACTTCCACAACGGTTCCATTGCTATCAGCATATTCATCATGGAGGGCATTGAGATCAAAGAATGTCCAGCCCGTGGTCTTATCAAAACCAAAACAGGCATTGGATGGGCGAGGAATATTCACTTTGCGATCGCACCATAACCTCACCGCTAATACATCCACTGCTCCCAAGTTCATCAAGTTGCGAAACTCTTGGCGTTGCTGCAAAGCAGGACTACTTGCCACAATTTTCTGCATCCCCGTGATCCCCACCGCAAAGATCACCGCATCGGCATCAAAGCTCTGATCCCCGCATACTACGCCCGTCACTGTAACCGATGAATTGACCTTGACATCGCTAACGCGGCTATTGGTGATGATTTTGCCACCCAACTCCCGAATGCGATCGCCCCAAGGGGTAAAGATCTTTTCGCCGACCGTGCCGCGACACCACACCACATCAAAATCCGCTTGGTGCGCCAAGATAAAGTAATACAACATTCCCAAAGCTGCCGCTGCCGAGCATTGCTCCCCAGGGGCAAACAGTCCGACTAAGAGCATCGGTTCAAAGGATTCACGATAAAGGCGATCGGATACGCCATACATCCGAAATAACTCTCTGGCAGTCATGCGATCGTAGCGTTGCCAAGCCTGATCGGAGTTATCAAAATCAATGACGGCATGGAGCAGGGGTAAGGCGGACAGGCGATCGCTGAGGGGTAATCGCTTAAATTGCGTGTAGGCAAAAGTACCAAGGGGTGCGGGTAGCCTTGGCAGATCTTGAAAAATCGGTGACTCCACCTCTAGCCCTGCGGGGGAATATTGCGCCGATCTTGTCCAAGGCGTAAACGGATCTAGCTCTAGCTCTTTAACTAGGGAAAAAATATTGCGGTAAGGATACCAAAAGCCATGAATACCTGCTTCGACGGATTTGCCGCCGGTGGTTTTCCAACCTGCAACCAGTCCTCCCGCCTGCGCCCCCGCCTCTAGCAAGGTCACGTCATAGCCCTGCTTAGTGAGTTGATAGGTTGCCCCCAGTCCTGCCCAACCTGCGCCAACTACGATTACCTTTGGTTTGTCCGTCATTTTTTCCCGTTTGTTATTATTCTTTGCCAATCAAGTACCGCGCTAAGCGCAGCACTTGATTGGGTTTACAATCTCTTACTAATTTTAAATCCGTGGGAATCAGTACCACAGGTGTGAAGTAGTCCGTGCATATCCGCAAGCTGGCGAATTTCTTCGGTTTGACGCGGACTAGGTTTCCAAGGATCGCTATTGTCATAACCGTAGTATGTCTCCACGCCATCGATGCCGAGGGCGGCGGCGGCGGGGATCAGATCTTCAGGCGATCGCCGATAACGGGCAGGATGCGCGAGTACCGCCAGACCTCCCGCGAGGTGGATCGCCTTAATCACACTAATTGCTTGATAGTCTAGTCCCGCCGTAGTTTTGCCCTGTAGATACGGGTGCATCGCATCATTCTCAGGGTCAAAGCCATAGCCCAGAATATGCACTTCCGTAAAAATGAGGCTAGCATTCACCTCGATCCCCGACCAAAGCGTGGGTGTTTTGCGGTCATGGTTAGATTTCTGATCAAAAGCTTGCTGATCGTGACTTTTCTCGAACCGCTCTAGGTATTGTTTAGCGATGTAATAGCCTGCGATCGCGTGGTGATCGGTAATCGCCAGATCCGATATTTGCAAGGCGATCGCCTGCTGCATCAAATCAATCGCTTGCATCTTGCCATCGGAATGTACCGTGTGCAAGTGAAAATTTAGCCTGTGCGGACAACTCATGGCATCGACGGATGCGAATATTTTTCGCAGTTTTTTAGTTGCGCTCGACTCTGATATCAATAGCGGAGTTTGAGTTACCATGATGAATCTCTACATAAGCCAATCTTTAACAATTCTTAATTTCTTAACCATTACTTTACCCAAACAAAATATATGTCTTAACTGTAAGTAGACATATACTTCTACTCCTTCTACGACAAACAGATGGATATGGGTCACAAATCCATCTCAATAATTGTTCCCGACAGACCGTGAATAAACTATCTAATTCAGCCTAGGGCTGATTATATTGAGATTGCTCGATCGCGTTGCTATCTAAGCTCTGCTCAGAGATCTCATAGTAACTAGGTAATAATTCGCGGGTTTCAATCTTTCCCAAATCTGCCTCGATTGTTGCGGTGACTGCAACGCAATCACTGCCCGACATATTGATCGCCCGCTCAACGATTTTGCCATCTTTCCCAATTAAGTACTCGATACGTTGATACTGCGACATGATCTATTAATTTTTTCCCAACAATAACAATTGCTAATATTCTAGCGTCTCTATATCCAAATGATCAAAACTCTCATTAAAGCAAGAGAGGGCAGCACGAAGTGCTGCCCTCTCTTGCTTTATGCAAAGCAGAGAAATTTTTCTGCTTTACTGTTGCTTACTTTGGAGTGCCTTGGCAACGGAGATGCCATCGGTAGCTGTGCCGAAATACCAGAGTGAGGCGGCGGCTTCGGCACGGGTGACAGGTTTTTGCGGTTGTAACAAAGTCGTAAACCCGAAACTGCGGCGGATATTGGAGAGATCGCGCAGTTGGGCATCGGCAAAGATTGCTCTTTGGGCAACTTCACTAATGCGATCGCTGTCTTGAAAGCCCCAAGATTGATTAATGCTATTGAGATTCGCACTGGGCAAAGGCTGACGCAGATCGAGGGGGATTTTCCACTGGATCATATCTTCGCGAGATAGTTGATCGTTGGGACGGAAGCGATCGCCACTAGCAATCAGTCCCGCATTCGCCAAGCCCTGAATAATCGCAAAATCAGGATGGCTAGTGGGAATATCGCCAAAGCTAGGGCGATCGCTCGGTTGAGCAAGACGAATCTGACGACTGGGTTGATCTTGATAGAGGCGGTTATTAGTTTCTACTAACCATCGCGCATATTCGCGCCGCGCCACAGGAATATTCGGCTGGAAATTTTGTCCAGTTTTGGCACTGATCGTTCCCAATTGAGCCAGATCATTAATCCATGACCTCAAAGCCGCAGGAACTTGATCGAGATCTTGAAACTTGGCGATCGCTTGACTAGATGGCAGTACGGGAGATGATGCGGGGGATTGGAAGGATGGAAATTTGGCTAAGTCTATATACAGTAGCGATTTTAGAATTGCCTGTGTTGACTCTACAGGCAGTCCTGAAGATAGCTTGGTATTGCGACTTATTGCTGTCTTGGTAATAGCTTCCTTGGCAAGAGTGATCATTTGGTTGTCAATGACCATAAGAGTTGGGGGAGTAGCTTTTGCGGCGGTCAATGGCGGCGCGAGCATAGGTGCTGGCGATGCAGTGGTGGCGACTGGCTCAGGAATCGGTGTACTGGAAGGAGCGATCGCCCCCTCTAGGGAACTGCCAAGATTAGAACCTTGACAACTTGTTAGCGATATCGCTAATAATGCCGCAGCATAAATCTTCACTGATCCCATGACCGCTGCTTGATTGTGCGATCGGTCGGCTGAATAGCTATAAATTTGAGCGAGTTTATCAAAAATCAAGGACATTACCGAAAATCACAGAAAAAATCACAAAAATAACTCAAGAAGCTTTAGTATCTACTTCGATTGGGCTTTGATTGGCAGCGATCAAGGGTATGACTACTGGTAAAGCGCAGGCTATTTCAGGACGGAAGTTAGCATAGCGGCTACGGCGTACTGCCATTAACTCCGCCTGAATTGCGTCCGTACTTTCGCCTAGACAGAGTAAAAGGTGGGTTGATAGCTCCAAGCTTGCCTCAAAGGTGGGATGCACGACTTCTTTGGCTCCCAATTGGTACAGCGTATCAATGTCAGCATCCTTTTCGGCTCTAGCCACAATGTCAATATCAGGGGCAATGCTAACCGCTCTCTGTACCGCGAGACGAGTGGCGATCGGATCGGAGATGGCGATTAACATCGATCGCGCATGGTCAATTTCCGCTTTTTCCAATACCAAGGGACTAGCGCAGTTGCCATAGAGATAAGGAATATTCTGCGATCGCAGCATTTGCACCTTGGACTCTGCTTCCTCGATCACCAGCACTCCATAGCCTTTTGACTGCAAGAGCGCGACAATGCCCTGACCGATACGCCCATAGCCACAAACTACCACATGACCTCGCAACTCATCCCCCGTGGACATCTCCTGTGGCATATCTAATTTGTTCATCCATGCTTTGAGGAATGGCACTTTTTCTAACAGGGTCAAGATCTGCGGGGTCGCCTTGAGCAAAAATGGCGTAACCATTAGCGTGACTGCGGTTGTGCCTAGAATCAATAGATAGACACGGCGCGAAACCAAGCCTAGCTTCTGACCTTCGCTAGCCAATACAAAGGAAAATTCGCCAATCTGAGCTAAGCCTAGACCCGCAAAAATCGCCACCCGCAAGGGATAGCGAAAAATGCTTACCAGTGGCACAACGATCAAGAATTTGCCAATCATCACGATCGCCACCAAACTGAGAATTAATTCCCAATTTTGAATCAGGAAAATCGGATCGATCAGCATCCCGATCGCTGCAAAAAATAAAGTCGCAAAAACATCACGCAGAGGTTCGACATAGGTGAGCGCTTGGTCAGCATATTCCACCTCGGAGATCATCAACCCCGCCACGAATGCGCCCATCTCAATCGATAGACCCAAATGCTCCGTTAGTAGGGCGATGCCTAGGCAGAGAACAATCACACTCAGCAAAAATAACTCACGGCTCTCGGTGCTAGCCACCCAACGCAAAAATGGCGGGATCAACCAAATACCTGCGACGATCGCCGCCCCTGCAAATAGCGCCGTCACCGACAGCGCTTTAAGTACTTCAATACCCACTGATTCAGGATGATCAAGGGCGGGCAGAACCGCCAACATTAAACCAAGGGCGAGATCTTGAATGATCAACATCCCCAAGGTGACTTGACCTTGGGCGGACTCAGTTTCATTATTTTCCATCAAGCTGCGGAGGACTACCGCCGTTGATGACAGCGACAAGATGCCACCCAAAAATATGCCCTGTGTTGGCGTTTCCACCCAACCCACAAAGATCGAGAGGGCAGTTGTCAAGGCGATCGTCAGGACGATTTGTAATGTGCCGCCACCAAGGGCGATCGCTTTAACTTTATTGAGTTGTTTGAGCGAAAACTCTACGCCAAGGGCAAATAGTAAAAAGGCAACGCCAAATTGAGCAAGGGTTTCGACTTGAATTAGTTCCTTGATTAACCCTAGACCCGTAGGTCCCACAACGATGCCACCAAAGATATAGCCCAATAAAACTGGTAATCGCAGCGCTGCCGCCAGTAAACCACCAAACGAAGCCGCCGCAAGAACAGTTACTAAATCAACAATTAACCGAAAATCTTCTTGCACAGGAACCAACTAGATTACATTGCCTTTCTTACTTTAGCTTGGATTTAAGTAGCTGGGCATAATTGCACAGGTAAAACCTGTAGCACATGCTTTGCATGTGCTACAGGTTTTACCTGTGCTGAAGTCTTCAAGGCGATCGCTTAATCTTTAACTGGCAGCAACGAGACATTTTGCATCGGTCAGAGCAGCAACTACCTGATCAGATGTGCTTGTCCAGCCAATGATCCCGCCTTGGGCGCGGAGCATCTCAATGGTGGATTGTTTAAACTCTGGAAAATAACTGGCTGTGCCATCTTCCACCAAGAGACATTCATAGCCGCGATCGTTAGCTTCCCGCATCGTTGTCTGCACACAGACCTCTGTAGTCACTCCCGTAAATAGTAAATGGGTAATGCCGCGCTCTTGGAGTATCTTTTCTAGATCGGTACGGCAAAAGGCTCCCTTTCCGGGTTTGACAATCACAATTTCGCCTTCTACGGGAGTGAGTTCAGGAATAATATTATTGCCATCTTCCCCAAAGATTAGGATTCTTCCCATCTTGCCCTGATCGCCAATTTTGAGACCACCTTCGCCGCGATGGAGTTTGGAGGGTGGACAGTCGGATAGATCGGGAGAATGGGCTTCGATGGTATGGATGACGGGCAGACCTAGCGATCGGAATGTTTCTAAAAGCTGTTTGACTGTGGGGACGATGCTTTGCAATATGGTCACATCATTGCCGAGGGCATCGCCGAAACCACCATATTCTAGAAAATCTCTCTGCATATCGATGATTACGAGGGCGATTTTGCTATTGCTCGGTAATGGATATTCGTAGGGCTGAGCTGCGATCGCTGACATAGGTTTCTCCTTTCTAAGTAATTTTTGAGTAGAGAAGTAACGCACAGAGCAATTTACTTCTCTACTTTTGGAGGATTATTTTGTAGAACTATTTTGTAGGATTATTCTGAAATAATAACTACGGGCTTTTGCCAGACAATTAGAACTACACAGCCTTCCTCACTAGAGACTTGATGACTGGTATCAGGAGGATTAATCACTAATGCTCCCTTGGTGTACTTCCCATTCGCATCAGATTGAGAACCTGACAACACAAAGATATGTTCATAGCCTGCATGGGAATGGTACGGAACTTTTGCCCCTGCGCTGTAGCGCAGAAGAGCAGCACTGGCTCCTGACTCATCTTTGTATAGATAATGAATATCTACACTTGGACGAAAGGGCATCCAAGGGAAATCATCGTAATGATCACGGGTTAACAATTCAGGGAAAACTTGAGGTAGAGAATTAGTCATTACTTCACTTGATACATCCCTTAATGTCCTGCCATCTTCTGTCCAATGGTCGCTAGATCGACATCAGCACTACTGCTTTCGTAGACAAATTTCCCTTCACTCATAACTAAAATGCGATCGCTCAGGGTCAAAATTTCATCGAGATCCTCACTGACTAGCAAGACTGCTACGCCACGATTTCGAGCTTCTACAATTTGATTGTGAATATATTCCACGGCGGCAAAGTCTAGACCGAAGACAGGATTAGCGACAATCAGTAACTTGATCTCTGTTGCCGAAAGCTCACGGGCAAGTACAGTACGTTGGACATTGCCACCTGAGAGATTGCCCACGGGGGTATCTGGAGATGGGGTCTTGATCGAGAATACTTTGATCAGGTTCTTGGCAGTATCACGAATTGCTTTGAACATTAACAAGATGCCATTTTGCGCTTGGGGGGCGCGATCGAAAGTTCGCAGGGCAAGGTTTTCTGCCACGCTCATGTGAGGTACACAGGCATTGCGAAGCGGCTCCTCAGGCAAAGAGAAAACTTGATGGTGATACATTTCTTTGCGAGTGGCGGTGTAGTGATCGCCATTCACCAAAATATCTCCCATCGTCTTGGGTCTCTGTCCCGACAGCACTTCGACTAGTTCACGCTGTCCATTGCCAGATACACCTGCGATGCCGACAATCTCGCCACCCTTAATCTGTAAGTCCACACCGACCACTGCTTCGAGTCCATTGTCTTTGTCCGCATGGAGGTCTCGCACATCTAGGACAAGATTATCCGTCAGAACTTCGGTTTTATCGACTTGGCGAGATTCCTTCGCTTCACCGAGCATCATCGCCGCCATGTCCTTAACTGTTAGATCCTTAGTGGAACCAGTACCTGCAAATTTACCCTTTCGCAACACGGTTACATGATCGGCAAAGGCAGTAATCTCACGGAATTTGTGACTAATCATGAGAACACTCAAGCGTCCTGCGGTTACTTCCTGACGCAATAGTCCTAACACTTCATCAGCTTCTTGGGGAGTCAGTACGGAAGTTGGTTCATCGAGAATGAGAATCCGACTTTTAAGATAGAGTTGCTTGAGGATTTCTAGCTTCTGTTTTTGTCCCGCCGCCAATTGCGAAATAGGGGTATTGAGATCGATCTTAAAAGGAGAGGATGCCATAAATTCTTCCAACTTGGCATATTCACTTTTCCAATTAATGACACTGGGCGTATCGGGGCGGACAAGTAAAAGGTTCTCAGCTACGGTCATCGCAGGGACTACGGTGAAGTGTTGGTAGACCATACCGATACCGTATTGGTAAGCATCGCGTGGGCTATTAATATCCCGCGATCGCTTGTTGATCAAAATATCGCCATGGGTCGCCGCATGGAAACCCATAATACATTTGACAAGAGTACTCTTGCCTGCGCCATTTTCGCCAAGCAGGGCGTGAAAGGTTCCGGGGGCAAGCTTGAGGGATACATTGTCAACTGCGACAAAGGATCCAAATTTTTTAGATACATTTACTAGCTCTAGCTCTGGGGGTAAATGCGATCGCAGGGTGTCAGCCGAAACACTAGATGGGATGGTCACAGTTGGAATCGACTCCTTCATCGGATCTTCTTCCAATAGACTATCAGTAAGATTACTCTCAAGATCATCGAACATGGAGTTATCCATAGCAGATTATACCTAGAATGTTAAGTTAATTGAACTAGAAAGCCTGTTGAATTGCTGTAGTTAATGTTTCAGAATCACTGACTGCGCCAAACACACCGCCCTGCATCTCGATCATTTTCATCGCAGCGAGATGGTTGCCGTAGTCAGTTGCGCCAGTACAGTCCGAGAGCATTAGACATTCATAGCCGCGATCGTTGGCATCGCGCATAGTGGTATGCACACATACATCAGTTGTAATTCCTGTAAGGATAATGTTCTGGATTCCATTTCGCCTTAGAATTAAATCCAAATCAGTAGCATAAAAGGAACCTTTTCCTGGTTTGTCGATGATTGGTTCATGGGGTAATGGATAGAGTTCGGGAATGATATCCCAGCCCTGTTCACCACGGATCAAGATTTTTCCACAAGGTCCAATGTCACCGATACCCGCACCAATTTGTTGCGATCGCCAGCGTTTGTTGGCGGGTAGGTCGGAAAGATCGGGGCGATGTCCTTCGCGGGTATGGATAATCAGAAAACCTTTTTCACGAAATAGGGTAAGGACTTTTTTGATGGGTGCGATCGGGGCGCGGGTGAGGGCGAGGTCATAGCCCATTTTGTCTACATAGCCACCCACTCCACAAAAATCAGTCTGCATATCAATGATGATCAGTGCTGTGTTATCAGGACGAAGATCGCCGTTGTAGGGATAGGCGTAGGGTGTTGATTGGATGTGCATAGAGCTAGATTGAGGCGTTAGAACCTCTCAATAATTATTGATGACTTTACTAAACAAGTATTGTGGTCTCTCTTGTTGATCTAGTCTGTTCTTCAGCAACTTAATTAACGTCAGTTTCGATTGCTTTAAAAAAAGTAAGCAAACCATGAATTGCAAAACCTAGATTCACCTTATTGATTTTGCGAAGGCGATCGCCTGAATAATCTTTGTATAGCTATCGCTACCTGTATTAACGTGAGTTCGACATAGCCATTTGCGCCGCACAAATGGCGAAAAACGGTAAAAGTGCTTTGCACTTTTACCGTTTTTCATTTTCGTTAAACTGGCATTAATAAGAATAAAAAAGAGAGAAGCTAAGACTCTTTACAGGCGACTACCATAGGCGATCGCATAGCTAGCGATCGTGGTTAGGACAATCAATGGATAGACAATCCATGAGGCAATATTCAGGATCCGAAAAGCGCGTTTATGTCCATCTCGTTCTAGTTTTGTGCCAATCACTGTTACCACAATTGGAAATAAACACAAACTGAAATAGACATAAAATACATATTCCAGAGCCACGGTATAGCCCACTTCTGGCAATTGATTGTTGAAGGATAACAACAACACAATCCCCGATAGCAAGGCAGAGGCAGGAGCCATCGTGCGCGGTACAAACATCGTATAAGGGAAGAAGAGGCAACAGTAGGTTAGCACCGACAGCAAAATCAGGGGCAAGAGATTTTTTGATAGAAATACTAGGGTCTTGCGCTGAAAAGACATCCGCACGCTGAGTCCGGGATATTCCACTTGAGCATTAGATTGGAATAGATCGGGATCGCCTTGAGTGGAGTTACTCCGCGAAGAGTCTTGGAAATAGGTAATATCTTTAAAGTTCCAGAGTTGTAAGCCTTGGAAGGGTTGACGTTCCAGAGCTTCAGGTTTGGGTAATTTCAAACCAATTGTGTCGATCGCATAGATTAAGCGTTCCGTAGACAGATTTGGATTATCAAAGCGCAGGGTTAAACGCTGAGAGTCAAAGGGATAATCTCGAAAATCGAAGGAATTCCGAAACTCACCGCGCACTCGATAAAGTCGATAGTTCAGCCCATTCACCAGTTCTGATTTGATGGCAGCTTTGGCATCAAACACAGGGGCATTGGGATTGACGCTATTGCTCACCGCTTCAGGAAATTGAATCTCCGTGGGTTGGTCATCGCCGTTATAACGGAACCAAACATAGAAGTCTGCAAGGAAACTCGATTTATCAATGCGATTGATTTTATTGATATCCAATCCCGCATAAACCACCCGTTGTCGCCAGAAATACTGCTCACCCGATCGCACAATACTTCCTGCTTGGGCTTCCTTGGCTAAGTCCAAACGTTCAGGATTGCTGACTGGCGTAAACTGTTGCGAAGCCGATAGTAAACGGTGATTCTCAAACTGGGCAAGGCGAACAGGTTGATCGCTATTACGGTTGGCATTGAAATAGAGCAAGCCTGTTAAACCACGCAGCCCCACTTTACGGTTATTGAGTTTATCTAGTTCAAGGCGCACCTGTTCGCGATCGCTAGTTAAATTTGCCGATAATTTGGGACTCGCCTTGCGAAGGGCATCAACTGCGGCGATCGCCGCTTCATAAAACTTCGCGCCTAGGTAAGAAGGCGGTTTGTTGTAGGCTTTTTGGTACGCATTCAGAAAGTCTTGGGCATCGGCTCCCGCACTATCGAACAAAATTGGTGAAGGCACATACATTTTATCGGTGAAGAATCCAAGATTATTTTTCTCCTCTTCATACTTGTCAAATCGTTGAGCAAAGGATTCCCGTGCCAATGCCTGTTCTCCAAGAATAGGATTGGTAATGCCCTTGCGTTTGAGCGCCACCAGCAAATCTTCCGCCACGTCTTCCTTTGAGAAAGTCAAAAAGATGATGCCCGCCTCTGGTTCAGCAGCAAGTTCATTCACAATTTTGCTAATCGATTGCTGACGATTATTGGGTGTTGAATCTAGCGCCCAAGTTTTTTGGATTTTGCCATTGCCATTGTTTTCAAAAGCAGCTTTGATTACTTCCGACTGAGACTGCTCATTTTTACTCGCCTGATCGTAAATAATACTGGCGGTTTTAAACTGGAGAACTTGCTGCGCGTAGATCGATAGCGTCCGCGCTAGGGCTTTATTGGTATAGACCATCCGAAAATAGTAAGGACGATCTTTAGTCACCTGTTCATTGTTAGCTGTACCTGTGATTGCCGCCAGTTTTGCATCTTGATAGACATTTCCCGCCGCTATTGACAGATCCGAGGAGCGATGTCCTAAAACCACTAAGGCATTGCTCTTGACAATCTCAGGGGCAACTTGTTTAACCGCTTCGGTACTGCCTTTATCGTCAAAGGGTAAGAGCTTGATCGGACGACCATTGATGCCACCCTCACGATTGGCGGCATCGATATACAACTTGATACTATCAACGATTTCCTGTCCACCGCTAGCACCGTCACCGCTAAGGGGTACAGATACGGCGATCGCTATTTCCTGTGACTGAGCATTAAGCGATCGCGGAAATAGTCCCCCCATTGCCAAAATTATCAAGACCGTGGTGATCGCGATCGCCAAAAACCTGACCAGATAGCGATCTCTAAAGAGCCTTAAACCTAATTTCATGAAAATCCCCAAATGCTAGGCAATCTTAATTTTGGAATCGCTAGCTCAAAGCACCACCGATTCTAAAACCATTATCCTAGGGTTACAGCATTTGGTGACAATGGGGATTAATGCTTAACTTTGTAGATCGGTTTGTCGAGAGTCATAATAAATAACAAGAATCTAATAATTCTAATAACTTAGAAGTAGTGGAGACGAAAACATGACAGTTGCTGCTCCCGTTAAAACATTTACCCCTGATGAGTATCTAGACTTAGAAGTCGAAGCCAATTGTCGTCATGAATATCGGCAAGGAAGAATTATTGAAATAACTGGCGGCACTCCTACCCACAACGAATTGGTTCGTTCTATGACCGTTTTACTTAGTTTGGGGCTGCGGGGCAAGCCTTTACAGGTATTCGTGACCGATCAAAGACTGTGGATTCCCGATCGCCAAGTGCATACTTATCCCGATGTCATGGTCGTCCCCAAACCGATCGCGTTACAAGAGGGGCGCAGG
The DNA here is from genome assembly GCA_963750795.1 of uncultured cyanobacterium. Classification (GTDB taxonomy): domain Bacteria; phylum Cyanobacteriota; class Cyanobacteriia; order Pseudanabaenales; family Pseudanabaenaceae; genus Pseudanabaena. The sequence goes on from CAVVRZ010000008.1 coordinate 63,067, forward strand.
GATACAGTCACACAGCCCATCTTTATTGCCGAAGTTCTGTCTAAATCGACTAAAAATTATGATCGTGGCGAAAAATTTGCTGAATATCGCCGTATTTCTACTTTTCAAGAATATCTACTGATCGAACAAACTTCACCCTACATTGAGCATTACGTCAAACAGGCGGCTAATCAATGGTTGTTGAGTGAATATTCACAGCCAGAAGATCGACTGTTTTTATCATCCTTGTCAATGGAGCTTAGTTTGGCTGAGATTTATGAAGATGTAGAGTTCTAGCTCTAGAGAATGGCGGCGCGAAGCGCCGCCATTCTCTAGAGCTAGCAATTTTGACTCATTAAACCAATTGCTCAGCAATTAATCCCGTGAGGCTATCTGTCCAATGGGTTGCTAAGTCTAGGCTCTCCGCCTCCACCATCACCCGCATCAATGGCTCCGTCCCCGAAGCCCGAACAAGAATCCGTCCGCGATCGCCTAAATCTTGTTCGGCTAGGGCGATCGCCTGTACCAAAGCATCGCAGGACTGCCAATTTCGCCGCAATTCGCGACTATCAACGCGGACATTTTTGAGCAGTTGGGGATAGGGATGGAAACTCTGATCCATTAGTTCAGAGAGGGGAGCTTTTTGCTTAGCGAGGGCAGCGAGATGTAGTGCCGCCAGCAAACCGTCACCACTCACGGCATAGTGACGACAGAGGACGTGACCCGACTGCTCACCACCGAGCATTGCGCCCGATCGCACCATTTCTGCATGGACATACTGATCACCTACAGCCGTCCGCACAAAGTTACCGCCCAGCTTTTGCCATGCCCGTTCAAAGCCGAGATTTGCCATCACCGTCGTGACGATCGCTTTGTCAGGTAGTTGATCATTTTCCATTAACTCCTGTCCCCATAGGTACAGGATGTAATCACCATCAACGACGCGCCCGTTGCTATCCACCGCCAAAACGCGATCGGCATCGCCATCAAAGGCAAAGCCCATATCAGCATGATGTTCTTTGACGGCGGCGCGTAATGGCTCCAGATGGGTTGAGCCACAATTGACATTAATGCGATCGCCGTCGGGTTCATGGTGCAAGCAGATTACCTCTGCGCCCAAATTGCGAAATACTTCCAAAGAAACCCGTGTTGCTGAGCCATGCGCCAGATCCAAGACAACTTTGAGACCACTTAAATCCGTGGCGATCGAATTTTGCAAAGACTCTTGATAGTCAGTGATTAAATGCGATTTTTCTTGGTAACTGCCCCAATCTGTGGAGGAATTGACCAAATCTGCATGAAGTCGAGACTCTAGCAATGACTCGATCGCCTGTTGCGTTTCGCTGCATAGCTTTGTACCGTTATTGCCAAAAAACTTAATCCCATTATCTTCAGGCGGATTATGACTCGCTGAGATCATTACGCCGCCAAATATTTCGGGAGAATGGGCGGTTAGGTAAGCCACCGCAGGGGTAGGACATAGCCCAATATGCCAGACATTCCAACCCGCCGCCGTCAGCCCTGCGGAAATTGCCGTAGAGAGCATATCGCCCGATGTTCGCGAATCCTGTCCGATCGCAATTACATTAGGCAGATTATCAAGGCGATCGCTATTCACCCGTTCTTTTAATACCTTGCCTGCGCTAATACCCACTTCTAGCGCTAGTTGTGCCGTCAAAAATTCGCCAACATGACCACGAATACCATCAGTACCAAACAATTTCATACATATCCTCCACACACCTGATACCAATTCACGCAACGTGAATTATAGCTGTCGCCAGTCTTGTTGTACCAAAACTCTAAGTACGAGACAAAAATAATTGTTGCTGTAAGGGCAAAGCATTCCTGAGATTATTTAGCCATCTCACTAGACTTGATTAACAGGAATGCTTTGCCCCAAACTTCGCGCGATTACAGGTTACTGTTCATCAGCGAAGAGGGTAAAGCATTGACAAATAAACGTTTTAAAAAGAATTCAAAATCAATTGTGTCAATGCTTTACCCCTACATCAAAATTGTGTCCAGATTTTTATCCTGCATTCAGGATTAGACCAATCAAAAAATAAAAAGGCTCACAATCTGAGCCTTTTTATTCAAATATTCAAATATTAAGCAGCAACTTCAAACTTAGGACGCTGGTTGACCACTTCATCGATCAATCCATAGTTTTTTGCCTCATCGGGAGCCATGAAGAAATCGCGATCGGTATCTTCAGCAATCTTTTCGAGAGGCTGACCTGTATGAAAAGCCATCAACTCATTCAAACGACTCTTGTGATAAAGAATTTCCTTCGCTTGAATTTCGATATCTGTCGCCTGTCCCTGTGCGCCACCGAGGGGCTGGTGAATCATAATCCGCGTGTGGGGCAGAGACAGTCTTTTGCCCTTCGCGCCACCCGTGAGCAAAAACGCGCCCATGCTAGCGGCTAAACCCACACAGATCGTGGATACATCAGGGCGGATATGTTGCATGGTGTCATAGATTGCCATGCCTGCGGTTACGGAGCCACCGGGGGAATTGATATATAGGAAAATGTCTTTTTCGGGATCATCGGCTTCAAGGAAAAGCAACTGAGCAACGATGATGCTAGCGATGCTGTCATCGACCTGCTGCCCCAAAAATACAATCCGTTCTCGCAGCAGACGCGAAAAAATATCAAAGGCTCTTTCGCCACGACCAGACTGTTCGATTACGGTTGGGATCATAGGTAGTTTTTAAGATTTACTCTCAGTCTATTGTACTGATATGTAATCACAGCTAAGCCTAGATCTGTATTCGGATTTCACCCTGCATTTTTACTAGACATAGCCGTAGTTGATCTTGAACCTAAGAAGAGATGGGCGCACTCCGTGCGCCTATCTCTTCTTAGGTTTGATTTGTAATAACTAAACGTCGGTTCTACAAAAGCTCAAGATGGTGAAAATCGCAAAGCGATTTTCACCATCTTGAGCCATTTGAGACGCGCAAAGCGCTATATCGAATTTATGTTCAAATTAATAAATTCTTCAAAGTTCTATGGGCAACACTTTGAAGAATTCAAAATCAAAGCCAGCAAAGAGTTGGTAAACACAAAATGGCTCTAAGTAACTGGGTGCAATTAAATATAAAACCCGAAAACCTATGGCGTACGAGCAGCGTACGCCATAGGTTTTCGCTCTGGGATTTAATTATGCCTAGCTACTTACGCCATTTTGTGTTTTGGGATTTAGTCATGACGATTGTGATAGATGGCTCTCGAAGTCCGATTTTGAGCATTAGTCAAACGGACAGCTTCTCTCCCATTCAAATCACCATCTTTAAGATAAACACGGCGTTGAGCAGCGATTTTTGCTTCTCTCGCCTCTAACTTTTTATACTCTGAAGGGCTAATAGAGCCTTGTTGCACGCCCTTGTAAATGCGTTCCTGTTGGTTAACTTGGCGTTCATGGATGGGACCTGCGTATGCAGAACTAGTACTCATAAAACTCAGAGCGCTGAGAACTGTGGTAGCTGCAAAAATTGGGAGGATGAGGCTTTTCATAATGTCACCTTTGATAATCGCCCTAGTTAATTGTTTAACGATTACGCTGATTTAGACATTTGCTTCTACCCCAAAGGTTCAACCTTGAGAGTAGTTTTTTCTACAGCAAAAACTACTCTCAGATAGGCGATCGCCCCACAAGATGCGATCAGATCCTTTAGACTGGAATAGCTCTAAGATTTTCTGTATATTTTCCAAACTGATGCCAAGTTCGACTGATTTACCCGAAGCAATTGATCGCATTGTCAAGCGATTTAAGAGACTAGATGATCCTAAGCAACGTTATGAACAATTGATTTTGTACGGCAAGAAATTAGCGGATTTTCCCGAAGAGCTAAAACTGCCTGAAAATAAAGTGCAGGGCTGTGTGTCACAGGTATATGTGGTGGCAAAACTAGACGAAAAGGAACGAGTTGTGTTTGCGGGCGATTCGGACGCGCTGATTAGTAAGGGCTTTTTGGGATTGTTATCTCTATGTATGAGCGGCTTGACCCAAAAGGAAATCGAAGGGTTGTCGCCTGATTTTATTAAGGACACAGGCTTAGTGGCGAGCCTAACGCCATCTCGCGCCAATGGCTTTTATAACGTATTCAAAAAAATGCAGCAACAGGCGATCGCCATTGAATTACCCAGCGTTCGCTAAATCCAATCTAAATCCAACAAAAAAGCCACGCATCGCGCGGCTTTTTTAAGATCGTTATTAGATCGTTACGGGAATGGGGCTAGTCGTGGAGACCATCGCCGCCAAAACTTGGCTAGGCGATACGCTAAAGGGCAAACGATGGATATCCGAATTAGGCTGACAAGCGATCGCGGCAATCTTCTCTAACTCGGAGAGCGTAACTTCGGCTAAGCCCAGATCGCTAAGAGAACTAGGCAAACCAATCTCCTGATAAAACTTCAGCAATTGGTGACGGGATGAAGCCGCTAGCTGATTACCTTGAAACTCCTCTAGACGCAGTTGTACCAAAATGCCATAGGCGACTTTTTCGCCATGCAGGATGTCGTGGGTTTGGTGCAAATGGGTGAGCGCGTTGTGAATTGCATGGGCAGCGACGGTGCGACAGTTCGCGCCGCCAATACCGCCGATCGCACCCGCCAGACAGACCGTAGCATCAACCACCTCGCGCCAGATAGCGCTATTAGGATTAGCGATCGCCTCAACGGATTTTTGAAACAGAATATCGCGCAAGATGCGTGCTTCTTGGACGGCGGCAATCACCATTGTCTTGTCGCTGCTGCCACTGCTGACGGAGGACTCATACCATTTGGCGATCGCATCGCCAATTCCTGAAACTAGGGTGCGTTGCGGGGCGCTAGCGATGATGTCATAGTCAACGATCATCACATTAGGACAGCGATCAAGGGTGACATCGTAGTCAAAGGCTCCACTCGCTGCATAGACATTACTCAAGGCTGTCCAAGCAGCACAGGTCGCGCCCGTGGTGGGAACGGTGATGATTGGTAATTGCGTTTGGTGGGCGATTAACTTCGCAGTGTCTAGGACCTTGCCGCCACCGATACCAACAATGACTTGGGGATGTTCTTGCTGGATTATCTGGTGCAATGTGGCTAGATTTTTGTCACTGCAATCAGCGATCGCAGGGGCATAGATTATTTCTAGTTCTGCATAATCATTAGCAAAACTATCTTTGTGTAGATACTCAGCCGTGACTTGCTGAGCGGTTTGACCTGCGATCACCAGAGCTTTTTTGCCATAGCGAAGTAGCTGCTGTGGTAGTTGTGCGAGGATTCCATTCCCCCGTAAAAGTTGTGCTGGTGCGATCGCCAAGATCGGTAATGCTTCCACCATAGATGCGTTGGACATTAGGTTAAGAAATGGTAAATATAAGATCTATTTTATAGCTAAGTCCCATAAAAGTAATTGATGGGTGTAATTCATAGGTTAGGGTTAAGGCAATAACAGCCTGTCACCGAATACTTTTTCAGAAAATAAAAGGGCGAATATCGGCATTGGTCAATCTCTAAACTTGGCTAAGTTGCCAACTTCCATAACGGGCTGCGGATAGCAGTCCATACTCAAAGCCTTCGCCGAGAGCTTTACAAGAAGCATCAATGATATTGTCCGATACACCTGCGGTAGTCCATCGCCGCTTGCCGTTGCTAAACTCAATTAGAACTCTGGTGGTGGCTTTTGTCCCTGATTCGCTATTGAGAATGCGAACTTTGTAATCGGTCAGATAGAACTCGGCAATTTCAGGATAGAAATTGATCAGAGCTTTCCGTAAAGCAATATCGAGGGCAGCAACAGGTCCATTGCCCTCGGCGGCGGTTAGATGCTCTTCATCTTTGACAATCACCTTAACCGTGGCTTGGGAGTTGACGGCTCCCTCTGAGCGATCGCTGTCGGTCGAGCAGTACACATAGAAGTTTTTGATAATAAAAAACTGAGGGCGATCGCCTAGAGCTTCCCGCACTAACAATTCAAAACTGGCTTCTGCTGACTCAAACTGATAGCCAATTTGTTCTAGTTCCTTAGTTTTTTGGAGGATTTGACGGCAAGCAGAATCTTCTTTGCGAAGACAAATGCCAAAGGTTTCCACCTTAGAAATGACGTTACTAATCCCCGCTTGCTCAGACATAACGATGCGGCGATGATTGCCGATCGCCTCAGGGACAATATGCTCATAGGTAAGCGGGTTGCGCTGTACCGCACTGACATGGATGCCGCCTTTATGGGCAAAGGCAGAAGCACCGACAAAGGGGGCATGGTCATCGGGAGCAAGGTTAACGATTTCGCTGACTTGGCGTGAAGTTTCGGTGAGATGGATCAGGCGATCGCCCGCAATGCAAGAATATCCCATTTTTAGTTGCAAGTTGGGAATCACAGTACAGAGGTTGGCATTGCCGCAGCGTTCACCATAGCCATTAATCGTACCCTGCACCATAGTTGCGCCACGCTGGACAGAGGCGATCGCATTGGCAACCGCTAAACCAGAATCATTGTGGGTGTGGATGCCAATCTGCGGTGGATGATCGTCTCCGCCAGATTCCTGCGCCCATTGTCGCAGGGCTAGAGCGACGACTTGGGTAATCTGGGCAACTTGATCGGGTAATGTTCCGCCATTGGTATCACAGAGAACGAACCACTCAGCTCCTGCATCAAAGGCAGATTTGAGGGTTTGTAGGGCATAGTCAGGGTTGTGCTTGTAGCCATCAAACCAATGCTCCGCGTCATAGATGACCCGTCGATCGCAACTACGCAGATAGGCGATCGTATCGCCGATCATTGCCAAATTTTCGGTGAGGGTCGTGCGTAAACCTTCGATCACATGGAGATCCCAAGATTTACCAAAAATAGTGACCCATCGGGTTTCCGCTTCAATAATTGGCACAAGCATCGGGTCATCTTTTGCAAGTAACCCCGCACGACGTGTTGAACAAAAAACGACTAGTTCAGCATTGACAAGACGATGATTCTGCATGCGCCGAAAAAATTCGCCATCCTTAGGATTTGCCCCCGCCCAGCCGCCTTCTATAAAGGCAACCCCCAGATCATCAAGGCGCTCGGCAATCCGTACTTTATCTTCTACAGATAGGGATAAGCCCTCGCATTGGGAGCCATCACGGAGGGTCGTGTCATAGATGTAAATTTGTCGATCGCTCATTCAATTCTGACCATCAACTACTTACTAGCAGATCTCATTGTAAAAATTTATTGGGAATTGCCAACTATTTACCCATCGCTCTAACCAGAAAAATTCCACCAAAGTACAAAATCCCCACGGCTCCTGCCAATAAGCTCTGGGTCATTGGATCGGTAGAGGGTGTCAGCACTGCACCGAGGATCACTGCCCCCAGTACCACATAGCGCCAACCCGATAGCATTTTTGCTGAGTTGACAATGCCTGTCATCGCGAGTAAGGCTTGGATTACGGGAATCTGGAAAGCTAAACCCGTACTAAATAGCAGCAGTAGTACAAATTCAAAATAGCGATCAATTGACCAAAACTGCTCCACTACATCGCCGCCATAGCTGATAAAAAAGTTTAAGGCGGCGGGGATAAGTAACTGATAGGCAAACACGATCCCTAGCACAAACAAAATGCTAGAACCAAAGACAATCGGCGCGATCGCCCTTTTTTCTTTGCGGGTCAGCCCCGGTAGGATGAAGCCGACTATTTGGTACAAAATCGCAGGGCTAGATACTAATAAACCGCTATATCCCGCCACCTTAATCGAGACAAAAAAGTATTCCCCCGGAGCAAGCTGCAAAAATTTGACACCTTGGGCAGGCACTTCGAGAAGCGCCACAATTTTATTAACCCCCAAAAAGCAAACAATTACTCCCACAAAGACAGCAATCAGAGCATAAAAAATTCGCGATCGCAGTTCTTCTAAATGATCAAATAACGACATCTCGACATCATCGATCGCCTCAAGATCGTCATCTTCAGTCTCAACATCTACGACTGCTTCGGCATCTTGAATTTCTGCCAAATCTTTGGATTGCTCTGTTTCACTTACCGTCTCTAGCATGGTTTCGTTACTAAAATCTACCTTATCGATTGCTTGACCTAATCACTCCCTAGACCATGGCAATCCTCAAGGATTTAGGGAGAATGCTTAATAAAAATGTTGATGTGAAAAAAACTGAGTGACTCAAGTATAGCAACCGCCTAGGGTATTGCAGTGTTTGAATGCAAACAAAAAAGCTCCATCGCCAAGGAGATGAAGCTTTTTTATCCTCAAGATGTCAATTTAAATGTTCAAGGTCAAGGTCAAAAGCTAGCTCTATTCGATAATCCCAAACAAAGATTGAGGAATAGGATGGGGAATTTGGGGTGCAATAAATCCTGAGGAATACAACTTAGGATTGGTTTGAGCCACTAGGCTAAAAGCTTCGCGAGCTTGTTCCGTCACCGCTACGGTTTTGACATCGTAGGTTTGCGTTGCTAGCTTAGGATAAAGACCGATCGCCACGATGGGTAGGATCAGACAAGCAGCGACAAATACCTCACGGGGCTTAGCATCGCTGACATATTTATCGAGGTGCAAGCTAGGGTTAGTCTGTCCAAAGAAAACTTGGCGTAGGGTCGAGAGTAGATAAATGGGCGTAATAATCACACCGACGGCGGCTAAACCGATCATCACTACCTTAAAGCTGTCGGAGTAGACATCACTGCTAGTAATGCCAAGGAAAATCTTTAGCTCACTTACAAACCCACTCATGCCTGGTAGCGCAAGGGATGCCATCGCGGAGATCGTCATCAGCGCAAATGCCTTGGGCATGATTTTGGCAATGCCACCCATCTCATCCATCATCAGGGTATGGGTGCGATCGTAGGTTACGCCCGCAAGGAAGAATAATGCTCCTGCGATCAGACCATGGGAGAGCATTTGCAAGACTGCGCCACTAACTCCAAGGTCATTAAAGGAGGCTAAACCAACCAAAATGAAGCCCATGTGGGAAATCGAAGAATAGGCAAGGCGACGCTTGAGATTTTGTTGAGCAAAGGCAGCTAAGGCTCCGTAAACAATGCCAACTACGCCCAGTACCGCAAGTAAAGGCGCAAAGTAAACATGGGCATTGGGCAACATCTCAATGTTGAAACGGATCAGGGCATAGCCACCCATTTTGAGGAGGACACCCGCCAAAACCATAGAGACGGGCGCAGAGGCTTCACCGTGAGCATCGGGCAACCATGTGTGCAGAGGGAACATGGGCAGCTTCACCCCAAAGGCGATTAAGAAACCTGCATAGGCAAATAACTCAAAGGCGATCGGATATTGCTTAAGACCTAGCTCAGCCATATTAAAGGTAGTGACATCGCCATAAAATGCCATGGCTAATCCAGATACCAAAATGAAGATCGAACCGATCGCGGTATACAAAATGAACTTGGTGGCTGCGTATAGACGTTTGGGTCCCCCCCAAATCGAAATCAGCAGATACACAGGAATCAGTTCTAATTCCCACATGAAGAAGAATAGAAGTAAATCTTGAGCTGCGAATACGCCGATCTGAGCGCTGTAGAGGCAGAGCATCAAGAAGTAGAACAGGCGGGGCTTTTCGGTGACATTCCAGCTAGCAAAAATTGCAAGGGTGGTGATCAAACCCGTCAGCACGATCAGGGGCATCGATAGTCCATCGACCGCCACAGACCAATTCAAACCAATTTGCGGAATCCAAGTATAGGTCTCGGACATCTGGAATGATGCCTCATGGAGATTGTATTGGCTCCAGAATCCATAAATGATCAAGGACAGTTCAATGAAAGCGACGGCGATCGCGTAGGAGCGAACATTTTTACCGTACTTGTCAGGAATAAAGGGGATCGCTAAGGATGCGATCAGGGGAAACAATAGGATTACTGTAAGCCAAGGAAATTCTGCAACTGACATGATGAGGATAAATACTTACTTACTTGACATATCTTATTGTAGGGAAGATTTGTAAACTTGTGTTAAGTCTTTTGACATAAAAGTTAATAAATTATTAAGACATCTAAATGAGCTTAAACTCTTGCCTCACAAATATTTGAGGGATTTTAAGGGATTATTCATCTATAAATTGTCATTAAATTGATGAATAGCATCAGTCTAAAGCTATGACAAAGAGAGTGCGTTGCTAAAGTGCTGCAAATGAGGATTATTCACGCGCAGCAGTTGTAAAGACAATTCAAATAAGAAAAATAGGGCTTCGACTTCGCTCAGCCACCGTATACCGATGGCTGAGCGGAGTCGAAGCCTCTTCAAACTTATTTAGAACTGCTATATAGCTCTAGTCAGTCTTGTTAACGTTAGTTCCCCAGTAATATCAACTGCTATGAAAAAACATCAAGGGCTTTTTTTAATTCTCTTTCTGGTTGGACTGTTGGCGACCTGTAGTCTTAATAACCAAGAGTTGCCGATCGCCACTACTCCCATCACAATCCAGAAAAAGGCTGTTACTCTAACTGTATCCGCCGCCTCTAACCTGAATTTGGTAGCTCCAGAAATCAGTAAATTATGGGAACAGGAAACAGGGAATAAGGTGATTTTTAATTTTGGAGCGACTACGAAATTAGCACAGCAAATTGAACAGGGCGCATCGGTAGATCTGTTTGCGGCGGCAAATAAAAAAGCTATAGAAAGTCTCGATCAAAAAGGATTAATCATTTCTGAGACCAAAAGAGTCTACGCGATCGGAGCGATTGGGCTTTGGCAAAAGCAAGATAGCCCAATTGAGATTAAAGGTCTTCAGGACTTGCTCAAGCCTGAAATAAAAAGGATTGCGATCGCCAATCCCGCCACGGCTCCCTACGGCGTTGCTGCCAAGGAAGCCTTGCAATCAGCAGGAATTTGGGAACAACTTCACTCTCAACTAATTTTGGGTGAGAATATTACACAAACACAGCAGTATGTGGAAACGGGGAATGTCGATGTCGCGATCGTCGCTCTTGCCAATACGATTAACAAGTCAGGAAAATGGACTGCGATCGATAGCAAGCTCCATAAATCCCTTGAACAGATGCTGGCGATTCCTAAAAATGCTCCACACTTGACCGAAGCAAAACAATTTGCAGACTTTATCAATGGCGATCAAGGAAGAGGCTTAATTCAAAAATATGGTTACACGTTGCCATTGGAGAAAACTTTAAGGTGATTTGGCAAGGGATTTGGTCACCTCTAGTTCTATCTTTACAAATAGCGATCGCCTCTAGCATCGCCGTACTGATGATCGGTTTGAGTTTAGGGATTTGGCTCGCCAAGACTAAATTTTCAGGACAAATCTTAGTTTCTACCTTTCTCAATTTACCCCTAGTACTGCCGCCTAGCGTCGTTGGCTATTTTCTCCTGATCATGCTTGGACGCGGTAGCCCCATTAAAGAATGGTTCGGCATCGATTTACTTTTTACATGGCAAGCAGGAGCGATCGCCTCCGCCGTAGTTGCATTACCCTTGATGGTGGAATCTAGCAGAGCGGCGATCGCTGACGTTGACCATGAAATCGAAGATGCTGCCCTTGTCTGTGGTTGTTCCAAACTAGAGTTGCTGTGGTACATTACTTTACCCCTTGCCCATAGGGGGCTTTTGGCAGGTTTCGGGTTGAGTGTGGCACGCGGCTTAGGTGAATTTGGGGCAACCCTAATGGTCTGTGGCAGTATTCCCAATCGCACCCAGACTCTATCCCTAGCAATTTATGACGCAGTACAGTTGCAAGAATATGGACTTGCCAATGTGATGGTACTAATCATGACTGCGATCTCCTTTGGACTATTGTTTTGCGTAAGAATGTTAGAAAATAAAAACGACAGATAGCCTGTTGTGTAAGTATTTAAGACATGATCTAGAGACAAATATTAGAACTTTTGGGTGATTTCAACATTTTCTAAATCAATTTAAAACCAATAACTTTTAGTCATGGTATAGATTTAACGCAAGGAGCGATCGACATCTTAAGAACTTGCGGAACCCGCGCATTACCCTACCCAAAAAGCCGCCAACTTAACGACGTACCTTGCCAGCAAAGCCTGATGCTTTAAATTGCTTTAGTTCGAGAGGCTCGGGCTGATCCGCAGGGACTCCGACAATAATTTCAAAGCTGCTCTTGCCTGCGGGAATCTCCTCAACGGCTCCCAATCTAGTCCGTTCTGGCATTGCATCATTGCCATTAGCATCATAGATCCTGCCAAAAATATCAGCATTGTAAACCACTTTGCCCGATGGGTTATTGGCTTCACCTTTAACCACATAGCAATTGGCGGACATGATCCCGCCACCCATAACCATGTTTTTACCAAGATCGCCTGTGCAGCGCTCATAGGTCAGATTGGTGAGCTTGATCTGCACACTTGCCCATACAGGACTACTAAACATAAATACGGAAAGCCCGATTAGCATCGAAAAAAGGCTGATTTGGACATATTTAGCGATTCTTTGGGTGAAAGAGCCAATAAACTTTGGTGTGGGGCTATTGGTCTGAGTATGGTCGTGTCTTGCAGAGCTATGATTTGCGATCGCCATAAATTAAAACCTATTAGTAAAATCTGTTGTAATCAAAGATATTGGTAAACGATACGGGCAGAAGATAAAAGATAAAAGTAGTTCTAAAAAAGAATGTCTTCTTTGAATGATAGAATTCATCTTAGCTCTTGAAGGAGGTCTATTTTTAATGCAATTTGCCCTAGTACTCGCAACGTTACCCGAAGCTTACAGAATTTTTGATCCCTTGGTAAATGTCTTACCTGTGATCCCTGTATTCTTCTTACTGCTAGCCTTTGTATGGCAGGCATCTGTCGGCTTCAAGTAAGTTTTATCAAAAAAATTTATTTGCAACCTCTCGCTAACATTTCGTTATATGCAATGTGTTTTAATTCCCATATTTGACTCATCATCTTGACTCAGATATTTGACTTATCATATTGTTTACGCATTTAATTCGTATATTTAATCTCATATTAATCTCATAAATTCTTAAGAGAAAAAAGTTAAAAGGGATCGGGGCAACATTGTCCCGATCCCTTTTAAATAAGTTTTAAATCTACAGAACCAGAATATGAGTTGCGGCGCGGAGCGCCGCAACTCATATTCTGGTTCTGCATGGTAACAAGATCATGCAAACACATACGTTTTGAGAAAGCCCTTTTACAGCAACTATGGAAACTATCGGACGTTGGACAAATAAATTTTTGATGTTTAATTTGTTCCTAGTATTTTTCTTCTTCGCATGGCTATTAGTTGCCCTTGGCGGTGAGAGCCTCAAAGTCAATCTAGGTCTAGAACTATGGCGATCGCTTTGGGAGCCATTGATTCAACCCGTATTGGGAATTGTGATGGCGGGGGCGATCGCCAGTGGCGTAATCTCCAAAGTCAAGCAAAAGCTGAACAAATAAATCATAAAAAAGCCGCGCTAGGCGCGGCTTTTTTATAGCTAAGCGTGCCTCAGCCAGCCATTGACGGTAAAGCGGCTATTGGCGAAATACTCAGACGGACAACTGACGGGTAACACCTCGTGCATACATTTACTGGGAAAAAAGACAATCGTGTTGTTAGTTGGCTGCACTGTGTTGTAGGAAGATGCCGCTACATAATAGCCATTTTCAACCTTGCTGTCATAGATGACTAGTTCACCGCCAGTAAAGGCTTTCGGCTCACGGTAGTAGTAGTAGACATAGGTCAAGACCCGCGTGGCACTGTCTGGACTGCCACTGTCGTTATGGATTTTGTAGTAGTTACCATGATTGTGGGCGGTGATCTGTGACTCGATCTGCCCTAGTTTAAAATCAGCGATGCCAAGATGAGCAATAATCTGCGGTTTGATATTACGGATCAAGCCGATCATTAATTCTGAAAATTCTGGAAATTTGTGTAGAAAGAAGGAACGCCGATAGTTGGGATCATTGGCGGAGTTGGTCGTCGGCATAAATTGAGCTTGCTTATTAATGCTGTAGCTTAGTAATGCCTTTAACTGATCTGGGGGCAGAAAGTTATCGATGATCGCAAAGGGCGAAGGGATGATTTCTGGTTCTGCGTTGGGAACGATGGGACTTTCAATAGTTAAAGTTTGAGGTTGTGGCGATCGCTCGTTTGGCTGAGAGGGTTGACTTTGGATAGCTTTCAAATTTGGAACAACAGAATTATCAGGCTGTTTGTAAATTTGCCAATATGCTGTATCCGTTTTGCAATTCTTGATATTGGGTTGGCAATCGACCACTACACACTCAAAATTGCGCCAAGTAAATTTATGGGATGAGTTGGTTACTTGACTAGAAGAGCTTTGCAAAGACTTGACCTGAATCCGCAGATCATGAACCACACTATCATCGAGATTCAGCAACGCTGCCAGTTCTTCTGTCGTCAACCAAAATCCAGAGTTTGCAGCATGGTTGACATGATCAAGTTGCTGCATTAGTCGCTGAATGGACTGACTGCGATCTTCAGAAATTGCTTGAGCAGTTGCTTTCGATTTTGATGGTTGAGTTGCCATATTTTCAAGATGATGTCAAATACTACCAACTAGGCATCAATAAGATCGGTGGATCATAGCTATTAGCTTGGATGCCATTCCCAGAGATTTTTGCACCCAAACGCTCAGCGATCGCCCCCGAAAAAGCTCCCGAAATGCTGTTGTCAAGGTTAAAAAATGGCAGCGCAATATTCAGACTAGATTGGCTCAGCAATTGGTCTAAGAGGCGTTCAAAGGAGGCAGGCGATCGCCTGATTGGTAACTCTTGAGACTCATCAAGCTCAAATTTCTTCCGTGCTAGACCACGCAAATCGGCGATCGCCTGTTCCATCGTGCCAACTTCATCAACGAGCTTATTTGCCTTAGCCTGTGTACCTGTGAAGATTCTGCCATCGGCAAGCTGGCGGACGACCTCTAGATCCAGTTTGCGTCCCTGAGACACGTCTTTAATAAAATCTTGATAGGTGCTTTGCAGCAATTCTTGCAAAAACTGGCGCTCTGGATCAGAGATCTCACGGAATGGTGACAAGATATCTTTGTAACTGCCTGTCTTGATTGTTTGCGACTTGATCCCCACGCGATCTAATAAATCTTTGGCAGTCACTCCATTCAAAATTACGCCAATACTACCCGTCAAAGCTCCTGCATTGGCATAGATTTTGGTCGCCGCACTCGCTGCGTAGTAGCCGCCACTGGTTGCTTGATCGAGCATACTCACAACTACGGGTTTGACAGCACTTAGGGACTTAACGGCTTCATAAAGTTCTTTGCTTGCGCCCACGGTTCCGCCGGGACTATTAATCAATAACAACACGCCCCGCACCGATTCGTCTTCGGTTAGATCCTTAAGGCGATCGCGTACTGACATTGCACCTGAGCTACTACCTCTAGCCCCTGAGATTGCACCTTCTAGGGATACTAATTCAAGGCGATCGCGATCAAGCACTTTTTTTAGATTTAAAGCTTCATCCATTTGACGGCGCTGAATGCCAAATACCGCAGACACAAAACAGACCGCGACGAGAGCTAAGGCGATGATGCGATTCAGTTGCATATCAAATTTGCGTTTTAGAAAATATATACGGGTATCTGCTGTTAGTTTAGTACAAAACTCAGAATCTAATGGCATTGACATCACGCCGCCTATACTTTCTGAGTTAAAATCAACAACTGAATTTCTAATCTATTTGTTTAATCTAATCGCAACTTTAATTTGAATTTAACTATGGCTAACAAAACCCTAGGCAACTCCTCAGCATCACCCAAAAAAGATAAAGACATAGTTCGCGATTATTTTAATTCCACAGGCTTCGATCGCTGGCGGCGCATCTATGGTGAAGGTGACGTTAATCGTGTGCAACGCGACATCCGCACAGGACACCAACAAACCGTAGATTATGTACTGGGCTGGTTTAAGAATGACAAAAATGCGATCGGGCATACGGTCTGTGATGCGGGTTGTGGTACTGGTAGTTTGAGCATTCCCCTCGCCGCGATGGGCGCAAAGGTCTACGCTAGCGACATTTCCGAAAAGATGGTCGGTGAAGGTAAAGACCGTGCCGCCGATCCCGAAAATCCTGTATTTGAAGTTAAAGATCTGGCTAGTTTGTCTGGAGAATATGACACCGTAGTTTGTTTGGATGTACTAATTCACTATCCCGATCGCGAATCGGAGCAAATGATCGAGCATCTCGCCTCCCTCGCCAAGTCTCGCCTCATCCTCAGCTTTGCGCCTAAAAATCCTTACTATGTGCTGATGAAAAAGGTCGGCGATATGGTTCCCGGTCCTAGCAAAGCGACTCGCGCCTATTTGCACAAGGAGTCCGATGTGCGCCGCGTCCTCAAGCGTTTAGGCTTCACCATCAAGCGTAAAGAATTCACGGCAACTTCCTTCTATTTCTCGCGCTTATTTGAAGCCGTTCGCAACTAGATGATTTTGCCCAAAAGCCAAGGGGCGACGCAAAGCGTCGCCCCTTGGCTTTTGATTTTAGGGAAGCAAGCATAGATGTAAGAATTCTTTACACTTTACAAACGGGCGATCGCATAGAAATCGCATCAAAACCTGTTTGAATAAGAAACAGTGCTTTTAATTAGATAAATAGCGGCGACGCTCTGCGCTGTCGCTATTTACTATTGTTTTTATTAAATTTTTACTTTTATATTATTAGTTTGTCCTATGGTTGCCTCCTCAACAGTTCGCATTAGTTCTCGCAAAAGTCAGCTAGCACTGGTACAAACGCATTGGGTACAAGCGGAACTTAGCAAAGCACATCCCGCTCACCAGTTTGATGTCGTTACCATGAGTACGCAGGGCGATAAGATCCTCGATGTAGCCCTAGCAAAAATTGGTGATAAGGGCTTATTTACCAAAGAATTAGAAGTTTCTATCTTGTCCAAGGACACCGACTTTGCGGTACATAGTCTGAAGGACTTACCCACCCGCTTACCCGAAGGCTTGATCCTTGGAGCCGTCACCGAGCGTGAAGATCCCGCTGATGCCCTCGTTGTCCACGAAAAGCTCAAGGACAAGACCCTCGAAACCCTTCCTGCGGGAACCGTTGTTGGTACTTCCTCTTTGCGTCGTCTGGCTCAGTTACGTCATTACTATCCTCACCTCAGCTTTAAGGATGTGCGGGGCAACCTAAATACCCGCTTACAAAAACTGGACTCTGGCGAATATGACGCGCTCATTTTGGCGGCAGCAGGTTTGCGCCGTTTAGGTATGGGCGATCGCGTGCATCAAGTGATCGATTCTGAAATCTCGCTCCATGCAGTTGGACAGGGTGCATTAGGCATCGAGTGCCGCGCCGAAGATCCCGATATTTTGGCTCTGTTTGCGCCAATTATCCATTACCCCACGACTCAGCGCTGTCTCGCCGAGCGTGCCTTCCTGCGCGAACTTGAGGGCGGTTGCCAAGTTCCCATCGGCGTAAATACTGCCATCAATGGCGATCAGCTTACTCTCAAGGGTATTGTCGCGAGTCTCGATGGCTTGACGCTAGTTAGGGGCGAAGTCACAGGTGACTTGACCAATCCTGAAGCGATCGGGGCAGAGCTTGCCGATGATCTCAAGTCCAAGGGCGCTCAAGACATTCTCAATAAAATCTTTGCTGAAGTCAGAGCTTAGATTTATAGCTGTTTCAAATAAGAGTTAGGGCTTCGACTTCGCTCAGCCAGCAGTATACGTTGGCTGAGCGAAGTCGAAGCCTCTTTTAAATATTTATGATTGCTATATCGCGTTAAACAAAAAAGAGGAAAAGCTGCGCGTCGCGCAGCTTTTCCTCTTTTTTATAATAAGAAATCGGTGGCTGAGCGGAGCCGAAGCCTTCTACCAACTCTTTAAGATGCCAATCTTATTTCGTGACGACTGCTTCTACATGAGCGATCGCCTTGACAGGAGCATTATCATCAGCACTTTTTGTGTCAACAGCAACCACAGCCCAACGTAAAGGATCGCCATGTTTCGCCAGTTCTTGCTCAACGGTTTTGGTGATTTCTTCTTGCTGAGGATTGATCTCAATTTCGGCGGTAATGAAATGTGTGGTCATATTGATTTCCTATGTACTAAATGTCTTCGCCCATCCTAGCGTCAATTTGACTATAGAAATAGGCGTTGCAAAGCAAGTTTTGCATCCAAGAATCGATTAGCTTTGCTAATCGATTCTTGGGTTTTGGCATTACTCAGGAACTACTGAAACAATCAGCATATTGTCTGGCTGAAGCAAGTTCTTAGCGGCTAGATTCACTTGCTCTAGAGTAACGGATTGAATGCGCTGAGGGAATTTGTAGAAATCGCCCACGGGTAAGCCGTAGATCTCATCGTTGAGCAGTGAGCCAGCGATGCTGTCGGGATCTGCAAACTCTGTTGAGAAGTTATTGATTAAGCTCTTTTGAGCAACTTCAAATTCTGCTTTAGTAATCCCGCGATCGCGTACATCCTTAAGTAAAGCAATCGTGGCAGCGATCGCCTTTTCGGTATCCTTACCACTGGTTTGCATCTGCACAATAAAGGCTCCCTGTGGCGGTCTACCTGCTTGGAAGAAACTGTAAATGCCATAGGTCAAACCAAGGCGATCGCGAATTTCCGTTCCCAACCGACTAGCAAGGGTATCTCCACCCAAAACCTGATTAAGCGTTAGCGCCGCATAGTATTGCGGATCAAGGCGGGAAATACTGGGATGTCCCATCAAAATGATCGCTTGGGTCTTACCTGCGAGGGTTTCTTGCTTGGAAGTAGTAGCAGTGAGGTTATTGATTTTCGGGAATTTAAACTTAGGTGCAGCTCCCGTTGCTTGCCACTTACCTAATTTTTCTTCTAGTAAAGTTTTGACTACGGCAGGATCAAAGTCACCCATCATGGTCAAAACAGTGTTGTCTGGACGATAGTAAGTGCGATAGAACTTAGCCAGATCTTCCCGCTTAATTGCTTTGAGGGTAGCCTCAGTTCGCATCGCATTAAATGGATGTCCTTTTGGATAAAGCGTAGACTGGAAAATTCTACGGGCTAGGGAGTTGGGACTATCGAGTTCAGATTTTAGAGAGAGCAAATTGCGTTGCAGTCCTAGCTCGAACTCCTTGGCTGGAAAAGTAGCATTTTGAACTAGGTCTGCTAGCTGATCGATTAACACAGGTAAATCCTGAGATAGCGCTGCTCCTGAAATACCTACACTTTCGCGACCTGCTGAGAAGCCTAGGCTTGCGCCGCGATTTTCGAGGTTAGAGGCAAGGGTAAGAGCATCCTTAGTAGTTGTGCCGTTGGTAATATTTTGGGCTGTCAGTCCTGCTAATCCTGCTTTTTCAACGCTGTCAAATCCTGCTCCTGCATTGACTTCGCC
Organism: uncultured cyanobacterium; assembly: GCA_963750795.1. Lineage (GTDB taxonomy): Bacteria > Cyanobacteriota > Cyanobacteriia > Pseudanabaenales > Pseudanabaenaceae > Pseudanabaena. Next base: position 82,316 of record CAVVRZ010000008.1, read on the forward strand.
CACTAGAGTTACAGTCGGTGTACTGCGATCGCTTAGCAATAACACCTTCAAGCCATTAGCCAAAGTAAACCTTACAGGTTCTACCGCAGGCGGTACGGCAGATTGATTAGTCAAGGCGCTAGCAGGCAAATACTTCGCCACCTCCGCAGGATCAACTGGTGTACTTGGCTGAAATGATTGCTCAGGGGTACTGCTTGGAGCCGTACTGCCGCCTGCGGTGATCACCGTCGGCTCGAAATATCCCACCACACGGCGATCGCGTTGCAAATATTGCTTAGCCACTCGCTGGACATCGGCGATCGTCACCTTCTCGACTGCCTGTAGATAGCGATCGCTATAGCGATAGTCATCGGCAACAGTTTGGTTGTAGCCAATTTGGAGCGCTTGGGAGCTAATATCACGATTGCCGAGAATATAGCTGGACTTAATATTCACCTGAGCGCGTTTGATCTCATCGAGGGGGACAGGCTGGGTTTGTAGCTTGTCGATTTCCTTGAGCAGTAGTTGATCTAGCTCTTCGAGAGATTTGCCCGCCGTTGGTGTCGCGCTCATAAAATACCAACCCGTGCCGATCATTGACGAGGAGCTACCACTAACGCCACTGGCTAATCCCGTCTCTACCAGAGCTTGGTACAGCCGCGAGCTACGTCCTGCCGTGAGGATGCTATCCATCACATCGATCGCTGCTACATCTGCACCCTTGGTATTCGGCAAATTAGGATAAACCGCTTGCAAAAATGGCACACTACCCGCTTCCTTGAGACGGATTGGCTGCTGTGTTTGAGGTGTGGGCGGAGTTGGCTTGTTCTTTTGGTTCTCAGGTGTGATCAGTGCCGCAGGTTTCGCAGGGGCGACGATGCTACCGAAGATATCCTGAACTTTTTTGAGTGTAGCGGCGGTCTCGAAATTACCAACGATTACTAAAGTGGCATTATCGGGACGGTAAAAATTTCGATAATAATTTTGAATGTCTTCAACTTTATAGTTTTCGACATCAGCACGATAGCCAATTACAGGCCAGCCATAGGAGCTATCGGGATAGGCAGCCAACATCACCTGACGATAGAGTCTAGTGCCGGGGCTATTATTGCCGCCATCGAGTTCCGATAGAACAACGGTACGCTCGCTCTTCAGTTCATTTTCCCCTGCGACCGTATTCACCATGCGATCAGCTTCGAGCATCAACATTGCTTCGAGCTTTTCACTACCCACGGTTCCATAGTAAGCAGTCATATCGTAGCTAGTAAAAGCATTGGAGTTGCTACCCAAGGCGCTAAATAGCCGTCCGAATTGGATCGGGCGGGTCGTTGTGCCTTTAAAGAGCAGGTGTTCTAGTTGGTGGGAAATACCTGTGATCCCTCGCTGTTCATTCTGGGAGCCAACGCGATACCAAACTTGGACGCTGACCACAGGAGCAGTTTTTACTTCTTTAGTTAAAACCGTTAAGCCATTGTCTAAAACTGTTTTAACAACGTTACCTGTGAGAGCGTTGGGGGATGAGGGCGCGATCGCAAGATCCTTGGGTGCAGCGATCGCGCTTTCATCGAATCGCGAAACTTGAGGAAGTAAAGATAGAGGCAGTTGAGGCAATGAAAAGTTAAGGGGCAGATTGCCAATCATCACCGCCGCGATCGCGGCAGCAAAGCCCCGACTCAAAAAAGAAAGCATAAAGTCACGCTTCACTGAAATCTCCACGGAATACAAATTTTATTATAGTTGCGCCTTCAGACCAGCCGTTCTCTGTGCGGGATAAAAGTAACCGCCGACTTCACATAAAATCACAAAGTCACACCCATTCCAAAAACCGTCAAAATTAAGAGTAGCGCTTGGCTACCTGCTAAGCTTGATCTAAATGTGTGAATAACTTTCAATAAATCTCAATTCAGATGCAGTTTGAATGGAATGCAGACAAAGCAAACTCAAATTTGAAAAAGCATGGTGTTTCATTTAACGAAGCATCCACAGTTTTCAATGATGCTTTATCTGTAACATTTCCTGACCCAAATCACTCTTACGATGGAGGACGTTACGTTATCATTGGACTATCTATTGCTGGTCGCATCCTAGTAGTCCCTCACACAGATCGCGCAGATCGAGTTCGGATTATTAGCGCAAGAGAAGCAACCCGAAATGAACGGAGGTTTTATGAGGATGGAGAGTAATCAAGATCTAGAAGATGACATACAAACCGAATATAGCTTTAGTAAGATGAAAGGCGGCGTTAGAGGAAAATATATTGAGCGATATCAAGCAGGAACAAACATAGTATTGCTTGAGCCTGACATCGCTAAAGTCTTTCCCACAAGTGAATCGGTTAACCAAGCACTACGCCTGCTCATGCAAATTGCTCAAAGGCAGCAGCCTAACACTACATTGGAGTCAACTGCCCAAAAGTGATCTCTAAAAGTTAAGATTTAGTTACGGCTCAACTAAACTGTTAATTACTAATTGACTAAAGTAGTTGAAACAGTAAACCCTCCAAAAATTTTGAAGTTTGACAAAGATTCATGCCATCTCCTACATCTTCTCTCCGCAATACCTTTGCCAGAACTGAAATACGGCGTTTACAGGATCTGTTGCCTCCTGAGCTACAGGCTTGGGTAAAAGTATTAAATGCTGATGGTGTTCGTCCACCGCTAATCACCTGCGAAGAGGCAGGTGGTGACGAAGTTGTGATTTTGGTTGATATGGTGCGCTGGGAGCGTCTAGCGGAGGATCAGCGCAATCTTCTTTATTGGCATGAGGTTGCCCGCATCCAAAATGATGCTGTCCCTAAGGATGGTTGGGAAGTGGCGGCTTTGGCGATCGGACTCGGTGGTGCGGTCGGTGAGCTATGGGTACAAAATGGCTTGCTATTTGTCCTTGCCCTTGGTATCTGTGGTGTTGCAGGTTTTCAGCTATGGCGCAAGGGAACAAGCAAAAAAGATATTCGCAATCTCATCGAAGCCGATCAAGGGGCTGTCCGTCTAGCGGTACGCAATGGCTATCCCTTACCTGCGGCTTACAAGAGCCTTGGTAGTGCTTTAAAAATTATGTTGAGTGATGTCTCCAAAGGGCGATCGCGGACACTGATCGAAAAACGCCTTGACGCGCTCCGTGCCGAAGCTAACAAAGCAAGACGCAGTTACGAAGGAAACTAGATAAAAAAAGTGACGCTATGCGTCACTTTTTTTATCTAGATACTGCATAGCGATCGCGGGACTTACCGATCGCAAACTTAAAGGATTCAGTCATGGTTTTATTGGATTGAGTGCTGAAAATAACTAGCCCTAAAATACATAGACCTGTGGCGATCGCAAAGATATTCGTGATGCCAACTAAGCCAATCAGTTTTCCCATAATTGGTCCCGCTAGGGCAATCCCCACATCAAAGCCAATCCAAGTCAATCCAAATATATAGCCACGTTCTTGAGGCACAGTACGATCAGCTAATAACGCCACTACCGCAGGAATCACAATTCCTGATCCCATCCCTTCAGCGATGCCCGACAGCAAAAATTGATAATCATATTTTGCAAAGAAAATCAGTGCCATTGATAATCCATAGCAACACATCCCGATCGAGATAAAAATGCCCCGTCCCCATTCATCACTCAGTCGAGCGACAGGAAAGCGAATAATAAATCCTGATAATGCTGCTGCCATATAAAAAAGTCCTGCATTCAGAGAAATGTTTTTCTGCTGCATCAAAATTGGCATAAACGCACTTAATGTGCCGAAGGCTAAACCAACCAACAACAATACCGTTGCGGGAACGCGCACTCTGGGATTAAGAAAGGTACTCCAAAAGTGATTTTGGGGATTGGTTTCTGGAGTATTGCGATCGCCAAGATTCCCCTCTGACTCAATCTGCATCGTTAACCACAAACCAATCACTGCCATCAATGAAGCCGTAATAAATAGTGGTTGATATCCCCAAACCTCATACATTACCCCACCGATCGCAGGACCCAGTGCCAACCCCAAGGGATTAACTAAGCTCATATAGCCAATAATTTCACCACGTTTAGCGATCGGGGCGAGATCTGAGATGAGGGCGCTGTAGCTGGAAGCAAAGGCGGCGATACTAATTCCATGAATTGCTCGAAATAAAATCAACAGAGGGATCGAAGGTAACGCCGCATAGCAAAGGGGAATTACCGCTGCCACCACTAAGCCGATTCGCATCACATAACGCCGCCCCCTCTGATCGGACAATCTGCCTAGATAGGAACGACAAACCAATAAGCCGATCGCAAAAGCACCCATGATGATGCCAATTTGATCAAAGGATTGGGTTAATGTCCGAATGTATAAAGGCAGTGTGGGTAGTTGTGATGCCATACTTGACCAGAAAAATAGTCCAGTCAGAAAGATCGCAATTAAATTTTTGCGAAGGGAGGCATCAAGATTTGTAAATGTATTTAGGGACTGCATAGTCAAGGCTACTTTGAAAAATAGATAGCCCAAGCTATTTGATATACATTTCCCAAAGGAAAGTCACAGCAAATAACTTGGGCTAACAGTTACTAAAGATTATTTCGCAAATCCCTAGAAAATACTATCGAGCAGTTGGATGAATCTCGTTCACCCAACTGGATTTGATTAGTACTTAACAGGCGCAGAGGAGCGATCGCGATCGCGTCCCGATGAACGGCGCGAGTCGTAACCACCGCCGCCACCATCGCCACGATTGTTGTCGCGACCACGATAGCCACTTTGACCACGCTTGATGGGTCTACCGTAGGAGCCACCATCACCACCGCGATCGCCACGTTCACGACCACCATCAGGACGATGGGGCTGCTTGGCGAGGACTTGCAATGCAGCTTGTTCGGCTTTATCAGACTGCAATTGAGTGTAGGCAAGTTGTAAAGCTGCTGCTGCGATCGCTTGAGGATCGTAATCTTCAACCAACTGTGATACCAAGGGCAAGAAAGATGCCAAGCGTTCGCCAGCTAATGCTTCTAGGATCTGCTCAGTAAAGCGACCGATGCGACGCTCTTGAATCTGAGCAATGTTTGGCAGAGGTTGAGGAGGCAGGGGCATACCCACTTGTTGTTCCAATTGGCGCAACTTGTAACGCTCTTTGCCAGAGATCAAGGTGATCGCAATTCCCTTTTTGCCAGCACGACCTGTACGACCGATGCGGTGAACATAGCGCTCAGGATCATCGGGAATATCCAAGTTAAACACATGGGTTAAGCCATCAATGTCCAAACCACGGGCAGCAATGTCTGTGGCTACAACCCAGCGTACTTGCTGATTACGGAAGCGACGCAGCAAGGCTTCGCGTTGGGACTGAGACAGATTGCCATGATACTCATCGACACTGTGACCAGAAGCTTGCAAAATTTCCGTTAGACGGCTTGCAGAGTCTTTTGTACGCACGAAGATAATTGCCGAAGTTGGAGCTTCATATTCCAAAACTGGAAGTAAAGCTTCTTCTTTGGTCAGATGATAGGGAACTAGATAAATCTGTTGATCAATGCGGGTAGGAGTAGAGTCTTGAGTTTCTACTTTCACAGTTACAGGAGACTTCAAGAAGTTCTTCACCAAGCGCTTGACCGCAGGAGGCATGGTTGCCGAGAAGAATGTGCTCTGCTTACTAGCAGGGGTGGTGATCAAGATCTTTTCTACGTCTTGAATGAAGCCCATGTTCAACATTTCGTCAGCTTCATCAAGTACAAACCAAGCTAGTTTGTCTAGTTTCAGTTTTCCCCGTTCCATCAAATCGATAACACGACCGGGAGTACCGACTACTACATGGACACCGCGATCGAGTTGAACCATTTGACGATCAATGGCGGAACCACCGTATACGGTCAAAATCTTCGCGCCAGGCTTGGTGTTAAAGCTACGCAATGCTTGACCAACTTGGATCGCCAACTCACGGGTTGGGGTCAAAATTAATGCTTGTAAAGAATCGCTATTTAGATCTAAGCGTTCAAGAATGGGGAGAGCAAAGGCAGCAGTCTTGCCAGTACCTGTCTGGGCTTGACCAAGCACATCGGCTCCTGCGAGAAGCTGAGGAATTGCTTGCTCTTGAATAGCTGTTGGTTCCGTAAAACCAATGGATTCGAGCTTGGCAACTCTAGCTTCTGAAATACCGAGAGAAATAAAAGATGAGGGCATGGATGATCCTAAGATTTGCAGCAAATTTGTTCTAAGAACAGTTCGCCTATTCTGCCAATCGCACGCGATAAACAATCAATAACAAAGCCGAAGGACATCGCTGCCCTAATTTTTAATCAGTTTTTAAGCAGTTAAACAGAGCTTTTTATGAAAACTTCAGCTTCCAAAGATTAAGATTGCTTTGGATAGTCATGCAATGGGAGAAGTCAGCAAAATGGAGTTAATTGTTTTTAGTATAAACCTATGTTAAAGATTGTAAACAATCTTTTCGAGAATTTATACCTATGGTGATAGTACGAAAGCTCAATAGGTTGAGATATCGAGAAATTGGTGAGTAACTCGAAATTGGTGAAGATTGAATTCCTAAGTTTTGACACCCAAGAATTTCGTTTAATTGCGTAATGATTGCGTGATGATACTTACTTAAAACTAACTCAAGGTGAATTAGTTGAGGTTTCATTGGTGTATTTCAGTCTTCACCCAAAAGATTTTTTCTAGAAATATCTAGTTTTTTCCAGAGTGCTTTGATTTGGTTGTAAGCTTCTTGTGGAGAAATCTTACCGCCAGTTTCCAAAGCGCAGATGATGGATACACGATTGGTAAACTCTTGTAAGTTGGCATCAAAGGCTAGATTTTCTGGCGAAAAATCACCTCTATACGAAGATATAGGATTTAAGAACCTATCTTTGTCAAGATTCGCCATCTATTTCACTCACAAAGTTGTATATGAGGACAGGTCGAGAATAACTCAATATCGCAGATGAAGAAACTGTAGGGATGCAGAGAAAGGTTCATCTACAACCTGTCCGAATAATCAGGTCATCAACAAATTCATTAGGTTTACATCGACTCACAATTGATCCAAGATAACCAGTCTTAGATCATCATACATATCTTGTCTGAAATGCTTCAGACTTGAACTAGGCAACTAAAGCCAGATAAATAGCAAGTAAATAGCGAAACACACTAGCTGAATGAGAATAGCATAGTTATCTATTTTCTCGCAAATTTCTGGTAAATAGCGATCGCTCAGCTAGTTTTGCAATCTTGACGACTTTCTGAGTTAGTTGCCGTGGGTCTAGAGGCAGTCTGAATATCCTTGGATTACTTTGTGGGGATATCGGGATATCGGTGATGTCTAAGCGCTAGCAGTAACTTTTTTGAGGGCAACTGCAAGTCTGGATTTGCGGCGTGCGCCTGTATTTCCATGCAAAACACCACGCTTTACAGCACGATCAATTTTGCTATAAGCCAAAGATTGCTTGGTGTTGACAACTTCAAGGGCTTCAGGAGTGGGGTTTGCCTTGTATGCTGCTACTGATTCAAGATAGCTTTTGATCAAAGTCTTGACGGCAGATTTATATGACTTATTATGCAATCGGTTACGTTCAGCGATTTGAATACGCTTTTTGGCGGACTTAATGTTTGCCACAGTTGATTCCTTTAGCGAAATGACATAGTTTAAAGCATTTATTATCGTAACATTTTGATTAGATTTTGCAAGCATTTAGCTAAGTTACTTTTTAATTTGCCTTGAAACTGCCTTGGAATTGCTTTTTGATTGCTTTTCTGGTTTAGCTCTCTATGTTGACTAATCTCATCCTCAAACGCCCATGACTTACCTAAATTTTGTTTCTTTCTTTGGTATTTTTGGCTTGTGCTTTATCGCTTGGATTTTTTCTGAGGATCGGCGCGTCATTCCTTGGCGGGTGATTATTTGGGGGATCGGCTTACAGCTATTTCTGGGTTTTCTTGTCTTTCAGCAGCCCCAGACTAGAGAGGCTTTGCAATGGTTTAGCAATTTGCTTGATGGAATTTTTGCGTCTGCCGATACAGGAGCAAGGTTTGTCTTTGGGCGATTGTTAGTTCCTCCAACAGGTCAAGAACCTTATGTGTTATTGCCCACGTTGCCCAATGGCGCTTGCCCTCCTGGACAAGTTCTGTTGGACGATCTCTCAAGTGTGGCTAATGCCGCAAACTACTGCACCACTAATCGCTTGTCCTACGTGTTTGCCTTTAGAGCTTTGCCTGCGGTGATCTTTTTCTCAGGATTTATGGCGTTACTGGAAAATCTGGGGATCATTCAGAAAATTGTGGAAGTATTCGCTAAGTTGTTCTTCTGGACGATGCGTTTAAGTGGGGCAGAGTCGCTGAGTGGTGCGGCTAATATTTTTGTCGGGATTGAGGCAGCGATCGTCGTTAAGCCCTATTTGCCGAAGATGACCCGCAGCGAATTATGTGCAATTTTGGCTTGTTGTTTTGGGACGGCGGCTTCTTCGACTCTGGCGATCTATACCAGTTTCCTGCGTCCAGTATTTCCCAATATTTTGGGGCATTTAGTTTCAGCTTCGATTATTGCGATTCCTGCTTGTTTTGTTTTGTCCAAAATCCTTGTGCCTGAGACCGAGACTCCTTTGACGATGGGCGGTATCCCTAAGGAGGACAAGTCGGTAAAAGTAGAGGAGGATGGTGAGCTGGAAAATGCAGGCGGCGAGACGATGAAGCGAATGAGTCCCATGGATGCCACGATCATTGGTGCATTGGATGGGCTAAAAATGGCTGCCTCGATCGCTGCAATTTTGATTTTGATTGTTGGATTAGTGGATCTGATCAATCAGATTTTTGCTTGGCTAGCGACAATTAGCGATATTTTCAAGGTGATTAACCTGCCCAATATTCAAGGCGCTTTATTTTATCCTTTAACTTTGTTGACAGGTGTATCCCTAGACGATTCTTGGACAGCTTCGGTAATTATTGGTAGACGTTTGTTGGAGACAGCGATTCCACCCTATCAAGCTTTAGCTCAAGCCTCGAAGGATGGACTAATTAGCGATCGCACGGTGATTATTGTGAGCTATGCGTTGTCTGGGTTTGCCCACCTTGCCTCCGTGGGGATTTTTGTCGGTGGCACGATCGCCCTAATTCCATCCCGTCGCCGTGATATTTCTGACCTTGGATGGAAAGCTTTATTTGTCGGTACATTAGCCACCTTGATGATCTCTTGCATTGCGGGGGTCTTTGATGACGGTAGTCCTAGCATTTTGGGAGACAAGAAGCCTCAGCCCACTGCATCCCCAACCGCACCAGCAGCATCTCCCTCTGCTAGTCCATCAATTAGCCCATCACCACAAAACTCACCCAATGGATTGGCGACTCCTAACACATCTCCGAGTTTGCCTCCTAGCAAAACCCAAACTCCATCGGCAGGAGTTACTCCTAGAAGTACACCTGCGCTGAGATAGTCTCCAAACAAACTCTAAACACAAAGAGAGTGGTGGCGCTTCGCGCCACCACTCTCTTTGTGAGGACTAATTAATCATGATTAATCGCGATATTGTTGTAACTCAATTCGCAGTTGGGCAATTTCTGCCCTCAGATTATCAATGGTTTCTTGTAACTCGTCGGAGTCAATGCTGCCGTCGTTAGGAACAACTACATCCTTTTGTTTCTCAGCCTTTTCCAAAACTGTATCTACAAATTTACGAACTTGTTCACGCTGCTCAGCATCAAACTTGCCCAAGGCGCTCAACGCATCGGTAACAGTTTCCTCAATCCGATTGATTACGGCTTCAGCAGTGGCTCTACCAATAAAGAAAGCGTCTAATTGTGATTTACTCATGGTTTTGGGTGATCAAATTTAAATAATTAGTTGCAGTTATTAGTTACCACAAGCCAATAGGAATTGGTGTGACATTGATGATGAGGACGATATAGATAGAGATGACCAAAGTTAAGGTGCGTTATACCCCCCAATTTAGAAAGGCGCTTTAATCTTTGGCTCTTTATAGTCTAACTCTTTCAATTTCTTGAGGATGCGACTGAAATATTCTTGCATATAGGCTTCGAGGGTGGTCATTTCCTCTTCTTCTAAACCAAAAATCTTGTAGGTTTCCTTCATGTCTGCGTCAAGGGGGATACCGCTCGCAAGAACTTCGGCATAGGTCATACGCTCCGCAAAGCTCCAGCCCCACTCAAAGCCGAGGGCGACCTTACGGGCAAAGCGCAGCAAACCAAGGGGCATATTTGCAGTTTTACGGGTGCGTCCAGACATTCTTTCGCAGAGTCTGATAATTTCGCTGGGTTGCCATGCCTTTGGTCCTGCGATCGCGAAGGATTGACGCTCAGTCTCTTTAACACTCAAGGCGCGGATGGCAAATTTGGCGATGTCTTGAGTATTCATGTAAGCGATCGGCGAAGACTCACCACCGATCCAGATTGTTTGGTTTTCCAAAATGGGGATCGCATATTCACCGATCAGATTTTGGAAAAATCCACAGGGCTTGAGGATTGTGTAATTGAGTTCGGTAGATTCTAAAAATTTCTCGGTGCAATATTTGATGTCCATCAGTGGGACGTTGGGGTACTTCTCAGCATTTAAGATTGAGAAAAAGACAAATCTCTGGACTTTGGCACGCTCAGCCGCTTGGATAAGGGCGACTTTGCCCAGCCAGTCTACTTCTCGGATTCTCAAAGAGCCTGTGGCACGGGTTGTTGCTGCATCAATAACTTCAGTAATTCCTTCGAGGGCATCGTCTAGGCTATCGGGGTTAGTGAGGCTTCCTGCAACCAGTTCGGCTCCCCACTCTCTCAAAAAGCCAGCCTTCTTCGGATAGCGAACTAGACATTTAACTTTTAGCCCCCGATCTAGTGCATGACGGGTGATTTGACGACCTAATGTACCTGTCGCACCAACGATCAGTAAGCTCATAAAATTTTTTATTAAATGGGATTTGTAAACATATATAAATCTAACAGATATTTGGTGACAACTTTTGCTAGGCGGCATAAGCGATCGCTATAGATTTGTAAGCAAATATTACGAAAAGCCTTGAGAGCAAGAAGAATTATTGAGAAATTGCTACCTAACTAGATGGCTGCTGTAGGCTGGGGATCAATTAATAAAAAGTTTTTAATTTTCATCTCAGCAATTTAGTAATAAAAATCAAATGTATAACAATTCAACCAAAGATCCTTTAGCAGCAGCAGTTACAGCAGGTTTAGGGGCAGGAGCAGTTGCTTGCTTTAGCGTGAGCCAAGGTCAAAATGTTTTGGTAGCGATCGGGGTAACTGTTTTTGCAACCACCGTCACCCTGATTGTTGATCGCTTGTTCTTTAACTAACCTCAGTTTTGGGTAATTTTAAAATAGTTTCCAAAAGGCAAAAGCATCGCGTCGCGATGCTTTTGCCTTTTTTTATGCGAACCATTTCTACTGTTCTAAACCAAATCCAGTTTATTTCGTGGCAGTGTTGCTACACTTTCGCGAATTGGTATAACTTGAAAGCAACTAAAAATAGAGATTTCCTATGAGCAGCGAGCTAAAAAAATTTGTGATGTGGGGCAGCTATTGCGAAAATGTACTCGAAAAACGCGCCCCGTTTCGTCAAGAGCATTTAGACAACCTCAAGGTGCTACATGATGCGGGAAAATTATTAAGCATTGGTCCCACTCAAGATATCAGTAAGGTGTTTGGCATATATGCGGCGGCGAGTCTAGAAGAAGCCAAGCAACTGGTTGAGGGTGATATTTACTGGAAAAATCAAATCTGGACAGACTATGAGATCCATGAGTGGATTCAGGTTTATTAATTCTTAGAGCAAGAGTTATAGATAATTCAAGTAAGAATAGGGTTTCGACGAATAGGGCTTCGACTGCGCTCAGCCATCTAACACTGCTGGCTGAGCGCAGTCGAAGCCTCTGAATTTATTTAGGATTACTATAGCTAGTCCACACCAAGACCCAAAAAATGAATGGCGGCGCTTCGCGCCGCCACTCATTTTTTGGGTCTTGGGTCTAAGGTTTTTGATCATGATCAAAAACCTTGAGTTTCTGCATATTGTCTTGATTGTCTTCTGCCTTGTTGTCATTGAAATGATTGAAGATAATGCGGCTAGTACCTGCGATCGGTGGGGCAAGGATTGCTCCAACTACTCCAAAAAGCTCAGCGCCGACAATAATCGATAGCAGCAATTCAAAGGGATCAAGATTGAGATAGGGAGCAACTAGCCAAGGTTGTAAAATAAAAGCTTCGATCTGTTGCAGTGCAAAACAAGTGAGGATGGCAAACAGTCCTCGATTAAACTCAATGCCTAAAGCGGCGATCAGAATAGCGCTGAGGGCGACTAGGCCGCCAATGTAAGGAACTAGGTTAAAAATAGCGACTAATAGACCTAATGCTCCAGCAAAGGGAATCTCAAACAGGGAGAGGGTGAGATAGGTGCAGAAGCCTAATAGGGAGGAAGTGCTGACCCTGCCGACAACGTAGGCTCCTAGACATTTAGTGATTGGCGGGATTAAAGTCTCAACCTCTTGCCCAACTTGTGGGGGAAAGGGGCGCAAAATTCTTCGCTTCAGGCTTTCAGAGTTAATCACCATATAAGCCGCTATCAGGAGACTGATAATCCCAAACCCGATCGCATTGAGAATTTGCAGTGTCAGGACAAAGGTTTGGCTGACAATTTCTTTGCCTAGGGTTTGGGCTTGGTCGATTAGCGGCTGAATCTGGAGGATGCGGCTCAGTTGCTCTTGACTAATGGTGCTGAGAAATCCAGTTTGGGGAACTTGAATTTGCTGTAGTAAGCTGGGCAGCTTGATAAAAAATTGACCGAGTTCTTCGACAATCCTTGGTGCAGGGGCGATCGCTAAAATAATGATGATCATCAGCAATAGATAGAGCAACACCACTGCCATCACAGGATTTAAGCCAAGTTGCCACTGCCTAAATTTGACTCGAATTTTGGTAATCTGTTCGACTATGGGAGCGATCGAGCCTGCGAGAAACAGACTGGTCAACAGTAGTTGCACCGTTTGCTGTAATCGAAAAGCAAGATAAATTCCGATCAAGCTGAAGGCGATCGGTTTGATGTATTTACTGAATTTAAACTTGCCTTGCAACACAGTCTTTGTACTCTATGATGATCTAGCGATGCTCTGGCAATTGCTATGGATACGGGCATCTAGGTGCTAGCTGTCAGACTTAATTATATATAGCAATTCTGAGTTATTAGGTTTTCGGTATTCCTAGGAAATTAATAAGAAGCAATTTGAAGTTATATGAACATAAGTTATGGGTATGAGGCGATCGCGATCGGGCGGCGCATCCTTTTAGAACTATTTCGCACCTATCGCACCTTATTATTGTGGGTGATTTTTCCGATCTCGATGTTGCTGCTGAATGGGTTTGTGCTGGCAGAGGGCGCAAAAATTACGACTACTGAATCCTTTAAGCTAGCGGCTCCTGCGACTTTAATTGGATCGGCATTGTTTTTTAGTTGTCTTGGCGGCACGATGTCTACGATTGTGGCTGAGCGCGAAAGCTTAACCATCAAACGGTTATTGATTTCTCCAATTAATGGTATTTCCTATTTCCTTGGTATTTTTTTAGCCTACTCGGTTATTGGCATTGGACAGACTCTGATTATTTATACGGTTGCATCTTTTTGGGGCGTTAGTTTTAGCGGATCGATCATCTTGGGAATCTTGGTGATTTTAGGAAGTATCGGTTCCTATGTGGGGATGGGCTTTGTATTGGCGATCCAGTTTGCGCGGAAGGTAGAAGATGTCAACTCTTTGGTGGCGGCGGTGGGTGTGCCTTTACTAATTTTAGGCGGCGCTTTCTTCCCCACTAACTTTTTGTCTAAGGAATTATTGTTGATTACGCAATTTAATCCTGTTTATCACATGAGCGAGTTGTTTACGGCTTTGTCTAATGACAGTAAGGCGATCACCAGCATTGATATGGTGTTACATATTCGCTTTTTAGTGGGTTTCTTGGCAGTGGCGATCGCCCTTGGCTGGTTGACCTATAAGCGAATGTTGCGGGCTGAGAGTCATTTGTGATCTTGAGGACTTGTTGGTGAGGATTTGCTTGCTAAAGCGATCGATACATATCTAAGACTGTGTTTTTAATATTTTCAGCGAGATCTGCTGACTGTAACTCTAGCAAGATTTGACGAAATTCTTGCTGAGATCTATTGAGGGCTTGGACTTGGGACTTTAACGACTCTATTTCTTCTAGTTTGTGTTGCAGCGTATCCACAAGATAATTAACCTTGCTATTGATGTATTCACCATTATTTTGCAGATCTTGATGGCTTTGATGGCTCTGGTTACTTTGCGGAGTTTGAGAATTATCCGTAAAACATTCTTCCAGAATATCTTCTATAGTATTTGCCTCTGATTCTAGGCTAGTCAAATCTCTGCCGTTGGAGTTATTCATCTGCCCGAAGGCGAGGGGAAATTCTGGTGAGGCATTCTGAATACGGCGATCAAGATTTTGTAATGCTGCATTAACAGCTTTTTCTAGAGAATTTTCTGGTTGTTGGGAATGGATATAAGATGGATATTTTTCAGTGTTAATCAAGATGGAACTATTGGAGATTGAGATCTCAGAAGTTGGCTCCTGACTTGATCGATGCTCATGGACAAGATTCACACGTTTAACGATTAAATCTTCAAGATCGTTTGCTAGTTGTGGATCTGGATTCTGATCCTGCGATCTTTCCTCTAAATTGCTTGCAGAGGGGGGACTATACTGACCCGATCGCAATCTTATTTCCCAATATTGCAAGCATTGTCCTAGTATCTGGGCAGCAGCGAATAAAAATTTGGTTTCTTGGGGTTGCCACTGGCGAGGTAAGTAACATTGTTGGACTAGGGCGATGCCCCAAAGTTTGTCTAAGCCATTGGATGAATCAAATAAAATTGGCGCAGAAATCATCGCTCTGACCTGTGTTTTTTGCCAATGTTGATGGGTGATTAGGGTTTCTGTAATTTGTTCTAGATCTGGCAAAATAACTGCTCGATCGCGCGGATATCCTTGGCGGGAGTCGATGCCAAAATAATTAACCGGATAGATTTGATTTTTGATGCTGATCAGGTTTGAGGCGATCGCTTCTACTAAAATCCGACCTTCATACTGATTAATAAATTGATAGATTGCCACCCGATCTACGGCAAGGTTTTCCCCCAAGACAGTCAAGAAGGTTTTGAGTAAATCCTCCAAGCTATTGCTTGCCACCATTGCCACAGCGATCGCATCTATGCCTATGTCTATGCTTGTACCTGTGTCTGTCAAAGACTTTAATGAAACCTTTGGCTTTTGCATTTGAGAATAAAGAAACTTCTACGATGGTGAGAGTCGAGGGCAGATCTGGGGATGCAGCCCCTAGGATCTAAATTATTTAGCTATGAGCAATCCCCCTGTGGTTGCTCTGCTTCAGGATTTAGTTGTAATTTTAGGCTACCCTAGTTCACTAGATTATTTTGCTGCCTAGGGATAAGGAATTGCTATGGGTACTGGTCGATTAATTATGCAGTTGGGCATCGCTGCCTATATCCTGTTTACGTTATTACCCGATAGCAGCACACAGATGGTGGCTTTCCCTTGGGTATTGCTCTGGCAGATGGGATTACTCTGCTTAGCGATCGCAGGTTTGCTCAATCTCTGGCGTTGGGAGCGACCATTTTATCTATTGGGCAATGGTCTGGATTGGGCGATCGCCTCTGGATTTGTGACGCTGTGTCTGTCAACTATTTTTTCGCAATTTCCCAATCAGGCGATGTGGTACAGCCTGACTGCCTTTGGCTATGGTGCAGCCCTGTATGTGACCAATAATTTTTTGCATGGTAGTAAATCTCCCCATACTTCACCTTTGGCAATCTTACGCTTTCAAGGGCTGTTAGGAATTGCGGTAATCCTGATTAGTTTAGGTTTGTGGACGACCCAAATTTGGATACCTCAACTCCAAAATTTAGCTCAACTCAATCAATGGGGCTTAAATCTTAGTTACGACTTCTCAGAGATCGAGTCGCGTAACGGCGTGCCGATGGGACATCAAAACTATGTGGCGGGATTTTTGATCTTAATTTTGCCAATTATGACCAGCTTGGCGATCGCGCAAAAAGGAATCTGGCGATCGCTCTGGTTAATTGGTATTGGTTTGGGCTTAGTTGATCTCTATACAACTAGCTCTAGGGGTGGTTTTTTGGGATTAGGAGTGATTGTGATCTATGGCATTATTTTGGCGATCACTTTGCGGGGGCGATGGTGGTGGGTGATGGGTGGCGGCGCGATCGCAATCTCTCTAATTACTATCCTCATTGCGGCGAACAATCGTCTGCGATCGCTAATCATGGGCTTAGTCACCAGCCTCAGCAATCCCGCCCAAGGATCGGGCGAATTATTATTTCGAGCGATCGCGGCGGATGTTGGTTGGCGCATTGGTCTAGACCATTGGCTCTTTGGGGCAGGAGCAGGCTCGGCGGTGATGTTGTATCAGCAATATCGTCCCCAATGGGCAGGACGGGAAGCGGAAATTTTATTTCAGTTGCATAGTACACCTGTGCAACTTTGGGCAGAGCTAGGAATTGGGGCGGTAATTACCTGTCTGTTGCTATTCATGGCGATCGCGCGGATCCTCATTGGTCTGCATCGATCCCCCAGTTGGCAAAACAATTCCCAAGATCGGATTCTTACCTACGGCTTACTGGGCAGTCTCTTGGGCTATGTTGCCTTAGCAATTACGGACTATCAGCTTGATGTGCCTGCGATTAGTGGCAGCTTGGTAATTGTATTGGCGAGCCTCGCCTATCTGGGGCAGATCCATACAGGAGAGTTGATTACCCTTGGTTATTACAAACGTCCAAGGTTAGGGCTAGCTACGGTTGCCACGCTTTATTTAGGGGCGGCGATCGCTTGGTTAATTCCTGTGAATGTGGCTTGGCAAGCATCGAGTGTGGGCTTTCTGTCCCTCGCTAGGGCGCAGTCGGCTTTGGCAAATCTCAACGCTGCTCCTGAAAACATGACTGAGGCGATCGCCAATGTGGAGAGATTTCAAAATCGGCTGCAACTTGCCCAACAGCTAGCACCTTGGGAGCCATACTATCCCTATCAATTGGGTATAAATCTGGCTGAACTTGCCCTTAATTATCCCGTGTTACCGCAAGCCCCCGCATGGAAAAATACGGGTTTAGATTGGATTAAAAAAAGCATCAAGGTCAATCCCTATAACGAATCTGGTTACAACGCTGCTGCTTGGTTGAGCTTGCGACAAGGTAATCCTACCGCCGATCGCGAGGCAGAAGCTTTTTTTAGAGACGGATTAAAACTACATCCTCTTAAGCGATCGCTCTCCTTTGGTTTAGGGGTGAGTCTATTGCGACAGGGCAAAAAAACAGAAGCGATCGCAGCAATGGCTGAGGAAGTTGCCACCGAGCCAATTTTTATCACCAGTCCTCAATGGGCAACTGAAGACTTTCAAGCGGTCTATCCTCAAGTTGTTGCTAATCTCAATCAAGCCTATAGTGACGATAATCCAAATCAGTTAGCGGTATTGCGCTGGTGGACAGGACAGTCAAGTCGTGATCAGGCAGTGACCGAACTCAAGCAGACAGGTAATGCCACCGCAATCCTATTAGCTCAGGCGATCGCCAATGATACGAGGGCATTGGCATCGGTGCAGCAAAATCCGCAAACCCCTGCGGAGATGGTGGTATCAGCTTGGCTCAATCCCAATCTGCGAGAAAAATTACTGGAACGCGCCTATGTATTTGCGACCCGCAGTATCCCCGATGAGAAATCTAAATTAGTCGTCGCCGCTCTAAGAGATCGCATGGCATCCGCCAAAAGCTTTGATGATTGGTTTAATCAGTCGATCGCTCCAAACAGTCCAGTAGTGATCAACTATCGCCGCAGTCGTATTGGTTTTGGTGTAGTCAGTCGCCATATGGATGGCACGATTCCCCTAGATTTTTATAACGTTAGCGATCGCGCTGAGATATCTTTGTTTTTTAAAGACTTATTTTCGTAAAAAATAGAGCTTCGACACTTCGACAAGCTCAGTGCATCGCTTCGCTCAGCCAGCAGTATACGATGGCTGAGCGGAGTCGAAGCCTCGTTAGGGATTTAGCAAAACAATAATTCTTGATTACGATCGCTCTTGTCTGCCTCTGTCTCCATTGGTGCAGGAAAAGCGCCGTAAGCATTTTCAATATTTTCAGGAGTCAAAACCTGTCTTGGTGTGCCGTTGGCAATCAAGCGACGATTAAGCAAGATTAACTGATCATAGCGATCGAGGGTACTGCCCGAATCATGGCAACTAATCAGCAGAGTTTTACCCTCTTCCTTTAGCTCACCGTATAACTTCCAAATCAGAGCTTCCGTTTTTTTGTCCACGGCTGCGAGCGGCTCATCAAGAAGTAATACATCCGCCTGTTGTGCCAAGGCTCTTGCCAGAAATACCCGTTGCTGTTGCCCTCCCGATAGATACTTAATGGGGCGATCGCGCAAATCATAGAGTTCCACCCGTTCGAGAGCTTGCTGGACGATCTCACAGGAGCGGCGGCTCGGTCTACCTAGCCAAGAATTGTGATTAGTCCGCGCTAACATCACCACATTCCAGACGGTGATCGGATAGTCCCAATCGATCTGCGATCGCTGAGGTAAATAGGCAACCTTATGACGTTGTTGCTTGAGGGATTTTTGGTGATAGGTGATGTGTCCACTTTGGATCGGGACAAGACTTAGTAAAGCTTTGAGAAGAGTGCTTTTGCCTGCGCCATTGGGACCAATCAGTCCCACCAAAGAGCCAGAGGGAAAGCTAAAGGAGATGTCTAGTAAAGCCGAGACTTGGCGATAGCATACGGACAGGTTCTGCACTTCAAGCATAGATGCTTAAAAAATGATAATCGTTTTCAATATTATAGCAGTCCTAAAGCAAAAGCAGAATAGAAAAGGCGGCGCATCGCGCCGCCTTTTCTATTCTGCTTTTTGGTGAAGTCAAGCCGAACTATTCAGCGCTTTTGGTAGCTTTGATCGCGTAGTAGCCTAGCAAAGTTGCGATCGTGAAACCTGTGAAGAACAGAGCAAACAAGACACTAATGCCGCCTGTGATCCCAACTTGAGCGAGAATACCTTTACCAGTGATAACTTCATTTGCAAAACCAGCCACTAAGCCGATCATTGCCATGCGTCCATTCCAAGTTTCGGCGAAATTGCTAAATCCAAATACACCTGCCCCTGTAGGATTTACGTTAAGACCGACGGCTTGCTTGGGGCTTTCGTTACTAGAATTCTTGGTTGGTGTGCTTACCATGATTAATTACTTTCCTACAGAAGTTTTATATTAATTACCTAGATATTACGTTTAATGTAAACAAATGTAAATCTGCCATCGGAAATATGCCCTATTGCCTAAACCCTAATTGTGATCAGCCGATCAACCTTGCGGTCGATCGCCAAAAGTTAAAATTTTGCAAAAACTGCGGTGCGAGATTGCAGCTTAAGGACTTGTACGAGGCGATCGCTTTGATTGGACAGGGCGGAATGGGGCGGACTTTTCGCGGGATTGATTTGGGGCGGTTGGGACAGCCCTGTGCAATTAAGCAATTTTTGCCGCAAGTGCGAGAGCCGAGATTAATAGATAAGGCGATCGCGCTATTTGAGCGTGAAGCTAGACAACTACAAGATCTTGGCTCCCATCCGCAGATTCCTGAGTTGATTGCCTATTTTGAGGAGGATGGATGTCTGTATTTAGTTCAAGAACTAATAGAGGGTGACAATCTCTATAACGAGATGCAAAGGGAGGGTGCTTTTGATGCCGATCAAATCTCTCAACTATTAGTAGAGATTCTGCCCGTTCTGCAATTTGTCCACGATCGCCAAGTGATTCATCGAGATATCAAACCTGACAATATTATTCGGCGCGTTGCTCCGAGTAGTGCTAAATCCGAAGCAAAGCAAAACTCGCTCGTCCTAGTGGATTTTGGGGCAGCAAAATCAATCGCCGCGAATAAATCTAAGCGTACAGGTACGCTGATCGGTAGTGCTGAATATATTGCCCCCGAACAATCGCGGGGCAAAGCAGTAACCCAGAGCGATCTCTATAGTTTGGGAGTTACTTGCATCCATCTACTGACAGGGATTTCGCCCTTTGATCTCTATGATGACATCGGCGATCGCTGGATTTGGCGAGAGAAGCTAGTTCATGCAATTCCCAGTTATCTCGCAAATATTATTGATCGGTTGTTAGCTAAGGCAATTGGCGATCGCTACAGTTCCGCCAATCAAGTCTTAGAAGATCTGCGATCGCCCTTGCCTTTGTCAGAAATCAGAACCTCTAATTCCTCTGATATTCCCACCCCTTTGATGCGCCAACTCAGGGAAGCTCTGGAGTTAGGCGCATGGCAGGAAGGCGATCGCCTCACTAATCAGATCATTCTGGAAATTGCCCAAAAATCGCAAATTAAGAAACTTAACGCCAAGGATATTCAGCAGATCCCCTGTGAGGTTTGGCTAGCGATCGATCGAGCATGGTCAGAATGTAGTAATCAGCGCTTTGGTTGGAGCAGTCAGTTACAAATATGGCGCAGTCTAGGCGGCAGATTAATTTACAGCGCCGATAACTATTGGGAGTTTGCGGCAATTTATCAAAAATTTGGCGATCGCTTAGGTTGGCGGCGATCGCGTTGGCTCCGAAGATGGAGCTTGCCACTATTCCCCAAAGTCTGGCGGAGGTACGAGAGCTTAGACTTTACCATTGACTCACCTGTGGGGCATTTACCGACTCTTCTGTATTGGGAAGGATGCAATCTTGTTGATCCTGTTTTCTATCGTTTAGAAACCTGTCGCGATCGCTAGGATTTGGCTAGATGTTCTATCGCGATCGCTAAGCAATTGCTGACAGCGCTTTGCGATAAACTCAAGGGAGAATTTTTGGCATTTTAAGGTTCATTGCAATCATGAAGATATCGAATATAACTTTTACTAAATCTTTTACTAAATTGGTTATCAAATTTAAGAGATTGGGAAGCTATGCGATCGCGGCGTTGATGTCCTGCGTGTTGGTAGTTGCCTGTGGACAGCCGACCCCTAACGGCTCTAATGGCGCTAGCAATAGTCCTACTAATCAAGGCTCAGTCCCCATCGGCATTGCCGTCGCCCAGACTAGCAATGTGGCGCTATTGGGACAAGAGCAAGTCACAGGCGCAAAGATTGCGGAAGCCTATTTCAACAAACAGGGTGGCATCAATGGCACACCGATTCGCCTGATTTTTCAAGATACCGCAGGCGATGAACAGGGGACGATTAACGCTTTTAACACTCTAATTTCTCAAGATAAAGTTGTTGGCATCGTGGGACCGACTCTCTCCCAACAAGCCTTTAGTGCTGATCCGATCGCCGAGCGGGCGGGCGTACCCGTAATCGCCCCATCAAATACAGCTAAAGGCATTCCTCAAATCGGTAAGTACATCTCAAGGGTATCGGCTCCCGTTGCGATCGTTGCCCCTAATGCGATCGATGCCGCTCTCAAGATCAATCCTCAAATCAAGAAAGTCGCCGTTTTCTTTGCCCAAAATGATGCCTTTAGCAAGTCAGAGACAGGAACATTCCAAGAAACGGTAAAGCAAAAGGGCTTAGAGCTAGCCACCGTACAGTCTTTCCAAACCACTGATACTGATTTTCAATCCCAAGTCACCAATGCCATCAATATCAAGCCCGACTTGATCATTATTTCGGGACTATCTACCGATGGCGGAAATCTGGTTAAACAATTGCGTGAACTAGGTTACAAGAATTTAATTATTGGCGGGAATGGACTCAATACATCCAATATTCTGCCTGTATGCAAAGCCCTATGCGATGGCATTATTATCGCTCAGGCTTACAGTCCTGAACTTAAGAATGATGTGAATAATACTTTCCGTCAAACTTATGTGGAACAAAACAAAAAAGAACCACCTCAATTTAGCGCCCAAGCCTTTGCAGGGGTACAGGTATTTGTTGAAGCTTTGAGAACTCTCGATAAAACCACTAAGATTAATACCCTGCCTCTACCTGAGCTACGCACTAAGCTGAATGAGACTCTGTTGACTGGTAAGTATGAGACTCCTCTGGGCGAGATTGCCTTTACGCCTGAAGGGGAGATTATTCAGAAGCAATTTTTTGTAGCCCAGATCAAAATGGAAGCTGACGGTAATAGCGGTAAATTTAACTTTATTCAATAGGTTTTATGGCTTTTGCCAGTCTCAACCCCAAAAGAGAGAGGCGGCGCTCTGCGCCGCCTCTCTCTTTTGGGGTTAAATCTTTCTGAACAACGTGAGTTCGATGTATAGATAATTCAAATAAGAAAATTAGGGCTTCGACTCCGCTCAGCCATCGGTATACGGTAGCTGAGCGGAGTCGAAGCCTCTTCAAACTTATTTAGAACTGCTATAGCTATTTGCGCCGAACTGACATTGAACAAGTAGTGAAACCTGTAAAAAACAAGAGCGAGTCGCGTTGCGACTCGCTCTTGTTTAGGCTTGCTTTTGGAGCTTCACCATGAAAAATCCATCCATATCATGCTCATGGGGTAAGACTTTGATCCAGCCCTGATCGCTTACAAAGTGAGCCGCAGGATTATCTGAGTTGGGCCCTACTATGTGCCATTCAGGGTGATTTTCGAGAAACTTGGTAATCACTTCCTCATTTTCAGCAGGATGTAAGGTGCATGTACTATAAACAATTACCCCTTCAGGCTTGAGCCATGTGGTGGCGCGTTCAAGGATTTCACTCTGAGTATTAGCGAGTTTATAGGGTTCTTCGGGAGTTTGCCGCCAACGGGCATCGGCATGACGGTGCAGCGTCCCCAACCCAGAGCAGGGAACATCTAACAAGACGCGATCGCATTTTCCTTTGAGAACTTTACTGGCATCAAATTCACGGGCATCGATCTCTACAGTTTGCACATTGGTGATCCCCAAACGCGATGTATTTTGATCGACTTTTTTGAGACGATTGGCAAGGCGATCGAGGGCATAGACTTTGCCTGTATTTTTGAGGCGATCGCTAATATGAGCAGTCTTACCACCGGGGGCGGCGCAAGCATCAATAATAATCTCGTTAGGTTGGGGATCTAATAGATAGGTAACTAACTGAGCGCTCGCATCTTGGACTGACCACCAGCCTTCTTTAAATTTGGGCAATTCACTAATTTCTCCTGCACCCTGCGCGACGCGGATGCCATCGGGGAGATAGGCGATCGGCTCAGCAGTGATCCCCGCCTCCGTAAAAGCAGATAAAACCTGATCACGGGTGGCATGGAGTAGGTTAACGCGCAGATCGAGGTGAGGAGTTTGGTTAAACCAATTACAAATATTTGCGATCGCATCTTGACCAAATTCTTTTTGCCATAATTCAATTAGCCATTCTGGATAGCTATAAAAGCTAGCGGGATCAGTAATTTTGGCGAGGATATCTTCCTTCTCTTTAGCTCTGAGTATGGATCGCAGGATTGCATTCGTAAAACCAGACAATCCTGTGAGTTGATTCTGCTTTACCAGATCGACGGTGGTATGCACAACCGCCGATGGCTTAATGCGATCGAGAAAACATAGCTGATAGATCCCAATCTGTAAGATTATTAATAAGTCGGGTGGTAATTTTGTGATCGGTTTTTGTGAAAAGTTCTGCAAAATCGCAAGCAAGGTTTTTTGGCGGCGAGTGCATCCATAAACCAACTCAGTAATCAGACGGCGATCGCTCTCTGGAATCGTGTTGTTGTTTTGTCTTGCCTTGGCAAGAGTGCAGTCTAAAGCCACATCAGAATAGGCGTTGCGTCTTTGGATGAGGCGAAGTGCTTCTAGGGCAATTTGTCGAGAGTTATGGATCGTCATTCAATGATCAGCAAAATTAAATAATTGTACAGTAGACAAACGCAACCATTATTTGGTATCTAAGTGCGTAGATTTGAATAAATTCTATTCACTTCTAAAATAAAGCTACTGCAAGCTTTGAGAGCGGAAGGATTAATGAGGAATATTGTGGGTGTGAGGAGCGGCAATGGTTGATACTGGTGTAAGAGTTAGGAAAGCGAAGTTTCCCTCAGGGAGCAGCCTAGCACTTGGTTTAGCAATCGGTTTAATAAGTTTAATCGTTGGCGTTGATCTTTTCTTGAATCCTAATATAAGTTCAAGACTATTAATGCCCTTTGCGATCAGCAGTGCATTAGTGGCTTTAGTGGGGACTTTTGCCGTACCAGTTTTACGTCGTCTCAAAGCAGGTCAAATCATCCGTGAAGATGGACCTCAAGCTCACCTCAAAAAACAGGGTACGCCAACTATGGGCGGGATATTCATTGTACCCGTTGGCATCCTTTTAGGGTTGGTTTGGACGGGGTTTAATGACAAAGTTATTGCCTGTAGTCTACTAACACTTTCCTTTGCTTTTATTGGTTGGCTTGATGATTGGAAAATTTTGCGCCGCCATTCTAATAAGGGTCTATCACCACGCACTAAGTTAGTTCTTCAGGGCTTATTTGCCGCTACCTTCTGCGGTTGGCTCGCCTTGACCCAAGACTGGCAAGCGATCGCCACCATCGATTTACCTTTAAATCTCGCAATTCCCCTCGGTTTATTATTCTTTCCCCTTGCCCTGTTTGTATTTCTGGGGAGCAGCAACGCCACTAATCTTACGGATGGTTTAGATGGTCTAGCGGGAGGAACAGGCGCGATCGCCTTGTTTGGTATGGGTATTTTACTATTCCCGAACAATCGCGAATTATCAATCTTTTGTATGTGTCTAGGGGGCAGCTATCTCGGCTTCCTGTGGCACAATCGCTATCCCGCCAAGGTGTTTATGGGGGATACGGGATCGCTAGCTTTAGGCGGAGCCTTAGCTTCTACGGCGATTTTGGGGAACTTGCTCTGGGCATTCTTGATTGTTGGGGCAATCTTCATTTGGGAATCGATTTCGGTGATTGCCCAAGTCTCGTATTACAAAGCTACTAAAGATAGCAACGGTATGGGCAAGCGTCTGTTTAAGATGGCTCCCTTTCACCACCATCTAGAACTCAGTGGTTGGCATGAGCTACACGTTGTCAGGTTTTTCTACCTCACAGGGGTTTTGTTAGTGGCGATCGCCATTCTCATCAGCAAGACTTAATCAAACCCTTTCTAAAAAAGTCCCACCGCAACGCGGTGGGACTTTTTTATGAGAATTTTTATTTGCACTCTAACGATTCTCTAGTGTCAACTCCCGTTTGTGAGTTGACTCCTTTGGCTTTGCTACATAGCCATTTGCGCTGCGCCCCATCCATAATCGCATCCGTAAAATCTGCCCCATCAATATTTACAAAGTCAAAGGTGCTTCGCAACAAAAGCGTCTCTGTCAAAATGGCATCGCTGAGATCCGCCTTCGCAAAGTCTGACTGGTCAAGCAAAGCTCCTGTAAAGTTAGTTCCCCGCAAATTGGCATTTCGCAACACTGAGGCACTAAGTACGCAGCCCCGTAAGTCCGCTTGCTCAAAGTTTGCACCCTCCATGTTGGCATTGGCAAATCCCGATCCCGCCAGCTCTCGATGGGAAAAATCTCTGTTCTTCAGTTGAGCATGGCTAAAGGACAACATCTCGGCTTGGGCGCTTTGGATATTCCAAGGGCAAGAGATTAGTTGGGCGATCGCAATGATGAGAACGGCGATCGCAAGACGTAGGCTTGGCATGGCAATGTATCGATATAGGGCTATTGAATATTTATTTTATTCGTAAAGAAACAAAACCCAGAATGCGAGTTGCGGCACGGAGCGCCGCAACTCGCATTCTGGGTTTTTGAGTCAGAAAATATCCCAAAAATAAAAGCGAAAAAATGGCAGTAGATGCCTGTTTTTTCGCTTTTATTGATTAGCTATGTTAGTAGTGCAACAAAAATCAATGATTGATTATTTCTCGATTAGTTTTCGATGTAGTTGAGGAGTAGACCCATAGTGGCGATCGGTAGGATCACGCCAATCAAGGGTACAAAAATGTAGGAAACGTAGTAGTGAGCGTAGTATCCAGTCATGGTCGTAGTTTTCCTTAAAAATTAAGATATAAGTTGTTGAGGGATGCAATGGTCAAGCTAGATAAGGTCAAGCTAGATCAATTAAGACCAGAGTAAACCGACAAATTTTTCCATGGGAGCAAGGTAGGTTAGGAAATACGCAAAAGCTGCGCCACCAGCACCACCGAGCAAGAAGCTACCAGCAAACTCACTCCAACCAGCAGGGGTTCCTAATTCCGCAGGAGCTTCAACAGCAGAGCTAGATTGCAACTTGGTTACGGTTTGACCATATAGGGATAGTCCAAGGGTGAGGAGGACAACGGCGGCAATAGTTGCCAGCAAACCTGCCAAGCTAGCTAGTTCAGTATTTCTGAGAGGGCCAAGGAGGGCAAAAGGACCATAGATAAAGTAGCCATGAGCCATGCCAATTTCCAAACCACGGCGGCTAGGGGACAGACCTGCGCGGTAAGCGGGGAGATTGCCGATGAAGGCTCTGACCAATGCTGAATCGCTAACTGGGGTGGACAAATTACCCAGTTGGGGATCGTTCTTGAAGGGTTTTACAAAATCTGTCATAGGTCTTTATTAAGTAAAGATTGCGGGGAGAATTTTGTCTTCATTTTAGGGAATAAGCGCTGATGTCACTCTATAAAAGGTAGGTATCTTTAGAAAACTTCACAAGATATCCCTAGATGTGGCGCTAAGGGTTGCCTCTTACTTTGGGGGTTTGGGGGCTGATGCACATAGATCGGCTAATTGGCAGCGATCGCAAGCGGGTTTACGGGCATTACAAACGGCGCGACCGTGATAAATAATTCTGATTGACCAATTTTCCCAATCTGGCTGCGGTAGTAGTGCCATCAAATCGCGTTCGACCTTGAGCGGTTCATCGTGCTTGGTCAAGCCCAAGCGCTTGGTTAGCCGCTTGACATGGGTATCGACGGTTACACCTGCATTGATTCCGTAGGCATGGGCAAGCACTACGTTAGCGGTTTTACGTGCGACTCCCGCTAATCTGAGTAGCTTTTCCATCGTGTTCGGTACTTTGCCATCGTATTCGCGCACAATCATTTCACAGGCAGCACGAATGTTTTTGGCTTTATTGCGATAAAAGCCCGTGGAATGGACTAGCTCCATTAATTCATCGAGATCGGCATTGGCAAGGGCGATCGCATCGGGAAATCGAGCAAATAATTTGGGCGTGACCATATTGACTCGTTCATCGGTACATTGCGCTGACAGGATCACCGCCACCAAAAGCTGGACAGGGGTTTCATAGTCCAGTGAGCAAACTGCGTCGGGATATAGCCGCTTGAGACGGATTAAAATTTCATTGGCACGGACTTTTTTAGATGAACGTTTGGTAATAATTCCCATAATTAGCGAGATACACCGATAACTTGCATTTTAGTATTGTCTCTCTACAACAAAAAAAGATAAAGACATTACGAAATAATCACAGCTTGCGCCATCCGCGTAGCTGGGGGTACAAGCTTATAGTTATGGCTTAAGTTCATTAATCTTAAATTCAGTACAAATCTCTGTATAAATCCTTCTGTAGATCCCTATATATTGACTACAGCAGCAAAGTTTTAAGCAGAGTTATAGGCAACTGACACCTTGATGAGCAATCCACAAGCATCTAATCAAAAATCTCATCCTTGGATTGGTCAAACCATCGGCGATCGCCATAGATATCGCATCACCAATCGCTTGGGCGGTGGCGGCATGGGGGATGTCTTCTTAGCAACAGATACTTTGCTAGGACAACAAGTTGCTTTAAAAATGCTCAAGGATAAATTAGTAGAAGAAGTCGAAGTGAGGCAAAGGTTTGAACGCGAAGCGCTGTTATGTGCAGCAATTCGGGGCGAACACGTCGTGCAGGTAAATGATTATGGTCTCACCGAAGAAGGCTATCCGTTTTTTGTAATGGAATATTTGCAAGGTCAAACCCTAGGCAACTTGTTACAAAAGGAACGTCGGCTGTCGATAGAACGAATGGTCAAGATCATTAGTCAAGTTTGCGATGGTCTATTTAAAGCTCACTCTGGCGTAGTCATGTCCCATGGAGGCGCAGAGTCGGGAGAAAGAATTCGTCTAGTGCATCGCGATTTAAAACCCGACAATATTTTTTTGGTGAATACATCCCTAGGTGAGCTAGCTAAAATCCTTGATTTTGGCATTGCTAAGGTTTCAGGCAAGGATATGCAGTCTACCAATACGGGTTTGTTCATGGGGACTTTTCAATATGCTGCTCCTGAACAGATTGAATCGCGAAAGGATTTGGATCTCCGTGCAGATATCTATAGCCTCGGCATGATTATCTATGAAATGCTCTGTGGAACCGATCCCTTTGGCTGTATTACCGAAGGTCGTGGCGGCGCTAATTGGCTGCGATCGCATATTGCCGATCCACCGCGATCGCTGCGATCGCAACCTGACTGTCAACACATTCCTGAAGCCCTAGAATCGGTTGTCTTAAAATGTCTAAGTAAATCCCCAAGCGATCGCTATGAGTCAGTGGCAGCACTTTATCAGTCTTTGCAAGCGGCAACGGGCATCAAAACTGATGCCATGATGATGCGGATGATCTCGGCATCGGCAGAGACGACGATCTCCACACCTAACCTAATAGTTACTTCACCAATTCCTAATCTCGCATCGCCGTCAACTTCGCCAACACAATCTAATCAAACACAATCCAATGGTGTGAGGCGTGAGCTAAAAGAAAAATTGGAAAATGTATTAGTTAGTTATGTTGGACCAATCGCCAAGATCTTAGTCCAGCAAACCTCAATGGGTGGTGCTAGCTCCGCAGACCTAATTGAGCAGCTCAGTCAACATATTCCACCTGCTCAACAAAGTGAATTTAAAGCTAAGGCACAAACGGCAATTTTTGCTTCAGAGCGTAAATCTACGGGTTCTAATGTAGAAGTTAAAAATATAATCAATACTTCAGCTAGTTCTACAGCAGTCAATCCTTCCAATAATCAAATTAGTGAGACTTTTTTGGAGCAATGTCAGCAAGAATTATCCGAGGCAATCGGTCCAATGGCAAAGTTCGTCATCAAAAAAGCTCTGGCAAAAAATCCATCCCAAAGCCAACTAATTGAGGCGATCGCCAACCAAATTCCCGATGTCAAGCAAGCTGATAAATTTCGCAAAAAGTTTGCTTAACCCGAACTTATAGTAATTCCAAATAAATTCAAGAGGCTTCGACTTCGCTCAGCTAGCAATATACGATGGCTGAGCGAAGTCGAAGCCCTATTTTTCTTATTTGAATTGTCTATACGTTAGCTATTCTTGTGTAGGACACAAAACCAGAAAGCGAGTTGCGGTGCTTTGCACCGCAACTCGCTTTCTGGTTTTGATTTTGTCCTGATACAGGTGGCTATGGATATATTGTCAAAAGTAGGCACGGCGTAAAGCCATCTCTATACTTGAGCTTTGTTACTACTCAGGATTGTTTAGCATCTCCATCGCCATCGACAAGCTTAATTTCATACGGTTAAAGGCATTAGCTAAAACCCCAATCTCATCGTGAGAATCTTGTTGAAATTCATGATCCATCTTCCCAATACTAATATCATGAGCAGCCTGAGCCATCTGATTAAGTGGTTTAATCACAGTCTGCCGCAAAAATAAATTGATGGTAAATCCAGAAATAGCGAACATTCCGAATACCGCTAACATCACAAACCATAAAATCTGTCTACCAGTATTCGCTAGCTCTTGAGATGGTACAGAAAGAATTTGAGCGCCAACAATCTCATTTAACTTCCATCCAAATCCATTTTCCTTACCATAGGTTGCAAGCATACTTTTTGGAGCTACTTCTGGAGTACTATGACAGCGTAGACAACTCTCTTTGCCAATGGCTATGGGACGAGCTATATAAAATAAATCTCCCCCTGCAAAGGTACGAAATCCTGTTAGTTCTTTGGTATTGGTTTCATTACGAAAGCGCTGGATTAACTCAGTCTCAAACGGATCGGCTTTGTCCCGTAAATTTGTGGGATTGAGAGCCGCTTCTTTATAAAAGAAATCAGCATATTCCTTTTTAGTCCGCAAATCCTCAAACACTTCTCTTGCTGAATAGCCAGGGACAGTTTGAGGTAGAAATTCTGGCTCTTTCTCAATTCTTTCGGCTAATTCTGGCTCGATTTGAGTACTGGTATAATGTCGAATAGAATCCATAGTCTGAAGCATAATTTGTGCTCTAGAAACAACTTGAGCTTCTGTATTGCGATTTAAGATTGTGGACAAAGCCATACCACTAAGCAAAATACACATCAAAAAAACAAACAGCAAAATTAGATTAAATTTTGCCCGAAGACGAAGATTGTTTAGCATATTAGCTGGAAAGTATCGCGGCAGTTTTGAGGATATCTAGTTGCATTAAGCATAAACCTAAATATCAAAACCTATGTTATTAATTAATACAAAAACATGATTTCACGTCGTTTGATTTTAAGTCAGTTTTGTCTAGGTCTTTTAGTTGGCTGCTCATCCAAAAAAGTTGTCGGCATTAATAAACTTGTGATCGGATTAGTAGGTTATGGCGAAGAGAAAAAATCGATAGAACAGTATGAACTCTTTAAGGAGAGTCTATCAACGCAACTGAATACAATCATTGAGTTAGAGCCAACTTTTAATGAATTAAAAGCGATTGATCAAATAAAAAAACGAGCTTGGTCATTAGTATTTGCGCCATCTGGCTTAGCAGCGATCGCTATTTCTCAAGAACAGTACACACCGATATTTGCAATGCAAGGAGTGGCTAATTCATATTCAGTATTAGTAGTTTGTAAAGACAGTCCGATTAGTAAAATGTCAGATTTACAAGACCGTGCCGTTGCTGTAGGACAAGTTGGATCAGCGACGGGTTATTACTTGCCCATTTATGATCTTTATGGTTTGACATTATCGGAAATCGTATTCGCAACCACGCCCAAAAATGTCCTCGAGTTAATCGAGTCAGGAACGGTAGCCGCAGGTGGTCTGTCAAAATTAGAATTTGATAATTTTAGTCGTGAGTTAGGACAAGATAAATTTAGGATTTTACATACCAGTACTCAGAGCTCACCTACAGGATTGGTATTACTAGCGCCTACTATTGAGCGAAATCAGGCGGAGATAATCATTAATGCTATGAAATCCGTATCTCCAACGGTAATTAGTGAAGCTGGTTATCTTCCTAATGTGGCAATTCCTGACTATAAGTTTTTAATTAAGGTAGTGGAAAGAGTTAGACCGATTGTCACGCGAATCAAGCAAAAACCTGCGCCACTTTACGAAGAAAGCCCAAAAACGAGAAACTAATCAGCTATCGACAAGCAGCTAGGCATAATTAAAACCTGAAAACCTAATGGCAACCTCAGTTCGGGTTGATTTTAGACGAGTTTCTAGAAAGAGTTCACGCTGTGAACCTTGTCTAGAAACCCAGTGAAGGTTTTCAATTTAGAAAATAGCTACGCCATCTTCTAAATTGGTATAAACTAATAGGAGATATTTAACAAATCTTTACGATTAGCGTTTACCCATGCCAGACCATACCCACATCCATGTCAGAGGCGCAAAACAGCACAATCTCAAGAATGTTGACCTGACGATTCCTCGCGATAAGTTGGTGGTATTTACAGGGGTGTCTGGTTCTGGCAAATCGTCACTTGCCTTTGACACAATTTTTGCCGAGGGTCAACGGCGCTATGTGGAGTCACTGAGCGCCTACGCGCGGCAATTTTTGGGACAGGTGGATAAACCCGATGTTGACTACATTGAGGGTCTGAGTCCCGCTATTTCCATTGATCAAAAATCGACTTCCCATAATCCCCGCTCTACGGTGGGAACTGTCACGGAAATTTATGACTATTTGCGACTGCTCTATGGTCGAGCAGGTTCGCCCCATTGCCCCATCTGCGATCGCAATATTGCGCCCCAAACCATTGACCGCATGGTGGATGCGATTATGGAACTCAGCGATCGCACTAAGTTTCAACTATTAGCGCCTGTAGTGCGCGGCAAAAAGGGAACTCATAAAAAATTATTATCAGGACTAGCCAGTGAAGGCTTCGCGAGAGTTCGCATTGATGGGGAAGTGAGAGAACTCAGCGACAATATTGAACTGGACAAGAATAAAGTTCACGATATTGAAATTGTGGTCGATCGCCTAGTTCGCAAAAATGAGATTCAGGAACGCTTAACCGATTCCCTCGCAACTTGCTTAAAACGGGCGGAAGGAATCGCGATGGTGGAGATTTTGCCCTCTGAACCTAAGTCCGAAAAAGTTAGCAACCTACTCACTTTTTCCGAAAACTTTGCCTGTCCAGAACATGGCGCAGTCATGGAAGAACTATCGCCGAGAATGTTCTCCTTTAACTCACCCTACGGGGCTTGTCCTGCCTGTCATGGTTTAGGACATATCAAAACCTTTAATCCTGAACTGCTAGTTCCTGATCCATCGCTGCCTGTTTATGCGGCGATCGCACCTTGGGCGGACAAAACACACACCTATTACATCTCGCTGCTTTCCAGTGTGGGCGAATATGCGGGATTTGAAATTACGACACCTTGGCAAGAATTATCCCAATCGCAAATCGATATTATTCTTCATGGCACGACTGAGAAGATTTTAATTAAGCCTGATTCTCTCTATCGAGATCGCAGTGAGGGCTATTACAAACGCTATGAAGGGGCAATTTCCATTCTCGAACAGCAGTATCAAGAAGCGGGAGAATCACAAAAGCAGAAGCTAGAGAACTATCTAGTCGAGCAACCCTGCGCCACCTGTGACGGTACAAGGCTCAAACCCGAATCCCTTGCCGTTCGCATTGGTGGTTACAACATTATTGATTTTGTTTCAGTTCCCATTGGCACTTGTTTAGAACGTTTGCAGAATTTAGAACTTGATGCCAGAACTAGACAGATTGGCGATCGCGTCTTACAAGAAATTACTGCCCGTTTACAATTCCTCCTCGATGTCGGTCTTGATTACCTCACCCTCGATCGCTCCACCATGTCCCTCTCTGGCGGTGAAGCTCAGCGAATCAGACTCGCCACCCAGATCGGCTCAGGTTTAACAGGGGTTCTCTATGTCCTTGATGAACCTAGCATCGGACTCCATCAGCGCGATAACTCGCGCTTACTCGCCACCCTCACCAAACTACGGGACCTCGGCAATACTCTGATTGTTGTCGAACATGATGAAGAAACCATTCGCGCCGCCGACTATCTAGTAGATATTGGTCCTGGAGCGGGCGTACATGGTGGGCGCGTCGTGGCACAGGGCAGCGTCAAAGACATTGAGAAGCATCCCGAATCTCTCACAGGTGCATATCTCTCCAAACAAAAACAAATCCTCACCCCCGCCATAAGGCGTGAGGGCAATGGCAAGCATTTAGAAATCTGTAATGCCTATCTGAATAATCTCAAAAATGTTAACGTTCAACTTCCACTAGGGAAATTAGTTTGCATTACGGGCGTATCAGGTTCAGGCAAATCGACATTAATTAATGATCTGTTGCACAATTCTCTCGATCATCACTTCTCGCGCAAAGTACCTATTCCTAAAGGTATTGACGAAGTGAAGGGATTAAAGCATCTTGATAAATTCATCGTTATCGATCAGTCGCCAATTGGACGTACGCCCCGTTCTAATCCTGCCACTTACACAGGTCTATTTGATGTCATTCGCGAAACCTTTTCCCTCACCACCGCCGCTAAAACCAGAGGGTACAAAGCAGGACAATTCTCCTTTAACGTGAAGGGAGGACGCTGTGAAGCTTGCTCTGGGCAAGGCGTAAACGTAATCTCCATGAACTTCCTTCCCGATGTCTATGTGCAGTGTGATGTCTGCAAAGGTGCAAGGTATAACCGTGAAACTCTGCAAGTGAAGTACAAAGAGAAGACGATCGCCGATGTCTTGGATATGACCATCGAAGAAGCGATGCACTTCTTTGAGAATATTCCCTCCGCCCATGCGAAATTGGGAATGCTGGTGGATGTGGGATTGGGATATGTGCGGCTGGGGCAATCCGCGCCCACGCTCTCAGGCGGCGAAGCTCAGCGCGTGAAATTAGCAACAGAACTCGCTAGACGCGCCACTGGCAAAACCCTCTATCTCATCGATGAACCGACTACGGGCTTGAGCTTCTATGATGTTCACAAATTATTAGACGTAATGCAACGCCTTGTCGATAAAGGCAATAGCATCATTACGATTGAACATAATCTTGATGTGATCCGTTGTGCCGACTGGGTGGTGGATCTAGGTCCTGAAGGTGGCGATCGCGGTGGTGAAATCATTGCTGAAGGAACACCTGAGCAAGTCGCCAAGGTCAAGAAGTCCTACACAGGTAAATATCTCAAACAGGTCTTAGCCGATTATCCTCGCGCTGCGGCGACATCTTAAAATATTGGGGCGATCGCTTGTCTGGACATCGACAGTTAAGATGACTTAGGGACTATTCTGCAAACATTTCCGCCAAAATATTAAGAACTTCTCTTTGCTCATCTTGGCTAATTTGACCAATCTTTTTCACCAAGCGAGATTTATCCACTGTGCGAATTTGATCGAGGACTATTTGCCCATCTTTATCTTGAAACTGACAAACAACACGAGTAGGATAGATCCTCCCCTTAGTTGTCATTGGCGCAATAATCACTGTGGAAATATTGCGATTCATTTCATCTGGTGAAACAATTACACAGGGGCGAGTCTTCTGAATTTCGCTGCCAATTGTCGGATCGAGATTAACCAGACAAACATCAAACCGTTTAACTACCATTCCCATTCAGCCTGATCCCAATCGGTTGGATTAACTTCATCTAAAAGCACATCATCTTGTTGTGCTGCCATTGTCGCAAAAGCCTGATCCCAACCAGTACGCAGTTGCCGTAGTGGTCGAATAGTAAGATGATCTCCCTCAATTCCTATCTCCACTTCTGTTTGAATTCCACTTTGTTCTAACAAGGTTTTAGGGATACGGATACCCTGAGAGTTTCCAATTTTAATGATGTGAGTTCTGATGGCTGTACTCATTTTCAATTAACTTTCAATCAAAAAGTAATTACATTGTAGCTACTTTTGGTTGAAATTACCAATCGAGCACAATGTATTGACATTGTATATACAAAGCCTTAGATTATTCATGAAAAGGTGTTTCAGAGATTTTAGTTATGTCTACGCCATCTCAACAAACGACAGATCTGAATAAGCCCATAAGTAAAACTCGTGACCTCTCGATTAATCTACGGATTAGTCAAAATCAGCGCGACTTGATCGATCGCGCGGCAACATTGCAAGGAAAAAGTCGCTCGGAGTTTATGCTAGATTCCGCATACCAGAAGGCACAAGACGTTCTACTCGATCGCTGTTTTTTTGATGTCGATCAGCAGAGATTTCAACAATTTCTAGACCGTCTGGATGCGCCTGTGATGCCAAATCAAAATCTTCGGCAGTTACTCACTGTAAAGGCTCCTTGGGATTAGTCTGTGATGTCCGAATTAGAACAGGTACTGAATCGACCAGAAAAACTTAATTCATCACATCAACTTGAGCTATTTGATTGTGGAAATATTCAACTCAATGACTGGTTGAAGCATCGAGCTTTTAAAAACGAATTGCAAGGTGCTTCGCGAACCTATGTTGTTGCAGTTGAGAAGGTGGTTATCGCCTATTATTGTCTAGCCAATGGTGCGATCGCGCAGACAATCTCCACAGGCAAAGTCAAGCGAAATATGCCCAATCCTATCCCTGTGATGATTATTGGGCGTTTAGCGGTTGATCAAAATTGGCAGGGTAAGAGAATTGGCAAAGCTTTACTGAGAGATGCGATACTTCGCACTTTACAGGCCGCTGAAATTGCAGGAATCAGAGCGATTTTAGTGGAAGCTATTTCGGAAGAGGCAAAACAATTTTATGAGAAGTGTGGTTTTATAGTTTCGCCCATTGCGCCGATGACTCTGATGATTACGATCAACGATGCAATCTCATCTTTAAAGTAAATGAATCAAGCAACTAGGGTATTTTTGACCTATCTAACACAGGGTAAATAGATAAACGTCATCTATTTACCCTGTGTTAGATTTTGACTAACTTGTTGCTTAAAAGAGACAAATATGAACTACTGAAATATCATTAAAGGAAAAAGCAAATGCTTAACGGACAGCATTTTAGGTTTATTAAGACAATTGACAGTTTAAAGAAATATCTCAGTAGTTAAAGTTGATTTAGATTTAGATAAACAGTATATTTGTCATACATATATTTTAATGAGCACATGAAATTATCAGAAAATGATCCTTTAGAACTATTAGAATACTTCTCTATTGGTATATCAATAATTGGAATCATCATAGCCAATGCTGTTGGTCAATCAATATATGCTGTAGCACCAATAATATTTACCATTTTCCTAAATCTATTAAGTCGCAATCGTTTAAAACAAAGGATAGAAAAAAATACTCGTGCTGAAGTCAATAGGTTGGACAATTTGCAATTAGAACATAGCAATATAACTCTTGCTGAAGTATATCGTTTAGAAAAATTACAACAACAATCTCAGAAAAACAATAATATAGCGATTGCGGAAGTGGGAGCTAGAATACAAAGAATTCCTGAGACGATTAGGCGAGTTGAAGATATCAGTAGTCAGTTAAATCATTTGTCAGATAAGTATTCTCTTTTACGGGAAGAAACAAATAAAAACATCAAGCTGGCACTTCATGAGATAGGAATAAAAATACAAGAAATTCCAGAGCTAATTATAAAAATCGATAGTCTTAATAGACGATTTGATAATCTTAGTAGTCAAGTAGATGCTGGTTCTAATATTCGAGTGATTAATGAAATCCAATCACAAATAGTTTCGGTCAAATCTGAAATCAAAAATCTGACTCAGCAACAAGAGATAGAAAAGACTACGAATGAATTGGATATATTAACTTCTAATTTCAATAATACTAATGAATCAAATAATATTTTACAAATCAGAAATGATCTAATTTTTTTGGAAAGCAGATTAAATAATTTTTCATTTTCTACACAAGCTATCCCTCAAGAAATATATAATAAAATTGATGATTTACAAATCGAGTTAAACATTCTCAAAAGAAGATTTAATGCTCAGATTAATGTTGATATTTCTACCGTAACACATAGATTAGAGCCTATTGTTTTACTAGCAATACAAAAAATTATCAATCAACCAGAAGTAGATAAGTCTAAATTGATTTATGATCGTGGGCAAAGTAGAAAGATACTGTATCAGGCTCTAAATGAGGCTGAAGAAAGAATAATTATAGTTTGCCCTTGGATTACTGTTAACGGACTTAGTGATGTCTTAAAGTCTGATATAGAGAAAGCTTTAGGTCGGGGTGTAAAAATCGACATTGGCTGGGGAATGCTTAGAGATATGGAAGAAGTACAAAAACTTAATTCTTCAGGCAAAGTTTCTGATCTGCTACAAAATGTTGGTGTGAATAGTAAATGGTACAATGCTGTTTCTAAATTAACTGATTTACAGCAAAGTTACCCTAGTCTTCTAAATTTGAAACTTGTAGGTACACATGAGAAGTTTCTAGTATGTGATCGATCGTGGGCGCTAATTACAAGTCATAACTTTCTTACATCAAGTGATTCTAGCAGTGATAGAGAAATTGGGTTATGTACTTATGATGCAAGTATTATTACCCCACTAATCCATAGATATGAAGATGCTCCTGACCTAGATAAAACTATATAAATAGCAGCTATAGGAATTTAAAAAAGTAACTATCTCAAATCATGTCACGCTAGCCATAAGCCTAACTGATGGTCTATCTGCACGAGTCGGCAAACGGAAACAACTCATTGGCAAAGTAACAACTGCAACCGTATTCCCAAGCATATCGAAAAACTCAACACTATAACCAGTTTCCAAACCAATTACATCATGACGTTCTACCACCGTTCCAACATCCCCAGCATACACACCTTCTTCAGGTAGATTGGCTAATAGAATGACATCAGAATAGAGTGGAAAATTCATAGTAGCTTCTAAATATTACTAATCGGGAACTAAGGTAATTAAGCGAGCAAAATCTGTACCTTTATCTATTTGCCATGCCGTCTTAACAAATATGTTCACTATTAAATAGGTATTCAGTTAGCTTTGATGGCTCCATAACTGCGCGACTAGCATTCGGAATTTTCATACACTTCAGCGTCTATCGCTTTATTTGAGACTATCATAAATATGCGATCGCCATTGATTTCTTGTTTTGAGAAAGGCGATGCTAAAGGTATGCCTGAACTCAAAAATTATTTTTGAACTTTTAAACTTGATAACTAACCATGCGTTTTCTACTTGCTATTTTCTTGAGTCTATTTATATTTATCGCCCCTGTCCAAGCCCAACTCAACATCACAGAGACGGAGGCAACAGAACTAGATGCGCTGGTTAAAAAAGCCTTTGATGCCACGGAGGCTGGTGATTTTGAGATTGCAGAAGGTTATTGGACAGATTTAATTACTCTCTATCCTGATAATGCCGCAGGATGGAGCAATCGCGGCAATGCCAAAATGAGCCAAAATCGCGCCCAAGATGCCCTCATTGACTACAACAAATCCGTAGAACTTGCCCCCGACTATCCTGATCCCTATCTCAATCGTGGCGCAGCCTTGGAGAGTTTGGGTAAATGGGAAGAAGCGATCGCCGATTACAATCGCGTTCTCGAAATCAATCCCCAAGATGCCGCCGCCTACAATAATCGCGGTAATGCCAAGGCGGGTTTAGGTAAATGGGAAGAGGCGATCGCTGATTATAAAACGGCGATGAATGTAAATTCTCGATTTAGTACTGCCTTTGGTAACCATGCGATCGCCCTTTATGAAGTTGGTACGCAGGCGGGAGATACCAGTGTGGCAGTGAAAGCGATGAAAACAATTTTGCGGAAATATCCTAATTTCACCGATGTGCGTGCGGCTTTAACGGCGGCGCTATGGGTCGATCAAAAACAGGGTGAAGCCGAGAGTAATTGGGTATCGGTGGAGAATCTTGATCCCCGTTATCGCAATATTGACTGGGTAAAAAATATCCGTCGCTGGCCACCATCCTTAGTCACTGCCCTCGAAAAGTTTCTAACTTTAAAATAAACTGAGTTCAATATATAGTAATTCCACATAAATTTAAGAGTCTTCGACTTCGCTCAGCCAGCAATATACGATGGCTGAGCGAAGTCGAAGCCCTATTTTTCTTATTTGAATTGGCTATACATTCCAAAAGAAAAGAGCGGCACTTCGCGCCGCTCTTTTCTTTTGGAGAACTAATTATTGGTGGGAATCGAGATCGTGAGATCGCGTTGTTGTTGGCTTTTAAAATTGGACACAGCTTCGTCTAGAGATTCATTTTGATTAGCTCGAAACTGCTCGGGCGACTGAGAGCCAAGCATATTAATATTATTGATTAATTGCAACAAATTTAGGTTGCTACCCCCCACACTTAAAGGCGATCTTTCCTGTTGTTGGGCTTCACGCAAAGTTTGCTCTGATAGAGTTGGAGCATTATTAATCTGGGCGATCGCTGCTGTAGGTATCATGGCGATCGCCGATAGATAACCTGCCACACCTAAGCATAGTGACGGTAGGATTAACTTTGCTTTTTTGTGGGAATTCATTGGAAATTTCATCGTCTTATCCTTCTTGGCAGCACACCATAACATCTATCCTCTAGTCTATACCAAATTTTTTTAGTCTGAGCGATGCTAGATCGAATAATCTAGCGGGAAAGACTTGGCATCCTTAGGTTCAATATGCACAAATTGCTGCGGTTGGAGATTTAGCTCATCAAAGCGCTCGCGGGTTAAGTGGGCAGTCAAAACCTGACCATCTCCCAAAACCAATTCTGCCTGAATTTCCCAGCCCAGATGAATCAGTCTGGTAATGCGGGCTTGGATCGAGCTAGAGGTAGGTTCGTGGGCAATCCAAATATCGCGAGGACGAATGTATACATCCGTTTCCCCTTGCTGATGAATTTGATGGATCTCACTGTTGCGGTGCTGGTTGGCGGGAAGGACGTTAACAGGTCCAATGAAGCTCATTACAAAAGGCGTAGCAGGATTGTCGTAGACCTCCGCAGGTGTGCCGATCTGTTCGATTCTGCCCTTATTCATTACCACAATCTCATCGGAAACCTCCATTGCTTCCTCTTGATCGTGGGTCACAAAGACGCTGGTGACATGGACTTCATCATGGAGGCGGCGCAGCCAAGCCCGTAACTCTTTGCGGACTTTGGCATCAAGTGCGCCAAAGGGCTCATCGAGTAGTAAAACCGTCGGCTCCACCGCAAGGGCGCGAGCAAGGGCAACCCGTTGACGCTGACCACCAGAGAGTTGCGATGGGTATCGATTGCCCAAACCCTTAAGCTGAACTAATTCCAATAATTCTTCAACGCGATCGGCGATCTTGCCCTTGGGATATTTGCGAATTTCTAGACCGAAGCCGATATTTTTACGGACGGTCATGTGCTTGAAGAGGGCGTAATGTTGAAAGACAAACCCAATATTGCGATCGCGTACATCTTGATCCGTGGCATCTTTGCCCGTCAAGAAGATTTTGCCTTGGTCGGGAGTTTCTAGTCCAGCGATCAATCTGAGTAATGTCGATTTCCCAGAGCCAGAAGGACCTAATAGAGCGACTAATGAACCAGTTTTGATCTCAAGATTGATATTATCTAGAGCTAAAAAATCACCAAATTGCTTATTTACGCCTTCTACAACAATGCCCACTTCGCATTTACCTCAAATTATCTTGCGACCAGAAATCCACAGTTAGCCTGTGTGTTTACCGTTGATTATATATAGACTTATAATACAACGTAAGCTTGCCAAATTTAAGGATACTTGCTAACTCTGCAATTCTCATTAAGTACCTCGGCATAATCTCTAGTTATGATCTAAGACCTGCGGCGATCGCTGTTCGTGTGCTTCAGGTCTTAGTATTTTCGACTTAATTGCACCTAGAGCTACTTAGTCAAAATATCTAGGGTGAAATTGTAGGGAATTGCTAGGCTGACTTGCATAATTCCTAGCTTTGTCCGTAGTTTCCTGTAATTTAGTTTTATGAGATCACTTCCAATTATTCCGATCGCTGTATTTATATTCACACTTGCTTTACTTGGCTGGGGATACATTCGCTCCCGCAAGTTTGGCAAGTTAGGGTTACTATCTTGGCTGCAATTTGTCGTCTTGATGTCGCCTTGGCTGATTTACTTCGGTCTATTTGTTTCTGGCATATTTATTAATTTCACGGCGTTATTATCTTTATTAGTAGGATCGACGATCGCCTATGTGTTGATCGGCAATCAATTACGCAAAACCGTTGCCGAACAACGGTCAGTAATTGAACAAAAAATAAAGCAAGAACTTGGCTCCTTGGGCGATCGCCCAGAGTCAAAGGATGAGAATGGTCAAAAGGATCCAAGGGATTTAGCGAGTGATGCGAATTCTCCTAAGTCCAGTGCCTCCAATACACCATTGGCGATCGCCATGTCTCAAGCCAAAAACCAGCTACGACAATTTCAACCCATTCCCGTAGAGGATCTAAAATCAATTCAAGGCATATTTGGGATTGAGACCTACTACGTTACGGAAACTATTCCTTACCAAGAAGGTGCAATTTTTAAAGGAAATTTGCGCGGTGAGCCTGATCAGGTCTATGCCCGACTCTCTAAATCTGTTAGCGATCGCCTTGGTACTAAATACAATCTATTTCTCATTGAAGGTCAAGATCGAAAGCCTGTGGTGATCGTTTTACCAAATCGCGATCTGGCGATCAATGACAATACGATTCCTCAAAAGATCCTGATCGCTGTCTTAATCATCGCCAACGCCTATACATCTC
This sequence comes from uncultured cyanobacterium, assembly GCA_963750795.1. Lineage (GTDB taxonomy): Bacteria > Cyanobacteriota > Cyanobacteriia > Pseudanabaenales > Pseudanabaenaceae > Pseudanabaena. The sequence continues at coordinate 124,103 of CAVVRZ010000008.1, forward strand.
TAAGTTTGGGCGCACAGGTGGCAGGTATTCCTATTATTCAAAATTCACAGGAAATTTTGGCAGGTTTACCCTTTGCCCTTGGTATTGGGGCGATCTTAGGACTGCGAGAATTGGCAATGCGCTTAATGGCAAAGAAGTACCAAGTCAAGCTCAGTTTGCCCTTTTTGTTACCTTCATCCCAGCTTGGTTCCTTTGGAGCATTTAGCCGCATTTATTCGCCATTGCCCAATCGGACTGCGCTTTTTGACATTGCGATCGCCCCTGCCCTTGCCAGTGGAGTCGGTTCACTGTTCTTGCTGATTGTCGGTCTTCGTTTATCGGCGATCGGCATGGGTGGCATCGATATTCCCAGTCAAATTTTCCAAGCCTCAGTACTAGCTGGAACGCTAGCCAAGCTATTCCTAGGCGATGCCCTGCACAATAGTTTCATTTCGATCCATCCCCTTGTGATTTTGGGTTGGCTCGGCTCGGCAATTACGGCGATGAATCTCATGCCCGCAGGTCAGCTCGATGGTGGCAGGATTGTGCAGTCGATCTATGGTAGACGTATCGCCAGTTGGACGACGGTGGCAACCTTAATCTTTTTGGTAATTGCCACGGTCATCAATCCCCTTGCGCTTTATTGGGGTGGCATTATCTTGATTTTGCTACGGGATCTAGAGCGTCCTATGCTCAATGAGCTATCGGAATTAGATGGCGATCGCGAAGCGATCGGTGGTCTGGCACTCTTTTGGATGCTGCTCACGCTCTTACCCCTAACCTCCAGCGTTGCTGAGCGCTTTGGCATTGGCAACAGTGGCGGCTTGTTACCCTAATCAACGCAAAATAACCCAAGTTAACGTGAGTTCAACAAAAGCGCAAAATGTGGTGCAAATAGTTATGGTAATTTCAAATAAATTCGAGAGGCTTCGACTTCGCTCAGCCATCGTATACTGCTGGCTGAGCGAAGTTGAAGCCCTATCTTTTACCTAAATTATCTATATATTGAACTGACGTTAAGTTATCCAAAAGCAAAAGCCGCGCATCGCGCGGCTTTTGCTTTTATAGCTGTAGCTATAGGTTTTAGATAAATTCGGCTTCGAGGGTTTCGGGTTGGGGTCTAGGGCGTGGATCAAACTCAAATAGTGAGTACACAACATCACGACGAATTTGGGTCATCATGTCGAGGAAGATTTCATAGCCTTCGCTCTTGTACTCGATCAGAGGATCTTTTTGTCCGTAGCCACGCAAGCCCACTGACTCCCGCAAAGCTTCCATCGCCTGTAAGTGATCGCGCCATAGCGAATCGATGCGTTGCAAAATAAAGAAGCGTTCAGCTTGGCGCATAAGACCAGTTTGCAAGCCTTCCACCTGTGCTTCCTTGATTTCATAAGCACGACGCACTTCTTCTCTCAGAAATGCTTGCATCTCAGGCAAGAACATATCATCGAGCTGCTCAGGTTCAAGGTCTTGCAACAGGTTCACAAATTCCTTAACCTTTTTCACCATTGCCACGAGATTCCACTCTTCGGGGGGTAAATCAGGGTTGACATAGGCATTGACGATATCGTCCATCGTGCGCTCCGCATATTCGATCACGCGATCGCGCAGGTTTTCGCCTTCCAATACCCGACGACGCTCAGCATAGATGGCACGACGTTGGTTATTCATTACCTCATCGTATTCAAATACTTGCTTACGGATGTCGTAGTAGTAGGTTTCGACTTTTTTCTGAGCATTTTCAAGGGCATTGGTCAGCATCGGCGCACTGATCGGCATATCCTCTTCCACGCGGAAGGCATTCATTAAACTTGCCACGCGATCGCCTGCAAAAATCCGCATCAAGTTATCTTCGAGGCTGAGGAAAAAGCGGGTGGATCCAGGGTCACCTTGGCGACCACAACGACCGCGCAACTGGTTATCAACCCGCCGCGACTCATGGCGTTCAGTACCGATAACGTGCAGACCGCCGAGATTAGTCACCTCTTCATGTTCAGCATCGGTTACCTGTTCGTACTCCCGCTTAATCAATGTAAAAGCATCCCGCAATTTTTGAATCACTTCACTATCGGTGGGAGCCTTTTCCGAAGCAACTGCTAACAACTCTTCGGCATCAAGTTCCGACTGACTCATTCTGCCTAGGTTTTCTACGGCGAAGTCTACGGCATCCTTCAGCATGGTTTGCGCGTCCTTAGATAGCTCACAGGGGAAAAGGCTGTCGGAAACTTTCCAAGACTTTTTCTTTTTGCCTTCAGCCGCAGAGCCGAAACCTTGACCCTTTTGGGGGCGATCGCTAAACATGCGTTGACCTTCATTAGTAAAGTCATCGTCATCCTCTGGGCGCACAATCTGCGGCATAAAGCTTTCGCGTACCTTCAGCCTTGCCATGTAATCAGCGTTACCACCAAGAATAATGTCCGTACCACGACCTGCCATATTGGTGGCGATCGTCACCGAGCCTTTACGTCCCGCCTGTGCCACGATTTCCGCTTCCCGTTCCACATTCTCAGGCTTCGCATTCAATAAGTTGTGATGAATCCCCTTTTCTGAGAGCAGGACAGAGATAACCTCTGACTTTTCAACGCTAGTTGTCCCTACTAGTACAGGGCGACCTGTTTCGTGCATTTCGCGGCATTCTTCAGCCACGGCTCGCCACTTGGCAGCCTCAGTTTTGTAGACCACATCTGACCAGTCATTGCGTCCACTCTTGCGATTGGTGGGCATGGTGGTAACTTCGAGATTGTAGATCTTGCCCAATTCTGCTTCTTCAGTCTTGGCAGTCCCTGTCATGCCGCCTAACTTGGGATAGAGCAGGAAGAAGTTTTGATAGGTAATCGTGGCGAGGGTTTGGGTTTCATTTTCGATCGCCACAGATTCCTTAGCTTCGATCGCTTGGTGCAAACCATCGCTCCAACGGCGACCGGGCATGACGCGCCCCGTAAATTCATCAACGATAATTACTTCGCCATCACGGACGATGTAATTGACATCGCGTTTAAATAATTCTTTGGCTTTGAGGGCATTGAAGACGTAGTGCGCCCAAGGATCAGCCTGATCAAAAAGATCCGTTACACCTAGTAAATTCTCGGCTAGCTCAAAACCTTCATCGGTCATGACCACATTACGTTGCTTTTCATCAACTTCATAATGCGCTTCGGGTTGTAACTGGCTGGCAATCTGGACTGCGCCCAGATATTTTTCGGTGGGGCGCTCGACCATCCCCGAAATGATCAAAGGAGTACGCGCTTCATCGATCAAGATTGAGTCAACTTCGTCAATTACACAGTAATTAAAGGTACGTTGGACAACCTCTTCGATACTGGTTGCCATGTTGTCGCGCAGATAGTCAAAACCTAGCTCGCTGTTAGTCGCATAGGTAATATCGCAGTTGTAATTCTTGCGGCGCTCGGTTGGCTCCATTGAGTTTTGGATCAGTCCCACCGACATCCCTAAAAAGCGGTGTACCTGTCCCATCCATTCGGCATCACGACGCGCCAGATAATCATTCACCGTCACTACATGGACACCCTTGCCATTAAGGGCATTAAGGTAGCTTGGCAAAGTTGCTACAAGGGTCTTACCTTCCCCTGTCTTCATCTCAGCAATCTCACCACGATGCAACACCATTCCCCCTAGCATCTGCACATCATAGTGGCGCAGACCTAATACTCTAGTTGCCGCCTCACGTACTACCGCAAACGCCTCGGGCAGCAAATCATCAAGGGTTTCGCCTTTTTCTAGCCTTTGCTTAAATTCTCCTGTTTTTGCTTGCAATTCGCGATCGCTTAGCGCCGCTAACTCTGGGGCTAGGGAGTTGATGAGAGCCACGTCAGGACGGAGTTTGTCAAGCTTGCGCTTATTAGGATCGCCAATCAGGTTTTTTAAGTTAAACATAGCTACCGAATGCAGTTAAAGCAGGGATTTCAAAGGGGATTTCAAAACGGAGAATTGCGCCAAATATGATATTTCATCTGAGTTTGGACTACCACTATATATTACCTGACTGTTGAGGATACAAGCTTCGGATAACCGAAGCGATCGCAAATACAGTTCAAAAACCAAGAATAAAAGTCGCGTTTTGCGCGGCTTTTATTCTTGGTTTTTGAGAAAGGGCATTAAAGCACAATGGCGCAATCACTTTAGTATTTTGTTTAGTATTTTGAGAACTTTTGAGAACTAAGCCTGTAATTTCTCCTTGATCAAAGCTCGGAAATTAACTTCAGCCGCAATTTCATCCTGTTGAGATTCTTTTAAAAAGCTGTAGAGATCGGTCTTTTCCATCAAAGGAAATGTAGGACTGCGATCGCACTCTATATAATGTTTTTCATGTTTTTCTTCTTGCAGTTGATAAATACGCAATTCTTGACCGTTGTAGCGCCAAAACTCAGGCACACCTAGACTTGCATAAAACTTGTTTTTATCAATATCGGTATGGGTAATGTCTACCTCAACAACCAAGTCAGGCGGCGGATCTTGTCTAAAATTGACAGTTTTCCCTGCTACTTTTGGTTGATTTTGAATGTAGTAAGCACAATCAGGCTCTGCCCCCCTCTGTAAATCTTCACGATCCATCGTTGTCGATCCCATTGTTTTGAGCTTTAAGCCCATTTCCATCACTAAAATTCTGATCAAGACCTCTATCAATCGACTAGAAAATTCATGTATTTCCAGAGGCATCGTGATTTCTAAAACTCCGCGATCGTAGGTAAGCTTGGCTGCACGACTTTGGGGCAGAGCATTCAAAATTGCTTGGTATGCTTGCCAACTTAGATTTTTTAAGGCAACTCGGTTCTCACCCTCTATTACCTTTGGTTGTAGCGTTTCCAGTGGTGAAATGGCAATAACCATATGCAAGTCACAGATCTATTCACAATATTTTAATCCCGAAAGCCATTAGGCAAGCAATTTGGCAATAAGTATTTTTACTCACGTCTAGTTTAAGATGGACAGATTTGTGTAAGATTATTAAGACTTTGTAAAAAAGCAACTTTATATACTAAAACTTAAATTTTTATGGCAAAAAAGAATCTTGCAAGCTTGACTGCTGCCGACCTAGCAGGCAAAAAGGTATTAGTCAGAGTTGACTTTAATGTTCCTCAAGATGAGTCTGGCAAAATCACTGACGATACCCGTATTCGCGCCGCCTTGCCCACCATTAAGTATTTGACCGAAGCAGGCGCTCGCGTAATCCTCACCAGTCACTTTGGCAGACCTAAAGGTGTTACTGAATCTCTCCGTTTAAACGCAGTAGCGACTCGTTTGTCTGAATTACTAGGTAAGCCCGTTGTCAAAACCGATGACTGTATCGGTGATGTCGTTGCTGCCCAAGTTAATGCCCTCAGCAATGGCGATGTCGCTTTGCTAGAAAATGTACGCTTCTATGCTGAAGAAGAAAAAAATGATCCTGAATTTGCGAAGAAACTCGCATCTTTAGCCGATATCTATGTCAATGATGCGTTTGGCACAGCCCACCGCGCCCATGCTTCGACTGAAGGCGTAACCAAGTACATCAGCACCTCCGTCGCTGGTTTCTTGCTCGATAAAGAATTGCAATACCTCAGTGGTGCGATCGACAATCCTCAGCGTCCTCTAGCGGCGATCGTTGGTGGTTCCAAAGTTTCCAGCAAGATCGGCGTAATCGAAACCCTACTCGATAAGGTTGATGTGTTGCTGCTTGGCGGCGGCATGATCTTCACCTTCTACAAGGCTCGTGGCTTGAGTGTTGGTAATTCCCTTGTTGAAGAAGATAAGCTAGACCTCGCCCGCGCTCTTGAGAAGAAAGCCGCCGAACGTGGTGTTAAGTTCTTGCTACCCACCGATGTGGTCGTTGCGGACAACTTCAAGCCTGATGCCAACTCTCAAACCGTCAGCATTGACAATATTCCCGATGGTTGGATGGGCTTGGATATTGGTCCTGACTCCATCAAGGTATTCCAAGATGCGCTAGCAGATTGCAAGTCAGTAATCTGGAATGGTCCTATGGGTGTATTTGAGTTTGATAAGTTTGCCGTTGGTACTGAGGCGATCGCGCATACCCTCTCAGACCTAACGGGCAAAGGCACAATCACGATCATCGGTGGTGGTGACTCCGTAGCCGCCGTTGAGAAGGTGGGTGTTGCTGAAAAGATGAGCCACATCTCTACTGGTGGTGGCGCAAGCTTAGAGTTGCTCGAAGGCAAGGTTCTCCCCGGTATCGCTGCTCTGAACGAAGCTTAAATTCATAAATTAATAAAAAAGCGGCGCTTCGCGCCGCTTTTTTATTCCCAAAAATCAACATTTAAAATTGAGTCAATATCTCGCTTAAATTGCCATGTATCGAGGAATTGATAGCCTTTTTTAGCGTACTCACCCCTAACGTCTTTTAAGGCGTATTTCCAAGCCGAATCAAAAAACTCGTCCCAGAATCTTTTGAGGCTAGGCATATCATCAAGCTCAACCTCAATGTCAGTCCGTTGAGTCCTGATCGTATTTTCCCAACCCTCAAAGCAGTCAGGTAAATTTACATACATTCGTTTGAGGAGATGGGCAAGTAATACCCGCAAACGATTCCTGACTTCCTTTTTTTGAGATGCTCCCAAGCTCTCAATCTCCTCTATCAAGTTTTCTAAGTCTATATGGTCAAAATCCCTAGCCTTGAGTTTGGCTAGGGTATCCTGTGTCCATAAAAAGAAATCTGACTCATAGAGAGTTTGGCAAACAGTTACCTGTGTCATTTCTAATTCCTAGCAATGCCTGTTATGCCCTAGCTTAAACTAAGAAACTGTTTGTGGCTCAGCTTAGCTGAGCCACAAACAGTTTCTTAACGGAAATTATCGGGATTGAGTCTTCTGCCACTGCCGCCTGTGAAGTTAGTGATACCAAGGTTAGCGCCAGTACCACCATCACTGGGATCGAGGAAGGGCTTTAGGTACAAGTTGCCACTGCCCATATTAGTTGTGGGGCGATTGGTCGATAGGACTGAATTTAAAACACCATTGATGCCTGATAGATCAATACCTAAGCCTAGATCTTGGCTGATACCACTAAGCCCGCGATCGCGTCCACGATAGGTATTGACCGCAGTCGTGGTTTGACCACTGTCGGCAGTAGTAAGATTACCAAAAATGCTATCGCGAGTTGCTACGGGATCTTGACCATTGGGAACAGTGAGGACAATGCGACAGGCAGAATTTTTGTCGGTGGTAGCGCAGATGACGTTGTAGCCATTTTCTGTACTTGTTCGCATTTCTACTAGACCATCAGGACGATATAGCTCTAGGCGGCGACTGATTTCATTACAGCGACGTTCAGGCGACCAGCCGTCACCCATATTGCTGGGGGCTGCCCAAGGGAAATATTTTTGGGGTTGGCTTTTGGGCTGATACATGACTATGTACTGTGAGCCTTGCATCTGACAGCTAAATCTAGCGGTTTTATTGTCTGTGGGGTTAGCGGCTTTATCGTTAGGATTTTCGACAGGGATCACTTGGGCGAAGCTTGGCAAAGCTGCTAGAGGCATTGCTAAGGCGATCGCCATTGCCGAAAAAGCAATTTGCTTAAAAAGTTGATATTTCATGGGATTGGTATGGAGTGTGAGGTTGTGAACAGCGAAAACATCCCCCCAGATGCTTGCGTCAGTTGCTTGCTCCTAGGGAACTTACGGCGATGGAAACTTTTGAGCCGACCTATCGAGAATTTAAGCTAATTGATCAAATTAAGCAATTAATTTGGGCAAGAGCTAATGAAGGCATTTCACAAATCTTTGACGTAAACATTTAAACTTATGTTCCTTACCATCATATACAAGCCTAGAAATCGCTGCCGTCATACCAAAGCACTAATCTTCAATTTCTTCTACAACGGGTAGTGGCTCGCGTAGAACCACCGTATTTTGTAATTTACCAATGCCTTCAATTTCAATGTAGACGCGATCGCCTTCTTGCATAGGACCAACCCCTTCAGGTGTGCCTGTGATGATCACATCCCCTGGTAATAGAGTCATGATCTGACTGATGTAGGACACAACATAGTCTGGTGAAAATACCATTTCATCAATGGGAGCCGATTGAAACGGCTTTTTAAAATCATTGACGAAGGTTTGGAGCATTGCTGTGGGACTGACTTCTCTCACAATCCAAGGTCCTAGGGGACAGAAGGTATCAAACCCTTTTCCCCTTGTCCATTGACTATCGCTTCTTTGCAAGTCACGGGCAGTCACATCATTGGCGATCGTATATCCCCAGATTGCCGCGATCGCCTGTTTGGGAGTGAGGTTAAAACTTCTAGAACCAATCACCAAAGCGAGTTCACCTTCATATTCGACACGATGAGATTGTGGTGGCAAGGCAATTTCGCCATCGGGATCAATGATCGTGGTGGTCGGTTTCAGAAAAATAATTGGTTCTTTCGGCACTTCACCGCCCATCTCAGCAGCATGGGCGGAATAATTTTTGCCAACGGCGACTATTTTACTGGGTTCGCAGGGTGCTAATAGTTGATAGGTTTCTGGAGCTAGCAACTCACCATTTGGTTCTCCCCCCAGCCAAGGCGCTGTGCTGAGTACTTTTACGGATTGATTTAGCTCTAGTAATCCGTAATAGATTTGCCCTTGGGCTGTTTTTACGCGAACATAACGATCCGCCATAACAATTTATTAGTTTTACTATTTTCTGAATTGTGTACTTTTAGGGATTAAGTTAGGAGATTATAAACCTAGCAAAATTGATTATATAGCAATCATTATGGCGAAGGCTGATTTTTGGTGATTTCACAACTAAGCATAAATACTAAAATGATTTTGAATAGTTTTGAACTTAAAAAAGTTTTGTGCGAAGAGTGATACTTCTCCATTACTAATCTATTGCTGATTGCCTCGGATCCAGCGTTCATTCTGGACTTTCTCAAGGTGGGTAACTGGATAAGCTGTTGAATAATTTAAGAAGATCTACAAAAGAATCTTTAGATTCTGGTTCTCTCTCATCCTGTGAGTTATCTCAATAAACTAAAATATGAATCTATCTACACTTATTTTGCTTTCTTTGGGAGTCGGTGTTTTATTTGGAACTGTTCTTAACACCACATTTCCTGACAATATTGAACTGATCAATCAAAATATTCTGGTTCCCGTTGGGGATTCTTTTTTAAGATTAATTCAATTTGTAGTTGTTCCAATTGTCTTTTCATCATTGATTATTGGATTGACAAGAATTAAAGGAGCGGGACAGGTGGGAAGGTATGCCATTAAATTAATGACTAGCTATGTGATTACCAGTGCGATCGCCTTAGGTGTGGGGATGGGGACTGCCTACCTATTGCAACCGGGAGCAGGGATGACAGGATTCTCAATTGCTTCCAATATTGAATCTGGTGAAGCCCCTTCTTTAATATCTTGGTTAGTGAGTTTGATTCCCACTAATCCCTTAGAAGCTTTGAGTAGCGGCAACTTATTGCAGATTATTTTCTCCGCGATTCTTTTAGGAATTGGTATTCAAATGGCAGAGGAAAAAGCCAAGCCGTTTGTGGAACTAATTGAGAGCATTTACCACATTGGCGAAAAGACTTTATCGGTGATTCTCTATGTCGCGCCCTTGGGGGTATTTGCCCTAATCTCCTCAGTGATTGCCACTCAAGGATTAGAACTAATCGCCAAACTGGTGATGTATGTAGTGGGTTTGATCATTGCTTCCTTAGTGATGATCAGTCTAGATATGCTCATACTTCTACTTCTCAAAGTTGATCCTCTAAAGTTACTTCGCAGTTTATCAGAAGCGATCGCTTTGGCTTTTGGTACAGCTAGTTCTAATGCTGCACTACCTGTGGTGTTACAAAATCTGCAAGAGAAGTATGGACTAAGGGAAGAAATCGCCAGTTTTGCCATTCCCTTAGGAACGGCGCTCAAGCGCGATGGCGCGGCAATTTTGCAGGGATTTAATGCGATCTTTGTCACCCAGATTTATCATGTCCCTCTCACGCCATCATTATTGAGCGCGATCGCTGTCAGTAGTTTGCTGGTTTCCTTTAGTACCCCAGGGGTTCCGGGAGCGGCTTTGATTACAATGGCAACCGTCCTGTCGGCATCGGGCTTACCACTGGAAGCGATCGCTCTAGTGGCAGGGGTGGATCGCATCACCGATGGATTAAAAACAGTGGTTAATATCATCGGCAATAGTGTTAATGCAATTATTCTTAACCATTGGGAAGCTGAGACTAATTCCCCGATTTTAGAAGCCGAGGCTTAGAAGTCCCGTAGATCCTGTGGTAAAAATGTGCGATCGCTAGGCAACATTGCCACAGGTTCCGTTAAGGTAAATTCTCCCTTTACAATCCAGTCTTTTAGGGTTTTAGCCGCATCTTCCGATAGCCTTAAGCTAGCGAGTGGAGCAGTTCTGACGGATCGCCCTGAAATCGTAATTTTGCCAGACTTGAGTTGCGCGTAGGAGACTGATCCAAAAATAGGACGGACTCGCCGTGGAATGGAGAAGTCAATCACAGGCGCAACCAGTTCTTCATCCATTACCGATGCCCTTGCCACCACCTCTTCATTAATCACTGGCAGAGGCACAGCGACTCCCATCATTAGCGATGCACCATAGTTGCGGAAGTAGCAGCCGCGCACCCATTCAGGAGTCATCTGCTTCGCATCACCAATTAGCGCCAAGGTTGCCGCAGGTCCGATGGGTGTACGATTTTCTAGACGTTTCTGTAAAGGAAAATGCTGAGTTCCTTCCCATGCCACATAACCGATGCCACCACCCATAAAAATGCGTGTGCCAATACCTATTAGCTGGAGATCAGGATCATTCCATAATGGCGAAATTGCTCCTGGATTAGAATAGACAGCATTACCTAAGCGCGGCTGAAGAGGACCTAAATAGGTATAGAGAGTTTCTTCGCCACCATTAACCCCGACAATAAAATTTTGGTAGAGATTGCGAGGATTAAAGAGATAGAACTGATTGATCGAATCCTTGGTGATAGTCGTCTCGAAGTTGGCGCGAGGATAACAATCATTGGGATGACCGATCGCTTTAAATGCTACTGCTTTACCTGCGATTAGATCGGCGATCGCATGACCACCACCGCGATTTTGAGGAACATCATCGCTGGGTTCAGCTTCTTGGGTTGCGCCCAAATAAATATCCACCGCCCCAAACCCTGCATAGGCAGGCACATTATCAATCCAGCAGGATCGAATTTTAATCGGCGGGTCAGTATGTCCCAAATTGATCACCGCTCCCGAAGATTCCATTGGCTCAAATGTTCCTGTGACAATCACATCAACCTGTTGAGCCGCTTGGGTGACACCGATATCTGCAACTAGGGCTTTTAATTCTGTGGCAGTAAGAACCTTAGCCTTACCAGCTTGGATTTTGGCATTGATATCGGCGATCGTTTGGGACATAAAGTTTTTAGTAAATTTTGTCAGCTAATGCAGAGATGTGGTGGCGCAAAGCGCCGCCACTTACCTATAGATCATTATTTCATGGATGATAGGGAGATCGCTCATTTGGTTAGCCAATAGCTAGCCGACTCCTTGAAAATAAGCAGTTATACCGAAAATAACAAACAGTACTCCACCGATTGCTGTAATCATTCGTTCTGAAATCCTACCCGCGATCAACCTTCCACCGATTACAGCGATCGCCGTACAGACAGCATGACCCAAGATCGCTCCAATCGTCACAATAACTGGGTTATGCACTGTCGCCAAGGCGATCGTACTAATTTGGGTGCGATCGCCCCATTCCGCTACAAAGGTCATCACAAAAGCCTGTGTCCAAATTCCTAGCCAAGAATAACGCGATAAAATGCTATGCAAAAAGTGACCAAAAATGGGTAACTTGGCGATCGCTCTAGGCGAATTCTCTTGATTATCTACAACCTCTTCGGCTTCTTGGACTACGGCTTCTTCTGACTTCGCGGACATTTGCGATGCGTCATAAATTAACTTGATGCCAAAGATTAAAAATAAGGCGATCGCTGCGTAATGCGTATATTCTCTAGGAAATAACGCTACCAACTGTCCTAAAGCCACTGATAGCGCCGTCATCAAAGCCAGCGCCGCCAGCACTGACGAAAACACAATTCGTTGCGAATGTCTTGTCGCCAGAATTACAGCGATAAAAAAAGTTTTATCACCCAATTCCGAAATCGTAATCAATAATAGACTTGCGGTAAAACCTGTTAACACTCTGCAAACTCCTTCAGGTAACTTGAAAAGACCTGATGTGAGCTTGAAGAGATACGCCAGACCTCACCAAGCTCACATCAGATGTGAACTTAGTGAAAGTCTCGCTGCCAAGATCCTAGATAGAAATCTAAATAAAACTTGTCACTTGAACCAGTCGATTAAGACAGTATGTTGACTCAAGTGGAATTACTTTTCATTTAATTCGTGAATTAATTTGAATTAACTTGACAGATTAATTTTTAACTCGCTCATTAGTGAAAGCAACTAGCTACTCCCTTTCCTATGTGATTAAGCTTACTACAAAATTGTCATAAAAAAGAGAGCTAGTGATATTCACTAGCTCTCTTTTTTAGAAAAATAACTAAGCTTCAGCTACGGTTTCTTCGACCACTTCAGCTACAGGTTCTTCAGGAATTTCTGCTTCTTCCATCGCATCGGGAACTTCATACTCTTCTTCTACGGCTGCCACAGGAATTTCCATTACTGCGGGAGGAGCATTGAGTTGTTCACGATACTTCGCAGCCATCTCTTCTGCCTTGGCATAGACAAGCTGCGGGTCACGCACCATGTCACCTGGCTCGGCTTCGAGTTGCTTGGTCGAGAGCGAAATTCTTCCACGCTCAGCATCAAGATCAATGATCATCACCTTAACTTCGTCATTAACGTTGAAGACGTTGTGAGGAGTTTCGATGTGTTCGTGGGAGATTTCGGAAATGTGTAGCAATCCACTAACACCACCGATATCGATAAATGCACCGTAAGGCTTGATACCGCGTACTACACCAATCACAACTTCGCCAACTTCGAGCTTGTTCATCTTCCGCTCGACGAGGGCGCGGCGATGGCTGAGGACGAGGCGGTTACGATCTTCGTCCACTTCTAGGAATTTGAGTGGCAATTCTTCGCCCACCAATTCTTCCTTAGGTTTGCGAGTGCTGATGTGTGAACCAGGGATAAATCCGCGTAGTCCTTCAATTCTGACTAGAGCGCCACCACGGTTGGTAGCAAAAATGAGCGATCGCACAGTGGCATCTTCTGCTTGTAACTGACGAACGCGCTCCCATGCTCTCATGTACTCAATACGACGAATCGAGAGAGTTAGTTGACCTTCTTCGTTTTCGTCAGCAAGAATAAAGAACTCACGGGTTTCATTGTTCTGCAAAACTTCTTCAGGCTGGTCAACTCGGTTGATCGACATCTCCTGAATCGGGATGTACGCTGCTGTTTTTGCGCCAATGTCAATAAGTGCGCCCCTAGGCTCAATGCTGAATACAGTACCTGCAACAATGTCGCCGGGGCTAAAGTGATAGTCGTACTTATCTAAGAGTTTGGCAAAATCTTCATGTGTAAAGCCGACATTGGTGGTAGCAGTTTTTGTCCGATTGACCATAACTAAATTTATCCTTGTTCCTGTTCTCCTTGAGATTTTTTGTTTTCCTCCCGGAAATGTAAGAGCAGCAAGCATATTAGCCTGTTGCGGTTTACATCCTATACTTACCTACGGCATCACCAGCAAGTGAGATCTAGCTAAACCTGCAAGCATAGGTTTTTGATTATAGCGTATTTGAGTTATATCGCAAAAGTGTTGGCGAATATTTTTTGTCAAGCAAAACAAGGGTTAACTAGAAAGTTACTCAAACGCAAAGCGATGAGGGGCAGAATTTCTGGAATTTTATACTTTAGGAGAGCTGACTGCGACTAGCGGATCCAGATCCTATGTAGGTCTTGCCTAGACTTTGATTAGATCTTGCAACTTTTGAGAAGCTGCACCACTGCTAATAATCTCTTGGGCATGGACGATCGCCTCTTTGATTTCCGAATGTAGACCATAAATCCATAGATAAAAACCACAATTCCAGAGGACGGAGTTGAGATATTCCGATGGTTCGGCATTGAGAACGCTGGTGATCATTGCGGCAATATCCTGAGCCTCGGCGATCGCAGGATCGATGGGACTAAATCCATAATCTTTAGCCGAGAGGATCAAGCGTTCAAAGCTGCCTCCTTGGGTAATCCCTATGATGGAGGTGCGCGATCGCGCGAGATCGACACTACCTTCCCAACCCTTGACCGTCACAAAGTCGGTGATGCCATGTTGAGCAAAGGCTTGGCGAATATTCACCTCTGTGGGTGGATGCACGAAACCTGAAACGATCAGTTGCTTACCCTGATAGGGCGACCACATTAGTTCTAGTGTCGCAAAGGGGGGGCGTTTACCAATTTGTTCACGATAGGGGACAAGGCTTTGGGCGGCAGGAAAATGTTTGGGTAAATAGACAAAACCGAGGTGGTGTCGCTCAAGGTTTTGTTGTACCTGTTCAATTGTGAGATTTTGCCAGCTTAACCCAAGGGCTTGCCAAATCTCGATCAAGGGTAAACCCTCCTTGGTAGGCATCCGATCGCCGCCATGTAATAGCACAGGAATTCCTGCTGCTGCAAGGACGATCGCCACCGCAGGGTTGAGGGGAGCAGTCTTAGAGCGTCCATCGTAGGGTGATCCAAAAACTAGGACTCTGGTTTGATTAGCGATTGGAAAAACTTTAGCGCCGAGAGAGTTATAGGCATCGAGCATTCCCGCTAACTCGGTACTGGTGGGACGCTTGATCCGATGGGCGATCATGAATGCCCCAATCTGGGCGGGCGTAGCTTCGCCCTGCATCATCATCACCGTAGCCCTTTCAGCTTCCTGTCGCGTTAAGCTTTTGCTGGTATGAGTGCCGCTACCAACTTTACGCAAAAATTCACGGAATTCTATACTCATGGTTTGGTGAATAAGTGGGGGTAAAGGCTGGTTAGCTAATGGAAATAGCCATTTTTAAGATTTTATCGCTATTTTCATCGTTATTTATGAAGGAATAACTTGGAGAGATGTCTGAATGATCCTAGAGGCAAGCTGGCAGAAATATTGAATCGGTGGAATTTGAATGCGATCGCTAGTAGTCACCAAAACGATCTCGCGGTTGAGGGTTGGACTATTGACTGATCTCACCGCCAAATCGCGATCGCCCGACAACTCCGCTAAAAATGTTTCAGGCAAAAGTGCCACTAAACTCCCCTGCTTAACCACTCCCCGAAATGCTTCTAGGGAATTTAGCTCTAGGGCAGCATTCAAATTAATTCCCTGCCGATTAAATTGATCTTGCACCAATCTCTGCAAACCGTAACCATCCTTAAAAACAGCCTGTGGGCAGTTGTGGAGGTCTTGCCAAGTTAGGTGTTCCTTAGCATTAAGAGGATGCTTGATCGGTAAAAGGAGCTGAATTCTCTCTTCATAGAGACGGTTCACCACCATCTCTGAGCTTGCCATCAAAAATGGGTTATTCATCACGATCGCAATGTCGATTAGCCCATCCTTGAGTACTTTTAAGGCGCGATCGCTACCCAAGGTTGTCACTCGTAACTGCACATTGGGATAGGCTTGGGCAAAGGTTTGTAATATTGGTGGCAAGTGATAGGCACAGGCGGAAGGAATGCCTGCCACGCAAAGCTCCGTTTGCTTACCTGCCTGTAGATCAATTAGTTCCTGTGTTGCTGTTGACCAGATTTGACAAATTTTTTTGGCGTGGGGTAACAGGCGATCGCCGCCGAGGGTGAGCTTGGCATTACCTTGACGGTGAAATAGTGAGATCCCAACCGTTGCTTCTAGAGACTGCACCTGTCGGCTGATGGTTGATTGACTCACACCACATTTTTGTGCCGCCTGCTGGAAGTTGCCCGTTTCTACTACTGCCAAGAATGCCTGTAACTGTTCCAAACGCATGAAAAATCAACTATTGCCTCTTAGCTGCATCTTCATTAAGCAACTTCTGGGACTTGAGAAAAGTAGCTTTAGTAACAAGTAGTTTTGCTTGCGATCTTGATTCAAGCAAGATTCATAAAGCTGAGATAACCTAGTTTAGTTACAATCACAACTCCGATTAATCAGGAGTGCTTAATTCTCTATGCACGATAACTTAAAGCAACTGTTAGAGACAGTTGCCAAGGGAGAGCTTAGCCCAGAGCAAGCCCTCGCAGATTTAAAATATCTGCATTATGAGTCGGTTGGAGACTTTGCCAAAATTGATCACCATCGCGCCTTACGCACGGGTTTTCCAGAAGTAGTTTTTGGTATTGGCAAGACTCCCGAACAAATTGTGCAAATCATGCAGGTGATGTATTCCAAAAATCCCCTAGTTATGGCAACTAAGATTTCTGAGCAGATTTATGCCCAGATAGTTCAAATTGCCCAGATTGCAAGGACTCCACAATTTTTAACTGAGCTGCAATATTTTCCGATCGCCCAAATTTGTTGTCTTGGCAAATCAACCATGCAGCAACAGGGCACGATTACGATTCTTACGGCAGGTACGGCGGATTTACCTGTCGCCGAAGAAGCCGCGATTACGGCTGAATTATGTGGGTTTAAGGTGGATCGGCTTTGGGATATTGGGGTGGCGGGTATTCATCGCTTGCTCAGTCATCAAGAAGCGATCGCCGATGCCAGTGTGATCATCGTTGTCGCGGGAATGGAGGGAGCCTTAGCCAGTGTGGTGGCAGGATTGGCAGATTGCCCAGTGGTGGCAGTGCCAACTAGCATCGGCTATGGAGCTAGCTTCCAAGGTTTAGCGCCATTGCTAACTATGCTCAATTCCTGCGCGACGGGAATTGGGGTTGTTAATATCGACAATGGCTTTGGGGCGGCGATGCTGGCGGGTAAAATTTTGCGATCAGTGATATCAAAAGGCGATCGCTAGTGTTGGTAATAAAACAAGCGATCTAACCTAGTCTGATAAAGTTGTAAGTCAAGTTGTAAGTCAACGGAAGTTCGATATAGCCCTTGGCGGAACTGATCTTCAATCAAGAGAAACTAGGAAAAATCTATGAATATAGCCCTAACGGTTGGCGCTTTACTTGTTTCGTTACTACTGTTGTGGTGGTTAATGAGCGTGATCAAGGCGAGCTTTAAAACTGCATTTTTAATTGCTGCGGTGATATTTGCAATTCAAGTTTTGACTGGCGTTGGACCACAACAAATTTTTGCCCAAGTAAGTAATTGGCTGAGTGGTGGCTTTGCGGGGCTGGGGGAATGGCTTCAAAATTGGGGCAATAAAGGCAAGATTGATCCTGATACTAAGAAACAATCCTTGGTTTGGTTGTTACAAGTTGCCACTTTGTTAGCTACTTAGGGAACCTGTAAAGTAACAGAGGACTGCGCGAAGCGCAGTCCTCTGTTACTTTTTGAAGCTATTAGCCGCCTGCGATCGCAGGAATAATGCTTACTTCATCGCCATCACTGAGGGCAGTATCAGCACCTTCTAGGAAGCGAATATCTTCGCTGTTGACATAGAAATTGACAAAGCGGCGCAAGTTGCCTTGATCATCGCAAATACGCGCTTTGATCCCGGGACAGTTAGTTTCTAGCGAGTCAATGATTTCTTTGACTGACGCGCCAGCGCATTCTACCGTCGCTTGGTTATTGGTCAATTGTTGGAGTGGAGTAGGAATCAGAACTTTAACAGCCATAGTGCTTACGTGTTTACATCATGTATATCTGCATTACATTTTAACGCGATCGCCGCCATCTGAGTTTAACTATAGCCGCCCTAAATCATTTGTGGATTTTAGGGTTGGAGAAATCGCCATTGCTGAAAGAATTTAGGGTAAGAATTAGAGTGATTGTTATTCCGAGACAATTTCTATTAAGATCGAATACCTACAGAATTTATGCAAGCATGACATCACGCGGGTGTAAACTTCGTCAAATCTACTAACCTTATACGCTCTAAACAACACAAATGAAGACTTGGCTCAAACCTGCTCAGCGATTAGAAAAACTCCCTCAATATGTTTTTGCCCGCTTGGATGAGTTGAAGTTGCGAGCGAAAGAGCAAGGTTTGGATTTAATTGACCTAGGCATGGGGAACCCCGATGGTCCCACCCCGCAACCTGTGATCGACTCAGCGATTGCGGCATTACAAAACCCAAAAAATCACGGCTATCCCCCCTTTGAAGGAACTGCTAGTTTTCGCCGCGCCATCACTGACTGGTATCATCGCCGCTACAACGTCCAGCTTGACCCAGAGGGTGAGGCGCTGCCCCTGATCGGCTCCAAGGAGGGGTTGGGACATTTGGCGATCGCCTATATTGATCCAGGGGATATTGTCCTTGTACCCAGTCCTGCCTATCCCGCCCATTTTCGGGGGCCGCTACTAGCTGGTGGTGAAATCTACGAAATGATCCTCACCGCTGAAAACAATTGGTTGATCGATCTCAATGCTATTCCTGAAGACATCGCCAGAAGAGCCAAGGTGATGTACTTTAACTACCCCGCTAACCCCACTGGCGCGATCGCCCCCCGTGAATTTTTTGAGGAAGTAGTCGCTTTTGCCCAGAAGTATGAAATTTTACTTGTTCACGATCTTTGCTATGCCGAGCTTGCCTTCGATGGTTACACCCCCACCAGTTTGCTAGAAATCGAAGGCGGTAAGGAGGTGGGTGTAGAATTTCATACCCTATCCAAAACCTACAATATGGCGGGTTGGCGCGTGGGCTTTGTGGTGGGCAATCGCCACATCATCCAAGGCTTACGCACCCTCAAAACTAATTTGGACTATGGCATTTTTTCGGCAATCCAAGTGGCGGCAGAGACAGCTTTGCAACTGCCTGATCAATATCTGGAAGAAGTCTGCGATCGCTATAAAGAACGCCGTGATTTTCTGATCGCAGGGTTAGGTGAACTAGGCTGGGACATTCCTAAAACCTATGCCACTATGTACCTCTGGATTCCTGTTCCCGTCGGCATGACCTCTGCGAATTTTGCGCTGAAGGTGTTGGAGACGACAGGTGTCGTCTTTACCCCTGGTAGTGCTTTCGGGCAAGGGGGCGAAGGCTATGTGCGGATTAGCCTCATTGCTGATTGCGATCGCCTTGGTGAAGCCCTCAATCGCCTTAAGCAAGCAGGAATTCGTTACCAATAAAATCGAAAATAGGCGGCGCATCGCGCCGCCTATTTTCGATTACAGCCCAAAATTTTTTGCTCTGGGTTTGTGGACGAAGCGCTGTAATTCGAGAATTTAGGATAATCTGAGATCAATAGGAACCTAAGCTCACCATACAAGTATTAAAAGAAGTACCAAAGTGCTTAACTTATCACTGACTGACTTACCGACTAACTTACCAATTGCTTTTGAGTTTACTTCTCCAGGTCCCATCGCCTTAGAAATTGGCTCGCTTTCAATTCGTTGGTATGGTCTACTAATTGCTTCTGCAATTATTCTTGGCACATTCTTAGCCCAAAAGCTTGCTCAAAGCCGTGGTGTTGATCCTGAGACGGTTGGCGATATGGTGATCTGGCTGGTCATTGGCGCGATCCCCTGCGCCCGTCTCTACTATGTTTTATTTGAGTGGCAACGTTTTCAAACTCAGCCTTGGTACAAGGCTTTCGCGATTTGGGAAGGAGGAATTGCGATTCATGGAGCGATCATTGGCGGTGCGATCGCAGGGATTTTATTTTGCAAACGCCAAAAAATCTCCATTTGGTTAATGGCAGATATCATTATGCCTGCGGTGATTCTCGGTCAAGCGATCGGGCGTTGGGGTAATTTCTTTAATTCTGAAGCCTTCGGAGCGCCCACGGATCTGCCGTGGAAATTACTTATTCCTCTCAATCGTCGTCCCCCTGAACTGGTTAACTTTTCCTATTTTCATCCAACTTTTTTATACGAGTCCCTCTGGAACTTGGGTGTATTCGCAATTTTGATATTTGTATTTACACGCATCCCCAAGATCCGAATTGGTACGATCACCATGCTCTATGCGATCGCCTATAGCATTGGTCGCTTCTGGATTGAGGGATTGCGTACCGATAGCCTGATGGTCGGAACCCTTCGCACTGCTCAAATGATTAGCTTAGCTTCTATATTGCTAGGGATCTTGGGATTAGTCTGGCTCTATGTATTACGCCGCCGATTACCAGACACTGTCCGTAAAGAAATACCTGCGGAAAATCTATAATTGACCAATGTCCAAACTCTCACCCCATAATCCGCGCGAGATGGTGGAAACGGCATTTCTTGCCAGCACCACCGCCATGTTGTTCCTGATTAACTTCTACTTTCCCCTCGGTCCTCTGTTGCGAATGTTATTCCCACTACCGACCGCTCTAGCCTATTTGCGTTGGAATGGTCGCGCCTCTTGGATGGCAATGGTAGTAACGAGTCTATTACTCGCTATTCTCATGGGACCAACCCGCAGTATTCAGTACATGATTCCCCACGGTTTAGTGGGTGTTACCTTGGGATTTCTGTGGAAACGTAATTTTCCTTGGTCAGGATCCCTGAGCATTGCTACGGTAATTAGCTCGTTGGGGATGGCATTCCAGTTTGTATTCCTATCTGTTTTGCTGGGTGAAAATGTCTGGAATTATTCCATTGTTCAAATTACGAGCTTGCTGAATTGGATAATCCAGATATTCGGATCCTTAGAGCAGCCTGACTTTGCTGCTGTTCAAGCCTTTGCGATCGCTGCGGTGATCTTTAGCAACTTCGCATACCAATTGCTTGTGCATCTGGTCGCTTGGATTATCCTTGATCGCCTTGGCAATCCAATTCCTGCTCCCCCGAAATGGATTGAGTCTCTTCTAACCTAGGATTTAGAGCTTTTTGTTATATTTTTTTTATTTTTCCTAAGAGAATCAGCATTCATTGACACAATTACAATTGAGAAATTATACTCAGTAGCTAACCGCCAGAATGGTATCCATTCTGAAACCTTGGTGCAACTAAACCCCGTTATCATGACTAATCCTGTTGAATCAAATTCTAATCTATCAACCAATTCATCTATTGCGCTGTCTGATCGAGAGCTTCAAGTAATTGAATTAGTGGCATCGGGACTCACCAATCAAGATATCGCGGTTAAGCTCGCCATCAGTAAGCGAACTGTCGATAATCACATCAGCAACATTTTGACAAAAACGCAAACTGACAACCGAGTCTCTTTGGTACGCTGGGCTTTGCAATGGGGAAAAGTCTGTATTGACGAAGTTAATTGCTGCGTAATTAATTCACCGCCAATCAATAAACTACTTGATCCACAGGAATTAGAAAGTGCTTAAGCAGAACGTCTAACGAATGTGAATGATCATGGAGTAGATTAATTTTTATTCATTTTTTATTCGATTTTTATTCGATGCAGCTTCAAAAAAACACCCAAAAAATTACCTATTCCCCTGAGCTAACTCTGGCAATATACCGAGAGTTAGCTTCGCACTTGGAACAAATTGAAGATGTGCAAGTGGAATTATTTGCCCAAGAATCCCTTGAGTTTAGTTATTTGGGTAGTCAAATTGGTGGAATACGGCTAATCCTTCCCAGTAGTCTGTCCGAGCGATCGCAGCAATTAGTTACTAAGGTTCTCAATCATTATGGAACTTGGAACTCTGGGGAATGAGTAAACGGGTATGAATAAGCGAATTTTTACAGACTTTGATGGTCCAATTATGGATGTTTCAGAGCGCTACTATCAGGTCTACCTGTACTGTGTGAGTCATATTCGTCTGACTGATCAAACTATCAATGTTTTAGACAAAGAGCAGTTTTGGCAGCTAAAGCGATCGCAGGTTGCTGAACGGGACATTGCTCATCTCTCAGGATTTACGGAAGAGTCCCAAGCAGTTCGGTTTGCCCATTTGCGTCGTGCCACTGTGCATACCAATCCCTATTTTGATTATGACTGCCTGATCGATAGTGCGATCGCGGCTTTAGAAAAAGTGCAGCAGGCAGGTATTGATCTGGCGGTGATGACAATGCGCCGCCGTCGTGAGTTAGAGCCAGTTTTTGATAAGTACGATCTATGGCGATTTTTCCCTAGCGATCGCATTTTTTGTCTAGATGATAACTATGTCAAAACCAATGATGTCCAAGATAAACAGAAGTTAATGCAACAGGCTCAAGCTGTCTTGCCACCAGCATCTCAACAATGGATGGTTGGGGACACCGAAGCAGATATCAATGCGGCAAAATCTTATCAAATCCCTGCGATCGCTGTCCTAAGTGGCATTCGGAATCAGGAGCAGTTAGAGAAATATCAACCTCAGCAAATTTTGCCAGACTTACTAACCGCAATAACTACTATTTTGCAGTCATAAATAAAACATGAATAAAAAAGGAAGCGCTTAGCGCCTCCTTTTTTATTCATGACCTTTGACTTACATTCCCCCTAAAAACTCTTGCTTAGCAATCTTGACCATAACAGCTTGTTGACCAAGATAGAGCATATGTAATTCTGTGAGCAGTTGTTTTGCTGCTTCTAAGTCAATACCTTGAATCTGCTGGCAAAACATCATGTGTGTGAACTGCTTTTCAATCGGTAATTCATTCATAAGCACCTCTTCTATGGCTTAGGCAATCACAGACAATCACTGATGATCAGACTTTAAATCAGAGAGTGGTTACTGTGTCAAACTAACGTAACAATAATTTAAAGTTACTGGTAGAACTGTATCATGCTAAACATTTTATAGAGATATATCCAAAGGCTCATTTTTGCAAGCCCCTATAAACATATTGCTTATGGATACGATAGCTATTTCGTAACTCACCTGAGCCTTATCTTTTGGCAGTGAGGCGATGTTGAATCTCTAGGTAAACTAGCAAAGCATTTACATCCGCAGGGTTGACACCACCGATGCGGCTGGCTTGTCCGATCGTCATCGGGCGAATCTTGCTCAACTTTTCCCTAGATTCCTTCGATAAAGTCTCGATCGCATTGTAATCAATGTCCGTGGGCAATTTGCGATCGCTATGTTTCGCGACTTCTTCAATTTGATGCTCTTGGCGTTGGATATAGCCGACATACTTCACTTCGATTTCGGCAGCGAGGCGCTCAAAGCGATTTAAGTTGGCATCGGCTAAACCGTAATGAATTAACTCCGCGTAGTTAAACTTGGGACGACGCAGCAGATCGGAGAGAGTAATTGCGCCACGGATCACCTCTCCCGTTTCTGCCGTAATTCTTTGACCGAGTTCTTCTTTTTCCTTAACGCGGGTTTCATTGAGCCTTGCCACTTCCGCATGGACGCGCTCCTGCTTGTCACAAAACATTTGCCAACGGCGATCGTCAACCAGACCGATTTCGCGTCCGATCGGAGTCAATCGGCGATCGGCATTGTCTGATCGCAAAATTAAGCGATATTCCGAACGGCTAGTCAACATTCGATAGGGTTCGCGTAGCTCCTTGGTGCAAAGGTCATCGATCAAAGTGCCGATATAGCTACTGGCGCGAGGTAGTACCACCATTTCTCGATGTTGGGCATACAGTGCCGCATTCATTCCCGCGATCAAACCTTGGGCAGCTGCTTCTTCGTAGCCCGTGGTTCCATTAATCTGTCCCGCACAAAATAGACCCTCGATCAACTTAGTCATTAAGGTGGGATAGCATTGGGTCGCAGGGATGTAATCATACTCCACGGCGTAGGCAGCGCGAAGCATATGGCAATTCTCTAATCCGGGGAGAGTCCGCAACATTTGTAATTGGATATTTTCAGGCATTCCTGTGGAAAAGCCTTGGATATAGAGTTCGGGAATGTCGCGCCCTTCGGGTTCAATAAAAATTTGATGGCTTTCTTTGTCGGCAAAGCGGACGATTTTATCCTCAATACTCGGACAATAGCGCGGACCTTTGGCATCAATGAAGCCGCCGTATACAGGAGTTAGGTGTAAATTCTCTCGGATGATGCGATGGGTTTCGGCAGTGGTGCGGGTGAGATAGCAATCCATCTGTTCCCGTTCGACCCAAGCTGAGGGATCGAAACTGAACCAGTTTTGTTCTTGATCGGAAGATTGGACTTCCATTTTGCTGTAGTCTACGCTGCGGCGATCGACCCGCGCAGGGGTTCCTGTTTTTAGGCGATCGGTGACAAAGCCCAATTGATTCAAGGTTTCCGTTAGTCCTTGGACGGCAAATTCTCCCGCGCGACCTGCGGACATGGAGCGATTGCCGACCCAGATCTTGCCATTGAGAAATGTACCTGTGGTCAAGATCACCGCTTTGCAGCCGTAGCCCACGCCAAATTGAGTTTCGACTCCGATGATTGACTGGTTGGAGTCGAGCAAAACATTGATTACTGTGCCTTCGCGCACGGAGAGATTTGGTTCATTTTCGACTACGGTTTTCATCTCGATCGCATATTCGCGCTTATCAGTCTGCGCCCGTAATGCCCAAACCGCAGGTCCCCGTGAACTATTAAGAATTCTTTTTTGGAGATAGGTGCGATCGGTGATTTTTGCCATCTCACCACCGAGGGCATCGACTTCATGGACAAGCTGTGACTTAGCAGGTCCGCCGACGGCGGGGTTACAGGGTTGCCATGCAATGCGATCGAGATTTAGGGTTAGTAATAAAGTTTTGCAGCCCATGCGAGCGGCGGCAAGGGCGGCTTCACAGCCTGCGTGACCTGCACCGACGACAACCACTTCAAATTCGTCCAGAAATTGGATCTGGTTAACTGGATTAAATGAACTGCTCGAATTACCCTTTGTTTCGCTCATTGCCGATAGACCTAACCAACAAAATCCTATTTTAATCTATTCCATCTATAGCCAAGCAAGTTTTGCTTTTTAGCCCATATAGTTATTTCAGTAAAGCATAGGGCTTCGACTTCGCTCAGCCAGCAGTGTCCGATGGCTGAGCGAAGTCGAAGCCTCTTGAATTCATTTAAAGCTAATATAAAAGCGCACCCCTTTGGGGTGCGCTTTTATTAATCATTGAGCTTAAATTGTCGAAATTTCCTTTTCTTTTTCCGCAGTCACCTTATCGATATTCTTAACGAACTTCTCCGTTAACTTATCCACTTGTTCCTGTTGACTCTTAGAATCATCTTCTGAAATTTCCTTAGCTTTTTCTAGCTTACGGATTGCATCGATCGCATCGCGGCGGACATTACGAATGGCGACTTTACCTTCTTCAGCAAGTTTTGCCACCATTTTGACTAGATCTTTGCGGCGATCGCTTGTCAATGGCGGAATATTGAGACGAATACTTACGCCATCATTATTAGGGGTCAAGCCAATATCTGACTCCGAAATCGCCTTTTCGATCGCCCGCATCGTGCTGCGATCGAAGGGTTGAATTTGCAGAGTAGTCGCATCGGGCGAAGAAATATTCGCCAATGCCTTGAGGTGGGTTTCCGCACCGTAGTACTCCACCGTAATCCGATCCAATAGCGAAGCATTTGCACGCCCCGTCCGCACAGTATTGAAATTGTGCTGGGTCGCTTCTACAGCTTTCTGCATTCGCGCCTCAACATCAGTTAACTTCACAGGAACCTCCAACATAAGTACCAATCGATTCTCCCATGACAACGCGACGAATGTTACCTGTGACACCGAGATCAAACACAATGATTGGGATACCGTTTTCTTTGCAAAGGGCAAAAGCAGTGGCATCCATGACACGCAAATCGTTGATTAGGGCATGGTCAAAGCTGACGGATTGGAACCGTTTTGCATCAGGATTTTTCTTGGGGTCGCTGTCATAAATGCCATCGACTTTCGTTGCCTTGAGGATTACATCGGCATTAATTTCGGCTCCGCGCAATGCCGCCGTTGTGTCAGTGGTGAAGTAAGGATTTCCTGAGCCTGCGCCAAAAATAACCACCCGATGATTTTCAAGGTGGCGAATGGCGCGGCGGCGAATATATGGTTCGGCGATCTCCTGCATGGCGATCGCCGACATGACTCTGGTGGGAATTGGCTCGTCCAAATGTTCAAAGGCATCTTGCAAGGTAAGAGCGTTCATGACCGTGGCGATCATGCCTATGTAATCCGCCGTAGCCCGATCCATGCCCTTATCCGCGCCATTAATACCCCGAAAAATATTGCCGCCGCCAACCACGATCGCCACTTCAATACCATCGCGGACAATTTCGGCAACCTGCAAAGCAATATCTTGTACCACTTCAGGATCAATCCCAAAACTGCGATCGCCCATCAAAGCTTCGCCGCTAAGTTTTAATAAAATCCGCTTGTATTTAATCTCTGAGATTTCTTGAGGATTTATATCTGGTTGTGTAATTTCTGCGTTCATGTTTCATTCCTACTTTGATTTACTGAGCGATCGCTTAATATCAGGTTCTTTCTTTAGCCATGACGTACGGAGGTGGCATTACAGTTTCCACGTCAAATGGCTTAATTTATCGACACCACTAATCCACTATAAATTCCGCACTGCGATCGGTCTCGTCGTTAACTGATTGCAGGGAAGCTTTGGCAAAGTCTGTGCCGTTCAAGTTTGCCCCATTAAAATTAGTGTTAAACAACAACGCCCCTCTAAAATTAGCTTTATAGCAATTTGATTTGCTGAGGTTTGCACCATCAAGGTTGACATGATCTAACTGAGCATCAACTAAGAAAGCCGCATTCAGATCGGCATCCTTCAGATTTGCACCATTGAGATTGGCGTTACTCAAGTTTGCTCCACTCAAGTTCGCCTTAACTAATATGGAATCGCTAAGATTTGCGCCATACAGATTAGAGTGAGATAGATTGGAATCCGTGAGATTAGCATTGTCAAGGTACGCTTCACTAAAGCTTGCGCCACTCAGATTTGCCCCTTTCAGATTAGCTCCGTTTAATTTTGCTCCATCTAAATTTGCTCCTTTTAAAAATGCCTCGGTGAGATTGGCTCCTTCTAAATTTGCTCCGACTAAAGACACACAACTTAAATTGGCTCCCGTCAGATCGGCATTGGCAAGACTCGCCGCATTGAGGTTTGCGCCAGTTAGGTCAGCATCCTTGAGATTTGCCCTCTCTAGGCTGGCGCTATGCAAATTGACCTTAATCAGACTAGCACCATTTAGATCCGCCTCACAGATATTTGCCTCACTCAAACTAGCTCGATAAAGAATGGCGGCATTGAGGTTAGCGTTGTAGAGATTGGCTTCGTTTAAGGTTGTGCAGGATAGGTTAGTTTCGCTTAGGTTTGCGTCAGCTAAATTGATGGCTGTTAAACTTGCACCACTGAGATCTTCATAGCTAAGATTGCTATCACTAAAATCTCGAAAACCTTTGTTGTAGCGATCGATCAGTTCTCCAGCTTTCATTACTTGTCGTCATCCTATTTAGTCAATGGATCATCTTTTTGTAACTGCTACTCCAACATCTCTGTAGCAGTTTGCACAATTATTTGGTGAATAAGTTCATAAGTAACTTCATGATTAAGTTCTTAAATAATTGAGCGAATCAGTCAGGGAATTCTGTAAATTAATTGATGAATTACTTATCCGATGGCAAAATCGCCCCCGTCATATTTGCACCTTCTAAGTTTGTCCACAACATAAAGGCTCCCTTGAGATTAGTCCATAACATAAAGGCTCCCTTGAGATTTGCCCCCGTTAGGCTCGCCTTACTCAGATTGGCGCGGTTGAGATTAGCATGACTGAGGCTAGCGCCATTCAGCACTGCTTCATCGAGATTTGCCCCTGTGAGATTGGCTTCATTTAAAATTGCATTGTGTAGATTAGTCCGAATTAAATAGGCTCCCCGTAGATCGACATTGGTTAGGTCTGCCCCACTTAAATTCGCCCCCATCAAGTTTGCTCCCATCAAGTTTGCGCCACTCAAGTTTGCATTAGACAGATTTGCGCCGTTGAGATTAGTGGCACTCAGATTGGCTTGCATCAGAAATGAGCCTGTGAGATTTGTCCAGCTCATGTCTGCTTCCACTAAATTTGCTTCGTTGAGATTTGCCCAACTCAAGTCCGCCCCGACTAAGTTTGCTTTTTCGAGATTTGCGCCCAGTAGATTTGTCCAGCCGAGGTTAGCGCGACTGAGGGAGCCACCACTAAGATTGGCATGGATCAAATCCACAGCATTAAGATTGGCTCCATTGAGAATTGCGCCACTGAGATCTACGCCCTGTAACTCTGCGCCTGTGAGGTTGGCTTCCGTCAGATCAACATTAGTTAAGCAGGTTTGACTCAGATTTGCGCCACTGAGATTAGCTTTGATCATCAAGGCTCCTGTGAAGTCCGAGCCACTGAGATCCGCTCCTAGGAGGTTGGATTCAATAAAAAAAGTGCCATTTAGTCGGGCGTGACTGAGGTTAGCACCGTTGAGGCAAGCACCCGTAAGGGTGGCAAGGCTGAGATCAGCATTGATCAGTGAGGCGCTGGTGAGGTTGGCGGTATTCAGGTTGGCAGCAACTAAGTAGGCTTCGTTGAGGCAGGCACGTTGGAGATCGGCTTTGAGCAGTAACGCCGAGGTGAGATTGGCTTCGGTGAGGTTCGCTTCGACCAAATTTGCATGATTAAAATCTGTGCCATGGAGATAAGCGCCCGTGAGGTTGGCTTTGGTCAAAATTGCCCCCGTAAGCTTGGCATTGCTGAGATTGACCCGTTTAAGATCCGCCCCCTTGAGGTTGATTCCTTCTAGGCTGGATTTGGTAAGATTTGCTTTGTTAAAGTCTGTAAGGTTCACGCCTGCCTCTTTATAATTCGTTGTACTCGTTACATCTGAAGAAGAATTAACAACTCTCAGAGTTTCCCAGAGTTTTTATGATTTCTAGATTTCTTCTAGAGTTGGTTATTTCTCCCTGATTTGGCTTGACAAGATGGCTGCGTCTCAATGCTTGTGACCGTGAAGTGGTTACAGACAGAATTACAATGTAATTCTGCTCAATTTTGCCTAATTCTGCAATTTACGAGATGCGTCACTTCATGGCTTCTACAATTAGAATACATGAGGAAAATGATGATGCGATCGCCTTGCAATATTTGGCTTAGATGCTTAGGTGCTGATGAAGAATGATAGATCCAACTACAAGTAAAATTTCCACCGACAGCATTACCGAAGCTGAACACCCTAGTCATAGAAGGGGGAAAGTCTATCTAGTGGGAGCGGGACCTGGGGATGCGGGGCTGATGACCCTGAAGGGGAAGGCATTGCTAGAGTCCTGTGATGTGGTTCTGTACGATGCCCTTGTCAGTGATGAGATCTTGGCAATGATTAATCCGATCGCTGAAAAAATCCATGCGGGTAAACGGCGCGGCAATCATTCGCTTTTGCAGGAAGAAACGACACAGTTATTAATTGAGAAGGCTCAAGAAAACGCGATCGTGGTGCGCTTAAAGGGTGGTGATCCGTTTATTTTTGGGCGTGGTGGTGAGGAGTTAGCGGATTTACGGGCGGCGGGGATTGAGGTGGAGGTGGTTCCCGGAATTACGTCGGGGATCGCGGCTCCTGCCTATGCGGGGATTCCCCTGACCCATCGTGATTTTAGCTCTTCAGTTATTTTTGTAACGGGACATGAGTCGGCAGGGAAATATCGTCCCCAAATTCAATGGCAAGCGATCGCCCAGTCCGCCGAGACAATTGTCGTTTATATGGGTTTGCATAATCTCGCGGATATCGTCGCGCAGTTAAGGCTTGCAGGGTTGAGTGAATCTACTCCCGTTGCCCTGATCCGTCAAGGCACAAGGGCTGACCAGTCAGAGTTAGTGGGCTGTCTGGACAATATTGTGGAACTGGTGCAGGAACAAAATTTTGCACCACCTGCGATCGCCGTGATTGGTAATGTGGTGAATTTTCGGGCGCTTCATGCCAATTAATGACAGCATTACTACTTGCTAACAAATCCGCAGATCCATCCTTCAAGGCGATCGCAGTCGTCAGGAATTGACCAGTTAGGCTGTCGGCTTGCCCAAGCCGCTTGGATTGCCGCAAGCATTGCATCAAGAGTATCCCCTGATGCATCACTGACACAGGCTAGAGCTAGATCATTGCTCATCTCTAGGGTGAGCTTGTAACTTTCAATAAAATTAGGCGATCGCAGTTGGGTGATCAGATCTTGACGCGATCGCTCTAGGTTTGCGGTCTGCTTTTGCTTGGTGTCAGATTTGTAACTGGTTTTGGCGAGGAGATGGCGAGCGATCAGGGCGGGATAAACCTCAATCACCTTGCGTAAATCATCGGTGGGGTGACAGGGCAGAATATTAAATCCTGCTGTGAGCATCCTTGGCGCACCTTCAAAAAACATTTTGCCGACGGGAACGCCATAAACTTTCATCGGACTGATTGCGCCTGTGAGTTTGTCGGTGTGGCGCAAATGTTCGCGATCGCCTGCGGTACGATTTTGGCGATACTGATCGAGGGTGCTGACAAATTCAGGTTTAGACATTTGGGCAACGCGACTAACGTAGGCTTGCCATGAGCTTCCCCATTGCAGATTTTCGATCAATTTGCGAGGCTGCCCCAGAGGAAAGTCAACGCCTGCGATCCATTCGGGCGATCGCTGCAAAAATTTCATCCAACTATCAAAATCATAGAACCGATGCAAATCACGAATATGTAAAGTACTGCCCAATAGTTCCGCTTCTGCTAGAGCGATCGGTTTGGACTTGCTAGGAGCGCTGGTGAAATCAATTCCATAAATGGTTGTCATGGTGAACTTAGCGATCTTGGTTAATATGGACGGCGCAAAGCGCCATCCATATTAACGGTTATCTATTTCTAATTTTGATTTCGATGCGTGGGGCAGCAGCCGTTGGCGTTGGGCTGGGCGTTGCGGTTGGGCTAGAGGTTGCCAATGGTGTTGCTGGTGATCCAAAGGGTGGTGGTGAGGTGGTGGGAACTGGATTGGGTGGTGGTGAGGTAGCATTACTATCCTTTAGTCCCAAGCGCAACTGATAGGCAGTCTCTGGGCTATTGGTCAAAGCTCGAAGTTGGATTGTGTAAGCGCCATCGACCGCGATCGCTAAATTCGCATTAATCACATTTGTACCATCGGGCATCGCAATACCTTGAGGATTCATCACGGTCATCGATAATCCGTTACCTGTCACCGCCGCACTTAGCATTTGTCCTCCCCTAGCTTGGATTACATAGCTATGCTCCCCATTGTTGATGATCTTATTGGGAATGACGACTGCATCTCCATTGGCACTTAAGCTGACAGCTTGGTTGATAGGGACTACAACGGGGGGATTGGAAGTTGGTGTAGGTGTGGGATTAGTCGGTGGATTGAGCAGGATCGGTTGACTGGTGACCACTACCTGTGGCTGTCGCCGCATCATTGCAGGCAAGGCAAAAGCTGCCACCACCGCCACCACCGCTAGTAAGCCCCCAAACAGAAATAGAACGCCCGAATTGCTACTCGGTGCAGCATTGCTCACCACCCTACGCTGGTTCGCATTCATCCTGTCATAATCTTTGTCGATGCCGTTAGCAGAGTTGGCGATCGCCAATTTGCCACCGATTACCGTTGCCCCTTGCGATCGCATGATCTTGCTCGTCGTGGCTTGACGCTCTACTTCCGTCATCGTTGCAAAGGTATTGATGCCCTGTTTAACTTCGCGCACCGACTGATAGCGCTGGGTGTAGTGATAGCGCACCATGCGCGTTAGTACCATCGCCAAACCATTGCTCACCTGTGCTTTATCCCGCCAGACGATCTCCCCCGTAGCCGCATCGGTTGGCAGATCCGTCGGCGCATAGCCCGTCAATGCCTTGATCGCGACCATTCCTAGGGCATAGATATCACTGCTAAAGGTCGGTCTACCCGCACATTGCTCACTGGGCATATATCCTGGAGTACCGATTGTGACCGTAAATCGGGATTCTCCACCTAAATCACCCTTATCATCAGAAACAATTTTGGCATGGGCATCCTTCATCGCCTTCACTGCGCCAAAATCGATCAGCACCATTTTTTGATCCTGCTTGCGGCGAATCAAATTGTCAGGCTTGATATCTCGATGGATTACACCTTCAGAATGCACAAACTCTAAAACATCAAGAACATCCTTAAGAATCTGGATTACTTCTAGTTCACCTAATTGCCGATCGCGGAGCGGTGCATCCAGTTTTTCAATTTGTTCGAGAATATTTTCCGTAGTTTCGTTTTCTGTTTCTTGCTCCAGTTCTTGTTTCTCTAAAGCGTTAGCCTTTAGCTCGTCATGGAGCGATCGCCCTTCGACAAATTCCTGTACCAGATAGAACTGTGTATCTTCTTCAAAATAGGCTAGTAGTTGCGGAATCTGATCATGTTTGCCCAACTTTTCGAGGGTTTCCGCTTCAGTATTAAATAGCCGCCTTGCCTCACGGATAAAACTCGCATCATCACTGGCGGGTTTAAGTTGCTTCACCACACAGGGCGGCGATCCCGGACGACGCATATCTCTGGCGATAAACGTATTGCCAAATCCCCCTGCACCGATCTGCTTGATCAGTTTATATCTTCCATCTAGGACTTTGGCTGGCATGGCGATCGCCCCTCTAGTTTAAAGACTACTTATATACTAATTTGCTGAGCAGGGGTAGAGCATTGACATAATTATTTGATTATTTGGCAACTCTTGAAGCCAAAAGATGAGTAGCGGCAAAAAACGCCACTACTCACTGCTAGGGCAGATTTGGATATTGGCGAAAGTTTGGCTTGCGCTTTTCGAGAAATGCCTGTTTGCCTTCTTGGGCTTCTTGGGTCATGTAAAACAACAGGGTCGCATTCCCCGCCAGTTCTTGAATACCCGCTTGACCATCACAATCCGCATTAAAAGCTGCCTTGAGGCAACGAATCGCCAGAGGACTCTTATCCAAAATTTCCTGCGCCCATTGGATGCCTTCTGTTTCTAATTGATCTACAGGGACGACTTTATTTACTAACCCCATATCCAGAGCTTCCTGCGCGTCGTACTGGCGGCAGAGATACCAAATTTCTCGCGCTTTTTTCTGCCCTACTAAACGCGCTAAATAGGATGCGCCGAAGCCACCATCAAAGCTGCCCACCATTGGACCTGTCTGCCCGAAGATAGCATTGTCGGCAGCGATCGTCAGGTCACAGACGACGTGCAGAACATGACCACCGCCGATCGCATAACCTGCAACTAAGGCAATTACAGGTTGGGGCATAGTGCGGATCAAGCGTTGCAAATCTAGTACATTCAAACGTGGCACGCCTGTTTCTGATATGTAGCCACCATCACCGCGTACCTTTTGATCGCCCCCCGCACAAAAAGCATACTTGCCGTCAGGAGCGGGGTTTGCTCCTGTCAGCAAAACCACCCCAATTTCCACATCTTCCCTTGCATCCGTAAAAGCGGCAATCATTTCGGTGATCGTTTTGGGGCGAAAGGCATTACGCACTTGAGGGCGATTGATGGTGATTTTTGCCATGCCATCAGCTTTGTGATAGAGAATATCTTCAAATTCGGCGGCAAGTTGCCAATTTGTCATAGTTTTGCGGCGTTGTGTCATATCGGTACTGGCAAATATCTTAGCCCTTACCCGCACTCTTACTTGCGCCTTTAGCCAAAATCAGCTTTTTCATATATAGCTGTCGCCAAACGTATCAGGACATAAAATCCAAGAAATCGGGAGGCGGCGCTTCGCGCCGCAACTCATCTTCTGGTTTTATAGAAAATTCAAATAAGAAAAATAGGACTTCGACTCCGCTCAGCCACCGTATACCGATGGCTGAGCGAAGTCGAAGCCTTTTCAAACTTATTTAGAACTGCTATATGTCCTAAGCAAATCTTGCTTTGCCATAATTACTTAGGATTGATGGGTTTGGGGTTTCCGACACCGACGCTTGCTATAATTGACTACTCATCAGTTATTCAAGTTTTACGCAAGGGCAAATAATGGCGACTTCCCATAGGACAAAGCAATTAAGCCTCAGATTTCCTTTGCCTTTATTGAGCCAAATCAAATCTCAAGCTGATGCTCAGCAGCAGGCAATTTCCGATTGGATATTGGCTCTGGTAAGTCGTGAGGTTGAGTCGCAGTCAGATGATGTCAACTCATCACCAGATGTTGCTAAGCAGTCATCGATTTTGACTCCTGAGTTGTTAGCTTATATTAACGAAGCCTTGACTCCGTTACAGTCTCAAATAGCGGAATTGAGGACACAACTGGGGGAGTCCAGAGCCTGATTGATAATGGGAAATCAAGTCAGGCGGCAGGAGCTATCCCTAATCAGCAAAGTAGTTTTAGTCAAAATCAAAATCAAAGTCAGAGCCAAGTTAAAAGCGATCGCGACTTTAGTGATGACCTTGCAAATACTAAGCCATTGTTTCGCTCTCTAGCTGGATTGACTTTGGAGCTAGGCGATCGCTTGTTAATTAATGGTGAAGAAGTAATTTTTAAGGGATGGGTCGATCAATCTCAAACTGCGATCGAAGTGAGCTTTGTGCAAGATACGGACGCAGAACCCAATTTAGGTGTGAAGCGGATTCAGGCTAAATCGATTTTTACCCTATCGCGATCGCGCCATGATCCAGCTTCACAATCAGTTAATGCGGAATCAGTAGAGCCTGAGCCAAGCGATCGCTCTGATCCGTCCACCAGCTCGCCATCTGAGCCAAAGCAAAATACGGCAGATGCAAGAGTTGCTGATCCTAAAGGCTCGGATTCTGAGGATATTGACGATGATCAAGAATCTCCCGAATCAGTTGAGCCACCCCAATCACAGGAGATTGAAATTCCCGAAGAGCCAGAATATAACGCTTGGGAAGTTTGGACATATTTAGAGAGACAGCGTTTAAAAACCTTAAAGCTGCTTAATACTTTCCAAGCAGAGTGGGAAGCGAATCGGTTTGTGCGCGAGGCAGAGCGCAATACTCCGCCTAACCTGCGCGTGCATTATGAGATTCGCCCTGTGGTCTTGGATGAGTCGATTATCAACTCCGCCAATGTCGAAAACTATCAATCAACGGAACCGTCTAAGGCAGACAAGGCGGAAGCAACCGCAACCTATACCGATGCGATCGATGTGGAAGTGATCGGCTAGCGGTTACGATGCGGTAAAATCCTTAATAAATCAACAACGGAGTCATAGATATGGGCGAAATCGGTAACGCCATGGTTTTATCAATGGTACTAATTCCTGTAGGGATTGCCTTTGGTTATTTTTTGCTTAAGCTACAGGGCGAAGAAAAGGAAGAAGCTTAGTTCTTTTGAATTAGCTAGCCGCAATACAAAAACCTAGAAACGTCAGTTCGATGAAAGCTCAAAACTGTGAAAATCGCAAAGCGATTTTCACAGTTTTGGACCATTTGCGCGATGCAAACCTCAATCTTCTTAATAAAAAGCCGCGCTTCGCGCGGCTTTTTATTGTTTTAGCTTATGTCTTTGATTTGGATTTAAAGCTTAGTTCTGTGCCATTGAGGATTCTCTCAATATTGGAACGATGGAGCCAGATTACAAAGCTACAACCTACGGTCACAAAGATGGAATAGGTGATGTTGGTTTGCATGATCCACATAAAAATGGGGGCAGAAGCGGCGGCAGCGATCGAGCTAATTGAAACCGTACTCCAAATACTCAGGGTCACTGCCCAGATTGATAAAGCACAGAGGGCAGCGACCCAGTTCAACATAAATAAAATACCGACCCCTGTCGCTACGCACTTGCCGCCCTTAAATCCTAACCAAACGGGGCGACTATGCCCGATCAGTGCCAACATCCCTGCACTGATTACAAATATTGATAGGGTCACAGGAGCTATGGGTATAGCCGATTGACCTAGTAGTAAAGATTGGATGGTGTTGACGGATTGCATTAGATATATAGCGATCGCACCCTTGGCAAAATCTATGACAAAAACGCTTATTCCTGCCAACTTACCGACATTACGCCAAACATTAGTGGCTCCCGTTGAGCCTGAACCATGCTGTCGGATATCGATCCCCGCCATTTTCCCGAGCAGATAACCCGTGGGAAAAGAGCCAAGCAAATAAGCGATCGCCAGCAAGAGATAGGGAAACCACATAGATGTCAACTTGTAAGATGAATGTTTAGCTTGAGTTTGTCGCCAAGCTAATTTTATAGTCACGGATGGCGCATCGTCATCAAATTTAATCAATAAGCCCCTCAAGAATGGGGCAAAGCTTCACTCTTAAGGGGCTTATTGATAATTTAGGAAAATAACTCCAGACTGCTAATCAATGGAAATAGATTGAGGTCCATCAACCTTAGTGCTACTGCTAGTGGCAGCATTAGTGGGCGTTGCGCCTTGTTTTTCTAACCAACTCTTGAGGGGATCTTGTTGTAGATCGAGCTTTAAAAAGCCCGAAACGAGTCCGCCAAAAAATGCGACAGGTTGCCCCAATAACTCATTAACAATCGGTTTTAGCTCGTCCATAGGTTCAAGAAATTTCAAAAATTAAAAAATTGCAGAATACGGTTGATTTTGGGTAAATCGCGATCGCGATCTACCTTGCATTATAGGTGAATCTATAGAAATGTCGTCAGACAGGGAAACGCTGTATGGCTAGTTGGTAATTAACGTGAGTTCGACGAAAACACAAAATGGTGAAAATCGCTCTGCGATTTTCACCATTTTGTGCCATTTGCACCGCGCGAAGCTTATTTGAAACTGAAGTTGTCTCGGTTTTGATCGCAAGTTGATTAGGTATTTCTATAATTTCTGATCTTATCTAGCAATTTCTAGCCATATCGTAGTTAAATCGATCAATGTACTCTTAATAAATAACTGATTAGTGAATTACTTGAGAGTGACTAAGCTTTAGAGAAAAATTTTCGATGACCACGCTAAACCGCTCCACACTTCGTCGCCTCAAAAAACTTAAACAGTCGAATGCTGTTTGGGAGGGTGATCGCCGTGCTTTGCCTCCTAAAATTCGTCAACCACAGGATTCTTCCAATATTATTCCTCTTCATGCACCTGACGAGGAGTCTAAACCCCATTGCATTTTGTGGGTAGATGGCTCAATGGGAATGGTGCGATCTATGGATGTGGTTGACTCTGTGGTGGGACAGGAAGCTTTTGTGAGAGCGTTATTGCAAGCGATCGAGCATCCTCAAAGTCCCGCTCAACCTTCTTTGCCCCAAAAAATTTTAGTATGCGATCGCGAGTTGCAATTTTATCTGCGGGGCGTATTGCAGGATTTGGGGATATCCGTGGAGTATGTGGAAAGACTGCCCCTGATCGATGAGATTTTTTCGCATATTCTCGAAAGCTTTTCTGCTAGTCCACCTGTTATCCCTGAACGTTTTGGAAATGCCCTGCGCCGACAGTCAGAACAGATTTGGCGCAATGCTCCTTGGAATGTGTTGTGGGATCATCAAGTAATTTCTATAAAAATCGATCGCTGGGATCTGGATACCCTCTACGCGATCGTCATGGGCAAGATGGGGTTAGAGCAGGGCGTAATTTTTTATCGTTCTGAAGAATCCCTAGTGAAGTTTCGGCAACGGATTATTTCGGGTGGCTCTGAGGATGATATTGAGGAGACATTCCTGCATCAAGACTGCCTGTTTAATCTCTTTGAGACCCCTGAGTTAGAGCTTCAAGAAGATAACCCATTTCCCTTTCGCGGTAAAGTGCGTAGCTCTGCTTCGATCGCGCAGTTAAAACCAATTTATGGCGCATTACATCCCCTTGAAGGTGGTAGACCCTATCTTTATGATGAAGAGGCGATCGCTATTACCATCGCCCTCGAAGCCCTCAATAAATTTTGGGAAGAACATCAGGCTCGCCTCAGAGATGGCTTTATCAGTTTGACCAGCACCTACGATCTTTACGCTCCTAGCCTTGATAGTGATGTCGAAGAAAGCATCAAGGTCTTGGTCAGTACCATGCCCGAATTGTCCGATGATCTGCACCAGTTAATCGAAGATGAAGACGATGATGATGCGCCTCTAATCCTTGAGGATCTGTGGCCAGAGGGTTGCTTGATCCATATGGTGACATTGCCTTGGGAACAGGTGGATTTTTTGCAGAGCGCAGATATTCATCGTCAAACCTATGACGAGAGGAATGGGTTAAAAGCAGTATCGACTAAAGCGATCGCCCAAAAAGGTGAAGGCATGGCAGGGTTGATGATTCAGACTTCTCGCCCCAAAGCGATCGAGCTAATTAGACAAATCGAAGGTTTTGGTGGGATCAAGGCACTTTGTTTTAATCCTGCGGAAGATATTTTTGGCAATGCCTGTCAGCTAGGTTTATTGGTCATGGGCAATGATGATTTACATCTGATTGGACAGTTTGATAAGGAGATTCTCCGCAGTGATCACCATAAGCGCTGGAAGCAACGATGTAAAAGTAATAAGGGCAGGGTGGGCGTGATCATTGCTATGGGTGTCACGGGGGCATCAAAGGGCAATCCTAGCCCGCAGCATATCCTTGGCTACTATGAGATTGATCTGATCGACGATAAGGAGCTAGGGCTAGGCAAATTATTAGCGGAGCCTGCCTTTGACTTTGAGTTTTAATTTCCAATAGCAAGGGTTCGCTCTGCGAACCCTTGCTCAGATATAGATATTTGTCAAATTGACCTTATAAACAATTCAAATAAGAAAAATAGGGCTTCGACTCCGCTCAGCCACCGTATATTGATGGCTGAGCGGAGTCGAAGCCTCTCTAAATTATTTAGAAATACTATAAGTCATTCTCTAAGGAACGTCAGTTCGAGATGAGACATAAAATTTTAGAAACCCAAAAAGCAAAAGCCGCGCGAAGCGCGGCTTTTGCTTTTTGGGTTTCTAGGAAATAGTTAGCGCCGCTAAGCATTTCCTAGAAAAGGTTTGCAATTAACCCGAACTAACGTTAAGGACTATTTGAGCTTGACCTCTGAGGAGCGATGTAAGGGTAAATGGGTGGTGACGGAGCTACCGTCGGGGTTGAAGAGATCACAGGAAATTGGTAAACGACTGATGTTTTGATTACTGCCAATGACCACCATTGCCGATCCTTGACATAGCTTTTGATTGGGGTCAGGGTTAATCTCAAACTTTTGATCGTGGCTGACCGCGATCACACTCACGCCATACCGCGCCCGCAGATTTAGCTCCAAAATAGTCTTGCCATCAAACTCTTCGGGAACCATGACCTCGACGATACTGTTATCGGGATCTAGCTCAAATCTTTCTAAAATACCCTTTTGAGTAAGCGATCGCGCTAGAGCGCAACCCATTTCCGCCTCAGGATAAACCACAAGGTCAGCCCCGACCTTTTTGAGTAATGTGCCGTGAATTTCCGACGAAGCCTTGGCGACGACGTGTTTTACACCCGCCTCTTTAACATTGAGCGTGGTGACGATACTCTCCTCCAAAAAATTGCCGATCGCCACAATCACCGTATCCACCTCAAGAATGCCTGATTCCTTGAGGGCGAGGGGATTGGTGGAGTCTAGCTGAATGCAATGAGCCGCGAGGTTTTCGGCGCGGACTTGGCTCACTTTCTCCTCCTCCTTGTCCGCCGCTAGTACCTCATGTCCGAGGCGATCGAGCGTGGAACAGACTGCCCTACCAAACCGCCCCAACCCAATCACTGCAAATTGTTTGTTTTCAGGGCGAAAGCTCCGAAAAAAGTTTAAAGAAGGTAGATTCACAAAGTTTTTCCTAATGTCGATTTTTGGTATCTATTGATATTTCTTGATTGCCGCAGATTTTTCGATTTTGATACTTAGTCGTGTTTGGCGACTTAGCCGATCAGCATTGATTCCTGTGGATATTTGATCAAACTGGGTTTGGTGTTGGTGAAGATCGTTGCCATCAGTAACAGAATACCGACACGACCGATATACATCGTGGCAATCAAGACCAGTTGACCTGCTGCTGATAGTGAGCCAGTAATGCCTGTGGACAGACCGACCGTCGCAAAGGCAGAGGTTGCTTCAAAGAGAATGCTAATAAATTTCATGTTGCGATCGGTCATGGATAGTAATCCTGTGGCGCAGATTACCGTAAATAAAGAACCAAAGGCGACACCCACGGCTTTGAGGATTAAGCCATTAGGGACTTGGAGTTTATATAGGGTGACCTGATCCCTTCCCTGTAAGGCAGCTCCCGTACAACTGGTCAAGATCCTCATCGTTGTGGTTTTGATGCCGCCCCCTGTGCCACCAGGACTAGCACCGATAAACATCAAGGCGATCGAGATAAATAAACTGGTCACTGTCATTTTGTCTTGGTCAATGCTATTAAAGCCTGCGGTGCGTGTGGTTACGGATTGGAACCATGCGGCAATAATGCGATTGATGGGAGACAGTCCGCCTAGGGTATCGGGGTTATTAAACTCGGTTAACCAAAAGAAGAGTGTGCCGATTAATATCAACGCGATCGTGGTGCTAGTCACGACGCAAAAGGTCAAACTCAGGGCGATATATTCACGCTCACGGCGAATTTTTGCCTTTAGCCAAAGATATCCTTCTAAAATCACCTGATAGCCAATCCCACCAAAAATAATCAGCAAGCCAATAATGATATTCATCGCGGGGTTATCTACATAGCCCATCAGATTTTGGGAGAATAGACTAAATCCTGCATTGTTAAAGGCGCTAATGCTATGGAACAGTGCATTCCAAACACTAGCTTTAAAATCCATAGTCTGATTAAAAATAGGGATCATCGCAAAGGCTCCCGTT
This sequence comes from uncultured cyanobacterium, assembly GCA_963750795.1. Classification (GTDB taxonomy): domain Bacteria; phylum Cyanobacteriota; class Cyanobacteriia; order Pseudanabaenales; family Pseudanabaenaceae; genus Pseudanabaena. Next base: position 164,611 of record CAVVRZ010000008.1, read on the forward strand.
AGCTCTAGGAGCAGGGTCACAGCAATAATCGATTTGACTAGCTGTAATCCACTGCGAATCCCTTTAGTATCGAGGGATTGGTGTAGGGTGATTTTGTCACGCAAACTAAATCTGCGTCCGATCAAAATCAGCAATAGTGAGGTGGCGGTCATGTAGCCCAGCCCGCCCACTTGAAATAAACACATGATGACGACCTGTCCCCAGATCGAATAAAACTTGCTCACATCAACGACCGATAGCCCTGTCACGCATACTGCTGAAGTGGATGTAAATAGAGATGTGATCGGATCAGACCAAGTGCCATTAATTGACGAGAAGGGCGACATTAGTAGCAATGTCCCAAATAAGATAACAGCCAAAAAACCAAGACAAATAGTTCTAGCGGGGTTCACATTAGATGTCCATGTGGGGGATGTATTTAGTCATGTCTGAATCGATGGCAAGGCAAGTTTGGCTGGGGACATAAAACTAGAAGATGAATGGTGTCACTTGCACCGCCATTCGCTTTTCGGGTTTTGGTGTATGTCAGCCAAACCTTGCTTTGCTATGTAGTTTGAAGAGATGACAGTTAACTCATAATTTTAGCGCTAGTTTCATGGTGGGCGATCGCCATATTTTGGTTGCGGTTAACCATACCCAGAGATAGAAAGGCAACCATCGGTATCAGTGTTACGATCGCTTCAGATACATACAGGTAAGCAGATCATGAAATACTACACATTTGGCAATTTGCCCAACGGCTCTGGCGATGGCGATCGCTGGGCAGGTGTGCGCTTTTGGTTAACTACTTTGCTAGTTTTTTGGACTTTGAGCGCGATCGGTTTGGGCTGGTTGATTAAGTCGGTGTTTGTATTGATTGCTCTAGTTACCTTTGCACCTGTAATTGCCTTTTTCGGTTTTCAGTGGTGGGTAAAACGCAGCATTGTCACTGCTGACTGTCCGATTTGCGATACTAATTTTACGGCTTCCAAAAATAGCCAATTTCAATGTCCTAACTGTGGTGAGCCGTTGCAAGAGCAGCAACAACGGTTTGTACGCCTTACGCCCCCCGGCACAATTGATATTGATGTGCAGGTCGTAGATTGATATTCAAGAAAAGAAGTGTCGCGCTCTGGGCGGTACTTCTTTTCTTGTGCGGATGAAATGGATAAAAAGAAGCGATCGCTATAGAATACTGATAGATCTCATATGTATCTTAGGATGTGAACATGGCATTAATTGCGACCGATAAAATTGTCAAGGATCTGGAGAAAGCAGGGGCTTTGGCGATGCGTGTGCCACCCGAAGGCGGCTATGAAGGACGCTATCAACTGCGCCTCAAGAATGCGGGTTACGACATCCTGTTTATTACTGCGCGGGGACTTGGGGATGTCAGTAGTTATTTAACGGGGGTGCATGGTGTCCGTCCTGCTCACCTTGGCAAAACCGAAATCCGCACCTATTTTGTTCCTCCTGCGATTCAAATGCGTCTCAATGCCCTGTCACCAAAAGCTAAGGGCTTAGTGGTTTGGCTGATAGAGGGCAAATATTTATCGAAGGCGGAGTTGGAAACCTTAAGCCAGATCCCCGATCAAGATCCCCGCGTTAAGATCGTGATCGAAACGGGAAGCGATCGCCAAGTAACTTGGCAACCTCTTAAGCAAGCAGTTGCTGCGTAAAGAAATCAATGACATTAAAACAGGGATAGCGCTTTGCGCTATCCCTGTTTTGGTTTTAGGGGCGAAGCTGTTGATTTTCGGGAAGTCTTACAAAAATGCGATCGCCTACCTTGACACCACTAAGGATTTGGGTTTGATTTTCTACGGTTGTACCGATGGTCACGGCTTGAAACTTAGGCTTGCCCTTTTCATCGGCGACTAGTAATCCAGTCTGACCATTTTGGGTAACGATCGCCACCGTTGGTACAACCAGCGCATTATCAATGCGTTGACCGATAAATCGCAGATCGGTATTCATGCCCGATTGCAACTTGTCTTTACCTGTTTCGAGGGTGACGCGCACTTGAAAGGAGGTGACATTTTGCTCAATGATCGCCTCAGGCGCAATCAAGCGGACTTTGCCCTTAAATGTTTCCGATGGGAACGCATCGGCAATAATTTCCACTTCCTGACCGATCTTGATTTGGGAAATATCGACTTCAGGGACTTTGGCGATGATTTCTAAACCATTGGCGATCGCCACAATCGATGTAGATGTCGAAGAATTGGTTGAAGATACTGAGGTGGTGGGTGTTACGAATGCACCAGCATTGGCATATTTTTGGGTAATGATCCCTGCAAAGGGAGCGCGGATAATTGTGTCTTCGATCTGCACTTCGACACCTCTAATCGTGGCGATCGCTTGGGCAAGTTGCGCCTCCGCCTGAGCCACATCTTCAAAACGATTACCATTTCGCAGTTGCTCCAGTTGCCTTGTCGCCTCGGCGAGATTAGCCTGTGCCGTCAGCATATCCGCTTGGGTACTGCGATCATCGGTCAAAACCTCATCAAAGCGATCGCGCGAAATTGCCCCCTCGGTCTGTAAATTTTTAAAACGGGAAGTTCGCATACTGGCTAGAGCTAAGCGCGATCGCGCTGCCTCCATTCTGCCCCTTGCCGACTCCACCCTTGCCGCCGCCGCCGCAATATCCTCTGGGCGATTACCATTTCTGAGCTTGACGAGATTAGCTTCTGCCGCCGCCGCCGATGCTTGCGCTTGATAGAGTTGGGGTAGCAAGTTGACATTATCCATTCTTGCAATCACCTGCCCCTTAGTAACTCGCGCCCCCTGCTCTACCAATAACTCCATCAAGCGTCCTGCCTGCTTTGGACTGATATTGACCGTCTCAACGGGAACGACAGAGCCACTGGACTTAATTTTGATCGGCAGCGATTTTGACTCGACGGACTCCGTTTGCAGATTTTTGCTTGAGTCTTGGTTAGAGCTAGAGACTACCCGAAATATCGTAAAGCCACCACCTAGCAACACCAGTAGTAAAATCACCGCTAGCCAAGGCTTTTTCCAGATATTTGCGAACTTAGATGGTTCTTTTTTTTCTTGCTTGGGGGAAACTGTTTGCATTGCGTTAGTCTGGCTGACAAAAATAAGTAAAAAAGATAAAAGCGAAGTTTTTTAAGACTGTAATCGTATCAACTGGTAAAGAATCAGATCAAATAGCGGAGGCGGAATTTGGACAAGATATGCAAGATTAGAAATAGAACTTTAACTAATTACAACTAATTGTTTTTTAGTCACTCAACTCATCCATGGTAGCCCAAGGGATATCAAAAAAGCGGTATATTAGCATAGGTAAGAATTTCAAGAGACATACACATAAAATACCAATAAATTCATGATTGGGAGTTAAAAGCCTTGTGATTCAATCTGTCACAACTTGGGATGAAAAGCCACATATCATCCTTCATGCCACACAGGGGATGAGGGAAATCCCTCTTGTAAATGCTTATTCTTGGACATTGGGGCGGGGATCTGAAAATGATATTCCTTTGTCGGATAAGTGCGCTTCACGCAATCATGCAATGTTTCAACGGGTGGGGGAAAGCAATTATTTTTTGATCGACTTGGGTAGTCGTAATGGTTCCTTTGTGAATGGACGTAGGGTGACGATTCCTGTCAATCTTAAAAATGGCGATCGCATTACCCTTGGGGAAACCAATTTAGAGTTTTATTGTCCTGAAATGACCACAGCGCCAGACGGTGCTAATCCTGATGATGAAGATGGCAGGGTTGATACAGCCGCAACAGCAATGCTGCACAAGCGTCAGTTGATTACTGTATTGGTGGTGGATATTCGTGATTTCACCAAGCTCACCCAGCAGATGGATGAGCATTTACTGTCGGAAGCGATCGGGACATGGTTCCGCCGTGCGGGAGAAATCATCGATCGCTATGGCAGTTGGGTCGATAAGTACATCGGTGATGCGGTGATGACCGTATGGATCCACGAAACCCAGAAAAGTGCCGATATTATTTCCACCCAAGAGATGCTCAAGGTCTATCGCGCCCTCTTTGAACTCTTTGAAATGAGTAATGAATTGAATCAGTTATTTGATCTACCATTTCAGCTACGGGTGGGTGCGGGGATTAATACGGGCTACGCCATGGTCGGACAGATGGGAACTAGTGAACATCCCGACTATACCGCGCTCGGCGATACGGTTAACGCTGCTTTTCGATTAGAGTCATCGACCAAACCCCTAGGAATGGATCTGGCGATCGGAGCAACTACTTACAGTCATACGCCCTATGCCGCCGTGTTACTACCTCTCAAGCAACATTCAGTAGCACTAAAGGGTTACGATTCACCGACAATTACCTATGCAGGTACTTTTAAAGAATTGGGCGACTATATCCAAAAACTAGAGACCGCAGTTTAATAGAGAAAAAGCCTCGCAAAGCGAGGCTTTTTCTCTATCATAGGCAATTCAAATAAGAAAACTAGGGCTTCGACGCTTCGACAAGCTCAGTGCATCGCTTCGCTCAGCCAGCAATATACGATGGCTGAGCGAAGTCGAAGCCTCTTGAATTTATTTGAAATTACTATAATTAACGTATAGCCATCTGCGCCGAGCGAAGCGCGGCGCAGATGGCTCAAAATTTTGAACTGACGTTAGTTACGATTCTTCAATAATTTGTAAACGAATCGTCCGACCAGAATTTTCATTACCAATTTGGATCGATACCTGTTGGCTCGCTAAGGAATCAAGGGAATTAAGCAGATCGACAAGATTGGGAGTACTTGCTCCCGCTTCGACATAAAGCTGATCGGCAGAAGTTGCTACTCGTTTCCATGTGCTGTAGAGCTTGGCGATCGCCTGTTCTAATTGGGCAGCTTGACTGACAAGATCCGAAGTTAGTTTGAGACAGCCGATGCGTAAGGACTCTTCGAGGGCAAGGTCAATATTTACCGATCGCTGGGCGATCGCCTGTACTTGATTGGTATTCGATAGATATTTGGTCAGCCTTTGCGCGTCGGCGGTGACTAATTTGATATTTTCTAAATCCGTACCATCGGCGATCGCCTGTTTGAGAGGTTCTTGATAGGCTTCGGGTAACTTATCAATTTCCCTAACCAAAGGCGCAACATAGCGCGTGGGAATCGTATGGGCAGCAACCTTCTCCTTAAGATCATCGGGCAAATAACTAGAACTCATTGCCGTCCACTCATCGGAGAGTTGGCGCACCTCTCGCCTTGTGATTTTTTCGCCATTACGGGCAGCATCAACGATTAGCTGTTGTACTTCAGGATCGGCGAGAGAAGTTTCCACAAAAGCCCGCTTACTAAATTGGCGAATATCATCGGTATCCAACTGTCCGTCCGCCATCAAAGTATCTGCACTATTCGCTAGTTGAATCCATGAATAGGCTTGGGATTTACTGATTTCCCTCTCTTGCAGCCATTTTAAAAATCCTGTGCCTCGTCCTTCCCCATTGGCTTTTTCGCGATCGCGCACCGTGCGTAAAATCCTGCCGCGCCAGATATCCGTCTGCAAATCAAAGCGATCGCATACTTGCCAAGCCTGATCAACTTCCGCTAAAAATTGACCTTCAGCTAATTCTTGATCATTAGGATCAGGGAGAGACATCGAAAAGTCACTCGGAAATTCATTTAAAAAATCTTCGGACGGGAAACTGGTCACAAGTTCTGAGCTATTAAGTTCTTGCCCCGAAGCCTCCCCAACTACATCAACTTTATCTACGGATTCGCTCACAAGTTCACTCACAAATTCATCTACAAATTCATTCACAAATTTACCGAACACTCACACCAAGAATACTCACACAAAAGCGAGAGTTAGTAAAAATTACCGACTCTCGCTTCTGCCCCTTAGATGCAGCCAGTCTTACATTTAAGACATAAAACCAATAAGATGCTTGGTGGCGCAAAGCACCTCCAAGCATCTTATGGTTTTATTAAATAATTACCAGCTAGACTTGACCACACCGGGTAGCAAACCTTGGTGAGCCATCTCACGCAAAACGTTGCGGCATAGACCGAAATCTTTGTAATAGCCGCGAGGACGACCAGTTGCCCAGCAACGGTTACGGTGACGGGTGGGGTTTGCGTTACGAGGAATTTGCTGAATTTCACGGTGTACAGCAACTTTTTGTTGTTGTGTCAGTTCAGGACTAGCAAACTTTTCTTTGAGTGCTTCGAGCTTAGTTGCATATTTTTCAACTAACTTAGCGCGTTTTTTTTCGCGCTCAATCATGCTTTTCTTAGCCATTGCGGTTCTATGAGGTGATGTGGAGTTAGATGTGTCTGGAAAATTTTACAATTTGCGACAGTTACCGATCATAGCTTAAATAGATCGATCTGTGTAACTTTTTTACAGTAATCCCACGATTCTGAATTAAGCCAAGTGCCATCTAGGACAATCCTAAATGATTCGTATAAAGACAAGGGGCTTAAGCCCCTTGTTCTCTAAGATTCGCATTTCATAAATGATTTAGGATTGCTATAGAGCGAAACACTTCTTTGTAAAATCAAGTAAAATTGTCTTGTTTCGATAGACTTAATGAGTTTATTCGTTCGTGCAATCTGATATCTATAGATTACAAAAAGCCTTGACCGTTGAGGCAGAGCGTGGCTTTACCAACTTAGAGGGGAAGCAATTTCTGTTTGCGGATTTTTTGAGCTTAAGTTTGCGCGGCGAAATTACAGAAAGATGGGACGATCGCGATCGCCAACAGGCGGAGAAATTAGCAACCCAATATATTGAGTATAAAGAATTTAGCCTATCCCGTAGACAGCATCTGGTCGCCGAAACACGCAGACTGCTCCACGAAGTCCGTCGTCAAGAGATCGCCGACACTAGTCCCGCCGTCCCCTTACAAAAGAAACCTAAAACCGTACCCCTAGTCGCGAAACAACCACCATCGCGATCGCTCACTCCTGAAATGACGCTCACGGAAGCCAGCGACATCATCGGCAATTGTGGGCGTAGCGCCAAATTACTGGAACTAAACACGGTTAGGGATGTTCTCAACTATTTTCCTCGCGATCACATTGATTACGCTAGACAGATTCCCATTCGCAATCTACAGGATGGCGAAACAGTCACCGTGATCGGCACGATCAAAAAATTTAGCTGCTTCACTAGCCCCAAAAATCCTAACCTAACAATTGTTGAAATCTCCCTCCAAGACCATACGGGACAGATTAAACTCACTCGCTTCTGGACAGGCAAGCGTTTTTCTAATCGCGGTTGGCAAGAATCTCAAAAGAAACTCTATCCCCAAGGTTGCACCGTCGCTGCCTCAGGCATGGTCAAACGCAGTAAATATGGGCTAACTCTCGAAAATTACGATGTTGAAGTTTTAGAACATACCCAAAGCAAGATCCAATCGACGACTGTGGGTCGCGTTGTGCCTGTGTATCCTCTTACTGAAGGCGTTACCCCCGAATTCATTCGCCAACTAATTTTAAAATGCTTGCCCGCCGCTAGCAAGTTGGTTGATCCGATGCCCAATCGCCTGCTGTCGGACTATAAAATGATGGGCTTGTCTGAAGCGATCGCCCAGATTCATTATCCTGACAACAGTGACACCCTTGAGCAAGCAATTATTCGCCTCACCTTTGACAAGTACTTCTATCGCCGCCTCGTCTCGCTCTATCGTCGCCATCAAAAGTCAGCAATTCGGTTTGTACCTCAGAGTCACCTCATCTCCCAGTTGGAAAATATTATTCCCTTTGAGCTAACTAATGCTCAAAAACGAGTAGTCGCAGAGATTCGGGCTGACCTACAGGGAGAATCTCCGATGAATCGTCTCGTACAAGGGGACGTTGGCTCAGGCAAAACTATCGTCGCTGTCTATGCACTCTTGACGGCGATCGAGGCAGGTTATCAAACTGCGCTTATGTCTCCTACTGAAGTTCTAACGGAACAGCATTACCGCAAAATTTGCGAATGGTTTATGCAGATTAATATTCCTGTGGAGATTCTCACAGGTTCCACCCGCACCGCCAAACGCCGTGAGATCCTGCGCCAACTAGAAACAGGAGAACTGCCCCTTGTGATCGGCACTCATGCCTTGATTCAAGATGGAGTAAATTTTGCGCGATTAGGACTCGCCGTCATCGATGAGCAACATCGGTTTGGTCGTGATCAGCGATCGCGATTATTACAAAAGGGAACCGATCCCCACGTCCTGATCATGACCGCTACGCCGATCCCTCGTACCCTCTATCTCACTAACTCCGAAATCGAAGTTAGCCTCATTGATGAGCTTCCCCCCGGACGTAAGCCGATTCAAACCGTATTGCTTAAACCTTCGCAACGCAAGGATGCTTACGATCTCATTCGCCGAGAAGTGGCGCAAGGGAGACAGGTTTACATCGTCTTTCCACTGGTAGAAGAATCAGAAAAAATGGAAGATATCAAAGCCGCGATCCAAGAGCGATCGCATTTACAAAATATTGTTTTTCCTAACTTTCAGATCGGGTTACTCCACGGTCAAATGTCTTCCGCAGAAAAAGATGAAGCCATCAATACCTTTCGGCGCGGCGACACTCAAATTTTAGTTGCTACCACCGTTGTCGAAGTCGGTGTTGATATTCCCAATGCTTCGGTGATGCTAATCGAACATGCTGATCGCTTTGGACTTGCCCAACTGCACCAGTTACGCGGTCGGGTCGGGCGCGGAGCCGCCCAGTCCTACTGCCTGCTCCTGAGTAGTGCCAAATCTCAAACCGCTCAAGAACGCTTACAAGTACTTGAGCAATCTCAAGACGGATTCTTCATTGCTGAACGTGATTTCCAAATGCGCGGTAAAGGCAAAGATGAGGGTACACAACAATCAGGTCATGCAGGATTTTCCATAGAAGATCGTTTGCCCGATGAAGCTGCCCGTCAAGAAATCTTCCAAATAGCCCGTGTTGCTGCCGAACGCATTATCAAAAAAGATCCCAGCTTAGATATCTTCCCATTGCTAAAAGCAGAGTTTGAACTTCATTATCAACGTTTGCAAGGCGGTGCAATTTTTACTTAGGTCATACAAATCGAACAACATTAGTGGATAATCCTAAATAACGTCAAACAGCTTGTATAACTTACGTATAACTTCTATATAATCTATGTATAACTTGCTGTCTTGATTTTTGTTGATTTATTAGTAACGATAAATACATCGAGATATGTGGGTACAAGCTTATGTCCTCTTCCATAACGGTAGGATTCCTAGATAATTCCTTTGATGATTCCGATCCAGACTCTGAAGTTGATAGATCTGAAGCTGAAAACATTAGCGTACTTAAATCTGACTCCAGCCATCAATGCTCTACGGGTGAGGTTGCAAGTCAAGAAGGCAAAAGTCTAGAGATAGAACAATCTCCCAAACCCTTAGTTTCATTGCTTGTACCTGCTTACAATGAAGCATCTATCATTGACAGCAATCTCCAGATTCTCTGCGAATATATGCAGTCTTTGGAACAGCTATATGACTGGGAGGTTGTAATTGTTAATGATGGCAGTAGAGATGGAACCTATGAAAAGGCAAAGGATTTTGCAAAGGGCAAACAGAATATCAAGGTTCTGACACATCGCACTAACTTTGGTTTAGGGCAAGCCCTGCGCTACGGCTTTAAAAACTGTCAAGGCGACTACATCGCAGTTGTTGATCTAGATTTGAGCTACTCTGCTGATCACATTGGCGAAATGCTGGAACGGATGGTCAAGACTCAGGCTCGTATAGTTGTTGCTTCTCCCTACATGCGAGGCGGCTCCATTGCTAACGTACCTTGGTTACGAAAAATCTTGAGTATTTGGGCGAATAAGTTTCTCTCTTTTACGGATAAACGCAGTCTTGCTACGCTCACAGGCATGGTCAGAATCTACGACGCTAAATTCTTGAAGAAAATCACCCTCAGATCTAGAGGTATGGAAATCAATCCTGAAGTGATCCAAAAAGCAAGACTACTCGGCGCTCGTATCGAAGAAATTCCTGCTCATCTACATTGGCTGCCACAAAAAACGAAGGAGGTAAAACGTACCTCTAGCATGAAGATTGCTAAGCAGATGATGGCAGTATTACTTTCGGGATTCTTCTTTAGACCTGTAATCTTTTTTCTGATTCCGAGTTTATTGCTCTTTTTGATTTCTGCCTACGCTAACTTTTATGCGATTCTTCGTTCTTGGAATATATTTCAAGAGTTATCTCTGACACAAGCTTTTCCTGACTTTACTGATGCTGTAGCGACAGCTTATATGCGCGCTCCCCATACCTTCTTTATTGGCGGTATTACGTTGATTCTGGCGATCCAGTTGTTTAGTCTAGGCGTACTATCGATGCAAAGTAAGAACTATTTTGAAGAAATCTTCTACCTCGGTATATCTCTTCGAGAACAAAATCAGAGCAATAATTCTATTAACCCAGATTAGTGCTACTAGATTAAATTTATTTAAATCAATACTTTGGACTCTTGGTTTTGGACTCTTGGTTTTGGACTCTTGGTAATGATGCCGTGGGACTTTATCGCAAAATTAAAGTCCCTCAGGACAGACAGGAGGGTAAAAAACTCTGTTAAATAGGATTCATAAAGTTAGTAGTCATTTTAACTATTCTTTTACTTGCCATGCAGTAACCCTAAATAATCTGTGGAAAGCAAACCCCGAAAGGGTCTGTGGAAGCAGACCCTAAAATCTACAAATGATTTAGGACTGCTATGACTCGTAAACCACAGAATTCCCTCATTTTTTACTGTTAGTCTCTATATCAATACTGAGAACAACTTTAAATAAGCTAGTTGATTAATCTATGCATAGCTTCCTTCCCCATGAGATGTACCTAGTTGCTAACTATAAAATCTCTAAACAAGCTGTACTTTAATAAGAAATTCTATAGCTATATCAGGCTTTAAAATACTTGAAATATAGACACAAGTGCAAGCTTAATTTTCTGTGTCTATATTTCGTCAAGCTTAACTTTTTTCTGTGCTTATACTTATCAAGTTGTCACTTGCTAACTTAAGTTACTACTATTAAAATTAATTTTTGCGGCTGCATATCTAACTATCCTAATAACCTATGTCCATAGTTGTAGTAAATAATCTACTAATGACTACTAAACTTTATTCAATCTGATTTAAAAATAGTTTTTAAAAAAGCTTAAAATGCGAATTATTTCTGTAACTAATATACTAGAAGTCTCTCTAGACAAAGCTTTTGACGCTAATTATCAAGAGCTTACTTTATTGCAATGAACTTATATTCTTGATGAAGTCTCATATAATAATCAAAGATGATTTGTTTAATTGCTAATAATTTGTATAGTTTGTTAGCCGAGATACAGAACTTAATTTTTGAAGCTTGCTAGATAATATTCTTAATTTTTTATTGAATATTTTCTAAACCACTATAGTATTGCTATAGTCTAGATTAGTCAGGGTTTGATCAGTTTAGTTGGCTTAGACAAGTGTGATAAAAAAATTAAAAAAATTAATAATACTTGCAAAAAATATAAAAAATGTATACAGTATTTTAAAGAATAAACTTTTTGTAAAAAGCAAAGTTTGTTTTGGATTGTCTTGCCACAGTTCTCTTAATTAGCATTCTGGATTGTCAGTTTTTAAAATTAGTTTTTATTAGATGGAGTGTTGTTAACTATGGCTGAAGTCACATCAACCCTTGTCAAACCAATTCATTTGCCTTCTGATCAGGATCATTCAGGAAGGACTCTAGGAGATGAAGAACTCAAATTTCTTTCTGAAGCAATTCATAGCGGTACTCTTACTAGCACTAAAGGTAATTTTGTAAAGACGCTAGAGACTCAATTTGCAGAAATGTTGGGGGTCAAGTATGCCTATGCTTGTTCTTCTGGCTCAGGTGCGATCCATACAGCAATTTCAGGTGTTGATCCTGAACCCGGTGATGAGATTATTACAACTTCCATTACTGATATGGGAGCTTTAACTCCGATCCTGTATCAGGGTGCAATTCCTGTATTTGCTGACGTTGATCCGAGGACGTGGAATGTCACTGCGGAGACTATTGAAGCAAAGCTGAGCGATCGCACTAAGGCGATCATCGTGACGCACCTGTTCGGCAATCCTTGCAATATGACTGAGATTGTGGATCTTGCAGCATCACGCGGTATTCCGATCATTGAGGACTGCGCCCAGTCTTTCCTCGCTGAACATAATGGCAAAAAGGTGGGTGCGATCGGTTCGGTGGGATGCTTTAGCCTGCAACAGGGTAAACACATCACTACAGGCGAAGGTGGCATTGTCACCACTAACGATGAAGCCTTAGCTAGACGGATGTTTCTGTTTGTGAACAAGGCTTGGGGCTACGGTGATCCACAGCCTGATCATTACTTCTTAGCCTTGAATGGTCGGATGTGTGAATTGCAAGGAGCGGTAGCGGTTGCCCAACTTGCCAAGCTGCAAGGAATTGTCCACAGCCGTCAAGTAGCTGCGGCTAAGCTAACGGCTAAGCTCCAAGGTTTGGCTGGTATTACTACGCCCTTGATCGATCCTCGTAACACTCACGTCTATTGGAAGTATTGCTTGAGTGTCGATAGTCAGCAGATTGCTGGTGGATCTGTGGGCTTGGCTAAGTCGTTGAAAGAGAAGGGCATCTTCTCTGCACCAAGATATATCCAGAAGCCTGCTTTCATGTGTGAGATTTTCCAAAAGCAACGTACCTTTGGTAATTCACGGTTTCCCTTTACGTTGGCTAGACCCGAGGCTGTGGACTACGATCCTAGTCTATTTACTGGAACCTATGCGGGATTGGAAGCTGTACTGGTGTTGCCTTGGAATGAGCGTTATACCGATGAGCATATCAACTATATCGCTGATGCAATCCATGAATCAGTTGCTCAATTGAAGAATTAGTCGGTTTCTACAACTAGCTTTTTGATGTTTTTTGATGGAGGAGCGCTCAGTCTACCTCCAGATTTATCCACATATTGCAGTAGATTAGGGCAAAAGTTATGACTACAAAATTAAGATTTGGGCTAGTGGGTGCAGGTGCGATCGCTCAGTCCTACATACAGGCTTTTCAAAGTACTGAGATCGCTCAGCTAGTAGCGATCGCTGATGTTGATCTAGCTAGGGCTGAGGACCTAGCGGCAAAGATTGGTGCTCAAAGTTTTGATTCCCATGAGGCAATGCTCAATGATCTTGAAATTGATGCGGCGATCGTTTGCACACCACCGATTACCCATCTACAGGTCTGTCAGCATTTACTAGATCGAAAAATTCATGTTTTATGCGAAAAACCCCTGAGCGTCAACTCAATGGATGCCAAGCTGATGATCGAATCCGCAGAGCGATCGGGGGTTATTCTGACAATGGCTTCCAAATTCCGTTATGTGGAAGATGTAATTCGTGCTAAGCAGATTGTGTCTTCGGGAATCTTGGGTGAAATTGTTCTATTTGAGAATGCCTTTACGGGGCGTGTAGATATGAGCAAGCGCTGGAATTCTCAACCCCAAATTAGCGGTGGTGGCGTTTTGATTGATAATGGAACCCACTCTGTGGATATCATGTGTTACTTTCTCGGAGCATTATCGGAAATCCAAGTGGTGGAAGGTAAGCGCATTCAAGGCTTGAAAGTAGAAGATACCGTCCAGATTTTTGTAAAGAGTGCTACTGGTGTACGTGGCAACATCGATCTATCTTGGAGTATTAACAAGGAACTGGATAGCTATATTCGTATCTATGGCTCTCAAGGTACAATCTCTGTGGGTTGGAAGGAGTCCAAATATCGCCAAGCATCCAGTTCTGACTGGATTGTCTTTGGTAACGGCTACAACAAAGTTCAAGCTTTTCGCAGTCAGATTGAGAACTTTACCAAGGCGATCAAAGGTGAGGAATCTCTATTAATAACGGCGGCTGATGGCTTGGCTTCTGTGGAAGTGATCGAGTCTGCCTATGCTGCGATGTTACACACTAGCTGGACTCCCATTTCTCAGAATAATCATTCTGGGTCGCGGTCTCAAGTCCCTGTTGCCGCTTAGTTGTGTATCGGTTATCCAAAAATTAAATTGAGGATTTAATATTCTATAGGTGTGTATATACACATAAAATTAGGAGGCAAAGGGAATTTATGGCGGTACGTGTCCATCCTTCGGCAATTGTGGAGGATAACGTTAGCATTGGTGAAGGGACTTCCATTTGGGATAATGTGCATATTCGGCATTCTACTAAGATTGGTGAAGAATGTATCGTCGGTGAGAAGACCTATATTGCCTATGATGTTCACATTGGCGATCGCACTAAAATCAACGCCTTTGTGTATATCTGCAATGCGGTCACCATCGAAGATGGTGTCATGATTAGCGCAGGCACAATCTTCACTAATGATCGCTTTCCTAGGGCAACCACCAGTAACCTGAAGCAATTGCGCCCGTCTGATCCCGATGAACATACCTTGCCGACTTTGGTTAAGTCTGGTGCAACTATTGGTGCTGGCTGCATTATTGGCAACGATCTAACGATTGGACGTTTTGCGATGGTCGGGATGGGAGCATTGGTTACTAAATCTGTCCCCGATTTCCATTTAGTGATTGGACATCCTGCTAAGTCTGTGGGTTGTGTCTGTCGCTGTGGAGAACCGCTAGTGAAATTTTCTACCTACGAAGTTGTAAATATTTCGGAAATTCACTGCTCCGCCTGTGGACTGCCCTACGCGATCACCAATAATATGGTGACGGAATTAGATCCTCCCGATTAGCTATTTTCCTAAATTTTTCTATCCATCGCCTTGCCGAGATATTTAATCAAAGTGCAACTATGACATCTACATCAGAGCATTGGGGTATTGTGGGCGGAGGCATCTTGGGGATGACTCTCGCTCTTAGGTTAGCTCAGCAAGGTAAACAGGTCACACTTATCGACAGTAGCGATCGCTTGGGCGGTCTAGCCGATGCTTGGCAATTGGGTGATATTACTTGGGATCGCCATTACCATGTGACATTGCTATCGGATCTGCACCTGCGATCGCTACTCAAAGAGTTAGGACTAGATAGTGATATGCAGTGGGTGGAGACGAAAACAGGCTTTTATAACGATGGGAAGCTCTACTCGATTTCCAATGCGATCGAGTTTTTGCGATTCTTTCCACTTAATCTAATTGACAAACTGAGATTTGCCTTCACCATTATCTATGGTTCCAAAATCAAGGATTGGAAAAAATTAGAAAAAATATCCGTTAGTGATTGGCTAACTAAGTGGTCTGGTAAACATACCTTTACCAAAATTTGGCTGCCCTTATTGCGATCGAAGCTTGGCGAAAATTATCAAAAAGCCTCTGCGTCATTTATCTGGGCAATTATTGCTAGACTCTATGCGGCAAGGCGTACAGGCTTAAAAAAAGAATTGTTTGGTTATCTACCATCGGGCTATGGTCGGATGCTAGATCGCTTTACGGAAGTTCTCACTGCATCGGGAGTAAAGATCTGTCTCAAGCGTCAAGTCAAGCGCGTTGAATCGCTCCAAGATAATGCCAAATTTAGGTTGTCGGTGGAGCTAGATGATGGAAACTATACAGAATTTGATCGGGTTGTATTAACAGTTCCTGCACCGATCGCTGCTCAAGTTTGTCAGGGGCTAAGTGTCGATGAATACCGTCGGCTACGTGACATTGAGTATCAAGGCATCATCTGCGCTTCGGTACTTCTAAAAAAGCCGCTTTCTAAGTTTTATGTCACGAATATCACTGATACTTGGGTTCCCTTTACGGGCGTAATTGAGATGACAGCATTAGTCGATCGCGCTCAATTTAAGGGCAATGCTCTTGTCTATCTGCCTAAGTATGTCGTGCCTAACGATCCTGCCTTTGATCTCAGCGATTGCGAACTCGAAGAAAAATTTATTCAAGCCCTAGTCCATATGTATCCCAAATTTGAGCGTACTGATGTGCTGTGCTTTCAGGTTTCGAGAGTACGCCATGTCTTAGCGATCGCCACCCTCAACTATTCAGAGCGATTACCCCCTATCCAAACCTCTATTCCTAATCTATTTATTCTCAATTCTGCCCATATTCTCAATGGCACTCTAAACGTGAACGAAACAATTCAGTTAGCAGAGAAAACCATTGCTGAAATCACTAATTCATAATATTAATCCTAACTTCATAACTAGCGATATAAGTAAGCCCCTTCAGTAGGAATTCAATAGGAATTCAAATAATATGACTATAGTTTTGGCTTTAAAAATAGTATTGATCATCGGATTTTACTATTTGTCGGTAGCTTGTATTGTTGATGCGATCGCTAACTTTGATAAAAGTCATCCTCGTCAGCTTCAGAACCTTAATGATCCTTTAGGACTAAAAATATTTGGACTTGGCGATCTACAGACAAAATTTTTATATCAACTATTCGATAAAAACAAATATTTAATCAGAGCGATCGTCATACTACCGATCCTGTATTGTCTGGGGCGATCGCTTTTAGACTTAATCGATGCCCATAGAGGATCTAGGTATGAAGATTTTAGATTCTTCTATGCTGTTGGTGTTGCAGTGATTAATCGAGTTAATCCCTATCTAGGAATACCCGATCCTGTCGATCCAAATACCTCTCTTAATTTTCCATATCTGCCTAATCTCTTTCCTCTATTGATGTCTGTTGGTTGGACTAGTATTAATATTAGTTCTATTTTATTTAATATTATTGGGGCGATCGCTATATTTTTTGTTTGTTTAGGTGCAAACCGTCTCATTAGTGACTATAGGTTTTTATCTAAGACCACAACTTGGATTTGTTTGTCTTTATTTGGATTAACATTTGATGTGGTATTAGGAAATATCACAACGATCACCATAGCATTTGTAATCTGGTTTTTTGTGTTTCTCAAAGAAAATCGTCAGATCCCAGCCTCAATTTTTCTGGCTTTAAGTGCGATTAAACCGACGTTATCGATTTTCTTGTTTATATTTATCTTAGCTAAAAAAAGATTTCGGATATTTAGCTTTGCTATCGGAATTACAATATTAATGATGATAACTGGTTTATTGGTTGCTGGTATCAATCCATTTAATCCCGCAGAGGTAAATACAGGATTTATCAATCCGTGGCGTAATGCAATTAGTACAAATATCGATGGTAATGCCTATGGCTCAGAGTTCACATCTATTTCTCGAATTGATATTAATGTACTAGGTGCGAGATTGGTCAAGGATCAAGCCTCATATTATATCGCTGTGATCATTTCTACCATTGTTAAGATGATACTCTTAGCAATTGTTGCCCTTAAGTTATTCATGTCCCAAAGCTACAGAAGTCTATCTCAAGAACTATCGCCAGATTCTAATCATTTAGATTTAAAGAATATATTTTTCTTGCGCGATATTTCTCTTGTCTCCCTATTAACAATTACCTTTAGCTATGCCCAAAATACTAACAACTCCATCTTGATTGTTCCTGTGCTATTCCTATTGATTTATAAGTTGTATGAGTTTAAGGCTTCTACAGAAAATAGCTTTAGTGGATATATTTGGAGAATATCTTTATTTTTAATCATGGTACATACAAGTATTTCCTATGGTCTATTTAGCTATCTCTTTGGTTACGATGAAATTTACATCCAATCAATAACTATTGGACTATTGCCAAATCTGGCGATAGTTGCCCTAATAATATGTATATCGGTAATGCCACTCACTTCTCTAGCTGTTCCTAAAGTTCAAAATTCCATAAGCTAATATCAGCATCTACAGTTGAACTTTTCTTTTAGTTCTCGATTATTTATATCCTTATCTAAAGCTATACCTAAATCTATGCCATCCTCTGAGTACATTCGACCAACAGATCATAAAAGTAATCTTCCTCCCGCCAGTCTGTCCCTTGATCTGGATAATCAATGGTCTTACATGAAAACCCACGGTGATGCTGGTTGGGAGTCATTTCCGTCCTATTTAGACATTGTGGTTCCTCGCGTTTTGCAGTTTTTAGAAGAGCGTAATCTCAAGATTACATTCTTCATTGTCGGACAGGATGCGGCGTTGGAAAAAAATCATCAAGCTTTACGATCGCTCGCTGACGCAGGTCATGAAATCGGTAACCATTCCTTTAAGCACGAACCTTGGTTACATCTCTACTCTGAAGAGGAAATTGATCACGAATTAGCGATCGCGGAAGAAAATATTGCCAAGGCAACAGGAAATATTCCGACAGGATTCCGTGGTCCGGGCTTCAGTCTTTCGGCAACGGTTTTGCGCGTTCTATCTCGAAGGGGATATCATTATGATGCTTCTACTTTTCCCACTTTTTTAGGTCCCCTTGCCCGTGCGTACTACTTCATGACGAGTAAACTCAGTCCTGAAGAAATGGCTAAGCGCAAAGAATTATTTGGTAAGTTTCAAGAGGGATTCCGTCCCCTCAAGCCCTATCGTTGGAAGTTAATGGGAAATTTGATTGAGATTCCCGTGACGACGATGCCAATTTTCAAGATTCCAATTCATGTAAGTTATTTGCTGTATTTGGGAGTCTTTTCGCAGACTTTGGCTTTGGTGTACTTCCGTCTGGCGATCGCCCTTTGTCGGTTGATGCGGGTGCAGCCATCGCTATTACTACATCCCCTCGATTTTATGGGTGGCGAAGATGTGCCAGAGTTGGCATTTTTCCCAGCCATGAATCAACCTAGCTATAAGAAAGTTGCAATGGTCGGCAAGGTATTAGATATTTTGGCAAAACACTATGAGATCGTGCCAATGTTTGATCATGCTAACTACATCCAGCAGCGTCAAACTAAGCTGTCTTCGGTCAAGCCTCACTTCTATCATGGCGTTGCTGTGGCGGCTAGAGATTGATTGATGTCTTAGAGTCTTAGATGTCTCATCTGTTTCCCTCAAACCCTAATTCCCTTTGAATCGATGAACTGCCCCATCTGTAGTAGTCCTAGTGTGTATCTTTTTACAAAATACAATTGTGCCATTCGCTCTTGCTCAAAATGTAAACATCAATTTGCCGATATTGTGCCTGACCCAACTCATACTCAAACGGTATATGGAGATGATTATTTTCATAGCGGTGGGGCAGGCTACCCTGATTATTTGGCTGAGTCCAAAATATTGCGTCAGCATGGCAGGAGGTACGCGAAATTAATCGATCGCTACATAGATCAGGGCAAGATGTTAGATGTTGGGGCAGCCGCAGGATTTATTTTGCAGGGATTTAGTGATCATGGCTGGCAAGGTCAGGGGATCGAGCCCAATTCTCAGATGGCAAATTATGGCTGTCAAAAATTAGGATTGCCGATTCAGGTTGGTTCTTTAGAAGATTTGGATAGTGGCGATCGCTTTGACCTTGTGAGTATGATCCAAGTGATTTCCCATTTCTTTGATTTACGCCAAGCTCTCGAAAAAGCGGCTGAGATTACTAAACCTAATGGCTATTGGCTGATCGAAACTTGGAATCGCGATAGTTGGACGGCAAAAATTTCGGGTCAAAATTGGCATGAATACAGTCCACCTAGCGTTTTGCATTGGTTTTCGCCGCAGGATCTAGAGCAGTTAGCTAATCAACTGGGATTTTATAAAGTCGCCTCTGGCAGACCTTCCAAATGGATCAATGGCGCTCATGTTAAATCACTATTGCGTTACAAACTAAAGCGATCGCTCTTAGGCAGATTTGCTAGTAAACTCTTAGGCATTATCCCCGACCAACTTCCCATTCCCTACCCTGCCGAAGATTTATTCTGGATGCTCCTACAGAAGCAATCCGCAAATTAGAGAAATTAATCGCACTAGCCTATTCTCTACTGATTCCCTAAATTTTAATCTCAGCCCATACTTTTAAGATTCTATGTTCGATCGCAATTTACTTTTACTCTTAGCCATGTCCCTAGTCACCACTGGCGGACATATTTTATTTAAAAAAGGAGCATTGCTCATCAATAGCGAAAATATTTTTAGTTGGCTAAATCCTGCGCTCATTTCAGGATTAGTATTCTATGCGATCGGTACATTGTTATGGGTGTTTGCGCTAAGGTTTGTACCGCTTTCTAAGGGCTATCCCTTTACCTTTTTGACCTATATTTTGGTTACACTCTTATCTGCCCTATTTTTAGGCGATCGCATTACGCCTTGGTATGTTGTCGGCATGGGACTGATCCTCGGTGGTTTGGTGCTAACTTCTTCGGGTTTATAAACAGGCATTTACGCCGCGCTCCGCGCGGCATAAATGCCTGTAATAATTACTGCCACATCCACAGAGGCATTCCACTGGTTTCCGCTTCAAATTGCAAACGGGCGATCGCATTTTCCGATCCCCCAGGCAGAAACTTACTCGCAAACGACTTAGGTGGCTTGATCGTAAATACTTTAGTCGTCTTGGGATCAAGTCCCACTAGCTCAGCCGCCCAGCATCGCGCATCTTCTTCTGTGCCTAGGCGATCGACCAATCCTAAACCTACCGCTTGCTGACCTGTAAATACACGTCCATCCGCAAATGATCGCACCGTCGCAGGGCTGAGCTTACGACCTTCGGCGACAGTTTCTACAAACTGGTGATAGCTAGTGTCGATCAAAGATTGTAAGATAGCTCTCTCTTCAGGAGTGATTTCGCGATCGAAGGAAAGAATGTCCTTGTAAGCCCCCGACTTGATCACCTTAAAGGAAACCCCGATCCGATCTAATAACTTCTCAATATTATTGCCCCGTAAGATCACACCAATGCTGCCCGTAATTGTGCCTGGATTAGACACAATGTAATCAGCACCCACACCGATGTAAACACCACCACTAGCCGAAATATTGCCAAAACTAGCAACTACCTTGACCTTCTCCCGTAATTTTTTGAGGGCTGCATAGATTTCTTGCGAATCCCCGACCGTACCACCGGGGCTATCAATCCGTAGTAATAGAGCGGGAAATTTCTGTTCTTCAACAAATTCAAGGGCTTCGAGAACTCTGGTTCTGGTGCTGGAGCCAATTGCCCCTGTAATTTCAATGCGTGCAATTTTTTTGCGAAATTTACGTTTAAGAAAGCCAAACATTAAATTGTGGGGTTTTATTCTTGAAATTAACTCTCCCTATACTAGCTTGATTTCGATAACCCGTGGCACACAGTGATTGTATAGCTGTAGCCGCCTGTATTAGGACGAAATCAAAACCCCAGAAGCGAGTTGCGGCACAACTCGCTTCTGTTTTTATATCTTAACAAGAATGGCTACAGCTATACATCACAGGTGTAGATATGATTTCTAAAATATACTTTGCTGCTTAATCGTGATTGTTGATCATGGAACAAATTGCCAAGAATATATGTCGGCGCATATATAGCAATCCTAAATGGTTTGTGTAAGCGCACTCCTTTGAGGTTAGCTTACACAAATCCAAAAATCTACAAATGATTTAGGACTGCTATGTAACGAAAGAATATTTGCGTGGATATTTGCTAAGGGATAACCCATAGAGTATCTTGCATATACTGACCTATTCAATCTAGATAGCTAAAGGATTTCTCAGGCTCTCCAAAGTTTTAAGAATTTCTAAATTTTTTAGATCTTCTACAGGGTTCAGTTCCAACTAATCCCAACTAACAACTCTCATCACTTACTATCATCCATTACTCCTAAACTAATCGTGAAAAAATCAATCCACTACTCCTTGAGACAAGCTATTGTTGCAGCGATCGCCGTTAGTTGTATTACCGTTGTTTCTGCCTGCCAACAAACTCCCACTCCTACAGAAACCACTGCGGCATCACCTTCAGCTACTGCTTCTCCTAGTGCTACCCCATCAGATAAGCCTTCACCCGATGCTTCGGCAAGCCCTAGCCCCAACACATCAACCAGTACTGGCAGTGCCGCTAGCCTTGACAAAATTGCGGGAGAATATAACGTCGTCCTTGATCCTAAAGTGCTAGCTGATGCAGAAAAAGAAGGTGTTAAGTCCGTGACAGGCAAGTGGACAATCAAGTCTGAAGGTTCATTTGAAGCGACATTAAAGGCTGTTTCCGTCAAGGATGAAGTCCAAGAGATCAAGACTGCTGGCAAAATCACCATCGAAGATGGCAAGGTCGTCTCTCAAGTGGAAACTGTAAATGGGGAAAAACCACCCCAAGCGCCTCCTAAGCAGCCTTACACCCTATCTGCTGATGGTAAGGAACTCCAAGCCGATGGACAACCTGTAAAACTGGTTAAGCAATAATTGTTAAGTAACATGAGTTTGATATAGTCATTTGTGCCGCGCTTGGCGCGGCGCAAATGTCGTAAAACAATTAGCTCAACATATTTATATCCCTAGCTAGACTTGTTAGGACACAAAACCAGAAGATGAGTGGTGGCGCATTGCGCCATCACTCATCTTCTGGTTTTGCTTCTTTTTTGCTATCAATTCTCTAAAAACTATGTATAATGCTCTCTTCTCATCCCACGATCGCATTTATAATTTTGACGAGTTAGCATTTCCCCAAGATGGTGTGGAGTTTGATCTAGGCGATCGCAAGGTCAAGCGCCCCTACGTTATCTTTAATATGGTCTCAAGTGTCGATGGTAAAGCCACGACTAACGCAGGTAAGTTAACGGGATTAGGGTCACGCCCCGATCGCCAACTGATGAAACGATTGCGATCGCAGGTAGATGGAGTTTTGGTTGGCGGAGAAACTTTGCGCCGAGATGTAATTGCGCCAATCACACCGACCGAGTTGTTGGAAGAAAGGCGGCAGCATTTTGATCAAGATCATCCCCTTGGCATTGTCATTACTAATTCTGGGAATATTCCTGAAGAGAATCTTTTTTGGAAAGCCAATCGTGATTTACGTTTAGTCATTACTAGCGAACTTACAGATATCCCATCTTGGTTGCCAGCCAAGGCTCAAGTTTATCAATGTGCGGCAGAGACTAATCACATTGATCTAGCACAGGTACTTCAAGTTCTATTTGAAAAATTCGCGATCAGAATCTTGCTAGTGGAGGGAGGTGCTGCCCTTAATTACGGATTGATTTCGCAGGGATTTGCGGATGAAATGTTTATCACTATATCGCCCCATGTAGTGGGTGGAGTAGAGAATAAAACGGTGGTTATGGGCGCAGGTTATGGCATGGGCGAGAGAGAATCCCTGCCAGAGTTAAAATTGCGATCGCTATATCAGCATCAGTCCGAACTATTTTTGCGCTATCAATTTTGTAAGTAATACCAATTCACAAAAGTGTAGACAATTCAAATAAGAAAAATAGGGCTTCGGTACTTCGACAGGCTCAGTGCATCGCCTCGCTCAGCCATTGGTATACGGTGGCTGAGCGAAGTCGAAGCCTTTAGTTACAGACAGTTTTGTAAAGCTTTAATATCAGCTTGGGCGATCTGATCGAGATTTCTGGTAACTTTTGCAACTTCCCAATTCCACCAAGCGATTTCTAATAACTGTGCGATCGCCTGATCGTCAAATCGCTTACGGATGACCGTGGCAGGATTGCCACCGACGATCGCGTAGGGTGGCACGTCTTTAGTAACCACTGATTTTGCCGCAATAATTGCCCCATCACCGATCTTTACTCCCGCCATAATTACCGCTTCATAGCCAATCCAGACATCATTCCCAATTACCGTATCGCCCTTGTAAGGGAACTCTAAATTTTGTGGTTGCCACTCCTTCCAAAAGATTTGAAATGGATAAGTAGATATACCCGACATACTGTGATTTGCGCCATTCATAATGAACTTTACGCCACGGGCGATCGCGCAAAATTTACCAATGATTAATTTGTCGCCAATAAAGTCGAAGTGATAGAGGACATTGCGCTCGAAGTTTTCGGAATCCTCTGGATCATCGTAATAGGTGTAATCGCCGATAATGATATTGGGATTAGTAACCGTATTTTGAATGAAGCAGATTTGGGGGAAACCTGCCATTGGGTGGGGATTGCGGGGATCAGGATATTGCATAGATGATCATAACTACAAATTTCTTGATTTTATCAGTAATCTCCGCCATCGCGGGTGCTGCCCAAAATGCTCTAAATCGTAGATAATGTGAATGTTATCTACATAATTACCACCGTGCCATTCTTTCGCCAGTACATCGCACCGCTAATTATTTTTGCGATTTTTTTATTTACACTGGTGCTAGTTAGCTCCCGTGCTTTCCTGCCCGATGATATGGTTGCCCCTGCACCTGTCGGTATTACCTTCATCCGATAGAACCATGACAGAACTTACTTGGCAGCGACGACACATCATCTCGCTTGCTGACTTTACGCCGAATGACTATGAAACCGTCATTCAGACAGCCGTTAGCTTTTTAGAAGTGCTGTCGCGGCGCAACAAGAAAGTCCCAACTTTACAAAGCAAAGTTGTTGCTAATCTGTTTTTTGAATCTTCTACCCGTACTCGTAATAGCTTTGAGCTAGCTGCCAAACGACTCTCCGCCGATACGCTCAACTTTGCCCCCGGCACATCTTCATTATCTAAGGGGGAAACGATCCTAGATACGGCGCGGACATTTTTGGCAATGGGAACGGACATCATGGTAATTCGCCATCAGTCGGCGGGTGTACCTTTGGCGATCGCCCGTGATATGGATGCCCTCAGTGGTAAAGTGGCGATCCTCAATGCAGGTGATGGCAAGCATGAGCATCCTTCACAGGCGCTTCTAGATTTGCTGACTATCTGTATGTATATGAATGCTAATGCCCCTTCTGCTAAGGATCTGAAGGGTAAAAAAGTAGCGATCGTTGGCGATATTTTACATTCAAGAGTGGCACGGTCGAACCTCTGGAGTTTGCTCACCAATGGCGCAGAGGTGCATCTTGCTGCCCCACCGACATTATTGCCAATCGAGTTCGCTGAATACGGCGCAAAGATTCATTATTCTCTTGAGCCAGCCCTTGAAGATGCTGATTTTGTAATGACCCTGCGCTTACAAATGGAACGAATGGGACAATTTTTGATTCCTAGCTTGCGCGAATACCATGCTAAGTATGGGATTACTCGCGATCGCCTTGCCAAATGTGCGCCCCATGTCCAAGTTTTACATCCCGGTCCTGTTAATCGTGGCGTAGAGATTAGCTCCGATCTGATGGATGACCCAAGGTTGAGCTTGATTGACAAACAAGTTACCAATGGCGTAGCGATCAGGATGAGCTTGCTCTATCTGCTGGGTACAGCTCTAAACTAGGGACGAAGCTTGCTAAGCGATCGCGGGTAAAAGCGATAAAATACGGCAGCAATCAGCTTGATCAAATCTTGATTAAATCTTGCAATTTAATATTGAATTTCCTATGGCAATCAAACGGCGGCAATTATTGATATTAGGCGGATTGGCGCTAGGTGGCGGCGTTGGTGGTGCGGCATTTTCAGGGATTTTGAGTCGTCAACCTGAAGCGATCGCTCCCACCACTTCGCCTACTCCGATCGCCAATAGTCCGCAACCAACCGCCTCTACAGCCGCCGTCAAGCGATCGCCTAATCCTGCGCCTAAAGGTCTGTTTGCCCCTGCACGCAGCGACATGAGGATTGTGGTAATCAGCGATCTCAATAGTGCCTATGGTTCTACTGACTATATCGATCAGGTGAAACAGGCGATCGCCTTTCTGCCAGATTGGGAACCTGACTTAGTGCTGTGTGGTGGCGATATGGTGGCAGGTCAGAGCAATGATCTCAGCAATTCGGAAATTACTGCCATGTGGCAAGGGTTTGAGAAGTATATTGGTGCGCCGATTCGCAAGGCAAAGTTACCCTTTGGATTTACGATTGGCAATCACGATGGTTCTGGTTCCATTTACAATGGCAAATTCTCCTTTGAACGCGATCGCGATGCTGCTAAGAAATATTGGAATGATCCCAAACATGATCCCAATTTAAACTTTGTGGATCGTGCTGAATTTCCCTTTTATTACACCTTCCAACAGGATGATATTTTTTGTTTAGTATGGGATGCTTCCACTGCCACGATTGAGCCAGCACAATTACGATGGGTCGAAACCAGTCTCGCTAGCGAAGTTGCTCAAAAAGCAAAATTACGGATCGCGATCGGGCATTTGCCACTGTATGCGGTTGCTAAGGGGCGCGAGACAGGTGGTAACTATCTAAATGAAGCCGATCGCTTGAGAGCTTTATTAGAAAAATACAATGTGCACACCTACATTAGTGGGCATCACCATGCCTACTATCCCGCTCACAAGGGCAAATTGGAACTACTACACGCGGGAGTGTTGGGCGATGGACCGCGCCGATTGTTGAGTGGTGATCTTGCGCCCAATCGAACTGTGACTGTTATTGATATTAAGTTAGAAACTTCGGAAACGATTTACACAACCTACGATATGGACACTCTCAAGGTTGTCGATCAAAGTACCTTGCCACCCTATATCGATGCTCCCAATGGGCGCATCACCCGCCGCGATATCAAGCTCTAAATGCCAAGAATCATCACATTTGGGGAACTATTTCGGGAACTATGTTTTTTGTTGTTTCCGAAATTGCAACCATGCTAATTCCTAGTTGATCGAGGTGATATCTTCAAAACAGTAAACACAAATACCTCATCAAACAAAAGTTCCTCAGAATTTATAAAAAAACTTATAGGGAACTTACAAGGATCTAAAACTATGCGTCACTTCACTACTCTAGCTCTCAGTATTGCTCTTTGCATTCCTTCCATTACCGCGATCGCGCCTATGGCAAAGGCTCAAGAAAGCGCCAGCATTCAATCCGCCAAAAATGAACGAGTTCTCACCGTCACAGGACGTGGTGAACGTTCTGTCAAAACCACCAAAGCGCGAATCCAGTTAGGAGTCACGGCTGAAGGTAAAAATGCGATCGATGTCCAATCGGAAGTTGGTCGCCAAGCTAACAGCATTGTTTCGCGCTTGCAAGGTTTGAACGTCGAAAAGTTGCAAACAACCAGCGTTCAGCTTAACCCCAAATATGTCTACGAAAACAATCGTCAGACCCAAGATGGATTTACGGGACAAACTAGCGTCAGCTTTATCGTCAGTCTCGATCGCGCGGCGGCTGTTCTTGATGCGGCTGTCAAATCAGGCGCTAATCAAATTGAGCAGATTACTTTCATCGCCTCCGATGCCGAATTGGAAGCGGCAAAACAACTAGCTTTGCAAGATGCGGTTAAGGATGCCCAAACTCAATCAAATACAGTTTTAAAGGTATTGGGCTTCTCCGCTAATACGGTTAAATCAATCGTGATCAATGAGTCGGCGATCGCCTATCCCGCCCCACAGCCCCGTGCCGAATCCCTTGCCAAACTAGCCGATGCTGTGCCGATTCTTGGCGGTGAGCAGAAGGTTAACGCCTCCGTTGCTTTGCAAATCACTTACTAGATTCTCGCAAGGGCGACATAAAATGCCGCTACTGATCTACTTTTTCCCAGCAATTACCAAAGTATGCCAACATTTTGGTAATTGTTGGGAAATTCTTGTAAATTTGTATAGCCTGTGTAGACGGGCATTTTGTGACCACACCTCATCCCATGCGACCAAATACCTATGGCTACTCTTTCCAGCGAACTTGAGAATTTTTTCTTTGATGATGATCGTTGGCAGCAATCCGAAGTTGGGGGACTAGATGTTTCACGCTCTGATTTTCCTAAAGATCAACTCCCCAAAAATCCTATCAAAGTTACCCTTGGCGATCTCCTAGGACTTGCTGGCGAGCGTATCTTTGGGTTTCTATTTGTGATGTTATCGTTCCCATCTGCTTTGCCCATTCCCGCTCCAGGCTATTCTATCCCCTTCGGGATTGCGATGTTTTTACTGGCTGTACAGTTGTTGATTGGGCGCGATGAGCCTTGGCTGCCTGTAAGTTGGCGAAATTATGGATTTGAAGTAAGTAAAGTTCGTCAGGTTCTAAAAGTGGGTTTGCCTTGGTTACGACGCATTGAAGCTGTTTCTCGTCCCCGCATGACTCAGGTTTGTACCAGTTTAGTTGGGCGTACTGTGATTGGCTTAGCGATCGCCTTGATGTCAATTTCGATGATGATTCCTATTCCTGGTACTAATACATTGCCTGCGATGGGGATATTTGTCACAGGTTTTGGTCTATTAGATGATGATGGCGCAATTAGTCTCGCTGGTTTAGGTTTATGTGTGTGTGGTCTTATCCTGTCCACTTCAATTTTGTTAGCGATCGCCTTCGGTGGCAGCAGCCTCCTCGACATGATCAAAGGTGCTTTGGGGCGTTAGGCCATTTGCACCGCGCTTCGCGCGGTGCAAATGGCTATGAAATGGTGAATTGATATTGTGTTAGCCAAAACAGATAATCCAGATTGGCAGTACAAAAATTAAACCAACAAAAGAGAAGGCAATCGTGCTGATTAATAAATCACGATCAAGGTTATAAACTTCTGCCAAAATCAACACCGATAAACCCGTCGGCGTACCCGACATCAAAGTCAGGATCAAGCGTGGATCATGCCTGAGTCCAAAGGCAGTCGCACCTAAACCGATCGCTAAAGGAACTATCCCCACTCGCAAAAACGCAGCGATCGCGGCTGTTTTTAGGCTCTCCCATTTCTCGATTTTGCCCAAGCGTAATCCCACTAGGGACAGCGCAAAGGCGATCGTCACCCAGATACCAATATCCAAACCCGACTCAACCACTTCAGGAAAAGCGATCGGGCGCGTATACCAGCCGATCGCAAAAGCCCATAAACTCGGCACGGTTGCCACATCGAGCAACAACTTCCACCAAGGCGGCTTGACATCACTTTTGCCATAGAAGCTGGCAATAAATACCGCTACGCCATAGTTTCCCGCCACATTACTAGCGATGCTGTATAAAACCGCCCAGTCCGCATAGGTACTACTAGCTAGGGAATTAGTTAAGGTCAGTCCCACAAATCCCGTATTACCTAGCATCGTCGCCAAGATGAAGCTTCCTAAACTAGAGCGATCGCTGTCTTGATTTTTGACAAACTGCCAACCGATCAGTGCCAGTAACCAACTAATAATTAAAGTGGCGATCGCCACATAGGGAATGTAGGGTGTATCGGAAAATTGTGTATGTCTCGCTAAAACAAATAACTGCCAAGGGACTCCAACCCAGTAGAGTCCGACCCCTAAAATTTTAGAAGCGGAACTAGGGATAAATCGAGAGGCAACTAAGCCCACTCCTGTCCATAACATCAATGGGAAGTAAGCATTTAGCAAATCCCCTAAATGGAACATTGACCAGAATCCAGTGTTATCAGATAGCATTAATCATCCATTCGGTAATACCATCGGTAATGGTTTTGGCAAGCAATTGTTGCTGCTGGGGATCGATAATCCACTCAAACTCATCGGGATTGATCATAAAGCCCAATTCTAAAAGCACAGCAGGGGCAGTAGTTGGGCGTACTAGCGCCAAGTTATTCCAATAGACTCCATAGTCGCGGCGATTTAACTTCTGACAAATATAAGCATTAATAAACTTCGCAAAGTCCTGAGCTTGGGAATTGTACCAAAAAGAACCAACTCCCATCGTATTCTCAGCATCACCGTGATCGGGTAGAGCATTGTAATGAATGCTAATCGCTAGATTTGGTTCTTCTTGTTTAATTTTGGCAACCCTTGGCTCCAATAGCACATCGGCATCATCGGTGCGAGTCATGATTACCTTGGCTCCCCGTTGTTGCAGTTCTTTTTGCAATAGTTGCGAAGTTATGAGCGTGACATCCTTTTCAGGATAGCCCGTTGGACCTCTTGCCCCCAAGTCTTCTTGGCTACCATGTCCTGCGTCTAGCAATATTTTTACTCCTGTTAAGGGCTGAGATACGCTATTTCCCAATTGAGGAGGATGTTTGAGGGAAATGATTAGGTTTGTGCCTTGATAGCGAACCTTGTAACCCCATTGCTGCTTATTCTTCAGATAAATAGAATAGGTGACTTTCTCTGGCTCAGTTTGCGACCATTCCAATTTATTAACAATGGAGTTGGGCGCGATTAAAACCGTGTCAGTTTGAGCGGTGACATTGTGCAGTGTCAGGGTAAATAGGCGATCTCCTTGGACTATGGAAACGGGAACGGACATTTCGAGGGGAATCTTGACTTCTGTCCAAATGTTATGAGGATCGCCGAGACTTGTGACTACTTTTGTATCGATGCCGCGCACGATCGAGTGGGGAGCGATCGCCGATGATTTGATCTGCACTAAGTTATCCCGCACCCAACCACCATAGTCGAGGCGGAGCCAGTTGCCCTGTTTACCTGTAATCAACGCTTTCGTGGATTTGGGCAAAGGGGTCAACCTTGAGAAGTCGGTACTAGCGCCCGTCCGCGCATCGGCTTCAGATGCTGTTACCTCTGCTACTTGCAAATCCTGCGCCGACAGAATTTCGACCTTGCCGATCGCTTTTTCCTTGATACGGCGATCGCCAAGGGTCATTTCGTACTCAGGCTGTCCCAACTTACCCGCCTTCTCAAAGGTGGCACAACCGCGAAAATAGCCAGAGGGAGATTCTTCTTGAGCATTGTTATCGCCCGTCAGTACCGAGGAGTTAGGCGGTAGCTGCACATTGCGGCGGCGCGGCAACATGGCGATTTCCTGTCCACCTACCCTGACTAATACCTTTGCCTTGGGGGTGGCGATCGCATCAAAGCAAATTCTTTCGTTGGGCTGACGGGCGATATCCACCTTGGGAAATAACGCATCTTTGATTAATCCAAATCCTTGGGGCGGTGGTGTGATGCGTGATTCGCGATTGACTTTGACATTAATTTGGCGGTTATTTTGCAAATTGCCGTCATTGGCTATGTATTTGATACTGAAATTATTTTCCCCTAGTTGCAGTGGCAAGCTGGGTGCGAAATGTCCTTTGGGACTGCGATTAATTTGCTGATTATTAATCGTGACTTTGCCATCCTGTGGAGCCGTACCAATAAAAAACAGGCGATCGCTGTCGGTAATATGTTCTAGAGGCGGATAGGTCAGGTGTAATTGTGTTGGCGGTATGAATTGCGGGATTGATGGCGAGATCGAGTTTTGCGCCGATGTCGATACCGCCAAAATGCAGCTTAAGATTCCTGCCAAAACAGTTACCAGCAAACGCCCCATAGATTTGATTACTCGCGATAGGTCAGCAACATCAACAGCTTACTATAGCTGTCGTCGCCTGTATTAGGACAAATAAAAACCAAAAGCGAGTTGCGGCGCAAAGCGCCGCAACTCGCTTTTGGTTTTTTGTGTGTTGATAGGAATGGCTATATATATTGCCTACAGCCGCCCGAAAGATGCTGTAATTTACTGATAACCTTAAAACCTAGAAATTCGTGACGTACGCGCAGCGTAAGAAACGGGTTCAAATTTTAAATAATCCCATCAGTAAAAATTTAATTTTTCAATGAAAATTTTAGTCATGGGCGGCACGAGATTTATCGGTGTCTCCCTCGTCAAGTTGCTAGTCGCCCAAGGGCATGAAGTCACCCTCTTTAATCGTGGTAAAAAACCTGCGCCCGTTGAAGGTTTAAGAACGATCATTGGCGATCGCACCGATGCCCAACAACTTCAAGATCAGCTCGGCGGCGAATCCTTTGATGTGATTTTTGACAACAATGGGCGCGAGTTAAGCGACACCCAGCCCCTCGTTGAGATATTCCGCGATCGCCTCCAGCAATTTATCTACATGAGTTCCGCAGGCGTATATCTCGATAGCGATATCTTGCCCTATCACGAAACCGATGCCACCGATCCTAAAAGTCGGCATAAGGGCAAGCTGGACACCGAAGCCTATTTGCAGCAATTACACCTTGAGCATGGCTTTGCCTATACCTCGATCCGTCCCACCTACATTTATGGACCTCAAAACTATAACGATGTAGAAGCATGGTTTTTTGATCGAATCGTGCGCGATCGCCCTATCCCCATCCCCGGCAATGGCAAATTCATCACCCAACTTGGTCATGTGGAGGATCTGGCGGCGGCGATGGTGGCGACCTTGGGCAATGCCAAGGCGATTGGCTCGATTTACAATGTTTCTGACACTCGCTATGTCACCTTTATCGGACTCGCCAAACAAGCCGCGATCGCGGCGGGTAAAGATCCCCAAAACCTAGAATTTGTCTATTACAATCCCAAGGATTTTGACTTCGGCAAAAAGAAAGCCTTTCCCTTCAGGTTGCAACATTTCTTCGCATCCGTTGATAAAGCGGTGCATGAGTTGCAATGGCAACCCCAGTACGATCTGCTATCGGGGCTAAAATCTTCCTTTACCCAAGACTATCTACCATCCCAACGCGATCGCGCTGAGATCGATTTCAGTACCGACGCGCAAATTTTGGCAGCCCAAAAATAAATCATCTGGTGAGTGGCGGCGAGGATCGCCGCCACTCACTTTTTGCGGTTGCGACAAAACATCAGACAAAACAAAATCTATCTAATGCCCAAATTACGCAAATTAGTGTTATAAAGTTCGCACGTTAGACGCAAGCAATTACAATCACAAAAAGCATTGCCTAAATTAGAACCTGACAGCATAATTTCCCACGGCATGGTTACGAGGTGATTTCTTAAAAATGGAGAGCAATAGTATTCGTAGTGGTGCTTACGAGCAGACCCTTGCAGGAGTCACCAAAGACTTGTCGGATCTGCGGGCAAATATCTTGGGCAAACTTAGCCGTGAGATCTTGATCCTACAGGCACAAAAAAACGCACTTTCAGACGATATCCATCGTCTACAATCGCAGCGCAAAGAGTTAGAAGTATTGACCGTCGCACAACAGGGGATGAATCAACAGGAGATTCAGCGACAACAATGGATCGAGCAACTCGCCCAATCCATCACCTATCACCTCAAAAATGACGTAATTGTCACTAACTCCGATGTCCTCAACGATCATTCCGACAACTTTGAGCAGTTGATGCTCAATTTGGATAACGCTGTGCGTACCACTTTCCAAGCTCTACAGAGGGATGTGGACACCTACCAACGCGATCTCGATGAGCAGATGCAGCGTATGTATGCCCAGAGACAGCAGGGCGAGTTGATGCTCTCTGCCCTAGTCGAAAGAATTGATGAACACCTGCGTCGTCCTCAAGGCGATCGCAATTCTGCTGTTAGTACAGGTTTTCCCGATACCTCTAGCTTTATGGGATCACTGGGTATGGATAACACCACTCCTCAGTCCTCCACTAGCAACGGTGGCAATGGCAATTACACCCAAATTCAAGTCCCTAACTTTGGTAATGGCAATGGCACAGGTCGCTATAGACCTAGCTATACTCAAGGCTATGGTCAGTCCTATGGCGATGACACTACTCCCTACAATGCCACCACTGCGCCATCGCCGTTAGAGGCAAGTCCCACCCTAGCAGCTCCCAAAAAACAGACCAATGACTGGTGGCTTGGATTCTTCTTAGTACTGGGGGCTTCAGTAGTTTTGTCATTACAAAATGTGCTGGTGCGAGTTATTTTCTCCAATTCCAACATTTTGGGGCTATTCAAATTTGGCGGGTTGATTCAGCCCAGTGTCTCTAACTCCTTCACCCTATTGCTATTAAGGATGCTCTTTGCTGCGCCGATTATGTGGATTGTAGCTAAGCTAATCTTTAAGGTGAATGTATTACGCGACTTTCAACAAATTCTTGCGCCCAGTCGCCGCTTGCTATTTGGACGAGTTGCCTTTAGCGCCATTTTACAATTTGCCTCCTTTGCCTTTATCTACGTAGCTTTGGGTATTTTGCAAGCTTCCCTTGCGGTGACGTTATTCTTTATCTTCCCGACGGTTACGGTTTTGATGGCATGGTTTCTGTTTGGCGATCGCCCCAGCAAAGAGAGATGGATGGTTATAGGGGTGATCTACCTAGGCATCATCATGACCTATAACATTTTTGGTACTAAACCCGATACATGGGGCGTTATTGCCGCAATGATGTCAGGCATTACCTTTGCGGGATATATCATCACCTCACAGGCTTGCTTCAAAGATCTCAATCCTGTCTCCTTTACCTCGATTAACTTTGCGATTATTCTGTTACTCTGCATTGGCGCATTGCCCTTCACGGCAGGGTCAGCTCAGATAACGGGTTCCCTGATCTTTATGTGTTTCTTGGTTGCCCTAACCACCCTCTCAGGCTATCTGCTAACCAGTTTTGGAACTAAGCTGATGGGTGCGGCTCAAGCCTCGATCGTTAGTGCTAGTGGTCCCGTGTTCACGACTTTCTTGGCATTTTTGATCCTCGGCGATAAGCTCAGCCCTCCCCAACTATTTGGGGTATTTCTAGTCACGGGAGGAGTTGCCATGCTCAGCCTCCAAAATATTTCTAAGAAGGCAGGGCGATAGTTTCTCTCAGTTGCAAATTCTGAGACAGGACTTTGAGACAGGACTTTTTAGATTAGAATTTGTAAGTAGCGCTGTGGAATCGATAGCTTACCTGTTTCTTCAGCACTAACTTTTAATATATTTGCTATACCAAATCCCTAGGGATCAACAGTGTTCAAAGACTCACGCCATCACGAATCAGAATCAACAGCATCTAACTCGCAACAGGTAATGCGATCGCTTTGGCGCGGACTGACGCGGGAGCAGGGTTTACCAATGTGGGCTTTGTTGAGTGTTTTTTTGGTGATGTTGCTGATCTGGAATTGGCAATTGATTTTGGCAACCGTAGCAGGGATCTCTGCCATGATTGCTATCTACCTTGTCCAAGACTGGAACTGGAATGTAATTTTGTGGCGAGTTCATAAGTTTCTGCAAAGTCCCTATCGCCATCTACCGCTATCGGTCTCTAGTGGCGCTGTTACTGTTTTTTTGACCTACACGGTTCTGAACCTATGGTCAAATCAAGAAAACCATTGGCTCGCCGCCGCTAACGTCCTACAGTTGTTAGGAATTTTAGGGATTTTCACGATCTTAGTCCGCCAAAGCTTTCGACATTGGCTACAACGTCAGCAGGACAATTTTGAGCAGTTAATGAATCAATTGTTGGTCAATGATGAGTTAGCCAGATTGACCGCCATTCGCCAAATTAATCAATACGTTCAGGACAATCGCCTGCCGATCGCTCAAGAACGGGCGATCGCTGATTATTGTCAAGTTCTGCTCAGTCGTGAAACCAATTCGACGATGCAGAATGCTTTATTTGAGACCCTCGAAGCTCTACAACCGATCGCGCTCAAGCCTAATGCCAAACGCTCCATTGATACTTCCGCTAACAGCAACTAATCAAAACTCAATGCGAACTAAAGACGAAATCCTCGATCGCCAAGTAGCTTTACTGGTGGATGGAACTCCTGACGCAGAAACTGCTAGTGCTGTCGGTCTAATTGCCTCAGTCCTGAAAGCGATCGCCCAAAATCTCAGACATACTACTTACCATGTGATCCAAGATATCGAGGGTGGTTGGTTGCTAACCCCTCTGAGCAACCATGAACAACCTGAGATCGAGAAGGTGACGATCTATGCCTATTGCGATCGCACTCCTGCCAATATTGATTGCCTCAAGCTTAATGATGACAATTTAGAATGTGGTGAGTACAACGTTATCGATATGCT
This sequence comes from uncultured cyanobacterium, assembly GCA_963750795.1. GTDB lineage: Bacteria > Cyanobacteriota > Cyanobacteriia > Pseudanabaenales > Pseudanabaenaceae > Pseudanabaena. Next base: position 199,985 of record CAVVRZ010000008.1, read on the forward strand.
ATTCCGTCTGATTGGGATGAAGCAGGTTGATAGTATTGTCTTTTTTGATCGAGCAACGGATACCCAACGGGGTACGGAGATTATGCGAACTGAAATTGAGGAGTTATGTGAAAAGCAAATTAGACGCGCTCAATTTAGCCTCCAAAAACTCAACGAAGCCAAAAACAACGCCAACATCGCCTAGGTTAAAAAACAGGAAAAGCGCTGCTTTGCAGCGCTTTTCCTGTTTTTTAACCTAGAAAAAATCTAGATGGGATCAATAAATCCACACATGACAGAGCCATCACTCGATCCTTCGGCACTGACCAGACAAGCTAGGTTTTCCGAAGAGTTGGTGGACTTATACATCGTGACGATGCGATCGTAGAGGGGTAAACCCGTCAAATCTTCAGCAATCTCCATCACCTCTGGCAGATAGTTAATTGCTAGGATCACTTGACTTTGGCTGGCGCTTGGCTCTTGAACGCTCGGATCAACTTGGTTGATCTGATTGATCGATGGTGTGTTGTTGTATAGGGCGGCAATAATTGCGGTCTGGGCATTAGCGGGTGTGGTGAGCGCGAAGCTGGATGCGACAATGCCTGAAATGGTCAAGAACGTAGCGATAGCTTTATTATTTTTCATGACTGCCTCTGTACTGCCTCTGTAATGGCTCTGTAGTTATTCTCTAACTGCCGTTGATATACATAAAATCCAAAGATTAAATAGGAGAATTAAGGTTACAAATTAAACTGTTTTTTTGCGGCTACTTTATTTACTGCTGTAGTTGCTGACTGTTTAATTGTTTCGCAAAAGTAGCGATCGCTACTTCCTACTACTAAGCTAACCCATTGGATGATGTTTACTGGCGAACTGTTACTCAATGAAATAATCATCTCTTTGCTCCTGCTATTTGCCAGTGACACTAGCTCTAAGTCCCTGTGATTGCGATCGCATTTTTGAGTGATATGGCTGTCTTTATTGTTATTAGGACACAGAACCAGAAGACGAGTGATGGGGCTTTGCGCCATCACTCGTCTTCTGGTTTTGCTTCGGGATTTCTTGTTGAGGATAGATACGAATTTCGAGATCGGGATTAGAATAGACAGAGATTAAAGTTTCTTAATATTTGGGCATCGTATCGTGTTAATCCAATCAGACTGGCTCAAAAGCTTACGAGGTCGCTCGTTTGATATAGAGTTGGCGGCGATCGCAGTTATTTATTTTGTGCAAGGAGCAATGGCAATCTCTCAACTTGCCGTCAGCTTTTTCCTCAAGGATGACTTGGGCTTAAGCCCTGCGGAAGTTGCCTCAATGGTGGGAATTACGATGCTGCCTTGGACAATTAAGCCTCTCTATGGTCTAGTTTCCGATGGACTGCCCATATTTGGCTACCGTCGTCGTCCCTATCTCCTACTATCCAGTGTTTTAGGCATTGGCGCATGGTTGAGCATGGGGATGTGGGTAACGACTCCTTTTTGGGCGATCGCCATGATTGCGGTTGGATCTTTATCCCTTGCTTGTTCCGACGCGATTACCGATGCCTTGATTGTGCAACGCGCTCGTCTAGAGGCGGAGGGGGACGCGGGATCTTTGCAATCTTTTAGCTGGATTGCCTCATCCATTGGTGCGATCATTGCCGCTTACTTAAGTGGCTATCTGCTAGAGCATTTCGGCGCAAAAATAGTTTTTGAAATTACCGCTTTTTTGCCCCTGCTAGTGGGGATTTCTGCCTTTGCGATCGCCGATCCGCCAATGTCTAACATATTCATCGTGGCGACTGATCCACATCATGCACCGTCACAAGCAACTCAGCAAGCATCGGTACAGCCATCCCCAACCTCTAAGCTATGGATGTCACTGAAGTTTAATTTTGGGCAGTTACGCCAAGCCTTTACTAATAAAGCGATCTGGATGCCTGCGGCATTCTTATTTCTATGGCAAGCGACTCCTAGCGCCGATACCGCTTTCTTCTATTTCACAACCAATGAGCTAAAGTTTAATCCTGAGTTTTTAGGAACGGTTAAATTTTTTGCTAGTTGGGCAGGTTTGTTAGGGGTTTGGTTATTTCAACGCTTTTTTAAAGGTGTTCCTACTCGCACTATTTTCTTTTGGACAACGATTATTTCGACAGTGTTGGGTTTGACCAGTCTGCTGCTAGTTACCCACGCCAATCGATCGCTGGGTATTGACGATCGCTGGTTTAGTCTGGGCGACAGCCTAATCCTTACGGTTGCAGGACGGATCGCCTTTATGCCAGTCCTCGTCCTAGCGGCGAGATTATGCCCTGAAGGAATTGAAGCAACGCTATTTGCACTTTTGATGTCAGTCTTGAATATTTCGGCACTCTGTTCATTTCAGTTAGGGGCAGGTCTGACCCACTTATTGGGAGTCACCGAGTCAAATTTTGATAATTTGTGGATCTTGGTGCTTATTGCTAACATTACAAGCCTACTGCCCTTACCGCTCCTCGGTTGGCTTCCCAATGAGACGGAGACAGTACTCCAGAAATTACCAGATCAACCTGCCAACTCTATCCAAGCCAGCCTTAACCCCTCCAATCAAAGCGCAGTAGCTATTGCGGAAAATGTTGCTGAAAGTATCAGTATTCCTAAGTAATCAGGTGATAACCAAAACTTGCTATGGAAATTGATTACATTGCTCTGTTTGTGTCTAATGTTGAGCGATCGCTTGTTTTTTATCGTGATGTCCTCGGATTTCGCTTTGACAAGCCCGCCAAGGTTGACGGTGCAGAGGGTTATAGCGGCAAGTTAAAAATTGGTCTCTCCGATCGCCAATGGCTACCCAAATTAATTGGCGATCGCGGTGATCAAAAAATTAGTGGCAATCCTTTCTTGTTATCCATGACCGTTGCCGATCTCGATCAGACCTATCAACAGATTTGCGATCGCCAAATTGCTAATCCCGTGGGTATTCCCCTAGACATAATTTCACCGCCGACCATGATGCCTTGGGGACAAAGGATTCTATTCTTAAGTGATCCCGATGGAAATTTGCTAGAAATTGTCCAAGCTTCTGCATCATCAGTAGAGCAATCCTAAGTGAATTGTAAGAGGCTGTAACTAATTCTGGTTTTTTGGCAATTATGGGGAGAGACAATATATATTTAACCAAATATATTTGACCAAAGATGTTGACGGTCAAATGCCTATCTTGGTAACACTGCAACCGCTTACATACCTATGCCCACACAAAACGATATCCCTGTCGCTCAACGGCTAAATGATCCTCAGCGATCGCCTCAAAAGCAACCAGTCGCGAATAAGTCCATAGCCAGTTCCTTAAGATCAGTGCCTCTGTGGGCATATGGGCTGGCGATTTTGGCGTTTTTGTCGCCGATTGTTAGCACCCGTATTTGGCTATCGCTTAACGCCAATGCCACTAGTTCTCCCACATCTAACAACGCATCGACTACGGACGGAGATTCCAGTCCCACTGCGATCGCTACCGCAACACCGCAACCACAGGCTACTTCTATTCCTTTTGTAACAGCATCGCCTACACCTCCCAGCACAAATTTTTCAAACACCTCTCCTTCCGCCGCCTCTCCCCAAGAAAGCGCTGCACCGAGTCTATTTGGACATTTTGCCTTTGAAGAGGCTCCTGCCCAAGAATTACGGACAATTAGTAGAGCTAGTGACGGCTATGAGATTCGCCTCCGTCAATCCGCCGCTAATAGCTACCGTCAAATGGAAGCCGATGCGAAAGCAGATGGGATCGACTTTGTAGTGATTTCAGGATTTCGGTCGATCACTGAGCAGCAAGAACTATTTTTTGCCATTAGTAAGCAGCGTAATCAGACTCCTGCTGAACGGGCAAAGGTTAGCGCTCCCCCCGGGCATAGCGAACACCATACTGGCTATGCTCTCGATTTCGGTGATGCTGGAGTTCCTAGCTCTAACCTTTCCCCCAGCTTTGAAAAAACACCTGCCTTTAAATGGCTACAAAGTAATGCCGCCAGATACGGCTTTGAAATGTCATTTCCGCCCAATAATCCGCAGGGAGTGATGTACGAGCCTTGGCATTGGAGATTTGTTGGCGATGACCAGAGTTTAGTCACCTTCTACGGGCAACAAAGAAACAATGGCGATAGCAATAGTTCCTTTTTGAAGCGTCCCTAGCTATTGGATTATGTTTGAATTATCGCGATAAAATTTCTAGCCCTTTTCTAGCCTTTGGATAGAGATTTAAAGATACTCTGAGTAAATCCCAGTACATCTTTGTCTAAGGTATTACGATGGACATATGAACGTAACTACAACTGATTTACTGGCGATCGCCATATTCACAATCACAATGATGTCGCTAGTTGGCACAATGGTAGGACTTTCGCCAGCCGTTCCTAGCGCGATCGCCATTAGTTTGCTCAGTGCATGGGGGATTGACATTGGCTTTTGGCAGGGTAAATTCGGTGCTTTTACCCAAGCTTGGTTACGGGCAAGATCGCCAGAATATCGAGAGCGTGTTTCGTACCATGAGGCGGGACATTTTTTGGCTGCCCATGTGTTGGGCTTTAAGATTACTAACTATGCGATCGCGGGGGTAGTGGGTAAGTCTTTGGGAGAGGTGCTAGCGGAGCAAAATTTCTCAGGAATTGAGGGTGGCGTAGAAATTGAGATCGATCAGAATTCTGCAACGGCAAATAATGATATTAGTCATTCGGCAAACCTGTTAGATCGTTACTGTACTGTCTACATGGCGGGGATTGCCGCAGAACAGATCATGTATGATGGATTCTCCGAAGGTGGGAGCGATGATCTGAAGAAGTTACGTCAGGCGATCGCTTATACACCTAAGCCAATGGTGCAGGAACGCTGGGCTTTGTTAAATGCCAAAAATCTACTGAGCGATCGCCGTGATATCTTGATTGCCCTCGCCGCTAAAATGCAGGCAGGATCAAGCATTGAGGATTGCTGTCAAATCATTAATCAGGCTCTTGAACAGCAAGTAATCACCAAATAAAAAAGCCTTGCATCGCAAGGCTTTTTTATTTGGTTTCGACTGAGCCGAATTGATATTTTGAGAACTACACAGTAGTAGGAACTTTAATATTCTCTACCCATTTGCGTGCTGTTGATGCCCGACGGATATTGCGCCAGATCTGCGTTGCCGCGAGTGTGCCATCAGCTACGGCGATCGAGACTTGGTTTAGACCTTTTTTGAGATCGCCAAGGGCAAAAATGCGATCATGACTGGTCTTGCACATATCATTAGTGACCAGATTTTGACCATCCCACTCCAAGCCTTCGATGCCCTTAAGATAGTGATTGTGATAGACCGAACCCATTCCGACTAGACCTGTCGTTGCTTCGACAATTGTGCCGTCGGTCAATTCCACACCACTCAAGTGATGATTTTCGCCGTGAAACTTGGCGATCGGTGCTTCGTACAGAGGATAACCATGTTCAGCTAGCTTTTGCTTCATCGCATCACTGACCGAACATAGACCGTGGGTTAGCACAGAAATATAGGGTGTGAACCAATTTAAAACAAAGGCGGCATTGATCTGACCTTCTGTATTGGCGATCAGCACTGCCTTTTGATCCCACATATCAAAGCCATCGCAGATCATGCAAACGTGGAGGGTGTAGCCCGCATAGTCATAGACATTCTGCATATCCTCAAGTTGCGGCAGATTATCCATAATTCCCGAAGCGGCAATTACATACTTACTGCGAAATACGGGATAAATGCTATCTTTTTTGCCAACTTTGACCTTGACCGCAAAGGTGTCGCCCTCGTCGGTGACATCTTCGACATAGCCGCGCAAATGGTCAGCACCCCAATCGATCGCCTGCTTCGTCGATTGGGTCAAAATATCGCGTCCTGGGGTAGTAGGATCAAGTCCCACATAGTTACGCAAATCCTGCATCCATAGCGATCGCCCTTTGCCCTTTTCGACAATTAAGCATTTCAATCCATAACGTGCTAAGTAAATCGCTGCTGACAAACCGCCCATACCACCACCGACAACGATCGCGTCGTAGATAGTATCTACATATTGGTCAACATTTTTGCTAGAGAGCTTCATTGCGCCACCCCACTAAATTAATTTGTTTATGTGCTGATTGACTGGTGTATTCACTATATAGCGATCGCCAAAGTGAGAGAGTTTGCTAAAAATATACAAAGGTAAGGGGCATTTGCCCCTTACCTTTATCTAAATGAATCTAAATGCTCTAAAAATTCCTAAGAATTCCTAAGAATTAGTTTTTAATCGCTAATTAGCCTTCAAATGCTAAACGAGGAGCCGATACGCCAGCAGGTGAAGCACCCTTTAGGTAAGCCAAGATGGTGTCAGCGTCAGATACTTCAAAGGGATCGGTAGGACAGTTGTCAGAGTAACCAGGCTCAACGAAGATCTTCTCGATCTTAGAGTCGTTAACCAACATCGAATAGCGCCAAGAGCGAAGACCAAAACCGATGTTGGACTTGTCAACCAACATACCCATCTTGCGGGTAAATTCACCAGTACCATCGGGAAGCAAGAATACGTTCTTAGCGCCGATTTCCTTGCCCCACTTAAACATTACGAAGGCATCATTTACAGACACACAGATTACGGAATCTACACCCAAGGCTTTGAACTCTTCGTACAGTTCTTCGTAGCGAGGTAGGTGATTAGAAGAGCAGGTAGGTGTAAAAGCACCAGGCAAAGAGAATACTACTACTTTCTTACCAGCGAAAAGATCGGCGGTGGTTTTATCTTCCCAACGGTAAGGGTTTGGTCCTTCTACGGACTCGTCACGCACACGGGTCTTAAAAACAACATTTGGTACGGTTTCAATAACTGCCATGGTTTTAGTTTGGGGTTTAAAATTTACTTTGTCTTATCTAAGAATAATTCTGATTTAGTAATTAGTCAATAGCTAAAATTATTCAATTGTTAGAAAAAGTTTAACAAACTGATCGTTCCTAGATGAAGATGATATGATTGTGCTCTAGATAACTAAGTAGCAATTTGATTTAGGTGTTACACAGCAACATAAGTTTTGCTTAGGACATAAAACCAAAAGATCATTACGAAATTAAGAACATTAGCTAAGACTTAAAAGTTTCATCATGCAAAAGCAAGCGGATCGAGTAGTTCAAATACTAAAATCTAAGGGGCTGAGGGTTACGCCCCAACGCTTTGCTGTGTATGCAAATTTGTTGGCAAGACAAGACCATCCCACGGCAGAGCAAATTCTACAGGATCTCAATCAAGACGCTCCTACTTCATCTCAGGCGACGGTTTATCTATCGCTTCAGACCTTGCGCGATGCGGGGTTAGTGCGCGAAGTATTGCTAGAGCAAGGAGTCTGCCGCTACGATGCCAATGTTGATCCGCATCATCACTTTCGTTGTAATAGCTGTGGTGAGATCGAGGATATTGCTTGGAATGCCTTTGAAGGCATCGGCTTTCAGCAGGTACGAGCGGGCTTAAAAGTTGATAACTACGAGGTTACAGTGAATGGTCTTTGCGATCGCTGCAATGCGTAAAAGTTATAGTAATTCCAAATAAATTCAAGAGGCTTCGACTTCGCTCAGCCATCGTAATATTGCTGGCTGAGCGAAGTCGAAGCCCTATTTTTCTTGTTTGAATTGTCTATAACGTCAGCTCGACAAAAGTGCAAATTAAACTCAAAGAGATGGGCGCTGCAAAGCAGCGCCCATCTCTTTTTAATCATCGTTTAGATCACCCATAAAACCCTCAGACCGTAGATCATCAGGGTTGATTAATTTTTGAGAATCATCTTCCTGCTTAGATTTTTCTAATGCCTCGGGCGAAGATGTATTGGAAGATATTTTTCTGGGGCGTGTACTTTCAGAGTAAATGTCACTCGGCGATCGCCTAGAACGCCTAGGACGACCTAAGGACTTTAAACCTGCTTTAAATCCAGCAAAAGCACTTTTAGTAGCGATCGAAGCATTAGATGCACTCTCGCGCACCCCTTTAAGTCCATCATTAACTTGTTTTACGGCTTCGCCAGCATTCTTTGCGCCCTGATTTAGCTCATCACTTAGCTCACTGAGTTCTAGACCTGTCATTCTGATTGCCTCAAGCGTTGCAGGTAATTCCCTTGTAAGGGTATCTGCTAGACGGATAATACTATTAGCCGCCTTCGCCAACTCTTGAAAGGTGGGAATTGCTGTGATCAAAAAAATTGTCAAGCAAATGGCAACTAACAAAAATGACAGTCCTAGAAGAAAAATGGCTTCTGACATGATTTCCTATCAATAATTACTCTAGAAAGGCTTATTCGTCGTTCTCAATCTGCATATCATCATCAGGTAATAGCTCACGTATGGAGCTATTTACAGACATCGCTAAATCTTCTTGGAGTTTACGGCTTGCCTCCTGTCCCACGGCGATCGCTTCTTGCAGACGCACCATAGTCTCCTCGACTGTACGCTGAGCTTGTCCGGCTAAGCGATCGGCTTGGTACTGCACATTAGCGCCTAGATCCTCGGCAACTTTTGGTAGATTGCGTGCGGATTTTTTTAATTCTTGGCGAGTCTCTCTACCCGAACGTGGCGCAAATAAAATCCCCACTGCTGTACCGATCGCTGTGCCAATAATCAATCCACCAAAAAATTTACCTGCGCCGTTTGACATTATTCTTTCTCCCTGACGATCTGATGCCTGACGACTTATTTCCTATAGAACCAGAAGGATTTGATGAGCCTTGACGCATCTTTTGCCAACGACTCCCTAAAAAGGATACACCACGTCCAACCACTGACAATAATTTCTGAATCCTTTCTAGTTGTCCCTGTATAGCTTGATATTGCTGACGCACTGTATCAACTCCATCCCGAGCCGTGTCTATACTGGGCGAAGATACTTGCAAACCACTTTCACAAGCCTCTGTCCATCCATCCACGGTTTTTACCGTGGACTCAAGAGCGTTTTTCAGCATCCATAATTGCCATGCTCCCCATAGTAGACCTGCGCTGAGTATTAGTTGTAAGGTGATGGCGATCCAGATCATTACTTTGGAAATTATTTTAAAAATTATTCTAAGTCTATTGTTCGTAATCTTGCAGGGTCACAATGTTTGGCAAAGTTAAAGGTAGCAAAAAAGTAACATATGTTGCAATTTACTTGCAAATACCTAGATGTGTGACTAAGGTTTTAGGTATTAACAAAAGTATATAGATTAGATAAACCATGAATATGTATCTAGTATTTTACTTGAATTCTATAGATTTAAGAGCTTCGAGAAAATAATTATCTGCTACTTCATGGCATTAATTTTGCTTGTTTATAACTATTATATCTTGTAGATCTGGTGATTATTAAAGATGCTTTAAGTTGATCAAAGAAATTTTCTTTCTAATCAACTTGCCTGTTTTGTTGGTTTTATCTTTCCTAAATCACTCGTCAAACGTGTAAATGTATCTGGCTATACTAAGTTAAGATATTACTTCTAAAATTCTATAACTATTGCTTGTAGTATTTAGCTGTCAAGCGTAAACCTGTCAAAGATGAAACCTTAAAGCAAGATCAAAAAATGAATTAATCTACTAATAACTAGTATGAATTAACTATCTCTTACTTTCCTCTTCTCTGGAATGCTAGCCTGTTTTATGCTTTAAGATTTATTCTGAAAGCATTCTTTCTAAAATTTCGAGAAAGGATTGATTAAATATCATATTAAATGCGAGCTGGAAAGGCTATAATAAAAATCAGATTTTGAATTTATCAATGTCAAATAATGCGATTGACATAATATGTCAGTAAAAATCGTGAATCTGACTAAGGAACTCAAATTTTTTTAAACACGTCTCACAATATATAAATAAGTTATATTGGCAATTGATTGAGATGCACACAACAAAGTTGTCTAATAGTTCAGTGACTCTTCTACACCCCCATCCTTATCTTATTGTCCACGCAGACGAAGGGCAGCAAATGATTCCCCTGACCAATGCAGATTTTTGGACAATCGGAAGAGGCTACGATAATTCTATTGTATTGACCGATAAATGGGTTTCGCGTTATCACGCAACCTTGCAAATCGTGGGAGCCTCCAAAAATGAAGGCTTTGAGTCGTCATTGAAGGGAGATGCACGGACTCGTAATACTAACAATGAGTCAGGTAGTTTCTATCTTGTCGATTTTGGTAGTCGTAATGGCTCATTCATGCGCGGGCAAAGGATTACCTTTCCGATTTTGCTCAAAAGTGGCGATCGCATGACCATCGGTAAGACAGATATTGACTTTTTCTCACCGCACAAACGCGAACCTCACCGTACACCTAGCGAGCATATGCGGTTGTTTCAGCAACCCACTGCTCCAGTTTCCCGAACAACACTTACCCCTTCAGAAGAGCGTGTGTTCTGGCAAGTTGTCCAAGGTTTTACTAACAAGGAGATTGGTAAGCGTTTGCAGATCAGCCCAAGAACGGTACAAACTCACTTGAGTAGCATTATGACTAAGCTGAATCTCGAAAATCGTTCTCAAATTGTGCGTTATGCCTTTGAGCAGAGCTACAGACCGAATAGTAGCGATAACTCTGACAATACCGATCCTGGCATTGAATAGTTGACTGTAATTGAAAAATGAAGCTTTGAGGGGTGCGGCGATCGCCACATTCCTCAAAGCTTTATTTTTTGCAAAGTCTAACCCTATTACCCTAGAGATAGGCTAAGATAGCACCAGTTTATACCCTAAAAATTCGTATTATGCTTGACCTTAAGGTGATTTTGCCTATTCTCACAATCCTATTCATCTGTAGTTGTTTGTTCTTTGGGACTAGGAATGGCTTTTACGACAGCGATAAGTATGATGGCAACGGCTCTGCTCACTAATTTGATCGCTTATACAGAATTTTCGATCACATTTGATCACAAAAAACTTCTTTAGGTTGTATAGCTGTAGCCATCTGTATTAGGGCGAAATCAGAACCCCAGAAGCGAGTTGCGGCGCAAAGCACCGCAACTCGCTTCTGGGGTTGGCTACAGCTATGTAGCAGTTCTAAATAAGTTTGAAGAGGCTGCGCGGAGTCGAAGCCCCAGTTTTTTTATTTGAATTGTCTATAAGTCTGAAGTGCGATCGGATGAACCGTCAAAAGTTAGTCTAATCTTTCCGCTTAATATGCTAAGCTAGTCTATCTAAAACTCACCCATATCAAGACAAGTTCAAGTTTTTTACCATGGCACTGTTGCAAGAACGCAAACTAGAAATATTCTCTGAATATCAAAAGCATCCCACTGACACTGGCTCATCAGACGTACAGGTCGCTTTGTTGACTGAGCGTGTCACCCAATTGACAGCTCACCTCAAGTTACATCCCAAAGATTTTTCATCTCGTCGTAGTTTGCTCAAAATCATTGGTCAGCGTAAGCGTTTACTCGCCTACGTTCGCAACGAAGATCGCGGTCATTACAAGCAACTGATCCAAAGCCTTGGTGTCAGAGGCTAATCTTATAGCGATCGCTTCATACCTGCATAAATCAAAAAATGCAATCGTGAAGGTGAAAAGTGAGGAGAAACAGTGAGTAGTAAGCAAGAACGCATACCTTTCGAGCCAAATAACCGCAATAAAAAGGCAAAAGAGCCGAAGAAGACTGCTTCTCCTCCCGTTGCTAAGCAAGATACTGCTAAACCAACTAGCAGTAAAAAAACATCACCACAGGCATCATCACAAAACTCTTTGGGAATTCCTGAAGAAGTTAATCGCCGTATTATTCGACGAGCCGCACTTTTTTGTGGCATCCCTACAGCACTGGGAATTGGCACATTCATTGCCAGTTATATCATTGTGAGTCGCCATATCTTCGACCTACCAACTACAGCCGTTGTGCTTGTAAGTATGCTTTTCCTAGGTATAGGCGTACTGGGGCTTAGTTATGGTGCAATCTCAGCATCTTGGGATGAAGGTCGTGTAGGCACTTGGTGGGGCAGTGATGAATTTAAAAAGAATTTTGGACATCTGAAGGAAGCTTGGAAGTCTCAGCAACAAATTGCTAAAGCCGCCAAAGGTTCTAGAAATAGTTAGTTATTAAAAACAAAAAAAGCTGCGCTTTGCGCAGCTTTTTTTGTTTGGGGTTATATAGCAAAGCCAGTTTTATAGTAATTCTAAATAAACGTGAGTTCAATGAAATCACAAAATGGTGCAAATGGCTATATCGAACTGACGTTAAATAAATTCAAGAGGCTTCGACTTCGCTCAGTCAGCAATATACGATGTCTGACTGAGCGAAGTCGAAGCCCTATTTTTCTCATTTGAATCGTCTATATAAACTCAGCACCGAGTGCCAACATTTTGCGCTGTCACTCGATTTTATTTGAGTAGTCTTTGCAGAATTGTGGCGTGTTCTAAACCTTCAAACAGAAAGGATTCGACAATTTGCAATCTTTCTGGCAAACCGATGATGTAAGTGTTGCTCTCAGCGCCTAGGGATTCGCAAGTGGTCTGAGTTGCCAAAAGCTCTCGCCCTGTGAGACGTGTAAAAAATGAGGTGAGAATACCTGCCTCTAGATAGCCTGTTGGTAAATTATTACCTGCGATCGCTCTCACGTAGGGGGAGTTGCGAGTTTTGACTAGGATAAAACCTTGGGCTTGATATTGCGGATCAAATTCAAACGTTCCCCAGCCGTGGGTTTTCCAACATTCCTTGATACTCTGGATAAAGGTGATCATATCCATCTCGGCAAGGGTTTGGGCATAGTACTCTTCGAGGGATTCTGTGAAGCGAGTATAAAAGTTCTTGCCCCACCATTTGCCACAGTTAAATAGCACTAGCCGCGATGCCTGTCCCGTTTCCTTGGCGAGTCCTGCATAGAGGGAAGAGATCAGGGTGTCGGGTACAGCTAACAGGCGATCGCCCCGTCGATTTTCTAGGAGTCCGATTTCCAAATCACCTTTGACATAGGCATTGTAGTCAAAGAAATTAGAAGGGATGCGGTTTTCCTTGATCAGATCACTTACAGAAATCATAGTATGTAGTCCTAGTAGATTAACGTGACTTGGGCAGTGGTGACCAGAGGCTGGATCAAGGCAAGTTGACTAGGGCTAAACTGTTGGCGTAGTCCTTGATTGAGCAACTTGTAAAGGATTTCATTGAGACGACGCATATCACGCATGGACATGATGCCCTCTAGCCAATTTAGTAGACGCTCTTTAAGAAAATTTTCGTCATTGAGGAGCATTGCCATGGAGCAGTAACGCAGGACTAAAATCAAGTTTTTAATGCCTACTTCTAGCTCCGCATCAGTTATGCTGGGCATCTCTGAAGGTACTTGATCGGCAACTGATTGTAATATATCAATTTCGCGATCGCGGATCAGCTTATATAACTTCAGGCGTTCGGGTAACGACACAATGTAGCCTTCCATGAGACCTAGCTCATCGGATGCTAGGTAGCGATCCTGTGCTTGGTCAATTAGTTCTTGAATCTTCGGAATCATAATTGTTGCATTGATAATTAGTTGGTAATTATCGAGGTTTTAGTTGTTTTTACATCTATTTGTAAATCTGTTGTGTGGACATATCAACAGAATATGAGCAACGATTAAATGTTATGAACGTTAAGCCTGTGAGCCATAGGACTAATAAATTTGGGAATTTTTAGAACTTAGAGATGGCGAGAGTATTGCTATGGCAACATTTCAAGACTCAAGTATTTTCTTCTAATTCCTAAAAGAATTTAGAAATATCATCTAAGAAATCTTCCAGAGTCTCATTACTGTCGTCGATTTCAGCTTGGCTACTGATGAGTTTTGCCTCAGTATTTGTTGCGGCGATCGCAGGAACGCCTGTCCAAGAAATAGCTCGAAAATATTCTCTAACGGACATCAAAAAACTCAGTTCTGCCGAATTCGTAACAGTGCCATTAGTGGTAGTGGTGACAATCGGGCGATTATCCCAATTCACATTTTGCCAAAAACTCTGTAATGGCTGTAAACGCCAATCGGAACTACTCATTTGAGAAATTCTCCATTGCGTAAACGTCCTTCAATGTCGCGGGTGGTCGCCCCTTCATTCAGCCAGAATGAAGCAGCATCAATGCGGTTTTTGCCACCGAGGAGAAATTTGCAGTAATTTTCACCCATGGAATAGCATTGAATTTCAATACATTCCAACTCTTTGTTAACCAAATGTGTAAAGAAGCCTGAAAATAGTCCTGCGTATAAATGACAGACGGGCTTACCCACATCCCCAAGGCTACGTGCCACGGCGGAATCAAATACACTGATAAACATGAACCCCTGCTTGCGATCGCTCATATCCACCTGCCAACGTCCCCAACCCTGAGAGGTAAAAGGCCACCACCAAGTTTCTAATAGGAATGGCAAATTAGTCTGGCGGATACTACGTCCAAAGTCGCGTTCAAACCACTTGGTAAAAAACAAGGCATCTTGTAATCCCCACTCGCAACCGATGGAGTACATAACTGCGGCGGATGCTTCTCCGACTTCGTCTTCTAGACCTTCTTGCAGACCAATAATAAAATCTTCACTGGTCAAAATATTTCTCAGCCCGTTCCAGTCCTCAAGCACACCCTTTTCTAGGTTGGGTTGGAAGAAGTCTTGCAGGCTGTAATGGTTATTTTTCCTTTTGTGCTTGTTTAGATTTTTGGTTATCTCTGAGCGATCAACAGCAACAGTCATAGGTAAGTACTCCTAATTTAAAAAATTGTGGGATTCCATCTGTTCTTACTCAAAAATATCTGCTCGCTTGGTATTCGCCAGTTGTTCGCCGACGCTAAAGTTAGTGTTTTCGAGTTGACGTACTACGGATCTGGTAATTAACTGCCCAACTTCAACTAGAGTTTGACCTGTAATCGGACTGAGCAGTGGCTTTTCGCAACGTCGCCCGATTAAAGCCGCAATGTCTTGAATAGACTGAACATACATCCCGACGGGTAGTTCAACGACGATGCCTTCACCCATCACTTTAGCTTGGCAAGCCAGTCTAGAGTTGGGTTTACAGGTGGTAATCACTTCGAGGGTGCGTTGTTCGCGTTTGCCCATTGCGCTGAGGGAGGTCATCCCTTCTTGAATATAAACATGGCAGGTAGCACACATACCGCGACCGCCACATTCTTTCAAAATGTTTAGCTCGTCCCCCATGAGTCCCGATAGCAATGCACCATTAGTTGCAATATCGGCTGTCTGGGCAATAGGCTCGATTCTTACGCGCTTAGCCATTTGTTTAGCGTGCCTCTGCTCCCCTTAAATATTAAGCAATAGTTTAACCCATTTAATGTGTGTAGGGAGAGGGGTTCCCGCCAAATTGCTTAGAATTGTTAAGCATAATTAAGGTAAGTCAAAGTTTTTGAAGCTTGTTAAAGAATTTGCTGATTTCATCGCTGTGGTCACTTGTACTGGGACAAATTAAAAAACCAGAAGATGAGACTTTGTGCAAATCACTGTTTTCATCTTCTGGGCTGAAAATATAACAGTTCTAAATAAGTTTGAAGAGGCTTCGACTCCGCTCAGCCATCTTAGACCGATGACTGAGCGGAGTCGAAGCCCTAATTTTCTTATTTGAATTGTCTATAACGTCAGTTTGACAAAAGCGCAAAACGGGGAAAATCGCTCGGTGATTTTTCCCGTTTTGCGCCATTTGCGCTGCGCAAATGGCTATATCGAACTCACATTAAAATAAAATTTGTTTTTGATGGGCGTTGAGGCAGTCCTCAGTAAGCATTTGATCGAAGTTGCGAATTACCTGTTTACAACGCTTGACATAGGTTGCGACCCATTCCCGCATCTGCTG
Organism: uncultured cyanobacterium; assembly: GCA_963750795.1. Classification (GTDB taxonomy): domain Bacteria; phylum Cyanobacteriota; class Cyanobacteriia; order Pseudanabaenales; family Pseudanabaenaceae; genus Pseudanabaena. Next base: position 215,698 of record CAVVRZ010000008.1, read on the forward strand.
AACTTGTTCGGACTTACAGACTAGTGTTGATTGCTGGGGGTGGGATATTTGACCGTTGCGATCAACTTCAAATTCTTTGAGCCAAGATGCGTCGGGGCGAGTTGATTTCCAATAGTTGGTAACTACAACTTTGCCTAAATACTGAGTGGTGAAATGACTCAGTTTGTTTAAGGCATCTAGTAATTCATCTAATTTGTAGTCTTGTGCGGGAGTTGGTGGTGCGCTTGGCTTGGTAGTCGTTGGTGGAGTTGGGGATGTGGCGCGGGATGTCGTCTGATTAGCCGTGGCGATCGCAGGATTTACAGGAGGTGTTGGTAGGCTAGGGCTGAGATTATTATTTGGACTGGTATTTGCTTTAAGATTGGGATTAACTGTTGGCTCTACTCTGGGACTTTGGCGACTTTGAGTATTTGTAGCAGCAAGGTTATCGGACGTTTTGTTTAAGTTACCAGCATTATTAGTTCTAGATAACGTGTTGTTTGCTTGCGTGTTATTTGCCTGTGTGTTGTTTGCTTGCGTATTATTTGCCGATGTTCTATTTGCACCCCAACTTGGTGTTGAGTTTGTCCCCAAATCGGGTTTAGGTCTGGGTTCATTAAAGCTATGAGTGGTGGGCGTATTCACCGTTTTGGAGTTGGGCTGCTCACCTGTCCAGCTTGTACTGGGCAAAGAATGCTGGGTCATCGAACCCAGTAGTAGCTTAAAGTATGCGACTGTATTGTATGTATCTGTTTCGATCAGATACTTGATTTTGGTAACGCTCCGCCCATAGCTAACCAGTTCAAGGTCTTTATCCGTAAGGACTAATAACACTAGACCATGGGTTAACTTGTAAATGAAGACAATGTAACTGCCAAAGTGAAATTCAAAGGATTCAAAACCCTCTGGTAAATTTTCCACAACTTGCAACACGCCTTGTCCTAACGCTTGCTTTGTCCTATCTAGTACGGAGTCTAATCCATAAAAGTAGGGGCGCATACGTCGATTTGTGAGAGCAATCCCCACAACTCCCGCCAAATTCAAAAAATCCTGAATAACCTCCCGACTCATCTTTTCTCACGCTGCTTCTATGATCGATATACCGTTCACCTTAGACCAATTACGTATTCTTAAAGCGATCGCTGCTGAAGGTAGCTTTAAGCGTGCTGCCGATAGTCTGTATGTATCCCAACCCGCCGTTAGCTTGCAAGTTCAACACCTAGAAAGACAGCTAGATGTGCCATTGTTCGATCGCGGGGGCAGAAGAGCACAGTTGACGGAGGCAGGACAGTTATTGCTTTCCTATGGCGATCGCATTTTAAGCCTTTGCCAAGAAACTTGTCGTGCCATTGATGATTTGCAAAATCTTAACGGCGGGACTTTGATTATAGGTGCTAGTCAAACGACTGGAACCTATCTTATGCCTCAGATGATTGGACTATTCCGCAAAAAATATCCTGAAGTTTCGGTTCAGCTCCATGTCCATTCTACAAGGCGAACCGCATGGAGTGTCGCGAATGGACAAGTGGATTTGGCAATTATTGGTGGTGAAATCCCCTCTGATTTAGTGGATTCTTTAGAGATTACACCCTATGCCGAAGATGAACTAGCGCTAATTCTACCAACTTCTCATCCTCTTGCTCAGGCGACGAGCTTGCCGATTGAGGAATTGTATAAGCTGCAATTTATTACCCTTGACTCGCAATCGACGATCCGTAAGGCGATCGATCGGGTGTTGCTAGATAGTGGCGTTGACCCGCGCCAGTTGGCGATCGCGATGGAGCTAAATTCGATTGAGGCAATCAAAAATGCGGTGCAGGCGGGATTGGGGGCAGCTTTTTTGTCGGTGACAGCGATCGAAAAAGAGTTGCAGATGGGGGCTTTACAGCAGGTTCGGATTGATGGGGTGGTGATCAAGAGGATGCTTTTACAAATTCGCAATCCTAATCGCTATCGGTCTAAGGCAACGGAGGCTTTTTGTAATGAAGTCTTGCCAACCTTCCGTGATAAAGCATAGGTAATCGTACGACTTGGTATTGCCATTATGAAAAAAAAGGCGATCGCACATTGTGCGATCGCCTTTTTCTTGGGTTTTGACTGTAATATATAAATAGCAACACTTTCAGCCTTTGCCATGAGTTATTTCCGTCCTGCTATTGATGCGATGACTGGTTACGTCCCCGGTGAGCAGCCCAAGTCTGGGGTCAAAGTCATTAAGCTAAACACTAATGAAAATCCCTATCCGCCTTCACCCCAAGCGATCGCTGCTTTACAAGGTGTTGATCCTGATGCGTTGCGGCGTTATCCTGATCCGTTTGCTTGGGACTTTTGTCAAGCGGTTAGTGATGCCCTGAATGTGCCTGCGGACTGGGTAATTGTGGGCAATGGCAGTGATGATGTCCTCAATATTTTGATCAGAGCCTGTGCGGAAAATGGCGATCGCAAGGTAGTTTATCCGATGCCCACCTATGTCTTATATCGCACCTTGGCAAATATGCAGCCCGCCGAGGTGGTAGAAGTGCCTTACGGTGATAATTTTCAATTGCCGATCGCTGATTTGGTCGCGGCTCAGGGAGCAGTTACCTTTATTGCCTCTCCCAATAGTCCCTCTGGGCATATTGTGCCTTTAGATGATCTGCGGCAGCTAGCCAGCCAAGTTTCGGGGATTGTGGCAATCGATGAAGCCTATGTGGACTTTGCCGAATATTCTGCGCTGCCCCTAGTCCAAGAATTTGAAAATGTGATCGTGTTGCGAACTCTCTCTAAGGGTTATTCCCTTGCGGGTTTACGCCTTGGCTTTGGCGTGGCAAATCCGCAGTTGCTCTCAGGGTTATTTAAAGTTAAGGATAGCTATAACATTGATGCGATCGCGATCGCCGCAGGTACAGCGGCAATGCGTGACCAAGCCTACAAGCAAGAATGTGCCGAAAAAGTCAAGCGATCGCGAACGAAACTAGCTCATGAGCTAAAAAAGATTGGTTTTACAGTCTTAGATTCCCACGGTAATTTTCTGCTCGTCACCCCACCGCGTGGTAATGCCAATGAGTTGTACCTCAAGCTCAAGGATGACGGGATCTTAGTGCGTTATTTTAACCAAGCGGGGCTGGCAGATAAGTTACGGATTACCGTGGGGACGGATGAGCAGAATCAATTGCTAGTAGATGCCTTGACTGTCATTGCCTAGCTCAAATCCCCCTAGTTTTCCCCTTGCAGGGGAGGCTGAGGGGAGCTAAGCAACGCGGTCGGAAATTAATAAAAAGCGAATATGCTCCATATTCTTGTCGTTTCGTAGAGTCTGGATGCTTTCAATAAATTTGGTACTGGTAATAATGATGTCGGGCTGTGCTGTCAACACATGGGCGTGAAGATCCTCGTGCGGAGATAGTAGCGATGGCATAAAGCCTTGATTGCGGAGCATATCCATCAGTAAATTAATGGAACTAAAACCCTCATCGACGATCAAGATTTTGCGACTCTTGGAAATTTGGCTATCTAGCAAAATTTCTACTTCTTGCATTAGCAAAACCATGTCAAGGGGCTTGGTGACATAGCTATCGATGCCCAAGTGTCTGCCTTTGTTTTTGTCATCCAAAACTGAGACGATGATAATCGGGATATCGAGGGTGGCGGGATCAGACTTAAGGACGGCGGCGACATCATAGCCACTAATGCCCTCCATCACGATATCGAGGGTGATCAGATCGGGACGGCTTTCGCGTACCTTGGCGATCGCATCTTGACCATTGACGGCTTCACGGACGTTATAGCCCTTGGCTTCTAGCTCCTGCCTCAGCAGACTGCGAATACTGGGATCATCATCAATCACCAAGATGTTTTTCGTATTTCCTAGAACAGAATCAAGCTCTGTTTCATTGATTGGGGTTGCATTGTTGATGGACACCCGTTTTTTAAGCTGATCCATCAACATATCAAAGTTAATGACTGCGATATCTGGCTGTTCCTGTTCTTTGGCGATCGGCAAGGTAAAGGAAAAAGTACTGCCCTTACCTAATTCACTTTCTACCCAAATTCTACCGCCGTGGTGCTCGACAATTTCCCTAGAAATAGGTAAGCCTAAGCCTGTGCCTTGGGGCTTGTCGGTGAGCGTATCACCCACTTGTTTAAATTTTTCAAAAACCTTGGGCTGATCGGATTCGGAAATCCCCACGCCTTGGTCGATCACACTGATCATGATCGACTGGTCATTACGGGATTTTACCTGACAAGTCACATTACCTTGCTCAGTAAATTTCACAGCATTGGAGATCAAATTGATCACGACTTGGATCAGGCGATCGCGATCGCCATAGATATTCGGAAGATCTGCCTGAATTTCCCGAATCGGCTGTAGTCCTTTCTGCTCAAATAGGGCTGATGTCGCCGCAAAAGCGCGTTCGATAATTTCGTTAATGGTAATGACTTCCATGTTCCAATTCATCTTACCCGCTTCAATTTTGGCAACGTCTAATACCTCATTGATTAACTTGGTCAGCCTTGTACCTTCCGAGACGATGATCTCAATGTTTTCGGTGACTTGTTTGATCGTGCGCTTTACCTTTTTGTCATCGGTTTGGACAATGGGGAAGATCGACTCATCTAGTTTCTTTTGGATCAATTTAGCAAAGCCGAGGACGGAGGTGAGGGGTGTGCGTAGCTCGTGGGACACAGTGGAGATAAAGTCGGTCTTCATGCGATCGACTTCCTTTTCAGCAGTGATATCCCGAATGAGGATAACCGTGCCGAGATAATCGCTAGCGGTGTGTTCATCTGCACTTGAACCATTAACTTCTCGAAAAATTGAGGTGGCAACCGCTTTACCTGTACGGCGTTCATGGAGGTCAAATTCTTCGCTAAATACCTGTTTAGGATTGTTTCTGGTGTTGGCGATGAGATTGTCAATTTGTTCGATTGCAAAGATTTGTTTGTAGGTTTCGGCTTTGGCGATTGCCTTACTACTTAGTCCCATCATGCTAGAGAGGGCAGGATTGAATTGAGTGATCTTGTCATCACCATCGACCACTACCAAGCCATCCACCATGTTGTCAATAATTGCCTTGATCTCACTGGTGCGTTGTTCAACTTTCTGCTCTAGGGTGCGGCTGTAGTCAGCGAGTTGCTCACCCGACAACTTAAGTTGAGCGGTCATTTGATTAAAGGCGATCGCCAAAATACCGATCTCGTCTTCAGTGAGAATAGGCGCTTGGGAGTTGAGATTGCCTTGAGAAACCTGATTGGCGGCATCGGCGATCGCCAAAATTGGCTGAGAGATGCGACGGGCGATCAGATAAACGGCGGTGAGTAAGATACCTGCGGAACTTAGTCCAATCAGCAAAATATCACGGGCAAGGCGATCGGCAGGTTCAAACGCTTCTGCCTGCGATATCTCGGCAATCAGAGCAAGGTTGAGGTTATCAATCCATACATAACTACCCAAAACGGGAATTGTTTTATAGTTGCGATATAAGCCCTGTCCATCTTTGCCATTTGCCGCCGCCGCGATCCCATCACTTTTAATGTCTTGGTTAAGATCTTTATTGGGATTGGGATTGGGATTGGGATTAGAATTGCTAGCACCCGAAATTAAGATATTTTTAGAAGATAAGCGTCCTACTAGATAGGTTTCACCACTCACCCCTAGTCCCGTACTTTCACGAATAATATCGTCTACACCCTGTAAATCGAGATCAACTGCCACAACGCCAATGCGATCGCCTTGCTTGTTAGTCAAAGGAGCGGCAAAGGTCATTGCCGCCCGACCAGTAATGGACGAAATATAGAAATTAGGTACAATTACCCGTGACTGGTCGCGGGTGAAGTAGGTGGTGGTATTGCCAAGGGGTTGATACTTGCCCTCCTTTTGGCGATCGGTAGAGACGACCGTAATGCCATTATTAGTCAGGATCGAAATCTGGCGAATATTCGGCTTCACCGATGACACATCCGCCATAAATTTCCGCAGCGACTCGATCGCTGTTCCAAATTCTGGCGCTTCACGGGGCTTATTAAATGTGACTTCTGAGTTAATGATCAGATCAGGTAGCTGGGTCATCAAAATCACATCACGACGTTGGTTATCTACCCATTGATTCACCTGTGCTTCTTTGAGGGACGTGGCGACCTGTAGGCGATCAATCACCGATTTACGTAGTGCCTCACGACTGCGGTTATTGGCACTCACTGCCACTAGCAGCACCGTGACAATCGACAGGATTGAGAAGTAGCCAACCAACTGTAGTAATAGACGTTTTTTAATTAAGCTGAACATATACTGACCTCACCTGATAAAAATCCCAACTACTGCCATTATTTCCACTGGGCAAAAATTTCCTTGATTTGGGCGATCGCTGTATCTGCCGCTTGTTCAGGAGATGCGGCATTGGTTGCCACGGATGTAATTGCTTTGCCCCAGATCTGCTTTGCCCCCACCTCAGCATAGGCAGGATTGAGTGAAGCATAAAAGGAATTTGTATTTTGAAACTGCTTGGTCGCCGCTAGAATATGGGGATCTTGAGCATCTTTATAATAAGGATCTTCTAACAATTTGGGCATAGTTGGGAAATATCGCCCCCCTGCTCCCTTGAGATAGGTAAGCAAATTACTGGGCTGGAGAATGTGGGACAGCAAGCTTTTGGCATCCTGTAGATATATGGAATCAGCAAAAATAACCGCTTGCTTGACAGCTACTAAATAATTGAGGGGTTTGCCATTGGGGGCTATGGGCCATTCTGTTGTGACCAATCTTTTGTTATAAATATTTGCATCAAACTGCTGAGATGCAGGAATTGATAGCCCCGGATTGGTCGTCATGAAGGAGTTACGACTTAGGAAAACTTGGTTATTATCGGCATCTGACCATTGCACGGCGGTCGGCGGCACATACTTGTCTTTGTAAAATCCTGCGTACTTAGATAGGGCGGCAATAATGCCCATGCGATTTTTTTGGGTATCTCCTTGCAACTGCCCATCCACATCTAAAAGCTCAACGTCATAGGCAGAGAGAAACTGCTCAAACATAAAAATTGTGTCCGTCGCTTCGGCGGACATGGGTAAGCTCATGCCATAGATTTCTTTCTTACCCTTACTTCTCGCTAGATCTTGAGCGGTTTGCCAAAATTTCCAGAACCCATCCCAATCTTTGGGCATATTGGCATCATTAAGCCCGACTTCGGTTAATAAATCTCGCCAGTAATGTAGACCAGCAGCTAGTTGTGCCACAGGTACGCCATAGTAGCTACGTTTGCCTTGTGTACCGTTTTGGTAGGAAACTGCTTTGAGGGCGATCGGGCTGAAGAGATTTTTAATCGGCTCAATGACATCGGTAACATCAGCTAGTCTATTTTGCCAAGCGAGTTTGGGATAGAGGGCAAATTCGGCGGTATTACTAAATAAGATGTCGGGGGGATTGCCGTTATTTAGGGCATTCTCGGCATCTCGATTGACCGAACCATCATTATAAAAAGTAATCTCTACAGACTTATTGTTAGCTTTTTCCCAGTCAGCGACTATCTGTGATAAGGCTTCTGTTTCCGCAGGGTAGAAGCTCTGAATCCACCAGACTCGAAACTTAGAATTTCTGTCTTGTTGCCGAAATTCTAGATTTGCAGAGTTGCTACAGGCAGCTAAGCCCAAACCTGCAAGAGCGAGAGATAGTTGATTAAACTGACGGCGGCGCATAGATTTTAGGTGATGTTATCGAATAATTAGTCGTACCCAAGAAGGAGTAATTGGGGAGTAATGAAGTGCCGCACAGCAATTCATTAATGCTCTGGGACGGTCTAAAGGTTTAAGAGTTTTTCTAAGCTTACTAGATCAGGCATGATTGGAACATCAGTTATAAATGGTTGAGAATTGGGATAGTCCAAAACTCGACCGATAAATTTGACACCTGCCGCGATCGCTCCTTCATAATCGGAGATCGCATCGCCGATCATCCATACGCATTCTGGCGCAAATCCATATTTCTTGACGATCCCAAGGATGATTTCCCCCTTCTTGGCGGGAGATCCATGAACAGATTTGAAGCAATGCTGGATTTGGCGGCGGGATATAATCCTCTTTAGTTCAGCATCGGGGGTTCCTGAAGCCACAAACATTGGTATGGATCGGTGATATTTTTCTAGAAATTCATAGGCTCCCGTTACATAGCTGGAATTAACTACGGCATCTTCAACATATTCAGAGAAGCGATCGCCAAGCTGGATTTCCTCTTCTGGCGATAAAGGTTTGCCTAGTAGCACTTGATGGTAATAGCGAAATTTTTCAAAGCGGGAGATCCCACCATGCAGAAGATGGTATGCCTTAACCTGCTCCACAATGCGATCGCCATATTCGACATACAGAGCAGCAAAAGCTTTAGTTTTAACATCTACAGACTCAACAATCACACCATCAAAATCAAAGACGATCGCATCGCAACTTGCATATTTCTTAAGCATGATTCCCGATCATTATAATTTTTGAGGTTTTATGTGGAAAAAAGTAAAAAATAGGATTGTGCAAATATTTAATTACCCCCTTGATCCACCCTTGCAAGGGAGTTAAAGGGGGTAATTAAATATTCTCAAACATCCACTTACTGAGCCAATTCAATCTGAACTAGATAGTCATAGAGATTTTGAGCTGCTTCCTGTTCCATCTGGACTCTAGCTTCTTTAGCATAGGAACCCATGTGGGGAGTTAAAGCTACTTGCGGCAAATTAATTAGTTGTCCCTTGTAAGGTTCCTCTTCAAAGGTATCGAGCGCCGCTCCCGCTAAATGCCCTGACACAATGGCATCGTACAAAGCTTGTTCATCCACTAATCCACCACGGGACGCATTAACCAGAATGCTGCCCGATCGCATTTTGTTAATAAATTCGCGATTAACTAGGTGATGATTCTCTTGGTTATAGGGAATATGTAGGGTCACTACGGTGGAGCGTTCTAGAACTTCATCTAGGGATGCCAAGCACTCTGTATCCGCGAAGAGAGAATCGCAAAACAGATCATGGGCGATTGTCTGAGCGCCAAAGGCTCCCAGTAACTGCCCCACCCGCTTGCCAACTCTGCCATAGCCAATAATGCCGACGACTTGGGAGGCGAGCAATCTTCCCATTAGTGGTTTCCAATTGCCTTGACGAATATTTTGATCCGCTTCAAAGGTGCGCCTGAGAGAAGACAAAATCAAGCTAAGCGTTAGTTCGGCTACCGCGATCACAGGAGCCGTGGGCGTAATATGCACGGGAATTCCTAACTCTTTAGCGGTGTTTAGGTCAACACTATCTGTACCAACACCACAGCGAGAGATAACCTTCAAAGATTTGGCTGTGGACAAGACGTTGCGGGTCAGTGGCTCTACTCCCGCAATCATGCCCACCACGTCATCCGTTAGCAATTCTATAACTTCTGCTTCTTTTAGCTTGCGACCATAGGGATTGAGAACGATCTCAAAATTTTGAGCTTGAAGCTTTTGTAAGACTTCGTTATTAGATAGATCGAATGATGAAGTACTAACCAGAATCTTGGGCATCGGTCTAATCCTCGATTAAGTGTTTTATAAGTTAGCTAAATAGCCATAGCCATACTGGAATCGTAAACAACAAAAGCACTACCCCAAAGGCAAGAGTTGTCACCGTAAGATCGTGATCTAGGTTGTAGGCTTGGGCAATAACGAGGGTGGAGAAGGCTGGAGGCATCGCCATTTGTAAAACTAATGCCATCCTCGGCTCCCCTGTCACGCCGAAAAACATTAACCCCGTGCCAACAACTAGAGGCGTGAGAATCATTTTGATAGAAAGGCAAGTGAGGGCTTGTTTAATATTTCGTAAAGACCTTAACTGACTAAGTTGTAGCCCAATCATTACTAGAGATAGAGTTACCGTTGTCCATGCGATCGTATTCATACTCGCCGTGATTACCGTTGGCAAGGGTAAAAATCGCATTAACATCCCTATGGGTAAACTCCAAAGGGCAGGAGTCTTGACCATCGATATCCAAGGACTGGGCTTAGATTGCTTGCCAGTATTACTTCCAAAGCGACTTGCGAGGGCAATCCCGACGGAATAGGCAGCGATCGTTGAGCCAATCAAGTCATAGAATAATGACCAAGCGAAGTACGATGCCCCAACTAGGGCAAGGCTAACGGGATATCCCATAAAAGCTGTATTGCCAAGGGTCATCGCCAGCAAGAAGCTTCCTTGCGTTGGACCTGACCAAGCACTTTGCTGTTGCACAGTGCCATCGACTGCGGGCGTGGTTTCGGCACCTTTATCTTGGAAGGAAATCCCCCTTGATAAAGCGCGCATTCTTTCATCGTTAATACCTAAATCAATCCAGATCCATGCCAGTCCTGCTCCTACAAAAATTGCCATCCAAGCAGTTACTGGGGCAATTACAATCCATCCCGATAGGTCAGCTTGTCTCAAAAAGGAGACAATACTAATGGGAACACCAACAAATAGAAGTGCCTTGCCTAAGTATGTGGTGACAATCTTGGGCAGAAACTTTCCTAAAATATAACCTAGGGCAGTCCATCCAATTAATCTCGCATAGAGCATGACGAGAGGATTTTCTAATGTAAACATAGGGCTTGGATTGATGAGTTGGTCATAGGAATTGCGGTGTGGAAGTTGAGAGCGTGGTCGGGTTCTAGATTTGTTTTTAGATTTATGTCTATGATTATTAGGTGGAGATATGTGGTCTTAGAATTGTCCTCCGTTCACATCAACGATCGCGCCTGTCATATAACTAGATAGTTGAGAAGCGAGAAAGAGAATCACGTTGACCTGCTCTGACATTGAGGCAATCCGTCCTAGGGGGATCGATTCAATGAGTTTGCGTTCGGCTTCAGGGGGAAGCGTCGCGGCGAGCATAGGCGTATAGGTTTGGCTAGGACAGATCGCATTAACGTTGATCTGAAACTCCGCTAACTCGTAAGCCAGTTGCCTTGTAAAGCCAATGGTTCCCGCCTTGGAGGTAACGTAATGAATACCTGAAACCTTGCTGCGAAAATGTCCTGCGATCGATGAGACATTGATAATTTTGCCACTAAGTTGCTGCTTCATAATTGGAACTATATGCTTGCAGCAAAGAAACTGGCTAGTGAGATTGGTTGCCATAACTTGGTTCCAATCCTCAAGGGAAATATCCTCGATTTTGGCGACTTGGTTAATCGCTGCATTGTTAATCAAAATATCAATGTGTCCATACTTGGCGACCACCTTGGCGATCGCCTGTTGGACTTGGTTCTCATCAGTGACATCACAGGATAGCGATAGTGCCGATCCGCCTGCGGCATTGAGCTGATGGGCGATCGTCTCCGCACCACGCCGTGAAATTAGCACTGTATGCGCCCCATAGGTGGCGATCGCCTCCGCTACTGCCTGACCAATTCCACTACTAGCCCCCGTGATCAGAGCCACTTTATTTGTAAACTCATGGGGGAAATCATGGGGTTGCATATCTGGAATTTGGGGCATACTAATTAGCCGCAGTCTCTGAGAAAACGTGATCTTCTACAAAAATGTGGTTGACATCGGGCTTGCCGATCGCCAAACGGATCGAAGGTTGATCACCAATTGCTCGAATATTGTGAATCACCCCACGCGGTACAAAGATAATGTCATCTTTTTTGGCGCGATAGTAGCCATGTCCATCGACATCCCATTCCAACTCACCTTCCATTACTACCCACCACTCATCCTCATTCGCATGGTAGTGAGTCCGATTGCTCTCGCCCGGTTTTTGGCAGATCATTACTGCACTCATCATGTCTGTGTAGATCAGACGCACTGACCAAGATGGCTCGCCCATTTCCTTCTTGATGTCTTCTAGACGATTAAAAATCCGATTGATGCTGTCATGGGTATTCGCCTTAGCGACACCATCTTCTTTCATTACCGTAGCGAGATCTTGGTCTTGTTTGGCGATCGCGATCATGGAAATTATCTCCGTTAATTTTCAGGGTAACTAAAGCAGTGACATCACTGTCAATATTCTAGTGACTAATCACAAAAAAGGCACGCTTGACGTGCCTTTTTTGTGATTAGAATGAGAATGTTGTCCGAATTAACCCAACGGTGGCGGTAGGAGCGCCGCTTATACCCTCTGGATTAAAGACCCAGAATACCCCAGGAGTAATACTGATATTCTTGCTAACGCGGAAGCGATAGAACAATTCCAAGTGGTAGGGAGTGGTGGTAGTAGTTCCAAGGGTGGCAACACCACCGACCGACGTACGCTTGATCGGCTGACCAAAGAGAATGCTCGCCGCACTGCCTTCGCTGAAGAGATCATTAAAGGTCAAACCTGCTAACCAAGTTGTAAAGGTAGTAGAAGCATTGGTATTAACGGCATCAGCGAAAATTACTGAACCCCAAGTATGGAAGGTCACCTTAGGAGCAAAGCGCCAAGCCAGATTTCCCGATAGAGAATTCGCTCTAATCGAAGAAGTGCCAGCACCGCTAATCGTTTCTGAAGTGTTGATACCTGATGAATTAACTAAGCCTGTACCAAGAGAATTAGTTTGGTGGTAGGTGTTGGCATAGGCAATAGAGGCATCAAGATTGTCCGCAGGTTTGAGAACAAACTGCACTAGGGCAATGGTAGAACCGCCAAAGAGACCGCCCTGACCTCCAGGAGAGGGACTAGCGGTATTCGATGCTCCGTAACCTGCCTGTAGTCTGACGCGATCGGAGATATTCCAGTCAAAGGCAAATAGAGAAGATGTACCTGCAATCCTCATTAGAGGATCAAAACGTCCAAAGCGAGAGATAGAACCTTGACCATTGCTAGCAACAGGAGAGAGAACAGTAAAGAACTCGTCAGGGAAACTAATGGGTGCAATGTAAAGAGTAACTTTATTGTCAAAAATTGGGAATTTGTAATCGAGGAGATTGAGAACAAAGGAGTTATCACTGGTGGAAGAACCTGTGCCAATACGGGCGCTATTAGTTCCGAGTAGACCTGCAAAAGTTCCTGTGCCACCGTTGCCTGCAAAGTTATTGCCTGCCTCAAAACGCACTCTCAGACTATCTTTGCCTGTGAAAGTACTATTTAGCAAAAGGCGAGTGCGATTACCGAGAACCACGTTAGAACGAGCGTCATTAGGTCCACCACTAGCTGCTGCTAGGGAGAGAATCGCTTCACCAGTGAGCTTAGTGGTGGTGGAAAACTGTTGGGCTTCTAGCAGAGCGGTCTTTGATTCGAGGGCATCGACACGTCCTCTAAGGGCAGTGAGTTCGGCGGCAAATTCTTCTTGCAGCCTTTGGAGCGTTTCTAGATCCTCTTTGCTAACCTTGTCAGCGAGTCCTGAGGAGATAATCTCATTAATTTTATCTAGACAAGCATTAAGCCCTGCGGCGAATTCGTAACGACTTGTTGCTTGATTGCCGCGAAAAGTGCTGTCGGGATAGCCCGCGATGCAGCCATAACGTTCTACAAGGGACTGCAAGGCGGTAAATGCCCAATCGGTGGGGCGAACATCACTCAATTGAGAAACAGATGTGACGTTTTGGGTTAGTTTTTGAGAGCGGATTTCTGCTTGTAAAGATTGAAGGTCTGTGGAAGTACTTGTGTTTGCAGTGGTCGCATCTTGGTTTGTCAGGGTGATGCGAGTCAACTGTTCAGGATTACTGTTAGTAGAGCTAGCAGTGCTGGTCTGGGCTTGGGCGCTATTGGGCAATGTGGAAAGAGCGATCGCAAAAGTCAAACCAGTGATTGCACTAAGTAATGATCTCTTTGGTTCTAATGTTTTGAGCATGACTACGACTTATCCTCTGAATACACCTTAAGATACAAGGTTAAACTCCTTAGCCAATGATGTCAAAGAATATTTGGCTGATATCTTAAAACAGGTTTGGTAGCCGAGCAGAAATTATGCTGTCCAAACTCACATCTCATGTTGTGCAAGTTATACGTTAAATTACTAAAATCTACTGTCGTAATTTTTTCTGTTATATGACAAATACAATCATTTCTGGACTAGCAGTGGGTCTCACTTCGCTAGGAGCATTGATTGGTTCAATGTTTTTTGTGCCAGAGAACGCCAATCATCAAATTCAGGCTCAGGTTGACCTTGGCAGTTCGCAAATTTTAGCGCGATCGCCAATTGCCACTGTCAAGATCAATGAAAAGCATATTTTTGAAGGGGAGATTAATCGCAGAGGGTTGGCGGTGGGCTATCACCATCGTGCTAATGGTAAGGATGCTAGGACAGCAAGACTGGTGAGAGTGGTCTCACCAGCTAATGGACAGGGCGTGTATGTGGCAAAAGTGGAAATTCGCAATCCTAGTGGGCAATGGGTGAGTAAGTCGGCAAATTCTAGCTTTTTTCCCGACCGATGGTCTCGCAACCAAGTTCTATCAGAAATTCGCGGAGCCTTTGCCAATTCTTCTAATCCCTCAGCAGAACCTTGGCAGGGAACTTCTCCCAGTGGCATCAGAATTTCGGGCTATTACAATCGCAACACGAATACTATTAATACGGCATATCCGATTTATCGCAGATGATTAACATCAAATTTTATCGAGATCAAGATGGTTATTTTAAAGCCGATGCCGATGCGGAATATTTACTACTGAGTCAATACTTTGAGTCGGAAATTCAAGGTATTCCTGAAGTTTGTCAAGAGATGTTAAATGAAGTGCAAGAGATTGCAAGCGGAACTCTTGTCAAAATCGAAGGTGTTGGCAATGCAATCGGTATCAAAGTTACAGGTCAGCAGGTGATCCTCTGGGACGAGTTTGCGGAAACACAGAGAGAATTAACTATCACTCTTAGGGACTTTCAGCAGTTATTAGAGAGTTGCCTTTTGGTTATAGAGTAGGTGCAATTATAGCAATTCCCAATAAATCTCAGAGGCTTCGACTTACTTAGGATTGCTATATAGACATTTGCACTGCGCTTTCGCCGAACTCACGTTAACTCAAACTTGCTAATGTGGTTTTGAGCGTCAATGGATTGAGGGTTTCTAGCTCTTGGCGCGGATGGGTAAGCAATCGCGATCGCATGGCATCGGTTAAACCCTGAGCATTAGTAAAATCTGCCCCTGCGATACTTTCAAATCTTTCAAAATCAACGTCAGTGAGATCCGCCGCCCGTAGATCTGCACCCGCCAGATTTGCGCCATTCATTCGCGCTTTGCGTAGACAAGCTCCCGTTAAAATTGCTTTGCGGAGATCGGCTTGCGCTAGTCTTGCCCCTGAGAGATTGGCGATCGCCAAATCTGCGCCGCCGAGATAAGCGCCCATCAGATTCGCATTTTGCAAGTCGGCATTTTTTAAATTAGCAGTATTTAGAGGCGAACCATTGAGACTAGCGCTAGGTCCGATCGCTCCCGAAGATTTGTAGGCAAAGCCTTCAGGAAAGACCGTTTGACTGTCATACCTTGCCCCTTGCAACTTAGCATCGGAGAGATCGGCATCGGTGAGATCGGCTCCACTCAGGTCAACACGGTATAGGTACGCCCCTCGCAAATTAGCTTGTTTTAACATTGCCTTGCTCAGATTAGAACTCCGTAGGTCTGCCCCTTGGAAATTGGCGGCGGTGAGATTGGCTGAGCTAAGGTTGGTGCGAATTAGTAACGCTTCTTGAAAATTAACTTTTTGTAAATCACAGCCATTGAGATTGATTTGATAAAAATCTTTTTTGCGAAGAGATATTCCTGCTTGAATTGCAGCTAGAACTTCTTGGACATTCTGAGACATATTTTTGAGAGTTATTAAATCAAGTATTAAGTTAGGTATTAAATTAAAATTGGAGCTACTAAAAAAATTTATTAATTCGACTAATTCTATTCAGTCTATTTTATTAGGGAGCTATTCTTGTGCTTGTACCACCGATGACGATGATGGACTTTTTTAAAAAGAGTGAAGGGGTGTGGTTTATCCATCGCACTGTTCATCATTTTGATGCCGTTGCTGATGAATCAGGCGAGTCCAAAATCCATGTGCAGGTCGTGGGGCAAGATGATGAACGGGTGCAAAAAATCTGTGCGGCGCAAGGTGTCGATCGCGCGATCGCTTCGGGTGGTGCGAGCTTTATGTGGCAACCCCATGAGGAGGGCAGTCAAGCTCCTAATCCTGAACAGGCGGCGGTGTTGGTGGATATTCCCGATGATGATACAGGGCGATCGGGCAAGCTATTACGCAATCAGGGCTATGTTGAAAAAATCCCTGTGGTTAGCCGCTACTGGTTTGGGGATGATGGCATTTTGACGATCGACACTGAGTACGACAACAATCAAGGGCAGGAACGCTGTTGGTTTCTCACCGATGACTTTCGGGTGCGTGCCAGTACTGTCCGCATGATGAATGGTGTGTACCTGATGACTTACTGCTCGGAGCGCCGCTTGGTCAGTGATGCGGATTTGGAGGCAATGGTACAGCATAATTTAGCTAGGGCTGAGACCCATTGCTAACCGTGGTTTTTTATGGTTATTCCTGATTTAGAAGGGTTACTAGAGTTAGCCAAATTAGAGATAGATAGGGGAAAGTTGCCGAGTTACATTCCCTTGTTAGCTCAGGTTGATCCTCAGATGATCGCGATCGCCATTTATGATCCGAAGATCTCCGCGATCCAATCGATGGGAGATACAGCAATGACTTTTCCGTTAATGAGTGTGGTCAAGCCATTTTTATTGTTGTACTTGTTAGAAACTTGGGGTAGCGAACAGGTATGGCAGCTAGTCGATTGCCAAGCTTCGCTATTACCATTTAATGTGATTCCCGATGGTAAGCCGCCTAATCCGATGCTCAATTGTGGCGCGATCGCCCTTGCCTCTTTACTGACTTCTTGCGATCGCTTGCGAGATTGGTTGTACCAGAGATCGGAAGCAAACCTTAGCCTTGATGCAGGAATGCTGGCATCGGTGCGATCGGTATCCGATCGCCGTAACTTGGCGATCGCCTCAAGACTGCAAGATCTAGGAATAATTAGTAATTTCGCCGAAGCCCTTACTGTCTATGAAGAAATTTGTTGTTTGCGTGGTCATGTCGAAGATCTAGCCAAAATCGGCGCTCTGTTGATTAATGTCCAAGATTCCCACAGAGCTTCAGTGTTAGAAATCATGACCACCTGCGGAATGTACGCAGCTTCGGCAGAGTTTGCCGCCGACATAAGTTTACCGACAAAATCTAGTGTCAGTGGGGCTTTATTGGCGATCGTTCCTGATCATGCCGCGATCGCTTGTTATAGTCCCACCCTCGACGCAATTGGTAATTCGGTGGCGGGAATGTTTTTGCTCAAAAAGTTGAAGGCTTACCTCCCTCACATTTAGGCAATAAAACCAGAATGCGAGTGGCGGTGCGAAGCACCGCCACTCGCATTCTTTCGCTGGAAAGGAAGTACTAACAGCGCTCACAAATTGTTAGAGTAAGACCGTAGCGCTGGAGTTGACTATGCAGCCTTTGAAATCTTCTCAATCGATTAATATTGCAGGGCTTAACATTGCTATTGAGCAGTTGCCAGGGCTAAGTGCTGAAGACTGCCAAAAACTCAAGGACAATGGGATCACTACCACCCATGCTCTATTAAAAAAGGCAGGGCAAAACAAAGCTCAAAAAGAAGCCTTAGCGATCGCCCTTGGGATTAGATTTCAGCTACTGACAAAATGGTTAGCTTTTGCTGACGTGGCGCGAATCCCTGCGGTGGGTTGTCAACATTGTGGTGTGATCGTCCATAGTGGCATTATCTCCCTAGATCAGCTTGCCCAAACTCCCATCGACAAACTCCATAAACAAATCCTGCGCCTACAGGTTCAGAACTTTCAACGCGCAGATTTATGCCCTGATATGGCAGAGATGTCCATCTGGATCAAGCAAGCTCAGCAAATCATGGCAACTAAAAAGCGGCAACCATAAATTATAGTAATTCCAAATAAATTCAAGAGGCTTCGACTTCGCTCAGCCATCGTATTATTGATGGCTGAGCGAAGTCGAAGCCCTATTTTTCTTATTTGAATTGTCTATAACGGCATTTCTCGCCATTTGCGCCGTGCAAATCGCTAATTTCTAAGAATATCTAAACAAAAGCCGCCTCGCTCAGCGAGACGGCTTTTGTTTGGATATTTTATGTGAACGGCTATTACTTACTATCGCTAGTTTCAGTAGGTTCAGTTGCGATCGCCATTTCCTTTTGACTACGCTTTTTGCGTTCGGCTTCGACCATATCAGCGATCATTTGACGCGCTTGCTCGATTTTGTCGAGATTAGAGCGATAAAGATCGATGTCCTTAAGGAGGCGATCGCTGCCAATTTTGAGGGTTTCACCTACTAATTTGACTAATTCTTCTCGCTTAGCGTTATCAGCGATCGCTTCAGGATCACCAATTTCTAATAGTGCATAAAGACCCACCCCTAGCAAACGGCTATATTTAAAGGCTTCTTTGCTTGCAATATTTTGCACCTGTGATGATAGCGGCTCAAGGTTGATACCACTATCGAGGCTGGTGAGAATGGACTTGACTTCAGTGGCAGATTGCTTTGCCAAATCACTGAGGGTCGTTGCGTCTTGACGAATGCGATCGGAGTCGAACTGAAGCGCAGCACAGAGGGCATGGAAGACAGCAAAGCGATCGGTTTCAGGCTTGTAACCCACAGTAAAGCGATCGAAAGTAGTCACAAAACCCAATGCAAAAATTGAGTCATAAACAAAGGTTTGATTAACTTTTAGCAGATGAATTTCCACCAACAGTTCATCGATAACCCTTCTATAGACTTGGTTTACTGGCTTAGGGAAGGCTAAATAAAAATCTTTTTTAGTATCTGAAACAGTACGGACGGTATTCACAGTCAACAAAACCTAAAGACAAAATAGTTGCAACAATCATCGCACAGATAGTCATGGCATTGGTCTATCGCTGTGGATATTTTTTAGAGAGAATGATTTAGCGCTTCGGGCGACTCTCTTGCCAAGCATTCCCAATTCCTTGCATGACTCCACGTCCGATCAGACCAATTCCGCGCCCAATTATATTAGTCAATACATAGACAAAGCCACTCCCAAGAAAAGAGATCGCTGATTTTAGTCTAGGGGCGATCGCATCCTGTAGTTCTAGAGCTAGGGTGACAGCGAGCTGAATCCCTTCTAGTTGCTGTAGTTCTTGATTGCGGGGCGCATAGATACTAGTTCTCTTGATGCCAGAGTTAGCCAGTACAAACAAGATATGGCGACTTTCAAAAATCAATTGTGGATTAGTAATGTAATTTTCTAGGCGATATTTCCAAGATAGCTCATTGCGAAATCGCTCAATTTCGCGTGTGGAGAGCAGATTGTAACGATAGAAGTTTTGCTTGATTTGTTCTACATCAGCAAAATGATTGAGCAAGGGCTGTATTACACCATTAGCGACATGGATGATTAAATGATCGAGAATCTGTTCTGATCGTTGCATCGCTTCTACTGTGCCAAGGGCAGCACTAGAGTTATTGATCACTAACTCCGTGGCAAATAACAGATGGGAAAATAAATTATCCACCTGCGGAATTTTATTGAGAAATTCAATCTGCACAATTTCGGCATCGTTGAGTAAATAATCAACTACGTTAATATGCTGCTCCTGCAATGAGAACCTATCAATGACCGAGTTTTCCTGAGGGCGATCCGCTCCCTTCGCATAGGTGCGATCGCCATAGAGATTAATGACGTAGTGCTTACCAAAGAAATTAATCACTGTTGCTTGCCAAATATCCCGCAAGATCGCAGGGATTCTGTCCTTTAATTGAGAGGATTGCATTGGGGAGAATCGCAAATCTGCGAGACTTTGTTCCACTTGTCGCAGGGTGATATAGAGCAGTTCTCTCTTTCGCTCATCTTTGAGAATGTCAATCTCTAAAGGAATCTTGCTGAGATTAGATAGATCGGATTGCAGCTTAGAGACTGTGCGATCCCAGAGACTCGTTTGTACGGCTAAGATATTTGCCCCAGAATCGTTTGCTACGTTAACTAAGGGCTTGATGACATCTATCGATTTTCCTTGCTCTGCCTGTGGATTGCGATCGCTAAATTTATCAAAGTTCCCATAATTCCCATTGTTTTGGGGACTTGCTTGGGGATTTGCTTGCGAATTGAATAAGAACGCGAACTTAGGACGTTTTTTGACACCCCAAATATTGCTGACTAGCCAACGGGCTGCCTGTAGTTCACGGATTTGTCCTTCAATTAATATTTGGTTGAAGCGATCGCGCTGTTCATTTCCTAAACTATTTTCTAAATTAATCTTGGCAGCATTTAGAGCTTGATCAATATTGCGTAAGCCTGACAGATAGAAGTTATGGCGAATAATCTCAATCACGCTCATAGGCTCGCTAGGAAGCTCACTAGATATGTGAATCGAACTATTAATAAAATCTTCATATAAATCGGCATTGGAGAAATCGCTTCCATAGCTATTACCCGCCGCCACTTCTCGAATCGCAATCCTTAACTCATCGGTAGCAATTCCCTTAGGACAATAACCTTCTACCCCAAGTTGCAATGCCCTTGTCACTAGCTCAGGATTTAGAGGACGACACAATAATAAAATCGGTGAGGCTGGATAAAGAGATTTCAACTGCTGACACAGCTCTAAACCCGTTAAGCGGTCATTGATACCAAGATCGAGCATGATCAAATCAATAACCTCGGCAATCGGTTGATTTGAGGCGTGATCTCGCAAAATTCGCAGTACTTCTTCGCTAGTCTCAGCTTCGGCAAATAGTTCTAGCCCTTCACACTGATCGATCCAAGAGCGCATTCCCATCCGAAAGATGCGATCGTCATCTATCAACAATAATCTACGTAAATCTGCGCTCATGAAATAATTGGCTAGAAAATTTGCAAAAATGTAATCTATGTACTCTACAGAAAGGACTATTTATGCAAAATACTCGTATCAGTAGCCTTGTAAAAGTTAGTGCTGGACAGTTAACTCGATGGTCGCGTCAACCTTGGCGACGTGCATCTTTAATTGCTTTAAGTCTACTATCGGGATTTTTTCTAGCCTCCGTAATTTCCACATCAACGGGCGCGAGATCGGAACTAGATATTACCGCAGCAGGCGTGACTTTGTTGGTAATAGAGATAATTAACCGTCTAGTCTACAGCCCTAAACGTCAGACCTTTGAGGATGGTAGCGCCATGCCCAGACCCCTAACGATGGATATGTTAAATTGCCTCAAACTAGGAGTTACCTATGGCTTATTCCTAGAAGCCTTTAAGCTTGGCTCTTAACTCGTTTAGTGATCTAGTAACAATATTTTGGTCATGAAGTGACCAAAATATTTGGCGATTTAGCTGCGGCGATGCGTGACTTGATTCGCGTAATTAGTCACACTCTCAGGCATTGAGACCCCCGTTAAGATCACATTTACCTTGGGCGATCGCTTTTCTAAAACCTCTAATAGCTCTTCTTCGGTAATTAGCGATCGCGATACCAATAAATTAACTTCATCGAGGACAACTAGCCCCACCTTCGAGGACTGGAGCGTGGTTTTGGCATAGTCCCAGAGTGCGATTACTTCAGTTTTTTCCGCCTCAGTTAGCTCAATTTCAGGATTAGACAGATCGCGATCGGCATCACAGCGCAACCATTCAAAATTTTCGACAAGATAGCGAGGATTTTGTAAACCCTGATTAATTCCTGCTTGAAAAAGCTGTACCAGTAGGACTTTAGTGCCTTGTCCTGCCACCCTTAGCGCTTGGGCGATGATATCGGCGTGGAGATGACGATGGGGCGCGTTAAAAACTTGAACATTGCCTCTGATTGGGGTCACGAGAGATGCTGTGGGTGAAAGGTTTTCTGGAGTCTGAGCGGGTTTAGCTTTGGGAGGAGCCGTCTTAATTTGAGCCACCATAAACAAGTCTAGTGTTTGATTTTCCACAAGGTATCATAGCAGACGCTAGATATACAGATGTTGCCAAGGCAATTACAAAGAATTTTTGAGATTTTTGCAGAGCGAAAACCTCAAAAATTCTCTGATTTGGATTTGCCGCAAGTAGTTAAGTTTTATCCCGTTTGTCTTGCGTTGGTCTTCTAGACTAGCTAAATTAACTCATAGGTTGATTGTGTTGATATGAATTCTCCAAATAAAGCTTCTACTTCTCAGGCTGATGAATGGACGGCAGCGATCGCCCCAGTGCAGAAACGGTACGATCGCGAATATCGTAACGAAGCCTTTGACCTGCCCGCCGAGGTGGAGTCGATGCCCCTATTTCGTGAATGGATTAGCCATAGTCTATCGAGCAAGATCGCCTCACCCTTTTGGGAGTTAGCAAAATTTCAAAAAAATCAGCGTTGTCTTGACATTGGCTGTGGGGTTAGTTTCTTGATTTATCCTTGGCGGGACTGGGATGTTTATTTCTATGGTCAAGAGATCAGCTTTGTCGCCAAAGATGCTCTAAATTCGAGAGGTTCACAGCTTAATTCAAAATTATTTAAAGGTGTGCAGCTAGGGGCAGCCCATCAACTGAGCTATGAAAATCACCTGTTCGATCGCGTAATTGCTACAGGATTTAGTTGTTACTATCCCTTGGAGTATCTGAAGTTGGTTTTGCAAGAAGCGAAACGAGTGCTTAAACCCGATGGCGTTCTCATTTTTGATGCGATCAACCCTGATCTAGAATTAGCCGAAAATTGGGCAATTTTAGAAACTTATCTGGGTGCGGAGGTCTATCTCCATGCGCTAGAGCAGTTCTCAGAGCTGGTGAAATCCTTGGGCGGCAAGATTACTGCTCAAAGGGAGGGCGAACTCTTTACGATGTATCGGGTGCAGTGGTAATAAAACCTCACCCCTAACCCCTCTCCTTGCAAAGGAGAGGGGAACTAGAAAAACCTCACCCCTAGCCCCTCTCCTTGCAAAGGAAAGGGGAACTAGAAAAACCTCACCCCTAGCCCCTCTCCTTGCAAAGGAAAGGAGAACTAGAAAAACCTCACCCCTAGCCCCTCTCCTTGCAAAGGAGAGGGGAACTAAAAAAACTCTAGCTCCCCTTCTCCTTGCAAGGAGAAGGGGTTGGGGGATGTGGTGCATTAATTCTTGGATTTAGATATCGATGACTGAGCGCGATATAATCAATACTTGAATTTTTAGCGCTAGGTTAGCGAAGGTATTGAAATAATGGCAGGTGTGATCGATTTGAAGGCGAAATCTCCTCTTAGTATCGGCTTGTTATTTGGTGGACAGTCAGGTGAGCATGATGTCTCCATCACCTCCGCCAAAGCGATCGCCTCTGCCCTCAGTCAAAATCCTCGCTACCAAGTCCAAGCCTTTTACATTCAGCGTGATGGCACATGGCGCAGTCCCGATGTGTCACAGGGAGTTTTAGACAGTGGTAAAGCTTTAGCAGATGCCGATTTGCTTACTAACGCCGCCTTTTTCTTACCGACAGAAGTTCAACAAGTCGATCTGTGGTTTCCTGTCCTACATGGTCCTAATGGCGAAGATGGCACGGTGCAAGGCTTATTGCAATTAATGCACAAGCCCTACGTCGGCAATGGTGTACTTGCCTCGGCAGTGGGGATGGATAAGATTGCAATGAAGGCGATTTTTGCCAATGCAGGGTTGCCTCAAGTTAAATATGTGGCGCTCAATCTCTGGCAATGGCAGCAGGACGAACAGGCATGGAGTGAACATATTGAGGCAACGCTCGGTTATCCTTGCTTTGTGAAACCCTCTAATCTCGGCTCATCGGTGGGTATCTCCAAGGTACGCGATCGCCAACAGTTAAAAGACGCGATCGCCAGTGCCACCAGCTACGATCCCCGCATCATCATCGAGCAGGGTGTCACTGCCCGTGAGGTCGAATGCGCGATTCTCGGTAATGCCCAACCCCAAGCTTCGGCGATTGGCGAAATCACCTTCACCAGCGACTTTTACGACTACGAAACTAAATACACCGCAGGCATGGCAGACCTGATCATTCCCAGCCAGTTACCAGAAAATGTCACTGAAGCGGTGCAAGTAATGGCAGTAAAAGCTTTTCAGGCAGTCGCAGGCGCAGGCTTAGCCCGTGTTGACTTTTTCTATGTCGAGTCAACGGGAACAGTTTTGATTAATGAAATCAATACTTTTCCGGGATTTACAGCTCTAAGTATGTATCCCAAGTTGTGGGAATATTCTGGCATTCCCTTCGCTAAGCTATGCGATCACCTAGTCGAGTTAGCGATCGAAAATCAGAGTATTCCTGCATAAAAATCTGTGCAAATTTTTAGTAAAACAAGAGCTTATTCATGGGCGATCGCATTGAAAATCTGACTGATTTTGTGGCGTTTGTCACTGCGAATATTAAGGGCAGTGAGAAAAGTGAGGCGCAAACTTTTTTAGATCGATTTTTTCAAGCGTTTGGTCATGGCGGCGCGATACAGGCGGGAGCGCGGTATGAGGAGGTGATCAAAAATAGCAGCAAGACTGGGAAAACGGGTTTTGCCGATTTGGTTTGGGATGGGCGGATCTTGATCGAGATGAAAAGTCGGGGTGTGGACTTACGCGATCGCCAAATTTGGGAACAGGCAGGGCGATATTATTTGCGCTTAAAAAAGGATCAACGTCCGCGCTATGTGATGTTTTGCAACTTTGACGAGTTTCATATTTACGATTTTGATAATCAGTCCGATGAACCTGTTGATGTGATTTATTTAGAAGAATTGCCAAGGTGTGAATCTGCCTTTAGTTTCATGCGTGGCAGTAAGACTACGCCGTTATTTCGGAATAATCAGACTGTGATTACCGAGAAGGCAGCACGGCGTTTGGGGGATTTGTATAGTGCTTTGCTGGAGAGGGGACGCGATCGCAAGTGGCGCGAATATTCAGAATTTCAGGCGCAACGGTTTGTATTGCAATGCGTGTTAGCGATGTTTGCAGAAGATTTGGATCTGTTGCCTGATAATTTGTTTACGCGATGTGTGAAGAATTGCATTGATCAACAACTGAGTTCCTTTGATGTTTTGGGTGGCTTATTTCAGGCGATGAATACGATGGGTGTCACGCCTGCGGGTCGCTATCAGGATGTGGAATATTTTAATGGTGGTTTGTTTAAGGAAATTCATCCAATTGAGTTGGAAATAGGCGAGTTAAAAATTTTAGAGGTGGCGGCGAGTGCCGATTGGTCAAAGGTGCGCCCTTCGATTTTTGGGAATATTTTTGAGGGTGCTTTTCAGTCTGATGAAGGCAAGAAAAAACGTCACGCTCATGGGATTCATTTCACTTCTGAGGGGGATATTAAGAGGATTGTGTTACCGACAATCTCCGATTATTGGCGCGATCGCATTAATGCGGCGCATACTTTAACGGAGTTACAAGCTTTACATCAGGAGTTGAGCGAGTACAAGATTCTCGATCCTGCCTGTGGTTCGGGCAACTTTTTGTATGTGGCTTATCAAGAATTGAAGTCGGTGGAGTTTGATCTATTGCAACGTTTGCAGGGGCTTGATCCAACGCGAGAATATTTGTCTTTGGTGACTCCGCAGCAATTTTTTGGGATGGATATTAATTCGTTTGCGGTGGAGTTGGCGAAGGTGACACTGATGATCGGGCGTAGTGTGGCGATGAAAAAGTTGACTTTACCTGAGTCCTCTTTGCCTTTAGATACCCTCGATCAGAATATTGTGTGTACGGATGCTTTGTTTACAGATTGGGTTAAGGTTGATGCAATTATTGGTAATCCACCATTTTTAGGTGGTAAGAGAATCCGCTTAAACTTAGGCGATGAGTATATAAATCGAGTATTTGCCAAGTTTCCTGATGTCAAAGATTCCGTTGATTTTTGTTCTTATTGGTTTCGGATTGCTCACGATAATTTAGAGGCGAACGGTCGAGCGGGACTAGTAGCCACAAACTCCATTAGTCAAGGAAAAAGTCGTGCTGCATCCCTTGATTATATTTTTCAAAATAGCGGCTATATCTATGATGCAGTTTCCACACAAGAATGGTCTGGAGCAGCAGCAGTTCATGTCAGTATCGTCAATTGGAGTAAACATCAGCCCAATCGTTATACTCTTGACAGCAAAAATGTTTTGAGAATCAATTCATCTTTACAAGCAGAAATAGACGTGTCTCAAGCTGTAAAACTAAAGGCTAATTTAAATCTTTGCTTTACGGGTGTGACACCTATCGGTAAAGGATTTATTGTCTCATTATCACAAGTAGAAGAATGGAATAAAGTAAATAAAAATAATCACAAAGTAATCCGTCCTTTTCTAGAAGGGAATGACCTAGTGGATAATCCGTACGCAGGACTAGAAAATTGGATTATTGACTTTAATGATATGACTATTGAAGAAGCCAGTGAATATATCCAACCATTCCAATGGGTAAAGTCAAAAGTAAAACCTGAAAGAGATTTAAATCGGCGACAAACTTATCAGACATATTGGTGGCAATTAGGCGAAAAGAGACCCGCTATGCGTCAAGCTTTGGAAACACTTTCTCAATATTTCGCAGTTCCTCAGACCTCAAAATGGGCAATTTTTCTACCTTGTTCCTGTGAATGGTTACCGAATGCCAGAACAAGAATTGTTGCTAGTGAGGATTTCTATGTGTTAGGAATCCTTACATCAAGATTACATCGGACTTGGATGGAAGCTCAAATGTCTACGCTTGAAGATCGCATCAGTTATACACACAATTCCTGTTTTGAGACTTTTCCATTTCCACAAATCAGTACAAATACTTCAAAAAAAGCAAACCAATCCATTGAGAAAATTCGCGCCGCTATGCAAGAACTCCATCAATATCGCAGTCAACAAATGGAAAGCAAACAATGGGGCATCACCAAACTCTATAACGAATACTTCCACGAACCCGCCAGCCAACTTTATAAACTCCATGCCAAGCTTGATAAACTCGTCCTGCAAGCCTATGGCTTTAGCGAAGATGACGATATTTTGAGTAAATTGCTAGAGCTAAATCTAGAACTTAGCGATCGCGAAAAACAAGGCTTACCCGTCATTGGCGCGAGATGTTAGCATGAAAATAATTCAAAATTAACAAGGCAGAGGCTCATGACAGTACAAAACCTTACAATTAGCAAGATCCAACAACTCCCAGACGCACTCGCCCAAGAAGTAAGTGATTTTATTGATTTTTTACTGTTAAAACAAGATAATCAACGCTGGCAACAATGGACACAATTCTCTGAATCCCTTACTGTCAGTGAATCAGATTTTAGCGACTATCTCAAAAATCTAGAAGATTATGAAGAACAGTTACTCCGTGGAGAAATCCAATGGTAACAGTCATCAGAGGCGGCCTCGTTCTATGTGACCTCAATCCTGTAATTGGCACAGAGCAATCAGGTATTCGTCCTGTCGTTATTATTCAAAGCGATCGCGCCAACAGAGTTAGCCCCCATACGATCATTGCCCCATTTACATCCAAAATTCGCCAAGCAATTTTACCATCTCATGTATTTGTCCCAAAAGGTATAGGCGGACTATCTCAAGATTCGGTAATACTGTGTGAGCAAATTCGAGTAATTGATAAATCTAGAATTCTCAAACAAATCGGACATCTAGAAGAACCATATATTCAGCAACTAGCTAAAGCCTTAAAAATTATTCTTGATTTACCAGAATCCTGATGAGTGATATCTACAAACTCCCTATTGATCGCCTAAAGCGTCACATGGCAGAATATCAACCTCAACTCAAACGCGCAATTGCTGCGATCGCCATTTTAGAAAAAGCCGATCCAGAATCCGATGAATTTTGCAATGCTCTTGCAGAGCTTCATGTCTGCTCAACGATCCTAGAGCCATATTCTGAAGGAATGTTAGAAGTAATTGACCAATTTACAGAAGACTCCTCGATCTCGATAAACTCTCAGAACTAATCAAGAAACCTCCAAACTCTCATCTTTTGCCTGAGATACAATACACATATAGCGATCGCCTTAAAAGACTGTGAATGCCATCAAATGTAAAGCCATCATCAAAAATGGCAAACTAGAAATGCCGATAATCGACCTTCCTGAAGGAACGATTGTTGAAGCAATCTTATTAATTGGATCAGAAATCGAGTCAAAAATAGAAATGGATGAAACTGCATATTTGCTATCCACAGAAGCTAATCGCCGTAACTTATTGGAAGGCTTAGAGCAATTAAAACAACCGCAAAACTATATCTATGTTTATGTTGCCGCATTATGAGAAAAGTTGCATTTCTAGCTCGCGGATTTGACGAGTTTAATCAATGGGCAATCTAAGACAAGAAAATTTACAGTAAAATCCTCAATCTCATCAAAGATATTCACCGTGATCCATATTCTGGATTGGGTAAACCAGAAGCTTTAAAATACGAACTGTCGGGCTTATGGTCAAGACGAATCACAGATGAGCATCGCTTAGTCTATAGCATTACAGATATCGAGATTGTCATCGTATCTTGTAAATTTCATTGCTAATCTCGAAAAACAAGGCTTAACCGTCATTAGCACAACACAAAAACTATGAAAGCTATCGCTTCAATACAATTCACTAATTAAAAAATATAAAAATAGTTGAATTATAGAGATTAAAAAAGTTGTATAGCCAATTAAAATCAACATTAACTTTAGACAAGCAACAACTTCGTAAACAACTTCTCAAGCAACGTCGTCAAATTCCCTTGGAACTTTGGCAACAAAAAAATACTGCTCTATGCGATCGCCTATCTAATTGGCAAACATTCCAAAAAGCACAGAACATTCTTGCCTTTACTAGCTTTCGCCAAGAGCCAGATTTAAGCTCACTCTGGCAGCGATTTCCTGATAAAAATTGGGGCTTTTCCCGTTGTGTTGGTCAAGATCTGGTTTGGCATCAAGTGGCGATCGCTGATTTTGATAAATTAATGCGATCGGGAGCTTACGGAATTTTAGAACCGAATCCCGATTTACCTTTAATTAATTTAGAAACTATTGATTTAATTTTGATTGCTGCGACTGCTTGCGATCGCTACGGTTATCGCCTTGGTTATGGGGGTGGGTTTTATGACCGTTGGTTGCCCCATTCCACAGGTAAGAAAGTCGGAGTTATATTTGACGAATTTTATTTAGAGGAATTACCCAGCGATCCTTGGGATGTAAAGTTAGAGGCGATCGCCACAGATAAGCAGCTAGTTGTGACATTACAAAACCGAGTCTAGCAACTAAATAGCATAGCCATTTGTGCCGCGCGAAGCGCGGCACAAAAAGCGAAAGACGGTAAAAATTGCTTTGCAATTTTTACCGTCTTTCGCTTTCGTCGAACTGGGGTTGGAGTTAACGGATTTGGAAGTTAATGAATAGACAGCTCAAAAAAGTTAGTTGGGCGACTAGCAGAAACATATAAATAACTGCTTTGCGTTGGAAGATGGTGAGAATCAAACCGATCGCTTTGAGGTCAATCGTGGGACCAAAAACCAGAAACGACAGTAATGATCCACCTGTAAACGTAGATGCAAAAGATAGCGCAAAGAAAGCATCAACTGTTGAACAAATAGAAACGATCGCGGCTAAAGCCATCATTGCTAAGATTGAACTGACAGGACCTTGACCCAGACTGAGGATGATATCGCGGGGAACCCAAACTTGAATAACTGCGGCGATCGCACTACCCATTACCAAGATCGCCCCCAGTTCACGCATTTCCGCAAGGGTATTGTCTAGCAGTAGGTATAGGCGATCGCGAAGGGATTTTGGTCTAGTCTCTCGCTGAGCAACTCCATAGGTCGCAAAGCTCAACGGTTGACTGCCTTCCCCCAAAAAGAAAGTACCGACAGGGACAGCCCCAGCTTTGGGCTGTGCCGCAGGCAAAGCGATCGCAATATTGGGCTGTAAGATCATCGTCAAATCTTTTTGAGTACTAAATACCATTGCTACAATTACGGCAATTAACAGCGACAACACCACGCGCAAAAAGGCAATTTCAGGCTGATCTCGAAAAGCAGTCCAAGTCGCCCAGATCACCACAGGATTGATCGTCGGAGCTGCCAATAAAAAACTTAGTGCCACCGAGATTGGTGCGCCTTGAGAAATTAAACGTCTTGCCACAGGCACATTGCCACATTCACAGACAGGAAACATAAACCCAATCAAGCTGCCCGCCAAAGCTCCTAAAAATGGATTTTTGGGTAATATTGCAATTAGCTTACGTTCATCTACAAATATTAGTAAGACTCCTGATAGTAGAACTCCCATCATTAAAAAAGGAATCGCTTCTACTAGAAGACTTAAAAATAGAGTAAATGCGCTGAGTAATTGATTCATACTGATCGTTGTGATCGCTCTGTATTCTTTTGCTTTTACTCAGATTAGCAAATAGATCGCCCCCCAAGTTGAAAGCATAGCTAGTTAAGCTGCCCAAGAAGTTACAAGATATAGCCATTTGCACCACGCTTCGCGCGGCGCAAATGGCTATATCGAAATCACGAAAAATCAAAACCCAGAAAGCGAGTTGCAGCGCTTTGCGCCGCAACTCGCTTTCTGGGTCTTTGTCCTAACAAGAATGGCTATGGGTATATCGGGCATATATAGTGCTGTCATATACAGTGCTGACCATTCAGAGTTGACCATTCAGAAAAGTTGTTGTATGTATACCTAGAGGTAGATTAGTGATCATCCACTGGCTTCTAGGTTTTATGTAACTCTTCTCGTAAAATAATAAATGTACGACTGAGATGCTAGTACAACTAAGTTTGACTGTAAGGGATAAAGGGACGTAGCAACGTAGATAATGCTTGATAGGATATCCTCCATGAATGCACCAGAATCACCAACACCCGAAATCCATAAGAAACCTCATAATTCCAAAATCGCTCCACCAAATCTGGAAAACTATCGGGTTTCTCCCAATTCGGATTATGTGCTTTCTGAGGATTATCAAATGCGATCGGCTCCAGAACTAGGGGGAACTGCCGCTATCCTAGCTGAGTTTGATGCAGCATCTCGCTCTGATCAATTTACATCAGCATTACAAAAGCTGATTCGCTGCCGCGAAAATATTGTGCCAGATCTATTAGAACGACTAGAAAGTGGCGAAGTCTCTACATCCAAAAAAGCTGCGATCGCCCTCGGTTATTTGCGATCGCCCTTAGCGATCGCCCCTCTGATTGCCAGTATTCAAGCTCCCCATAGTCAGATTATTTGGCAATCGGCGGCATCCCTGAGTTGGATTGGTAGCACTGAAGCAATCAATGCCCTAATCAAATTACTACAGCATCCATCGATCCAAGTACAATCCGCCGCCGCCAAAGCATTGGGGAAAACTAGCCTGTCCGCCGTCTTACCTTTAATTGATACCCTCAAATATAGTGACGACCTCGTTAAAGTTCACGCCGCCCATTCTCTAGGACAAATTGCCTCGCCCTTGGCAGTGCCTGAACTCATCGATGCTTTAGCAAGTAGTAGTAAATCGGTTCGCTTTGAAGCGGCTTGGGCGTTGGGACAAATCAAGTCTCCTAACTCCGTCAATTCCCTAGCCAATCTACTTACGGATAATGACATTAGCGTGCAGTCGCAAGCGGTACAGGCTCTCAAAAATATCAGTGGTAGCACTACGATTACCGCAGTCGCGAGAATGTTGAATACGCCATCGAGTCATACCCGCAGTGTCGCTGCAAGGACATTAGGTCAAATGGGGATGCCAGAGGTTGTGCCTCTGCTCTACCAAGTATTGCGTGATGACGAATATGCCTATGTCCGCGCCGATGCCGCCCTTGCACTGGGGGAGATTGGAACCCATGACGCTGTATTTTATTTATCGCAGTCTCTCAAAGATAGCGATCGCTCAGTCCGTAGTGCCATCCTCAGAGCCTTAGCCCAGATTAATTCTCCTGAGTCTATGGAAGTCTTACACAATGTTAAACACACCATCGCCATTCCCAGTTATTCGGTATCAAATATTCCCGATGTTGTTAGCTTTGGTGAAGATTCCGACTTTACGATCATTCAAGGTTAAATTTTTATATCTCTCAACTATCTCGATATGTCTGAACAAATTGTCTACCGCATTCTTGATGCAAATCTCGATCGCGCCCGTGAAGCGATTCGTACCATTGAGGAATGGTGTCGTTTTGGGTTAGAGGATCGCGATCTCTGCGATCGCTGCAAACAGATGCGCCAAGAATTAGCCCGATGGCATCGTGAGGAGTTTCGCCGCGCCCGTAATACGCCCGATGATCCTGCCACCGATCTCAGCCATGCCAACGAAGGCAAAGCGATCCAATATCCAAGCGGTTCTCCATGCGAATATGGGGCGATTGCAAGAAGCTTTGCGGGTATTGGAAGAATACGGCAAGGTCATTGATGGGCAGATGGGCGAAGCAATGAAACAACTGCGCTATCAGGTCTATACCCTTGAGAGTCAGCTATTAACACATTCACCCATAGATAACCTCGACATTGGTAAATTACGTCGCCAAAAGCTACAAGCTGCAAATTTATATCTGGTGACTATGCCCGTCGATAACATCGTGGCGATGGTCGAGTCGGCGCTACAGGGTGGTGTCCAGATCGTGCAGTATCGCCAAAAGGATGGTGAAGATGCGATCCGTTTAGAAATTGCTCAACAACTTTGCGATCTCTGCCATCGTTATGATGCTTTGTTTTTGTTAAATGATCGGGTGGATATTGCGATCGCTGTGGGAGCCGATGGTATCCATGTGGGACAGACCGATCTCCCTGTATCCGTGGTACGCAAAATTCTCGATGCCAATGGTGGCGGGGCAGAGCAATATATTATCGGGCAGTCCACCACAAACCCCAAAGAGTTGAGCATCGCCCTTGGTAATCAAGTTGATTATGTCGGGGTTGGTCCTGTCCATGCCACACCTACTAAACCAAACAAAGCAGCATCAGGGCATGAGTATGTGCAGTACGCCGCCGAAAATTTGCAAATACCTTGGTTTGCGATCGGTGGTATCGATGAGCATAATCTTGAACAGGCGATCGCCGCAGGTGCAAAACGAGTCGCCGTAGTTAGAGCCTTAATGAAAGCTAATCAGCCTGATCAAATCGCCCAACAAATGCGATCGCAACTAGACCATAGTTAGTCGCAATTCTACTAATCCTTAAATGATTTATGTGAAATTGGCATGAATACAATTAAAAATGAAATAGTGCAGCGCCTAGAGACTGTCCCTGACAATAAGTTACAGGAAGTTCTTAGCTTCTTAAACTATCTGGTATGGCAAGTTGAAAACCATCAAAATCAAGAAGATAAAGATTGGTTAGATAATGAGTTATCAAGCTTAGATAACTACGAACCCTACGAATGGCAAGAGGGAGAGCTACAGGAAGGAAACCCAATTAAATTTATTGCGGAAACAGGAAAAATCGAGATCGGCACATGACAGAGCATATTCTACAAATTGGCGATGTCATTACAGCAAAATTTCCTAGCCAAAATCCCAGTGGTAGAGAGCAAGAAGGCTTCAGACCCGCGATTGTTGTAGGACTTCCAAGTCGATTGGGGAGACTCCGATTTCCTTTAATATTTGTTGTACCGATGACAACAGATCGAGGACAAGAATGGGCTGCCATCAATCCCCATCTCTATGTAAGATTTTCGGCCGGCATAGCTGGCTTAAAATCACCGTCAATTGCCCTATTAGATCAAGTTCGCGCAATTGATATTTCTCGTATCGTGGCATATCGAGGTAGCCTGACCGCTCAAGAATACAAGGTGATCGCTCAATCACTGCAACAAATTATGGAACCTAATGACAACTAATTTTTACAAATAAAAAAGCGGTGCTAAGCACCGCTTTTTTATTTGTAAAAATTAGGAACAAACCTAAAAGAAACTAGAAGTTCATTTCAGCAGCTTGAACCTTCTCAACTTGCTTCTTCTTCAGTACCAATAGGATTTGGGTAACAATCACAGAGGCAAAGAAAGCGAGCAACCACTGAATGCGGCGAGGATCTTGAAGGACGATTTCGCCATCATGCTGACCAAAACCACCGACATTAGGATTAGTTGTTAAAGGAGCACCTACCTTAACTTCGCTACCTGGCTCTACGACCAAAGTTGCACCCGCAGGCACAGTTTCTTTAGCAATGCTGCCATCGGTAGTCTGGATTGAGATTTCATAACCACCGTAGATGCCTTCGTCTTCATTAGGAGCGATCGGGCTAATCTGAGTAACTAAACCAGATACAGAAGAACTGTATTCATTGTTATTGCTCTTTTCGCCAGTGGGATAAACTTGACCACGACCACGGTTGCCACCAGCATGGACAGCATATTTCAAGAAGTGAACATTCTTATCGGTGGCAGGATCGGGCGAGAGTACAGGAAAAACAATTTCAGGATATTCGTCACCAGATACAGGTCCCACCAACACAATATTCTCTTGAGTATCGCTGTAGGGTTGGTAGTAAATATCTTTGGTTTTTTCCTTCATCTCTTCTGACAGACGATCTTCAGGAGCGATCTTAAAGCCTTCGGGCAGTACCAATACAGCTCCGACATTAAGACCCGCCTTGCTACCATCGGCGGTTACCTGCTGGAGATTGTGGTCATAGGGAAGTTTGACCACCGCTTCAAATACGGTATCAGGTAAGACAGATTGAGGTAATTCTAGTTCGATTCCCTTTTGGGCAAGGTGACAGTTGGCACAGACGATCCGCCCTGTGGCTTCGCGAGGATTTTTGTAAGCTTCTTGAGCAAAGTAAGGATATGCTTGCGCTGAGGACATCCCTAGGCTGAGTAAAAGAGTAAGGCTAGTGAGGACGCAGAGACTGACTCCCACAAACAAGCGGTTAGCGCGAAATAAAGCTGTTTTCATGTATAAAGTTCAAATGTGATTTCAAAGACTGTTTTATGGAACGGATTTAAGTCCAGTAAGTTAAGCCCACCAAGGAGCTTCGTTAGTACGGAAGTCAGTTTCTGTCCAAGTGCTGAACTGGACAACATCATCTTCGACGGTGGCGTGGGCAAGGGCAAGGGATAGGGGCGCAGGACCGCGTACTACTTTACCTTCGGCGTTGTACTGCGAACCGTGGCAAGGACACATAAACTTGTTTTCAGCCACATTCCAAGGTACTACACAACCAAGGTGAGTACAAACGGCATTAAGACCGTAGGAGGCAATTTCTTGATTTTCAGTAACTACGATGTAGGTAGGATCGCCTTTGAGTCCTTGAGCTAGTTCGCGATCGCCTGCCTGATGGCTTGCTAAGAATGCTGAAGCTAACACATCATTACCAAGGGCATCTTTAGCTGCTACACCACCACCTGCACCACCACGAGATGGAGGTACAAAATAGGCGGCTACAGGATAGATCGCACCAAGGGCAGTTACAGCAGCAGAACCACCGAGGATGAGGTTCATAAATTTGCGACGACCCATGCTGGGGACATCAGCAGATGCAGAAGCTTGACTCATAAATTTGACTAAAGTTTTGACTAGGGATTTGGTTGAGAAATATTACGTTTTATATATCGCTTCCTAACATGATATCGACAATCTTTGGACTTCTTGCTAGTTGTTTTGCAACGAAATGTTAAGCAGTGGCTGGTTGTCGCAAAAATTCGGACAAAGGAGGAGGCTTTTTTCGGCTAATAGGGCGCAAATTGCAGGAAACTTGCGGCAAATCTTGCTTAAACTAAAGACTCAATCAAAGAATTGATGGTATGACTTTAGTGCCTTGCATTAAAACAAGTTAAAACCCCAAGATTAGAAGCTCCAAATAGACGGTAAATGTGCAATAACTATGCCATAAGTAGGTAATGTCTGTCTGCGAATTCACTGAGCTAGTGATTGAGCCAGTAATGATCGAGCTAGTAATGATTGAGACAGTATGAGTGATAGATCCGCATCGCAATTCTCTAAATACAGAATCTTAGGCTTAGTTGGCAGAGGTCAATTTGGCAAGGTTTTGTGTGCGCGAATGCGAGATACTGGCAAGCTGGTCGCGCTCAAGGAGTTAGAACATAAGCGCTTTCCCACCAGTAAGCTGCTGCGGGAGTTAAGGTTTTTGTTGACTTTGCAGCATGAAAACATTGTTACTTGTTCGGCACTCATGCACCATCAGAGCTATCGCTACCTAGTGATGGAATATTGTGAAGGCGGAACCCTACGAGATCTGATGAATCACACTAAGTCGATCTCGATCAAACAATGTTTTGAACTGATCGACGACATTTTGCAAGGGCTAGAACACGCCCATGCTGCCAATATTATCCATTGTGATATTAAGCCTGAAAATATTTTGCTGAAGATTACTGCTAAGGGGTGGCAAGCCAAAATTTCTGATTTTGGGATCGCCAAGTTAAGTCAAGAAATTGACTCCGATGGCAGCAATACAGGCTCACCCGGATATATGGCTCCTGAGCGTTTTTATGGTCAGTTTTCGGCGGGATCTGACCTCTATGCGGTGGGGATTATTCTGTACGAGTTACTCATTGGCAAGCGTCCTTTTTCGGGGATGCCTACGGAGTTGATGAATGCCCATCTCAACCAAAGGATAGAGCTGCCTGATTCGCTACCCCAGTCTCTACGCATAATCCTGACGCGATCGCTAGAAAAGTTACCCAAACGACGTTATACCAACGCGCGGCAAATGCGGCTAGAACTCCTATCTGTCCTTGATAGCGAAAAGATAAGTCATGCTAGTGCAGGTATTGGGGTCGAGAACTGTGTGACCATCGCTTTTGCCTCAAAAGCTGCTTATTTTGCCCAAAAAGAATTACCTGAACAAGTGCTGGGATTAGTCGGTACAGGATCAGCGGGTTTTTATAGCACATCAGGCTTTCAGCTACTTTGGCATACTCCTAGCTTGGAGCAATCGGAACAGGTTGCCAAATCAGAACAACGGATTGAGGCAATTCACTTTGCGGGTAAAACCCTATTTGCGGTGACTCCGCTCTCGGTCTATCAATTTATCAATGGTAATGCCCGATCGCTTTACCAAGGAGGTAGACCTTTTAAATACACAATTTCACCACGGGGTGATTGGTTTGCTGTGGCAGCAGGACGACAGCTAGAGCTGCGAAATATTGTCTATGGCAGAGCCATGCGTCTGGAGTTTGCTAGCAAGGAGCTAAGCTGCATTATTGCCTTTGATCAACATCATCTACTGGCGATTACTAATAAGCCTGAAACCTATGAAAGTCGAGCGATCGTGATTTCTCGACGCTGCAATATTATGTATCGACTGCCGCTACCGATCGCCATTGATTCTGGTATCGCCACCTATACCAGTGGACGAGTTTTGCTATTGGAGGCAGGTCGTCAAGGCTGCAATAAGGACTTATTTTTACTGGATCTGAAGCCCTATCGCCTAATTCGGATTCCTGTTGATTATATGGTTTCTAAAATGGTGGCAACGCCTTGGGGGTATGCGCTGATTGGTCACTACAATAACTACCAAAGCATTGTCATGCTATTAGACCTGCGTGGAAATTGTATTAATCAACTGATTGTCGATGGTGAGGTGACGGCGATCGCTCCTATTGAAGGTAATCTCTTAGCGATCGCCACATCTGAAATCACAGGCTATAAACTCTATGCTGTCAATCTCAAAAAACTGGATGTTGAGCTAGTTTTCTAAGAACCTAATCAAACGTCAGATTGACAAAAGTACAAAATGATCAAAATCACTCTGCGATTTTCATCATTTTGCGCCTGTGCCGCGCATCGCGCGGCACAAATGGCTAGAATTCATGTTATAGCAATTCTAAATAAGTTTGAAGAGGCTTCGACTTCGCTCAGCCATCGGTATACGTTGGCTGAGCGAAGTCGAAGCCCTAGTTTTCTTATTTGAATTGTCCATAATCAAACCTCAGTGCAGGTTAATCTCCAACTATTTCCTAGCAACGTTTCACGCTACGAAACCTTGCTAAGAATCCAAAAAGTAAAAGCCTCGCTTCGCGAGGCTTTTACTTTTGTTTTTTTAAGATGCCGATGAACGCTTGCGACGTGAAGCCTCAGGGGATTGAATTGGCACAAATTCTTTGGAAAGATCTAAATCGGCTTTTCGATCAGCACTGTCACCCCCCAGATTTTCCGTAGGTGGAACTCGGTTGACTTTTAAAATCAAACTATTCACGTTGCCATTGCTTAGAGGCGACAACGGAGTAGACTCCACTGCTGGTTCTAGCAAAATCTGATCAGGTTCTGGCTCTGATGTTGTTGTCTCCTCTGCGCTAGACACAGGAGCAGCATCTAATTCAATTTCCTGTTCGACATCAGCAATCGGTTTATTTACCGCATTCGCAATTTTAGGCGCTTGTCCCGGTAATGCTACGGTGACAATCACATTGCGCGGATCCTTAATCTCGCGATCGACCAAGACTAAAGGTGATACCCCAATTAATGAATATACATCTTGCTCTTCCTCGGTCATCTCCACCACGATTAGCTCTGGTGGCTCGATCACTTTAGTACGGATTTCGCGCTTGTTGGGGCGTTCTGGCGTATTTTCAGGAGATGGTATAGGGCTATCTACCACTGGTTCCACTACCTCTGCGATCGCCTCTACCGATGGTTTGATGACTTGATTAATGTTGGGCAGAGATAGCTTATTGGCAGTACGCTCAAGCGGCTCACGCTCAACTCGCGGTTCCAGTTTTGGTTCAAAGCGCGATCGCACATCAAGGGGAGGAGTTTTATCAGTCTCACGATTATCCTTAACCAAGGTGCGTTTGCCGCGTCGCCGCACATTACTACGTTCTTGATAGCTAGGATGATTGACCAAATTTGGCTCAAGACCACCCCCCAGATCCGAGTCCCCATCTTCATAATCAGAAGTAAAGTCAAGCTGGTTAGATTGCTTTGCCTCCCAAGTCCTTGAGGTCGCATCGACGGGCTGACCCGCTGCCTCTCCTGGCAAGTGCATCAAATGCCCTAGACCACCACAGGTAGAGCAAGGACGACCAAACAGTTCATAAATACTCTGCCCTTGACGCTTACGGGTTAGCTCCACCAAGCCTAGCTCCGTCAACTGGGCAATCTGCGGACGGGACTTATCGGAGCGTAAAGCTTTATTAAAATATTCCAGCAACTGCTGTTGGTCGCGGCGGGTGTCCATATCGATAAAGTCCACCACGATCACCCCTGCGATGTTGCGGAGGCGGATCTGACGGGCGATCTCCACTGCCGCTTCACAGTTTGTCCATAAGACCGTCTCGCGGGAGGTTTGAGACTTGGTAAATGATCCAGAGTTAACGTCGATCACCGTCAAAGCCTCAGTCGGCTCAATAATAATGTAACCACCACTGGGCAGATCGACCCTTGGCTTCAGGGCTTCACGAATACCCGCATTGACTCGAAAATATTCCAGAATTGGCGTGCGTTCGCGGTGATGGTCAAGCATTAAGCCGCTAGGGATTTTGCCATCACCCCAATTGAGTAAATGCTGCTTGATCCGCCGTAAACCGTCGCTAGAGTCGGTGACAATGCGATTAACCTCATTGCTATAGAGGTCACGCAATACCCGTTGCACAAAATCCCTTTCGCGATCGAGCAAGGTTGGTTGTCTAGTGGTGGCGACATCCTGCTGGATCGACTCCCACTGACGCTGTAGATTATCGAGATCTTCAATAATTTGTTCTTCAGGCATACCGTCCGCTTCGGTACGCACCAACAATCCCATCCCCGCAGGCTTGATCAAAATCGCCAAGGCGCGGAGACGGTTGCGCTCTGCCTCACTGCGAATCCGTCGTGACAGGTTAACGCCACGACCAAAGGGTAACAACACGACATAGCGCCCTGGCAGGGAAATATTTCCTGTCAGTCTTGGTCCTTTATTGCCCGTTGGTTCTTTCATTACCTGCACCAACACGCGCTGCTGCGGTACAACTAGGTCACTGATCGATCCAGACGATCGCCGCATTTTTAAAGGACCAAGATCGGTAATGTGAATAAACCCGTTGCGATCGCCATCACCAATATTTACAAATGCCGCGTCAATACTCGTCAGAACATTTTCGACAACGCCCAAATACACATCCCCCACTTGGTGGGTTCCTGCGGCAACAACAATTTCTTCAATTTGATCTTCACTAAATACGGCAGCAATTCGATACTGCTCGGCAATAATTATTTGCTTTGGCATTCAATTTCCTCAGAATTTCTTCGATTCAAAAGAGCCAGTCTAAAAACTTACCCACAAATAGCTTTCGTACAGATTCTATACAAGTATTTGTAGCCCCCCCGATCCATCAACCAATTACAAAGAGGTTGCAGGAATGCTCAGAAAGCAGGTAGGGGTTCACAACAGAACATACCAAAAATGAAAGCTAGAAAATTTCGATGACAAAATATCTGTATTGTGAACTACCAACTTATTACTCAGCTATGTACCGAGCTGGTAATTAATTGCTGTGTCTGCTCCGACATCACGATAAATAGATATGTTGCTTTGTTCGGAATAATGTTGATTACCAATAACTACATCTATCTTGCGTAAGATATTGCGATATGTATAAGTTGTTTGTCGATAAGCATCGCTTGCGACCCAACCTTGCAAGAGCAATACCCATCACAGTGCAGTATGACTATAGTTAAGGGGAATTTGGTGAGAGTTCGTTAAAAGAAGTAATTATTTCTTTAGACTGGCGGTTATTAAACTGTTTTTGAAGATGCTTATACCATTTATCCACAGAATTCTGACTGTGGCTAGAACAGCACACTTGAGATCTCAAGTTTATAGTTATGGCAGATAAGCTTAGTCGCTAAATCAGTGGTCTTATGCTTTGAGCTAGCCACTGATTACAGCCTATCGTAGTATTATAGCGCAGCAATGAGCGTTACAATTTCTTAATAGTATTTTAATATAGTCATCAGGCTAAATTCTAGAAATTATTTACGAGGGTAAAATTCTGAGTACGCGAATAATTATTGTCCGTCATGGCGAAACTAATTTTAATATCGTGAGCAAAATCCAAGGACGCGGTAATTACGATCGCCCAGAATTGCAGTCTGTACTGACAGATAAAGGCAAGAAGCAAGCTAAATTGACGGGCAAGGCGTTAGCAAACCTAAATATCGATATTGCCTATGCTAGTCCCCTAGTCCGTGCTCAGCACACCGCCCAAATTATTTTATCTGAAAATTTTCAGCCACCCCAATTAACTGCTTCTGAGGGGCTGCTAGAGATTGATCTCAACGAGTGGGAGTCGCTGATTGCCCGCGATGTAAAAGTGCAGTTTCCTGAAAAATATCACTACTGGCAACACGATCCTGAAAACTTTCAACTAGGCGATCGCTATCCCATCATCGATCTATTTGAACAAGCTAAAGCTTTTTGGGCGGAGATACTGCCCAAGCATCAGGGTAAAACGATCTTGCTCATCGGTCATAGCGGCATCAATCGCGCCTTGATCTGCTCAGCGATCGGCATCCCGATCAAGATGTACCACAATGTTCAACAGGTCAACTGTGCGATTAGTGTCCTTAACTTCCAAGGATCTAGCCCCGCAGAAGGTGTGCAGTTAGAATCGCTCAACTTGGCAGGTCATCTTGCCGATATCTCAGACTCAGCCTTGCCACCTCTCAAGAAAAACCATAATGGCGCAAGGCTTTTGCTGGTGCGTCATGGCGAAACTGAGTGGAATCGCCAAAAGCGTTTTCAAGGACAAATTGATGTCCCTCTGAATAACAATGGTCACGCCCAAGCCCGTCGTGCTAGTGAGTTTTTGGCAAATGTCAAAATCGATCGCGCCTTCAGTAGCCCGATGCTGCGTCCCAAGGATACTGCCCTCGAAATTTTGAGTAAGCATCCTCAGATTAGCTTGGAGTTATTTGATGAACTCAAGGAAATTTCCCACGGACTCTGGGAAGGCAAATTTGAGCATGAAATTGCGGCGGAGTTTCCGGGACAACTTGAAATCTGGCAATCCCAACCCCAATCAGTGCAAATGCCTGAGGGCGAAAACCTACAACAGGTATGGGATCGGGTGGCGATCGTCTGGAACAAGATTGTGGAATCTGTCCCCGCAGGTGAGACTGCCTTAGTCGTTGCCCATGACGCTGTTAACAAAGCGATTCTCTGCCTATTGTTTGGATTTACACCTGAGCAGTTTTGGGTGTTTAAGCAGGGCAATGGTGGCGTTAGCGTGATCGATTACCCTGATGGTGCAAGTGGTAATCCGATTTTGCAATCTAGCAATATCACTACCCATCTCTCAGAGG
Source organism: uncultured cyanobacterium (assembly GCA_963750795.1). Classification (GTDB taxonomy): domain Bacteria; phylum Cyanobacteriota; class Cyanobacteriia; order Pseudanabaenales; family Pseudanabaenaceae; genus Pseudanabaena. The sequence goes on from CAVVRZ010000008.1 coordinate 257,718, forward strand.
GCGTGCTAGATCGTACGGCGGCTGGTGCTTTGTAGGATTTTGGGGATTTACAGAAGTGCAACCCTGCGGGTTGCGCTTCTGTAAACCGTTTAGAATTGTTAGAGCTATTTGCCTTCAGCTTTGTCGATGGCGGGTAACGCTGCGACTCATCAGACTGAAGAGAGACGCATTTTCTGCTAACTTGGTGTAAAGGATTTATGATCAATAAAGTTAGGATGAGACGCATTTGGCGATGTCAATTACAGTCAATCCTGAGTCTCAAATCCTGTCATCTTTAGCACTATATTATTTTTTAGTATTCGGAGTTATAAAAAAGTGACTATTGTATTCCAACTTTTATTAGCAGCTTTTGTACTGTTCTCATTCGTTTTAGTAATTGGCGTTCCCGTTGCCTATGCTTCCCCTAGTTCTTGGAATCAGACTAAGCCTTTATTGTTCTTAGGTTCTCTGATTTGGCTTGCCTTCGTGATTGTAATTGGCATCCTCAATGCTTTTGTGGCTTAAGAATTTGGCTGATGGGGCGCTTTGGCGCTCCATCATGTTTAGCTAGTTTTGGCATAATGTATAAATTAGGCGATCAGATCAATATTCAGATCAATATTCAAATCGCAGAATATTCCACGATATTTAACAAGATAGAAACTCTATGACCGTTTTTGAAGGTAGTTTTACTAATACCGATAGCCTACATTTTGCGATCGTGACTGCTCGTTTTAACGATCTAATCGTTGGCAAACTCATGCAGGGCTGTCAGGATGCACTACTGCGTCATGGAGTTGATGTGTCAGAAGGTGGTAACCAAGTAGATTATGCTTGGGTTCCCGGCAGCTTAGAAATCTCGATGGTTGCTAAAGAGTTAGCAGTCTCGGGACGTTATGATGCCATTATTTGCTTGGGTGCGGTAATCCGTGGTGATACCCCCCACTTTGACTATGTGGCGAATGAAGTATCTAAGGGGGTTGCGGCGGCATCTTATCAGACAGGTGTGCCAATTATTTTTGGGGTGCTGACCACCGATACGATGCAGCAAGCTTTGGAGAGAGCGGGCATCAAGAGTAATAAAGGCTGGGAGTTTGGAATGTCGGCGATCGAAATGGCAAATTTAATGCGTCAAATCCGTGCCAAGGTTGCTTAATTACATCAAAGTTATAACGAAAAAGTCTCGCAAGGCGAGACTTTTTCATTTTTAGGGATGGCTGTAGTTGGTTTTTGTGGCTGATGCGCGGGGCGATCGCTGTAAGCTAAAATTTGTCTCCAAGTTGGTCAATTTGCGATTTTGTCAGTTACATTTGATGTGGTTACCCCCAAAGGTGATGAGAGGTAACAGAGACTACACCGCACACAGACTTCTTGCGAAACATCTTCTAGTTGCTAGGGACATTTTTAGCTAAATGGAAAAGGATATGGCACAACTCAGCGTTATGGACTTGGCAAAGCAGGGTGATCCCCAAGCGATCGCCGCTTTGATCAATCGATCGCTAGCATCTAAAGGTATCCATGCAGAAGCACAACTTGAGGCAGATTGTCTCAATATCTCTTTAAAAGCAGCACAAACCCCCAATCAAAAAGCAGTTGTGGCGATCATTCATCGGGGCATGATGATCTTACAAGTCGATCAAATTAAGCGCGTCAAAATATTTACCTATCGCTCTGACAATAATTATTTAGCTTGGCAGTATGAACTCATCCTTGATGAAAGCCTGCCAATGGCAGAGGCAAATTCTGTAAATAACGGTATATCTGAGAATGCTATGAGGACTATGGCGAACTCCGCTCAGGGGCAGTTAGGGCAGGCTCAGAATATGAATCTGGTCAGTAATCCCAAGGGTGTAATCTTGGTGCAGAAGCTATCCCAGATCCAGCAAAACCTCCAAGAATATCAAGATATTATTGTCCGCTTTACCGATGAACAGGTTGGCACTGTCAAATGTCTAACCACCCTTAATGAGTTAATTCATGTCGTTAGCAAACCCAGTTTCCTATTTACATCGGTGGCGGCTAATCCTAGTTTACGTAGTTTATTAGATGCGATCGCCGAATCTAGTCGGACTAATGAGCATGGCGATCAGGTGATCACCAATCTCTCAATTTTGCAGCCAGGGCAACAGTGGCAAACAGCGAAAATCCGCCTAGTTTCTAAAATATTTCTAGAACCTGATCAAGAATTTGAAGAGTCGAATAACTCAGAAATACAGCATCGGGGGATTACCGTCGATATTGAAGAAACAACACCCCAACAGATTGGGGAGCCAGAAGAACTAGAGATCGCGCCAACTATTGCCCCCGTCATCACACCACCAACTCCAGCCAAGCCAGAATTTACTCAAACCTCAAACTATAGTCAAATCAACGGTCATGGCAATGCTCAAACTGCTGATAGTAGCAATGGTCAAGCCATGAGCGACCAGAAGATTGCGGAACCAATCACGGAAACGGTGAATCAACGGATTGATTTACCAGAGTCCATCGATGTTACGGAGGAAATAACGGTTCCCGCGAATATAGATGACATGGAGACGATCACATTAAATGCGCTCAGTTTCCTAGGCGAAGATTTTGCCGACAATCCACCATCAAAGGATCAATCCTCAGATTCACAATTACCAGAAACAATTACTACTACCCCAATCTCTTTGCCTCCAATTAAGTTGGATTTATTGGATAATTTCGCGACAAACTCTACATCAATTACCGCTAACTCTCTATTTGATGATTTTGGCGCGGATGAGATCCCTGTCAAGATTGTTGATGATGTGACCGCGATCGAAGCCAATGATTCTTCGGTGGACTCGTTATTTGATCAATTTGTTGATCCTATTCCTACCCTTGGCAATAGCTCAGTAACTAATCAAGCTAATAAATCCAATGACTCGGATCAGTCGGATCTATTTGGTGATTTTATGGCTGAGACGCGATCGCCCAATGGCTCCGAAGCTAAACCAAGTCTGGGTAATAATGACTTAAGCTTTGTAACTAATAATGAAGATGAGACAGTATTTCAAGAAGATTTGGAAATGCTCAAATCAAGGATTCCTAAGCAAAGCTTGGACAATCTATTGAACTTAATGCGGGCAGAAGACAATCAGCAGAAGCAAGGACTAGATGCCAAAAATGATGTTGGGGCAACGACCATCGAAGAAATCCTCGGCAATATGGAAACTATTACCCTCAATCCTGCTGGTGTATCTCCCAACTTTATGACATTAGAAGATTTTTCTGAGGATTTAGAATCTGTCGGTTTTTAATCAACGTCAGTTCGACGAAAGCAAAAAGCGGTAAAAATTGCTTTGCAATTTTTACCGCTTTTTGCCATTTGAGCCGCGCGAAGCGCGGCTCAAATGGCTATCGAACTCATCTTAATCCAACGTGAGTTCGACGAAGGCGCAAAATTGGGGAAATCGCTCTGCGATTTCCCCAATTTTGCGCCATTTGCACTGCGCTTCGCGCGGTGCAAATGGCTATACCGAAATCATGTTAATCCAGATGGTTAAGGAGATAACTTTTAGTTGTCTTTAGAGTTCACTTCCTGCGCCTCTAGTTGCTTTGAAAGTTGTTCACATATTTCACCTAGGCGAAAATTGCTGGGAAACTTGCCTTCAGTCTTAACCTGTTTTACATATTCCGAGGGCAGTTTCCAGATCAACCGATTGGATAAAGCTTTGATAACATCTCCATGATCGATGACTCCCGCCACTGAGCCAACGGGCGATCGCACAATCACATAGCGTAACTTTTTTTGCTCAAGCAAATTAACAATCTCTGGCAACTTAGTTTTGAGTTGCACCGTGTCGATCTCATCGAGGGACTTGACCATTGAGATTAAAGATTTTTCTTGCCACTCATGGCTATCGATATCGCGAATCATTGCTCCCATCACGATGCCGCGATCGCGTCCATTTGCTGAAGCCACATAGATGGGATTAGAGTCTCTTTCTTCCATTAACAAAAATTTATCGGCGAACTCCCGCACAGAAATTTCCGTATCCACTAGCCGAAAATCCCTAGTCATCGTCGCCTCGGCATCGGTTTCGAGTAGAGCCTGTTGCAGATTGTTCATGTACTTGTAAAGCCCTGCATTGCTCAGCAAAAACCATCCTAGGAGGATCAAGAAAAAGCCAATGATCCCGTTGGCGAAATTTAGGAAACCCAAAATGATCAAGAGAATACCTAGCCATTGCCCTGATTGGGCTGCCCATCGCTTACCAACAAAGCGATCGCCTGTAATCTTCCACACAACTGCCCGTAAAATTTGTCCACCCTCAAAGGGCAAAGATGGAATCAGACTGAACACAGTAAAAATCAAATTGATTCTGGCAAAAATGAGCATTATTTCTGCCCAGATTGCGGGAACACTGCCTAAATTACTGGAGATCGTCTCCAAAATTCTGGGATTATTGCTGAAAATAATATCGCCTGCGATCAGCCAAGCGATCGCAAAGCCGACAATACTAAAAACAAGATTAGTCAATGGACTAGAGACAGCAAGTACTAGAAGCGCATTGGCATCCTTCGGCTCTTGCTCAAAATCGGTAGAGCCAGAGCCAGCCATAAAACTGATGGCAATCATCTCTACCTTAGCGCCTTGCAGTTTTGAGACGACTCCACGGGCGACCTTATTTGCGGCGATCGAAATAAAGAAGAGAGTCGCTGAGATACCACCATACAAGAGGTACAAAGACGGCGATATGGCTCTGTAGGAATTACCCAGAACAACCGTGAGAATACTTAGTACAAAAAACCATGATGCACTTATGTAGATGGGAATGCCTGCAATGCTGCCGATGCGGATACCGCCTCTCATGATGTATCTGTCCTGCGATGTGTTTAGTCTGATCTAAGAATTTGGGAGCTAGGGGAGCTAGCAAGCTTTTGGGCGCAAAAAGCTATCGTTTCCATCTTATATCAAAGGTTAATGCCCCTTTGTTCTGGTTCTAGTGAATTAAAACAAAAACACCATGCTAAGCATGGTGTTTTTGTGGATTTTAGTTAGTATCTTACTTAACTCCCCAGGCGGGATTCGAACCTGCGACCGATCGGTTAACAGCCGATTGCTCTACCACTGAGCTACTGAGGATTACGCTCTTGCTGTTGTTTTGTTTAACTTCAGCGTTACTAACTATAGCGATAAGAGTGTCAATTACGCAACCCCCTTTTTAAAATTTTTTTCGCCAGTTTTTGCACCAGTAGTTTTTACATCAGGTTGATTAAAGTAACGTGAGTTCGATATAGCGGCTCAAACGCAGTTAAGACTCTAGCTTTTGCTTCTGTGATGCGCCTAGGGCGATGGTGATCGATCCGCCAATCACAGCGATCGCACCGACATAGGCGATCGCACTCAAGGGCTTAGCGATAAATATACTTGGTGCAATATTCGATAAAACTACCGAAGCAACTAGAGTCACTAAAGGTGAAAGCGTGATCACCATACTGACCTTAGAAGCTTGCCAATGCTCAAGGGCGGCGGCAAAGGCTCCGTAGGCAATCAAAGTATTAAAGGCACAGAAAATTAAGGCGGCTAGATGGATGCTCGATAGTCCCCATAGGCGATCGGGATGGGCAAAGGGTGAAAATATTACCGTTGCACCGATGTATAGACAGAGCATGACCGAAGTTGATGGCAAATTGAGCAGCAATTGCTTTTGGGCTAGTCCATAAAATGCCCAGACGATCGCGCCTAGTACCAGCAAAAAATTTCCCCATAGGTAGGTGTCAAGGGTGGTCACTAGCGATCGCACTTGTTCATGGGAAAACAACAGCATCCCTACGATGAGGATCGCCATGCCTAGCCATTGTCTGCGGCTATATTTTTCTTTGAAAATAATTAGGGACGCAATACCCATAATCACAGGAGCAATTTGAGTAATGATCTGGGCGTTGCTAGCGGAGGTTTTACCCAGCCCCGTCAAAAAGAGAATGTAATTTGCCGATAAACCTATTACTGCCACTAGAAATATTGACAGAGGCATTTTTTGCAATTGCTGCCATGTGGGTAAACGTTGTCGCCATGCTAGATAGGCAGCTAGCAAAATTCCTGACAGAGCAAAACGAAACCAAGTCACCGTGAAGGGATCTAATGCTTGGAGGACAATTTGGAGGGCGATCGCTAAAAATCCCCAGAGTAAGACGGTAATTAGTGATAGCACTAAACCTAATTGCGATCGCCCAGAAACTTGATGAAGAGGCATTATGAGTCAATCTAGGCAAACATTCTAGGCAAACATTTCAACGCTAGATGAGTAAATTGGCTCCACATGGATGGCGAGGACACGCTTGGGGCGCACTAACAAAATTTCATTTAGCTCCGCCTTTACAGGAATCGGCAGCAAGTCATCCTCATTTGCCTTAGGCTTAAATTGGGATGCGTACCAAGTTTTGACTTCTTCAATGGTGGTGAATCGGGTGATCACTTCCTGTCCACCTTCTAGCTTTAAATGCACGATATATTCGTTGGGCTTTCTAGGTTCTCTCGGCATCTTGGTCTACTCCATCTAAATTTCGTATCGTCATGGGGCATTATAGCAATCGCTAAGGTGATTAATATAGTCTAGGTATGTTCATAATCTAAGGAATCGAGAGTGAAAATTCATAAATGGGCGATCGCCATACTTCTGTGGGGTTTGCTCTTTAGGACCTTTTGTGCGGTCTATCTCAATACGGGCTTTGATGAAGCTTATTACTATCTCTATACCCAAAACCTAAACCTAAGCTACTTTGATCATCCACCCCTAGTGGCAATCACGGCGGGTATCGGCGTTTGGTTGACGGGGGCAGTTACGCCGTTCACGATTCGGATTGGTGGCGTACTGCTTTATACAGGGACATTAATTTTTGCCTATCTGACCAGTCGCAAGTTGTTTGGCGATCGCACTGCCACTCTGTCCTTAGCAATTTTTACAACTATTCCCGTTTTTCAGATCGCCTTTGGCATCCTTACCCTGCCCGACAATGCCTTGATGTTTTTCTGGGCAGCCTGTTTATGGGTCGCCGCCGAGGAGTTTTTTCCTGATGATCGCCAGCAACGATATCAACCTACCTATCGCCTTGCGCTCATCGGTCTATGCGTAGGACTAGCCTTTTTGGGCAAATATCATGGCGTGCTTTTGGGCGGGGGACTGGTACTATTTTGCTTGCTTAGTCGTCGGCATCGCCCTGCTTTATTTTCAGTCTGGACTTGGAGCGCGATCGCCTTGTTTGCGATCGCCATTTCCCCTGTCATCCTTTGGAATGCCCAGCATGAGTGGGTATCCTTCCGCTTTCAGGGAGGAAGGGCTGTACCATCGACAGGCTATAACTTTGAGCGTTTACTTGTCACGTTTCTGGTTGCCGCAGGCTACCTATTCCCCACCTTTGGCTTTCCGCTCTGGTGGACGAGTTTGGGGACTATGGGCAAAATGCTCTCTGGATCAATCCGCAAGCCAACTCAAAAATCTTCAGAACTAGATCTAGATTCTCCAGAAATTGTAGCTAAGGAGCCTGAAGAATCTAGAGAATCGGAGCTTCTTAATCAAAAGTACTTACTTGTTTTGTGCGTGTCTGTACCAATTTTCTTGGGCTTCACCTTTTTGGGTGGTTTTATTCAGATCCTCCCCGCTTGGCCCATGCCAGGATTTTTTGGGGCAACTTTATTGCTCGGCGAGAGGGCGGCGCGGGTGCAGATCAAACGTCCGCAGTTTATCCGCAATTGGATCTGGGGTTCGGGGATGGTGATCCTGCCTTTGCTGTTGATTGGGTTGCTCCATGTGCATTTGGGTATCGCGCAAAAGGGTGGTAGCGCCGCGATCGCAGGGGGATTTTGGGAAGCAAAGGATGATCCTTCGACACAAATGATTGACATTGAGCAGTTACGTCAAGCCTTTGTGGATTCGCCGTTGCAAAGCGAATTAGCCAAATCTGACTTTGTATTTAGCAATAACTTTTTTGTGGCGGGACAACTGGGCATGGCGATCGAGCCATTGGGCAAAAAGGTTACTTGTTTTGATGAAGACCTGCGCGGCTTTGCTTATTGGAGTAAAGCCACGGATTTTGTCGGGAAGTCTTCGCTTTATGTAACTTCGGAGCTATTTTTAAAGGATGAACGCTATCCAAAACCCCTAGACAAGTATCAAGGTTATTTTCAATCCCTTGAAAAAATTGCTGATATCCCGATCAAGCGCGGCGGACAAGTGGTGCAAATTTTCCCCGTTTATCGGGCTTCGCCGATGTTAAAGCCCTATCCGCGTCCCTATGGTTTGTGAGTAAGAGGCTTCGACTCCGCTCAGCCATCGCTAAACGTTGGCTGAGCGGAGTCGAAGCCCTGAGCTTCTCAAAGTGTCAAAGCCCTATGGTTTGTAATCTTTTCCGATCGCCATTTGATAAGTTTTGATTGGCACACCAAATCTCGTGATTCGCACGTCCCGAATCGGCGTAACCTGATCAAAATGGGCGATCGCTGCTTCAGTGAGAGGATACCAAGTATCGGCAATTAGGATTGCATCTTTGCCTGTTTGTTCTTGACTGCGCTCTAGATTCCAAATTGTGAACTGACTGATGCGCGAGGATAGAGCCGTGACGTTAGGATTGGACATCGCATAGGCAAGGGCGGCGGCAGAACGGTAGTCGGACGTAATGATTAGGGGTGTTTCAGCGTTTTTATTTTTAAGCATTTCTTGATCGACAACTTGTCGAACTGCTGTCGCCATTTCCTGCCATCCGTAGAGCATTCTGCCATCTTGATCGCCATCACCATTAAGTAAAGCGCTAATCGGAAAGATGCAGGAATTCCAAGTAAATATTGCCGCAAATAGAATTCCAAATATCTTCAGACCATTGAGAAATCGCAAATGCTTGGAATGTAATGGAAGGAAGTGATTAGTTGCCACGGGAATTAGTGGAAATAGCAATAAATAGGCATGGATATTCCAGTAATAGAGCGCTGTCGAAAACAGGGAAATAATCGCGAGAATGCTGGTGGAAGTGGTGCAAGTCCAGAAGGCAAGATGCTGATAAATAGTGGTTCTAGCGAATAGATTAGTTGATGTGTTTGCTGTTTGGGAAAAGCCTCGCCACAGGAGCCAAGCTACAAAGGGCGATAACATAATTATCGAAATGGTAACAAACCCGATCGGTTCCAGTAGACGCATAATTGCCGTGCCACTATCAAGGCTGCGATCGCTATAAAAACGGAAAGATAGAAAATTATTGCGATAGTTCCAATAGATAACGGGTAAGAAGCCAATTATCCCAATAGCGATCGCTAACCAGAGTCTCAGATCCCGCCACAACTTCCGTAATTGTCTATGGGTGGCGATCGCCATAAATATCCCCAACGTCATAAATAGAGAATTATATTTAGTGATATGGGCGAGGGATAAAGCGATCGCACCTCCGTAGAGATGCCAATTTTTGGGACTATGCTCTAAATATCCATCGAAAAACCTGATACATAAATAAGCTCCCACCAAACTCAAGGCGATCGCTAGATGGTCATGCCATGCTAGAGCTAGCATAACGTTATACAAAGGCGATGCCAAAATCGCTAGTACTAACCACCCAAAATACTGCCCTGCGCGATCGCCATAGAGATATTGGAGGATGCGGTAATAGGTATAAAAAAAGATGCCATTGGTAATCAGATTTAGCGATCGCAAAGTAAATAGAGAATGCCCCAAGCTATTGACGATTAGCGACTGGAACCATACTTGTAAGGGCGGATGATCGTAATAGGAAAAGTCGAGATTCTGTCCCCACATCCAATAGTAAGCTTCATCGGGGTTCGGCGGTGCAAATAGCCAAAATATTCCCCGCAACAAGATTAAAATCGCGATCGCCATAAATACCCTTAAAAATCCTTGAAGATTAAAGAGTATAGTAATTCCAAATAAATTCAAGAGGCTTCGACTTCGCTCAGCTAGCGTATATTGCTGGCTGAGCGAAGTCGAAGCCCTATTTTTCTTGTTTGAATTGTCTATATATAGCCGTTTTCAATCATTTCCCATGGGGATTAATGGCGATCGCGGTCATTAATCCCCAGAACCAGTTGATTTTATAACGCTCAATTATTGGTGTTGACATTCCTTGAGAAGTTAGGAGAACTTCTAGTTGTCCAGTGTTATAGGTGCGAAAATGGGCGGCATTGAAGCGGCGCATAAATAGATCATAAATGTTGCAAGTTAAATAGTCATGACACCAATCGGTAATCACTAGACAGCTATTGGGTTTGAGAACTCTTTGGGCTTCTTGGATCGCTGTTTTAGGATTACGAAAATAGTGAAAAGCATTAGTGGAAATGACCATATCAAAGCTGTTGTCTCCCCAGTCTAGACCCTCGGCATTACCTAGTTTTAAATCTACGGCTCTAGGCAAGCGTTGACGGGCAATCTCTAACATTTCTTGACAAGGATCAATACCATATACTTCTGCTTGTGGAAAGAGAGTTAACAACTTCTCAATTAAAATTCCTGTTCCACAACCAAGATCAAGAATTTTGGGGTTAGGATTACTTTCAATTCTTAATGCTTGGTGCTTTTGTAAACGATTTAGGGTTTCGCTAATGGTGGTGTTTATATAAAATGACCAACGGCGATCGTACTTGCTAGCGATGCCAGCATATTCTTGTTGAACGGGGTCAGAGTAGATTTTCATACTGCGATTCTATACGAATTGAGAGAGTCTCCGCTTAGGGATTCGGCTCTGCTCAGCCATCGATTCTAGTTAACTGCGATTTGAAAGGGTGCGACCCGCCAAAGTTGTTCGAGCTTAGAGGCAGGCATTGTCAAATATAGGATATCCCCTGCGCTTAGCGATGCTTCTAAGAGATTCCATCCATGAATAGTTTGGGAAGCAGTTTCAATGTAGAGCGGTACAAAATCGGCATTCATCGAAGCTTCGCGGACGGGCTTACCGCAAAAAGGATGGTTGGGGGTAATCATCGTGGCGATCGCTACCCAGAGACTATCGGCGACAATGCCATTACCGAGAATGCGCCCACCGAGGGCGGCAGAGGCGAAGGCGGGGGCAGCGATTTCGGGGGGACTCAGCACCGCTTCAAAGTCAAATACTTCCTGCGCCATCCTTGCGTAGTAGGGGTCGTCGTAGCGGACGATCACGCGACAATGGGGCGAAATCCCTTTAGCATTGAGGGCAATTTCTAGGTTGGCGGTGTCATTGCTGGTGACGGCTAAGAGACATTCGGCTTGTTCTAGATTAGCGGCTTTGAGGGTGGTTGGTAAGCTAGCATCGCCGTGAATGACGGGAATATTCTGCGATCGCACGGTTTCTAAAAAGCGATTATTTAAGTCACGTTCAATCACCAACACTTCGTAGCCATAGCTCACCAGTTGCAGGGCGGTCTGCACGCCGACACTGCCCAAACCGCAAATGATAATGTGATGGCGTTGGGGAACCCGCGCCGCATCCCAGAAGTTACGAAGGCGCGAACCCAAAATAAAATCATTGAGAATCGCGTAAAAAATACCGATTACTGCCGTACCGATTAACATCATCACGATCGTAAATACTTTGATGCTGTCATCGGAAAATTCCACCACCTGTTCATTACCTCCCGCGCCTGTGATCATACCTACGGCAAAGTACAGGGCATTAACTAGGGAAATATTGCGCTGAAAACTGGTATAGACTACCGTCGCCGAGAAAATGGTCAGCAGTAAGGCGATCGCCGTAAATAAAACCGCCCGACCATGTTCATGGAAATGGCGAAAGCTCAGTAAGAACTTCGATATTTTCTGAAAAATGGGACGTGATGCCGTGCGAATATTTGGCTGTGTACCGAGTAATAGGCGATCGCCTATTTGCAAAGTGCGCCCATCGAGAACCGCACTGACTAGATCGACATTGCTACCATCATGGGGCAAGTAGTAGATCAACATCCGCGATCGATCTTCCCAAAAATCCGCTAGGGGTTTACCAAACCAAGGATGCTGAGGATCGATAAATTCCTCATGGATAGGCCAAGTTTGATTAAATAGTCGTAATTGCCCGATCGCGCGACTGCCCATCGCACTAAAGGCAAACACGGGAGCCGCCAACGCCGCCACGCTCATGGTCAAGTGGTTGGGCAAGGTCAAATCAAGGCGCACGCCCAAACTGGAATTAAAGAGGCGATTAATAATGCGTACCTGCGGATTTAGCACCCGCGCCTGCATGAGAATGGTGAGGTTGCGCGTCTCGTCAGCCCCCGCCAAGATCAAAGTCTGCGCCTCTCTAATCCCTGCAATCAATAGAGTTTCTGCCGCCGCCAAATCACCGATGATGATTTCAGCATTCTCTTGATGAATCGGGCGATCGTGAATCCCCACCACTAAGCAGCCCTGCTGTCTCAGCAAGCTCAAAATTTTATAACCCGTTCTATCCAAACCACAGACGATGATGCGTGGCTTCATTGCTTACTGGCGATCACGATCGCTACCCATAGGACTATTAAGCACATTGTGAGCTAATCCCGACATGGTGACTGTAGCTGACAACACGAATCCATAAAAGAGAGTAACAGTGCTTTGCACTGTTACTCTCTTTTAGTTTTTGCCTAATAAGCGATCGCGCATGGATTTAATCTTGTCGCGGAAGGCAGCGGCGGCTTCAAACTCTTGCTTCTTGGCAGCTTCTTTCATTTGCGCTTCCAATTGCTGGATCAGCGTGGGAATATCATCAAGGGGAATTTCTTTAGCATGGTTAACCGCATATTCCAATTGGCGTTCATTGAGGCGGCGCGATACCGATAGAAAGTCCAGAATCGAATTGCCCTCAATCGATTTCACAATCGATCGCGGCTGAATATTATTGTCCTGATTGTATTTAAGCTGAATGCGGCGGCGGCGATCGGTTTCCGTAATCGCTTTATCCATACTCTTAGTCAGGCGATCAGCATACATGATCACCCGTCCCGATACATTTCGCGCCGCCCGTCCGATCGTCTGAATTAGCGATCGCTCTGCCCGTAAAAATCCTTCCTTATCCGCATCTAAAATCGCCACTAGCGATACTTCTGGTAAGTCTAACCCTTCCCGCAGGAGGTTAACTCCAATCAGAATGTCAAATACACCCCTTCGCAAATCCTGAAGAATCTCAATGCGCTCAATGGATTTAATATCAGAGTGCAGATAGCGCACCGCCAGATTGCGTTCTTGGAAGTAGGTGGTTAAGTCCTCTGCCATCCGCTTTGTCAGCGTCGTAATTAGCACCCGTTCCTTTTGCTTGATCACCTTCTGAATCTCATGGAATAAATCATCAACCTGTCCATCGGTGGGGCGGACAGAAATTTCAGGATCGATAATTCCTGTGGGACGGATAATCTGCTCCACCACTTGTTCGGAAACTTCCATTTCCCAATCCCCTGGAGTCGCCGACACAAATACACATTGCTTGACCATTTCCCAGAATTCCTCAGACTTGAGCGGACGGTTGTCCGCCGCACTAGGCAAGCGAAATCCGTGATCAATCAGAACCATCTTACGAGCGCGATCGCCGTTATACATTCCGCGAATTTGGGGGACGGAGACATGGGACTCATCAACTACTAAGAGCCAATCCTCCTTGGGGAAATAGTCCACCAAACAAGCGGGAGATTCCCCAGCCTTGCGTCCTGCGAGATGTCTTGAATAGTTCTCAACCCCATTACAGAAGCCAACTTCACCCAATAGCTCAAGATCATACTTAGTGCGCTGTTCTAGGCGTTGCGCCTCTAATAATTTTCCCGCATCGTTCAACTCTTCCACCCTTGCATCTAGTTCTTCCCGAATCTCTTTACAAGCGATTTCGAGGCGTTCCATCGGTGTGACAAAGTGCCGTGCAGGATAGATATTCAGCGCATCCATACTCTGCAAAATCTCTCCCGTGACAGGATCGACATAGTGAATTGCTTCGATTTCATCACCAAAAAATTCAACGCGAATAATTCGATCTTCGTAGGCAGGACCAATCTCTAAAATATCGCCCTTAACCCGAAACTTACAGCGTCCTAGCTCGATGTCATTGCGCTCATACTGGACATTGGTTAAGGCTTTGAGCAGTTCTCTTTGATCATATTCCACACCCACACCTAAGGGAATGGAAGCTTTGAGATATTCTTCGGGAATCCCTAGACCATAGATACAGCTTACTGAGGCAACCACAATTACATCCTTACGCTCAAATAGCGATCGCGTGGCGGAGTGGCGCAACATATCGATCTCATCGTTAATCGATGCGGTTTTCTCAATGTAAGTATCGGTAACTGGAATGTAAGCCTCAGGCTGATAGTAGTCATAATAGCTAATGAAATATTCCACGGCATTGTTAGGAAAGAATTCGCGCAATTCATTACATAACTGTGCCGCGAGGGTCTTGTTATGGGCAAGGACGAGGGTGGGCTTTTGATACTGGGCGATCGCATTGGCGATCGTCATTGTTTTACCTGTCCCTGTTGCCCCCAGCAGGGTTTGATAGCGTAATTTTTTTTGCAAACCATCGACTAATTGAGCGATCGCTTTGGGTTGATCGGCGGTTGGAGCCAAGGGGTACGGATATCAAATAATGCCATAGGATTGGGATAGTTTGCAGGAAACAAGATGATGCTTTTCCATTATATAGCAGCGAAAATCTGTAAATAGTTTTTGCGTAGGGGTAAAGCATTGGCACAACTATCTTGCAAATTCTGGTTACAGCTTCTCTTTGCCAATGCTCTACCCTCTTTGCCATTGAACAGGAATCTTTGACCGCGTGAAGCTTGGGCAGAGCATTCCTGTGAATCAAATTCTATAGAAATGGCTAACTATTTACAGGAATGCTCTGCCCCTACTTAGGCTTGGTCTTTTTAGATAAAAGTCCTGAGTCAGCGCAATATATTCTTCAGTATATTTGTGCTTGCTTTCTTCAATAATCATTAATTGAGAATTTGTTAAGAGAATTTTGGAGCTATCTATCTCTTGATTCCGTAACTGTAATAAAACTCGCTTCACTTCACGATTAGGCATTGGCTGAACTAATAATTGGCGATCGCAGGACAATTGATAATCTTTAGCTTTCAAAACAAAATTATGCGCCAGCTCTGTGGGATAAATCACGGCTAAATGAGCATTGGGTTTGAGAACTTGGCTAGCAACTTGGAGCAGATCGTCCTGTGAGAGATGATCGCTGTGCCGAGCAAGCGATCGCGCTTTTTGGATGGATTTGTAAGCATTCTCAAAAAAAGGTGGATTGGAAATGACTAGATCGTAAACGGGGGAGAGATTTATAGATTTCTGCACAAAGTCCTGAATACTGGCATGATGTACATGAATAGAATCTCGCCAAGGCGATCGCTGGATATTTTCCAGAGCTTGGGTATAGGCTTGCTCGTCGATTTCCACGGCATCAATGCGGAATTGCTTAGCGCCTAATTTGCTCAATCTCTGAGCTAACATTAGCGCCAAAAGCCCTGTCCCCGTGCCGATATCTAGCAAGCGCATAGGCTGATCCAACGCTTCAGGCAGGCTCGTCCATGCGCCTAATAAAATTCCATCGGTTCCCACCTTCATCGCACATTGATCCTGTTGGATCGTGAACTGTTGAAAATGGAAATAGGGATTAGGCGATCGCATTTTAATCTCTGTAGCAGTTCTAGATTCCATAAACTATCTAGCCGCGAAATACGTTCTGACGGGAGGCGAGTCTGGCTTTGCCTGATGTCGCCCATTCCTGCAAAACTTGGATTTCCTGTTGGGCAGTTTGCGCCAGTGGCACAATTTGGCTAGCGGCTTCGAGAATGTCATCGGTTGTAAAATCGCGATTTTGACTGAAGCCAATGTGCATTGCTTCGATGATGCCCTGCTCGATCTCTGCACCCGAAAAATCGGGGGTTTCATAAGCGAGGCGATCAATATCGTAGGCACGGATATTGTGGGGACGATATTTATTCAAATGTACTGAAAAAATCTGCGATCGCTCCTCTTGATTGGGCAGACCGACAAAAAACACTTCATCAAATCTACCCTTTCGCAATAGTTCTGGAGGCAAAGTACGGATATTATTTGCCGTCGCAACGACGAATACGGGCGAAGTTTTTTCCGCCATCCAAGTCAAGAAAGTCCCAAAAACGCGATTAGTTGTCCCCGAATCACCACGACCTTCTAACCCTGAAAATGCCTTGTCAATCTCATCAATCCAGAGTACACAGGGAGAAAGAGCTTCCGCTAGTTGGATCATTTGACGGGTACGCGATTCGCTCTCACCCACCAGTCCCGCAAATAAACGTCCGACATCCAGCCGCAACAACGGCAAATGCCAATGGTGCGAAATCGCCTTAGCGGTCAAAGACTTTCCAGTTCCCTGAATCCCCGCCAACAACAAGCCGCGTGGATGCGGTAGCCCATACTTACGGGCGCGATCGCTAAAGGCTCCACCCCGCCGCAATAGCCATTCTTTAAGATTATCCAAACCACCGATCTCGCTAATTTCGGTAGTGGATGGATAGAACTCTAGGATTTGGGTCTGGCGAATGCTCTGGCGCTTCTCTTCGAGAATTAATTCCACATCGTCGGGACGCAAATAATTATTTTCAGCGATCGCTTTGGCGAGGACCCGTTTAATCCGATCCAGAGATAGCCCTTGTCCTGCCCGTACTAGATCATCAATCGCCTGTTTACCTAATGCTTCCTGTGAATTTGTAGACTTGATGATTTGCTCAATTTCGATTTTTAGCTCACTCGGATTGGGCAGTGGAAATTCTAAAATTGAGAAAAACTCGCCAAGCGCATCGGGAATATTGATCTTAGCGGCAATGATGATGATATTTTGGGCTTCACTTTTGAGCTTACGGGCAAGGTTTTTCAGTTTACGCGCGATCGCCACATCCTCTAAAAAGCGATCGAAATCTCGCAATACAAATACCGCTCCCTTCGCTGTCTTATCCACCAATTCTAAAGCCTGTAAAGGATTACGCTTACCCACCCCCGCATCGTTAGGATTAGACTGATAGCCATCCACAAAGTCCCACACTAACATCTCTCGTCCAAGGGATTTCGACACCTTGGCGATCGCCGCTTCGACCCTTTCCTCCTCGGAGGTGGGAAGATAAATCAAGGGATAACGGGCGCGGAGAGTGAGATTTAAGTCAGCTTCAAAATTCATGGATTAGTCAGCCGTAAGTAAAATGCTAAAAACGTCTATTTTATTACCTAAGGGTTGTGCGATTTAACAAAGAACCAGAATTTTTGGTGGTGTGGCAAAGCCGCACCACCAAAAATTCTGGTTCTTTATTTTACTGCGAGTTCCTAACTTGTTCAAAAACATCTAGACGCTTTTTGAGATTAACGGCTAGATTAGTGAGGGTGATAGAGTTGATATGGTCAGCGTCAAGCACCACCCATTTGCCAAGGTTAGATTTTTAGATAGGTTGATAAAATGTTGCAAGAGATTCAGTTGCCTGTTGTTGCCGATGCCCAAAAATGGACGATCCAAGACAGCGAGACACTCTATCGGATTAATGGCTGGGGTGAGCCTTACTTTAGCATCAACGAAGCAGGACACGTAACAGTCTCTCCTAAGGGCGATCGCGGTGGTTGTATTGACCTTTATGAGCTAGTAAATGACCTCAAACAAAGAGGATTGCGATCGCCGATCCTAGTTAGATTCTCTGACATTTTGGCGGATCGGATTGAGCGTCTTAATTCTACTTTTGCCAAGGCGATCGCCCGTTACAACTATAACGGTGTCTATCGCGGCGTATTTCCCGTCAAGGTCAATCAACAGCGTCAATTGGTGGAAGAAATTGCCAAGTTTGGTAAGCCCTTCCAATTTGGACTAGAGGCAGGCTCTAAGCCAGAATTATTGATTGCCCTTTCGACCCTCCGCACCCCCGGTTCACTCCTAATCTGCAATGGCTACAAAGACGCAGAATATATCGAAACAGCGATCCTCGCCCGCAAGTTAGGGCAGGATACGATTATCGTGATCGAGCAGTTGGAAGAAGTGGAGATGATCATCCGCGCTGCCACCAAGTTGGGAGTGATGCCTGCGGTGGGGGTTCGTGCCAAACTCAGCGCTAAGGGGATCGGACATTGGGAAGACTCCACAGGCGATCGCGCCAAATTTGGCTTGAGTATGTGGGAAATTTTGGAAGCGGTGGAACAACTGGAAGCGGCAGGAATGTTGGATTGCTTGCGGTTACTGCATTTTCACATCGGTTCACAAATTAGTAATATCAGCACGATCAAAGATGCTCTGCGTGAGGCAGGACAGATTTATGTGCAGCTTGTGTCGATGGGCGCACCGATGGGTAATCTCGATGTGGGTGGTGGTCTAGGCGTTGATTACGATGGTTCCAAAACCAATTTCTACGCCTCCAAAAACTACAGTATGCAGAACTACGCCTACGATATTGTGGCGGCGATCAAAGATGCCTGTGCTGCTAAGCAAATCCCTGTACCGACTCTGACCAGTGAGAGTGGTCGGGCGATCGCTTCCCATCAGTCGGTCTTAATCTTTGATGTCGTGGGTATCAGTGGCACGCCTAACCAAGTGATTCCCCCATTGCAAGAAGATGAACATCTAATTGTTCGCAATCTCTTTGAAACCCTTGAAAATATTAACGAAAACAACTATCAAGAGATTTATCACGATGCTGTCCAGTTTAGCCAAGAGGCAATTAGTCTTTTCTCCTTTGGCTATCTGTCCCTCAAGGAACGCGCTAGAGTTGAGCGTCTCTTTTGGGAATGTTGCGATCGCATTCTCAAGGTAACGCGCAAGCTCAACTATGTCCCCGATGATCTTGAGGATCTCGAAAAGTCAATGGCACTGACCTACTATTGCAATTTCTCCGTCTTTCAATCGGCTCCCGACAGTTGGGCGATCGACCAGCTTTTCCCGATCATGCCGATCCATCGCCTCAATGAAGAACCTACCTGTCGCGGCACGATCGCCGATCTCACCTGCGATAGCGATGGCAAGATTGACCGCTTTATCGATCTGCGCGATGTCAAGTCAGTGTTAGAGTTACATCCCTTTACCCCTGAAGACCCTTACTTCCTTGCGCTCTTTCTAGGTGGAGCCTATCAAGAGATTTTGGGAGATCTACACAACCTCTTTGGCGATACTGATGCTGTGCATATCCATGCTACGCCCACAGGCTATAAGGTCGAACATGTGATCAAAGGCGACTCAATGACTGAAGTTCTGGAATATGTGCAGTACAACCGTGATGCGATGCTAGAAAATATCCGCCAAGAAACGGAACGCGCTCTCCAAGATAAACAAATCACGCTCAACGAAGCCAGATTATTCCTGCAAAAGTATGAGCATTGTTTGAATGGTTATACCTATCTCAGCTAACAAATAAAAGCCGCGCTTCGCGCGGTGCAAATGGCAAAAAAAGGTAAAAATTGCAAAGCAATTTTTACCTTTTTTTGCTCTTGTCGAACTGATGTGAGAGTTAGGACTTATTCAAGGCTTGGTTGAGCGATCGCAATTCTTGTAAAATCTCTCGCAGCAATCGATTTGTTTCATTCGGCGTAGTCTCCTGCACCTGAATTGTCACCTGCTTTATTTTTAAAACATCCCTTGCGAATCTTGATACCTCAGTGGGATGAAATAGCAATGGCTCGCGATCGCTTTGACGCAATTCAGGATTTAGCTTTTGCGGATCGTAGGGCAGATTGAGCGAACCATCGGGATCAGTATTGGCATAACGATAGACCGAAGCCCGCGATCGCCCTAGTGCCTTCTGGATTTTCTCGACATCCATCAACTCATAGCTAACATACTCAGGCTGAGAACTTGCTGACAAGTCGGAACGTGCTGCAAATGTTGAGTCAGAGTTCAGTTCAAATAGGGATAAATTGCCAGACATATTCATAGATTATTTGATCAGCTATCTGAGGTGATCCAAGGCAATCAAGCCTTTGTTGCCCAGATCATTTAACATCAAATCAATCATAGTCTTATTAAGAGTCTAAGTGTTCCAATCTGCGAAACAAATTACTCAATAATCTGATTATTCCAATAAATTAGGCATTAATATACTTGATGAACCAGATTCTAGAACCCCCTCTAACTCCCCCTTGGAAGGGGGAGAACTCAGACTTCCCCCCTTCCAAGGGGGGACTGAGGGGGTAAAACCTGCATGGTGTGTCAAGTATGTGAACGCCATAAATTATGGGTATAGGCAATTCAAACAAGAAAAATAGGGCTTCGACTGCGCTCAGCCAGCAATATAGGATGGCTGAGCGAATGAGCGAAGTCGAAGCCTCTTGAATTTATTTGGAATTACTATAATTTAACAAAAATGTAAATCGGTGAAAATTACTTCCTCTTTTTGATCATCTTGCACTGTTAGCAATATCGAACTCCTGCTAATTTAACTATCTAAGGTTTTCGCCGACTCAATGATGAAATCCTCTACCTGACTAATTGATACCAAAATCTGATCAATTAAATTGTCAATCTTCTCCGAGACTTGAGCAAGATCATAACTTTTACCCAATTGCTCAACCTGTGCCGCCAAATCCCTAATTAACAACGCCCCAACATTACTACTAGAGCCTTTTACATGATGTGCCTCTGCCATTAACGCAGCGCGATCTCCACTCAAACAAGACTCACGAATTATTGCCAAGCGCTGAGATACATCTTCGATAAATACCTGCAACACCTCAATCTCAAACTCAGTGTCATTCTCTGATATTTGATGCAGTTGTTCTAAGTCGAGAGGGCAGTTTTCTAATTGACTCATAGATTTCTAGAGGTTGGAATCAAGAAAGCCTACACATTATTTTTAGTATTTCTAAAGAAGCGATGTTTTTGGTTGATGTCATTCTATAGCAAAGCAAGGTTGGCTTTAGATATGCAGCAGATCTGAATCATTTGGGAGAAAAAAAGCAGGGCTTAGACTCATTTAGGATTGCTACAGCCTCAAGGATGTACTGCATAACGCTAGGAATCTAAGGCTTTTTAGGGCGATCGCGATATCAATGCTAGAATAGGCGGTATATGTAAAGATTTGCAAAGCTATCTATTTAAATCTTCAGTCTAGAGATTGCCTAGTAATCCGCTAGCCGTCTTTGGACTATTTTAAAGTCAAAATAAAAACCAAGATACAAACCAAACTAAACGAGTCAGACCGACCATGCGTATCATTTTAATGACAGGAAAAGGCGGAGTTGGTAAAACCTCCGTCGCCGCAGCTACAGGCTTACGCTGTGCTGAATTAGGTTATAAAACATTAGTACTCAGCACTGACCCTGCACACTCCCTCGCCGATAGCTTTATGGTCGAGCTAGGACATGATCCTAAGGAAGTACGCCCAAATCTTTGGGGAGCAGAGTTAGACGCTCTACGGGAGCTAGAAGGTAACTGGGGGGCAGTTAAACGTTACATTAGCGAAGTTTTGCAAGCAAGGGGACTAGAGGGGGTACAAGCAGAGGAGCTAGCAATTCTCCCTGGTATGGACGAAATCTTCGGCTTAGTCCGTGTTAAGCGTCACTATGACGAAAAAGAATTTGATGTGTTGGTGATTGATTCTGCACCAACAGGTACAGCCCTAAGACTTCTATCTCTACCTGAGGTTGCAGGCTGGTACATGCGGAAATTTTATAAACCTTTGCAGGGGATGGCACAGGTTCTCAACCCAGTTTTTGAACCAATTTTTAAACGAGTGACAGGCTTCTCCTTGCCCAACAAAGAGGTAATGGACGCTCCCTACGAGTTTTATGAAGAACTTGAAGCCCTAGAAAAAATCCTCACCGACAACACTACTACCACCGTCAGACTGGTTACTAATCCTGAAAAGATGGTGATCAATGAGTCCTTGAGAGCGCATTCCTATCTCAGTCTCTACAACGTGGCGACGGACATGGTGATTGCCAATCGCATCATTCCTGAAGAAGTTCAAGATCCATTTTTCAAGGCTTGGAAAGGTAACCAGAAGCAATATTGCGAACAAATTCATCGCGATTTTCATCCCTTGCCGATCAAGCAAATCCCTCTCTATGCTGAGGAAATGTGTGGATTTTCTGCCCTAGAACGCTTGAAGGAAACTCTGTACGGCAACGAAGATCCTTCTCAAGTCTATTACAAAGAAAATACGATGCGTGTGGTAGAAGAAAACAAACAATATCGTTTGGAACTATATCTGCCCGGTGTACCGAAGGAAAAGATCGAGTTGTCGAAGACTGGTGATGAGCTAAATATCCGCATTGGCAACCATCGCCGTAATCTTGTCCTACCTCAAGCTCTATCAGTTCTCCAAACTGCTGGCGCAAAGATGGAAGATGATTATCTAAAAATTCGTTTTTCTACTCCAGTTTAAATCTGATTAAACCCTCACCCCTTCCCCTGCGGGAGAGGGGGCTGGGAGTGGAGACTGTACTGACTTTTAAGCAATCTCAGCTAAAAAGACTAGGCGATCGCCTGTTCCCATTTTTCATCGTAAAGGCTGTACTAGAGTCGATAATTTAGTATCTGTCCATATTTTTTTAGTCGTTGTTGGGAGTGAAAGTGCAATCAGTGACATATAAAACTCCTACTTACTTGAACTAGGTTAATTATATTTCGTATTAATTTCACTAGTTATAGATAATTCAAATAAGAAAACTAGGGCTTCGACTCCGCTCAGCCATCGGTATACGTTGGCTGAGCGGAGTCGAAGCCTCTTCAAACTTATTTAGAACTGCTATATGAGGGAAGATAGTATATCTGACCTTCCAATTCTCCTTCGAGACTACATTCTAAGATGAGTAAAAGATCTTCAATGACTCGCCCAATAGGAGCATCAAAAGTCACTTCAATAACTCCTGTCATGGCTTGACCTGTGGCAATCCGCTCATAGGCATAGCGGGTTATCGTTGTAACATCATGACTCAAAAGTACCCGATTTTCTTGGGCTGCCTACTCTAGTATGGTTGGATCATCCTTTCCTGCTAAGCCAACATCTCGAACACGAACTACATCAACATCTGGCTTACGGCGTAGCAAACCTCGGATAATTGTGTTATCAAAGTTTTCATCAGCTAGAAACTTCATGAAGCTTGCTCTATCTGACGCGCAATTAATCTGTCACGCAATCCTTGAGGATCAAATCTTGCCTCGTTCATTTTGCGGATTGTTTGCGCTTGATTTTGCCTTTGCTGTAAATAGGTTTCGACTTCTTGCTGATGATTGAGATAAAAGCTAATTGTGGTGTAGACATCGGCTAGTTTCAGAGATGGATAGCGATAAACAATTTCTTCAGCCGTTGCGCCATTCTGAAAGGTTTTGATAACTATATCGAGAGTGATACGGGTTTTGCCAACGCGCACTACGCCATCGATGTCGGTTTTGAGTGGAACTGGTTCGTCAGTAACTACTAACGTCATAATATTTTTAGACTGATAATATTAAATATCGTTTAAACCCTACCGATCTAGGATTGCATCATAATCGCTATGTATGCCAATCCAAAACCAGACAATCCCTTCAGGCTTTTCAACGCCAAGCGCTCGATAATTATCGGTGATCCTCACAGACCATAATTGTTTACGCTTGCCAACTTTCTTAAAGTGAAGCGATGGATGTAAAGGGTTATTTTTTAGCAACTCATAATTTTTGTCAGCGAGTGTTTGGATATCTTTTGGAAGTTTATTATATGCTTGCCAAAATCTAGGCAGAGTCAGGTGATTCATAAACTTTTGGCTAGCCCTGCTTCGTACTCGCTATCAATCTCATCTAACAATTGATCAAGCTTTCCCGAATCAAGATCGTCTTCTATTTGCTGATCCCATATTTGCTCATGGTAGTCTATTAGCCATGTTGTGAGGTTGGCTAGTTCCTTAACAGACAGCTTTTTTATCGCTGTTTCAAGTTCTTGGATGCTCATATTTTTTGCCAATAAGCTATAGCTATTATATCAAAGCTAGAGTTTTGAATATCTTCTGACTTTGCTGAGTCATTGATCTTAAAGAATACTTACATACAACTTAAAGATCTAGGGGATAGTTGATTGACTTACACTTTATCTTGGGAAAGCTTTTGAACAAAATTATCTAACTGTTCGGTAGATGTAAAAAAACCTTGATATCCCTTCATATCATTGTCATTTTGATCGAATTCCCAAGGTTTAATTTCTGGGGGAAGAATAGCTTTAAGTTCACTCTCATTTAAATTGAAGTAAGCCATAAACCGATCAGCATAAATCTCAAACTTTAGTCCTTCTGATTGAGAACTTTCTTTTGGGATAAGACTCATTAGTAATAATGGTTTGCCGTTTGAATTAACGCGAAGATTAATTTTAGAAAGATTAGTTATAATTCTTTCGGGGAATAGTAGTTTAAATTTCTCGACAGCATACTTGAGATCATTGTAACCCTGACCAGATGCGATCTCATAAAATTGTTCGAGAGTTAAATTAGAATTTCTTTTAGAACTACCTTTATTTTCTGTATTGCTAGCAACTCGTTCTGGCTCGATCAAAAACACTCGTGTTAGTAATTCAATTCCTTCTGTTGTCTTAAAATATTGAAAAGTGGCAGCATTAATATTTACACCATAAGCATTAGATAGGTAACTAATAATACGTTCTGACGTTTGATCAATATTTGAAGCCACAACAAATATCTTGTGATTGGTGTTTATAGATTCTGGCAGTTCTATCCCAAACTTGCTTTTAAAAACTTTTGCAAATGGCTCTTTCAAATACTGATTAGCAATCTCCATCACTCGTTCATAGGATAAATCAACAACCCATGAGGCATAATCTAATGCCTGAGCAACAGTATCACGGGGAGTCTTATCTCTCTTTAACTCAACAACAACTAAATCTCCCGATGAATCAACACAAAGCAAGTCGATATAGCCGCCAAAACCAGTAAGGACTTGGCTACCGATAACTAAAAGATTACTGTCGAGAATACTAATGTCATTTTTTAGCCAATTTTCTAGTCTCGATTCAAAATCTAGAAGATATTTGTAAAATAAATATTAAGGAAGAGAACAAAATAAAATGTAGAGGAGAAACTAGAAAAAAAGTAAAATGCCTCAATGTCAAGGAAAAGATACCCAACAGATTTAACAGATCAGCAGTGGGAGATAATCAAAGATATGTTTCCTGCGGCAAAATCTGACGTAGCACAAGGGAGAAAACGTACTACTGATGTAAGAGAAGTAGTCAATGCCATTTTGTATTGGACAAGAAGTGGATGTGCATGGGATATGCTCCCGCATGATTTCCCAGCATCAGACACAGTGTATATGTACTTTCGGCGATGGCAGCGGAAGGGAATCATTGAAGAAATTCATGACAAGCTACGGGATAAGGTAAGAGAGAAAGCAGGAAAACAAAAAAATGTCACTGCTGCCATGATTGATTCACAATCAACAAAAACCACAGATGTCGGGGGTGAGGAACGAGGTTTTGATGGCAATAAAAAAGTCAACGGTCGCAGACGACATTTATTGGTTGACACACTGGGATTAGTATTAGTGGTATTGGTACAAGCTGCCAATATTGCGGATGTAGTTGCGGCACGAACTGTCGTCATGGCAGGTAAGCTAAATCAACCCGAACTGGCACAAGTTTGGGCCGATTTAGGGTATCGTGGTCACAAATTCCAGTCTTTGATGGATAGTTTGGGTATTAATTTAACTCTATCTGAAAAGAGAGAGCAGGGCTTTAAGTTAGAACCTCGTCGTTGGGTTGTAGAGCGTACTTTTGCTTGGCTGGGTAAGCACCGACGGTTAAGTAAGGATTATGAACGTCTTCCCGAAGTAAGTGAGGCTGTTGTTCATTCTGCCATGATTCCTCTCATGCTCAATCGTCTTTCTGCTTAATCCTTTTTTTACAAATACTTTCTAGCGATCGCTATAAAAAGGTAAAAAGATGGTTAAAATCTCGCCATCATAGGCGGCGCTAGTGGAGTGCATCCTGACGGTTAGCCTTCCGCCTAGGGCTTTGAGTAAAGTCTTGGTAGTAGGTAGACTCAGGCTCAATGTCCCTGTTTCAGGTTGCAGCATCAGCCATTGTCCAACGGCTTTGAGCATCGGTAGATCGCCGCCGCTCTGACGCATGACCTGAGATTGAAATTGCAATTTTAGATATTCTCCCGCACTGGTGATCACTAATTGGATATGACTATCGGGCGGAAAACTACGAACAAGGCGATCGATCAAGCCATTGAGAACTTGAGATAGCAACAGCGAATTACTGGAAATAGCGGGAATCTCATTCGGTAAGAGCATCTCTAACGAAATCTGCCTACGTCCCGCGTGTTCTTGCCAACGTCCAAAGCCTTCGCTCAAGATGTCGGCAATTTGCGTTGCTTCAAGGGCGATCGCATAGTTATCTAGTTGTGCTGCTTCAAAAATGAGATTAAAGCGTTCAATCTGCTCCGTACATTCACTATCAACCCGATCTAAACGAATTTTTACCTCCGTCGAGACATCTTTGCGTCGCTTGAGCGATCGCACTAGCATCCTGATTGTCGTCAACGGCGTTCGCACCTCATGGGTGATCGCCTTGATAATATCTACTTCCTGAATCTCAGGAATCGGTAACTCTTGATATATAGAAGACTGTGCCATCAAGATCGCCCCAAATCTAGCCATGACTTGGTAGGAGGGCATTGGGGGCGGAAAATTTTGCAATCTTGCTTGCAAAATAGATTGCTGCTCAGGACGACGAATGCGAGGAGACAAAACCGCGATCGCTGCTTCGATGACTTGGGGATGCAACGACCACAGACAACTATGATGACGGTGAGAGGTGACAACTAGGGCGCTGAAGGTCTCAGTGACTAAAATGCAAAACCATTCATGGTGGAGACTGTCCGACTTTGAGAGCGACACAACCTGTGTGTCACCGATGGGCAGAGTCCCCGTGGGGAATAGGGAAGACTTACTGGTGGTAAATACCCAAGTCTGAAGATCTTTAGTGGTATTGGAGTCATGGTTAATTTCAGGATTAACCGTTGAGTAATGGGGATAGAAACTAGATGGCGATACCTTGGTAAAAATGTAGGGATGATGGGTTAGTAACAAACCTTTGAAGGAAATTTGACTGGCAAATTGTTGGAGCACAGCGATCGCACGGTGCCAAAATTCTTTTGCATCGGTTTGGTGCATCTCTTCAACCAACTCACGCAACTGCGAGTCCTGCTGGAGGGCTTCGTATATGGTCGCCTGTCCTACCAATAGTTAATATCCTCAAGAATTTGTCATTTTGGTCATTAATGACGGAAATGACGGGTAATTTAATGACTAATCAAAAACATAGCCAAAGGATTACCCGCAAAACCTTGATCTAATTAACGTGATTAACGACCTTGAGCAAGGGCAGTTTCAGCGCGTTCAAACTCTTGCAATACGCGATCGCGAACCTTGGCGGGAACCCCCCTTTTCGCAGAGCCATTGTAATATCCTGCAAGGTTATTCAAGGCAGTGGACATGGTGGTGTAAGAATACAAACCACTTTTTTCGCGATCGGCGCGGTAACGGGAAATATAGGCATTGATCTTATATCTAGCCGCAGCTTTGACGGCGGCACGATTTTCAGCGTCATCGGCGGTATTAATGGCTTCGCGCAGTGTGGAGATCGTATCCGTTGTATCAGCAACATAGTTTCCTGTTAAACCCGCTTTGACCAAAGCTTGCAATTCTTTGGTGGACAAAGTTTCGTCTTTTCTTGTAAACAAAGCTGCGTTAGCTTCAGTGGCAAATCCACCAACGATCCCGCCCACAATGAGAATTACAGCTAAAGTCAGAGCGATCGCCCTTTTCGCGATCATACTTTTGCTGAGGCGATTTCCAAATTGCTGCCAAGGACTTTTAGCAAAGTTATCAGCAGGTGCAAACAAGAGTTTAGATGATGCCTTCATAGCTAGATTTATAAAATTACACATTTAGTTGTCCCTCTAATCTTATGACTTTTCGGTCAACCTGATAGCGATCGCCGATTTGATGAGGGGGGATTTGACATGGTGATTTGCCAAAGACAAAGTTAGTTGACTATTCAACATCAGCTACGGGATCGCAATGTTATGAAACCTTGACATTGCGATCCCCTGACCATAGCATCATCACAAACGGCACAACAATTATGGTGAGTTGATTTTGGCTAAGTATTTGTACTTTAGGTCAGGGATCAATTAGGGCGATCGCTGCGAATCTCAACGCTGTAGAGATTGACCAACGGAAAAAATTTGGCAAAATGGACATAGCTACAACCCAAATCCCTCAATCCACCGTGGGGATCTGCTGCAACTGCCCCGATAGTTAGTCTTGATGATCCATCGATACATCAACTGATGTGGCGATCGAGCGCAATGCTTAGCACAATAGAAATATTGAACTAGCCCAAATTGCAGATCTCTTTGGTAATTGATTAGAAATCATTACAAGCATTGGAGGTTAACTATATGGCAAGGGAACGTCCTCCCCTAGAAGAGATGACCTTGCGTCAGCTTCGTAAAGTAGCATCAGAGCTAGAAATTTCTCGTTATAGTCGAATGCGAAAATCTCAGCTACTGGCTGATATCCAAACCATTCTCTCCGCTAGAGGCGAGTCCTCAAGCATCGTAGATAGTAGTAATTCGGAGACGCAAGAAATCGTGGAAGCATCAAAGTTTAATGTAGGTAGTGAAGAGACCGAGGAAAACCTAGAAGCTCTGGCGGCTGTTGATGAAACTATTGGCGACTTACCCACGGGCTACGGTGAAAGTCGCATAGTTTTACTGCCTCGTGATCCGCAATGGGCTTACGTATACTGGGATGTCCCCAATTCTCAAAAAGAGGAACTACGCCGTCAAGGTGGTCAACAGCTAGCATTGCGCCTGTACGATGCTACTGGTGTCAATCTCGACTATCAAACTCCCAACAATCTACAGGAGTACAACAGCGATGAACTAGCGCGGGAATGGTATTTGCCGATCCCCATTAGCGATCGCGATTATGTTGCCGAACTTGGCTATCGTTGTGCCGATGGTCGTTGGCTAGTCTTGACTCGCTCTAAGGTCGTCCATGTCCCCCCTGTTTTCCCATCGGAATGGGTCGAAGACAACTTCATCACCGTACCTTGGGATCAAACCCTCAAGGGTCAGACCTTCTTCACGCTGGTTCCTCCTAGCAAGAAGCAGCCTGTTGTAGAGCCAGAAGTCGCTACCAGCAGTGATAGCAGCACCTACGATGAAATCTTTAACATCGCCCGTGAAGCTGAAGTCCAGAGAATTTCAGGTTCGCTTTATGGTTCTATGCAACATGAGTCAGGCATTGGCATGATGCCCGAAACCATGAGTTCCCATGTGTTCGCCTCTGGCGCAGGTCTATTTGCAGGAGCCGCAGGAGCGATTAGTGCTAGCGGGATCAACTACTCTGGTATTGGTTTTGAGTCGAGCTACAGCTTCTTCTCTAGCGAATCTACCCCTTCTCGCTCTCGCAAGTTCTGGCTAGTTGCCGATGCGGAATTGATCGTGTACGGTGCAACCGAACCCGATGCGTCTGTCACCATTGGCGGTCGTCCGATTAAGCTCAATGCCGATGGCACTTTCCGTTTCCACACTTCTTTCCAAGATGGCATCCAAGACTATCCCATCTTTGCCGTTGCCGCTGATGGCGAACAAAATCGCGCTATCCACATGAAGTTCGAGCGCCAAACCCTTGAGCGCCGCACTAATACTAAGGAAGAAGCAATTCCTGAATGGATTAGCTAATATCCAAATCAAAGAGTGCATCGCACTCTTTGATTTTTTATCGCCAACAAAAAGAGAGACATCGCAAAGCGATGTCTCTCTTTTTGTTGGGGTTTTAACAAGCTTCAGCTTCTAGTACGCCGCGTAGGGTGGATAGACCTTTTTTGAGCTGACGCGAGATTGTGACGGCACTGACTCCAAACATTTTTGCGACTTCCCGTTGAGGTAAATCTTCGATGAAGACAAACTCTACGATTTCTCTAGTGCGTTGCTCTAAGAGACCGAGAGCTTGCTGTAGTCGAAACTTTTCATCCTGCTGCGATTGCATATTGCTACGGGGATCGGCAACTAGGTCACCGATGGAGGCAGAATCATTTTCTTCAGAACGGATTGGCGCATCTAGACTGATGGGGGCGCGATTTTGGTAGGCTAGCTTGGCTTCTTGCCATTCACAGAGGCTAACACCAAGAGCATTAGCCACTTCGCGATTAGAAGGTTCTCTTTGTAAAGTGTTGCGGAGTTTTTGCATCATTTTTATAGACTGTTGATACAAATCCATGCAGCGCCTTGGAATCCGCACTGAGGTACTTTTGTCACGCAGGTAATGCTGAATTTCGCCGCGAATGTAGCGAACGGCGAAGGAACTGAAGGCATAACCACGATTTAGCTCAAAGCGATCGCAAGCACCAATTAGTCCTAAGGATCCAACCTGCAAGAGATCGTCATAAATTTCAGAATGGCGATCTGTCCAAAACAAGACTTCTTTTTTGACTAGCCCAATATTTAAACGGACAATGCGATCGCGTAGGTAAGCGGATGGAGCTTGATGGTAGCGCTTGAGTAGTTCGAGGGTGGTGGTTTTGTCCATCGCCGAAAACTCACGCACTTTGCGAGTACTGCTGATCCCTACTTGGCTAACTATTGAGCAGTCAGTATCGGAGTCGGTGGTGAGGGTTGCGGTGGTCATAGTTTTGCCCTGAGCTAATCTTGCTAATTAAGTCATTTGTAAAGATGTTTCGCTTAATGTAATTAGATTAGTCGGGTCTGACGCGATCGTCACCTTGCAGGCTGTTAGGGATTTAGAAACGGAGTAAACAGACAATACCTAACAAGCTGTTAGGTAAGGATGAAACCCCTCCCTATCCCTCCCCTTGCAAAGGGAGAGGACAACCCCCTTTAATTCTCCCTTACAAAGGCATTAATATACTTGATGCACCAGATTCTAGAACCCCCTCAGTCCCCCCTTGGAAGGGGGAGAACTCAGACTTCCCCCCTTCCAAGGGGGGACTGAGGGGGGTAAAACCTGCATGGTGTGTCAAGTATGTAAACGCCCTTACAAAGGGGGAATTAAAGGGGGTTGATGCTAAGTTTTGGGCAATTGATACTGAGCAATAATTCGCTTAGCAAATTCGGGGACGTGAGCCTCTAGCTTCTTGGGATAGTTGCGGCGTACATATAGGAAATTGCGGACAAAGTGCGAATCAATGGAAAATCTGCCATATTCTAAGCCCTTAGGTCCAACTTTATTCACTACAAAGCTGATCAGCCATGCTAGCCAGATCGGAATTGTCATCGCGTTATCGTAGGCAGAGATCCCCTGTTGGACGGCGGCGCGGCGATCGCCTTTGGAGATCACAGGCTGAGTTTGTAACTGATCCTTAACTAATTCCAGCATCTCTTTGCCCGTTTCATTGCGGACGACAATCCATTGCCAGCCAAAGGTTGCACCCATATAACCCACGACGATATCCGCGAGGGCATTGGTGTAATCAAAGCAGGTCATGCAAGAGGGGGCAAATACATCCTTCAGTTCTTTGGTGTTTAGCCCAAAAAAGGGAACCTGCTCCGTGGAGCCGTCAGAATGCTTAAAATGCACATTAAAGTCCTGCATGAACTCGTAATGCACCACGGTTTCAGGCGATCGGCTGGTGGTGTCGAGAAACTTTTGTAAACCTGCGCGGTTGACATTATCTGTACAGGGTGTTCCCAGAACATAGAGCTTTTCTAAGCCTAGTTTTTGTTCAACGGTTCGCAGGGCTTGGATTTGACAACCAACACCGATCGCTAACAGGCGTTTCATCCCCGACTGCTCAATTTGTTCTAATACTGAGAGGTTAGGGGAGAGAGTGGGTTTATTCACCCGCGCCGCCAAGATTTCTTCACGGGTACGGGCAATGATTGGCTGCGGTTTGAAGCGATCGCTATCACTGGACTGCACACAGACTACACCTTCAACCAAGCCTTTTTCTAACATGGCGATCGCTATGCTTGAGACAATTCCTGTCCATTGCGCCCCCTCAATCGGTTCTGTCTTACGGGCGGCGATCATTTCCTGATGGACACCAAAATAAAGCTCTTGCTCATTATCAAGATCTCGCGATCGCCCGTGGGATTGCGTCTCCAACTCATCGATATGCTGGGTTATAAAGGCACAGGCATCTTTAACGTAATGAATATAATGGGTGTCACAGAGACCACATTCGCTGCACAGTTCTTTGGCTGGGCGGCGTTGCACACTGGAGAGACCCTTCGCTTTGCGATGGGATGGCACGACCGACATTTTGCTGCTTTTGACTATATAGATCTTGGTAGATCATATAGCAATTCCCGATCAATCATCTCAAGAAGGGAGTGGCGGCGCGATGCGCCGCTCCTCCCTTCTGTTTTGATGTTTTTGGTACTACAAGGGAATCGCAATTAATAAATCTGTGCCTTGATACTGTTGACTATTGATAGTCATAGCTCCGCCGTACAGTTCAACCAAAATTTTAGAGATGGACATTCCCAACCCTAACCCCTGTTGTTCATGCAATTGGCGATCAAATTGCATATATGCCCCCACATTTTGAATCTGCTTGTCACTCATCCCCC
This sequence comes from uncultured cyanobacterium, assembly GCA_963750795.1. GTDB lineage: Bacteria > Cyanobacteriota > Cyanobacteriia > Pseudanabaenales > Pseudanabaenaceae > Pseudanabaena. Next base: position 290,186 of record CAVVRZ010000008.1, read on the forward strand.
TACCTTGATCATGGATTTCTAAAACCCATTTTTGGGATTCGATGTGGGTTTTAACTTTGACTTTGCTACCCTGAGGTGAATATTTAAAAGCATTATCTATTAGCTCTTCCATAACTTTAAATAGATCATCAGGTTCCATTTTTAGCTCAAAGATCACGGTTTCTATATCTAGATCATTTAAGCGATCGTATTCCTTTGCCTTGCGCTCTGCAATTTCCGCAACGACCAAGTTACTAGGAGAAGAATAGGGGGAAACAAATTGTTGTTCTTGCGATCGCAAGAGCAACAATTTGCTATAGAGCAGATAATTTTGAATCAAGCGATGTAGGCGTTCTGCCGAACAGTAGATACCTTGAGCATATTCATGGATCTCCTCACAGCTCAACTCCTCGGACTGCATCATCATTAATTCTGAAAGTCCCATAATCCCTGATAGGGGAGTCTGTAACTCATGGGGTAGTGATAGGGTGATGCTATGGCGCAAGGCATCCATTTTTTCTTCAATACATTGATCGACCAGTTTCTGTTTGCCAAGACGTACAGCGATCGCATCTAGTAATTCATCTTTAGTACAGGGCTTTTCCAAATAATCATCAGCCCCTAGGGACATTCCTTTGCGATTGCTACGACGATCCACAATCGAAGTCAGGAACACAAATGGCACAGTCCGTAAATGGTGATCTTCGCGCAACCTTGCTAAGACCTCATAACCATTGAGAATCGGCATCATCACATCACAAATGATCAGATTTGGACGGTTTTGCAGAGCCACTTTTACCCCCTGATCACCATTCTCTGCCGTGATTACATCAAAGCCTTCAGCTAGCAACAAGTCTTCGAGGGATTCCCGAATTAAGTCTTCATCTTCAATTACTAATATGCAAGTCATAATTTTTATGAAGCTTTAATTTTGCTGCTGTGGAAACGGCTAAGAGTTGTCTCGATCTAGTAAGACAGTAAAGATCGAACCATTGGGATGATTGTTAGTTACGGAGATTTCGCCGTTGTGAGCTTCAACCATCATTTTACAAAAAGATAAACCTAAACCAATTTGGGATACTCCACTTACAACATTACCTACTTCATATTTTTCAAAAATTACTTGCTTTTGGGTAGGGCTAATTCCGATCCCATGATCAATTACCTGAATCTTGATCAAGTCAGGTCGATTAGGATGATTAACTAAATTTTCGACTTGCAATTTGACTAGACTTTGCTGTGGTGAAAACTTGATTGCATTGTCTACTAAATTATCAATGACTCGACGGATTAGATAGGTATCACCAGAAATATAGGCTGGCTGTGTAGGAAATTCACTGATGAGCTGAATTTGTTTGCTAGTGGCTAGGGGTTCAAAACTGGCGATCGCCGATTTTATTACATCTAAAATATTAATCTTGCTGTAATTAAGAACTAATTTTTTAGCTTCAATTCTGCCAATAGTCAAAATATCATCCACTAACAAACGCATCCGCTCAATGGTCTGACGAATTTGTTCCACTCTTTTTTTGGAGCGATCGGGCATCTCGGTATTTTTGAGCGAGTCACAGCCCAGCATAATTCCAATCAAAGGATTGCGGAGATCATGGACGATGGTCTGCATCATTTCTTCGCGCAGGCGCATTGTGTCTTGAATGCGATCGTATTGAAACTTGATGCGGAGCATTGATCGCACACGGGCGCGAAGTTCATTACTATTAATTGGCTTACTGATAAAATCATCGGCTCCCGCATCAAGGCAACGGGCAAGATCTTCTTTATCGGAGAGGGCAGTCACGATGATGATGGGAATATGCTGCCATTGGAGAGATTTTTTGATTGTCTGACATACTTCAATGCCATCAATTTCAGGCATCATTACATCCAATAAAATAATATCTGGTTGGATTGTTTTTAGACTGGCGATCGCCGTTACACCGCTACTACAGTAATGCAGATTGTAGTCTTCTTTAAAGAGCAGAATTTCAATTACGTCAAAATTAATTTGTTCGTCATCAACGACTAAGACAATGGGTTGTTTTGCCATGCTTTTAAGGATTCCTAAAATAGACGCATAAAAAAACGTCTTTTGTATCGAATTGCTGCGGATGACTGTAGATTTCGGACTTGCCTAGCTTTTCTAGCATAAGTACTGAATTGTAACTTTTGATAATTTCAACAATAAATTAAACAATTCTAGAAATTTGTTACTGTTGGAGCTATGTCAGCAAGATGAATGGCGGCAGCTTTCATTGTGGCAGATTTTCCCTTACGATGACTTGAGGTAATTTGCGGAAACAGATCATGACCTCAGATGTCAAAACCTTAGCAGCGATCGATGTGGGGACAAACTCCATTCATATGGTGATTGTGCAGATCAAGACATCGATTCCTAGCTTTAGTGTGGTCGAGTCCGAAAAAGCGACGGTGCGGCTAGGGGAACGATGCGCTCAAACAGGCAATTTGACTGAGGAGGCGATCCAGCGATCGCTAGATGCCCTCAAGCGCTGTCAAGAAATCTGTCGCACCCAAAAAGTTGATGAAATGGTAGCAGTGGCAACTAGCGCCACCCGTGAGGCTCCCAATGGCACAGAATTTATCCGTCGTATCTATGAAGAATTAGGACTCCATGTGGAGGTGATCTCAGGACAGGAAGAAGCGCGGCGGATCTACCTAGGCGTAATTTCGGCAATGGATCTTAGGGATGAGCCACATTTAATGATTGACATTGGCGGCGGCTCTACGGAGATGATCTTGGGGGATGGACGCGATCCCAGCTATTTAAGCAGCACCAAGATCGGTGCAGTACGGCTCACGGATCTATTTGTGAAGAGTGATCCCATCTCTCAACTCGACTATGGTCGCTTGATGGGATACATCAATGGATCGATCGAGCGCCCCACCGATGATCTGCGATCGCTATTGCAGCAACAAAATATCAAATCCTTAACGGCGATCGGCACATCAGGCACAATTGAAACCCTTGCCACTCTGCACGCTAAAGAAAAAATAGGCTCAGTGCCTAATCCTTTACAGGGTTACGAAATCCCCTTTGCGGACTTGGAGAATATTGTTTGGAATCTGCGCCGCGCCAATTTGGAAGAACGGACAAATATGGTGCGCCAAAAGCGGGCGGAAATTATTTTAGCGGGGGCGTTGATCCTGCTAGAAACGATGCGCTTACTGGGCATCCCCAAAATTGTGCTTTGTCAGAGGGCTTTGCGCGAAGGTTTGGTCGTCGATTGGATGATTCGGCATGGCTACATCGAGGATGGTTGGCGCTATCAAAGTTCGATTCGCGATCGCAGTATCCTCAAACTTGCTGATAAATATGGCATTGACACTAAATATGGCAAGCAGGTAGCCGATCATGCCCTCAGTCTGTTTGAGCAAACCAAGGGCTGGCTCCATGAATGGGGCGATGATGAAAAGCATCTGCTCTGGGCGGCGGCGATGCTGCACAACTCAGGGCATCACATTAGCCACGATGCTCACCACAAACATTCTTACTATCTAATTCGTAATGGTGAGTTACTGGGCTATACGGAGTCAGAGATTGAGGCGATCGCTAACCTCGCAAGGTATCACCGCAAAAGTGAACCGAAGAAGAAACATGATAATTTCCAACGCCTAGGCAGTGAAAGGTTAAAGCTATTTGTACGCCAAGCTAGTACCTTTCTGCGTCTAGCCACGGCACTCGATCGCCGTCAGATTGGGGCGATCGCCTCCATTCGCGTTTTGTGTCAAACTCGCACTCGCACCTGTACGCTCCAACTTAAACCCAAGCAGCTCAACGATCCCTGTACCCTAGAGCTATGGAGTCTCGACTACAAAAAGCAACCCTTTGAAGCTCAGTTTAACGTTACGCTATCTGTATCTCTGGAAACAAATTGATTGATAGAATTGCGGCGCGAAGCACCACAGTTCTATCAATGGGTTTAGCATTAGGTCTGTATGGAAGGCTCCCTATCTCTAATTATTACCATTGCGATCGTTGCGGGTATTGCCGCCCGTGCGATCGCTAACTTTTTTCGGGTGCCGAGTATCGTCTTCCTGTTACTTTTTGGCGTGGCTCTGGGCGGCAATGGCTTAAATCTGGTGCAGCCGCGTCTGTTGGGCGATGGACTAGAAGCGATCGTTTCCATCTGCGTTGCCCTAATTTTGTTTGATGGCGGCTTAAATCTCAAACTCAAGGATCTGGGCAAGGTTTCCGCAAGTTTACGCAACTTGATCACCATCGGTACATTAATCACCTTGATCGGTGGGGGCATTGCCGCTCATTGGTTTAGTGAGTTTCCTTGGACGATCGCTTTTTTATACGCTGCCCTTGTGGTGGTCACAGGTCCCACGGTGGTTAATCCGATTGTCGAAGAAGTGGGGCTAGATCGTCGCCTTGCCACGATTTTGGAAGGAGAAGGTGTACTGATTGATGCGATCGGCTCCGTGTTGGCGGTTGTGGTTTTGGATGTGGCACTGAACCCCACGGCGAGCGCCTTTGCGGTGGTCAGTGATTTGGGTCTGCGGCTGGGTGTGGGCGGATTGTTTGGGGCGATCGCAGGTTGGCTGTTGGGCAAATTTTTACAAAAGGCGACTTTCTTGGCAGAGGACACCAAGAGCGCAGTGGTCGTGGCGGCGGTGTTGGGACTGTTTAGCATTGCTCAAGAGGTGCAGAGCGAGTCGGGACTGACGGCAGTAGTGTTGATGGGGATTGTCTTACGCGCTTCAGAAATCCCCGATAGCCGCGCCCTCTTAAAATTTAAAAGCCAGTTAGTGGCGCTGATGGTGTCCGTGCTATTCATTTTGCTGTCGGCGAACCTATCGATCCCTAGTATTTTTGCCCTCGGTTGGGATGGCGTGAAAACAGTTTTATTTTTAATGTTGGTAGTACGCCCGATCAATGTAATCGTCAGCACTTGGAATAGCAGCCTCACATGGCGACAAAAGGCTTTTTTATCATGGTGTGCGCCAAGGGGAATCGTGGCGGCTTCGGTGGCTTCGTTATTTTCGATATTGTTAACGGAGCGCGGAGTCAATGGTGGCGAATCGATTAAAGCGCTGGTATTTCTGACGATCGCCATGACCGTATTTTTGCAAGGTCTATCCGCAAAGCTGGTCGCCAAATTATTGGGGCTAAATCAACCCGATATTTCGGGCTTAGTGATTGTCGGCAGTAATCCGATTGGGGTCTTAGTGGCGCGATTGTTTCAAGCCAATGGGCAGAGGGTGACGATCATCGACACTAGCGCCGAATTGTGTAAACAGGCAACGGAGTACGACATTCCCGCCTTTGTCAGTAATGGTTTTGATGCCAAAGCCCTCGCCAGAGCGGGACTAGATTCGGTCGGCACATTCGCAGCGATGACCGTGAATACGGACGTGAATATTGTGGTTGCCCAGATCGCGGCGCGGGAGTTTAAGCCGCCCAAGGTCTTCGCTGTTTTTAACAAAGAAGCTGAAAATGATCTCAGTGAACAGGTGGAGGTGTTACAGGCTTTTAGCGATCGCGTGCCGATCAAAACTTGGAATCAATATATTTTGCAACGGGAGGTGCGCGTGGGTGAGTTTCTGCTGACCGATGCGGAAATTCAAGAGCAGTTAAGTAGCTTTAATACCATGTTCAATGCGGGCATTCTCTTACCCTTGCTGTTTGAGCGCAAACGCCAATTGCAGATCGTGTCGGCGGATATCGCTTGGGAAAAAGGCGATCGCATTTTGTACCTACTCTACAGCCCCAAAGCTCTCCCTGCGGCATCTTCTACAGATTTACCACCCAATACCCTCGACATTACCCCCGTCGTCCTATCTGACCTCGATATTGCCCAAAAAACAGGGGATCCCAATTCTCGCAATGGCAGTACCCCTCCCAATACAGCGATCGAGAATACAGATTATTTCCTAAAAATGGCACAGGATATCCTCAAGGGAAGAACGTAGGGCTTCGACTCCGCTCAGCCAACCTATATCGATGGCTGAGCGAAGTCGAAGCCCCATGTTTGTCGAAGTGTTGAAGCCTCTTCAAACCTATTGAACACTGTCATATATTTTGTTGTATCGTAAACCACTTATAGCGTTATTCATATTATTTTTGGGAATAAGCACACTAAATGTAACGTTTGGGATAAGGTTTTTGGGTTAAGCTAGTTACCCGATAACAACTAGATAAAGGCACAAGTACTTTATGGTGCTAGATTTTCCCCGCACTCAAAAAGAAGTTAGATTTCCTGATAGCGCCCCCGCCGCCTATCCCGTGTTTTTCAGGACGTACAGCCGCAAATACAACAACAAACGCGAGAGTTGGGCTGAAGTATGCGATCGCACACTTACAGGACTCAAAAAATTAGGCAAGCTCACCGACGAACAGGTTGACCTAATTGACAAGATGCAAAAGCAGCTCAAGTCCCTCACCTCTGGGCGTTGGCTGTGGGTCGGTGGTACAGAATGGGTCGATCGCCCCGAAAATTTCTCAGGCTCCTACAACTGCACCAGCACCAATGTGATCGACTGGCGCTCCTTTGGCTTGATGATGGATCTCGCCATGCAAGGCTCTGGCACTGGTGGAGTATTAGAACCGCAGTACATTAGCCAACTGCCCGTAATTCGTAACCAGTTGCAAGTAAATGTGATCGGTGCGATCGGCGCAACCCCTGCCGAAAAACGCCGCCACAATACCGAAGTTGAATTTGACTATGCTAACAATGCCGTCAAATTCTATGTTGGCGATAGCCGTCAAGGTTGGGTCAAGTCCTATCAATCTCTGCTCGAACTCTCTAGTAACGAACAGTTTGATCGTGCCAACCCCGTCCAAATCACCGTCGATATCAGCGATGTCCGCCCCAGTGGTGAACCCCTCAAAGGCTTCGGCGGCATGGCAAATCCTGTCAAGCTGCCTACGCTCTATGATCGCTGTGCCAACATTTTAAATAAAGCGATCGGTCGTCAACTCACCTCGGTCGAGTGCTGCATCCTCATCGATGAAGCCGCAGTTTGTATCGTGGCAGGGAACATCCGAAGATCGGCCGGCATGAGGCAATTCTCTTCAGAAGATGCTCTTGGTTCTGTTGCTAAAGATAATCTCTGGCAGCAGGATGAAGCTGGTAATTGGAGAATCGATCCTGAGCGCGATGCACTGCGGATGGCGAACCACACGAGGGTATTCCATCGCAAGCCAACGGAACAAGAATGTGTTGATGCCGTTCGGAAGCAATATTATTCGGGTGAAGGTGCAATTCAATGGGCAGGTGAAGCGATCGCGCGTTCTAATGCTGACTTGATTACAACTCCCGAATTAAAGCGTGATTTCCTTGCCGCTTATGTAAAAGGCGAAGGAAAAACATGGTTAAAGAATCATCAATCTGAAGTCACTGAACGAGAATTAGAGCATAGATTACAGCGTTATGCTCTCAATCCCTGCGGTGAAATTACAGGAGCAGACTTCCATTGTAATTTGTCTGAGGTGCATCTCAATCAACTTAATCCTCGTAATGAGAAAGAACAGGAAGAAGCATTTAAGGCAGGTGCTTTGTCGGTTGCTGCGTTGCTCAATCATCGCTTCAATGAAGAACGCTATCAATTTAGTCGTGAAGTTGACCCAATTGTGGGCGTATCTTTCACTGGTCTATTTGACTTCTTCGTTCATGCTTTTGGTGTGGAATGGTTGCGCTGGTTTGAAGCGGGTCGTCCTGACACTGTGCAGGGGCTAGACTTCAAAGAGAAGGAAGCTGATTATCTCAATCGCTGGCGTGAGATTGTACATCAGACGGTTTGGGAATATTGCGACGCGCATGGTTTCCGCCGCCCGAATCGTTGCACGACAGTTCAGCCAGCAGGCACGAAATCTTTACTGACTGGTGCTTCCCCTGGGTGGCATCCTCCGAAGGCGCAGCGCTTTATCCGTCGGATTACTTTCCGTAAGGAAGATCCTGTGGCGCGGGCTTGCATGGACTATGGCTATAGCATCATTCCTTCGCAATCAGATAAGGATGAGAATGGACAATTGCTCAATGATCCTTTCGATCCGAGATGTACGGAATGGCTGGTGGAGATTCCTGTGAGCGTGTCTTGGGCTGACCTTGACGGTGCTGACAAGGTGGACATCAGTAAGTTCGATGTGATGGCGCAGTTTGATTTCTATATGCAGGTGCAGAAGCATTACACCCGTCACAATACTTCCGCAACCTTGGAGTTGCGTGAGCATGAAATCGAGCCTTTAGGGAAGAAGATTTACGAAGCGATTCGTGATGATGAGGGTTATATCTCGGCGGCACTGTTGGCGCGTTTTGATGACCTACAAACTTTCCCTCGTCTGCCCTTTGAGCCAATCGATAAGGCTACCTATGAGAAGCTCAGTGCTGAGGTGCTAGAACGTCGCAAGTCTGATGATTTTTACGCAAGTTTGTTGCGTTATGATTCGGGTGAGTTGATGGATGCGGGTCCTGCGGGTTGCGATTCTGATAAGTGTATGTTCCCTGAACAGAAGCCATAGTTAGAAACAAATAGCATATAGGTGTTGCTACAATAGCGATCGCAACTTGTAGTAAACACTTATATGCTCTCTCAACAAATATCAGGATTTCAAGAAGCATTAAATGCGATCGAGTCTTTGTCTTTAGACGATCAGTTGGCATTACTTGATGTTTTGCATAATCGCTTGAAACTGCGTCAACGTCATCAAATTGTGCAAGAAGTACAAGAAGTGAGGCAAGAATTTATGGAAGGTAAATTTAAGAGTGGTTCGGTTGATGACTTTTTAGCGGAGCTAGATCGTTGAGAAATATTAATTGGACAGCTAAATCTCTGAGGGCTTTTAAAAAGCTAATTCGCAAGAATCCACAGCTAAGACCACAACTTGAGCAAACTTTGCGTCAACTGACCGAAGATCCTTTTCATCCTAGTCTTAGAACTCATAAACTGATTGGTGATTTATCGGATGTTTGGTCATGTTCTGTAGATTATAAATATCGAATACTATTTGAGTTTGTTCAAGATACTGACCCTGAGAATATCCTTTTACTAAATGTAGGATCGCATGATGAAGTTTACTAAACGCTTAAAATTAATCGCTGAAAAGTTGTCGGCTTTGATGACGGAAAATTATCTCAGTGAAAGAGCTAAAAGGGGCAGTCGAGCAAAGTATGAGGCTATCTTGGCAAAAGTCCCTGATGTGGAGCCAGAAGCATATGACAAGATCCCAGCTATTTAAGAAATTATCGCAAATCTACTTTGTAAATCTAAACGTAACTTCTGGCAGAGAGAAAAGTAGTATAAGACTTGTTTTTAGTTCTTTTTGCAAATAATTATCCCCCCTTAACTATCAAGAATTATCATGGCTAAAGTTAACCTAGATGCTTTAATCTCAAGAGAAGATTTTGAAGTAGAAGAAAATATCAGTGCAGGCAAGAAAAAAGAAACAATTTCCATTGAGGATATTAAAGCGGATTCATTCTTTTTTTCGTATATTAGAAAGCCAGATTTTCAGAGGGAAACTAATGAGTGGGATGGACAGAAAGTTTGTGAGCTTATTAAAAGCTTCATTGAAGGCGACTTAATTCCAGCGATTATTTTATGGCGAAGTACAGCAGGCTATTTGTTTGTAATTGATGGAAGCCATCGGCTAAGTGCTCTGTCTGCTTGGGTAAATGATGACTATGGTGATGGAGAAAGATCAAAGCTTTTCTATGATGGTATTATTCCCGATGAACAATTAAAAATTGCTCAAGAAACCCGAAAATTAGTCAATAAAACAATTAGTTCATACGATGACTTTAAGCTAGCGCTCACCTATCCTAATAAAGTTAGTCCCAATATAGTCAAGTATGCCAAAAATCTAGGTGCATTAGCTATTCAACTTCAATGGGTTGAGGGAGATGCACGGAAAGCTGAAAATTCCTTTTATAAAGTAAATCAGCAAGCAGCTCCAATTAATAAAACTGAGCTAAAGTTGTTAGAATCCCGTAAAAAGCCAAACAGTATCGCTGCTCGTGCAATTATTAGAAGTGGTAAAGGTCATAAATACTGGTCATTATTCTCAGATGAGATACAGTCGGAGATACAGACTCTTGCAGCAGAGATTAACAAAATCCTTTTTACACCTAAGTTTCAAGCGCCAGTTAAAACACTTGATATTCCGATTGGCGGAAAACAATACGACTCTCAGACATTACCACTAATTCTAGATTTTGTTAATGTAGTTAATCATTTAGATCCTAGCAATAAAGGGGTTTTGGATGATGAAACTGGTGAGGCAACATTAAGGGTCTTAAAGGAAGTTAGAAGAGTTGCTCGTAGACTTAATAGCAATCATCCCTCATCATTAGGGCTACATCCAGCAGTATATTTTTATTCTCAAGAAGTGAGGCATAAGCCAGCATCATTTTTTTCAATTGTTGATTTTGTGATGGAATTAGATAAACACAGAAAAATTGATGACTTCATTGATGTTCGAGATAAATTTGAGAAATTCATTCTAGAATATGATTATCTGATACAGCAGATTCATAGAAAATACAGGACAACTCAGAAGAGTTATCCTCATGTCTCTAAGTTGTTTGTCAAAATCGTTTCATCGTTTAAAGCTGGTAAGACTGTTGATCAATCAATCAAAGATATTGTAGCTAGTCCCGATTTTAGCTATCTAGCTTTGCAAAACATTTCACAGTTAACTGATGACTTTATCTCAAAAGATTTTAGTACAAACCAGAAAAGTGCAATTTACATGAAGGAAGCCTTGCAAAATCCTCCTCGGTGCAAAATATGTAATGGACTCATCCATATAAACTCCATTTCTATAGATCACATACAACGCAAACAAGATGGAGGGTTGGCGACCTTGGAGAATGGACAACTAACTCATCCATATTGCAATACAGGCTACAAGCATTGATAGATATAATCACCTAACATCGTATCGAAAATATGCAGACAACCCAAGTAACCGTAAATTTATCTCTACCTTTTGAATCGCTCATCGAAATGATGCGATCTTTGGAGCTACAAGAGAAAATAAAATTAAGAGACTTGTTAAATCAAGAAATAACTACAAGTCAAGAACAAAAATTAGATCCTGCGGTGGAATGCTTTCAAAGAGGCTGGGATGACGCTATGAATGGTAGAACCCACCCAATCACTGAACTTTGGGATGGAATCGATGTCGATTGATCCATTAGTTGAGATTAAATTCTCCGATGAGTTTAAAAATGACCTGCGTAATCTAGCGAAAAAGTACCGCAGCATCAGGAAGGATTTACAACCAATTCTTGACGACTTGCAAGCAGGAAATTTTAAAGGAGATCAAATTGCCCATGTTGGTTACACAGTCTTCAAGCTACGGCTTAAAAATAGCGATAACAAAAAGGGTAAAAGTGCTGGCTATCGAGTTATCTACTATGTCAAAACAACTACATCCATTATTTTGATTACCATTTACTCCAAATCCGAACAATCAGACATTGCAGCCACAGAAGTTCGACGTATTATTGAAAAAACTCAACACACACGATAAAGAGGTGAAAAATGTTAACTACTGTTGAAGGAATCTATCGCAATGGACAAGTAGAACTTGTGGAAAGTCCAAAAAATCTACTTGAAGGAACGCGAGTCATTGTTACTTTCCTAGAAACTAAAACAATTGACCTAGCCTCTCATGGCATCGACAAAGACCAAGCAGCAACTTTGCGAAAAAGTCTAGTCACCTTTGCCGAAGACTGGAATAGCCCTGAAATGAGTATTTATGATGACTACGACGCAGCCAAAGCCAAACTTTAAACGGGGTGATATTTTGATTTATCGGGCGATCAAGCCTTACCACTTTACAATCAAACCAAGTAACATTATTTCTTAGAATTAATAGAGAATACAAAAATGCCAAGCCTAACACTAAGTAACGAGCAAGTTGTAGAACTTGTTAAACAACTGCCACAAGAGCAAAAAACAGAGATTTTTAGATTCCTATTGCTTTCTCAATGGCAACAATGGCAAGATTTATCTAGCTATGGTGCTGATAAAGTAAAACTTGCTGCAAAAGAGCGTGGCTATGATTGGGAAAAGATGTCAGAAGAAGAAAGAGAAGAATTTATTGATTCAGTTGTCCACGAAAAATAGTGAAAGAGATCGCTAAAGCTACGGATTTTGTTAATTTATTCTCTTAGGTCGCGATCTGACGCAACCCATGTAACTGTAAGTTTATCGCTACCTTTTGAATCTCTCATCGAAATGAGGCGATCGCTAGAACTACAAGAGAAAATAAAACTGAGAGACTTATTAAATCAAGAAGTCACTGCAAGTCAAGAACAAAAATTAGATCCTGCGATGGAATGCTTTCAGCGAGGCTGGGATGATGCAATGAACGGTAGAACTCATCTAATCTCTGAACTTTGGGATGGAATTGAAGTTGCAGAAGTTCGACGCATTATTGAAAAAACTTAGCGATCGCTAATCACATTAGCAATTTATTGGGCGGTTAAGCCTTACTACTATGCAGACAACCCAAGTAACCATAAATTTATCTCTCTACGGTCATCGGACACAATAGATTTGGTGCAGTGGGTAAAGAAGGGAAATCCCAGTGAATCGATATTGAATGGAAACGACGACCTTAAACACATCAAAAACAACTCTTAGTCTGATTCAGCAGCTTTCTTTGCAGGAATTAAGCTATTCACTAAGGGAGCAAAAATTGTTAAACCGTCGGGAATGCAGACTATCTCAACGGGAGTTGTACCAATGATTTCACCATCCACTACTACTTTCTGGGGTGGAGTCGCTGTAACTTTGATTTTGTTAGTTCTAAAACAGACTAGAACTTCATTCTCAATTGGGGTTTTGGCTAATGCAGAAGTAAATAGCTTGCCGATCGTATCAATTACTAATAGGCGATCGGTGAGATTGAGACTTTCATTTTTAGAAACAGCGATCGTCACATCTAATAAACCATCGTTGGGAATGACCTCGCCTAACCCCTGTGCTAGTACTGAAGTCGGTGGAGCCGCATTCGCGATCGTCATTGCTCCACATTGGAACTCACTCATAACACCATCGATTTCTACTTCCACTGTAAACAGTTGTTGGTCAAGCAGTTGCTGCGCTCCCGCAAGGAAATAGGCAAATGCTCCCAAAAGATTTTTCATATCGCGATCTGCGCGTTCGACGGTTTCCGCCTCAAAGCCAATCCCCGCCAATAAAATCATCGGAAAGTTATTACAACGGGCAGCATCAACAATGCAGGTATTTCCCGTGATAATGTTTTCACAGGCTTGTTTTAATCCTGTGGGAATGCCTAGGGCGACGGAGAAGGCATTGGCAGTGCCGCGAGGAATTACACCCAGGGGAATCCCTGTGCCGATCAGGGCATTAGCAACTGCGGAAACCGTGCCATCGCCGCCAGAGGCAATAATAAAATCTCCACCAGAATTATCAGGTGCGGCGGAGTTATGGGCTTGAATTGCCGCGATCGCAGTTTTTGCTTGGTCAACAGGATCGACATCGGGTTTAGTGAACATCACTTTGAGTTGCATATGAGGTTCCAAAATTTGGCGAATCATTGCCAAATCCACTTCAGGATTGCCTTGCCCTGCGATTGGATTAAAAATAAGATGGGCAATCCGTCTCTTTTCCAAATTTTGTAAGATCACTTCGGCAGTGGCGAGATTAGTAGCGAAGGGAACGTTATAGATTTTACAAATTCGCAACAGGACTAAAAGATTCGGAATAAATAGTTGGGAGTTGTCGGGATCAAAGAGCCAAATTACCGCCGAAATCTCGCCTGCGATCACCAGTGATGCAATCTCTAGATCACCACCATTTTTTTGTGACCGCAATGGTTTGATCTTCAAATCTGTTCCCGCATTAATCTGTTTACCCGTATGCTCCGTCGCAATGGTGTGGTAGCGCGACAATGTTGTTTGATACTTTTGAGCCAACGTAACTAGGTCGTTATTTTGGATGTCATCGGTGATAAAGGCAATAGAGATAGGCATTTTGGGAGTGATGAGTTTTGAGATGTATTCTAATTTTTAATTTTTGGGATTTTTTAATTTTTGGGATTTAAGAGATGGAAACTCTCGCTCGATATAATAATTTTTCGTTATGGGTATAGCCGACATATCTGACAGTTACCCTGTCTCCCTCAGCAATACTATGACTTCCTTCCATTAACTGATGATTTTGTGGATCATAGGACACCTCCGTACCAACGGAAGCGATCGCGATCACTCCCCATTTTTGCAAAAGCGTATCGATGGGACGCAGTAAGGGCAGGATATTTTTGGCGGACATGGCAGGATTATGTTGAGCTGCATGGACAGCAGATGGCAACTGTAAGAGTAAAGATTCTAAGTGCTGAAGGGTTTCGCGTTCAAACTGCGATCGCAATTCTTGTTTTTGATGCTCAAGTTTTTGCTGCAATTGCTGATATTCACCACGCAAGGCATTAATAATTTTCTCAGAGTCGGTATTGATAGGATTAGCGTCCGTCGATTCTTCCAAATCTGCGATCAGCTTGGCAATCAATTCCGTTACTTCTATTTCTAAAACGTTGGCAAGTTTGATGAGATCTGCATATTTTAAATTCGCCCCCTTCCCCTTCCGCAGTGTATCGATCGCCCGTCGCGATAAACCTGTGCGATCGCTCAGAGCTTGAAAGCTAGATATTTTCACCGCTTGCATTAGTTCTCGTAATATTGCTGTGCGATCGCCCATTAGTTTTATGCCCTTACAAATCAAGAGAGCATTGCTAAGCAATGCTCTCTTGATCTTAATACCAAAATTAAAATTGGCAGAGCTATCCATATTTGTCCTCACCACACAAAAAGAGAGTAACGGCACTTTTTACCGTTACTCTCTTTTTGTGTAAAAAAAGCCAAGATCCAAACTTGTGTCGCACGCTGCGCGTGCGACACAAGTTTCTTTAGAACAATAGATCAGAGTTCAAGGTTAGGGTTAGGTCAGTATTGGGGTTGACAGACGCAAGGGTTACGCTATCTCTACCGATAAATAGACCAATCAAGGTGGCAATACCTGCACCACCAAGAATTTCCTCAGTTGCCAAAGCGCGATCGCCTGTAACTGCGGCGATCGCTGCTGCTGCTGCTGCACCTAGTGCCGCATTTTGGACAATCTTACCAACGCTCAAGCCCTTCTGAATTTGTTCTGTCGTGGTGACCACTCTAGAAGTTGCATTGATCGCCCGTCTTTGTCCGTCAGCATAAATTAGCTCACTCGCAAAGAACTGTGCGCCACCCGATACAGTTCTCAACTCACCGACGACCTGAGTTCCCGCAGGAATCAAAATCGCACCTTGAGAAGTGGCAATGCTCTGGGCTACAGCCAAGGTAAGAGGCACTTTTTCATCAGGACCTAGCAAAATTTTATCCTTGCTGTACTGAACGGCGATCGTATTGCCCGCAGGAATACGAACTTGGTTCTGGACAGGAGGAGTCATCGCTTGACCAACAATAAAGGGTGAAGCGATCGCCTGAGCTTGACCAGAACGTACCAGCGCTTGATAGATAAACGCGGCTACCTCAGCCCTTGTTGCTGACTGATTAGGGTTTAAAAACTGCACATTGGGGTAGTTGACCACAAGACGATTTTCGGTCGCTGCGGCAACGCTATTACGGGCATAGTTAGGAATACCACCCGCATCAGCATAAGCCACCAAAATTGTCTCAGGAGGCTGAGTCGCAGAATAGTTAAGACCATTGGCGAGGGATACTAGAATCTGCACGCGGGGAATATTTTGATTTGGCTCAAAAACATTACCGGGGTAGCCAGACATAAAGCCTGTAACGTAGGACTGTTGAATTGCTGAAGCCGCCCAATAGCCAGACGAAACATCAACAAAACTGACACCACCACGGATGGGAGCTTTGTTTACAGCTTTGCTCAACATTGCCGCAAACTGCGCTCTAGTCACAGGATCGTTAGGACGGAAGCCCCCATCGGGAAAGCCTTTAATGATATCTCTTCGTGATAATTCTTGGATGAAGGTTTGCGCCCAATAGCCTGATGGTACGTCGTTAAAGGCGGTTTGAGCAGAAACAGCCATAGGGCTTACAAAGGGAACAGCTAAAGTAATGGCTGAACTGCCCACAAAACTGAACGCAACGAGTAGGGCTGCTCCAGAACGTTGGATTTGATGATTCATTATGATTTCTCCTATCTGGTTTTGAGTTCGATGTTCAGGCTTAATGCCTTGCAGGAAGATCCGTCAACCTCACAAAAGCTTGCTCTTGCAATCAATAAGTCATGGGCAACCCATGGGCAAACTACTGAAAAAGCGGCTTTTGCTGATGTAGTCAAACTATCCCCTGTCTAACTATTGACTATCTGTGCAACTCTATTTATGTAGAATTTATGCAAATTTAATTGTGCAACTTCGATAAATGACTGAAAAACTAACTTATAAGTTCCGAGATCCCATCTTTGATTGCCAGATGATTGCGATATGATAGAGGGAAATAGCTTAAAACCCCTACCGTAAGCCTTGACAAAGTTTCAATTTGACTCCATTCCCGATGCCCTTAACGACCTCAAATCTGGTCGTTTGATTGTTGTTGTCGATGACGAAAATCGCGAAAACGAAGGTGACTTAATCGGCGCAGCCCAGTTTGCCACCCCAGAAATGATTAATTTCATGGCAGTTAAGGCACGGGGCTTAATCTGTCTAGCAATGACAGGCGATCGCCTTGATACCCTAGACCTGCCTCTGATGGTCGATCGCAATACCGATAGCCAACAGACCGCTTTTACCGTCAGCATTGATGCCGTCGAGGGTACATCCACGGGTATTTCAGCAGAGGATCGCTCGCGCACAGTACAGGCAGCAATTAACCCTCAAACTCGCCCCAGTGATATGCGTCGTCCTGGACATGTTTTCCCTTTGCGTGCCAAGGATGGCGGCGTACTCAAACGGGCAGGGCATACGGAGGCGGCGGTCGATCTTGCCCAGATGTCGGGGCTATATCCTGCGGGGGTAATTTGTGAGATCCAGAATGACGACGGCTCGATGGCAAGATTGCCTGAGTTGATCGAATACGCCAAGCTACATAACCTGAAACTGATTAGCATTGCCGATCTGATCAGCTATCGCCTTGCCCACGATCGCTTTGTGCAACGAGAGGCGATCGCGACTCTACCCTCCCTATTTGGGGATTTTAAAGTTTACGCCTACCGCAATGCCCTCGATAACACCGAGCATCTGGCGATCGTCAAGGGCGATCCCAAGGATTTTGCAGATCACGAAGTCTTAGTCAGAGTGCATTCCGAATGTCTGACGGGAGATGCCCTCGGATCTCTACGCTGTGACTGTCGCGGACAACTACAAAGCGCCCTAAAAATGATCGAATTTGCCGAGCTAGGCGTGGTGATCTACCTGCGTCAAGAGGGACGCGGCATCGGTCTGCTCAACAAGATCAAAGCCTATAGCCTCCAAGATGAAGGGCTAGACACGGTGGAAGCCAACGAAAAACTAGGCTTTGGCGCGGATCTGCGTACCTACGGCATCGGCGCACAGATGCTCCATGATCTAGGGGTCAAAAAAATGCGCCTGATTACTAATAATCCGCGCAAGCTAGCAGGGCTTAAAGGCTTTGATATTGAAATCGTCGGTAGATTGCCTTTGCTGATCGAAACCAATGAATACAATGTGCGTTACCTAGAGACTAAAGCCGAAAAGTTAGGGCATTTGCTGATGCAAACCAAACTAATTACCCTCGGCATTAGGTGGAAAGGGATTAAAGAGCCAGAGTGGAGTAACCAGTTGCAGGAGATTGCTACTAGCCATAACCTGCTGATACAGGAGGAGAGTACCGATGGCTATGTGCAGTTATTCGCCGCCGCCGATACCCAAGACCCTGCCGAACTAAATACAGCCTCGATGGGGCTGACGATCGCCCATTTAGGTTTTGACTATAGTGACGATACTGCCGCCGACTGGCATCTCCAACCCGAGCATCCCTATCATCAAACGATGGTTAAGTTTCTGAAGCAGCTCAAAAATTGGGAGCAGATTGCTAACTTCAAGTTTTTTGTAGCCATCAAGGGCAACAATCTGCCCGAAAACTTCGCGGAGACAATCAATCTAGGGTTAGCTTGGCATACCCCTTGGCAAAGCGATCGCATCTATGAGTGGTTTAACTTTTCCCTCGGCGACGACGATCTTGCCATTCTAAATAAGTGAGATAGCCGATCCCAGTGGTGGCGATCGCCAACAAAGCGATCGCTGCCCAGAAAAATACATTTAATACGATTACATCTGACATAGAGGTTAGATGAGGTTAGATACAGATTATGGATATAGATATTTAAAAAAATAGTCACAGCTTTTTGCGGTTTAACTTACCCAAAATGCCAAAAATTAAGGGAGCAGTACTTAACTACCCCCTCAAGTAAATGTTCTAAACGATTTAGAGACCGTTGCGTCCCCAGACTACAAAAGCGATCGACAAGGTGAACATTCCCAAAAGACCAAACCAACCCAATGACAAAATATCCATAACGTGTAACTTTTTTAAAACTTAACGACAATTTATATAGACTTTTCTAAAATCATCATACGCTTTACTGAGCCAAAGTTTAAGCCAAAGTCTGAATATGCAGCATTAATGTTAAGTCTAATGTCTATAGAAACTTTTTATTAAAGGATTCATCCTTAAGATCATCATCTGAATCACCTACGGAGTAATACAGATAATTATGTTCACACACACAATCAGATCAACCTTAACCAAAGTCGGCATGGCATCAGTTAGCCTCTGTATCGCTGGCGCTGTGACCATAATTCCTTTGAGTTTATTTGTCCCCACCATCGAAGCACAAACCCGTAGAGTGCGTTATGTCCCTCCCAAAAATCTGGACTCGCCTAAGGTGAGTAGTGCTGGAGCCAAGCGAAGTGCAGGTTGCGAGGGATCTCCCGCCTCCTGTTGTGAGCAATCCCCCACGTCTTGTTTAATCGCTCTGTTACCAGATTTTGGACTAGAAAAAGCACCTGTCCCCCAAACGATCGCCGAGCGTCCTACCATTTATTTCCTTATACCGAAGGTGGATGGGATTGCCTATTTTCGTCTCTACGAGACCGATAAGGATCTGAAACAAGGCAAGCGCATCTATCGCACCTCCTTTGCAATTACCAATGAAGCGGGAATTTTCTCCTTCCAATTACCTCAAGATGCACCACAGTTAGCCCCAGATAAGATTTATGTTTGGGAATTTCTGATCGGTGATCTCGTTGGCGAACCGAAAATTATTGGCGGATCTTTTCGCCGAGTTTTGCCCAGCCCAAATTTGACAGCCCAGCTTAAGACTGCCAAAACTCCCATCGAAAAAGCGGCAGTATATGCGGAGTCTAGTCTTTGGTTTGAGACAGTTCAGACCCTAGCCGAAGCTAAGCAAGTTCGCTATACCAGTTACAAACAAACTAAGGAAGTTGCGGCGGAATGGCGAGATCTGCTCAATGCCGCCAAGCTTGAACGAGTGCTACCGTTCACTTTTTTGAAATAGCAATTCAATCGGTGACTACGGGAATAGGCGCATGGCTGAGCGATCGCAGATCAAGCAGATCAACAAGTTCTTTAAAAATACAATCTGGAAATGGCGTGGAGTCGCGATCGCGGCTCCCGTCATTTCCCTACTGACGATCTCCCTGCGGTTGCTAGGAGCGTTAGAATCTAGCGAGCTAGCGATGTTTGACCAGTTTTTGCGGTGGCGATCTCCCGAACCAACGGATAATCGCATCGTGATCGTTGGCATCGATGAAAGGGATATCAATGAATACGGATGGCCTATTGATGACGCAATGCTGGCGCAGTTGTTGGATAAAGTGCGTCAGCAAAAGCCGAGGGTGATCGGTCTAGATTTTGCGCGTAATCTCCCCGTTGGCAATGGTTATGCCCAACTGGAAAAACTATTTCAAAGTACACCTAATCTAATTGGCGCGACCAAATTAGCCGATCTAGTGGATTCTAACTTTGCGATCGCTAGTTCTGGTATTGCGCCGCCGCCTGCCCTTGCAAAGCTCGGACAAGTGGGCGCAGTTAACTTGGTTTTGGATACCGATGGGCGGTTACGTCGCGGGTTGCTGGCGTTACAGTTACCCAATGGTGATAGCTCACTTAGTTTTGCGTTACAGATCGCCTTGTTGTATCTCGATCAAGAGCCAAACGTTCCCTATGAGCAAGAGGCGCTCAATCCACCTCGGTGGGGACAGTACGACGGGGGATATAACCGCGCCGATGTGGGAGGGCATCAGTTTCTGATTAACTATCGCCATTCCCAGCAAGGCTTTAGGATTATTCGGATGGCGGATGTACTAGAAAATCGCATTGCGCCCGATCTGTTGCGCGATCGCGTGGTGATGATTGGCGCAGCCGCCGTCAGCTTACGCGATTGGTTTTTTACGCCCCTTGATGGCGGCATCAACAGCACCCGATCCTATACATCGGGGGTAGAAGTCCATGCCCAGATCATTAGCCATATCCTCAGTACTAGCCTTGATGGTAGACCGATGCTGCGGTCATGGGATGAGCCTTGGGAATGGTTATGGATTTTTAGCTGGTCGCTGATTGGCTCATTTGTGGTGTGGCAATGGCGTAATGTCTTAACGAAGGAACGTGAGATTCAGATTTTTTTAGTACGTTCTTTGAGTATTCTCACGATCGCAGGTGGATTATTTGCAGCTTGTCTATTCGCTTTAAGTTATGGCTGGTGGCTGCCTTTTGTGCCTGCGATGATCGCTTTTTTGGGTGGTGGCGCGATCGTCACCAGTTACCTCGCAATCACGGCGGCGCAGGTACGCACCTACTTCAGTCGCTATCTCACCGATGCCGTGGTCAAGAGCCTATTAGAAACCCCTGAAGGTCTAAAACTCGGTGGCGATCGCCGCCAAGTTACGATTTTGATGTGTGATTTGCGCGGCTTCTCTTCGATATCTGAGAAGATGCCCCCTGAGCAGGTCGTCGAGATTTTAAATGTTTTTTTGGGAACGATGACCGAAGCGATCGCTCCCTACGCAGGCACGATTGACGAATTTATTGGCGATGCTATTTTAGTGATTTTCGGTGCGCCAATTGTGCGAGAGGATGATGCGGCGCGGGCAGTTGCCAGTGCGATCGCCATGCAGCTATCGATGAAATCGGTAAATCAACAACTAACAAAAATGGGCTTACCCGAAATCGCCATGGGCATCGGCATTAACACAGGTGAAGTCGTGGCAGGGAATATCGGCTCCCACTCCCGCGCCAAGTATGCCGTCGTCGGCAATCACGTCAATCTCACCGCCCGCATCGAATCCTACACCGTCGGCGGACAGATTTTAATTTCTGAGAATACCTACGCCGAGGTACAGCCTCTAGTTAAAGTTAACGGCAAAATGGAAGTGGAACCCAAGGGCGTATCGCATCCAATCTCAATCTATGATGTCCGTGCGATCGAGGGCAGTTATCAGCTTCAGCTACCTTCCCTTAGCACCACCCTACAGGTCTTGCCACAACCCTTAGAGATCGCCTATCGCGTTCTCGAAGAAAAACATCTAGGTATCGAAAGTTTTACAGGTCAGATTCAGCGCCTATCAGCCTACGGAGCCGAAATTGCGATCGACCAAGATCTACCTGTCCTAAGCAATATCAAGGTCTATCTGCAAATCCCTGCCCAGTACCAACTCAATCATTATCAGCAGGCGATCGCTCTATCAGGAGAAATCTACGCCAAGGTACTAGAGACCGAGACAACATTAACCCATATTCATTTCACCACCATTCCCGCCGATCTAAAACTGTGGTTAGACACCTGCTTTGCATCACCGTCATCATCAGAGCCATCGTAAAACCCAAAAATATATAAGTGATTTTGGACAGCTATATTGCATAAATCTGGTTCCTTCCCCTTTGCAACGAGAGGGATAGGGAGGGGTTTTAGAAATTTATTGCATCAAGTAAAGCTTGAGCCACCTGTAATAACGTCAGTTCGACGAAAGCGCAAAATGGTGAAAATCGCAGAGCGATTTTCACCATTTTGCGCCATTTGCAACGCGCGAAGTGCGTTGCAAATGTCTATATCGAACTGACGTTATGTTAGCACCGTGATTAAGCAGCGAGGGAAATTAGTTTCCGATCAAAAAATTGTTGCTGGAATATCAACTCATTAGCAACTTGAATGAATCTTGATGAATTTGTTAATGAATTTGTTGACACCTGCAAAACATCAATAGAAGTAACTGCAATCATCGGATCAGCGTCCATAGTAAAATCTTCGATCGCTTCGACAAACTCAACAACATAGCCATAGTGTTGTAACTCTGCAAAACCGATTTCTAGAACATGGCGATCGCTAATTCCTAACTTCGCAATTAGTTGCGATCGCCTAATTTGCTGTCCCGTGCGACTGAGATACTTCGCTATACCAACTAAAATCTGCCATGCGATCGCGCCATCAAGACTCTGAGGCGGCGCATAAACTAGCGCCAAAGTTTGCGGAGATTGGGCGGCTTGATCGATCACCGCTTGCCACTCCTGCCAACTCTGGGGACAGCGATCGCATATATTTATTTGTCGATTGGCTTCTAAATTTGCTAAGTCCTCTTGCCAATCCATCGGCTTACGTCCACGCCAGTCAACAATCTGAAACGGGTGAGATGCATTAGGAATCAGTACTGGCGAAAAATCAGCGCTCGGTACTAACGGCTCCGCCCTAGCATGAAAATCAATCAATCGCACGTCATAACGCTGACGAGGAGCATTGTCTACCAGTTCAACGATCACATCACAAGTGGTATCAGGCAACTCATAGCCATAATGCCCCCACCAGTGACCATGAATTTGATTACCTTGGCGATCGCGTAACGTAAAATCCGTTTTAATATATTCAATCTTTTTCCCTTTGCGATTTTGGATTTTAGAAAAAGATATATCTACAAACTCACAATCACGCACTAATAGATTAGGACTAGGATTGCCCATACCAAAGGGTTCCAATAGTCGAAACTGTTCTGACAAATCCCTATTCAAATCAGGAATAGTTACTTCCAAATGAATATCAATGGACTTATTTTTTAATTGTCCATACTGATTCCAAAATCTTTGATCGATCGCTTCTGCTAAAACCCGTAAATTCTGCTCCGCAAAGCTCAGACCACCCGCAAGGGGATGTCCACCAAAGCTCAATAAAAGATGTTCTTGACCTTTGAGTAACTCATAGAGATTAATCCCTTCTAGCGATCGCGCACTACCTCGCGCAATCCCATCTTCAATCGTACAGAGGATCGTCGGACGCGCATACTCCGCCACCACTTGCCCCGCCACTAGTCCCAACACACCCGCCGACCACTGGGCATCCGCTAGCAAAATAATTCCCGTCGTCGATAGGTCTAACTGGTCAATCTTCTGCTTAACCTGCTTAAATACTTGCCTTTGTAAAGCTTTACGTTCTGTATTTGCTAGTTCAGTTTGATCGACAAGGCTCTTACATAGCTTGAGATCACGACTGGTCAATAGGTCTACACATTTACGTACATCGCCCCAAATCCGACTCACCGCATTGATCCGTGGCGCAATCCCAAAACTAATATCAATTGGGCGATCGCCTGACCGTTTACATTGTTCCAATAATAACTTCACACCTTCCCTTTGCTTTTGACGCAATACTTCGATTCCACGTTGGGCGAGATAGCGACAGTCTCCCTTTAGCTGCACTAAATCCGCCACTAGACCGATAGCCACCAGATCTAAAAGCTGTTCGAGCGATTGCTGTAGTACATCAGGCAAGGTTTCGTACAGAGCTTCCATTAACTTATAGGCAACTGCCACCCCTGACAAATGGAATAGAGGATGCACATCAGGCAAATAGCGCGGATTAATAATTGCGACCACTGGAGGACGCTGATCGGGCAAAGTGTGGTGATCGGTAACAATCACATCAATGCCGAGACTATTGGCATAGGCGATCGCCTCAATATTCGTACTACCCGTATCACAGGTGATCAGCAGGTCAATCGATTGTCCTGTTTCTGCTAACTGCGATCGCCATTGCCCTAAACCATTGATCGAGATGCCATGGGATTCCTTCAGGCGATCGGGAATGTAGAAAACCAAGCGATCGCCCTGTGCAAAAAACTGTCCTAACCCCTCCCACAAAACCGCCGTAGCCGTAATCCCATCGGCATCAAAATCTCCCCAGATGGAGATCGTCTCACCCCGTTCATAGGCTTGACAAATCCTTGCGATCGCCTGTGACATTTCTGGAAAAGCGAAGGCACTCGTCGGTTGATAAGCTTCTGTCGATAAAAATGATTCTACTTGTTCATGGCTGACCATTCCTCTTTGCACCAGCAATTGTGCAGCAAATTTGCCAACCTTAGCAACTAACCAGCTAGGCGGCGAACTTGTCTCGGCAATTTGCCAATTCGTTAAGGACATATATTAGGATTTCTTGGGCTTAGCTTGACAGCTACTGAAACTGTGATAGGAATTCTAACATCAACTCCTCTTCCGACATTTGCGGCTGCCTTAGAACTTCAGGTCCCCTCAAAAATTCTTTGATCGTAATGCGGCGATCGCGCAAATCTACAACAAATTGGTGCATCTGTTCGATAATTTCCACCTGAGACTCGACCTCACGCAAAGCTTCGCCAAGCGGATCACCACCGTACTTAGCAATCTTCTTAAACATCGCAGTCATTTCACCCTGATCGGTCTTTTTTGTGAATTTAAGTTGTTGTTTTAAAGTTTCAAGCTGCTCCTTAAGATAAGCATTCTCTGATTCCACTTTCGCACAATGCCGCGTCAAATCATCAGAGCTATCACGGTCAATAATCGCCCCTAATTCTTGCTGCTTTTCAATTGCCAAAAGTCTTGCCAAATCACCACTTTGATAAGCGATATTGATTTCCTTCATAATTTCAGTGCGATATTCCTTCTCTGCCTCATCTGTGACCTTATCAGGATGGAAGCTATCGGCTAAACGCAAAAAAAGCTGACGAATCTTTTTCAGTTCCTCACGGTCTGGTTTGGGAGTGACATCTTCCGCAAATCCCTGATGAGATCGACCTTTAAACCCATCCCAATTAGGCTGCTCATCAGATTCATCGCCTTCAAAGATATCGTTCATTTGCTTAAGGATATCTTCAAATATATCTGGTTGTGGCGGCAGATGTTTGGGAGTGATCACTCCATCATATTGCAGATGATAATAGACCGTCTCAATATCTTTGCGGGACTTCTTGCCCAATTTGCGACCAGAGAAAATTTCTTGAAAAGCTGTATGAATTTGATCATCTAGCTCCATCATCTTTTGGCGAAAAGGCGCAATTCTTTGAGCAATCTCAATACCAACTTCTTTGATACTGTCGTTAAGTTTGTCTAACTTAGTGCGACTAGACTCAATTTGCTTGATTAACTTGCTATTTTCTTTCTCCAAGAAGTTTAGGCGTACACGTAGATCCGAAAGCCCAAGCTCATTATTTGCATTATCCACAGAAATTTTAGATTTTCGAGGCATAGAAAGTGAGTTGGAAAGTTGCTTTAGTATTTTAATCTAAAATAAAGAATGGGATCGGTAATTGTTATATCATTTCAATTAAAAGAAGTAGCAGGAGGTAACACAAAATAATGTTCTTTATTACTTCTTTAGCATTACCAATGCTCATACCGTGGCAGGATGATAGCCAAGGGTACTAAGCTTAGAATTTAGTCTACAGAGTTTGGTTAAATGGAGAGAATCCTATGGCTACACAAACCACAATTGAGAAGCAAAGCATGGATGAAAAAGAAGCCATGATTGAAGCATTGCAAAATCGTGTTCAGTACCTAGAGGCAAATCTCCGTCTAGCTTTACAATTTTTGAACGATCTTGAAAAAGACTCCCTAGACTGCATTTCAGGATCTTCTCACAATAGCTCTATCAAGATCAAATCCGCTATAGATTCCCATCCCCAAAGTCAGACAATTGAGGTTATTCCAACGGACAAAATTTCTTTACCCACATTCCTCAACGCTCGCACATGGAAACAACAAAATCCTCACCACTTAATGAGCAAAGCTTCCTAGGGCTTATACCAAGACAACTTTAGACCTGCAACACATCATAGGGACAAATTAGGAATTATCCTTGTGATTTATTCTTTTGCCTAAGTCCTACTTCTTAATGAATAGTGTTGAAGCTACGGGCTACACAAAAAAATGCACAAAGTAGTTAGCGTAAAACTCTAACTACTTTGTGCATTTTTACTGATTAAGATCATCAATGCTATACTTTGAGACCAACATTTATTTCTAATATTTGTGTTTAATCGCTCGGTTTTAGTGAAGAGCATTTACTAAAAGTAATGGGGAAAGCTTGGTGCAAGTCCAACACTGTCCCGCAACTGTGATTTTCAGCTAAAGCTACCACACATAGCTCATACGCTTGAAAAAGTCAGAATGCCCGCCGAGCATTGCCTAATTAAATTTGTCCACATCTACGAGGTCATAGATGATGAAATTTCAAGATAGTTACTGGCAAGGAAATTTTGGCTACTGGCAAAAGAGTTTTATTCACTCTAACTTGATGATGATTGGTTATTCTGCTTGGCAAGGTTTTTTGCAGAATGGTCGTGGAGTCTTAGTTTGTGAAGTCGATCGCCAAGCGATCGCCCCTAGCAACTCAGGCTTAGAAGTCAATCAGTTCAAGTCTAAATTCATTGCCGCGCCGACTCTAATCTCCTCGATCCAATCTATATCGAAGGATCAAGATTTAGTTACTGTACTTACGCAAGCAGTGCAAACCTATATTCCAGAGCAGGAGATCATACTTCTAATCAAAATGGAAGAGCATATTGAAATCAATCTTTTTCAAAATCTAAAAATCTTTCCGCCTGATTGCTATACACAGGTCAGCCGCAGATGGGAAGAGTTTCAACCATGCTTAGAAACCCAAACAAATTAGTGCAAAACCGTTATACTTAATAGCCTATGAATAATATAATCCGCTACCAAAATGCTGCACTTCAATACTACAGAGATCTCACGGGATCTTCCTATCTTCATTATGGTTACTGGGAGCCAATTCCATCTGCTAATGAAGAACTAACTATCACCAAACTACGGATAGCCCAAGAAGCATACGCAACCCATCTTCTTAGCTTTCTTCCATCCGATATTAAGACAGTACTAGATGTTGGTTGCGGTAATGGAGATAATGCTGTATCCCTGATTGAAAAAGGCTTAACCGTCGAGGGCATGGCTCCTGATCCGCTCCAAGAGGCTAACTTTTTAGAGAGAACCAAGGGCAAAGCAAAATTTCACATTAAGACCTTTGATGAGTTCGTCGAGAGCTATCAAAAAATGGATGCAAAACCTCACTACGACTTGCTGCTGTTTAGCGAGAGTAGTCAGTATATGTCCCCCGAATCGATCGCTTCAGGAACATCGCAAATCGTCAAGTCTGGCGGCTATGTATTGCTAGCTGATATGTTTCGTAAAGATGCGGCGTATAAAGAAGGAATGTTCTCTAATTGTTTGGTAAATGCCGATCTGCACAGAGAGATGCAGCAATCTGGTTTTAAGCTAGTTAATCACGATGATATCTCCGCGCATATTGTGCCAACATTAGATATCTGTGTGCAGAGTTTCCAGACCTTTGGCGTATCGACGATGAGATATATTGCTAATCTCATAGCGATCGCGGTTCCACCAATTTATGCAGTGCTTCGCTATTTCCTCGGTAAGCTACTCAAAAATTTAATCACCGAAGGACTACAAGCCTCAAATCTTTTTCAGAAGCATCTATGTTATGAAATTCAGCTTTGGCAAAAGCTATAGACAATTCAAACAAGAAAGATAGGGCTTCGACTTCGCTCAGCCAGCAATATACAATGGCTGAGCAAAGTCGAAACCTCTTAGATTTATCTAGAATTACTATAGCAACAATAAAAAAAGACCTGCCTTTGGGCAGGTCTAAAGAATCGTTTTTACTTTGTCAGAAACATTTTCAATAGGAAAACTTGAAGGCTTAGAAGTTGCCGAGCCACCAGATGAGACCATGACCTGTTGCAGCTTCGAGAATTAGCAAGGATACAAATCCAATCATTGCCAATCTGCCATTTAGAAGTTCAGCATAGGGAGTAAAGCCAGCTTTGTCGGTGTCTTCGACGTACATCTTAGGCTCGATCGCGTAGTTGTTGAGAATGCCGCGTTCGTTAACTGTGTAGCTGCTCATTGCTTTGCTCCTTTTGTTTATTTCTTTATGTTAAGAACTATAACAAAATATTACAGAGTGTTAATCTAGCTAAAGGCATGGATCGACTTCATCTAAAGGCATAGCCAGTCTACATATAGACAATTCAAATAAGAAAAATAGGGCTTCGACTTCGCTCAGCCATCGGTATACGGTGGCTGAGCGAAGTCGAAGCCTCTTGAATTTATTTGGAATTACTATAAAAAAAGCGGCGCGAAGCGCCGCTTTTTTTATGTGTATTTAGAACAGTGTTTAAACTTCGCCAACATATTTGAGAACTACAACACTCAAAGGCGGCGCAGTCACATCAATTGAATAAGGCTTACCATGCGTACCAATATCATCGGTATATTTACCGCCGAGATTACCAATGCCACTACCACCATAGATAGGAGCATCGCTATTCATCACTTCTTTATAGAAGCCCTTCTCAGGTACACCAACACGATAGTTATAGTGGGGAACAGGCGTAAAGTTGCAGACAATCAACACAAAATCGCCATTATCCGCCTTCCGTAAGAAAGAGATGACTGAGTTTTGGGTGTCATTGCACTCAATCCATTCAAATCCTGCTTCCGAGAAGTCTTGGGTATAAAGCTCAGGCAGCGATCGCAATAGCTTATTCAGATCAGAAACATACTTCTGCAAAGTCTTGTGGCTTGGATATTGCAATAGATACCATTCCAAATCACCCCAAACGTTCCATTCCGCCCATTGACCGATCTCCATGCCCATGAACATGGTCTTTTTGCCAGGATGGGTGAACATATAGCCGTAGAGACAACGCAGGTTTGCAAACTTCTGCCACTCATCCCCCGGCATCTTGCCGATCATCGGACTCTTGCCATGCACCACCTCATCATGGGATAAAGCCAGCATGAAGTTTTCGCTAAAGGCGTACCAAATGCTGAAGGTGACATAGTTATTGTTATGTCCTCGGAAGTAAGGGTCGAGCTTGAAGTAGTCCAGCATATCGTGCATCCAGCCCATGTTCCATTTCAGGTTAAAGCCTAGACCTCCTGAATAGGCTGGCCATGTCACCATTGGCCAAGAAGTTGATTCTTCGGCGATCGATAATGCCCCAGGATAATAGGTAAACAGAATACTATGCAGGTGGCGGAATAGCTCGATCGCTTCCAAACTTTCGCGACCACCATACTCGTTGGGGAGCCATGTACCGGGGTCGCGGTTATAATCGCGGTAGATCATTGAGGCAACCGCATCGACACGGATTCCGTCGATGTGATACTTCTCAAACCAAAAGAGAACATTGGCAATTAGGAAGTTTTTAACTTCACTACGTTTGTAGTTAAAGATTTTCGTTCCCCATTCCTTATGCTCACCAATGCGCTCATCGGCTGGTTCATAGAGAAATGTGCCATCAAAGAAGGATAAACCATGACCATCCTTAGGGAAGTGGGCGGGAACCCAATCAACAATAATCCCGATGTCATTTTGGTGACACTTGTCGATGAAGTACATTAGGTCTTGGGGTGTGCCGTAGCGCGAAGTTGCCGCGTAGTAGCCCGTGACCTGATAGCCCCATGATCCATCAAAGGGATGCTCTGCGATCGGCATTACTTCGATGTGGGTATAGCCCATCTCCTTGACATAGGGGATCAGGTCTTCGGCAAGTTCACGATAGGTAAGAAATCTTGCTCCCGGTTTGAGATCCGCCGCCGCTACGGCTGGATAACCGTCTTCGGGAGGGTTATTGATTGCGCCGTGCATCCAAGAACCAAGATGCAACTCGTAAACAGAAATTGGCTTTTTGAGAGGATCTTCATCGCGGCGTTTATCGAGCCATTCGCGATCGCTCCATTCGTAATTATCCAAATCAGTAACGATCGAAGCGGTTTTGGGACGCACTTCTTGGAAGAAACCATAGGGATCGGACTTTTCGTAGATATGTCCTTCGGGGCTTTTGATTTCGTATTTGTAGGTAGTGCCAATTTTGAGGTCAGGGACAAACAGATCCCAAATCCCTGTATTACCTCTTCGCATTTGATGTTTACGTCCATCCCAGCTATTAAAGTCACCAATGACGGAGACATTGCGGGCATTGGGAGCCCAGACTGCGAAGTAAACACCACTCACACCATCGATTTCGGTGAGATGTGCGCCCATTTTTTCGTAAATCTGGTAATGCGTACCTTCGCCAAATAGGTAAGCGTCAAACTCAGTCAGAAGTGGTGATTTGAAGTAGTAGGGATCGCGAATTAGGCGATCGCTTTCTCCTGATTTGACTTTAAATTGATAACTGAACAAGTGTGGTGCGTCGCTGATCACACATTCAAAAAAGTGGGGATGATGCACTGATTGCATCGGATATTCCTTATGCTGGTCAGGCGTAACTACGGATACTGCCTCTGCGTCGGGTAGATACGCTCTAACCACCCATACCGATTTACCATCTTGCTCAATTTCATGGGGACCAAGGACTGTAAAGGGGTCGTGGTGTTGATTCCACACAATGCGATCAATTTGCTCGGTGGGGAGGGTTGGGGTCATATCTCTTTAAATAAACACACTTAATTAAATTACTGCATATTATTCCCTAAATAACGGGGTGTAACCTAAACTAAAGAAGGATGTGTATTTTCTGCTATTTTTCATTTAAAAAATTTATATACATCACAATTATTGCGGATAGAAATCGCTAGTGCTGATTATTCAGAAAAACCGCTATACAATCAAGGTAGTGCCAAAATACAAAACAGCATAGCTATTGTGTATTTTGAAAACCCATTGAGGGTTTTATTTTTACTTCATTGAAGTGTTGGCACTCTTTCGTTAATTGGTATTAAGGTGGTAGGCGCAGGCAGTCGTGGCAGAACTACATCAAATTGGCGAAACAATCCAATCTCGTTATCGCATCGAAGAAGTGTTAGGTCAGGGAGGGATAGGGATTACCTATGCAGCAATGGACTTGCAAACAGGCGATCGCGTAGCTTTAAAAACCCTGTCCTTTCGGCGGATTAACGACTGGAAAATTTTAGATTTATTTGAGCGCGAGGCGAAGGTCTTAGCGCAACTCAATCATCCTGCGATCGCTCGTTATATCGATTATTTTCAAGTTGATAGCGCACAGGACTTGCATTTTTACATCGTGCAGCAATTGGTGGAAGGGCGATCGCTAGCGCAGGAAATTGCCCACGGGTGGCATGGCAGTGAGGCAGATATTCAGGCGATCGCGGAACAGGTTCTCCAGATTTTGATCTATCTCCATGAACTAAAGCCGCCCGTCGTCCATCGTGATATCAAGCCCCAAAATCTGATCCGTCAGCCCGATGGCAAAATTATGTTAGTGGATTTTGGCGCAGTCCAAGACACCTATCGCCATACGCAAGTTGGCAGCAGTACTGTCGTGGGAACCTATGGCTATATGCCGCCTGAGCAGTTTCGCGGTAAGTCTGTCCCTGCGACCGATCTTTATGGACTAGGAGCGACAATTTTATTCTTGCTGACGGGGCGATCGCCTGCGGATTTGCCCGAAATTAAGCTCAAGATTAGCTTCCGTAATGCTGTGAGCATTTCCCCATCCTTTGCCGACTGGTTAGACAAAATGATCGAACCCGCCGTTGAGGATCGGTTTATGAGTGCGCGGCAGGCTCTTCATGCCTTACAAAATTCTCCCCAAAATTCTTCTCAAAATCCAATCAACAGCTTACTAAATAGCCTAGGCGAATCCTTGGGTGAGGGATTGGGCAATAAGTTGAAGGAAATCACTGATCTTAGAAGTGAAGAGATTGCCAGATTGCTGTCATCGGATCGCGATCGCCCCCTTGGTAATTATCGCTATCCTCGTCCCCTTGGTAGCCGTATCGAACTAAAACAGACGGATAGCTCCTTGAATATCAAGATTCCCCCTGCGGGATGGCGCGGTGAAGGGGCTAGTTTATTGATGTTTGCCTTGTTCTGGAATTCATTTTTAGTGTTTTGGACAGCAATGGCACTAAGAGCAGGTATCTTTGCCCTCTTTTCCATTCCTTTTTGGTTAGTCGGTTTGGGGCTGGGCTATGTGGGACTATCGACGGTATTTGGCGAAGTGCGCGTGGTGATTGGCGATCGCTATTTCAGCATTGATTGGGAAGTGACGGGGATCAAGCGCCATGTTGAAGGTAAAACCGAAGACTTGCGCCAGTCCGATCTCAAAAGCTCCTACGAAGTGAATAATCAACCTGTGATGCAGGTTTGCCTCAATCAAGGGATCTATTCCCATAAGTTTGGTAGTGGCTTGAGTCGGGTCGAGAAGGAATGGCTGACACAGGAGATTAATGATTTTCTGGCAACTTGGCGATCGCGCCATTAATTTCACCGAGTCTAAAAAAGCTCATGCCAGTTGAAAGTAAGCTCAGGAAAAGCCACCATCGCTAGACTATCGCCTTCGTTATAAAGATTAATTTGCCTATAACCTAGTGCCGATGGTTGCGAATAGACAGTGATCGCTCTTTTATTGACATCAAATAGCCACATCTCAGGAATCCCTGCGGCGGCGTATAGAGGCGCTTTGACATCGCGATCGTAATCAAGGGAACTATCAGCAACCTCAATAATTAATAAAATATCCTCTGGTGTGGGCAAGCCTGACTCATAAAAGTCATCACGCGGCTTCAAAATTGCCAAATCTGGCTGAGGTTGCGAGTTGTCATCTAGAAGAATTGAGTTTTGTACTGATAGGACAATCTGCGTGCCTAGCTTTTGAGTAAGTGTGGTGACCAGACGGTTGATACAGGCTCCGTGTCTTCTGCCAATGGGGGACATGGTTTGAATTTCTCCAT
The DNA here is from genome assembly GCA_963750795.1 of uncultured cyanobacterium. GTDB lineage: Bacteria > Cyanobacteriota > Cyanobacteriia > Pseudanabaenales > Pseudanabaenaceae > Pseudanabaena. The sequence goes on from CAVVRZ010000008.1 coordinate 323,140, forward strand.
TAATTAATTCAAGGCGATCGCCTTCTTGAAAAACTCCAGCTTCGTCCATAAGTTGATATTGCTGAGCTGTCAGCAGGAATTTAGTTGCCTTTGGAGTATTCGCATTAACTTCTGCATCTACTTTTGTAGTTGCCTTTGTAGGATCGAGTATTTGTACTGTCATCAGAGTGCATCTCCTGTCTATCTAATCGATAATGATGAGCCAGTTAACCTTGAGGTTTCTCTACTAGCTTAACTGACTGGATTTAATATTTGAGAATCAGCATGATTTTCGGTAACTGTCAGCAATGGCTGCATCGGTTGCCAATGCGTAATATCCTCTAGCAACGCTCGATATCCTTCAGAATTAGGGTGCAGCCCGTCATCACCTAACCGCGCATTAATCCAATCCTGACCACGCGATCGCCATAGGTCAAATATATCTAGATAAGGAATCTCACGGACTTGACAAGCGGATTTGGTAATCTGTTTGTATTGGTATTGATCTTCATGATTGAAGTACAAACAATTTAGAAAAGGCATTTTCGCTTCGTTAACAGGAACCATGCCCACAAATAGAACTGGGCAAAAACTCTGGGCTTTGTCTAATAAGTTAGTCATCTCCAAGGTAAAGCGATCGCGATCGATCATATTCTTCCCCGCTTGTTTACCGACTCTGGGCGAATCATTAACACCAACTGACAAGATGATTAAGTCAGGCAACTTATTCCGCAATTCACCACGACGCACAAATTCTTGATCTAACCTTTGATTAACCTGTGCCGCAGTGTCACCCCGCACTCCTAAGTTGTAGATAATGTGAGCATCATTTGCCATACCTTGCCGACGCAACTGCTCAACCCAACCACCAGCAATTGGATCGCCATAGCCATAGATCAGACTATCGCCAAAGGCAGTAATTCTGATGGGTGTTTGCAGAGGCTTTTGTAGAAGATTTTGGGCGATCGCAGGAGATTGGGACAGGTTAAAGGTAGTGGTCATCGGCGGTTTGATTTGGACAAATAATTGTAGAAATTGCGGAGTCGCTGATATCTCTAGATTAACCTAAAAATTGACAAGCTTAAGTATTTTTACTTATTAAAGCCCATAAACCTTTGCCAATAAATCAGCGCGAGGTGGAGATCCTAGCCCTTGACCTTACGCAAACAGTTAATCCTGTATAATCTGCTGGTCATCAATTTTTAAGAACTTTCAAAATCTTCCATATTGCAGGAGTTTCCCACCATGACTAAAGTCAAAATCGCCGCCACTGCTGATGTTAGTGCTGATAAAGTCCTCAAAACTAGCGCCAACGGTAAATCTGTGATCGTCGCCAAAGTTGGCGATAAATACTGCGCGATCGCTAACAAATGTCCTCACTTCGGTCTTCCCCTCGCCAAAGGTAAATTTGAAAATGGCGTAATCACCTGTCCTTTTCATGGTTCTAAGTTTGAAGTTTGCACTGGCAAAAATGTCGAATGGGTAGAATCCTTTGTGGGTATCCCCTTGCCTAATATTGCTAAGAAAGCGATCGCGATGGGCAAAGCTCCCACCGATGTCGCTAGTTTTACTGTTACCCAAGAAGGTTCCGATCTATTTATTGATGCTTAGTAGTTATAGTAATTCCAAATAAATTCAAGAGGCTTCGACTTCGCTCAGCCATCAATATACGATGGCTGAGCGAAGCGATGCACTGAGCTTGTCGAAGCGTCGAAGCCCAATTTTTTATTTGAATTGTCTATAAGCGTTCATAGAAACAGAAAGCCGCGCTCTGCGCGGCTTTCTGTTTCTATGAATCATATAATTGAGGAAGACTTTTGAAACTTGAACATTCTCAACAACAAAGTTAGTGCTGTGACCGTTCCACATAAAATCGTGAATAGCCAATTTTTGGGAGTCAATTCTACTGCACCGAGATAATTGGAACCGATCGCAATCGTATGGATAGAAGCTAAAATCAAGGCGGGAACCGATAATAAGTGTAGATAGCGCCAGAACTTTCCTAACCGATTTACCATCCAGTCACAGCTAGTAATCGCAGCAGGAGTCATCAGCGCGATCGCTACCATTCCTAACCAAATCGAAATCTGATGCTGGGGAATCATAAAAAAGAGTGCATCAAAGTTCCATTGAAAACTGTGATCAATCTTATGGAAAGCATGGGCAAGGGATAACACAAACGCACCAACACCGATCGCACGCCGATAAACCATTAAGCCCGTAGCGAACTTTAAAAGCTGACTCAAGGGACGCGCAGCAAGGGCAAGCATTAGCAAAATCAAGCCCATATGTCCCGTATAGTCCACCATGTCGCTGGTGCGTAATAGTGTCAGAATGCCGATACAAAGCGTAATCCAACCTCCAAGGCGAAATAACTGACTGCGGCGATCGCTACTTAATAAACTAGCAAAGACACCAACCCCCAACATCGAAGGCATCGTTCCCAATCCAAACGCCAACATCGTTAAGATCCCTTGACCGACATTACCCGTCTCCGCCGCCTTAATTTGCGCTGTATATAAAAATCCACAGGGAATCAATCCCCAAGTCATTCCCAATAACGCAGGAGTCAAGGGATGGGAACGTAACGACAACTTCACCATCGCACTGCTTAAACGCTGATGTAAGCCTAACTGGGCAAGGGGATTGAGCAATGGAACCTTGGGCAGACCGTTGGGATTAATTTGGACAATGCCCATCCAAATTAAAATCAATCCCGTGGCGATCGCGAGTCCTCGCCGCAGATCACTCTCTAGTCCCGCAAACTGACCTCCCGCCGCCAAGACCGAGCCGATCGCGCCAATTATCGCTCCCGTAATTGCATAACTACAAATGCGACCCAGATTTAACAAACTGTGGAAATAGATATGCTGTTGCCACGGACGCTTCGCCTCTGATACCTGTTTGGACTCTTTACCTGACAACGCAAAAGCCACACTCAAGGGAGCGCACATCCCCACGCAATGCCCAAAGCTGCCCACAAAGCCCAAAGCTGCAACCAGCAGTAAGTCCACCATGATTTCTATCTATCGCCCAACATTCGTCGTAAAGATTAGCTCAAAGGGCGAAAAGTTTTCCCCATTTTTAGCAGAACCCATTAATTTTAATTCATATCTTCCGATCTGGGGGAAAGTAACTTCTAGGATCGGCAAGCCTAAATAACGCTCAAGGATAGTCGATGAACGGGATGGCTGGAACTGAATATTCTGATCGCTTAGCGATCGCACTTCCATTCGACAATCACAATTAGCATAGGGAATGACGCTGCCACCTCTGCGCGTCAGTGCTACCCAGATCCTTGTGCGCTGACCAACTATAGGGCGATCGTTAGGTTCAATATGGATTGTGCCACCGACTTCCGATGATACTTTCACCTCATGGGCAAAACCCACACTATTACTTGTACCCGCTATCACAGCAAAAGCAATCAATCCAGAGGTAATTATCTGCTTATTAAAAATCATAAAAATTATATTTGTTTGTCCCCAGATCACATCGCGAATAATTCGCTTGAGAGATAGAGAAAAAATGGCTATGCCATTTTTTCTCTATCTCTTAGTTTTTTTAAGCTTTCTTCCAGCCTTGTTCTGCTCTTTCCAAAACATAGTTAGCAACAGTATTAATCTCCTCAGCGCTGAGTTTTTTGCCAAAAGCAGGCATTGCGCCCTTACCCTTAGTAACTTGAGTAGTAATTGCTTCTACTGAGTTCATACCGTACTTTTCTAAGGCAGCCAACTTAAGAGTTTTCGCAGCAACCACTCGGTTAAGTCCACCTGCGTGACAAGCCGCACAGTTATTATTGAAAATCTTCTCTCCTTCCGCGATATCTGCTAAAACAGGTTGGAGACCTCCCCAACTTAAAGACATTGTAAAAATCGATATGGCGATCGCCACAATTGTCAAAATGCGTTTCATGTTTTTAAATAGTCCCTTTCTTTTAAATAGCGTTTTCTGGTGTTTAGGCTAATTGTGGAGAACAACTACACAAAAATAAGGGCAAAGCTTCCGCCTATGCCCTACGCGGCTTAGCCGCAAAGTCGAGTTGAATTTTAGTATGCAGACATCATCGCTCTAATCCCGATTAGCGTCAAAAGACAGCCTGTCAAAGATGACGAAGCCAGAATATGTGCTGTCGCTATGCATATTCTGGTGGTGAAACTTTTTTATTACCTCCCCGTCTTTGAAGGTATTAACGTAATATGTGGCAAAAGCCTCTATGGTTAGGACTTAATACCAAAGAATTTCCTTAAGACTTTGACAAGACTTTTCTAGTACTTTGCCAAGACAGTGTTGCTAAAATTGCTGAAAACCTATCGCCTAAAAATTTTGGGGAATTTTATGAAACGACCTTTAAAGTCTGTATCTACTTCTATCTCTGCCTCTCTATTAGCAGTCTTGGTCACCGCCGCTACGGTTATGCCTAGTTGGGCAGCCGACCCATTTCGCACCCAAAAGGCTCGGGCGATCGGTAATGAAACCCAAAAAGCCTTTGAGCTAATGTTTAAGGAAGGCAACTATGTCGCCGCAGTCAAACAATTAGATACTGCGGTCAGAACCGAGGGCAGCGAACCCCTAGTATTTGCTCTACGCGCTTCCACCTTTTATGCCAAAGAAGACTATTTGGCGATGAGGGTTGCAGGTAAGCGAGTGCGTGCCAATGCCGAAGCCCTACGCGGCAAAGATAACCTCAGAGCGTACATCTACATCGCTGCTAGTGATCTGATTGAAGCAGGATATATCGTCAAAACCGAGGGAGTTTCCAGCGCTGCCCAAGCCTTGCCCTTGATCCAGAGCGTATTTGACAATATCCAAAAAGCAAAGGATCTTGATCCCACAGACCCTGAGCTAAATTTGATCAAGGGCTATATCGATATGTTGATCGCCTCGGTCATCCCTCTAACCGACCTTGACACTGCTCTCGAAAGCTTGCGTCAATACTCTGCACCCGACTATCTCAAGTGGCGTGGTATTGCCCTCGCTTACCGTGATGCTCGTAAAGGTGATTTAGCCCTTGATGCAGTTAATAAAGCTCTAGCTGCCGCTCCCAATAATCCTGAGTTGGTCTATCTGAAAGGACAAATCCTCTGGATGAAGGGTGGTGACAATATTCCTTCTGCCAAGAAGCACTTTGAGCAAGCCTTGAGCAAATCCAAGCAAATGAATGCGGTCATGTTAAATGAGATCCGTGAGCAATGCCGTAATATCTCTGGCGGCGTTAACTGCCCTGAGAAGTAATCACTGATTAAAGATAAACTGAAAAAGCATGGCAAAGCCATGCTTTTTCAGTATTTACTTAGACCGTGGAAGCAGTCTCGCAACTGCTAGTATTGACATCAAAAACAAAAATCATGGCTCAAGATATTCAAAATCTTCAAGATATTCAAGACATTAAGCTAGTGGTGGTGGATATCGATGGCACAATTAGTGGCGATGCCAATCGAGTCAACGAGAGGGTGAAGAAGGCAGTCAAGGCGGCACAGGCTAAGGGAGTCAAGGTGGCGATCGCCACGGGACGAATGTACTGTTCAGCATTAAGATTTCATGGAGAGATTGGGTCTGATTTACCCTTAATTTCCTATCAGGGGGCATTTATTAAAGATCCCCAAACTAATGAGCTAGTGGGTCACTGGCCTGTGGAACAGGAACAAGCTCTCGCCCTTCTCGATGATCTTGGTGAATATGCCACTAATGATCAGCTTTCTATTCATATCTATGTCAATGATCAGCTTTATGTGCGGCAGATGACGGCGCAGACTCAAGCCTATGCAGAACGCTCCAAAGTGCCAGTGACGGTGGTGGGTGATTTGCGCGAATTTTTGACCAGTCCTAATAACGATCATCCACCCACCAAGATTTTGGCGCTCAGTGATACCGCCGAACTGGTAACGGAGATGTTGCGAGTACTCAAGGATCGCTATACGCCGCAACAGTTGTATTTAACTAAATCCGTGGCTACTTTCTTTGAGGCAACTAATCCGATCGCTAATAAAGGTACAGCCGTTAAGTATTTGGCAGAGGATATCTTGGGCTTCGAGCGATCGCAGGTTTTGGCGATCGGTGATAATTTTAATGACCTAGAAATGATCGAATATGCTGGGATCGGTGTGGTGATGGGGAATGCTCCCGAAGGACTCAAAGCCTATGGTGATTGGATTGCACCCCATGTCGAAGAAGATGGCGCAGCCGTGGCGATCGAAAGGTTTGTATTGAGTCAGTAGCAACGCACTTAGGACAGCACTTCATTAGTTCTTTTTTCGCACAATTAGAAAACTATGACGATCCTTCAGCCTCAAGAGATCATTCATCAGCGTTATCAATTAGAGCGTCAACTTGGAGCCAATGCGGGTCGAGAAACTTGGCTCGCAAAGGACTTGCAGGCAAAGGAAGAACTAGTAGTAGTCAAACTGCTGACTATTGGGGGCAATGTGCAGTGGGAGGATCTGAAGTTGTTTGAGAGGGAAGCGAAGATCTTGCAACAGATCGACCATGCGCGTATTCCCAAGTATCGCGATTACTTCTCCATTGACGATCGCCATCTTTGGTTTGGCTTGGTACAAGAATATATTCAAGGTGAATCGTTACGGGATTATCTCGCTCAGGGACATCGGTTTAATGCCGCACAGGTTAAACAAATCGCGATCGCCATTCTGGAAATTTTGATCTATCTCCATGAACTTAATCCCCAAGTTCTGCATCGTGATCTGAAACCAAGCAATCTAATTTTAACGGGAGAGATTGATGATGCCTCAAGCAATTGGAATATCTATCTGGTGGATTTTGGCTCAGTGCAGGATCGCGCCACTCCTGAAGGCAAGTCGTTTACAGTGGTGGGAACCTATGGCTATACGCCAATTGAGCAATATGGGGGCAGGGCAGTAGCGGCTTCCGATCTCTATGCGCTGGGAGCAACGATGATCCATCTGTTGACAGGAGTATCACCTGCGGATTTACCACAGGATGATGATGCAAGGATTGTATTTAGCGATCGCACTAGCGCTAGTGCCGACTTGGTAAAGTGGATTCAGAATTTAGTAGAACCAATGGTCAAAAAGCGCTATGGTTCTGCCCGCATTGCCCTAGAGAAGCTCAATAAGCCAGAAACTTCTCCACGATCGCCAACAATCAAAAGATACAACGACACCCCAGTTGCACCAGCGATCGCACCCAGAAGATTGCGCCGCATCTATCCGCCCGCAGACACCAAAATCCAAACCGAAGAATCGGATCAAACATTAAAAATCTCTATTCCCGGTAACATTCTATCCGCAACTTTATTACTGTCTGTAGTTATTCTAATTTTTGTATTGTGGCAGCAGTTCCTTATCGAAGCATTTTTGTATATCGCGGCTAGCTCATTAGGCTGGATATTGGTGGCGATCGCGGCAATTGTAGGGATATTTTTTGTGGTTACGCTGTTTGGGATGTTGACTGTATCTTGTTTAGAAATTAATGAGCAAGAAATAATTTTGAGTCGCCATATATTGGGAAAGTGCTATTGGCAAGTCCGCCTTCCTCGCAGTAGCTCCCTCATTGTGGAACCTGAATGGCGAATGATGGAAAAGAAGTATAACAACAACTTGATCGGTTGGTTACTTTGGTTAGGTAGTGAAAAAAATGATGACAATTCTATCAAATCAAATATCAAAATTTACATTCAAAATGATCACTATCTACTGGGAGCTAATAGTATGCGTCCTACGGAAGTTAACTGGCTAATTGATGTAATTGATAACTTCAAGGAAAGCGCTCGCCTGAATAATCGACCAAATAACCGATAAATAATCCGTAACCACAATCCTCTAAACATTTGCTATGCCAACATTTCCGTTAATGCCACGATTATTTACGAAGCCATATCAACCGAGGAAGCCCCGATTATCAGTCCTTGTCACTATATTCATGACAACCTTAGCAACACTGATGGGATGCAGTAATTCCTTCAGCATTTTTAGTCGTACTAGCCCCAGTCAAATTCGTATTGGGACTTTTAATATAGAGAACTTTGATGGGAAAGACGAAAAGAAATTAGCAGCGATCGCCCAAATTATTGAACGTAATTTTGATGTCATTGGCTTACAAGAAGTTAGTACCGATGGAGCGAATCAATTAAAAATTAAGCTAGATCAATCTCAAGCTTGGGATTTTATTTTAGGAGAAACGGGCGGTAGACAGAGAGTTGCCCTCTTCTATCGCAAGGACTTACTCACCGCTCAGAAAGTAACAGAATGGCAGTCGGTTAACTTGTCGGGAACCCTGCGATCGCCTCTCGTCACCTATCTGAAAGTGGGACAGGATCAACAGGGTTTTGACTTTACCTTGGTGATTTTGCATCAAAAGGGTGGTGGTGGCAACGATGCCGATCGCTTGCGAAAACAACAAAGCGATCGCCTCCGTCAGGAAGTAAATCAATATCAACAAAATCAACAATCCGATCCTGATCTCGTCATCCTTGGAGATTTTAATAGTCCGTCATGGTCAGACCAAAATCGGGGACTGCGCGATGCCCCGTTAACATTTTTGACCAAAAATATTGAAACCACTGCCAAAGAGAACTGTCTCAAAAAACGCGGTCAGCCCAAGACTACCGATGGTCGTCCAAGATTTTCCAATCGCGGCACAGGTTGCGTAATTGATCACATTGCCGTTTCCCAAAAGCCTCAAGGAGCAGAGGAAGAGTATTTGCCGCGATCTTTACAAATTCTTGATCCGCAAAAGGATTTAGGATTTGCTAGCGATCGCCTCTATTTCCAAACCATCTCCGACCACTTACCCGTCAGAGCCATATTTCGCTCAAAATAATACTGCAAAAGATAAGGGGCGGCGCTTTGCGCCGCCCCTTATCTTTTGGGATAGCTATAATCCCGAAGGTAAGCCTGTGGGCTTGCCCTTGACCGAGGTAACGATTCTGCCCCAACCAGCTTCGCCGCCGCCATCCCAGAAGATCTGCTGCATCACGTCGTAGCTATATTCGTCATAGGCTCCACCGACACCCACATCGTAGCTATCACTAGCACCATGTCTTGTGCCGTAGGGGTCGTGGATTAACCAAACCTTTTTCACAGGATCATGCCCAACTACGACACAGATATGACCACTGCCCTTGTAAGCAAAACCCACCACCACAGGAATGTTCACCTTTAAAGACAACAGCACGTCCTTAGCGGAGAGGGCATAACTGAAGTAAGACTCAATCCCTAGCTCCTTTAACGCCCAAGTCTGAGCATCATGATCGGTGGTGTCGCCATACTTGCTCACAAGGCGCATATACAGAGATTCAGGCTCAGGAAATCCTTGGGCTTTAGCTTTTTGAGTGACCTCACCCGCTAACAAAAAATCCGCTAGCATCGTGTTGCTAGTGGTATTACATTGCCGCCATCCCGGACCAAACACCGAAGCATCATTATCCAATTGTGAAGAATACTTCACAGGCAATTTAATCAGCCGATTGAGATCTTCACCTTCAATTTTGATGTGGGGATCGTAGGCGTAGACCTTTTGCAGCTTGGCATCATTGTCCATTGCCGATAGAGGCGAGGCAAGGGTGAGCAGAATGTGCTGATTACGATCAGGGCTATATTCGGTAACAAAAAAAGCTTGCCCTTTCTTCACAAAAATCTTCTCAGAATCAGCTAAATCCGTTGATCCCAGTAATTTTTTTTTCAAAAAAGTATCTGCTTCAGCGATCGCCTTTGGCATAGAACAACCTCGGATGAAATGCGATTGATATGGTTTAAATCATCGCATATCCATCAAGCCAAAACATAAAATGACTACGCCATTTGTTAGGCTATTTTGAGCTAGCTATCCACAAAAAATGTAAGCACAGTCTCATCGACTCCTTTGAGTTTGAGCGGTTCGCGTTTACGCAGTTCTTCATCTTCCAGATAGTCTGCCACCGCCGCCGATACCAGAATGCAGTCAGGTTCTGCCGCCGCCTGAATCCTTGCCGCAATATTCACCGTAGGACCGATCGCTGTATAGTCCGATCGCTCCGCACTGCCAAACATCCCCACCACCGCCGTCCCCTGATGGATGCCGCAGCGAAATCTCACCGTGGGAATGCCTTGAGATTGCCATTGTTGATTGAGAATATTGAGCGATCGCTGCATTTGTTTGGCAGTCTGGACAGCGCGGCGCACTTGCTCATTAGGACTACAGTCTTCAGGCGCACCAAATAGCGCCATAATCCCATCGCCCATAAACTTATCAACTGTGCCACCATTGGCAAAGATCGCCTCGGTCATTGCCGCCAGATATTGATTGAGCAGTTCTGCCACCCGCCGCGATCGCAAAGTATTGGCAAGGGAAGTAAACCCAACAATATCTGTAAACAAGACGGTGATCATCCTTGGCTCAGGACGCAGATCGAGACTGAGCTTACCCGTAGCAGCCTTGGTGACTAAGCTAGGCGGTAAAAAGCGTTTGAGAACGGATTCGGTAAGATAGAGATTGAGTTGGGCGACTCGGCGCTCATTGGTTTTCAGGGCTAGGAGATTCCGCACTTCTGCTAACAATTCGCGATCGTTAAAGGGCTTAGCAAGATAGGCATCAGCCCCAATTTCCGTACCTTCAATGCGGGTCTCCTCGTTTGCCTTCGCTGTCAGTAAGACGATGGGAATTCCTGACAAATCTTGATTTTTGCGAATCAGCACAATCAAATCTAAACCCGAAACATGGGGCATCATCAAATCGGTGACAATCAGATCAGGGCGATGCTCTTGAGCTTGAGCGTAGCCATGTTCGCCATTGTAAGCAGAGATAACGCTATAACCCGCACTGTTGAGAATTCTCCTTAAATAACTCCGCAAGTCACGGTTATCATCAACGATCAGGATTTTGCGCCCATCTTTAGTAGCTGGCAAGTTATCATCATCGGCGATCGCCATATCCTCGATATCAAGAGCAGTTTCCAGATCCGCAAGTTCCACCGATGCCGCCGAAACTTGCATATCGCCGTGGTGGTGGCTAACTTGATCGGCGGGTAGGTGAGCTTTGCCGATGGGAATCGAAATCGTAAAAGCTGTACCAGATCCGTATTCTGAAGTGACAGAAATATCGCCTCCATGCAGATGCACTAATTCCTTAACTAGCGCTAATCCCAAGCCGCTACCTTCATAGCTACGATTGACCGATCCCTCTGCTTGGCGAAATCGCTCAAATAGAAAGGGAATTTGATCTTGGCGGATACCAATGCCCGTATCTTGCACTGTGAGTAAACAATGCCTATGGCTGTCATCGGTGCTGATTGAGACCGTGATGCTACCATCATTAGGCGTAAACTTCATCGCATTGGACAGCAGATTGTAGAGAATCTTGTCAAACTTCTCTAGGTCTAAATAAAGTTCAGGACAGTCATTAAAATTATCAAATAGATGAATATTTTTGCGATCGCAGTATGGACGGAAAGCATCAATGGTCTGACTGGTAAACTCCAATAAATTGCAGGGACGGAAGCAAGCCTGCATCTTACCTGCATCAAGGCGTTGGATATCGAGGAGTTGATTTACAAGCCGTAGTAAACGCCGACAATTACGCAGAGCAATGATTGACTGCTCATAGGGGAGTGGTTGCGAATGTTCGATCGCCGCTTCTAAAGGTCCAATGGTCAGGGTTAGGGGCGTGCGGAACTCATGGGAAAGATTTTGGAAGAACTCCGTCTTCTGGCGATCTAGTTCCAATAGCTGTTGCGCCTGTTGGCGAGTTTTTTGAAAAAGATTGGCTTGCTGCACGGCGATCGCAGCCTGAGCCGCCACCGCCTGTACGAGCGAAATCTCCTCAGGCTGCCATTGACGCGGATGTTTGTTTTGGCGCATGGAGATGCTGCCCGTAATCTTGCCGTCATAGAGTAATGGCACAATTAATAGCGATCGCGCCATCGATTGGAGGGGAAGATCGACTAAGTTCCATTCGGGAGTGAGGCGTAAATCGGCGATCGCGACGGGCTGCTTTGATGCGACTAGGGCTTGCAGGATCGGATTTGTGGAAATATCCACAACTGATTGGGGCAGCATCGGCTCGCCGCCTTGACGCTCGATCATCCCATTCACACCCGCACTACCATTGCCATCACTCAGATGCAAGCCGACACAGCGCAGGTAAGTATCATGCTCTGTCCAAAGAGATAGGGCGCAACTTTCAGAATTGAGGGCTTGACCTAATTGTTGTGTAATTGAAGCGAAGATTTTTTGAGGATCTAAACTAGAGCGAATTGTGCTGGTGATTGTATTCAGTAATGATTCTCTTTTTGCCAATTCCTGAATGCGATCGTAGGCTCTAGCACGGGAACTAACGATCGCGGCTTGGTCACTCGCTAGTTCAATCAGATCTAGTTCATCATTGCTCCAAAGATGTGGTAGATCGCAATGATAGAGCGCCAACATCGCCAAACATTCTTTTTGGACTTCAAAGGGAACAAATAGAACAGATTTAATATTCGCTTGGGCATAGACCTGTTTATCTGGTTTAGAAATACGCTCATCATCGTCAATATCACTGACTGCTACGATCTGGGAATGCAGAGGCATAATCCGCGCTAGATCAGCAACATAGCTAGTGAAGTGAGAGTTCGGTTTAATCGGACTACTGGTTAAACGCATCGGCGCTTGACCGACATAACTGCAATAGTCAGGAACTAATTCTCCATTCTCAAACAATCTCAGCACACTACCCGAAACCTCAAAGTTACGCGCGATCTCAGCAGCCATCGTTGCAATACTCTCTCGATAGGGCGTAGCGCTATCAACGGAAGAGGCGATCGCATTAAGGAGAGACTGTTGGCGTAGAGTTCTTCTTAGCTCGGTAGTACGATTTCGCAGAACATTATGGGTATCGATTGCCTGACTGACGACATTTCGCAACTCGGACTCATCCCAAGGCTTCGTGACGTATTTGAAAACCTTACAAGTGTTAATCGCCTCGACTAAATCCTCAACATCGGTATAACCTGTCAAAATAATTCGCATCGTGTCAGGATATTTGACCGCCATTTGACTTAAGAACTCCGTTCCACTCATGATCGGCATTCTTTGGTCAGAAATAATGACAGCAACTTCCCCTTCCCGTTCTAATATTTCCAGAGCTTCCAATCCACCATTCGCTCTCAATACTTGAAAATCACGATAAAAAGTCCGAAATAGCAAATCGAGGTTATCGGGTTCATCATCGATAACCAATAATTTAGGTTTGGGGACAGTTGGCGAACCCATGGGGTAACTACTTCCTAACTTAACCAATTCATAGGGTCAAAACAATAGCCAGTCAAGATTTGAGCTGCCTCAAGGAGAAATATCCTATAAAGCCAGTACAACTTGGTTCTGAATATACTTCTTTTTGCATCATATCCGATACTGATTGCGTGTTTTTGCTTAGGAACTGTATACAGTCGGCATTTATGGCTGTAGCCATTCTTGTTAGGACATAAAACCAGAATTCGAGTTGCGGCGCGAAGCGCCCCAACTCGCTTCTTGGGTTTTGATTTTATCCTCGTACAGGCGGCTACAGCTATAAAAACTGAACTATGTCTAGATTACGTTTGCATCACTATCTATACCAATTACGAATCTATTACATTTACTAAATCAACAGATTCAACAAAATCAGCAGTCCACACCAGATATTTAGCGATCGCGCAGCAACAGAGCCTCCCGTGCTTCCTCGCGATCATCAAAATGGATTTTTTCCTTGCCAATAATTTGATAATCCTCATGACCTTTGCCCGCAATCAAAATCGTATCCCCCGATTTAGCGGCGGCGATCGCCATGTGAATACATTTACGGCGATCACCTTCGATGGTGTAGGGCTTAGCGCCGATATCAGCTTGTACGCCTGCCGCCACATCCGCCAAAATTGCTTGGGGATCTTCAGTACGAGGATTATCGGAGGTCACATAGACACGATCAGCAAGTCTCGCCGCGATCCCACCCATGAGAGGACGTTTGGTGCGATCGCGATCGCCTCCACAACCAAAGACGCAGATCAACTCACGCTGGGCAAAGGGACGCATCGCCTTGAGCAAATTTTCGAGGCTATCGGGCGTATGGGCATAGTCCACAACCACGGTCACATCTTGGGTATCGCGCACTTGTACCCGTTCAACCCGCCCCGGCACACTCTTAAACTCAGGTAAGCGGCTTGCCACCTCCGCCAAACTCATCCCCATATGCAGAGCTGCCGCGATCGCCGCCAGAATATTCTCCACATTAAAGCGTCCCACTAGAGGCGAATTAAAGGCGATCGCGCCTTGGGGTGTATGCAATGTCCCTGTTACGCCATTGGGCAAGTAGATTAAATTCTCGGTATAGAAATCCGCTTCGGAGTTGCTAACGCTATACGTCCAGATCGCTTTGTCCGCTAACGTTTTCGTTAACCTTTGACCAAAGGGATCATCGAGATTAATGATAGCTCTCCCCTGTAAATAGGTCTCACTAAACAACAAAGCCTTTGCCTGAAAATAGTCCTCTAGGTCTTTGTGGTAGTCCAAGTGATCTTGGGTGAGATTGGTAAATACAGCGACCTCAAAGGGACAACCCAATACCCTCTGCTGTGCCAAGGCATGGGAGCTAACCTCCATCAAGCCGACATCACAACCCGCCGCGATCGCCTCCGCTAGCTGCCCCTGCAAGTCCACCGCAAAGGGAGTCGTATGGGTAGCGACTTTGGAGTAACCCGCCCAACGGGTATAGAGTGTCCCAAACAAAGCCGCCGCATACTGGGTTTGGAGTAAAAATTCGATTAAATGCGTAGTTGTAGTTTTGCCGTTAGTTCCTGTCACCCCCACCAGCTTTAGTTTTTGAGCAGGATAGTCATAGAAAGCTGTGGCAATTTTGCTGCAAGCCAAGACCACATCTTCGACAGCGATCGCCTTGGACTGCTCGGTTGCGGTCAAGCCAGCAAATGCCGAGGTTGAGACAATTGCCGCGATCGCGCCTTGGGCGATCGCCTGTGGTGCAAATTTGCCACCATCGACCTGAGTCCCCGTCATGCCGATAAACAAGTCCCCATCTCGGCAAGCTCGCGAATCGGTAATTACGCGCTTTACTTCTAAGCTGTTTGATTCAGGATGAGGATGTTGATATCCTGCAAGCGATAGCAATTGTCCTAGAAGCATAATTATTTCCCACAAGCTCAAAACATCCCAGAATTCTTACATGAAATCCTGATTTGTGACAACTCCGTGACAGTCAAACCCAAAATAGGGCTTCGGCTCCGCTCAGCCAGCAATACGATAGCTAATCGGAGGCATGGCATCAGATCTGGGTTAAATATTCGGCGATCGCCTTGGGATAAATAATATGTTCTTGAATCTGGATGCGTCTTTGCAAATCTTCGAGACTATCTTCAGCCAATACAGGAACCGATGCTTGTTGCAAAATCTTGCCGCTATCGACTTCAAGACTGAGCAAATGCACCGTACAGCCTGTAATCTTTACGCCATAGTTATAGGCTTGCTCGATCGCATGGATGCCCTTAAAGCTAGGCAGTAAACTGGGATGAATATTTAAAATCCTATTGGGAAACGCATCAATGAGAACTTGAGTGACGATCCGCATCCACCCCGCCATAATCACAAGATCAATCTCATGCTGTTGCAAAATCTCGATAATCGCTCGATCTAGAGCTTGGCGCGACTTGTAATCGCGATGATTGACTAAAATTGCAGGAATACCAAACTTATCTGCCCTGTGCTTTACAAAAGCATCAGGCTCGTTATAGATCACGATCGCAATTTGCGCCGATAATTGTCCATTGGCGATCGCGACGGCGATCGCTTCCAAGTTACTGCCATTCCCCGAAGCTAATACAGCTAGCTTTTTTACAGTGGTAGCAGTATACAAATTTGGCGACAAATCTGGTGACACAATCACGAATCTTCAATACCTCTAAAACAACTTTGCATCTGCATAGCAGATAATCAGTTTACTATGATTCAGCCTGACGCATTAAATCGCGATACCATTGCCTGCTATGAATTCTCTATCCATACCGTCAACCTTAACTAGCGATCGCCCAGTTTCCGTAATTCCGATCAGCATCGCGCCAATGATGGATCGCACCGATCGCCATTATCGCTACTTCATGCGTCAGATTACCCGCCATACGCTGCTATACACAGAGATGGTTACCAGTGCCGCCATTAAGCATGGGGATAAAGACTATCTTCTGGGTTTCACGCCCACCGAAAACCCTCTCGCTTTGCAGGTGGGTGGCGACAATCCGCAGGATCTCGCCGAATGTGCGCGAATCGCAGAAGCAATGGGCTATCGCGAAATCAATTTGAATGTGGGCTGTCCTAGCGATCGCGTCCAAAGTGGTAATTTTGGAGCTTGCTTAATGAAAACTCCCGCCTTGGTGGCGCGATGTATCGAAGCAATGATCGCCGCCACTAAAATCCCTGTATCGGTCAAACATCGTATCGGTGTCGATGATTTGGATAGTTATGAGGATATGCGAAACTTTGTGCAGATTCTTGCCGATGCTGATTGTCAGAGATTTTCAGTCCATGCTCGCAAAGCATGGCTGCAAGGCTTAAGCCCCAAGGATAATCGCGAAATCCCACCTCTCCGCTACGGTGATGTCCATCGTCTCAAGCAAGAATTTCCTCATTTATTTATTGAGATCAATGGCGGATTTACCACACTAGCGCAAGTTCAAGAACAGATTCAGTATGTCGATGCGGTAATGATTGGACGCGCTGCCTACGATCATCCCTATCTTTTTGCTAATAGCGATCGCCTATTTTTTGGTGATGAGTCTCCCATCGGCGATCGCATTGCAGTGGCGGAAGCGATGATTCCCTACATTGATGAATGGACAGCAAAGGGAACTAGATTAAACAAAATCACACGACATATGCTGCAACTATTTCACGGGCAAGCAGGTAGTCGTATCTGGAAGCGGATTATCACCGAAAAGTCCTGCATCACTGGCGCAGGATCGGAAGTAATTAGAGAAGCGATCGCGGCTATTAAATAAATACCATCGGTTTATTTTTAAATGGAGCGAAGGCTTCCGCATCAAAGCGATAGAGGCTAGCAGGACGACCCGCGCCCCGTGAGGTTTTAATGCCCGTATCACTCAAAAATCCTAGCTTTAATAGGCGCGTCCGAAAATTGGAATAGTCCGAGAAATTTTCACCGAGAATACTGCTGTAAAGCTGATAGAGATCGCTCAGGGCAAAGGCTTCGGGCAGCACATCAAAGGCGACTGGGCTATATTCCAATTTATTGCAGAGGCGGCGATGTCCATATTCGAGAATGCGATTATGATCAAAAGCGAGTTCGGGAACTTGCTTGACGGGATACCAAGCAATTCCACTCACGCCATCAGCGATTAGTTCTGCTTGTGAGAAGTTAACCAGTGCAAAATAACTCACCGATAGATAGCGCACTGCGTAGCTATCAGGAGCTTCGCGAGGATCACGTCCAATATCACCAAAGGTAAATAGTTGTTCTAAATAAAGGTTTTGGGCGCGAATTTTTTCCGAGAGAATTCGATAGGCTGATTCTTCCAAGGATTCGCCCTGACGCACAAGAGTCCCCGGCAAACACCAGCGATCGCGATAGGGTTCATGGTGTCGCATCACCAGTAGCACCAGTAGCCGATTCTGTTCAGTGTCCACGGAAAAAATCACGTTATCGACACCGACCTTAAAATCTGCTAAGGGTTTGGGGGCTATGGGGCGGGACTTGTCTGCCATGCGTAAAGCGACTCTTGTTGGATATATGCTGCGACTGTGGGTATTATGACTGAACTGTTGCCATTGTTGCGATAGTCGGACGAAGAAACGTTAGGTATTGATGTCGATGCAGGGGCGATCGCCACTTCAGTACCCATACTGACAAGACGATCAATATCTACTTGATTAATAACTATGCCTTGACGGGGAACGACTAATAGATTGACTTGATTGAGCAAATCGGCGGCGCGATACCATGTTGGCAACTGAGGAACCAGATCGCCACCAATAACGAGAGTGAAGCTTGCTTCTTGCCAGATTTCTTTTGCTTGCTCAACGGTGTGAATTGTACGCGGATGGCTAATTTCAGGATGAATTGTAATGGCATTAGCTTGGATAGAGGCAATGGTTATCTCCATCATCTTGAGACGATTGCTGAGACTTGCCTGATGGGTTTTAAAAGGATTGTCCGATACCCAAACCAATACGCGATCATAATGGGTATCCAACCATTGCAATATCTGTTGATGTCCAATGCTGGGCGGATCAGCGCTAGTTCCAAAAAGAGCAATATTCATTTTTCTGTTAAATACATCATAATCGCGATCGCACATAATCGATCATAATAATCTCAAACAAGGCGCTAGACACTAAAATGAATTTTTTACCTTGGTAGCTAGGCAAAAGAAACCTTAAAATCCCAAAAGCTGTGGCGCAAGCTACGCTTGCGCCACAGCTTTTAGGGTTCTGTGTTTTATTTCGCTAAGATATTTATAAATTGATAAATATATAAATATCAAGTTGTAGGTTCTCATCGCCACATAATCTCATCTACAGACATTAAAGAACCATTTATCGAATAGTTTTGTGATTTGGGAAGTTGGATAAATATCTTTACCTGCCCATGAGTTCAGTAGAGCCATTTGTGACCGCCCATCTTCCCAATAAAAGAAATAGTGGTGAAAGGCTCTAACTGCAATCAGCTAGCATACTATCAATGACTGAGTGCCATCGAAGATTCCTCACATCTCATTTATGATTGCTATATAAGAAACATTACAGAAAACCTATGACAAGTTTTGATTATGATCTATTTGTGATTGGAGCAGGTAGTGGTGGACTCGCCGCCTCCAAACGTGCCGCCACATTAGGAGCAAAAGTTGCGATCGCTGAAGGTGACTTGGTGGGCGGTACTTGTGTAATTCGGGGATGCGTACCTAAGAAGTTAATGGTCTATGCCTCCCACTTCTCGCACTTCCCACAGGAATCCGCAGGCTATGGCTGGACAATTCCCACAGGAACTTTTGACTGGACGAAGCTGCGCGAGGCAATTCAAACAGAAGTAATGCGCCTCAATAAACTACATATCAGCTTCCTCGAAAAAAACAATGTCGAGCTAATTTCAGGATTTGCCAAATTTGTAGACGCACATACCGTAGCTGTGGGCGATCGCCAATTTACGGCGGAGCGCATCCTGATCGCCGTCGGTGGAGAAGCCGCCAAACCCAATCTACAGGGCATGGAGTACGCACTTACTTCCAAAGAAATGTTTTTAATGCCTAAATTTCCCCAACGCTTTGCGGTGATCGGTGGTGGTTACATCGGTACAGAATTTGCAGGAATTATGCACGGACTAGGGGCAAAGGTAACGCAGATTATTCGCGATCGCCATATTTTGCGAGGATTTGATGAAGATGTTCGTACCAACGTCCAAGAAGGAATGGTAAATCATGGCATCAATTTTCAGACGGACATTGATAGTAGTTCGCTCACAATTACCAAGAATGGCGATGATAGCCTAACGATTAGTTTCAAAGATGGCAGTGGCAGTCCTCAAAGTCTGGAAGTGGATGCAGTCCTCGCCGCCACAGGTCGCCAACCTAATCTTGCACCACTTAACTTGGAGCAGGTGGGCATCGAAGTTGTCAATAATGCGATCGCCGTTAAAGAAGATAGCTGCACCAATCAACCGCATATCTACGCGATCGGTGATTGTACTAATCGCGTCAATCTAACACCTGTGGCGATCGCTGAGGGTCGAGCCTTTGCCGATACCGTTTATGGACATACGCCCCGCTCGATTAGCCATACCAATATTCCTTCGGCAGTATTCTCTCAACCTGAAGCCGCCACCGTCGGCTTATCGGAAGAACAGGCAAAAGAACTATATGGCGATCGGGTCAAAGTTTATAAAACTCAGTTTCGCCCAATGTTCTACAGCCTCGCGGGAGGCGAAGCCAAAACAATGATGAAATTAATCGTCGTTGGCGAAGAGGAAAGGGTTTTGGGTTTACATATGGTGGGCAAAGATGCCGCCGAAATTATTCAAGGGATGTCGCTAGTGGTGACAATGGGCGGTTGCAAAAAAGATCTCGACAACACAATGGCAATGCACCCCACTGCCGCCGAAGAATTTGTGACTATGCGTTAAGAAGAGGAGAGGCGGCGCGATGCGCCGCCTCTCCTCTTCTTGAGATTGATGTCGTGAGCAAAACTTGCTTTGCTATAGTTGCTATAGGCAAAGTTGATCAAGGTTAAGTAAAAGCAATGGGTTTGCACATGGATTCTCCCAATCTAGACAAAAATTCTGATAGCCAATTTAAGTATCAAGTTGCGATTCCTGAGCCTGAAAATCACCTTCTATACATCGAACTAGCGATCGCCACGTCAGACTTTAACCAGCCATACCTTGACCTGAAGCTCCCCGTCTGGACTCCTGGCTCATACCTAGTGCGGGAATATGCCAAAAATCTCCAAAACTTTGAAGCGATCGCCGCCGATGGTAAATCTCTGCCGTGGCAAAAAATTAGCAAAAATCACTGGCGCATTGATATCAATGGACAGGAACAGGTTCTCATTCGCTATCAGATTTTTGGCAATGAACTGACCGTTCGCACTAATCATATTGATGCTAGCCATGCTTTCTTTACAGGCGCTGCCGTCTTTATGTATGTTGATGGCTATCAAGATCAGCCCTATCAAGTCGCAATCACCAAGATCAAAGCCAATTGGCAAGTTGCCACTGCCCTGCCCCCCCTGCCCCCCACCAATACTTTCTACGCCAAGGACTTTGATACCCTCGTCGATAGCCCCTTTGAGATTGGGATACACGATCGCTACGAATTTACGGTACTAGACAAGCCCCATCGCCTGATCGTCTGGGGACAACACAACGCCGACATGAATCGCATGGTCAAGGATACCGCCGCGATCGTGGCAGTGGAAGCGGAAATGTTTGGTGGACTACCCTATGAGCATTATGACTTCATTCTCCATGCGAGTAATGGCTATGGAGGACTAGAGCATAAAGACTGCACTGTGCTGCTATACAACCGTCTCGGCTTCCGTAAAGAAGAGAATTATTTGCAATTTATCAATCTAGTTGCCCATGAATTTTTCCATACATGGAATGTGAAACGGATTCGTCCCCAAGCCTTAGAGAAGTTTGACTATGATCAAGAGAACTATACAGGCTCTCTCTGGTTTAGCGAAGGCACGACTAGCTACTATGACCAAATCTTTCCCCTCCGTGCCAATCTCTATGACGCAAAGCACTATCTTAAATTAGTTAGCAAAAGTATTACGCGGTTGCAGACTACCTACGGACGCAATGTGCAGTCGCTCTATGAGTCCAGCTTTGACACATGGATTAAGCTCTATCGTCCCGATGCCAATACCCACAATAGCCAGATTTCTTACTATCTCAAGGGCGAGTTAGTCTCGATGCTTTTGGACTTGCTGATTCGCACTAAAACTAATAACTTGCGATCGCTAGATCGGGTGATGCAGATTATGTGGGAACGCTTCGGCAAAAAGGAAACGGGCTTCAGTGAAGCGGATCTCCATAGCGTGATTGAATCTGTGGCGGGAGTAGATTTATCGAGTTTCTGGAATGACTATCTCTATGGAACTAAGGAACTGGACTATCAATATTATCTGGAACCCTTTGGACTAGAGTTGCGGAGTGCGATTCAAGATGTTCCCTTTACAGGAATGTCGCTGAGAGCGAAAAATGGTTTTGCCGAAGTTGAAAAGGTGCAGTTTGGTTCCCCCGCTCAGCAAGCAGGAATTAGTGCTGGTGATAGTCTTTTGGCGATCGCTGATATTCGGGTTACAGCCGATAGTTTTAGTGAGCGGTTACGCGACTTTGCGATCGGTGATTCTGTCCCGATGACGCTATTTCAGCAAGACTTGTTAAAAACTGTGCAGGTAAAGCTGCAAGAGCCAGTTGCCAGTCAGTTTGAGTTGGTACAGGTCGCCAATGCTTCTCCCAGTCAAGAGCTAAATCTTAAGGTTTGGCTGAATATTCCCTAGTGATAGTTTTGCAATAGTATAGTAATTCCAAATAAATTCAAGAGGCTTCGACTTCACTCAGCCAGCGTATATTGCTGGCTGAGCGAAGTCGAAGCCCTATTTTTCTTATTTGAATTGTCTATATTTGTGAGAGAGACTCAAGATGAGAGGATTTAGAGCTAGTTTTTTGGATGCGATCGCCGATCCTTTTTATGCACCTGAAGCGGATTGTATGCGCTACTTTGGTGATGGATTGTTAGTAATAGAACAGGGTAAAGTCAAAGACTTAGGCAACTACGCTGATCTAGTAGGGAAATATCCCGATTTAACTATCACTGATTATCGCGATCGCCTGATCGTTTCAGGTTTTATCGATACCCATATCCATTTCCCTCAGATGGAAATGATCGCTTCCTATGGTGAACAGCTTTTAGAATGGCTAAGTACCTATACTTTCCCGACGGAAGGAAAGTTTAGCGATCGCAATTACGCCAAGCAAATTGCCGCCGACTTTCTCAATGAGTTATTACGCAATGGTACAACTACAGCCTTAGTATTTACTTCTGTCTTTCCTCAATCTACCGACGCTTTTTTTGAGGAAGCCCAACGCCTTAATTTACGGATGATCGCGGGTAAGGTGATGATGGATCGCCATGCCCCTGATTTTCTACTAGATACCGCCACATCTTCCTACTTAGAAACTAAGCAACTGATTGAGAAATGGCATAAATGCGATCGCTTGCTCTATGCAGTAACGCCCAGATTTGCGATTACTTCCACCGATCAGCAATTACAAAATGCGGGTAAATTATTAGCAGAATTTCCCGATGTCTATCTACATACCCATCTATCGGAAAATGTTAAGGAAGTTGCGACAGTTGCCGAATTATTTCCAGATTGCGAAGGTTATCTCGATGTCTATGACCAAGCGGGATTGGTGGGCGCGAGATCGATCTTTGCTCACGGTGTTCAGTTAACTGATATGGAGTTTGCCAGACTGTCCGACACAAAATCTGCGATCGCCTTCTGCCCAACTTCCAATCTATTTTTAGGAAGTGGATTATTTAAACTCGAAAAGGCTAAATCTACAGAAACTCCCGTCAAGGTAGGTTTAGGAACCGATGTCGGTGCAGGAACAAGCTTCTCAATCTTAAAGACCGCGAGTGCTGCTTATCAGGTCGCTCAATTACGATCGCAAAAATTATCCGCTTGTCAGGCGTTGTTTTTAGCAACTCTTGGAGGAGCGATCGCACTCTCCCTTGACGATAAAATTGGCAACTTGGAGATAGGAAAAGAAGCGGATTTTGTGGTTCTCAATTTACAATCTACGCCGATTTTGGCATTACGGAATCAGGCGACTAATTATGCAGAGATGAGTCTTAGTGAAATATCCGATCAACTATTTTCGACGTTAATTATGGGTGACGATCGCGCGATCGCTGCCACCTACATCATGGGTGAGTTAGCCCATACCGTAGATTTATAGTTTGGTCGCAAAGCGCTGTAATGATTAAGCTTTATAAATCTGGATTTTAGATATGGGTTAGAATCAATAGACTAAGCGATATAAATTATCGTTTAAATTGGCTCTTGATATACAGTGGAGAAATTTAATGTCAAAAGAACAAAAGGGTAATAAAGAGACTAAAAAACCCAAGAAAGATCCTTCTGAGAAAAAAGAAAAGAAAGATCCTAAAAGATACAACTAAAAAGGAAAAAGCATCGCTTGGCGATGCTTTTTCCTTTCTGGATTAAAAATCAGCACTCTGGGGGAAACGCGGGAAAGGAATCACATCACGGATATTACCCATCCCTGTAATAAACTGGACTAACCGCTCAAACCCCAGTCCAAAGCCCGCATGGGGAACCGTACCATAGCGGCGTAAATCCAGATACCACCAGTAGTCCTCAGGATTTAAACCCACACTGCGGATTCTTGCTTCCAATACATCTAGCCGTTCCTCACGCTGGGAGCCGCCAATAATTTCACCGACTCCGGGGGCGAGGATATCCATAGCCCTGACAGTCTGGCGATCGCTTGCCGTGCCATCATTGACTCGCATATAAAAAGCCTTAATCCCCAAGGGATAATCCATCACAATGACAGGCTTTTTAAAATGTTCTTCCGCCAAAAAGCGTTCATGTTCTGACTGCAAATCTAAGCCCCACGACACAGGAAACTCAAAGGTCTTACTAGACTTTTCGAGAATGGCGATCGCCTCGGTGTAGGTAATGCGCTCAAACTGCTCATCGACAATCTTGCGAGCATTAACCATCACCTGATCATTAACTCGCTCTTGGAAGAATTCCATATCTTCAGGACAGGTTTCCAAGACGTATTTAAAGATGTACTTGAGAAAGTCTTCCGCTAGATCGGCATCGCCTTCAAGGTCACAAAATGCCACCTCTGGTTCGATCATCCAAAATTCGGCAAGATGCCGTGAAGTGTTAGAGTTTTCTGCCCGAAAAGTAGGACCAAAGGTGTAGACATTGGAAAAAGCCATTGCCATAATTTCCGCCTCAAGCTGACCACTCACGGTCAAAAAAGCAGGCTTCCCAAAAAAGTCTTCCGCAAAATCCACGGGCTTACCCGTTGCCGCCACCTTATTTAAGTCAAAGGTAGTCACCCCAAACATTTCACCCGCCCCTTCGCAGTCACTCGCCGTAATAATTGGCGTATGTACCCACAAAAAACCGCGTTCCTGAAAGAACTGATGCACCGCATAGGCACAGGCATTGCGTACCCGAAAGACGGAACCAAATACATTGGTGCGCGGGCGCAGGTGAGCAATTGATCGCAAAAATTCGATCGAGTGGCGTTTCTTTTGTAAGGGATAGGTCTCCGCGTCGGCAGTTCCAAATACAGACACAGACTCCGCCTGCATCTCGACCCTTTGCCCTTTGCCCATTGACTCCACCAACTTACCGACGGCTTCCACCGAAGCACCTGTAGTAATGCCCTTGAGCAGAGATTCGTAATTATCAATAGTCTGGGGCAGCACGATCTGTAGTCCCTGCAATGAGGAACCATCGTTTAACTCTAAGAAAGCAACTCCCTTGCCTTCTCTCTTTGTCCTTACCCAGCCGCGAATAGTGTAATGCTCATTGACTTGACCGTTACGCAGTAGATCGATAATTCTTGTAGATGGCATACGCTAGGAACAACTATTGATATTGTTGGAGGAATTATTAGAGCTTGTTAGAGAATATTACTGACACCATGATTAAGCTCATAATCCCATGATTCAGACGATCATCCTAACATTTAATGATTTTTAAGCAATGAAGTGCGGCAATAATTGCCGCACTTCATTGCTTAAAAAGAACTGCCCCAGCTAGTTAATCACCAGTTACGCGCTAGCTACTTGATACTTGTATTTGTAGGTTTTGGATACTTACGGCTTCTATACCAAAGTGGAGGATTGACTGACCTGCATTCTCAGGAACGAGACTTAATTCCCAGATTGACAACCAGAAAGTTAATGGAGAAAATACACTTAGCTAAAATTAATTGAGAACTTAATCAAAGTAAACGCTTATTTGGAAAGAAGACTTAATTAGTAATGATCAGTTTGAAGTTTAGTAGCTCACATCTATCGGCTTCTGACCTAGGCTTAATTGTTGCTGATGCAACATTCCCCACTATCTAACGTTATTTAGTTTTGGTATGCCATTTCACGAATTAGCGGCAAGCGATTGCTGATGTAATGACTGAGGTCATTTTGCTGATGGGGATCTAAGGAAGATCTTTGCTTGACTTGATCAACTAACCACCGCATCAAACCATCATCATCAAGATTGAGGAGCAAATTGGGTTGGGCTTGGTTAACTGAGTCCCAAAACGCGCGGATCATAGCAGGTGACATAATTGTTTTCCTTAACCTTAATGTTTTCCTAACATTCCTACATTAGTACATTTTTTTATCTGTACTGTCAAAATTCACACAAAATGAAATAAATTACACCCCCCCTAAGACTAATTGATAACTATCTACACAAAAATCAGCATTAATTAACCTGCTATCAACCCGCTAAAAAGCGATCGCACTTTTGATTACTTTCATCAAATTATCGATGGATGCTAATGGACATCAACATCCATCAACGTTAGTAGCTCAGATACATAGCTGTAAACTTCGTAGGTTTTTGGGAGTCAAATTCTGATCAGACTACCGTCACTATAACCTTCACTATACTAGACTAATGACTGCGTGCAGCTACGATTTAAGTGCATTTTAAGTTTTGAGAGAGGTATATCGATGACTAGACAGGTAGAGATTTGGAACGATCGCTCTGAGATTGCGACGAGAGCATTACTCCTATGTCAGATTGCCTACGATCAAGCGATCGCTCAAGGAAAAAACTTTACGATTGTTGCTGCGGGGGGCAGCACACCCAAGGTACTCTACGAACTTCTCCCTAGCAAAAATTGGGACTGGTCAAAGGTTCATGTTTTTTGGGGAGATGAACGCTATGTCCCTGTCAGTGATCCGCAAAGCAATGAGGGGATGACCCGCAAAGCATGGCTCGATCATGTGGCGATCCCTGAAGCCAATATTCACGGCATCCCCACCGATGACGATGATCCTGCGATCGCCGCCGCAAAATATGCTCAGGAGATCCAAGACTTTTTTGGTATCGCCGCAGGGGAAATCCCTCAGTTTGATGTGTTGTTGTTGGGAATGGGTGACGATGGGCATACAGCTTCTCTATTTCCCCATACTCCCGCGCTTAAGGTTAGCGAGCGCCTTGTTACCGTTGGCGACAAAGATGGACAAGCCCGCATCACCATGACCCTTCCCTTAATTAATAATGCTAAAGAAATTATTTTTATGGTGGAGGGGGCAGCCAAGGCAAAGGCACTCAAGGCGGTACTTGCCCCCAAGGGCGATGCAGGTCAATATCCTTCGCGCTTAATTACAGGCAACACAATTTGGCTATGCGATCGCACTGCCATGAACCAAAAGTAGACCTAGCTTTTTTTGATTGCTACAGCCAGTCCTTATCCCGCAAAATTTCAACCATGTCTAAGCTTGACCAAAAATCCGAACAGTATAAGCGCCTGCGAAAAGAAGCAAAATCTCCCTATCGAGGTTTACGTCTATTTATATATGCAGCCTTTGCGGGATCAGGCTTTATCGGTGCAGTCGTCTTTTTTACGAAATTAATTGCAGGTAATGGCAATCTAGAGAGCAATTTAGGTAACTTTGGATTACAAGTGGGGGTACTGGCGTTAGTAATCTGGCTTTATCGCATTGATCGCACTAAATAAACAGCAGTTTAATGTTAGTTCGATGAAGATGAGCAACGTAAAAATTGCGCTCTGATTAGCTATAGCAAATAAGTTTGAAGAGGCTTCGACTTCGCTCAGCCAACGTATACCAAAGGCTGAGCGAAGTCGAAGCCCTAGTTTTCTTATTTGAATTGTCGATATAAGCTAGCCATTCTGGTTAAAACACAACCCCAGAAGGCAAGTTGCGGCGCAACTTGCCTTCTGGGGTTGTGTTTTTGTCCTAGTACAGACGGCTACGGCTATATAATGTATTGAATGTATTGCGACTAGATCTGACTATCTAAAAAACAACGTAGATCATCGTATTAGTTTCTAGGACGGCTAGATATGCAGAGTTGTAAAAATGCTATAGAAGAATTGGTGGTTGAAGAAATAGATCTTCAGGTATCTAATCTAGCTCAGTATCGCCGTGAGCAAGTGAACTTTAGCGAAGTCGCTGCCTATGCCCTCAACCGATTACCTCCCATGTATGCCACGTCCAAAGAAGGCTGGCAGAGGCAAAAACAAAAAGCCAGTACAGAACTGCGATCGCAGGTTGAATCTGCCGTGCGTCGAGCGCTAGTCAGCGTCAAGCCCGATGCCCTCAGAGACAAGCAACCCTTGCCCGAAAAAGAAGTAGCAAGCCATGCGCGATCGCTCTTAGCTTTGCAAGAAATATTGGGGGTGGAAAATGCGTCTTGGCGAGATATCCCTAGCGCCCTAGAAAACGCCCTAATGACAATCAAGCTCAAAACTGCGGTGAGCAACACCTATCTACATGGGATCAAACGCGATGCCATGTTAGGCGATGAAACTGCCATTGATCGCAAACCGCCTGAGATTTCTTGGAAAGGAAGGCAAGTTAAAGCGACATCGAGCTTAGCCAATGACGAAGACAAGGCAAAGGATTTTCAGACCTATGTGCTGAAGGCAAATTACCAATTTAGTAATGTTTTGGAGAAGTTAGTACTATCCCTTGCCTATCACCAAGTCCAAAAGCTGCACCCCGCGATCGCCGAAACCGTGGATCTAGGAGAAGTAACCGCCTATGTCCTCAATCGCTTACCCACAATGTACGCCACCTCCGAAAAAGGTTATGTAGAGCTAAGGCGCAGAGCGCGGGAAGTCTATGGCAAAGAAGTAGTCACCACCTTGACTGAAGCGATCGCTGTTTGTGTTGATTCCCCTAATGTAGGCAAAATGCCCATTCCTCTATATCGCTTTGAAGCAGAACTAGAGGCTGCCCTAGAACAGATCAACTGGATTCTCCAACGCGAAGATATCACTTGGCGTAATGCCCCCTTCATCCTCGAAGAATGTCTCCAAAAAGCGATCGAGCAAGAAATCAACTGGCGAAAACGCAGCGACTATAACTATCCCCGTGGCTAGCTAGCTATAAATTCCCTGAGCGCAGTTTAGTCCAAAGCTGGACATACTCCTGATTAGATGCCTCCGATAGCGGTAAGATCAATTCGCTTTTTGCTAAAGTATCCGCCGCAAAAAATTTAATCGGATCAGCTTTTACACTGTCAGGAACTTGGCTCAGATCTCGCACAGGGCTAATCGCATCGGTCAAAGCTGTAATTTGTGCGGCGATCGCAGGACTAAGACAAAAATCAATCCATTCAGCTACCCCCCGATTAGTCTGGTTAGTCTGATTATTAGAATTACTTGCGGAATTGTTGGCAGGATTTCGGGGAATGACCCAAACATCACTCCATAGGGCTGTGCCTTCTTGGGGAATGACTACCTTAAGATTAGGGTTTTGGCGTTTAGCCTTATACATATCGCTAGTCCAGCCTACCGCCACGAAGCTATCATCGGTGAGCAGAGCTTGCAAATAGTTATCAGAAGTGTAGGTCAAGACTTGGCTGTGTAAGTTTTTAAGATCTTGGGTAAGCGATCGCCACAGATCTTGACTTTCTCCTATATTCTCCAGTTGATAAGACTGCCCTAATTTTTTTAAACCAAGCCCAATCACTTCACGGGCATCATCGGGTAGGGTGAGTTTGCCCTTTAGCTCTGGTCGCCAGAGGTCTGACCATTTGCTAATCTCAAACTTGAGCTTATCTCCGCGATAGGCGATCGCCGTTGTTCCCCATCGGTAAGGAATTGCCCATACCTGTTGACCACGGGTTACGCTCTGCTGCCATAGCGTTGGTAGCTGCTGCCATTGGGGAATCTTGGACAATAACTCAGAACTAATTGGCTGAATCAAAGATTGCGCGATCGCTTGATCGAGCCAACCATCGCCAATGCTAGACACCTGCGGCGCTAAATTCGGCTCTAGCTTGGCATAGTTTTGCAACTCTTGCCACAGCTTAGCAGGCATATTTTCTGCCTTATATTCCAGATTCAAATTTGAGACTGCCTCAAATTGATCGACAATTTTGCTAGGTAATGCCCCCAATAATCCTGTCACTCTCAGGCGATCGCGGCGGTCAAAGGGATTTGCCCATTGACAACCTGCGATCGTGGAGATCGCCGCACTACCTAACCACAAAAACTTACGTCTATCCATAAATCTATTAAATCAGAAAGAAGAGTGGCGACGCTCTGCGCCACCACTCTTCTTGGTTTGGATTTGTCCTCATGGGGATGAAATACAGCTATATCTAGACTATTTTACAAAGGGACGCATTAATAAATAACCTGCACCAAAGGATGTCAGGACAATCCCCACAATCGTTAAAGTAAGTAGCCAACCGCTTAAACCCGTGGATTC
Organism: uncultured cyanobacterium; assembly: GCA_963750795.1. GTDB lineage: Bacteria > Cyanobacteriota > Cyanobacteriia > Pseudanabaenales > Pseudanabaenaceae > Pseudanabaena. The sequence goes on from CAVVRZ010000008.1 coordinate 353,084, forward strand.
AGACGCATCTTCATTAGATTCATAACTAAGGGGACGCGAAGATATTTGCTCACGAATTTCTAACTTAGGCTGAGCTTTTTTAGGCTTAGGGGCAACTGCCACGGGTGCAGGAGCTTCAAAAGCAGCAAAGGAGCTATCGTAATAAAGAGTTTCTGCGGACTGCGACTCTTCGCGATCCATTGCTGTTAAAGGGGCTGGCTCCGTCGCAAGCTGTCTTGCCCTTGAGATAGCTTCTTGAATGGCATTAGTCGTCTTTTGCACCGCTACTTTGCGAGGACTAGCGGCTGATGACTGATCCACCTTGATGGCGGGAGGTCGGCTCTGGGGTTGAGGATTAGGTCGAGCTGGGGCAGGATTAATCTGAGAAGAAGCACGAATACCCGCTAAGACTTCCGATAATTTCGATTCAGGTAAGTTAGATTGGGTGAGAATCGCCTGTACCCGATCCGTTGCTTGGGCGATCGACTCAAACTCCTGCAACAACATCTGATTTTGCTTGGTTAACTGATCATTTTGAAGTTGAAAAAATGACAGTTTAGCCTGAGTAGATTGCAACTCTGATGCTAGTTCTCGGTACACAGTCACAGGGACGGATGCCTGATAGCCAGATGAGGCTTGCTGACGACTGGGAGCTTGAGCAGTGGTTGGTTTGAAGACTGGATTGGCTTGCATAGGCGAAATCACCTTAGACCGTAAAAATTTAGACGAGACTATACCATATTTACTGAATATTTATGCAATTAGTAAACGTCGTACTCAATGCCCCATTAAACTCTAATCTGGGATAAATCCTTTAAGCTAGCTTAGTTATCTCTATGCTCCTATTACAATTTAGCACCTCTCACTATTGCCTCAAAGCCAGACTAGCTCTAGGCTATAAGCAAATTAATTATCAAGTCGAAGACCTCACCCCTGCGCGGCACATGATCAGGGTCAAATCATTGACTGGAGATACTACCGTCCCTGTTTTGATTCCTCGTCAAAAAAACTGCCCCGCCGTAGTTAGTGACTCCACGGAAATCCTGCGTTTCCTCGATATGTATCAGCCCTTGCCACCCCTCAGTTTTGAAGATATCGGACAGCAAACAGAGGCATGGCGTTTGGAAGAATATTTTGATGAAATTGGGATCGCCACAAGGGTTGTCTACACGCAATTTCGCGCCACCGATGGCAAGTATATTGATCCAAGTTGGCAGAGCTTGGCGGTAATTAAGTTAATCCGTCTGCGCTATGGTATCAATGCTCAATCCGCCGCGATCGCTGCCCAACAGATCGCCAATGCGATCGCCCTTTTGAGCGAATTTTGGCAAGAGAGCAATCATTATCTAGTAGGCGATCGCTTCAGCGTCGCAGACTTAACGGCGGCGGCATTACTTACACCATTAGGACGTATCCCCACCTATCGACAAACCTATCCTTGGCTATTTGATCGCATTGCCGAAATTCACGAATTATGTAATCAGCCATTACCTAACAATTGGTAACAAAATCTCAAGATCTGGTGTCCTAATCAAAAGGTATTCGCTGATTGGTGTTAACTTAGAACATAGAAAAAAGCACCTAAAAATTAAATTTTTTTAACAAAAGTTTGATCCAGATGGGTTCTGCAATTACGTAAGTTATTAGAGGCGATTAGTGCGAGTGGATATATGGCTGTTAATGTTAGTGAATCCTTATTTGGTCAGGTTCTAGAGTATCTTCGCGTGAAGATAGAAGAAGGCGATCGGGTCGCCCAAAACCTACTCCAACATCTAGAGCCCCTCACATCTAGCGATAATTCCATAAAGTCAGCCATTAGCAGCAATAACGCTCGCCTTGAAGAGATCGAAGCCAACTTTGGACAAAAGCTATTTGAATCATGGCGTGAACTGGCGGATTTGCAAGTTGGAGAAAATTATTGGAGTTATCCTGTCATGTTTGAGGACTTGGCGGAGAACATGGAAATATCCGTTGAAAGCTTTGTGCAGTACCTCACTAATGTGCAGATTGGCAGCCTACAACTAATTCAAGGACGCGGATACAACTACCCAATCAATGGACAGCAGGCTGCGTCTTTAACCTTCCACTCTGCACCGACCCTCAAAAAAGCGGCGATTCCCAATGTCTCTGGCAAAAAGCAAGAACCGATCACTAAAAATAAAACTTTTAAAGTTGGCGATCGCGTTTGTGTAAATTCCAATCGCCAGCAATACGCTAACCATAAGGGCGTAGTCGAACAGGTGATTAGTGTCAGTTGTCGCGTCAAGTTAGATAACGGATGGACAGCCTTTTTACCCAATCATTGCTTGGATCATATTTAAAATCAAGACCTGTGATGCACGCCGCACGTGCATCACAGGTCTTAAATATCTATAAAATTATGCAGTCACTGCCGCCGTCAGACTTTGAGCTAGCGATCGCCCTATTCAATAGCGGTGATTATTATGCCTGTCACGATACTCTCGAAGAAATTTGGCACAACGCATGGCATAGCGATCGGGCATTTTATCAGGGCATCCTCCAAGTTGCGGTGGGGCTATATCATCTCCAAAACCACAACTGGCAAGGGGCTGCTATCTTACTGGGCGAAGGTACAAGCCGTCTACCTGCCTATTTACCTGAATATCAAGATATTGATGTTGAGAGTTTCTTGATCGACAGTGTGACCGTCTTACGCACTGTCCAAACTAATGGCAAAGACGGCTTAGACAAAACCTTGGCAAGTATTACCAGTGGCGAATTAACGATCCCCAAGCTCACGCTTATCGACAATCTAAAACAAAGCTCTCTAGATCCAGAATAAAAAAGCCGCGCGATGCGCGGCTTTTACTATTTTCTTTTTTTAACGGAGAGAGAGGGATTCGAACCCTCGTTAAAGTTTCCCCTAAACAGCATTTCCAGTGCTGCGCCTTCAACCACTCGGCCATCTCTCCTCTCATGACTTCAAAGCAATGAGCAAAATTTGCTTAACACTTTGATTTATCATGCGGATTTTAATCATACCAAAGCTTGGCACATATGCAATACATCCACCAAATTTTTC
>CAVVRZ010000009.1:0-328582 GCA_963750795.1 uncultured cyanobacterium
CATGCGCTTTGTGGCTTCGATGATTATTTCAAATACTGAACGTCGATCATCGGGTTCACCATCGGTAACAATTAGAATAGTTTCACCTGCTTTGACTTGCCCTGCCTTTTTGCGCTGGAAGAAATTGTTAACCGCATCCTGCAAAACTGCGGTAAGGTTTGTCCCGCCCATGGGATCATTTTCTTGGAAAATCTGCTCAACTTTTGCTGCTGATACATTGTCATAACGCTTGAATTTCCCCGAGAATAGATATACCGTGATTCCATCGGGATTCAGCTAATCACATTTACGCGCAAGGGCAAGAGTCGATTCTTTGACAATTTCCCATCGACTCTTGTTAGTACCTCGGTCAGTATTAGACATACTGCCACTTTTATCGATGATCAGGGTATAGTCACGTTGGTCTAACATATACAACTCTTTTTTGGAAGATTATTAATCACCCCTGTATTATATCTCACCAAATCACCCTCCACATTTTCCAAAAATAGAAACAAATGATCGAGCTAAAATCACGTCTAGTCGCTCATCTTGAGAAAATAGTTATTGAAAGAAATCCCTACTATGCTTCAGCAGGACATTTGTTTGCGAAAGAATATATCCGATCGCATTTTGCTAAATTTGGTGAAGTGAACATTCATGAGTTTGAAGTCAATGGCAATATCCATCAGAATTTAATCCTCAATATTGCCCCTAATTCTGATTCTTCCAAACAGCGATCGCCGATCATCATAGGCGCACATTATGATACGGTTCCTGCCTGCGTCGGAGCCGATGACAATGGTTCAGGTGTTGCCGTTTTAATGGAATTTGCGGAATATTTCTCAGCCCATCCAATTAAATATCCTCTGCAATTAATTGCCTTTGATATGGAGGAATATGGGTTGTGTGGTAGCGCTGCCTATGCCCACAAACTTAAGCAGGAACAGCAAAAGTTACGCCTGATGATCTCTTTAGAAATGTTGGGATATTGCGATCGCAATCCCCATTCACAAAGCTATCCCGCAGGACTAGACAAGCTCTATCCCAATACAGGCGATTTTATTGGCTTAATTGGTAATATTTCTACAATTCCCGATTTAATTAGTTTACAAAAGCAGATCAAGCAGAGTGTTCCCTGTGAATGGCTGCCTGCGGGATGGCGTGGTCTAGCAATTCCTGATACGCGCCGCAGCGATCATGCTCCCTTTTGGGATGAGGGTTACAAGGCTCTAATGGTTACAGACACAGCAAATATGCGGAATCCCCACTATCACAAAAGTAGCGATCGCCTAGAGACTTTAGATTTAGATTTTCTTACCAATGTTTGCCAAGGTCTGATCGTTGGTATTTCCAAATTGTCCTAATGGCTGAGTTCAGGGCTTCGACTTCGCTCAGCCATCCTATACCGATAGCTGAGCGGAGTCGAAGCCTATTTTTTCCATAGACAACTTGGGACTGCTATATGTGGCATTGTTATATAATGAAAATAGATATTTACAAATCTTAAAGATTAAAAAAATTACCATATGAGTGAAACTGCAAATCCGCTTCTCATCGGCAAAGGTTTACCACCATTTCCCGATATCCAAGCTGAACAAGTTATTCCTGCGATTACCCAACTACTAGAAGAAGTCAGCACAGGTTTAACTAATCTCGAAACCAATCTCGAACCCACATGGTCAGGCTTGGTGGAACCCTTAGAAAAGCTTACAGAACCGATTGGTTGGGCATGGGGAGCGATCGAGCATTTACTGAGCGTTAAAAACAGTGCTGAACTGCGCGAAGCCCACAAAACGATGCAGCCTAAGGTAATCGAATTCTTCAATCGCTTTAGCCAGAGCCAACCCGTTTATAAAGCTTACAAATCTATTTACGGTTCCACTGGTTGGGATAGCCTCGAACCTGCCCAAAAGCGGATCGTGGAAGCGGCGATCCGTGATGCAGAACTTTCGGGTGTTGGCTTGGAAGGAGAAGCTAAAGAGAAGTTTAACGCAATTCAAATGGAACTTGCTGAACTCTCTACTAATTTCTCAAATCATGTACTTGATGCCACCAAAGCCTTCAGCATGACCCTTACTTTGATCGAAGAAATTGAAGGTTTGCCTCCAAGCCTGTTAGCCCAAGCTGCCCAAGCCGCAAGACTAGACGGCGATGCTAGAGCCACTCCCGAAAAAGGTCCTTGGTGCATTACCCTCGATTATCCTAGCTATGTTCCCTTTATGCAGCATAGTCGCCGCCGTGATTTACGCGAAACGCTCTATCGCGCCTTTGTCAGCCGTGCTGCTAGTGGTGAGTTTGACAATTCCCCATTGATCGATCGCATTCTCGAATTGCGTCAACAAAAAGCGAATCTGCTCGGCTACTCTACCTATGCCGAACTCAGTCTCGCTCGCAAAATGGCTCCCAATGTCGATGCGGTTGAGAAACTCTTGGAAGAATTGCGCCAATCTAGCTATACCTCTGCCGTTGCTGAGTTTGCGGAACTGAAGGAATTTGCCAAGTCTCAGGGCGAAACCATTGAACTCAAACATTGGGATACTTCCTATTGGGCTGAGCGTCAGCGCGAAATCAAGTTCAACTTCACCGTTGAGGAGTTGCGCCCCTACTTCCCATTACCTCAAGTTTTGGAAGGTTTATTTGCGTTAGTAAAGCGACTATTTGGAGTAAATGTCGTTCCTGCGGATGGACAGGCTCCGATCTGGCATGAGAGCGTGCGCTTCTTTGAAATCCAGAATGAGCAGAATGAAGCGATCGCCTATTTCTATCTCGATCCTTACAGTCGTCCTGCCGAGAAGCGTGGCGGCGCATGGATGAATGATTGTATCGGTCGCGCCAAGGTAATCGAAGATGGCAAGCCAATCACTCGTTTACCCGTTGCCTACCTAATTTGCAATCAATCTCCTCCCGTTGACGACAAACCTAGCTTAATGACCTTTGGTGAAGTGGAAACCCTCTTCCATGAGTTTGGTCATGGCTTGCAGCATATGCTGACTAAGGTTGATTACTCAGGGGCTTCGGGAATCAATAATGTGGAATGGGATGCCGTCGAACTTCCTAGCCAATTCATGGAAAACTGGTGCTACGATCGCGCCACACTCTTTGGCATGGCGAAGCATTATGAAACAGGGGAAACTCTGCCTGAGAGCTATTACCAAAAGCTAGTAGATTCCAAGAACTATATGAGCGGTTCAGGAATGTTGCGCCAGTTACACTTCAGCCTCGTGGACATCGAATTGCATCATCGCTATCAGCCCAACGGTGATGAAACTCCTTTACAAGTGCGATCGCGCCTTGCTGAAACCACAATGGTAATTCCGCCATTACCTGAAGATAACTTCCTTTGTTCCTTTGGTCATATCTTTGCGGGTGGTTATGCCGCAGGTTACTACAGCTACAAATGGGCAGAAGTCCTGAGCGCTGATGCCTTCGCCGCCTTTGAGGAGGCAGGATTAGAAGATGAACAGGCGATCGCTTCTACTGGCAGACTCTATCGCGATACGGTTCTAGCCTTGGGCGGCAGCAAGCATCCAATGGAAGTCTTCAAAACCTTCCGAGGACGTGAGCCTAGCACTGCACCTCTACTACGTCATAGTGGCTTAGCTAAGGTTTAGGAGATTGTCTCAGCGCTCTAGCAGAGTAAGTTTTGCTTCAGACATAAAACCATAATATAAATGGAGGCAAATTGTGCCTCCATTTATATTATGAGCCTCTATTGGTTTTAACACTTTTGTCTGTATTCACTATGCACCAATGAACCTAGGCAGTCGTCTTAACAATCTCTTGCAACTGATTACAAGCTTTAGTGATTGCCTCGATACTTCCGGGGTTGACCAGTCCGTAATAATCAAAGGTATAAACGCGATCGCTTTTGACAGCATCTAGTTGTCCCCAAAAGGGAGCTTCTTTAAATTTCTCTATGGCACTATTGGGAGTATCTACGAGAATGAGAACTTTGGGATTTGCTTCTAAAACTTTCTCCGCCGACAGGGTAATGTAACCGCGCATAGGGCTTTGACCTTGCAAATCAGCCGCCGCATTATTAATTTGGAATTGGGTTAGTAAATCCCCTGCCCAACTGCTTTTATTGGGGGCAAGGATCGGTTGGGAACTGACGAGAACTAAGGTCGCATTGGGTTTGGTGGCTTTGGTGGCGATTAAAGATTGGTAGGACTGAATTAGGGCAGTGGGATCGGCTTGTATTTCTGTGGCGATCGCCTTGGTTAATTCCTCTAATGACTGCCAACTGGTAATACTCGAAGCCATGGTTTTAATTCCCAACCCCTTCAGCTTTTCGAGGATTTGATCATGAAATCCCGTTGCACCAATTACTAGGTCAGGTTTGAGCGCGATAATCTTCTCTAAATTGGGTGGTGTTTGACCTTCACTAACTTGGGTTATTTTGGAGATTTCCGCATTCTCTCTTAACAAGCGACTTCCGGGAATACCGACTAATTTGGTTTTATCTAAACGATAGATAATATCTGCGGAGAGGGAAGTTAAGGCAACTACTTTAGAAGCACCATTAGGCTTAACTTCTGCTGTTCGAGGACTGTTGGGAGGAGTGGGAGCCGTAGATTGGGAGGGAATAGCGGGACTGCAAGCCACGGTAAATATGGCGATGAGGGAAATAATTAACCAGTTTCTAAGTGATCGCATGAATTGAAATACTCGATAAATCATCTTTTTTAATATAGCTGTTAAGTTTTAGAAAGTTTTTGGGGCATGGCTTTGCCATGCCCCAAAAACGATATTTATTTGCTTAAAGCATTAGCGATCGCCTGTTTTTGTTCAGCGTCATAACCCCATTTCTCAAGAAATGCCGCATACTCACCGCTATCTGTATCGGCGGAATTCTGCATTTGCTCGGCAATGGTATGAACTTCAGGCAGATCAACCTTCTCAATTAGTAGAGCCGTGCGCTCAGCGACGCGATCGGAACCTTGGGCTTGTTCCTCATTTCCATTGCGGCGATGGGCGATCGCCATTGCGGTGGACATGGCGAGATTTTTAACTAGTAGTTCAGCGATCGCATTAGGTTCCGCTTGCAAAGCTTGAATGATCGCAGGGCTAGGATTATCAGCAAGTTCCCATTCGCCTGTCAAGAAGCAGACGAAAAAGCCTCTAGCTCCGTTGGCGGTTCTGACAAGATTGGTAATTTCTGATTGCAGTTGAGCATCATCCAGATCAGTGCGAGAGAGAAGTTGATCGGTATAGGCGATCGCTTCTTCAAAGGTCATAGGTTTCTTAGGTTGCAGCAAACTGAGTAAATGTCCTTCGGGCGATCGCATGGCGGCAACTTTGCCAAAGGAGGGTTCGCGCACACGTCCTTGTAGAGATGCACCGAGGGATTCTAATTTAGCGATCGTCTCTTGTAAATCTTCCACATGAAAACTGAGAATCGGTGATCCGCCAACTTCAGCTTGATTTTCGGCTCCGTGAATGATGATTTTTGTGCCATTGGCATCAAGTTCTGCCATGTTACGACTAGCATTAATCACGGTTAGCCCTAGCCCTTCTTGATAGAACTTCACTGCCGCAGGGACATCTTTAATCATCAGCATGATATGGCGAAATTGAATATTCATCTTAAATTGCTCCTAAAAAATTAATGCTAAAGTGTCGCGCTATGCGCGACACTTTAGAGAACTAAAACACAAAGGTCAAACCTGCTCTCAAACTAACTCCTGACTGGGAAAATCTAGCTAGATCCGTCGGTGCAGGAGCCGTAATCAAAGGACGTACATCGGAATAGAGAAAATATTGGCTATTGAATAGATTGAAAATGCCCATATTTAAAGTGAGTTGAGGAGTAATTTTATAAAAACCTGTGAGGTCAACCACAGTATAACCTTGGGGATTATAGGAATTGGCGGGGCGATCGCTGGCAAGTCTAGGCTGCCCCGCAAAGGTGGCGATCAAATCTGCACCCCAAATATTTTCGGGAGCGCGATAGCGTAAACCTGTGACTAACTTGATCGGATCGACAGTTTCTAGGGGTTGATTAGTGGTCAAGTTATCGCCAACAGTCAATCCTAGAGCCGAAATCAGGCTAAACCCATGATTCTCAGGGCTGAAGCGATATTCTCCACTTAGCTCCAAGCCATAGGTACTGGCTCGCGACACATTCTGACTTTGGAAGAAGGTGACATTGGGAATGCCATTGACAGAGCCAGTACCCGCATTGGCAAAGGCTTCGATAAAGTTATTGTAACTGTTATAAAAGCCCGTCAGCCCAAAGTTAAACTGGGGATAATTAGCCCGAATCCCTAGCTCAAATGTGTCGCTGGTTTCGGGTTTGAGGTTCGGATTCGATAGAGTCTGATAGCGAAAGAATGGACTGGTGAGATTGGTAAAGCCAGAGTTGATTTCACTATACAGGGGAGTGCGGAAGCCCTTGGCATAGCGTCCGACTAGCGTCCATTCGGGCGATGTTTGCCAGACAAAGCCGAGACTGGGTGAAACGGCGGAATCACTAAAGTCAGCAGCGATCGCACTTGGAGAATTATTGAGATAGGTTTGATCGAGCTTGGTCGTGAGCTTATAGGAGTCAAAGCGTAAACCTGCAATTACAGAGAAAGTATCGCTAAAATTGAATTCATTCTGCGCGTAAATCCCTAAACGGAAGGTTTCGGAATCAGGAAAATCCTTAACAGGAAAGCTATCAGAACCCACTACATTAGTGCTGCCAATGTTCGCTCCCACTGTATTAAAGCGATTTTCGATACCATTCCTAATCCGTTGGTTGCTGGTGTTAGAAATATCGATACCATAGGTAAGAATATTAGAAATCTGATCGATTTTGAATTGGCTTTGAAATTGGACTTCACCACCAAACAAGCGATCGCTAAAGGTATTGATAAGATTACGGAAGCGCCTCCGATCTGTACCTGCCCCTGTTCTCACAAAATCCTGCGTGCGGATTTCTTCGACATTGGCATTTTGGTAATATAGTAGAGCCTTAATCGCAGTTAAGAAGCCCGTACTATTAGGATCGTTGTAATCATAGGAAATGCTGAAGCGATCGCGAGAGACGTTATTATCTAAAGTCTCATCCTGTCCTCGAAACCCTGTCGGTGACTGCAATTGCGCCGCAGTAATCGGTGCAACCCTGAAGAAGTCGCGATTACGGAAAATCTCAGTCGCAAAGCCAATTTTACTCGTCTCATCAATGCGATAAACCAATTTCGCAATCCAATTATTACGCCCATTGCTACGGCTATCGACAAACTCATTCCCAGTCGGAACCCTAGACTCGGCTCCATCACGGCGCGTATAGCCCAGCAAGCCCTCGAAATTACCCTCCCGAAAAGCGATCGCTGCCGTATTTGTAAAACCGCGATCGACGGTTTCGTAATTGGTAGATAGACTGGTGACAACCGACTGTTCAGGGCGCTTTTTGAGTAAATCATCTGGCTCAATGGTGCGGAAACTAACCACACCACCAAGGGCATCACTACCATAGAGTGCCGAAGCAGGACCGCGCACCACTTCCACCCGTTGCAAACTTTCAATATCCACATAATCGCGTCCAAGGGAAGGCGTACCAAAGGAGAACTGATTGGGAACGCGAATACCATCATTGAGAATTAAGACACGATTACCACCGAGTCCCCGAATATTAATATCCTGCAATCCATAGCGGCGATTGTTGCCAACGGAAACGTTAGGCTCATAGCGAAAAACATCGCGTAAGTCTTGGGCAAGATTTTGGTCGAGTTTGTCTGTGTCAATGACAGTGACTGAGCTAGGGGTGAGCCGCACAGGTCGCGCCCGTCTTGCTCCCGTAATCGTAATTTCTTCATCGGGATCATCATCGCGATTGAGGCTGTAGAGAACGCCTTGAGTTTTTAAAGTCACCTCCTGCACAGGCGGTTTACCCTTACCCACAACATTGACGCGGATCGTGTTGCCCTCTAATTGCGTCAAACTGATGTTGCTAATTTCCTCAGTCGGATTAGCGATGTTAAATTCCTGCATATCAGGAATCGCCAAGACTGCATTGGGAATATCAGCAACAAGATCGTTTCCTTCAATCCGAAAGTTATTAGTGTCAATTGGAAGCGATCGCCCCTCTGAGGTTTCCAGAATAATTTCTAAGCGTGAGCTAGTGGGATTAATCTGCACATTAGTAACTTGTACGGGTGACGCTTGGGCGATTTCTGTAACAAATGGCTTATTTTCCTTGTTGTCCGTGAGAATTGCTGAGTTGTTGGGAACATTTTCAGCGATCGCGAGTTCTACAAATAACAGCGATATGGGAATGCTAAACAATAAGAATGCTGCATTCTTGAACAGAATGTGATGAAATTTCATATGATGTTGATGTCGATTTGATGTCGATAATTTGAGGGCAAGTTGGCGCTTGCCCTTTTTCTGTGGAATTGCTTACCCCTCCCTAGCCCTCTCCTTGCAAAGGGGAGGGGATAAGATTTCTAGTCTTCCCCCTTTGCAAGGGGGAATTAAAGGGGGTTTTTGAGATCTGTGGGTACAAAGAAGGGGAGATTAAGGGGAATCTCTTATAACTAAGTCACAGTCGGCTCGCGACTCTTGACTAAGGTCTGCGATGGCGACAGCAAGCAGATTTGCAAACCCACAGGCGTGATGATCGTCACGGCTTCCACATCAAAGACTTGACGCAGATTTTCGGGAGTGATTACATCCGCCGATCGCCCGATCGCTTTGATTTCACCATGCTTTAACATCGCTAGGCGATCGCTATAACGCATTGCTAGATTAATGTCATGCAGCACCGTAATAATTGACAATTGCCGCTCTTGGTTGAGAGTCTTCAGCAGTTCCAATAGTTCTAATTGATGATGCAAATCTAAAAATGTAGTTGGTTCATCCAGTAACAGAACTTGAGGATTTTGGGCTAAGGTTAAGGCTAAAAAAGCCCTTTGGCGCTCACCACCCGAAAGCCGCTCGACAGGGCGATCGCTTAATTCTGTGAGTTGAGTTTGAGCGATCGCAGTTTCCACCATTTGCCGATCTTCAACATTTAGATCCCATTGCCACCAAGGTTGATGGGGTGTGCGTCCGAGGCTGACCAGTTGGCGCACCGTTAAGCCCGATGGAATTGTTTGCTGTTGTGGCAAAATTGCTAATTGCCTTGCGACAACATTGGCAGGTTGTTGATGAATAGCTTTACCGTCAAGTAAAACCACTCCCGTTTGTGGGGTCAGAATCCGACTGCACAATTTCAACAAAGTTGATTTGCCAGAACCATTTGCACCGACTAAACTTAGCCATTCTCCTTGATGGAGAGATAGGGACACATTCTGCAAAATCGTCTGCTTACCATAGCCACCGACTAAATTTCGAGCCTCTAGCAATGAGTCCGAGAGATTATATTCTTGGTAATCTTCCATTGCTAACCTCTCTGACCGCGCCGATAAAGTAACCAGATGAATAATGGAGAACCGAGCAACGCTGTCACTGCGCCCACGGGTAATTCCACCGTGCCGAGCCTTGATAGCAAATCCGCCAGCGTCAGTACCCATGCACCACCGATCGCGGAACATGGCAAAATCCATCGATAATCAGAACCAACTAGCAAGCGCACACCGTGCGGCACGACTAAACCAACAAAACCGATTAGTCCCGCCATACTCACGGCACTTGCCGCCAGTAAACTCGCCACTGCTCCGATCGCTAAACGCGATCGCACTAGCGAAGTTCCCAATCCTGATGCCATGTCATCACCAAGATTCAGCAAATTCAGGGGACGCGCTAACAAGCAACCTGCAATTAGCGCCATGCCCACATAAGGTCCCACATTATTCACCTCAGCCCAGCCGCGACCGTTGAGACTTCCAATCAGCCAATTTAGCGCCGACTGAATCCTGCCATCATCGGCAAGTAATAGCAGCGTAGTTTGAATTGCGCCAAACATAGAGCTAATCGCCACACCCGCCAAAATCAAGCGCTCAACCGATAGTCCTCCACCCAAGTAGCCAAGGGTATAAACCAGAATCGCCGTAGCGATCGCGCCAAACCATGCACCGATAGGAACCAAAGTTTGAACGACACCAAGGGTAATCATGGCGATCGCCACCAGTCCCGCCCCTGCGGAAATGCCCAACACAAAGGGATCGGCGAGTCCATTTCTCAACATTCCTTGCAACAATGCGCCCGACATTCCTAGCGCCGCACCGACTACCATCGCCGCAATGATGCGCGGTAATCGTAACTCCCAAATAATCGTTTGATTAATGGATTCGCCTTGATGCCAGATCGCTTGCCAGAGTTCATACCAGCTCAAGGGAACGGCTCCTTGACATAGCGAAACTGCCATCGTGATTAGCAGTCCGAGCGTCAATAAACCTAACGTGGGTAGGAAGCGATCGCGCAGCAAATGATTGAATTTAACTTTTTGATTAACTTTTTGAACTATCATCAACTTAAATTAGCCTAAGATTATCTCCAATCCGCGTGAATCATTCCATTCAAAGTAGAAATTTCTAGCAAAGCCTGTTGCTTTTCTGAAACTAACTGAGGTTTTAGTAAGACGAAATAAAACTCTTGCCGTCAAAACTGTGGAGGAATCTCAACATATCACTTTAGCCACAAAATAAGAATCATTATCAATAGGTGTGTTATTTCCATTGATAATGATTTTTAGAGATTCAAGATGGGGCAAAACCATAAGCTCTTGGCTATCCATAGTAAGGGTAGCCAAACTCCATGAAATTTTGTGGAATATAACTGTGTATGAAGTGAGAACTTTTAACCAATAGGCGATTACGGCAGATTGAGCAATGTAGATGATAACAGGGAGTCCTGAAGGATCGCTCAAGTAGCTGTTTTTAGTCCACCACCATGATTTCAGGCTAGAGTCTTTAAAAATTTTCATAGATGTTTTAAGTTGACAGGCAATGACTAAATCTGTATTTCTATCAAAGACTAATAGTAATCAATCGCAATAAGTTTTCTCCCTCTATCCTATCGGGAAGATCCTTATTGACAATTACTTTTATTAAAAAACTTAACAAAACTTAACTATTCAGTGATCAAAAAGCTAGCGAAGCATAGCCAGCTTAGGCGATCGCCCTGCTTCACCAGTTCTACAGTAATTCCAAATAAATTCAGGAGGCTTCGACTTCGCTCAGCCGCCGTATATTGCTGGCTGAGCGAAGTCGAAGCCCTATTTTTCTTATTTGAATTGTTTATAAGCAACTGAGCGCAATTAAATATAAAACCCAAAAACCTATGGCTTGTGCCACAGGTTTTTGGGTTTTATATCATTCCTAGCTACTGAGCAATTTAGCGTCTCATTAGGCTAACTAAGGCTCTTAATCGTGCAAAGCTCTTATTAGCATTCTGTTTACGCTGCATCTTGCGGAGAATAGTGACTACAGATTCTAGATCATGATTAGAATCTGGGGGCTTCTTGGAGCGGTCTTGCCAGAAGGGAATCATTACCCCAAATTGCATTGCTGCGTTACGAAAGGCATTGATCATGGCTTGCTCAGGCGCGTAAATCCCAATGTTGGAATCGCCCACATGGATCAAACAGCCTTTATCGCTGCCCGTTGCTTCACGGGTAACTCCTCTAATCATTAGCCTACATTGCATAGTGATGTAATCGGATACTGCGACGGGTTCTGAAAAATGCACTTGCCAATTGGTATCGATAGCATCAAGACGACAACAGAGAGCTTGCCAAGTTGTAAAAAAATGGGGGTCATCAAGATCATCTTTTACGATACCAAAGGCTCTTGCCTTGGATGCGGACAAGGATAGAGTGGTGGCAGATGCTTTAGAAGAAGTCATAGACATTACCAAAAGCTGTTTGAATAATGTACGTTATTCAAACAGCTTTTGTCATATCCTATTTATCAATGAAATAAGACTTAATTGGCTGTTAACGTACTTTTACTAGATTTTGCTTGATTTAGCATAGCTTTTCTGAATATTACAGTGTGGGTTCGATGTATAGCTGTAGCCATCCTTGTTAGGGCATAAACCAAGAAGACAAGTTGCGGCGCAACTCGCTTCTTAGGTGCAAATGGCTATAGTAGTTTCAAATAAATTCAAGAGGCTTCGACTTCACTCAGCCATCGTATATTGCTGGCTGAGCGAAGTCGAAGCCCTATTTTTCTTATTTGAATTGTCTATATATCGAACTAGCGTTATCTGGGCATGGTGCAAGAAAGCGATATTCTTGAATGCGTCCTTATTTCAAAATGATTACATCACCGCGATCGCTTGCTAATTGAAAATCCTTACCAAAGTCACAGTGAGCGGGTTCCCCCAATTGAATATTTTGCTCAAAACTAGGCAGGGTATGATCGACTTCGAGCGATCGCAGGTATAGAGATAGTCGCGTTAATTCCACAGCTTCTTCGACCACATCACAGCCAAATAGATTATGTTGCAGAATGTGCGCCACCACCTCCGATGGTGTTTTGAGTGCGATCGCCGCCGATGCAGAAGCGTCAACTCGCTCGACAGCCATTTCCTGCTCACCCGTTGAGGCGATCGCTTGCTGAGCATCCTTAAACTTAGCTAGAAGATGCTGAACCCGCTCATGCTCCGCCATCAAAAACTCTAGGGCAGTCATCAAAAACACGCCTGCACCACACCGAGGATGGAGAACTTTAATATTCCAAAGACGGAATTGATAGGCTTGAATATAGGCAAAAGTATTGGCAGATTTAATGCTAGAAGCACTTATGGGGATTTGATTACTTGCTGAGTGATCATTGATGAGTTCTTCTACATTACCTTTAAGGGAAATCTCCGAAATATTTTGAGAAGATTCAGAAATAGCGGACGGCAATGGTTGACTTTCCTGTTGCGAATGACGTTGATCCTGTTGCTGTAAATATTGCTGCAACAGACGAATCACTAGATCGCTATGTAAAATTGATTTACAGGGAAGCTTGGGAGTACGGCGCTTGCTCAGATTCCCAATGTCTTTACGATATTGCGATAGTTCTCTAATCGATTCATCGAACAGACAAATAAGAATATGCCGCGTAATATCTTCGCGAAAATCAAACCTAGTAATTTCCTTGATTTGCCGACATAGCTCGTCCCCCACAAAAAGAGTGCCATCTAACAGGCGATCGCTAGCAAAAAGTAGTGAGGGATGGGCGTTGATTGGTTCGACATAGTTGGGATTACCTTGCTGTACCCAACGAAATATAGCTTTGTAGTTTTCCCAGACGGGTTGCTCGATGTAAGGATTGACAAATTCGTAGGCATCCTTAATTAGATTGGTGGGTAAATAACCACGACTAGAACAATAGGCGACAAATAGTACCCGATTAAGTAGCTTTTGGGCTTGGTAGATGGCAATCTCGATCGCATCTTCTACCTTAATCTGGGGATAACTATCACCATTAGTATTCGGGACTTGGGAGAGCAAAAGCACCCGATAACGAAAGTCCTTAATCAATTGACTACGGATTTTGTAATAGTGGCTGTAGAAATTTTTGAGGACTTCCGACTCTAATTGATGGGATTCTTCTAAAAGCTGAGTTGTCCGCGATCGCTCCTCACTATTGGCAATCCCCCTTAACAAAGTCCGCCGTGACAGCAAAAAGTAGAAGCTCTTTAACTGCTCTAGATCCGCTAGGGATGCCCATGTAAATCGCTGGCAAAACAGACTAGATACCTGACAATGGTATAGACAAACTTCGCGGTAGTCCCACACCACTAACCACTCTGTGGTTTCATGCTTGGGTTCAGGTTTAACAATTGCGCCATCTTCGGCAGCTTTAAAACTGACCTCGACGATCGGATGCTCTAGTTTACTGCTAAAAAATCCCAACATCGGATTGGGGTACAGTTCTAGTTCCCATGCGTCCCCATTGGTCTCAAAAGGTGATTTGTAGCCTAGTAGATCCACAAAAATATCATGGAGAAACTGGGCTTCAGCGATCGCATCAAGGTGGGTCTTATCGTCGGCAATATGTAGCCATTTTTGAATAATCTCGAAGCGATCGGCTAAATCTCTAGGAAACCCAAAGGAATTGACCCTTCGCGCAAGGGGTTTGGGATGAAATAGAGCATAGTAAGGCGATCGCTGATTCATTCATCCTTAGCAATATTTGGGGCAATATTGGGGTCAACCTCTAGCGATCGCGTCTGCACATCTTTTTCGGCTTCGACCTCGGCTGTGACCTTCGCCAAAAGGCGATCGCGTTCTTCGGGTGACATTTCTTCTAACTGCTTAGTGAGGACAGCCTTTTTGTATTCATCTAGCTGCTGATTGTAGGTCATAGTCTGGGTAACAGCCCGAAATACATAGGTAGATACCCAGACCACGATTACGCTGACCAATGCTAACTGGCTCCAGACACCTGCATTAATTTCATCTAGCCCATAGGCACGCAACCCCCAAAAGGCGGCTCCACCAAAGACAAAAACTGCAAACATTATGGCTATGGCATCAATGCGGCGCATCGTTGAGATCTCTTAAATACAGTTACAAAAGACTTAGCAGAAACATTATCTATAGCAGTCCTAAATCATTTGTAGATTTTTGGTTTTGTGTAAGCGCACCTCAAAGGGATGCACTTATGCAAACCATTTAGGATCGCTATAGAAATTGATCATTAGATTTGTCTAGCTTGAGGACGGAAATTAAAGAATGGAGAGATCAGCAACAATCCGGGGAAGAAGAAAAAGGCTAAAAAGCAAATAAATACACGCTCTAAGGAGCCAGTTTTGTACCAACGCGCCTTGAAATAAAACAGGATGATGAGGGGAATCACCAGTAAATATGTGCCAGCGATCGCGGTGTAAACAATTGTGGCAATGATTGAGTCAGAAAGGATCAAGGACATATTTGTAATTAGGCTAACAGGTTGACAAAGTTTTGCAGGGCTGTGTCAGCATCTGCTGAGGAAGCTTAAATATAGTTAAAACAACTAGGACAATTGTAACAGTAAGCGTTCTAGCTAAATAAAAATCAGTCGTCTAGAAGCATACCTGAGCGGCACTTCTAGACGACTGATTTTAAGTTTTTATGGTTAGAATTTGCATTGACGACAAAAAAATTTTGATTTTATGTTCCCAGAGTGATACTATGAAGAACGCTGAAAATTTTACCCGAATACATTCCTAAAGACTGTGGCACCTCAACAACAAAAGATTCGGATTCGTCTCAAAGCTTTCGATCATCGCCTGCTTGATTCTTCCTGCGAGAAAATTGTCGAAACAGCTAATCGTACAAACGCCGCCGCCGTTGGTCCTATCCCATTGCCAACCCGTCGTCGTATCTATTGCGTTCTCAGATCGCCTCACGTAGATAAGGACTCCCGCGAGCATTTTGAAACTCGTACCCATAGTCGCATTATCGATATTTATCAACCATCTGCTAAGACCATCGATGCTCTTATGAAACTCGATCTAGCGGCTGGCGTTGATATTGAAGTAAAGCTTTAAGGCTCAGGCTTTAAATCTTAAATCTTATAAATTTCACATTACACAATGTGTTACTTCCAACTTAAATCACGCTTAAATCATATTTTTAAAATATCTAAAAAGGGAGAGTACTGCTAACCACAGACTCTCCCTTTTTAGTGCAGCTACTTGCAAAAACTAAGAATCAAGTGGCGACGCAAAGCGTCGCCACTTGATTCTTAGAGTAAAAACTAAAAATAGCTTTGCCATTTTTAGTTTTTCAAACCCTTACGGGGGGTGATTTTTAATTCATGAAAGTGTGACAACACTTTCATGAATTGGTATTGGCGATCGTGTTAACCTAGCTACCTAGACTTAATTTTATTCTTCTACAGATTGCCATGACTGGATTTGTTGGACTGCACATTCATACAGAATATAGTCTCCTTGATGGAGCCAGCCAAATCCCCAACATGGCCGATCGCGCTGTGGAATTAGGAATGCCTGCGATCGCCTTGACCGATCATGGGGTGATGTATGGGGCGATCGAACTGATCAAGGTCTGCAAATCCAGAGGTATCAAGCCAATCATTGGTAATGAAATGTATGTCCTCAATGGCGACATTACCAAACAATATAAAAGAGGCGACAAAGAGGGCAAAAAATATCATCAATGCGTTCTCGCTAAAGACACACAGGGCTACCGTAATCTTGTTAAATTAACCACAATTTCCCATTTACAAGGTTTTCAAGGTAAAGGGATGTTCGCCCGTCCTTGTATTAGTAAAGATTATCTTCTGCAATACAAAGAAGGCTTGATGGTGACATCGGGTTGCTTAGCGGGAGAAGTACCGCAAGCAATTATGAAAGGCGATCGCGAAGAGGCGAGAAGAGTTGCTACTTGGTACAAAGAACATTTTGGCGATGATTATTATCTGGAAATTCAAGATCACGGCTATCCCGAAGATCGGATTGTGAATGTAGAAATTTGTAAAATTGGTAAAGAATTAGATATTCGCGTCATCGCCACTAATGATTCCCACTTCACCGCCTGTTCTGATGTGGAAGCCCATGATGCGCTCCTCTGTATCCAAACAGGGAAATTAATTTCCGATGAAAAGCGGCTCCGTTATAGCGGCATGGAATATCTCAAATCCTATGATGAGATGAAACGGTTATTTCGCGATCATTTGGAAGATGACGTGATCGAAGAGTCCCTAGCGAATACGCTCCACGCCGCCGCCAAAGTCAAGCCCTATGACTTGATGCGCGATCCTCGCGCAGCAGATTATCCAATTCCTGAAGGTCACACTGCGGATACTTATTTTGAAGAAGTGACATGGCAAGGCTTGCTTCAGAGATTTAATGTCAAAACCCATGCGGAGATTCCTCAAAACTATCAAGAACGCTTGCGTTTTGAATTGGGAATTATTATGCAAATGGGCTTTGCAACTTACTTTCTGGTGGTGTGGGATTACATCAAATATGCCAGAGACAAAAAGATTCCCGTTGGTCCCGGACGTGGCAGTGCGGCGGGTTCGCTAGTTGCCTATTCCTTAGGAATCACGAATATTGACCCCATCCATCACGGACTTCTCTTTGAGCGATTTCTCAATCCCGAACGGAAGTCCATGCCTGATATTGATACGGACTTCTGTATCGATCATCGTAGTGAATTGATTGAATATGTAACGGAACGCTATGGACAGGAACGGGTTGCCCAAATTGTCACCTTTAACCGCTTGACCTCTAAGGCAGTTCTCAAGGACGTGGGACGGGTGCTAGATGTGTCCTACAGCGAAGCCGATAAAATGGCGAAGATGATTCCTGTTTCGCGGGGTAAACCAGCGAAGCTAAAGGTAATGATTTCGGAAGAGTCACCAGCCCCAGAATTTCGCGATCGCTACAAGCAAGATGCCAAGGTCTTTGAATGGCTGGATATGGCAATGCGGATCGAAGGTGTGAACAAAAGCTCTGGCGTTCATGCGGCGGGGGTGGTGATTTCACCATTTCCATTGGATGAGGTTGTGCCATTACAACGCAGTAATGAAGGTCAGGTGGTCACGCAGTACACGATGGAAGATTTGGAATCCCTTGGTCTGTTAAAAATGGACTTCTTGGGATTGCGGAACTTAACCACGATTGAGCATACGAGTGAATTAATTCGCGGCAATCAAGATCCGAATTTTCATATCGATGCGATCGCCCCCGATATGTCTACGGAGGCAAATCAAAAAACCTATAAGCTATTAGAAAAAGGCGATCTCGAAGGTGTCTTCCAATTGGAATCTTCAGGGATGAAGCAGATCGTAAAGGATCTCAAGCCTTCTAATATTGAAGATATTTCCTCGATTTTGGCGCTCTATCGTCCCGGACCTTTGGATGCTGGTCTAATTCCCAAATTTATTAATCGTAAACATGGTCGAGAAGCGATCGAATATCAGCACCATACTTTAGAACCTATTCTAAATAACACCTACGGTGTGTTATGTCTTGCAAAAGGAGCTGTAATTGCCAGACCAGATGGCACAAGTACCGCCATTGAGAACATTCGCAAAGGTGATCTAATTCTCTCTTCTGATGGTAAGCGCGTATGGTCAGCCAAAGTTGCGAAACAATGGCAAAGTGGCATTAAGTCAATTGTCAAAATTGCGCTATCCACAGGTACAGAAATCTACTGTACTCCAGAACATCGCTTTCTCACACCAGAAGGCGATCGCTTTGCCTATGAATTCAGAACCTTAGACAACATTAAAAATGCTCATGTCAATAGTTCAATCATTTATGAAACTTGGCAAATTTCTAAAAACAATAAATCACTTAACCCCAATGAAGCCTACTTATTAGGTTTATTAGTTGGTGATGGACACTTGACCTCTAGTTCTCCTAATATTGCTTGTTCTAGTGAGGAGACAGCAATTTGGGTTGCTAATCTGATCGCTGAGACTTGGAAAGGTGAACCAAAGCATTATTTTCATACCCGTTGTTGGTATGCCTATGCAAAGTTCAACACTCAACCACAGCCAACACCATTAACTATCTTCATGGATAAAATCTATGGTGGTAGAAATTGGAAAGTTAATTCTAAAGACAAGCATTTACCTACTGATATAGTTAATTATCAAGAAAGCGATCGCATTGATGTTTTGCGAGGACTATGGGATAGCGATGGTTCCTATACTCAAAACCCCTATTTTCGGAGTATTTCTACTCATCTCATTCAGCAAGTAGGGCAATTATTAAGTAGTCTAAAAATCTCCTATTCTCTGCATTCAACCCATGTAATGATTACGGATATCGCCCGTTTTTATCAGCTAATTGGTGAGCCAAGATTGCCCAATAAACTGACTGGAGAGAAAAAGAATAACTTTATACCTATTCCATCTCTAAGAATGCAGGAAGAGTTAGCAGACGTGATCGCTACAACAGATCGAGAAAGTCGTAAAACTGCTAAGCGTTCTCTGCAATCAGGAGTAATGTTTAAACCTGTGCGATCACAGTATGCGACAAAAATTACAGGTTGGGCTGAAGCGTATCAAAAAATTTATACAGAGACGTATCTACAGGATGCCCGTCCCGTCTTTGTAGTATCCGTTGAAGATTGGGGAGAATCTGAATGCTTTGATATTGAAATGGCAGATCAAAGTTCTCCTTATTTTCTAGCTAATGGAGTTGTCACTCATAACTGTTATCAAGAGCAAATCATGAAGATGGCTCAGGATTTGGCAGGGTATTCCCTTGGTGCGGCGGACTTGTTGCGGCGGGCGATGGGGAAAAAGAAACCTGAAGAGATGGAAAAACAGCGTTCTATTTTCCTTGATGGTTGTGCTAAGAATGGAATTAGGTCAGAAATTTCTAACGATCTATTCGATCAGATGGTGATTTTTGCGGAGTATTGTCTTAGCTACGATACATTAGTGCGAACTGTGGAATATGGATTGATGCCGATCGGTAAAATCGTGGAAAATCAAATCGAATGTCAGGTTTACAGTGTCGATGAGAATGGATTTGTCTACACTCAACCGATCGCCCAATGGCACGATCGCGGTAATCAAGAAGTCTTTGAGTATGAGTTAGAAAATGGCGATCGCATTAAAGCTACTAAGGATCATAAGTTCATGACTACTGATGGCGAGATGCTAGCGATCGATGAGATTTTTGAACGTGGTTTAGATTTGGCTGTAGTAGGAGAACTTTAAAATTTGATGTGTGTGCTACCATAAGTAGCATTATGAGTAGCATAAATTAGTCATGAAAGTATCTATTTCTCTTCCAGAAGACTTAATTCGCTACGTCGATGATCGGGTAGAAAACCGTAGTCGGCTAGTTGAAGGCTTACTGCAAGTATGGCGGAAACAACAAGAAAAGCAGGCGATGGTTGAAGCTTGCTTGTTACTTGATGAATTATCAAATGATGAGGATGCAGCATGGCAACAGGCAGCGATTATCGATTGGGAAGTATCTGGTTAGTGAGCTTTGATCCTTCGATTGGTACAGAAATTCGTAAAACTCGTCCTGCGGTGATTATTTCTGGAACTGCATTTAATCAGCGTAGTAAGGTAACTGTATTACCGATAACCTCTACTAATCCAAGCGATCGCTTACGTCCAGTGATTGTCCCATTGATTCCTTCTGTTAAGAATGGGCTTAGCAGTAACAGTTTTGTTGTCTGTGTTGACCCGATGACTTTTGATAAGCGCAGATTGATTCAATGTCTCGGTCAAGTAGAACCGAATCAATTACAAGAAATACAGCAGATTTTAGCTAGGTATTTTGAATTTTAAATTAGAACTATATCTACAAAATAGCGATCGCATTTAAGCTTTGTTGTTCGCGGTCGGCGGCATAGCTAAGATAGGCAAAGATATCTTCTTGAGTGAGGTAAGGAAAGTCTTCAAGAACTTCTTGATAGGTCATACCAGAGGCAAGATAGGACAGAACATCATAAACGGTGATTCGCATTCCTCTAATGCAGGGTTTGCCACTGCGTTTTCCTGATTCAATGGTGATGCGATCGCGATAGTTCATATTCTTTAGATAGCTCTACTCGTTTTTTATCATACCAATTTACCTTGTAAAATATGAAATTTGAGGTCAAAGCACCCTTGCTCAACTTTGAGCTTATTAAAAATCACTTTGTTTTATGGAAATAGTTCTGGGCAAAGAAAGTCAAGCTTAACACCATGTTCTGCAAGGGCTTGTTTGTGATTGTGCCAGTCAGAGTCAACAGCATTAGCGATCGCGGGTTTAGCCTGATGGGTTAAAGCGACTGCCACAAATTTGCGATCGGATGGATCAAATTTTTCAAGAGATGGAGATTTTGGAAACTCAGCAAAATCATTTTCGGCAAGTTTCGTAATAGCAACTTTTTCGCAGCGATTTGGATTGGTATGATTCAGTAGAACCCATTTAAGAAATTTATCCCCAGCACTTGGTTGTCCACTTTGGGAATTTTTGTTCATATATTCTTTGATGATTAGCCAATGGCTATCAATCACTAAAACGCCTGTATTCATTAGATTTTGGAGATATTTCTCACAAGCTAATTCACAGGTTTCAGAAGCTTGGGATGCTTTTTTGCTGGCGACAAGCAGAACGTTTGTATCTACAATGTGATACATTCTCACGCTCCGATATTCATCTGACGATTAATTGCTGCTTCAGTCATGGCAACCAGATCTCCCATCTCGTCACCAAAGAATCCTTCAGGATAATTACAAATATTGCCGTAGTCATCGATATCAAGAGTAACTAATTCCGAATCTCCTTGATCGTTCATTTTACAAAAATACAGTGCCGCATCATCATTAGTGAATCCATCTTTTTCTTCAGCCATACGCCTTTGCAATCGTCTTAATAAATGTTCGCTATGACTCTCGATGATGATTTGAATATTGCGGGTTTTGATAACTTCGATAAATATATCGGCGAGTCCTGCTTGAACTGAGGGATGTAAATGAATTTCTGGTTGCTCAAATATGAGAGTTGCTCCTTTTGGTGCGTAGTAACACAACACTAAGATTGGTAATACTTGCGAAACTCCAAATCCAACATCAGTAATCAATACTTCTGCGGAATTAGGTGATCGTTGTACTAGTATTTCATAATCACCACGATTAGGCATAATTCTATTCAATCTAAATCCATGAATTAAGCCTAATTCTTTTAGAGCTTTTGCTACAGAAATCTCAACTTCTGAATCTGTTTTACGAGAAGCAAGAAGAGCCGCAACAGTGAATTCTCCATATTTCCCAACATTTTGAGGTCGTTCACCAGACCATTGGTAAGTTCTTTTTGGATATTCTCTTAAAGGTGCGAGATAATAAGTATTTTGTAAAAGAATCCTCATAAGCCGAAGTTATGCTTTTTAAAGATTTAAGAATAAGAGAGTCTAACACTGAACTTGTAATAGATTGAAATCCATAGTTTTTGAAGGGCTCAAGTTTACTTTTAAAGTATTTACTTGTGCGATTCGTATCAATCCACTCTTCCCCCAACTTTTGATAAAGTTCCCTTCAACAACTAGTTGATAGATATAATCCATACCATTATTTTTAATTTTTTCTAGCCCAACATAATTCCATTGATTGTTATATCCTTCAAAGTAATATTTAAGAAACTCTAAGCTAATTTGATCTATATCAGTATTAGCAGCAAAATCGAAGCGTAATGGTCTGATATAGGTGTAGTTAGAAAATGTACTAGTAAACATCTCTTCATCCTCATCTTCGCTTGGAAAAATTTCGAGGATATTCTGTGAAATTAGTTTTGGTTTCCAACTTAACGAACCCTGTATCTTCTTAGGTAATTGATGTCTATGGCTAATATCGTAATTAGTACCTAAATCAGCATAGCTATACTGATCGCCGCCTAAATGTAAGATCCGATTACGATCGCTTGACTCTACAGTTTGCTTTAGCATTAACAAAAACTGCAAAATTGCTGTTTTCCCTGAACTATTTGTCCCAAAAAATCCAGTCAAGGGAGCCATCCGAAACTCCCCTGTATCTGCCCATGATTTAAAGTTTTGGATGCGTAGTTGGGTAAACATAGCAATTTAACGTTGTTTCAAGTTTACGATTTTTCGAGAAAAGCGATCGCCTCGACATGGGATGTCTGGGGAAAGAAGTCAATGGGTTGAATGCGGGTGAGGTGATAGCGATCGCCTTCGCATAGTAACTTCAAATCTCGCGCTTGCGTCGCAGGATTACAACTGACATAGACAAGGCGATCAGGACACTTTTCGCGTAGATATTTGATAACTTCAGGTTCGCAACCTTTGCGGGGAGGATCGAGGATGACGATATCGGGATAGATGTCGAGGGTATCGATTAACTCTTCCACTTTGCCCGTGTGGAAGACTACATTATCAATGCCATTTAGCTCCGCATTGAGCTTGCCCTGAGCCGTTGCCTGTGGCTGAATCTCGATCGCGATCGCCTGTTTGACTTGTTCTGCTAGAGGCAAAGCGATCGTGCCGATACCTGCATAGGCATCTAGGATAACTTCCGTTCCTTCGAGATTGAGTTCTGCTTCAATGATTTTGAGCATTCTCTCCGCTTGTTCCGTATAAACCTGAAAGAAAGTATCACCGCGCAAACGGAAAGTAAGACCCGCAAATTTCTCTAATAGATAATCTTTACCTGCGATGCAACGGCTCTCGCGACCGAAGATGGCATTAGTTTTATCAGGATTACAATTGAGAATTACGCCCACCACCTTGTCATAGCGCTCTAGCCAGACTTGAGCGAAATTCACCAAATTTGGAACTTCCCAGTCACGGGCAACGATGGTGATCAAGATTTCGCCTGTATGCCGACCGATTCGCAGTCCCAAATGACGCAATAAACCAGTGTGCGTATTCTCGTCATAGATTTCCCAACATTGATTATGGATATCCATCTTTAGCTCCGCGAGCATCGGATCGAGGCGCACATCTTGGGCAGGACATTGATTGAGATTGACGATTTTGTGGCTGCCTTTTTGGTAATAACCAGCTTTGAGGTTGCCATCTTTACCTTTGGCGAGGGGATAGGTAACTTTATTACGGTAATGTAAGCTCTCGGCTGCGCCAACGATGGGCGCAACTAATTCCGCTAATAGATCTTGATCAAAGCCGCCGATGCGCTGGAGGGCTTGGAGAACGAGATTTTGTTTGGTTTCTAGTTGGGCGGGGTAGCTGACTGCTTGCCATTGGCAACCACCACATTTGTCGGCAACGATGCAGCTAGGACGGACGCGATCGCGGGAGGGTCTGACCACTCTCTCGATGCTGGCATGGGCAAAGTTCTTTTTGACAAATTCCAACTTGGCGGCAATGCGATCGCCGGGGACGCTATTGGGAACGAAGATGGCAATATTTTCGTAGCGTCCCACGCCATCGCCACTATCGGCGAGGTTGTCGATGTCGAGAGTAATTTTTTGTCCTTGTTGCAGCATATATTCCTAGAATGTGATGGCGCAAAGCGCTAAATGTGATGGCGCAAAGCGCTGTAGTTAATCCGTACCTGCCCATGACCAGACAGGATTACCATTTCTGATTCCCTGATTGATAATTGAGGGTGTCAAACCATTGGCATCATACATCCCCGTCATGTCCAAGATCAGATATACATTACCTTTTGTAAAACGCATTCGCAGATAGGAATGTCCCTCACCATCCGCAATCCCCGCCGTGCCTTGGCAATTGCTGTATTTGCGCTGCAATTTGGCAATCCAAGTGATGCTAAATTCATCACTATTATCAATCTTAAATTTTTCAGCTAGCCAGTTTAGATTTGCTGAGCCATCCTTGGTGTAGCTGCCTTCGGTGTAGGGGCGACCCTGCTCAGTGAGGGTGACTTCTTTGGGACAGGTCTCAAGACTTTCGAGCGTATTAGTGGGATAGACCTTGAGCAGAATCGGCGCGGCGGCAGCGCTGGATAGGTTGGTCACTGTCACGGCAGCGATCGCCATTCCAAGGGATAAGGCAAGTTTGGTGATCATATATGCTTATTAGATGCTCGTTAGATATGCTGATTAGTTTGCAGTGATGAATATATTGATTAGATTGTTCCAACCTGAAGATGGCGATCGCCTTGCCCAGTTATTCCATGATACGGTGCGCGAAGTAAATATTCGCGACTATTCCCCTGAGCAGGTTAAGGCTTGGGCTCCTGATGATCTTTACAAATGGGATTGGATTAAGGAATGCACCAATAACTTTACCTATGTTGCAGAGGTCGAAAAGGGAAATGAGAAGGAAATAGCTGGCTTTGCTCAGTTAGAAAATGATGGTCATATCGATTGCTTCTTTTGCCATAAGGACTATCAACGCTGTGGTGTTGGCACTAGGTTATATCGCGCGATCGAGGCGAAAGCTCTCGAACTAAAAATAGAACATTTGTTTGTGGAAGTCAGCATCACCGCTAGACCATTTTTCCGAAGTCGTGGCTTTAGCGTTGTGCGGGAACAGCAAGTATTTTGTCGCGGCGAAAAGCTGACCAATTTTGTAATGTCCAAGTCCCTCACCAAATTTTTGCACCCAGATCAGCCTAGTTCCTGTGTAGTTGCCACCTTCTATCATTTTGCGAAGCTAGATGATTACGAAACCATGCAGCAGGCGATCGCCCAATTAGGGGAACAGCATGATCTCAAAGGCGTAATTTTACTGGCACAAGAAGGGATTAATTCTACAATTGCAGGCGATCGCGCAGGCATTGATGCGATGTTAAGTTATCTACGCTCCGATCCCCGTCTCCAAAATCTCGAACATAAAGAAACCACCTGCGATGTGATGCCCTATCACAAGTTGCGGGTGCGTCTACGGCAAGAATTAGTTAAATTTGGTGTGCCTGATATCGATCCTAGTAAGGAAGTGGGAACCTATGTTAATTCGCAGGAATGGAATCAATTAATTGCTGATCCAGAGGTCGTCGTCATTGATACACGCAATATCTACGAAGTGGAATTTGGCACTTTTCAAGGGGCGATCAATCCCAATTTAGAATTTTTCCATGAGTTCCCCAAGTATGTAGAGAATCACTTATCTAATTCTAAGCACAAAAAAATCGCCATGTTCTGCACAGGGGGCATCCGTTGTGAGAAGGCAAGCGCCTATATGTTGGCGCAGGGATTTGAGGAGGTGTATCACCTCAAGGGCGGTATTCTCAAATACTTAGCTGAAGTTCCTGAGTCAGAGAGTCTCTGGCAAGGAGAATGCTTTGTCTTTGACGATCGCATTTCCACCAATGGTTAAGGTGAGTTCGATATAGCCATTTGCATCGCGCGATGCGCGACGCAAATGGCGAAAAACGGTAAAAATTGCTTTGCAATTTTTACCGTTTTTCGCTTTCAATAGCTAGATCAAAAAAGGCTTTGGCTCCGTTCAGCCATCCTATGTGGTGGCTGAGCGGAGCCAAAGCCCAATTCTCTAAGCCAGCAACCAAGCTTCGGTGGCAATGCCTAACTTGTTGGCGGTGTCGATCAACTGATGTAATTCCAGATTGGAAATGTTTTCACAGAGATTGACCTCTATATGAATCGGTTGCTTCTGAGTGGATTCTAGATCGAGAATTTGTCTCGCCAAAACGCATTCGGGCGCAATGCGCTTGGATAGATAGTTGAGAAAAGCCTCTTGGGAAAGGTTGAGGTTTAGAGTGAGATGTAATCTAGCCGCGATCGCAAGGGATTCTTCAATCTGATTAAGGTAATCAAAGAATGACTTCTCATTGATTGCGCCAAGCTGGGCTAATTGCTGAATCTGGTTAAGAATATAATTCTCAACTAACCGAGCATCCTCGACATTGGTGAATTTACAACCCAAGTTAGCCGCCTCGATCGCCACAGCATCGAGTCCCACATTCGGCAGCGTTGCGCCTGTTTCCAGACATTTCAGCTCCTCGGTCAGACGATTGTTTAACACAATATCGGCGGCTACCTGCAACTCCTGCGGTACGGGCAGATCATCACGACGGAACGAGATCAAAATGCCATAGTTATCGCGGTAGACCTGTTCGTAGAGTTGATCGAGACGGGTGAGGGTGTCATCGGCAAGCTGGCGCAAAATGCGATGGCGTTCTTCGGCAAAAAGGTGATGCAGATTGAACTGCTCACCGCTAAAGTTGCTTGCCATTGCCAAAATCACGGTTGCCGTATTCGCTTGCTTCAAGGTTTTGAAGAGGGTTGCCTTGATCTCTTCGTATTCCCTACGTCCTGTGAAAGGTTGAATGCAGCAATGGAAGTCATCACCGCCAAGGTGTAACACCGCAAAGATATAGTTAACCGATTCTTGGGTGATCCCCGATGTCAAATTGATCTGACCGATCGCCAAAGCCATTGACCCAATCCGTTGCAGTTGATAATCCTGCTGCTGGATTTGGTAGCAATAGATTTGTTGCGATCGCCCATAGTTACCTAGGGTCGAACTCAGGGCATATTGGGCAGCGACTTGGGCAAGGCTGATGCGATTAGTGATCACTTGATGACGATAAACGCCTTCACCATCTTTGAATTCGGCGAGGTTGCTAGGAGCTTTGATAAGACGTTGAATAAATTCATCCTCTAGCAATACTCCCGCCACATCCGCCGCCAGTTCGATCGCCCTTGCCGCATAGCGCAGGATCTGCACAGTTTCAGGGCGCGATAATTCTTCAAAAAACCAGCCACAACTGGTAAACATCAATAGGGCATGGCGCTGCATTTCCAATAGCCGCAAAGCGTCAATCCGTTGCGCTGAAGTCGTGACTTTATTGCCGCACTGTTGCTCAAAGAATTTTTCGAGGACAGGTGACTGCGCGGAGATACCATCGCGCAGGGAATATTCTAAGACTTCAATATAGCGATCGCGGGCTTCCCAAGGATCGTTAAAGTACTTGCGTCCAATATCGACATAGACCGTGGCAAGGCGATCGCTCAGCCAATTGAGGCTATCGCGCAGAGGTCGCCGCCACAGCAATTGATAATTTACGCCTTCGCCGCCACAGGTACAGCCACCTTGCCAGCGATCGACTCCGTGGGCGCAACTCCAAGCCGTAACCGATTTGAGTTCCGCTTCCCACTGGGGCGGAAACAGACTCAAGTAATGGGCGTAGTTACTAACCGTCCAG
Organism: uncultured cyanobacterium; assembly: GCA_963750795.1. Lineage (GTDB taxonomy): Bacteria > Cyanobacteriota > Cyanobacteriia > Pseudanabaenales > Pseudanabaenaceae > Pseudanabaena. The sequence continues at coordinate 27,423 of CAVVRZ010000009.1, forward strand.
CCGCGCTTGGGAAATTCTTCGACAAAGGCATAGGAGAGGGTTTTTTCGGTGAAATGCTTGTGATGTCCGAAGGTTTCGCCATCGGTGGCGACCGATACTACTTGATGCGATCGCTGATCATTTCTAACCGCTTGACTAATCCGCTTCGCAAAATTGTGCGAACTGCCAAGGAGATCGCCAAAGCCCATATCTCTAGAAATAGGACCATCGTAGAAGAATATGTCGATATAGGCTTCGGTATCCGCAGGCAGATGAAATTGTCCTAACTCGGTGACATTGGCTTGATTGCTACTATGGCGGCGCAAGTAACAACGGTAAGGACGATTGGGATCAATCTGCGCTCCGCCCACCTCTTGCCAAGGCGGATTGGGATTGTCATCGGTGGGGATCGGGCGACAGCGCTGGGCTTGGGATGGCGCAAGGATAATAAATTTAATCCCTTCTAAGACCAATGCCTCAAGGGTTTCGTAATCTACTGCCGTCTCTGCAAGCCACATTCCCTCAGGCTCACGCCCAAATCGCGATCGAAAATCTGCCTTGCCCCAACGAATTTGGGTGAGCTTGTCGCGCCAATTGGCAAGGGGCATGATGATGTGGTTATAAACTTGGGCGATCGCATTGCCATGACCATTCAGGCGCTCAGCACTGCGTTTGTCCGCATCGATAATCGCTTGATAGGTATCGCGATCATGAAATTCCATCCATGAGAGCAACGTGGGTCCCATGTTGAAACTCATGTACTCATAGTTATTGACAATCTTGATGATTTTGCCATCATGACGCTCGATCCGCGAAAACGCATTCGGACGATAGCATTCATGGTGAATGCGAGCATTCCAATCGTGGAAAGGGGCAGCGCTTTCTTGGCGCTCGATCGCATTGAGGTAAGGATTTTCACGGGGCGGCTGATAGAAGTGACCGTGAATCGTGATAAAGATCCCCGAATCGGTCGCAATCTGGACATCAGGCGCAGAAACAGAGGCAGCAACAGTCACGCAAATCTTCCCTTATTAGGACAAACAACATATAGCGATTCCAAGTGATCCTTCTAGGTAATCTTTCTAGATGATCTTTGATTTATAGAGTGTTGCGCTCTGCACAAAACTTTATAAATTATCAGGACGGCTATAGGACTATCTTGGCAGATATTTTTAATGCTGTGCTGGTAAGTATAGAAAAGTTTTCGTTTTAAGCTAGGTTGGCTCAGCAAAGTTTGAGCCATGTTTGATAAACCAATCGCAGCGATCGCCCCTTTGCCCGAATATTTGCCCAAACATTTGCCCGAACATTTGACTAGAGCATTTGGTATCATAAGCCTTGTAATAATGTGGTGTAATTCATGCATATTGCATGGTTAGGAAAGAAGTCCCCTGCCTGTGGCAATGTAACCTATAGTCGGGAAATTACTAACGCCTTACTCGATCGCGGGCATCGGGTTAGCTTCATGCACTTTGCCCCTGAAAATGATTCTGATAGCGATAGTGAAGAAGATTCCTCCCAAGAAGCTCAGGATGTGGCGCTACCCTTTCTCTACAAGTCCACGATCTACACTGTGCCATCGCTACGGGCAAACAAAATCTTGATAGATTCCCTGCGATCGCTTAAGCCCGATCTCGTTCATGCCTCCCTCGCCCTCTCTCCCCTCGATTTCCGTCTGCCCGAAATTTGTGCCGAACTTGATTTGCCTCTGGTTGCTACTTTTCACCAACCCTTCGATCTTAAACGGCGTAATCTCGCCTCTAGCACGCAGCAACTCACTTACCAAATTTATGCTCCGTCCCTAGCTGATTATAACCAAGTAATCATCTTCTCAAATATCCAAAAGGAACTTCTGAATAAATTAGGCGTTCCCAACACCCGCATTGCGATTATCCCTAATGGTGTCGATAGCGATCGCTACTCCCCTGGGGAGTCGGGGATCAAACAAGAACTAAATGCTGAGGTTCTATTTCTCTATCAAGGTCGCCTCGCCGCCGAAAAGAATGTCGAAGCTCTCCTCAAAGCATGGCGCAAATCGAGAATGCCAGAGGGTTGTAAACTAGCGATCGTGGGGACAGGTCCTTTACTAGCAGGGTTAAAAGCTTTTTATGGTTCTGATCCCAGCATTATTTGGATGGGATACATCGCCGATGAACAGCGAAGAATCGAAATTTTGCGCGGTACAGATGTATTCATCTTGCCATCCTTGGTTGAAGGCTTGTCTTTATCATTGCTAGAGGCGATGTCCTGCGGCGTGGCTTGCATCGCAACAGATGTCGGCGCAGATGGTGAGGTGATCGAAAATGGTGCAGGGGTAATTTTGGATTCTCATAAGGTCGCATCTCAGCTTTGCACCCTATTACCACTCTTTGCCGATCATCCTGAAATGGCGCAAATCATTGGCGCAAAGGCGAGACAGCGAGTGTTAGAGCGTTACACCCTCACCAAAAATATTGATCATCTGGAAATACTTTACGAACAAACCATGAGTCAGCAATGGGTAAGAGTTAGTTCTTTTTAAAGCCAAAGTTTTTTTTGCGTAGGGGTAGAGCATTGGCACAAAAATTGTGTCAATGCTAATCAAGCCTCTGCCTTGCCAATGCTCTGCCCTTTCCACCGTTGAACAGGAATCTGTAAGCGATTTTGGGCAGAGCATTCCTGTTAACGAAATCCCTGAAGATGGCTAATTGGTCGCAGAAATCTGTAAGCGATTTTGGGCAGAGCATTCCTGTTAACGAAATCTCTGAAGATGGCTAATTGGTCGCAGGAATGCTCTGCCCCTACTTCCGTGAATCACTGTTTGCTATCGCTTGAGGCGATTAATTTCGGCTTGTAATTCCTCAATTTGACGCTGGAGCCTTTCTGCTTCGGTTTCTGGTTTCTTATGCTCTTGTGAATTAGACACATCCACTGCACCAGCATGATCCCCGCGTTTGTAATTGCCAGATTTAATACTGCGATATTCTTCTGAGTCTGCCCAGTCGCGGATGTAGTGGACACGCTCTACGGGAAAAGGATGGCTGAGCATCGAACCCGCTCCAAATCCGTTATAGAGCATGAATTTATAGATTTGATTGAGGTTGTCTTTATCAAGATCTTGATAGTCTTGGGACTGGCGGATAAATTCGGGCAGACTCAACTCATGGGCAAATTTATTGCTGCCGCCCGATAGCTTCATCATCGTCGAGAGGACAGTATCAAGATCATCGGTGACTAACATCGCTGCGCGATCGCTCGATAGTTCCGCCTTGCGCCGCCATTCAAAAAAGGCATAGATCAAGCCACTGCTGACGATCCCGCCTAAGCCGAAGGTCATTTCGCTGAGGGTAGAGACGACATTCATTACCCACATCGCCATCTGGATCAGGGTGGTGTGACCACATTTGATATGTCCTAGCTCATGGGCAAGCACTGACCGAATTTCCTCTTCGGTGAGGAGATCGAGCAAGCCTGAGTTGATCACAATGTAGGGATGATCTTTGCCGAGGGCGTAGCTATTGGCGACAGGATTTTGCGACACAAATAGAACTGGTTCGGGCTGCACATCGAGGTCAGCGATACATTCCCGAAAGATGCGATGGATCGTGGCATATTGCCGATGGCTAACTTGGATGCTGTTGCCAATGTGATAAATCGTCTGTGGACGCTCATACATAAACTCGACAAATTTCCCTGCCACGAGGTCAAACCCAGGGACGCTGCGGAGGGCTTGTTCGGCTTGGCGATCGAGGGGATGGCGAAAGGCTTCGCTAGAGATTCCTGTGTAACGTGGCATAGGTCTATCCGTTCGTGGTGATCTGCATGAGTTAGGTTTATTTTAGCTGTTTGTCCTGCCTCTCGTTTTCCAGTCTAGTGAAGTAAAGGGTTGTTTCCCCACCGAAGGCGGGGAAACAACCTTCTGTACCTCGCTTGCTTGAAAAGCGCTATATCGTTTTTTGCTTTTTATGTCAAAACCACTTGGGGAGGCTAAAGTATAAGTAGATACTTACAGAGAGTAAAAACAGATTGTCACCCACAGAAATCGCAAATATGAATGAAGTAGTTGATCAAATCAGTGATCAAGATATCGCTGGATTAGATGAAGATTTGCAACAACTTAAAACCTATGACCTGCACGTGGTCGAGACCTGTCCATTAGCAGCACCAATCGAAGTAAAAGCCGAATTGCCAATCACCCCTGCGATCGCTAAGGTCGTATCCAGCGCGAGGCAAAGAATCCGTAATATTTTAAGTGGTAGCGATCGCCGCCTGTTGGTGGTAGTTGGTCCCTGCTCAATCCATGAAGTCAAAGCGGCTCGCGAATATGCCGAAAAACTCGCTAAGTTTCGCGATCAGGTTAGCGATGCCCTTGAAATCGTCATGCGCGTTTACTTCGAGAAGCCCCGCACCACCATTGGCTGGAAGGGTTTGATTAACGATCCCCATTTGAATGGAACCTTTGATATTAACTACGGGATTCGCATGGCGCGGGGACTATTGCTAGATGTCGCCAAGCTCGGCTTACCCAGTGCTACCGAACTGCTTGATCCAATCGTGCCGCAGTACCTCGCCGACCTGATCTCATGGACAGCGATCGGTGCGAGAACCACCGAGAGCCAAACCCATCGCGAAATGTCTTCGGGCTTGTCGATGCCCGTAGGCTTTAAGAATGGAACCGATGGCGGTATTGATGTGGCAATTAATGCGATGCTGTCGGCGCGTCAACCCCATCGTTTTCTCGGTGTTAGCAATGAGGGCAGAGCTAGCATTGTCACCACGACGGGCAATCCTGATGGACATATCGTGTTGCGCGGCGGCAAGCAGGGCGCTAATTACGACAAGAACCATGTCGAAGCGATCGCCCATCGATTAAGCGATCGGCAGTTGCAGCCCTACATGATGGTTGATTGCAGCCACGATAATAGCGGTCAAGATTACAAAAATCAGCCCATAGTCTTGCAGGACATCGCTGAACAAGTCCGCTCAGGCTCGGAATACATTGTCGGCATTATGCTAGAAAGTCATCTCAATGCTGGTAAGCAGCCATTTCCTAAGGATCTCGCCAAGCTAGAGTACGGCAAGAGCATCACCGATGGTTGCATTAATTTCGATCAGACCGTTGAGAATCTCACTGCTCTAGCTGAAGCTGTCAGAGCAGGGCGCTTATAATTTTTGTCTTTGTTCTTTTTGTTCTTCACTTCAATTCATAAAAATATAGCTGTCGCCACCTGTATTAGGACACAAAAATAGCTACGGAATATAGACAATTCAAATAAGAAATAAGGCTTCGACTCCTCTCAGCCATCGATATACGGTGGCTGAGAGGAGTCGAAGCCTCTTTAGATTTATTTAGGACTACCAATACAATGAAGGGCAACGTTCTGAGTTCCCCTTCATTGTATTGGTATAGAATAGGCAGCAAAGTTTTTACTAGATTTTGGTAGGAGTAAGGTTTGGTTGCTTCGGCGGATTTTATAGAACAAGGTATGGGCGATCGCGAGTTAGATCGCGAATTAGAGTTAGCTAATCACCGATCGCAATTTCCTGCTTTGGCAGTTCCCAATCGCACCTATTTTAATTACGGTGGTCAAGGGGTTTTATGTGAAGCAGCACTGGAGTCGATCACCAAAAATTTTCGCCATATTGAAGCCTTGGGCTGCTTTTCCAATGCCGCAGGGAATTGGATGATGGCGGAGTACGATACAACCAAAGCGGCGATCGCTCAAGAATTACAAGTTAGCCCCAACACCATCTCCCTTACTGAAAATACGACCGTGGGCTGCAATATCGCACTGTGGGCAGTTAATTGGCAAAAAGGCGATCGCCTTCTGCTCTCCGATTGTGAACACCCCGGTATTATCGCCAGTGCCACCCAGATTCAAAAGCGCTTTGGCATTGAAATTGATTATTTTCCTCTCACCAGTACCCACAACGCCAGCGTCAATGATCAAGCCCCCGTGGATTTGCTGGTGCAGCATCTCCAACCGCAGACCAAAATGGTGATGCTGAGCCACATCTGTTGGAATACAGGGCAAGTACTTCCCCTCAAAGCAATAGTTAAAGCCTGTCGCGATCGCCAAGTTTTAGTAGCCGTCGATGCGGCGCAGTCCCTCGGAGTGTTACCACTTAACCTCACGGAAATCGGCGCGGATTTCTATGCAGCAACTGCTCATAAATGGTGGTGCGCTCCCCTTGGATTAGGTTTTTTGTATATTCGCCCCGAAATTTTTGCAGCGATCGAGCCTGTATTCGTTGGCTGGAGAGGAATTACTAACAAGCTACCAATTCCTCAATGGAAGCAAGATGGTGCTAGGTTTGAGGTGGCAAGCTCCACTTACGCGCTTTACGAAGCGCTCAGATTGGCGATCGCCTATGCCAACAGTTGGGGAAATCCTCAGCAACGCTACGAACGCATCTGTCAGCTTAGTCAGTTGCTGTGGCAAAAGCTCGATGCTATGCCCCATATTGATTGTGTGCGACAGGTTGCCCCCGAATCGGGTCTAATTTCCTTTAAAGTAAATCGTGCCATGACAAATTCCACGGTTTCTAAACTTTCCCATGCCCAAATTTCTCAACAGTTAGAGACCCAACAAATATTTATCCGCGCCCTTGCCGACCCCGATTGCTTGCGAGCTTCAGTGCATTACCTCACGGCGATCGCTGACATTGATCGTCTAGTTGCCAGCATTGAGGGGCTATGCTAAGAAATGCCAAAGTTTCCGCCAGCGCATTCTAAAGTTAATTAACTATCAAACCCACCATGTCCCTATTTTCCCAAGCTCCTCAAAACAAGCAAGATCAGCAGCAAAACGAACCACTATCGCGATCGCAGGTATTGATCGCCATGGCAGTCACGGCTGTACTTTTTTTGGGAATTTCTAAGGGCTGGGTCTACATCGCGGGGATGTCGATGGTTCCGCTTTATTGGCAACCTGAACAGGCAGCGATCGGTGTGGGCATTGGCGCAGGGGTGGCTTTACTCAGCAGCGTCATCTATGAAGTGTGGGACAGCTATCGCATCGCCGCCCAAGAATATTTGCAAATGGTGCTTCAGCCCCTAAAACCCATTGATATTATCTGGCTAGGTCTATTACCGGGATTGAGTGAAGAGATGCTATTTCGAGGAGTAGCACTGCCCGCCCTCGGCATGGATGCGATCGCCTTAGTAATTACTAGCGTTGTATTTGGGCTATTACACATGGCAAATACAAAGTATCTGTCCTACACTGTTTGGGCGATCGCTGTCGGCATGATGTTAGGCGCGATTACCATTCACACAGGCAATCTCCTAGCCGCGATCGCTGCCCATGTCACCACCAATTCTCTTTCGGGAATTATTTGGAAATATAAGCAATCTAAGGCAGTCTAAGGCAATTTAGGGCAAAATTAGCCTTAATCGTTAGATAACAGCGACTACCTATATATCTAATCCATAACTTTAATGAAGATTAATATACTTTAATGAAATTTTTAAACTGTTTATGTAATATATAGTTAGCGGGTTCTGACAACCTGAAGATAAGATGATAAAGAAATTGATTTTGTAGATTCGTCGTTGGAATTATCAAGAAACATCACGTCAAATTTCTCAATAATCAAAGCCCTAATCCCATGAAAACTCTTACAAAATTCTCGATCGCTTCTACTGCTGTCGCACTCTCTGCATTTGTCGGCGGCGCAGCCCAAGCCATTTCTGTTACACAAACTGATGCTCTTAACACCCTAGCCAATGCCCTCACCGCAGGCAATGGTGGCATTAGTGTTACCAGCATCTCTGTGAATGGACAACCAACACAGTTCGGGACTTTTACCAATGCTAGCGGAACCTACGGCATTGGCTCAGGTGTCGTTATCAGTACAGGTAATGTCAAAGACTACGGCGATGGCAACAATACCCAAACTAATAAAACTACTGACTATGGCGTTGCCGCAACTGCTTCCCAAAATGCATTGCTGACAACAATTACAGGCAAAACTACACATTTCGATGTCGCCCAAATTGATATCGAGTTTGACCTCAATTCTGGTTTTGACACGATCTTCTTCAATACTGTTTTTGGTACTGAAGAATTTCCTGAGTATGTTAACACTAGCTTTATCGATGGATTTGGTCTGATCATCAATGGTGAAAATATCGCTGCTGTTGGTGGCAATCCTGTTAATGTCAACAACCCCAATGTCAAAGCTTTGGGTGGAACTGAATTGGACGGTGTACTTGCTCCTAACAATAACCCTGTAGTCACATTCTCCAAATTCCTCGGTGATGGCAAGAAGTCCAATAAACTTACCTTCATCATTGCGGATACTAGTGACGGAGTTCTTGACTCTACTGCTTACTTCTCCGCCCTAGGTGGTGAATCCCCAGTTAAGCCTGTCCCCGTACCTCCTGCCGTTGCAGGTGTCGTTTTTGCGGGTGGTTGGTTACTCAAGCGCTCTGCTGATGCCAAGAAAAAGGCTCATGCCAAAGTCTAGTTTCATCAGGTATTAGCCAATGTTTTTATAACAACAGGCTGATTTCATAAATGAAATCAGCCTGTTGTTTTTGGTTAATTCTAGCTGTAGCTATGTTTCTCAGGGTTTGATTTTGTCCTGATACAACTTCAGTTCAACGAAAGCGAAAATGGTAAAAATTGCAAAGTAATTTTTACCATTTTCGCTATTTGTGCCGCGCTAAGTGCGGCGCAAATAGCTATTGATAAATCAAATAAGAAAAATAGGACTTCGACTTCGCTCAGCCAGCAATATACGATGGCTGAACGATGGCTGAGCGAAGTCGAAGCCTCCTGAATTTGTTTGGAATTACTATATATCCAACTCACGTTAATACAGGCTGCTACAGCTATACTTGCCAAATTCTTCGAGAATCAAATACCTTATCCAGTAATGTCTAAAAAGACTTGCCTTCATCTATGGGTTCCAGAACTTGTGGCTTCTAAGGGAGGCGTACAGGTTTTTTCTCAGTTTTTTGTACAAGCAATCTGTCAGTTATATCCTGAAGTTGATTTAGATATTTTTCTCAAAAATGATCAGCTAACATCAATCGCTAAGACAGATTGGCTAGCACAACTAATAAGCGATCGCCAAGACAACCAACCTAGTTCAATATCACTCCATTGCTCAGGACTAACCCCATCACCTTGGCGGACTGTGGATTTTTCTTGGCGATTAATAACTAGGGCGATCGCCAAAAAGCCAGATTTGATCATCATGACTCACCTCAACTTTGCGCCGATCGCGTTATTGTTGAAATATCTGCTGGGGACAAAATACATCATGATCGCCCACGGAGTTGAAGCTTGGGATATCAAAAATCCCTTACTTTTAACAGCGCTCAAATCAGCAGATTTAATTTTGGCAGTGAGTAACTTCACCCGCGATCGCCTTTGTCAAGATCAAGGCATATCGCTAAATACAGTAAAAATCTTACCCAATACCTTTAATGCTTCAGCTTGGGAAATTGCTCCCAAGCCCCCATATTTGCTTACCAAATATAAGTTGCAGCCCAAACAGAAAATAATTCTAACCGTATCGCGGCTAGTCACTTCCGAACGATACAAAGGTTATGATCGCGTTCTCGAAGCTTTACCAACTATTCGCCAAGCCATTCCTGACATTCACTACATCATTGTGGGCAAGGGCGATGATAGCGATCGCATAGAAAAAATTATTCATCAAAAAAACTTACAAGATCATGTGACCTTAGCAGGATTTATTGCCGATGAATATTTATGTGATTACTATAATCTATGCGATTTATTTGCGATGCCTAGTAAAAGAGAAGGATTTGGCATAGTATACCTAGAGGCTCTTGCCTGTGGCAAACCCGTACTTGGGGGAAATATTGATGGAGCCGTTGATGCTCTAGCTAACGGTGAATTGGGAGTATTAGTTAATCCCGAAGACGTACAAGCGATCGCTCAAGCAATCATTAAAATTTTAACTAATGGACATGATTACAAAGTAATTTATCAGCCTGAAATATTAAGGAAAGAAACAATTAATTTGTTTGGATTTCCTAAATTCAAACAAACACTAAATAGTCATATCAAGAATTTTTTCAAGAAATAATAGTATCTTGCGATCGTTCAATTGAAATTCAAGAAGCAGCATTATTCACTTCTTAAATTCATGTCCTAACATGACTGGTAAAGACTGTAAATTTGTTTTTAAATAATAATATTTGTATTAGGCTAGATATATAGAAAGTTTAAGGTTTCATGGCTACAGGAGAATATAATGTGTGGAATTGCTGGTGTGTTGACCACATCATTTCACTCTGCAACTGAAAGTCACATTTACAAAATGAAAGCAAATCTCGAACATCGGGGTCCCGATGATTTTGGATTATATGTATCTGAAGATAAAAACATCGGCTTAGTCCATACGAGATTATCCATTCTAGATCTGAGTCAAAATGGGCATCAACCTATGTCTATCAATGATCAACGGTACTGGATTACTTTCAATGGCGAGATCTATAACTTTCTACAATTAAGGCAGCAATTGCAAAAATCTGGAGAAACTTTTGTATCTATGACCGATACAGAAGTTATTCTCAAACTTTATGCAAGACATGGGATTGAATGCCTAAAATTTTTAAGGGGGATGTTTGCCTTTGCCATTTGGGATAACTTAGAAAAGATATGTTTTATTGCTCGTGATTCAATGGGAGTTAAGCCCATTTATTTTTATCAAAATCCACGGGATCGAACTTTTATCTTTGCATCAGAAATCAGGGCAATTTTAGCAACAGAAATAGTCCCTAAACAATTAAGTGCCTTTGGTTTATATACATATTTCTCTAATGGATCAGTATCAGAGCCTTGGACAATTATTGAGGATATTAAATGTTTAGAAGCAGGTCACTACTTAATCTGGAAATCTGGAGAAGTCAAACAACAGAAATATTGGCAGCTTGATTTTCAACCAGCTTTAAATGATCAGGACTTAGGTGGATCTAAATCTGGATTTATATCTGATTCTAGCGAGGCGATCGCCAAGGCTAGAACAGCATTGATTGATACGGTCAAACATCATTTTGTGAGTGATGTACCTGTGGGGATTTTTTTGAGTGGCGGCATCGACTCAACTGCAATCGTGGCGATCGCCCGTCATTTACAAATGGATAACCTCTGCACTTACTCGATCGCCTTTAATGAATCTCAATGGAATGAAGGAACAATTGCTCGTCAAGTTGCCAATGACTTTGGTACAAATCATACGGAGTATATCCTGACGGCGGATAGCGCCCAAAGTTTATTGCCAGAGTATTGGCGATCACTAGATCAGCCGACTATCGATGGATTTAATACATTTTGTGTGTCAAAAGTTGCCCATCAGCATCACATGAAAGTGGTTTTGTCAGGACTAGGCGGCGATGAGTTATTTGGCGGTTATAGTACTTTCCAAACTGTTCCTAAAATTTGGCAACAAAGGCAACAATTAGCTTATCTTGAGTCTATCTTCCATCTATTCGGCAAGCCCTTAGAAAAACTATGCAGATCTTCTAAAATCCGAAGAATTGGCGCATTTCTATCCCAAAAAAATTCCATTGTCAATGCCTATGGTCTGGCACGCGGAGTTTTTTCTAATTGGGAAGCGCTGCAACTGGTAAACTTCTATCTGGGTGGGACAGTAGGCGATCGCTTAGGATCTGAAATCAATAATTTCAAAAATTTGCATAGTTGTGATTTATCGACATTTCCCACGCCCGAAGATCAAGTCTCCTATCTAGAGTTGAGCCGATATATGCGAAATCAGTTGTTACGAGATAGTGACGTGATGAGTATGCGCTGGGGGCTAGAGTTAAGGGTTCCCTTTGTGGATCAAACTCTGTTTCAAGAAGTTAGGGCGATCGCGGCTTCAATCCGACTACAAAGAAATAAGGGCTTGTTAGTCAGTGCGATCCCTGAAATCCCCAACTATGTGACTAGACTGAAAAAGCGTGGTTTTACCGTTCCCTTTGAGCAATGGATTAACCGTGAATGGCATATGGATAAGCATCTAAGTCAGCAAATACCCAGCCATATCCCGCTCCCATCTGGACAGTGGTACAGACACTGGAGCCTAATTGTTTTACAAAACTGGCTGGATAATATCTGATTAATCGATGAGAATTAATCTATGAAAGTTTTACATATTATTCCTTCCGTTGCCAAAGTGCGTGGAGGTCCTAGCCAAGCGGTTATTGAGATGGTGAAGGCATTGCGATCGCAGGGCTGTGATGCCGAAATTGCCACCACTAATGACAATGGTGTAAATCTTCTTGAGGTTCCACTATTTGACCTCAGTGATCAACTAGCCGAATATGCCAATGTCCCAATTCGATTCTTCCCTAGATTTTCGCCTCGGATCGCGGCGGTGCGAGAGTTTGCTTATTCCTCTAGTTTCACAACTTGGCTATGGCAACATATTACTGATTACGACTTGATCCATGTCCATGCTATTTTTTCCTACACATCAACGATCGCCATGGCGATCGCTCGCTTCAAAAAAGTTCCCTATATTAATCGCCCCCTCGGACAGCTTTGTACTTGGTCGCTAGAACAAAGCCAGTTTCGCAAACAACTATATCTGAATATTATTGAGCGCTCTAATCTGAGGCATAGCAAATTTCTGCACTTTACGGCAGAACAAGAAAGAGAAGAATTTAATCGGTTAGATCTGAAGATACCTAACTTTGTCCTGCCCCACGGAGTACATATATATCCTGAAATTGCTAATGCTCGCCAGCAGTTACATCAACGTTTACAAGTTGCTGATCACGTACCAATTATTATATTTATGTCTCGCATCCATCCCAAAAAAGGTTTGGAGTATTTAATTGCTGCCCTTGGTGAGCTAAAAAATCAAGCTCATCAAGAATTTGCCCTAGCGATCGCGGGTAATGGGGAATCAGAGTACATTAACCAGCTTAAATCCATCGCCTTAGAACATAATCTTGGCGATCGCCTGCATTGGTTAGACTTTGTGGAGGGTTCAACCAAATATCTCTACTTGCAAGGTGCAGATTTGTTCGCCTTGACTTCCCATTCTGAAAACTTTGGTATCGCCGTTATCGAAGCCCTTGCCTCCGCAACCCCCGTTTTAATTACTAAAGGTGTGGCGATCGCCCCAATAGTACAAGCGCAGAATCTTGGCTATGTAACAGAGCTAGAGGTAGGTGCGATCGCTCAAGCAATCCAATCTGTTCTAACCCAACCACAAGAATCCCAAAGCATAGGCGATCGCGCTCGGCAATATATTAGTGAACATTACAGTTGGGCTAAGATTGCTCACAATCTTATTACTCAGTACAAATCAGTCTGAATCGGCATGAACAAGTCTAAATAAGCGTCTAAATCTGTCCTCGCATATTTAGACGCTTATTTAACGTGAGTTCGACGAAAGCGCAAAATGGTGAACATTTTGAGCCATTTGCATCGCGCGAAGCGCGGTGCAAATGGCTCGTTTATTCAGAACAAAAACAATCGCTACAACCGCAAAAAAGCGCCGTTAGCGGCGCTTTTTTGCGGTTGTAATACTTTTCAACTTAAAAGAAAAACTAAAATCTCCTAAGTTAGTCCTAAATCAATCTAGAAAAAACAATCTAGAAGGGAAAGGTAAGGTTATCTGGAAAGAGACGGTTAGCTTCGATGAGGATGCCAGCAGTAATGGTCATCCATAGGGTAGCTACCACAGGGGCAGAGGCTAAAAAGTTTTTCAAGGGAGTTCTCCTTATTTTTTTGTGAATTCTCTAAAGTTCCCAAAGTACTAATTATCTTTGAGATTATCTTTGAGTGCGTAATGAAGCTCAAAATATCAAAGTCTATCGAGGCGAAACAGTTACTTCGCTCTCTGGTACAACCAACTCACCAGAAGTTAATTCTTTGATGGCAGCAAGAGGCCATGCAAAACCAGTCAAGGAACACTTCACAGCTAAAGGAAGATCAAGAATAATTTCCTTTTGAGCCGCAGTAGCAGAATCCTTGTGAATAGCGATCAAGTAAGCACGACCAACCCAACCGATCCAACCTGCGATGTATAAAAACATCAAAGCAGGAATGGTGAATTCACCTGCGCGATCAAAGCGTCCATCACTGATCAAGTGAGGTAGACCATCTTCACCACAGAGCAGACCTGCATCGGCATACTTAGCGAAACGGGTTTCCGCAGCAGCGATTTTGCCCTTGAGGTATTCCGCAGGAGCGCTACCAGCTTGGAAATTTTCGAGACGAGCGGCAAAACCATCTACCTCTGTCTGTAGACGCTCTTGGAAAGCGGCAGAAGTGGCGCAGGGGGTTAAAGCATTAAATGAGAATTCTGCATAGGCAGCAGGAGTCGAAGCAAGGCTAATGCCAAACCACAGACCGATAACTAGGATGAGAGCAAAAAGTCTTTTCATTGACTGACCTTCGTGTGTACCTTCGTATTTATTTGAATTTACCTGTATGCAAGATAGGTAAAAATAACGATGTTTTCGTTGTTTTTGTTTGAAAACTTGACTCCCGATCCTATATCAGCGATCGCGCCTCGGTAAAGCAATCTTCACATCCCGTAAAGTAATGTATCAATTTGGGGCAATTAGCAATTAGCTTTTAGCAATTAGCTTTTGGCTTTTCAGAAGAATATTCAGGCAGCTAAGTGTTTCGGTATCATGGTTAAGTCCTCTCACAAGTCAAAAGCTAACCGCTAATTGCTAACAGCCAATATATGCCAACCATTCTTGCGATCGAATCTAGCTGTGATGAAACGGCGGCGGCAGTGGTATGCGATCGCCAAATTTTGAGCAATGTCGTTGCGTCGCAAATCCAAACCCATGCAATCTATGGGGGAGTTATGCCAGAGATTGCCGCCCGTCAGCACGTTGAATCAATTAATCCTGTGATTGCTCAAGCCTATGACGAGTCGGGCAAGACATGGGCGGAAATTGACGGGATTGCGGTGACCGTTGCCCCTGGTTTGATCGGATCTTTGATGATCGGCGTTACGGCGGCAAAAACCTTGGCAATGCTGCACAATAAGCCCTTAATTGCTGTGCATCACCTTGAGGGGCATATCTGCTCAGCTCTGCTAGCCGATCCGACCCTAGAGCCACCATTTCTATGTCTGCTAGTATCGGGTGGACATAGCAGCATTATTTTGGTGAAAGACTATACGGATTATCAGGTGATGGGTAAAACCCGCGATGATGCGGCGGGAGAAGCATTTGATA
The DNA here is from genome assembly GCA_963750795.1 of uncultured cyanobacterium. Lineage (GTDB taxonomy): Bacteria > Cyanobacteriota > Cyanobacteriia > Pseudanabaenales > Pseudanabaenaceae > Pseudanabaena. The sequence goes on from CAVVRZ010000009.1 coordinate 42,574, forward strand.
AGGTGGCAAGGCTATTGGGGCTGGGCTATCCTGGGGGACCAGTAATCGATAAATTGGCGATCGCTGGAGATGCCAAAGCCTATAAGTTGCCGCAGGGCAGGATTACCGATGCGCCCTACGACTCTAGTTTTAGTGGGCTAAAAACCGCAGTGTTACGCCTTACGCAAAAGCTCAGCCCCAATGGTGAGCCTTTACCGATCGCCGATATTGCTGCAAGTTTTCAGGCGACGGTGGCGGAGGCACTGGTCAGCCGCACGATTAAATGCGCGATCGCCCATAATTTACCAACCATCGTTGCGGTCGGCGGCGTAGCGGCAAATAGTGCCTTGCGATCGCGTCTGGTCACAATGGCAGAAGAACACCACATCAAAGCTATCTTTCCGCCCTTGAGTCTCTGTACGGACAATGCGGCAATGATCGGCTGTGCGGGGGCAATTCATCTAGCTAGGGGACAGACTTCGCCTCTAAATATCGTCACGCGATCGCGACTTAACCTAGAGGACTGCCAGAGCCTTTACCCAAGCTGATCCACGTAAAAGAACAATTCCCAGTGGGAATTGTTCTTTTAGATGGTAGATGGGGTGACGAGACTTTTGAGAGCATCCGCTAGCTCATCCGTGAGCTTGCGCGTACATTCTTTGGCAGCAGTGCGGCTAGATTGGTATTCCTCAAGGCGATCGGATACAGAAAGCGGATCTCCTACGGAAATAGTTAACTTGCGATCGCCAAAGCTAGGAGCTTGCTTAAATGCAGATTTTGGATCGCGCTCGGTAATGCGATTGAGAACGCTCCAGATCAGATTTAAAACTTCAATATAGCGGCTTGTGCTGGGATGCTGACGTACATAGTCACTGGTAACACCGATCACACTCTCCGCAATTTTCATGTGGAAATTGCTGTAGGTAGCTTCGAGGGCTAACTGATCCGCAAAGCTACGTTCCATCGTTGACAAGCTCTCAAGGGCTGGCAAGTCATTGCGAAACACCCGATCCCATCCCGCTTGTTCCAGACGACGACAACGATCAATCGCTGTCCCCCGCGCCTTAATTCCAAAGTTCATCTCCGCCACACTGAGAATATGGTCAGAGAGATTATTTACCAAGGTCGCTAAGTCCGCATTCTCATAATCTAATTTGGGAGCGCTATTGCCATAGTTGCCATAAAAGGACTTGTAATAGTCACTAACCCAACGCACTAGATAAATTCCGAGATCGTATAAACGCTGATAGCGACTGTCTTTGGTAATGGTTGGTTTGCTGATCCCACATTCTTTTTCAATTGTCTCGATCGTCTGATCGATCTTGTCCCAAGCATCGGGCGCATATTCGTATTGAATCCCCACGGGAATAATGAGCATCTCCTCCTTGCGCCCTTCCTTTTGGAGATCTTCTGCCGCCCAAAAACCGATCTGGGCAATCCCCGGTTCTAGCTCAGCCACCGTCTCACTTTTGCCATTTGTGCCACCCTCAGGAGCCATCGAGAGTGGGACATCACCGTGGGTAATCTGTTTACGCATGAGATTGAGCGCAGGGCGATCGAGTTTGCCCCGAAAAATTGAAATACCCCCAAGGGCTGGAAATAGCCAATTGATATAATCGCCTGCCCATAGAGAAATGCCGCGATCGTAAACAAAACCACTATGGGGTGGTTGTTTGAGCTTGATCCCCATTTGTCTTGCCTGCTCTGGAACGGCATAGGCGAGTAGGTACAACATTGCAAAGGGATCATCGGTGGTGGGATGTCGGAAGGCTAGCAGGTAGCGCGATTTACCATCTTGAAATTTTTTAGTTGCCTCAACAAGGCGATCAATATAGCGAGTTTCAATTTGTTTAATGCCACATTGTCCTCGCAACCAAAAGGGGGTGATTAGCGTGATGGCTTTCAAAATGAATTGATTGACCTTAGGTGGATAAACGGTGAGAGGTGGTTGGACGCGAGTCAGGTCTACTGCCATGATTTCTATTGTTGGTATAGCAATATCGCATTAAAACACGCCAAGGGGATCTTCGCGATCGCTCATAGCCTCAAAATATACCTTCAGGCAAGTTTTATAGCTGCTGCTACGCTTAGGACACAAAACCAGAAGACGAGTGGCGGCGCGAAGCATCGCCACTCGCTTCTTAGGTTTTGATTTGTCCTGATGCAGGTAGCAACAGCTATAAAACTAACTTTAAAGCTAGGGGGGCTTATGTCAATTTAGGAGAGTATGATACAATCGCGCCCAATTTGTTAACCAATTTTCCCAAACCTTTCCCAAACTATTATTTACTCGTTTTGGGAATCTCAATTTTGAAAAACGTCGTCGTAGTTTTCAAAATCAAATGCCAGATTCCTCCCTAAGCTCAAGACACTAGTTTACTTTTCGGTTACTTTCTGGTTAAGTTTTTGTTTTACTTTTGGTCACCTTCGGTTGGCAAGCATATGAGACTCCACACACACACCATGCTCCCTAGTTTTATGCTCCGTAACTTTACCCGCAACTTCGCCATTGGCTTAATATCCCTTGCAAGTGCATACACTCATGCGAGCTTGGTCAACCCTGCCAATGCTCAGTCTTTTCCCAATGATTCTTTGCCTGTATCCCCGACGGTCAGTACTTCTTCGCAATATCTAGTTTACCTTCCCAATGTGACAAGTATCCAGCAGGCAAAGGCGATCGCTCCCGATGCTTTTGTTAGTCGGTTAGATTCGGGAGAACAGGTTGTGCAGTTAGGACGATTTAATAATTTGAATTTGGCACAGCGTAGGGCTTCCCAGTTCAGCCAAGCAGGACTATCGCCTCAAATAGTAACGGTGCAAAGTAAGTTCACTTCCGCGCCTGTTGCCCCTGCGCCCTCCGTTAGCACCTTGCCCCCCGCTAGCTCTTTCCCCTCGTCATCTGTGCCGATTCCTGTGGATGCAATTCCAATCCAGACTTCCCGCGAGTCTTTGCCAGGGGTTCCAGGCTATGACTTTCCTACTAATAATTCTAATTCGATCGAAATTGTGCGATCGCCCCAAGCTTTACCGCCCTCCAGCCAGCCCTTGCCAATCCAAGCGGCTCCCCAGTCATTTCCACCCGTGGCAGCGGCTCAACCTAATAACGTCGGTTCCCAATTGCGTTACTTCGTGATTATCCCTACCAGTTCCGTCGCCGAACTACAGAGAGTACAGACGATCTCGCCTAATGCCCAAATTCGTTCGTCTTACCGTGGCACTTACATCGAGATCCAAGGATATCCCGATCGCACCAGTGCCGAAGCGTTAAATCTAACCGTGCGCCGTCAAGGATTTGACAGCCGAGTTGTCTTTTTCTAACTTGCAACAACAAAAAGAGGCGGCGCTATGCGCCGCCTCTTTTTTATTTGTTTTATTTGGCTATGCGTAATTACGTCCGCGCCAACTTTTGGGCTTAGTGAGAGCAGAGATCCAAATCCGAAGGGTAGCGAAGGGATCAGCAAGGGGCGATAGCCAAAACCAGAAACCCACCTCGGTATAGCTACTTCTAATTCCCAATAGTAGTAAGCAACGAATCAGCACTAAAAAAGCATTTAACCAGTACAAAATCTGGATCGGCAAGATCGCGATCGGTTGCCAAATTGAAAGGGCAACTAATAGGGGAATTGGTAAGCCCTGAACGGCAGTCAGTAAAAGGCAATCGGCCAAGGTTTGGCTGGGCGTGGAAGCATCTTTTAAATCAAGCGATCGCCCCCATTCGCGCCAAGTTTCGGACATCGAGGTATACATCCGCACCTGCATCAAGGCAGCCCCATCCAAAAAGCCGACCTTCGCTCCCCGTTGGGCGGCAGCTCTGGCAAGGGTGACATCATCACAAAAGGAAGATTTCGCTAGCTCATAGCCCTTTAGCTCCACCAATTTAGCGCGTCTCGACAGGAAGCATTGTCCATTCGCCATCACCCGATCTTCGGTAAACTGATTGCGATCGCCCGTTGCCCCAAATCGAAAAATCAGGGTGATTAACAATGCAGGTTGTAACCATTGCTCACCTGCGGTCTTGAGAATAAACTTTGGTGACAGTGACACGATATCAAACCCATCGGCGATCGCCTTCTGGACAAAACTCTCTACCAGCCCCTTTTGCGGTAAGGTATCGGCATCAATGCCCAAGACCCATTCGCTAGTCGGATCGCTATGCAAAAAACCCGTATGCAATGCCCAAGGACGACCCACCCAGCCTTCGGGTAAAGGATCATCGGTAATTAATTTGAGTGGAATCGGAAAATCTTTTTGCAAGCTCCGCACATAGTCCGCCGTCCCATCCTGCGATCGGCTATCCACCACCAAAATTTCCTGAGCCGCCTGACCGCGTAGCCCCTCTAGACAAGTCGGTAAACGCTCAATCTCGTTCAGCGTGGGAATGACGATGGAAACCTTAGGATGTTGTTGAGCTTCTGCTGATGGCTCAAGGGGAGCGAGAGGAGGCGTGCGATCGCGGGCAGTACTGAGCCGCTTGAGCAACAATAATGTGGCGGGAACTTGTAGGAGTAACAAGACGATGGAAAAACCAGTTAACAGCAGCGAGTTATTCAATGGGGATAGGAATGCTTATTTGCTAGGTGGATCTAATGTTTGATTCAGAGCCTGATCCTATCGTAATTTGCAGCGCTCTAGGCGTTTTAACACCCAAAAATAGCGGCGCTTCGCGCCGCTATTTTTGGGGTTTTAATTACTCTTCGAGCAAACTTCTTAGCATCCATGCCGTTTTTTCATGGACTTGTAAACGCTGAGTTAAGAGGTCGGCGGTGGGTTCATCGCTAGCTTTTTCAGCGATCGGGAAAATCGAACGGGCAGTACGAACCACTGCTTCTTGACCTTCCACTAAGAGCTTGATCATTTCCGTTGCCTTGGGTACGCCCTCAGTCTCAGGGATAGAAGTAAGCTTGGCATAGGCGGAGTAAGTACCAGGGGCAGGCACTCCAAGGGAGCGAATCCGTTCGGCGATCAGGTCAACGGCTAGCGCTAGCTCAGTGTATTGCGCCTCAAACATGAGATGGAGCGTGTTAAACATTACCCCTGTCACGTTCCAGTGGAAATTGTGGGTTTTGAGGTAAAGGGTATAGGTGTCGGCAAGTAGACGGGACAATCCATCAGCGATCGCCATGCGATCCTCTTCTGATATACCAATATTGATCTCACCAGATAATGTGGAGAGGTCTTTATCAGCAGATTTCTCTTTATTTTTGCCCATATTATTGTCATAGTGAATTTTAAAAGCATTATAGCGATGCGCTAATGCTAGAGAGATATCTAGTAGGTGCTTCTTTATAATTCAGATAATTCAAATAATTTAGCTATTCCTGAATTGCCGCGCTCTGCAAAGCATTTCAAGAACTAAGCATCATTAATATTCAATAGTCATGCTCTCATAGCCAGAACTACGCTTTGTTTCAATACGTTGAGCAGGTTTCGCCTTAATCTTGTTGACAAACTGCGCCTCAGTTAAATCCATATCCACAGAATTACTTTCTGCATCATTATCGAGTTGCGCCAAATTGCGATCTAGCTCAGCAAGGCGATCAATAATCTGTTGTTGGCGATCGCATACTCTGACCAGTTCTTCCTGCAAGCGCTCTTTTTCATTAGCAAGCTGGTGCATCTGGATATAAATTGCTGAGGGAGTTTTGCGTAGAGGCATAGAGCGCAGCTTGGGCTGAATCGGTCTACGGGATGCACGGGAGATAGTCATAGGAATTACCCCTGATAGACAATAAGAAAATTATGGCTTGGTGCTTGCTTAAAGCACTTGCTCAAAGCGTATTACTTGGCAGGACTTGGCTCAAAGAATACCTTATACAAAATGAAACCAACTAGCGCCATGATGCCGATTGATATTGCTGCCGTCACCAGCTTAAACACAAAATTCATGATTGTAAAGGTGACTAAGCCAATCACGACGATCGCCGCAATTTTGGTAGCTCCCGTCAGGCTATTTACCCAAGCGATCAAACTGCCTAGACCTGTTTTAGCGGCATCGACACTTTGTCCAACGGCAACAAACTCAGGCTCGGCGCGTTTGTTGGGGTCATGGGTTTGAGCATTGACGGTCTGTTTGCCCATGACTTCCCGTTCTAGCTCACGAAATCTTTCTTCAAGGTTATCTTGACTCATAGCAGCATTACTTTTTTGATTTTTAGATGGTGTGATTGGTTGAGTATAGAAATATTTTGCCTAAATATTTTTATATTTTATACCACTAGCCTAAAAGCCTTTTATGTGTCTAAGTAGCTATATCTCTTTCACTATGACTAAAGTTTTGTTAAGCTGTAATGTCTAGATCACAACACAATCAAGTTACACATAAGTTATCAACAACATGGTCAATCTGGTTCCCACTGTCAAACCCACGATCGCATTTTCTCACTTGGGTTGCGAAAAGAACCGTGTGGACACGGAGCATATGCTGGGGCTGTTAGTGCAGGCAGGCTATCAGGTCGATAGCAATGAAGAGCTAGCCGACTATGTGATTGTTAATACCTGTAGCTTCATTGAAGATGCTCGCCGTGAATCTGTGCGTACCCTTGTGGAATTAGCGGAAATGGGCAAGCGCATCGTGATCGCAGGATGTATGGCTCAGCATTTTCAACAAGAATTGTTAGACGAGATCCCTGAAGCGGTTGCCCTCGTCGGTACGGGCGACTATCACAAGATTGTCGATGTGATTACTAGAGCCGAAACAGGTGAGCGCGTCACGGAGATTACCAGTACACCCTCTTACATTGCCGATGAGACCGTGCCGCGCTACCGCACCACCAATGAAGCGGTTGCCTATGTGCGTGTGGCTGAGGGGTGTGACTATCGCTGTGCTTTTTGCATCATTCCGCATCTGCGCGGCGATCAGCGATCGCGTTCCATTGAGTCGATTGTCACCGAATGCGATCGCCTTGCCAGTGAAGGCGTAAAAGAAATTATTTTAATCTCGCAGATCACCACTAACTATGGACAGGATATCTATGGTCAGCCGCGCCTTGCCGAACTGTTGATTGCCCTTGGTCAAGTGAATGTGCCTTGGATCAGAATGCACTACGCTTATCCCACAGGCTTGACCCCTAAGGTGATCAACGCCATGAAATCCACGCCCAATGTGGTTCCCTATCTCGATCTGCCCCTGCAACATTCTCATCCTGAGGTTTTACGAGCCATGAATCGTCCTTGGCAGGGTCGAGTTAATGACAAGATCATGGAACAGATTAAGGTGAGTCTTCCTAACGCCATCACCCGTACCACTTTTATTGTCGGATTTCCGGGGGAAACGGAGGAGCAGTTTGAGCATCTACTAGAATTTGTGAAGCGTCATGAATTTGACCATGTGGGCGTATTTACCTTCTCCGCAGAAGAGGGGACTCCTGCCTTTAACCTGCCCGATCAACTGCCTGAAGAAGTCAAGCAAGAACGCCGCGATCGCATCATGGCAGAGCAGCAAGAAATCTCCTACAAAAACAACCAAAAGGAAATCGGCAAAATCGTTGATGTCCTAGTCGAGCAGGAAAATCCTGATACGGGTGAACTAATCGGGCGATCGGCAAGATTTGCCCCCGATGTTGATGGAGTCGTCTATCTCCGCGATCCGCTTGGTAAGGCGACCTTAGGTTCTATGTTTTCTGTCAAAATTACCGCCGCCGATCACTATGACCTCTTTGGCGAAATCATCTAGATTTCAATTAGAAGTGGAGTGTAGAGAAATACCTCCACTCATGTCTAATTTGGCTATCTCTTATACAAAAAGGCGTGATTATCACGCCTTTTTGCCTTTGACAAACTCTTACGAAGATTACTTTTTAATTCATAAAAGTGAGACTGCGTTTTTGTGGGTTGGTATAGTTTGTAAGCTTTGATACAGGTTACTATGTTCACAAATAACAACATAACTTTTATATAACTTTAAGATTGTATTTAACTAACCTTTGTATATCCCCTGAGGGTTTCGCAAATCGAGATGAAGAGGAATAATGATATCCATTGAAGCAAATACATTGGTACTGTCCACCAGATTCAACTTGCTCTCAAGCACCACATCACCGAACCGATAAGCTAACTATCAAATTATAATTTCCTCAAGGAAGTTGGAAGGAAGAAAATGGATACCGTCACCGAAGTCAGCCAGCTATCTTTCCGTCAAGGTTCTAACAGTTCTTCAAGTTTTATCATTAAGTTAGTTGACAGTAAGTTTGATAGCCTTGCAGGATCAGAATTATTGAGCAAGGTTGAAGCTTGGGTCACTGCTAACCTCATGATGAATGACAGAGCAGTCCCTACTCTAATAGTTGACATGGAAAATGTAGAATTCATTGACAGCCAAGGTCTACAAAAACTGATTGCAGCTCTCAAGTTGATGCAGTCCAAGAATAGCAATCTTTTAATCTGTTCACAGCAACCCTCCGTAAGCTTAGTATTTGAAATTACTCGAATTGATCAGATGTTTGCGGTTTTTTCTAGCTTTGACACCTTAAAAAATTGGGTAGCTCTGCAAGCTTAAGGCAAATATAAAAAAGATCGTACAAGGCGTAGCAACTCTCTACAGCTATAGGCATCTAGGACGCAAAGCCCGAAGAGGATTGGCAGCATTTTACCCGTCAATCCCTTTCTAAGTGCCTACATCTCTACGAGTGATGATAGCTAGGTTCTAAAAATAGCGATTAGTAGAAAAGCAGCTTGCGAGAGATCGTCGCAATGACGATGGTGGCACATACTACTAAAAATTGACCAGATAGAACTTGAACTGAATATTGCCAAAATGAAGACTGGATGGCACTGAAATTAGGTATTTGGATAGCAACTAAATAGACAATACCGACTAGGTGAATGGCTATCAGTCCACAAAAGCAGCTAATTGCCATCCTTTCCAAGCTGGGGGGGCGTAAAAAAGCTAAGAATCCACATATCCATCCGCCTAGCAGGAATCCTAGTAAATATCCAAAAGCGGGAGACCTGAGATAGCTCCATCCACCACCTTGATAAAACACACTAAATCCGCTTAGCCCAAGGGTGATATAGGCAATTTGGGATAGTAGTGCAGCATTGCGACCACCGAGGCAACCTGTCAGTAAGACGGCACTAATTTGCATAGTGACGCTAATTGATTCGATCGCAACATTATCGCCTTGACCTGTAAGGGAGGGTAATAATATGGAGGGACGGATAAAAGTACTGGCGATAGTGAGCAGCAGTCCAGACAAAGCCCACATTAGCTGTAATGTTTTCGGCACAAGGGTCTCAAGAGGCAAGTAAATTCTAAACTCATTGCAAAATTGTAATGTCAAGTATATCGTCCGAAGGCAACGATCGCATTTTGTCCACCAAAGCCAAAGCTGAAGTTAAGAGCATACTCCAGATCGGGCGATCGCTCTGTTTGCCTAATCATCGGCAGATCAAAAGCGGAAGTCTGCATTCCTAGAGAAGGCGGTAATTGATAATCTCGGAGTCCCAATAGACAAAATGCCGCTTCGAGCATTCCCGTTGCGCCCAAGGTATGCCCCGTTGCACCTTTGGTAGCACTAACTCTAGTTTTAGGATTTTTAGAGAATATTTCTTGGATTAAGGTGGCTTCACGGGCATCATTCATTTGGGTCGCCGTACCATGAACATTAATATAGCCGACATCATCGGCAGTGATCTGCGATCGCTCTAAGCAGTCTTTGATCGCAATTTTTGCCATCTGGTTATCGGAGCTAGGACTGGTGGCGTGATGGGCATCGTTAGTAATGCCACAGCCTAAAACTTGACCATAGATGTAATTAAGTTGACGACGCTGCGCTGATGCAAGGGACTCCAGAATTAGAACAGCCGCACCTTCCCCAAGGGCAAAGCCTTCGCGCTCTTGACTGAAGGGAGAAACGTGAGTTGAGGCAAGTACACCGATTTTCTGAAAACCTGCGATCGTCAGAGGAGTGATCCCTATATCCGTTGCCCCTGCGATCGCTAGATCACATTTGCCTGTGCGAATTAACTCCGCCGCCTGAAAAATAGCCCAATTAGAGGTGGCACAGGCTGCCATCGGTGCAAGGACTGGGGCTTGGGTCTGGACTAACTGGGCAATCTGGGCAGAGAGATGTGCCGCCTGACAAGACCACCAATGCTGATCAAAATCTATGATTTTCCCTTGCAAATCCAAATGATAGGAACGATCAAGCAAGAGTTCTAGCTCCCTCTGATTGCTGCGGCTTGAGCCAATCACTACGCCACAATTTACTTGGGGTAGATCTAAGCAAGCATCGGCGATCGCTTCTATTGTTGCTTTAGCAAGCAAATATTCGGCTCTTGATTTGGTAGTTGTTGGGGGAGATAAACTCGCGACTCTAGCTAGAGGCATTTGCCAATCTTGATCATATTTAATCCCAGATTTTCCTGCCAGCAATCCTTGCCACGTTCCTTCGCGATCGCTAGCGATCGCCGTGATCATCCCTATCCCCGTCACCACAACTTTTGGCAGCATTGCTTATTATCCTAAGACTATGGTAGCCAACGGGGAATTGTCCCAAACATCGGTAAGACTTCGGGTTGGGGCAAATTTAGCGCTGAATCTGATTGCGAAGCCTTGGAGTTAATGGCTAACATGATTAACTGAGTCATTGCTGGTGGTGCGGCGGCACGGGATGCGGCAGCAGAATCTGACGGCTCGGCAGGATTTGTAGGCACTGTTGCGGGTACTGAGGCATCACTAGCGCTAGGAATGGCAGAATTTAGCAGAATCGACTGACCATCGGGCGCAACATTAAACTGAATCTCTCGTTGGGATGGCAGTTCGAGAATCCTTTTTAGTTGAGATGTTTCTAAGTTAATCGCCGCCAAAAAAGGCTTCTCACGGAATATGTTCTTAACCGTGTCCTGTTCTACATCCGTGAGCAAACAGTAGAGGTTTTTTTCTTGAGGATCAAATTGAGCGCTCAAAATAGAGCCATTAATCTTCGTGAGTTCTTTCTGCACGCCTTGGTTGTTGACCAGATAAAGCGATCGCGTATAGTCCTTATTAAATTTAATCGTCGCAGCTTTCGTACCACTGCGCCCAAAATTTAAAACAGTCCCGAATCTTGGTAAAAAGTCCAAGGGCGGCGCTTGCGGCTCAAGGGGCAGAATCGCCACGCCTTCGCCTTGGGCGATCGCCACCGATGAGCTGTCGGGCGTAAACATAAAATCTCCCCCGGGCTGATTGTCCAGCGATCGCGGTGGTTGGTTTTCAGAGATAAGCCAGAGTCCATAACGACCGACCTGTTGGCGGCTAAGGCGTTGCACCAAGATGTTTTTACCATCGGGTGAAAGATCGAACTTGAAATTTTGATAGTCATTGCTATCTAGTACTAATTTGACAACGAGTGGCGTATCGGTAAGCCGATCTTCAGAATTAATTCCTGTATTAACGACATAAAGCTTTTGATCAAGCAAACTTTGTCCTACGGACTCGATCGCACTGAATAACATCTTTTGGCGATCGGGGTAAATCCTGAAGTCTAGAACCGTAAGATTGGCAGGAGTAAGAATACGCTTTTTCTTATTCAAAACATCGTAAAGAATTAGTCTGCCTTTTTCTTCCTCCTGCGAGCCGATATAAGCAAAATAAGGGTTAGGAGTAGTAAATTTACCCACAAATGGCTCGATTGCTGACTTTGGAGTAGACTCCTGAGCGAAGCGATCGTAGGCATTTTCGAGGGTGACGGTGTAGGACTTACCGTAGGTAGCAGGAGCTAGGGGCGTGTAGGACATCCGCCGCGAAGACCAACTGATCTTGCCATCAAACCGCGGCTCAAACTTGAGATTTTTTGCGACACTTTCGCGATCCATCGGGCGACTGAAAGTAAGCACAAAGGCATTGTTTGAAGCATCAATGCGCTGATCTTGCCAGCTAAAATCGCGTACCTGTGGTGCAGTGCGATCGCCCACCCACAACAATGCGGCGATCGCCATACTCAATACGATCGCCAGACCAATAGCATAGCGATCGATTGGTTGAGAAAAAAGTTTAGGGCGAGGACTAAGTTGCATATCGATTTATTTCCAGCCATACACGCGAATATTATTAAAATTGAGGGTGTCAATACCTATATTTTGCAAATAGCTCGCTAGTCTAAGGTCGTCAGTAAGCACTAGATAATTATCTTTAGCCACATTCATTATTCCGCAATCAGTTAAGCCAAATTTAGGGAATTTGTCTGTCTTAGCAAGAGTATGGCTATCTGCATAGATTTCTTTTAATTGCACAACATCCCTTGCAAATATAGAAAAGCATTTAGATCGGTCGGGTTCACCCAACTGATTAATGAGATTACTAACCTCAGTTAATATATTTGGGGTAGTTAATAATCTCGAAAATTTTTTAAATATATTAATTAATAGTTCATAATCTCTAGCTTCAAAATTTTGGGTGCGACTGAATTGAGTAATGCGATCTTTATTGGTTGATCCAACTAACCATAAAAGCAAAATATTTGTATCTATCAAAATACCTTTTGTCCGATATTTGTTGACTAAATTTGTTGCTAGGTTAGTCATACCTCTCTGATTTTCATCGATTGGACTTCTCCAGTATTAGCATCTACAGTAAAAATTTTATACTCTCTGACAGAGCGTATTCCCAACCCGTCTTCACTAATGCTATAGCCCAATGTGATAAACCATTGAGAACGATCATTAGAAAGTTCCACTTCTTCTAGTCTGAGATCTTGTATCAGTGTACTGTTTTCTATTGATAGACTGTTTCTAATAATACTCTGGAGTTCGTGAAAATATTTACTTGCTGCTTGTACAGCACCTTGAACGCCAATTCCAATTGTTGCTGTATTCATTTTTGTAAGACTCTATGATTACTTAATTGACTACCATATTAACAACTCAATTCTCATCCGAAAGAAATAATCAGATAGGAATCTTGAAATTTTGCACCTGTGGCTTGTTTGCCCGATAGCTCTGATGGTAGGAAAATATTGCGGCGCTGATCCCCTGCTTCGATGGTGACTTCAGGACCGAGTTGGATCAGTTTCACCTGTTTTTTATTAAAGCTGGGTAGAAATAACTTGACCTGTTGGGTGACGGTATTAATCTCGATGGGCTTGGGTGCAGATTGAGCATCAAGGGCTGTGGGGATGGCTAGCTCCGTGACCTGATCGGGAATATTAGCGATCGCCAAGGGAGCAAATTCTTGATCGCTAATCGCATCCCTTGCCAAGACTCCACCGATGGTGAGACCTATCTGTTGAGCGCTGCCCCAGAGATATTTTGCAGTGGCGATCGCTTGAGGGTCGTTAGTCGTGACTAGGTACGCCGCCACACGGCTCGGATCATTGACTGCCTTCTGCCCCTTGGTTAGCACTGACGACATTTCCCCTGCTTGTTGGGAGATGTCATCGGTGCTAGAGACTTGGAGAATACTCCGCAAAATTGGCTCAACGAAAGGCGAAATTGCTTGCCCGATCGCAGAACCCGTTAATACTTGCTTAAAGCGCCGTAGATACCAGCCTAAAATTTCTGGCATTCCCAACATTCGTAAGGTGGCGAGATCACTGAGTCCATCGTAAATAATTACGTCGTACTTGCCTGCCGCGTCCTGTTCCCGCAGGAAGCTCAGTCCCAAGGCTGCATCCATGCCAGGCAGGATTCCCAACTCTTGCCCGTAAACTTCCTTAAAGAAAGGTGTCCGCAAGTATTGACTCTCTAAGCCCTTCATTTTGTCCCAATAGCGTTCTAACAGCACCGTTGATTGCAACTGTACTGCCGAAAAATTGGGGGCGATCGCCTGTGGATCGCAGCTAAGGGGCATGTTGAGCAACAGACCAAGACTATCTCCCGCCTGTTGCCCCACAAAGAGAACTTGCTTACCGTGAGCGGCAAAATTACGCGCAACAGCGATCGCCGTTGTTGTTTTACCAACGCCACCTTTACCGAGGAATGTCAGAATTAAGCTCATTGGGCTTCTGCACTAGCTTTTTTAAATGGGGACTGGGGGTGAAGTGAGGGATGATCACTTCAGGAATTGTAATTGGCTGATGGGTTCGAGGATGACTACCCGAACGGGCGCGACGGTGACGCACCCCAAACTTACCAAAATCACTCAACATGATTGATTGATGATTGGATAAAGCTTGGGTAAGACAGGTTAAGACTGCCTCTAAACTAGCTGAAGCCATACTGTAGCTTAGTCCATCAACCTCTGACATCATGCCCCGAATGATATCTTGACGGTTAATATCTGCCATAGGGCAAGGGATTACTCTAAATTCTAGGGGGATATATAGCTGTGATGTCCCGCATTGCTTGACATCACAGTGCGAAATTAAAACTAAATACCGAAACTAGATGTCAATAAACATCTAGATACAAGTTCAATCTAGTAATTCTCTCTAGTTACTTTCTAAGTTACATTTGTCTAAATCAGATAGATTTAAACCACACCTAAACGGAATGTAATTTCAACGTAATGAGATTGTTACTAGATTATACTTATTAGCCCAGTTACTTAGGCGTAGATCGTAGGCGGAGTCAGAGCAATCTAGGCTGACTCTAACTCATCAGCAAAGAACCATGACTTGCTATTGTCAGGGAATGTCACGACATAGCCCCATCTGCTACCATCCATGATCTTTTCTTCTTTAACTACACCGACTTCACCAACTTTACTGGCGATCGCCTTACCACTACTGTCTTTAAATCCACGTACACGAACCTTTTGTCCAACTTGCATAATATTTGCTTCTCGTATCGAACTCAATTAACCTTTTGCGTTTGCTTTAAAAAGTTTACATTAGATGTTAGCTCTATTAATTTTTTGATGCGTTCTCGCAACCCCGAATACCCAAGAAGAGCTGTGAATTTATGAGGAATGCCCTGATGCCAGTGACGATCGCCCAACTACAAAAATGGAAACACCAGCAGAAGCCCATCGTGGCTCTGACTGCCACGGACTATGCGATCGCCCAACTGCTCGATCAAGCGGGGGTAGATCTGATTCTTGTGGGTGATTCGCTGGCAATGGTGAGCCTTGGTTATAAAAATACGCTGCCTGTCACTCTCGATGACATGATTCGCCATGCTCAGGCGGTGGGGAGAGGTGTGACCAATGCCCTGCTAATCGTGGATTTGCCCTTCCTCAGCTATCAAGTTAGTGCTGAAGAAGCCATGCGATCGGCGGGACGGATTTTTAAGGAAACTGAGGCGAAGGGGATCAAACTAGAAGGTGGTTATCCCGATATGGTGCAAACCATCAGCAAACTAGTGCAGGCGGGAATCCCTGTGATGGGTCATGTGGGATTAACGCCGCAATCGGTGCATCGCATGGGCTATCGGGTGCAGGGGAACAGCCCTGAAGCGGCGGCGGAGATTTTAGACCAGTCTAAGGCATTGGTGGAAGCGGGAATTTTTGCGCTGCTATTGGAAAATATCCCCACGGAGCTAGCCACCAAAATTACGGAGCTTGTGCCTGTGCCGACGATTGGCATTGGGGCGGGGACAAATTGTGATGGACAGATTCTGGTCACCCATGATGTCTTGGGGTTATCGGAGTGGCAGCCTCCCTTTGCCAAAAAGTATGTAGACTTACGCGCCACCATCACGGATGCAGTTTCGCAATATTGCCAAGATGTCCGCACTGCTTCAGGTCATGGCTCGATGAACCGCTCAGGTAATTGAAATGTATCTGAAATCTCTGCACATCAAGCAATTTCGCAATTACAGTGATCAACAAGTTCTCTTTACTGCCCCAAAAACTCTCATTGTTGGTGACAACGCTCAGGGCAAATCTAATCTATTAGAGGCTGTGCTATTACTCGCGACTTTGCGATCGCATCGAGTGAGTAAAGATCGTGATTTGGTCAAAAATGGCGAATCGATTGCCGAAATCCAAGCAATCTGCCAGCGATCGCTCAACCCCGATAGCTATCCGACCGAGTTAGTGATGCGGATGCGGGCTAGTGGTAAGCGAACCTTAAATGTAAATGGGGTCAATCAAGGGCGGCAGTTAGATTTTTTGGGAAATTTGAATGCGGTGATGTTTTCCAGTCTTGATCTTGATCTGGTGCGCGGCAGTCCAGACAGTCGCCGCAGTTGGTTGGATATGGTGCTAGTTCAGCTTGAGCCAATTTATATCAATCTGTTGCAACAATATAATCAAGTTCTCAAGCAAAGAAATGCTTTGCTAAAGTCGATTAAACAGGGAGTAACAACCTACGATCCACAACAAATGGCGCTCTGGGATGCCCAGTTGGTAACAGCAGGGACAAGATTAATCAGAAGGCGATCGCGTTTATTAGAAAGGCTCACACCGATCGCCAGACAATGGCATCAATCAATTAGCGGCGGCAGTGAATACCTCGAAATCACCTACGTTCCTAAATTTAGCTTTGCACCCCATGATGCAGTGGAAGATATTCATCAAGCTTTTTTAGAAGCGATCGCCCAAAAGTCGATTATTGAGCAACATCAAGGTAGTAGCCTAGTCGGTCCTCATCGCGATGAAGTTTCTCTGACTATTAATCAAACCCCAGCAAGGGAGTATGGATCCCAAGGTCAACAGCGCACGCTCGTTTTAGCACTTAAGTTAGCGGAGTTAGAACTGTTAGAATCCGTACTTGGTGAACCACCGTTATTACTGTTAGATGATGTGTTAGCAGAATTGGATTTGCATAGACAGGATTATCTATTGAGTACAATTGGCGATCGCATTCAGACAATTATCACGACTACGCATCTTGGTTCTTTTGATGCTCAATGGTTGAATTCTGCTGTAGTTTTGCAAGTGGAAAAGGGAAAGATTTTGATATAAAAGCTAGGTAGCAAAGTAGGTTTTGATTAAGACGGAAAACAGAAATAAAGGCGATACTTTGCACCACCTTTATTTCTGTTTTGGCTTGTACTAACCAACTCCCACTTTGCTATATAGCTGACCTAAATCATTTGTAGGTTTTAGGGTTTGTGGAAGTGCATCCCTTTGGGGTGCGCTTTCATAAACTATTTAGGATTGCTGTATATCCTAGATTGGCATTTCACAGAAGTATTGGTCTAATGCCTAATCAGATTTATTCTTCATCATCAGCGCCAACTTGACGCAAGTGGATATGCTTGCGACCAAGACGAATTTCTAACTCATCTCCCGCAGTTAGACCCATAAGCTGTGTATAGGCTGATCCAATTAGTAAGTTGCCGTTTTTCTGCACACTAACTCTGTAGCTAGCGCTGCGTCCACCTTTACCACTCCCCTTAGCTTCAAGCTCAACCCCATCTGCCTCCATCAAAGCATTATAAAACTTCATCAAGTTAACGCGAGCTTGATTGTTCTTTGTAGTAGTTGCATATCCACAAGCTTTAGCTTTCTCTTCTTTAGAAAGATGTTCTAGCTCCTTGACTTTTTGTAGTAGTGCATCGCCAGTAAGAGGTGTTGGTTGTTTTACTTTCGCCATTTGATTTTAATAGTTTTAAATTGTTTGGTAACTATAACTTAGTATCTAGGATCGTTGTACTATACGTCAAATTTTTAGATAGATTCACCGATTGAAATTGGCGAATAATCAACCTCAATAATCAATAGGAACTTAGAATTATTTAAAATTTAATCTCCCTACCAAAAATCATGCGTGCTTCTACAACAAATATAAATTCTCATTATATTTAAAGGTCATTACTGCAACAATCAAAGATTCACTTAAATCTTAGTCTTCAAATATTCAACTAAGTAATCTCCAATTTGATTCCTAGTTTTAAACAATACCTTCTAATCTACTTTCCAAGCTCATAATCACAATCGGTTAATATAGCCCAAATTACTTAACTAATTACACCGTTGAGTTTTCTTTGATTTTCGATACTTTAATAGGCAAACTAAAGACTTCCTGCTTTTGGGGTATAAGTGGGATTATGGGAATACGCTAAATTGTGAAGGCGATCGCATTGATGACGCTGAAATATACATGACGCGGGAACAAGGTGATGCTGAATCTGTGGAGAGTACTGAGGATTTAAGCTCTGAAGTAGGTAGTAAGATCTGATTTCTGATGTTTAAAACACTGTTGATTCAGACCTAAATCAGCAACACCATTAAAAAATTTAAAACAGTGATTAGCCTAAAAAATTAAGAGATTAACCCATGAACATGACATAACAAGAACTATTCAAAGCCTTTGAGTCATTACCCACTGAAGCCCAACGTCAAGCCCCAAACTTCATCGCCTTCTTGCAACAAACATACGCCCCAGTTACCTCTAAATCATAAAAAACAGAAATTGACTGGACAAACGATCCTTTCATAGGAATGTGGCAAAACCGTCAAGATATGGACGACAGCACAACATGGGTACGCAATATTCGAGAAAATGAGTGGTCATAAAGCAATGACAAAGCTAGCCATCATTGATACAGACATCTTGATCGATACTTCTCGCAATAAAAGTGAAGCAATTGATTATCTGCAAAATCTATAATTAAGCGGTAATCTGGCAATTAGTGCAGTTACACAAATGGAACCCATTGTCGGTTGCACAAACAAAGCAGATCTAAAAAAAGTGAAAAACTTCCTCAAACAGTTTTCTATCATCAAAATCGATCAAGATATAGCAATTTTAAATATTTAGAAGAGGCTTCGACTTCGCTCAGCCAACGTATACTGCTGGCTGAGCGAAGTCGAAGCCCTAACTCTTATTGGAAACAGTTATATTTCAGACAAATCAGTTGAATTACTAAAATCTTATCGTCTGAGTCACGAATTACTTATTGCCGATAGCCTGATCACTGCCACAGCAATTGTTTGGGATTATCCACTCGCTACAAAAAAATCAACGTGACTACAGATTCATTTAAGAACTAAAGCTTTTACCATATCCATAGAATAGAGAATTTAACATCGAATTAGCGATCGCCACTCATTTGATAAGCGTATTAAAGGCTTCCTTCCTCTGCGGCATATGCGTAATCACGAGAATACATTCAAAATCGGGCGCGATCGCATTGATAGCACTGACAAGGCGATCGCCAGTAACATGATTGTTTTGAGGCTATCAAAAGTTTTTATGCCACAATATTTTTGTGGTTAAAGTGACGGGTAAGGCAAGATGCAGCCTGATGAAAATTTCTGGAAGAAATGTGAAGGTGAACAAATTGCCAATGCATATGAGCTTGAACAGTTATTGGGCTGCGGTGCTTTTGGTGGTGTATTTAAAGCCGTGCAGATTGCTAATGGCAGAAGGCTAAATAAGCGAGTGGCGGTAAAGCTGATGCTTTCTGGCGCGATTCAGCATGAGGAGCTAAATTTTGCGCTTGATTTGCCGTCTCATCAAAATTTGGTGCAGCATTTTGCAGGTAACAATGTGGAGATTCGCGGTTTTCCGATGTTCTATTTGGTCATGGAGTTGGCGGATTGCTCTCTGGCAGATTTTGTGAAAAAACGGGGTGGTCGGATTTCTTCTGTGGAAGCTAAACCTATTGTGCGAGATATTGCTCAAGGCTTGAAATTTTTGCATGAGCTTGATGGTAGTAATTCTCAAGATAAGAGATATGTGCATCGCGATCTCAAGTTGTTAAACATTTTACAGGTGAGTAATGTTTGGAAAATTGCTGATTTTGGTTTGTCGAAGGCGTTGGATAGAAGCACAATGCAAGCGTCAAAAATTGCGGGCACGCTTCACTATATGCCACCTGAACTATTTCGCAATCGCTATGTTTCGACTAAGTGGGATATTTGGTCTTTGGGGGTGATGATTGTCGAAATACTGACAGGACATTTACCCTTTGACTCGCCCTATCAAGATGAATTGGAACGCAAAATCCAGATAGATATTCCTGATTTGGAAGGAGTTCCTAGTGAATGGATTGATATCGTCAAAGGTTGTTTTATAAGGGATCACAACCAGCGTTGGGGGGCGATGGATATATTGACAGCGATCAATTCACCTTCATTAAAAGCAACAGTTTTCAGTAAGACCGCGACAGATTTTTTTGATGATGGACGCAAAAAATACGATGAGAAGGATTTCAAAGGAGCGATCGCCGACTACGATGAAGCTATCCGCCTCAATCCTGATTATGCAAATGCTTATCTCCATCGCGGGGACACGAAGATAAAATTGGGATACAGAAAAGCTAGCGAAATGTATATAGACTATATGCAAGAAGAAAGAGAAATTTACCTTAATCGCCCATTCTTGTTGCGAATCTTCACTAAACCTAACTATAAATATTCGCCAATGGAAATAAAGGAAAAATGCACAAAAGTGTTTGACAAATCCTGTTACAAAGCGATCGCCGATTACAACGAAGCTATCCGCATCAAGCCTGATTTTGCGGAGGCTTACAACAATCGCGGGGATGCAAAGTCTGCATTAGAAGACAAACAAAGTGCGATAGCTGACTATAACGAAGCCATCCGCCTCAATCCTGATTTTGCTGAAGCTTACTACAATCGTGGGAGTGCGAAGAATAATTTAGGTGACAAACAAGGAGCGATCGCCGACTACAACCAAGCTATTTGCTTCAAACCTGACTACGCTAATGCTTATTACAATCGTGGGTTAATCAAAAAAGAAAGAGGTAAAAAACAAGAAGCTTTGGCAGATTTTCGGAAGGCGGCGGAACTCTATCACAAGCAAGGGAATACGGAATTTTATAACCAATCTCGCGACAGGATTAGAGAACTAGGAGGATGAAGGGAAGAAAAAGGTAGAAAGAAAAAGTTTAAAATAGTAGATAGACTATAGGAGATTAACCCATGCAAATTACCATTGAAATACCAGATGAACTCAGCAATATCATCCAAAACAAAGGTAAATCTCTTAATGTTGCGATTATTGAAGCACTAGGGCTATATGTCCAACACGACACACCAATCAACAGCATCCGAAATCCCATACAGCCAGAAATCGACTGGGCTGCAAAATGGGAAAAATGGTTTGTAGAATGTGAGACTATGCCAATACCTACTACAACCCAGCCGCCACAAAATGACTACGCAGCACTACTAATTGATAAATATCGCAAACAAGGGCTAGAACTATGATTTTGTGTGATACAGGGGTTTTATTGTGCCTTTGCGATCAATCTCAACCTAAACATCACGCCTGTAAAGAAGCAGTCCGAAAAGAAAAGCAACCATTATTAACCACATGGTCTTGCTTGACTGAAACCATGTATTTAGCCCTGCATCGTGGCGGCTGGACAATGCAACAGCAAATCACAAATTTGCTTCTCAATGAAGTAGTGCAAATATTCCAAATTCAAGCAGAAGACTACGAAAGATTATTTGCTTTGATGTCACAATATCGCGATCGCCCAATGGATATTGCCGATGCAACCTTAGTCATTGCTGCCGAAAAGACAGGTATAAAGCGGATTTTAACTTTAGATTCAGATTTTCTATTTTATCGAATTAGCGATCGCCACTCATTTGATGTAATTTTTTCTGATCGTAAACTGTAGAAGCTTTGACGCAGAATACCTAACCAACCAATTGCACAGTAGAACCTTCTTCATTCTTCGACACTTCGATAAGCGTATTAAAGGCTTCCTTCATCTGCGGCATATGCGTAATTACGAGAATGCACTCAAAATCGGGCGCGATCGCATTGATAGCACTGACAAGGCGATCGCAGCCTGATTGATCTTGGCTACCGAAGCCTTCATCGATGATTAGGGTTTGGAGAGTGCTGCCTTTGCGTTGGGCGAGGACGCGGGAGAGGGCAAGGCGCACAGCGAAGTTAATGCGGAAAGATTCGCCACCTGAGTAGGTTTCGTAGGGTCTAGTTCCTTTGGTGTCGGCGATCTCAATGTCGAGGGTTTCGATCAGGCGATCGCTTTTTTTACCAGATTTTTGGGTGATGAAACGGACATTAAGTTGGCGATCGCTGAGTTGAGAAAGAATTTGGTTGGCTTCAACTTCGATTTGGGGGAGGACATTTTCCAGCATCAGGGCTTGGATGCCATTTTTGCTAAAGGCTTGATGTAACTCGGTATGAATGCGTTGGCGATGGCGTGATTGTTCGATTTGAGCTAGAGTTTCCTGTTCGCGTTGGCGGCTTTGTTCGAGTTGTTGTTGCGATCGCTGAAGGCTGCCGATTTGGGCGATTAAACTATCCATTTGAGATCGCCAATGGTGTAGATTTTGGTTTAGTTGTTGGATTTCGGTGGCATGATCGCCATGCAGAGATTGAATTTGCGATCGCAGATCAGCGATTTGTGTAGACAGGCTTTCTAATTCCTGTTGATTGGCAGTAAGATTTTGCTGCGAGTGCGTTACTTGCTGCTGGAGTTCGGGATATTCTTGTTCGGCGCGGCTGAGTTCTTGGTATTTAATTAGGGATGTGGTGAGTTCTTGCTTTTGAGCGCGGAGTTGTTGATGGTGGTCGGGGTCGTAGGCTAGTTGAGCTAGAGCGCGATCGCATTGTTCGAGTTCGTGTTGGACTTCGAGATCGATGAGATTTTTAGTTAAGCGCTCTTGAAGTTGATGGAGTTTTGTTTGTAGATCGGGGATTTTTTGAGAAAGCTGATCGGCTTGACGTTGGGCATTTTTGAGTTCCGATTGCTTGACCTCTGCCCAGCGCCAGCGCTCGACATCACCACGGGCAAGGGCATGGTTCTTTTCGTCGTAGGCAAAGCGATGGATATTGTGATCAATTAGTTCCATTTCCTCCCATGCTTCGCGCATATAGGTTTGATGTTGCAAGCAATGTTCTAATTCGAGAATTTCCTGACTGATTTTTTCTAGACGTTGTTTTGCCTCAGCGATCGCCTTAAGTTTTTCCTGCAAAGTTCCCTTGCGCTGAATTAATTCATTCAAGGGTGCGATTTCCTTTTTCAAAATGCGATACTCATCACGCAATACTTCAATTTCACAATTAGAAGCTGCCTGTTGTTCCTTCACCACCCAGATATCGGCTTGCAGATCGCGGGATTCCTGCTTATGTTTTTTCTGGACTAGCTGCCAGTGGTCAGCATCGAGAGGGCGATCGCAGAGGGGGCAGGGCGCATCAGGGACAGTTAACTGGCGCATTTTTGCTTCTAACTTTTGAAAGGCAGCTTCGCTATCGGCTAACCTACTTTTCAATCTTTCCAAAAAATCACGGCGTTCTAATCCCTTCTCATGAACCCGTTGTTGATAGACTTGTTTCTTTTGTAATAGCTCAATTTGGCGATCTAGTTCCTTGGCATGGATTAGCAGTTGATCATGATTTTTGACCTGCGATCGCAGGGTTTCTTGTTTGGCGATTAGTTCTTCTAACTTGGCGGTGAGTCGGGTTTGTTCGCGTTCTAGCTGATGGCGCAGGACTTGGTGACGATGGACTAGGGGCGTGGATTGGGCATGAAGGCGATCAAACTCTTGTAGGACAGCTCTAGCTTTATGGAGTTCAGCGATCGCAGCTTCGATTTCAACGGCGCGATGGAGAACTGATTGCAGGTCATTTTGCTGCTGCACTAAGCCCTCTAACTGAGCTTGATAATGGCGCAATTGTCCTTTGAGTTCGCTCTGGAGACTGGCGAGTTTATGGCTAAATTCACCACGCCGATCGCATAGCTGTTGATATTTTTGGAACTTGCGCTCTAGGTCTGATTCTTGAATAGCAAGAGCTTGATAGCGTTCATAGTCTTGAATGATCTGCGATCGCTGACCTAACAATCCTTCTAAATTTTGCAATTGCTTCGATTGACTAGCAAACTGCCGTTCCATTTGCTGCATATTGTTTGTCAACGCATTATATTGTTGCTGTTGCCAGTTCTGTTGCTGAGTCAGGTTTTGATATTGTTTTTGCCAACCTTCCACCACTTGCAACCGATCGCGATCGCGACTTTCCTGTGACTGTAAATCACTTAACTGCGATCGCAAAGCTTCTAACTGCGGCGCGATCGCTTCTCCTTCTAAAATTTGTGCCTGTAAATGCGCTAATAAATTCTCTAAAACTGTAATCTCCGCCTTGCTTGTTCGCGCTATATCCTTGGCTCGCTCTGCCAACTCGTCATACTGCGACAGAGCTAGCATATCCGCCAAAATCTGTTTGCGATCGCTAGGACGCTTGAGCATAAACTCATCGGCGCGACCTTGCCGCAAATAGGCAGAGTTAATAAAGGTTTCATAGTCCATTTTTAGATGGGAAATGATTGCCTGTTGGGTAGCACGTACCTTGCGCTCTGTCAGAGATTTAAACTTATCTTCGCTCTGAACTTGAAACTCTAGGGATGTGGAACTGTTGCGTGATCGCGTTCTGATCACCCGATAGACATCGCCCCCCGCAATAAAGGTAAAGTCCACCTGTGCTTCCTTCGCGCCCATGTGGATCACATCATCTTCGCTCCCCACTCGGCTCGCTCCCCACACTGCCCAAGCGATCGCCTCTAATAGTGATGATTTACCCGCACCATTTGCGCCACAAATACAAGCAACATGAAGCCCACTAAAATCTAAGGCTAATTGTTGATAGCTCAAGAAATTTTTTAATCGTAATTTCTGAGGGATCATTTTGTTGTGTGTAAACCTCTCTTATGCAATTATATTGGTTATTATTTAATTATCATAATAATGTATTGCTTAACAAAAGTGCATCAGTGCAATTTTTTACTGTTGCATTCTCACTTTTTACTTTTACCTTCAAGCCGAGGGAGTTATGGAAATATGGGAAGAAATTAGCCGTCAAAGAGTCCAATACATTATCGATAGCTATCAGCTTGATGAATTTGATGATGAATGTTTTGCTGAATATTTAGAAGATTTATTGCAAGCCTACGCACCGCCACAGATTGAACTCGCGTTGGTAGAAGTTTTAGTTGCAAGTTGGCGTACTGTTCCTCTGATCCGAGGCATTCCCTTTTTAGAGCGATCGCATTACCTACTAAAAAAATGGGAAAACAGCCCAGCCCTAACTACGGTTTCACCCATGCAATTTCGCCTGATTACAGGCTTAGATCCCACGCCCGTATTTGGCTTGGGCGTAGATACCCCCAAACAATATGTGCCGCTTCGTCGTACAACTTAATACTGCAACATAATGCAACAAAATATTAAGCTAGGCTATGGAAAATGCCGTTTAGATTAGTTTATTGATTTTTTGTGGGATTTAATAGCCAAATTCACAGATTATCGGGGAATAATATACACACTTGTTAAGCTAATTAGGTAATCTTAAACCTACAGCCTAAAATGATTTTAGGATTGTTATAGTTGAGAAAAACAGACAATCATAGTATCTACATAGCAATACTTTCCACAACTAAAATTTAGATAAAGCTTAACCAAGCAAGCAGATTCTAGCTAATGAAGATATGACAAGAATAGTATGAACATTTCTTTACAAATTAAAAATTTCTTTCGCAAATCTCTAGGTGAATTTAGGGGAAATTTTAACTTTAAAGAAATATTTGCAATCTTTTTACTAACATTGCTTGGATATTTAGGAAACTATTTTCGCTTACCATTATTCTTTGGAGTTGATTTCCTGTTTGGCAGCATTTTTGGATTACTTGCTGTCTATGTCTATGGAGCTAGGATCGGTGTAATGGTTACAGCGATCGCTAGTACTTATACTTATGTTCTCTGGGGGCAACCCTACGCAGGTATCTTATTAGTTTTAGAATCCCTATGGGTGGGCATATCCCTAAAAAAGCGATTTCTTCAGAAGCGATCGCCAAGTATGGTTTTGCTGGTGATGACCTATTGGCTATGTTTAGGTTCACCCCTCTGCTTTATTTTTTACTTTTTCCCCCTTGGATTTTCCTTGGGTTCTGTGATTCTAATTGTCTTAAAGCAGGTAATCAATGGCATCTTTAACTCGCTAATTGTCCATTTATTAATCGATTATTTCCCACAATTGCAGCGATGGGTAAAGTCGCAACTTAAGGAAAAATATCATCTAAGTATTCAACAAATTTTATTTCATTTGCTATTAGCCTTTGTAGTTTTCCCGATCTTAATAATTTCTATTTTGATCGGGCAGCAGGCTTTGGAATATATGAACAATGAAATCAGTACCCAGTTAACCGCTAGCACTGCGGCGCTAACCACTGATTTTAAGAACTGGAACGATCGCCATTTATTAGCTCTACAGGAGATCGCTGACGTTGCAGCCGATGATAGTCAATGGCAGTATTTACAATTTACTGCCACATCCGTTGCCAAGATTACGCCATCGCTAATCGATCTCTACATAACCGATACTCAAGGAAATATTCTGGCGGCGGTTCCACCTATTTCCGATACTGATCGCAATAGATTAAGCATTGCAATCCCTAGCCAAAAGACCTTTCAACAGGCTAAAAATACCCGTGCCATTACTTTTAGTGATATTTACACATTAAGAAATCGCCAAGATGATCGGCGCTCTGGACAAAATCCACAAAATGACGATCAGGTAAACTTCAATCCAGAGACTGGTCAATACGATAATTATCTCAAACCTTCCTACGTCGATATTACGCTTCCGATTATTAAAAACAACAGCTTTAGAGGAGTAGTGATTGGCTCCCTAGAGGTTTCACAAATTAAGCAATTTTTGGCAGAAGATGTGGATTCTTGGAAAGTCGAAGCACTTTTAATTAATCGCGATCGCACAATTATTTCTAGCACTAATCCCAAGGTTCAAATAGGAACAACGTTCGATATCAATCAGGGCGGCACAGTAAGCCCCTTTAAGGAACAATATCTACATTGGATGCCCAAAATTCCTGGGGCGGCGATCATGAAGCGGTGGCGAAAATCCTTCTTTATTAGCCAAATCACTATCGGCGATCAAAATCCTTGGACTCTGCTGATTCGTCTCTCCCCTGCCCCCTATATCAATACCCTTGAGAGATTACATACTTACATTCTGATCATTGTTTTGGTGATCATCTTACTCTCGATCACTGTTGCTACCAGATGGAGCCGTCGCTTGCTCAAGCCAATTTCTAAACTGATCAAGCTAACCACCACACTCCAGCAAAATCTTTCCGTTAGCACCGACTTTACTTGGCAACCTAGCAACCTTGAAGAAATTGATACCCTTGGTCATAACTTCCAAGTTATGGCGATCGCGTTACAAGAAAAGTTTGACGAAGCCCAGCAAACCAACCTAAATCTAGAAGAGCGGGTTAAACAACGTAGCGCTGAACTACTCAACAGTGAGTTGCGTTTAGAAAAAATGACCAACGCCATCTTAGGAGCCGTGTATCAATGGCGGAGAGATATTGATGGTAACTATCAAGTTTTGTTCACGAGCCGTGGTGCTATTGATATCTATGAGTTTTCCATAGAGGAGCTTTTGGCAGATGCCAACCTTGTGATTGGGTTAACATTGCCCGAAGATCTTGATGGATTGCTCAAATCAATTCAGGAATCCGCCGCAACCCTATCGCCTTGGAGCTATGAATATCGGATCAAAACTCCTAGCGGCAAGGTGAAATGGCTATCGGGAATCTCTAACCCTGTCCTCCAAGAAGATCAGAGCGTTGTGTGGACAGGCATCGTCACGGATATAACGGCTAACAAACAGATTGCCAAAGCTTTACAAATCAGCGAAGAACGTTGGCAGTTAGCGATTCAGGCTGCTGATGATGGTATTTGGGATTGGGATATAGAGTCCAATATTATCTTTCGCTCTGAGCGTTGGTACACGATGTTGGGTCTGCCCATAGATCCAGATAGCACAGAGAAAGAATTTGAGTATTTAGATATCATCCATCCCGACGATCGCGATCGCCTACTGCAACTCCAGAGTGACTACTTCAATCGCAGAGTTTCACGCTGTTCGATTGAATATCGAATGCGTTGTCAGGATGGCAGCTATATATGGATTCTTAGCCATGCCAAGGGTTTATGGAATGCCCAAGGCAAAATAACTCGACTCGTTGGCGTAAACGTTGATATTACAGAGCGTAAATCCAACCTTGCTGCCCTTGAAAAGCGTGAACGGTACTTGGGGATGCTAGTGGACTTGCAAGGTTTACTCCTCGCCGAAAATGAATCATCCAAAGACTATACAAAAATCCTGAGTGTATTAGGCAGTAGCTCTGATTTTGCTTGCGTTAAGCTATTTATCTGCGAACAGATTTTAGAGGATGATTTTGGTCTGCTTGGTGATTTTGGAGAATTTACCAGTTGGGATGATTTTTACGTTCGTACCTATGGTTCTTGGAGTCTCGTTAATGACGGTCAGCAATCCAATGATTCGTCCCATGAGTCTTCGCTATCAATTGCCGAGAGTATGGGAAAAGCTTGGCTAAAAAAATTACAACAGGGAGAAATTATCCATGAGTCTGTGTCAACTCTCTCTGAATCTGACCGAGCTATTTTTGTCGCCAGAAATATATTCACCGTTTTAATTATTCCCGTCGTGTTAGACGCAAAAGCATGGGGATTCTTAAGCTTTTATGACTACACCAGCGATCGCCTGCGTGACTCTAGCGACATCAGTTTGTTGAATATTGCCGCATCTTCGATCGCTATGCACCTCGAGCGACAACAGGCAAAAATGTCAATGTTGCAAGCGATGGAGTCAGCACAGGCAGCAAACCACGCCAAGAGTGAATTTTTGGCGACGATGAGTCATGAGATTCGCACGCCGATGAATGCGGTGATTGGGATGTCTAGTTTGCTATTGGATACCAATCTTGATCCAGAACAGGAAGAATTTGCTGAGATTATTCGCCAGAGTGGTGATAGTTTGCTAGCGATCATCAACGACATCTTAGACTTTTCAAAAATTGAGTCAGGTAAATTCAGTCTTGATATTCAGCCCTTCAGTCTGCGTCATTGCATTGAAGAATGTATGGATCTGTTATCTTCACAGGCGGCAATCAAGGGATTAGAAATTGCTTACTCTATGGCGGAAGATGTGCCTGAATGGATTAATAGCGATATCACGCGGTTACGTCAAATTTTAGTAAATCTCATTAGTAATGCTGTGAAATTTACACCCTCTGGCGAAGTAACCCTAGAGGTGTCAGTCCTCCAGAAACAAATGCCGTCAGTGTTAGAGCGTGAAGAACCCATTGATTTTGCCAATGATGGGCTGATTCAGGATAGCCAGCAGGGTACTAATGATTGTTGCTATCAGTTAATGTTTGCGGTACGCGATACGGGCATTGGCATCCCTAAGGAGGGTTACGATCGCTTGTTTAAACCCTTTAGTCAGGTGGACTCTTCGACGACTCGCCAGTACGGTGGCACGGGGTTGGGACTAGCGATCGCCAGTCATCTATCCCAATTGATGGGCGGCAACATCCATTGTGATAGTGAGGTGGGCGTAGGTTCAACCTTTACCTTTACGATTAGTGCCGTCGCGACACAATCTCCAGAACTCAGTAAGTACTTAGATCGCGAGTTAGTCGGTCAACGCTTGCTGATCCTTGAAGATAATGTGGTTAATCGCAAATTCCTAACTTCCCTAGCTCAGCTATTGCAGATGGATGTTTGGGTAACGGATTCTAGTCAACAGGCGATCGCTTGGCTATCAGAAGGACATCAATTTGATCTGGCGATCGTTGATGCGCTGATCTCGAGGAATAGTAATTTGGGTGGTGATTTGGGTAATGCCGATGGTAGCAATAGTCTAGAGGAGTATCCGATCATCCAAGACCTGCGCCAATATGCCCAAAGACTGCCAATGGTATTACTGATTCCACCCTGTAACTGTAGTTGCTCTGATCGAGATGACCCGATTACGCTGTTCTTAAGCAGACCGACTAAGCGATCGCAAATATATAATGCTTTGCTAAAGCTCCATGATATTCATCGTTATAACCGCCAATCTCGTACTAAGGAACAGTCTTTATTTAATACGAACTTTGCGAGTCAGTTCCCTTTAAAGATTCTACTAGCTGAGGATAATCTGGTTAATCAGAAAGTGGCGATCAGATTTCTCAATCGTTTAGGCTATCGCGTTGATGTGGTTGCCAATGGATTAGAGGTGATCGAGTCAATGTATCGCCAAAATTATGATGTGATCCTCATGGATGTGTTTATGCCAGAAATGGATGGAATAACGGCAACCAAAAAAATCATGATTGAATTTGATCATCGACCTTGGATTATTGCATTGACTGCCAATGCGTTGAGAGGCGATCGCGATATTTGTATGCAGTCGGGAATGCAGGATTATGTCAGCAAACCAATCCAAGTTAAAGATCTCATGGATGCCCTAGAGCGATCGTACTTTGCGATTCATGCCACCAGTTCGAGCAACTTAAATTAACGTGGGTTCGACAAAAGCGCAAAATGGTGAAAATCGCAGAGCAATTTTCACCATTTTGCGCCATTTGCACCGCGCGAAGCGCGGTGCAAATGGCTATATCGAACTGACGTTAATTTAGGTAAAAAATAGGGCTTCGACTTCGCTCAGCCAGCAGTATACTGCTGGCTGAGCGAAGTCGAAGCCTCTGGACTTTATTTGGAATTACCATATTTTTTTATCGTTCTACGATTTGGAATTGGCGATTTAAAAAATTCATGGTGGCGGAGATGCTGAGACTGATGGTGAGATAGGTCGCCATGATGATCAAGATCACGTTGACAGGTCTACCTGTTTGGTTGATTGTGGTCGATGCGATGCGATAGATGTCGGTATAGCCGATCGCGATCGCTAGGCTAGAATTTTTGGCAATATTTACATATTGACTGGTGAGGGAGGGAATGATCACCCGCAGGGCTTGGGGCAGAATAATTTTACGAATAGTCTGAAAGTCGCTCATTCCCAAGGCTTTGGCGGCTTCAGTCTGTCCCTTGGCAACGGAGCGAATGCCGCCGCGCACGATCTCGGCAATGAAGGCACTAGAAAACATCGTCAAGCCCAACACAAGGGCGCAAAATTCAGAACTAAGGGTCATTTTTAAAAGCGGAATCGTAATCCCATCTTTGGCGAGGAGGGCAAGACCCAAAATCGAAAAGCGATCGCTAGTTGATGGTAATGACAAAAATATGGCGGAGTACCAAAAGAATAGTTGCAGCAATAGCGGTGTATTGCGGAGGATTTCTACATAGACCAGAGAAATTTGTCTCAGTAACCAGTTTTTAGATAAACGTGAAACACCGACCGTAACACCGATCACACTGGCGGCAATAATACTAACGGCGATCGCCTTGAGAGAATTGATCAGTCCCACTTGCAAAGCTTTGGTGTAACTATCCGCCGCTTTGTAAGGGAATGGCGTGTCGGCAATATCAAAGGAGGCAGGATCGGCGAGAAAGTCAAAACTAATCGCTAAGCCAGAACTCCGCATATTTCGGGCGAGGGTATTCCATGCCAAAATGCTGCAAGTAATCACGATCGCCAAAAAAATTAGCTGGGCGATCGTGCGCCAATTCCAAAACTTAACTAACTGAATCTGCCAAAAGTTCTTTGAGTTTGCCACTGATTGCCCATTACCCCTAGAAGTTAGAAATTATTCTACTCTCTTCCCAGTAAAAGATCAGACCTTGCCTTGCTTTGTGCCACAATCACCGATTTAGGATTGCGATATAATGTGGTGCTGATACTCCGAGAAGTTGCTTCCATCAAATGACCATGTCTAAGTCCTCAATCAAAATAGCTGTGGTCGGTGATGTGCATGATCTATGGGAACCTCTAGCGGAAAAACAAGCGCTCGATCGCTTGGGAGTCGATCTCGTTCTCTTTGTCGGAGATTTTGGGAATGAAGCGATCGAGGTCGTGGAAGCGATCGCGGCTTTAGATTTACCCAAGGCAGCAATTTTAGGAAATCATGATGCTTGGTATACGGCATCGGATAAAGCATCGGATAGTAACAAACCCAATAAAAAGCAATGCCCCTACGATCGCACTCAAGAAGATCGTGTCCAAAGACAAATTGACGCGCTTGGTCAAGCCCATGTTGGTTTCGGTTGGTTGGACTTCCCTGAGTTTCGGCTATCGGTAGTAGGAGCGCGTCCCTTTAGTTGGGGAGGCTCCCGTTGGAAAAAAGCTGAATTTTATCGCGATCGCTACGGTATCAAAGACTTTGGCGAATCCACTCAAAAAATTATGCGATCGGTGGCGAGTACTAGCCAAGACACGATCATTTTTATAGGTCATAGTGGTCCCTTTGGACTAGGGGCTGAAACCTATTCAATTTGTGGTCGAGATTGGAAACCTAAAGGCGGCGACTACGGCGATCCTGACTTTGCTGATGCTATCTCCAAGTCCTATGCCCTAGCCAAAAATGTCCCCCTAGTTACATTTGGACATATGCACCATCATCTCAAAAATAATGCTAATCGCACTCGCGAGGCGATCGCCACCAATGATCAAGGTACGATCTTTCTTAATTCTGCATGTTCGCCGCGCATCATCAAGCATGGTGGGGAAACTTACCGCAATTTCTCGATTGTGACTCTAGAGTCTGGCTCTGTGCAGAAAATAGTCCTCACATGGCTAAATTCTGCCTGTGAGATCATGCAGGAAAAAGTTCTATTCGCTGCCTAGAGTCACCTAGCAATTTCACAAAACCATGATAGAAGAGGCGGCACTTCGCGCCGCCTCTTCTATTAACGCCATTTTGAGCTAATTGCGCCGCACTTCGTGCGGTGCAATTGGCATTCTATTAAATGACAGCTACAGCGCAGCAGACTCAGTTAATTTTGCCAAGATTTCCTCCGTTCGCAATCCCTGCTTAACTAACGCCTCCACTCTCTGAATTTTGGGATTGAGTCCAACTAAAAAGCAGGTTTGATTGCCTTGATCAGACTGGGTAGAATCAGCAGCAGGCTCTGACCAATCCGTGGCACAAGCCCGAATATCTTTGCCCGCCCATCGAGCAAACCATGCCGCGATAAATCCTGACTGGAGATGATGCCAAGGTAATTTGCTGGACTGCAAGCCCATCTCACTCCCCGTTGTCAGTACTGAGTCAGTCGTAGTCACGATGATCAGTCCATGCTGGCGGTAGCCAAAGTCAATCGTCAAATTGCCCATGCCATGCACAATCCAAAGTTGCCGCATAGTTGCAAAAAATTCCACAGCGTTACTCTGCATCACCGATTTGCCCTGATAGGTTTCAATCTCATGGCGAATGTGATCAAAGAAGGAACCACCCCAACCAAAGCCAAAGGTGTAAAGCGCCAAAGCTCCCGCTTGTCCTGCTTCTGAGTAGAGCGCTCGATGGATACTCCGCAACAAAACTTCGGGTATAGCAACAAGGCGATCGCCTTGTCGAGTCGAGAGCAGACCCGTCGCAGGATCGGACTTGACATAAAAGCGAGGCGAAAAATAATTGCTGGGGATCGAGTTAGAGATCATTGGCTTAACCATTGGTGAGCGATCGTGAGGTAGGGCAAGATTAAATTGGCATTGTCGGAGGGCAAATTGTCCCGTACTGATTTCAACAAAGCTTTGTAGAGAAAGTCATTAATCCTTTGTTTTTGCAGCGCCGCCATCACGTTTTGCATCCAGTACAGCAATCTCTCCTTCAGTAGTTCTTCATCTTGCAACAGCATGGCAGTAGCGCAGTAGCGCAACACCACCGCCATATCGTGATTACATTTATTAATGCGATCGCCACTGAGTTTCGCGGAGAGTTCGGGAGAAGAAATCTGAATCTGACGCATGACCTGTTCCAAAATCGTATTCTCCTTGGCTTGGATCAAGTCATAGGTTTGGCGACGTTGCTGCCAATTGGCGATCGTCCGATCAAGGCTCTGCAAATCATCAGGAGTAATATAGGAACCGTCAGCACGGTCTAAAACATTTTCGATTAAAGTGAGCATAGGGCTTGTATTGTTTGATTTTATAGAACTTGTAATAAGAACTTTGAATATAGAAATGATGTGGAATTGATTCTAAAAAGTGCCGTCAGAGTCGAACTGTAGCCAAACTTAAGAATCAGGAAAATTAGTCAGTAAATCTTCCAACAAATTTAGATCTTCCTCTTTTGCCATCACCAATTCTCTAGTATCAGCATTCCATTCAATGTGATCGACTAAATCCCTTGTCGTCAGTAAATCCAGATCAGGCAGATCATCTAAACCCAAA
This sequence comes from uncultured cyanobacterium, assembly GCA_963750795.1. GTDB lineage: Bacteria > Cyanobacteriota > Cyanobacteriia > Pseudanabaenales > Pseudanabaenaceae > Pseudanabaena. The sequence goes on from CAVVRZ010000009.1 coordinate 76,455, forward strand.
AGAAAGGGAATGGCGCGAGGAGCAGCGATCGCAGGTTGCGGCATGATCAGTTCATCGTCAAAATGCTCATTGACGGATCGCTCAGAGATATTTGCAGAAGCTGACTCATGACCTACTCGCCGATCTAAATCGTCGGTAAAAAACACTCTGACCGACCGAACCAGCGATCGCCAAAATTGCTTCAGACGATGCCACCAATACTGAATGGAATAGTGATTACGGTTGCGATTACCTCTCTTTCTCAACTTAAAGCCCTCCTTTTCCCAGCATATCGATAAGCTCGTCACTCTCAGTTGTTTCCTGATCGATCAGCCTCTTCTCAATCTCTTGAGCTGTTGCCCCAGAGCTTAACCAAAACTCTGCCGCCTTGACGCGATTCTCTGAGCCAATTAAAAATCGACAGAAATTATTGCCCATCGAATAGCATTGAATCTCGGTACTACTCAATCCACGGTTGAGCATGATTGAGAAAAATCCCGCCAATAGACCTGCATACAAAAAACACACAGGCTTGCCAATATTTCCCATCGACTTCGCCACTGCCGAATCATAGAGATCAATAAAGATAAATCCTTCCTTGATCGAATTAAGATCGATATTCCACTTGCCCCAACCTTGGGCGGTCAAAGGCCACCACCAAGTCTCTAGGGCAAAATTGAGATTGGACTTGCTAATACTCAGGCGATAATCACGCTCAAACCATGTCTTAAATCCATGCGCGTCCTCCGTCCCCCAATCCTTACCAATCAGATACATCAGCCACCCCGAAGCCTCACCCACCTCATGCTCTAAGCCCTTGAGCAAAGACACAATAAAATCATCGCTTGCCAACACATACTTATGTTGATTCCAATCGCTAATCTGTCCTTTTGATTGGTTGAACTTAAAAAAAGTATGGCGGCTATAGTGGCAAGCCTTAGCCATTGAGTTAATTGATATCAAAGGAGAGTTAGAAGAATTGTTCGAGCGATCGTAATCATGGTCGTACAAATTAGATTTAGTCATTACCTATCCTCATGGGCAAATTTTTGTATATGAATCTTATTCAACAGAGCAAATAATCTCTATCCAGTGAAGCTTTTGGAGCTTTCAGAGCTTTTTAGGGTTTTAGAGCTTTTTGGAACTTAAAAACGGGAATGCTACTTGTGAATTTGATCAAATTAATTTGATCAAATTCAATAGGAACTATGCAGGCGGCATCAATATTTGGCTAATATCCGTCGCAAAATTAGAATCAATTTCTACCATTTTTTCCAATGCCGATCGCAAAATCAGTTTTCCCTCTTCCACCAATACCTCCCCCGTAAAAGGATGAATTAAATTTTGTTGAGCGCGTTTGCCAATTAAAACCTTCAACTCAGCGATCGAACCGATATACATCCCTTGGGGAATCTCCACCACAATCCCATCTTGCCAAACCCTCGCCTGACAAGCCAATCGTGAATTGGATTGAGAAGTTGTAATGAAGCTTAGGGTCAATGTCTCCTGATCACTTTTAGGACTTAAATGCTCTTGTCCATCTTGGATATAAACGTGACAAGTGGCACAGCGCCCCTGACCACCACAGGCTTGAAGGACATTCATTTCCTGTTCTAGTAAAACACTGAGCAAAGTGCTATTGGTCAAAACCTCCACATCTTGGTTTAAAGGCTGTAGTTTTATTTGTTTCACTTAAATTTTATTCAACAGACAATAGCTTGGTAACATCAGCAGATAGAGACTTGGAACGCAATATCTCAGAAAAATCAACGATTACTCGCTCACATTCCTTTAAAAATGCACGTACCCAAGATTGAACATCCTGTAACTGCTCAAGGGTCAAAGGATCAATTTGCTCTGAGATAAATGGACAACTGATATGTCCTTGGTGATCGATCGCCCAATATCGTAATGAGGGATGAAGGGCGACTAGACTTGCCTGACTCTTTTTCCAATAATTGCCAATCGCCAAAAGTCCTAGATAACTAGAGCTATATTTGGTTAAGCGATTGAGAGAGACTAGAGTGGCTTCCCATGTTAGAGTCTCAACCTGATCTACTGAGCTAGAGGTGAGTGGATTAGAGGCTAGAGTCATCGCACTAGCAATTTGTTCTTGGCGATCAATTGATTTTTTGATAGTTCTTTGCAAAACATTTCGCATCAAAGTTTTGCGAAATGCGTGTAAGTTATGGGGGTGAATACTCACCACATCATTTACACCTCGGTTGATAGCCCAATCTCGAAAGAAACTACTGACTTCAATCTGATCAACAAGCAAGATAACTGGTAAATTTTGCCATTGTCTAACACAGATACGACAAGCTTCTAGCCAATTGAGATCCTCTAGTTTGCCCAACAAGATTAGATCTGAGGACTGACTGTTAACAGTTTGAAATAGATCTTGATAGTTAGTACAAACATCAGGAACCCAGCGCCGATCTTTACCAATTTCTTGTAAAACTGCTTGATATACATTCGGCTGAGATTCGGCTATGGCAATGTGGACAAGCAAGCTTTGAGCATCCTGATTGTCCACCAAATCTTCAAAAATAGATTGTGATTGATCCATTATTAAGGTTTGCATTCTTTGTTTTTTATAATTTAGTTAAGTTAAATAGTTAGGCTAAAGATTTATCTTGAAAGAATTTTTAAAAATGTTATAGATTTAAGAAATTGGAATAGTTGAGATTGCTAATATGGATAATGTAAAATATGCATCATCCATACAAATAATTGATATAAATATAAAGCTTAAACCAATTGTCATCTAACTAACTGGTATATAAGACACTAATAACAACATTAGAGTCTTAAGCAGACTAAATTAAATTAATAAATTAGTTAAGCAATTATCAATTTAAGCAAAAGTATTAATAATTAAAAAATAAAAGTATTGATTTTTTAATTTTTTCTGAACGCCTTAAAAATTGAAATATAAAAAATGTAAGTTGCAAAATATTAAACACATTACAAAGTTCTTTGTAATATGCTCATATTTAAGCCAAAGCAGCTAGATATTAACTAGATAGATAGCGGGACGATAGATATATTGTGTATAAGTAAGTATTAATGTGATTGATTTATATTAAGTTGTTGATTTTATTATTAATTTTGTCACCAGTCTATAACCTGATCTGAGACCAGTAATCAAAAATTAAGAAAAATATGTAATTTTTAACACACCTAAACCATCGCCCAATAAACCACAGTCAAATGTTTTGACAAATTTAAGTCAATTATTTTTAAAATTTCATTATTTAACTCATTCAACAAAATCACTCAATAATCTTTCAAGGATCTCTTGGGTGATTAGCTTCCCTTCCTGCACCAATAGATCCCCCGTAACAGGATGATGGATATCACGGGGAGCGAGACGGTTTTTGAGTCTGCCTAGAATTTGGGTAAGCTTTTTCTCAGCATTTTTATCCAAGTGAAACACTACGCCACTTTCCAATGCAGATGCTTGACAGGTGAGACGGTAGATAATTGGATCTTTGTTTGTATTTTTGAGGGTTCGGCGCTCTAGACTTTGGATCGGGCTAAGATGTTCTGCACCTTCAATAACCCTTAACGCACAAGTTCCGCAGGTTCCTTGTCCGCCGCAGGTGGCTGCAATATCCACCTTGGCATGTTTAAGCGATCGCCACAGACTAGATTTAAGCGAAACATTGATACGGAGTCCCAAGGGTTCGAGCTTGACAAGAGGCATAGATATCCGAAATATAACTAAAGAAGTCGGTACTTAAGTGTTAAGTACCGACTTCAAACTATAGCAATCTACAGCAATTTCCAGTAAACGCGATCGCTAGACCTACTTACGGCTGCCTTGAGCCTTTGCTTTATTGGCTTTAGAGGACTTCAGTCCAAACCGCTTACCAATGTTTGTCCAGTTCAGCTCATGGATTAGCACATAGGAACAGGGAATCAAAAACAGAGTGAGCAGGGTCGCAAGGGCTAAGCCTGAAAAAATTACAATTCCCAAGGGCTGTAAAAACTCTCCACCATCGCCCATACCTAGTGCTAGGGGAAATGCACCCACAACCGTAGTGATTGTGGTCATCAGGATCGGGCGCAAGCGAGTGGGGGCAGCTTGCAAGATCGCTTGCAGACGGCTACATTTTTGTTCTTCTCTGACTTGATTAGCGAGTTCGACTAAGACGATCGCATTGTTAACGACGATCCCAATCAGCAAGATTACGCCGATTACAACCATCACGTTAATCGATTGTTTGGTGACAAACAACCCGACGATGCCACCTGCGAGGGCAAGGGGAATTGTCAGCATGATCACCAGAGGATCAAGCAATGAGTTGTACTGTACTGCCATGACCACGAACACCAAAAAGGCAGCTAGCACTCCTAATACGCCAAAGGATTTAGATAAATTTTCATTGGCTTCTTTGGCACTGCTAGGCAGAACTGCAACTCCCTCAGGCAAACTAAGTGAGGCGATGGTTGTTTCGGTCTGTTTTAGGGCATCACTAAGACTTGCGCCGCGCTCTATACTGCCAAGGAGTAGGAACACTTGGCGCTGATTGATCCTCTGGATCTCTCCCGGGGCGCGTCCTTCTTTGAGGGTGGCAACATCAGCGAGACGAATGGGGCGATTATTGCTGACAAACAATGGAACTTGTTGCAGTTGTGAAGCATTTTGTCTTTGGGTGGGATCGATCTGCACTCTGACATCAATCAGGCGATCGCCTCTTTGGAGTTGAGTGGGTACTGAACCTGTGATCGCTGCTTGAAGTGTAGAGCCAATAGATTGCGTAGATAAGCCAAGTGCTTGGACTCGCTCCCAATCAGGAATGATCTGGACTTCAGGTTGACGGTCATCGACATCGGGGCGGAAATTTGCACCTTTGACATTTTTTTCTAAGGCACTTAGTACTTCTGCACCAGCTTGGGCAAGAACTTCAGGGTTAGAGCCTTGGAGAACTACGTCAATGTCAGTACGCGGTACAGGTGAATTATTAACAATAATCCCCCGTACTTGACCGGGGTTAACCCGTACGCGCACACCCGCTAAGTTTAAACGAGCAATCTCTCTGTTAACGCGACTGACAAATCCTGTGAGGTCAGCATTGGGCTTGAGGGTGATCGTGCTGCCACTGCGGAGCGGATTTGCGGTGACATTACTGCCAAAGGAACCGCCGCCGAGGGTGGTGAAGGAGTAGGCTGTTTCAGGTTGTTTGAGCAAAATTTCATCGATCATTTCCATGACTTCGATGTTTTGGGCGAGGGTTGTCCCAGGGGGGAATTGAGCATTGACGCTCACATCCCCTGTCCGTACTTGGGGAATAATTTCTTGAGGAAGCTGCGCTGCCATCAATGCCCCACCACCACCAAGGACGGTAAACATTGCCACAATTACCAATAGACGATACTGCACAATTCTTGCCAGTAGTCCTGCATAGCTGAGGGTCGCGGCGGCAAAGCGGCGCTCAAACTCAAGCATAAACCAAGTCTGGTTGAGGTTGCTCGACCAAGGGATTGCCAACAGTCGAGATGCCATCATCGGCACAACGGTAACCGCCACAGCGATCGAGGCGACCACAGCAAAGCTAATCGTTAAGATGAGCTGATTGAAGAGTAGTGCTAAAAATCCACCCAGTAGTAAAAAGGGGAAAATTACAACAAGGTTAGTACTGGTGGAAGCAATCAGTGCCGACTCAACTTCCGTACTACTATTTTGTGATTGCAAAATCACATCGTTAGCGGTCAAGGGTCTCTGGTTATCTGGGTTGCTTTGATGGTCACCATATTCTTCACCATACTGCTGATCACCTTGATCATCACGATTAGTCAGCTTAGCGAGCTTATGTTGTTTTTTGAGTTTTTCAATGCCGATGGTGATGTTTTCCAGCATCACGATCGAGTTATCCACAACAATACCAACCCCAAGAGCAAGTCCACCCAAACTAAATAGGTTCAGCGAAAAACCAAAAATACCCATACAGATTACAGCGGCGAGGCTAGCAAGGGGAATCGCGAGGGTAATAATCAGGGTTTGACGTAAAGAACCAAGGAATAAAAATACAGCGATCGCTGCCAAGCCTGCACCAATTACTCCCGATGAAGTAACGTTGGCGACGGAGGCGCGAATCAGTCTGGATTCGTCAATGGTGGCGGTGACTTCGGCATCACTGGGGATTAAACCACTGGATTTGAGAGCATCAATTTTTTCCTTGACCCGATCCACGACTTCAATAGTGTTGGCATCGGGCTGCTTGGTGATCAATAGACGAACTGCGGGCTGTCCATTCAGGGCAGTAAAAACCCGTTGTTCCTCTGTCCCATCGATGACTTCGGCAAAGTCGCGCAGATATACTTGACGGTTAGCAGTACCGCTACCATCGGTGATCGCCGCAGAAGTGGCGGCAGAGCGCACTGTAAAGGAGAGATTGGCAATTTCCTTAGCATCTTGGAATTTACCAACGGCGCGGGTGAGTGGCTCCACGGAGCCATCGCGCAATCTGCCTCCTGAAATATCAATGTTGCGATCGCGCAAGGCGGATAGTACATCATCGACATTGATGCCCAGAGATTGCAGTCTTTGGAGGTTGAGATTGACCTGTACTTCTTCTCTAACTCCACCGACGACATCCACCCCTGCGACTCCAGGAACGATCGACAATTCTCGTCCTAACTCCTCATCGGCAAATAGGCGCAGTTGTGCTAAAGATAGTGAAGGTGAGGTAAGCGCAAACTCATATATAGGAAATTGGGAAGGATCGAATTTAAAAATTCTGGCATCCTCAATGTCCTCAGGTAAACGGCTGCGACCACGGTTAAAACTGGCAACGGTGTCATTTAATGCCTGATTAACATCACTACCAGCTTCAAAAAACAAATCTACCCGTACCTGTCCTTCACGGGTACGCGAGAAAAGTTGGTTTACACCTTCGGTAACGGCGAGGGATTCTTCTAGGGGTTTGGTAACTTCGGTAATGGCAACTTCAGGAGTAATCCCCGGAATATTGACCTGTACGCCGATGCGTGGATAAACGATTGAAGGTAGAAGATCAACCTGTAAACGGGAAATGTAGAAGGCTCCCATGACAAAAATGGCGATCGTGAGCATCAATGTCCCGATATGTCGTCGGATCGCGGTGGCGCTAATGCTAAATCCCGTTGGCTGTGGTGGATTGCTCATAGGTTATCTCTGAAATATTTTCAGGTTGTAAAGGTGAGTTCGGTCATGGATGGATGCGGTCATGTCCTGAATGCCTTAATTGAGTTACATAGCTGCCTTAGATAACACGCTAAGCTTGACAGTATCGCCGTCCTGCAATCTGCCACCACTCCTAACAACTACGCGATCGCCTGACTTTAAACCAGAACGAATCGCAACTTTCCCATCACGGCGTTCTCCTAGAGTTACTTGGCGTGCTTCCACCTTTGGTTCTTTAGCATCGCCAGCAATCACAAACACAGTTGCGGTTCTCGCTTGATTGCGATCGCTAGAACTTCCACTAGGGGAATTAGCAGGATTAGCACTAGAATTTCTGCTAACATTTCCATCCGATCGCGCAATAGAACCACTTGGAGAATTTGAATTTCCAGAATTTCCAGAATTTGCTCTAGCACTATTTCTAGCATTGCCTCTACCACCAACCTCTAAGGCTGTCTCCGCAATCACAATTTGTTGAGCTTGATTGCTAGCAAATTGAACCCTTGCTAGTTGTCCACTACCAATTTTGCCATCACGGTTATTAACTACGATCTCTACAGGGATTAATCTGGCAACAGGATCGGCGACAGGCGATATCCGTCTGACCATGCCCGTAAATTTTTGGTCAGGGAAAGAATCGAACCGAATATCAACGGATTGATTGAGGCGAATCTTGGCAATTTCTAATTCAGAAATCTGGACAATGACCTTAACTTGACTAAAATCTCCTAACTTAACAACCTCATTCCCCGCAAATAAGAGGCTGCCAATTTCACTAACTTTCTCTAAAACAATTCCATCGATGGGAGCAGCGATGGTGGTGTAAGATTGACGCTCTTGTTCACGTAGACGAATTGCTTCTTGAGCTAGTACTCTTTGAGAAGTTGCTCCGACATTTTGGCGCTGCAATTGGACTTGCTGTTCTGCCGATCGCAAAGATTGTTCAGCAGTCTTGGCTCTTGTTACCGCACTTTCCGCAGTTTGCGGAGAAACAGCTCCTTCTTTAGCCAATTGGGTGAAGCGATTTGCATCAATCTGTGACTGCTTATATTCTAATTTAGCTCGTTCCACTTGAGCTAAGGCGTTCCCAACGGAAGCATTTGCCTGTGATACTTCCGCTTCCCTTGCCGCAACTTCTGCTTCTGCCTGTAACACAGTTGCAGATAGAACGGTATCATCCAATTGGGCGATCGCTTGACCTGCTCCAACACGATCACCAACATCGACACTGAGGTCAAGCAAACGTCCTTCAAGGCGCGATCGCACTGCTACTTCACGGATTGGTGTAGTTGTACCTGTATATTCAGATGCCGTTTGTAGGGCATCAAAATCAGCGATCGCTACATCCACAGATACAGACGGTCTTTGAGGCTGGGTCTGGGCTTGGGAAGCATTTTGGTCATTTTGTATACCGCAACTTGTACTTCCCAAAGCCAATCCAGCGATCGCCACCGACATCCAAATAGCTTTCATAGGTGTGAGGGTAAGTGTTAATTTTCTTAAAGTATTCTAGGCGATATTACCTGTATTTGAAAAAGAATTTCGGAAGGAAATCACCAAAAGAATAAGAAAAGAAGTTGAGAAAGAGTTCAATAAAACAGAAAGTCTATAATAGTTAAATGTGCAAATCCCCTCTAGGTCAATATTACAAGATTTGTGAATCCTCAATTTGTAGCTGCAATTATTTTTTCTTTCTTTATTGGTGCGATCGCAATTGGTACACTGATCTATCCCTTATGGCTGAGATTTAGGCGCAGTCAATTAATGGAAAGGAGTTTCCCTCAAAGCTGGATCAATATTCTAGAAAGGAATCTTCCTGCTTATGGTCGATTTTCTACTTCCCAGCAAAAACAATTGCGCGGATTTATTCAAGTCTTTCTGCAAGAGAAGCAGTTTATTGGTTGCCAAGGTCTGCAAGTTACCGAAGAGATGCGAGTGACCATTGCGGCGATCGCTTGTCTATTATTATTTGGCGATCGCCGCACTTACTTTCCTAATTTACGTTCTATTTTGATTTATCCCCATGCCTATGTTGTTCCAGAAACTTTGGTCAATGACGCGCATGTTATAGAAGAGAGAATAACTGCTCGATTAGGTGAATCATGGACTAAGGATCAAGTGATTGTCTCTTGGGAGCAGATCGCCTACGACGTTAGTCATTGGCATGATGGACATAATTTGGTGCTGCATGAGTTAGCCCATCAGCTTGACCAAGAGGATGGCATCGCCGAAGGTGTGCCGATTTTGCCTAGAGCCTTAGATTATGAAGCATGGGCAAGGGTGATGACGGACACTTATCTAGAACTATGTGATCGAGTAAAGCATAGTCAAAAAACGATTCTAGACTCCTACGGTGCAACTAGCCCTGCGGAATTTTTTGCGGTGGCGACAGAAACTTTCTTTGAGAAGCCTCAGCAATTGCAGCAAAAACACCCTGATCTGTATGAACTCTTGCAAAGGTACTATCGCTTAGATCCTTTGCAATAAGTAACTGATTGCTGTTGACTTGTAGAACGATGGCTATACAATTAGTATCGCCAGTGAACTTCATAAGTAGCTTGTAATCATAGATTGACTAGCAATAACTCGCGCCCCAAAACTTTTTTTATCATTGTTGCCCTAGTTGCTTCAGTGGTGGCAACTGCGGCATTGTATGTGGACAATGATCAACTGGTCTATGTTTGTATTGGCATTATTGGGGCAATCGTTGTACCGATACTAACGCCACCTTTTATTAAGGCGATCGCTGCGTCTCCCCTCGGTCAGCGTTGGGACTTGACGGTTTCGATGATTTTATTGGGGTTTATAACCCTTGCGACTGCCCATGTGACGGGCTTTGATCATGATTTTGCCAAGTGGTTTGACAGCCTCAAATGGGAAGCCTTGGGAGCAGTGGGACAGATCTTGATCGCTATCCTTGCCGTGTGGGTGGCATGGCGACAAAATGAGATCTCTGAGGAGCTAACGGGGCAACAAAATGTCATCACTCAGCAACAAACAATTGATGCTTACTTTCAAGGGATTTCCGATCTTGTTCTCGATCCGCAGGGACAACTTGAAGACTGGCCTCTAGAAAGGGCGATCGCCCAAGCTAGAACGGCGGCATTACTGGGCGGTTGTGATGGCGAGGGACGCGCCAAGATTATCCGATTTTTGTCTAGTGCCAATCTTCTCACCCCTCTTAAGCGTGATGGGTTGTTAGGTCGCCCGATCCTTGATGGCACAGGTGGCTATGTGGTGGATTTGGCTAATGGTGTGCGGGTGGTTAACCTAGGGACGATGTTAGCGGGACGCGAGATTACGAATACAGATCTACGCAATGCCGATCTCAGTGGCGCAAATTTGCTAAAAACTGACCTGAGTAACTGCGATCTCACGGGGGCAAATTTGATGGGTGCGATTTTGGTGAAGGCAAATCTGCGGGGGACTGATTTTAGCCGCGTCAAGATGTTTTACGGCAATTTAGAAAACGCTACTCCTCGCGATCGCCACTACTTGCCGAACTTTGAAACTGGCGAATACACGGGGGCTGTAGTTGAGGACGCTGACTTTAGTAAAGTAATTGATTTATCAGAAGAAAACCGCAAGTATATATGTGCTTGGTGTGGCAAAAAATCTCGTAAAACCATTGATGGAGGGTGTGAAGATGTGCCAAACCGATTGGGACGCTAGGATTTTGTCAGTTTTTAAAAACTTGAGCAAAGCCGTGATCGCGATGCTACTTAGTTCGCAAATAATTACGCTTGTTCCTCACCAAAGTTCAGCACAAACATCTCCTAACCAAGATCCACTAGAAGACATTCCTGAAGAAGTACTCCGTGCTGAAATCTACACCGATGCGCGATCGCCTATTGATGGCAAACTTCTATCTGCGGCAGAATATACGGAATTACTGGAAACTTTGCGATCGCTAGACCGAATCCCCCCCGAAGATCTAGTATCGCCACAAATTCGTCAAGTCGTCGATCTTTTAAAACTGCGTAAATTTTTACGGCAGTTTATTCCTTTCATCCCCTAACCATAGCAAAGTAACGTAATTCCGATATAGGCATTTGCGCCGCGCTTCGCGTGGCGCAAATGGCGCAAAATGACGTTAAAGTAAGGTTTGCTTAGGACAAAATACAGAAATGAGTAGCGGCGCAAAGTGCCGCCACAGATACTGGAGGTTTTATCCTTGAGTAACTTCGACGTAAATATTTTCTAGGCGGACAGGCTGGCGGGTGATGGAGTCGATCACAATGCCGTCGAAATGTTCCAAAATTTCCTTTAACTCCATCGCCTTGGGGAGCCATAACGATAACTCCCGTCCATAGCGACGATAGGCGAAACCTAACTCAGTTGCTCTAGCGACTGCTAGATCCTCAGTGGGCGTGCAGACAATGGCAATCTCCTGAGCAGGGACATAGCGACGCAACTCCTCAAGAGTTCCTTCAGCCAAGAGACTGCCTTGCTTGATAATACCAATCCTCTGGCAGAGACGTTCCGCTTCATCTAACAGATGCGTAGTTAATAGTATTGATGTGTCTTGGCTGCTCAGCTTGCGGATCACTTCCCAAATTTCATACCTTGCTTCAATATCTAAGCCCGTAGTTGGTTCATCTAGTACCACTAACTGCGGCTGATGCACGAGGGCGATCGCCATACTGAGGCGACGCTGCATCCCACCACTAAGGGTGTCGGCAAGGCTATTAGCGCGATCGCTAAGTCCCACTAGCTCCAGACAATATTGGGCTTGCTTGCGACAAAGACTATCCTGTAAACCATAAAGACGACCAAAGAAGCGCAAATTTTCATCACAGGTTAGGCTTCTGTAAAAAATATTTTCTTGGGGTGCAATCCCGATTCGCGATCGCTTGGATATGATTTGACCATTCATTAATACTGTGCCAAGATCCGCTTGGAGTAAACCGCAGAGAATACTAATAGTTGTGGTTTTGCCCGCGCCATTGGGACCTAAAAGACCATAAACTTCTCCAGATTGAATTTCAAAGCTCAAGTCCTGTAAAACTTGCTTTTTTCCATAGGATTTACAGATTTTGCGAACTTCTAGCACTAGCGGTCTCTTAGTAGTTAGGGAATATTGATGCTTTTAGAATATATCAAAAGAAGGTAGTGCCAAATAGTAAAGGTGTGGTTAGAGTTACACCAACAATGCGTGAAAAATGGATTAGGTGAGCAGAGTCTATAATAATGGTGAATAATACGTCTCCAGATATGTCTTCTCACTCATAATTGGTATAGACATATACGGAATTGCTCCTATAGACTATAGTTTAATTAAATAGAACAATCTATTTAATTAAACTAATCAGACCCCACAAGCAATTAGATAAACATTTATGACTATCGTAAGTACCACAGTAGCTACTCCCCTTCGCCCTGTTAGCAAAGATGGCTTAGAAGCTCTTGCTGCTAAAGCCCAAGCCAACCCCAATGTTATCGGTACATTAAAAGTCAAGACTGTCTGCGAAGGTCAGTTTCGCAACCTTAATTTTGTTAGAAATCTGCCTGAACACGTTATCGATGAGCCACCAACTCTCTTAGGACAAGACACAGCTCCTAATCCTTCGGAAGCTTTACTAGCTTGCCTTGGTTCCTGCTTATCTGTTGGTATTCATGCCAATGCGATCATGCGCGGTATCACCCTTTCCAAGCTAGAACTACACCTTGAGGGCGACATCAATATTACAGGTGTTTGGGGCATTGGCGACCTATCGAAAAAGCGTCTAGGAATTAGTGCGGTGCGCGTTAAAGTAGATATCGAATCTGATGCAACTAAGGAAGAACTTACCGAACTACTCGAACATGCTAACTACTGGTCTCCAGTTGCTAACACTTTCCGTAATCCTGTAGATATGGAAGTTTCCTTAGCATAAATTGGTAAAGTGCCCCCTTAATCCCCCCTTTCAAGGAGGGATTGAGGGGGGCTAGACGCTAGCTAATCAGAAATTATAACCATCATTTAATAGAAGGAAATCACAATGCAGGTTAGTGACATCAGACCGAAACAATCTTCAAAAGCACTGCTTACTGACGCAGACTTAATGCAAAGTTTAAAAGTCGCGATCGCCCAAAAATTAGTACCTGATGTCACCAAAATCGATCAGCAGGGAATTTATCCCGAAGGTTTTTTGCGGGAGATTGGCGAAATCGGAGCCTATGGTCAAGGTGTGAGCGTCGAATATGGCGGTAGTGGTCAGGGCGTTCTTTCGGCAATTAAGGCGATCGAGATGGTGTCCGAAGTTTGTCTGAGTACTGGCTTTATGGCTTGGTGTCACAATGCCTGCTCTTGGTACTTACAAAATACGGATAATTCCTTCTTACGCGAACAGATTTTGCCGCAGGTTGCGACAGGGCAGCTTTTAGCAGGTACAGGCTTGTCTAACCCAATGAAGCATTTCGCAGGGATTGAAAAGATAAAAATCATCGCTACCCCCTGTGAAGGTGGCTATATTCTCAATGGAACTTTGCCTTGGGTTTCCAATATTGGCGATCAACATCTATTTGGAGTGTCAGCACGAATAGATGGAACTGATGACTATTTGATGGCGATCGCAAGGGGTGGAATGCAAGGACTAGAACTAAAACAGGACGTGCATTTTATCGCCCTTGAAGGTACGAATACCTTTAGATGTCTATTTCGCAATGCCTTTATCAGTCACGATTGGGTTTTGGCAGCCCCTTGCGATCGCTATGTGGAATATATCAAACCAGGATTTATCTTGATGCAGGTAGGTATGGGGCTGGGCTTAACCCAAAACTGTATCGATCTGATGCGAAGGGTGGACAATACCAAACAGCACGTCAATCAGTACCTTGACGATCGCCCCGATGAGATGGAAATTGAATTGGAATCTCTAAGGTTAAAATCCTATCGACTTGCTGAAGCGATCGGTCATGGGCGCGAGTTAGTTAGCAAAGAAGTTTTACGCGAAGTGATTCAGGCTAGGGCAACGGCTTCCGAGTTGTCGTTGAGGGCTTCGCAATCATTAATGCTTCATGCTGGGGCGATCGCCTATGTTCATGGTAGTATCTATGACCGTCGTCTGCGAGAATCTTATTTTGTGGCAATGGTAACTCCTGCCCTCAAGCATTTGCGTAAAGTGCTGGCGACTATGGCGTAATGCTGGTCTTTTCTAAGAGTTATGTAACGTAATTTTATTCTGAACGAAAAGCGATTATAATAAAATTATTAAAAAATTATTTTGCAACATTATTGGCTTTTATTTGTATTATTCAATCAGCAAAAAAATAGCTTCTAATTGACAATTAATTTCTAAACAAATAAAGGGGCGAAATTGGCACAACCACAGCAATTTCGCCCCTTTATTTATTGTTCAGCAGTAAATTTAATAGCCTCTTTCCAAACAAATTTAAAGCCTTATATTACAGTTAAATATCAGTTTTAGCACTATTGTTTTTATTGTAATTAAAATGCACTTGCATATATTTCGTATAGATTTATACCGACCTTCAAACCTTCTGTTGATAAATTAATCACTAATTGAACAATTTAAATTGCTTACACATATAGACAGAAAGTTATAGACAGGAATAAGAAGACTATCTAAATCGATAGTCTTCTTGCCATGTAATAACTCAATAGTCTGATTGGAGTGTAAATACCTGTTTAAAAAGTCATTTTTATAAATTACATCTGGGGGTTGATTCCTGTAACTATGAGATCCACAATGACTGAAAAAATGAGTGCTTTACTGATAGATAACAACTCTGCTAATAGTACATCCAACTATTCTTGCGATCGCTTGAACGTTACTGATAGTATTCTTGCTTGCGCCTGTGGTGCGCCCCATAGTATCGACCAGCATCAAAGTGTCATGGAAGGAATGCCCACTGATCCTGCCGAATTAGTCAGTGACTTAATTAAGATGGGGCATTACTCTGACCGCGCTCAGTTAATGGCGCAGACATGGGAAACCAATGCTATGAAAGCCGACCTCTGGCAATTGCTAGAGCAAGGAGCTTTGTCTAACGCCACAGAAAGCCAAAAAAATATTTGCTATGACCTAATCAAAATGGCAGGTGGTGTCGAGGAAGCCTTTAGTGCTGCCTTTGGTCCACAGGCGCAGGAGTTTTTTACGGACACCTTGCAGTCTAGTACCTTCCGCCGTCGCGAATTTTTGATCAAGGTTGCCGCCGCCGCCGCCGTTGTCACCCTCACTGGTTGCCCTTCAGCGCCTCCTGATGCCACCACTCCAAGTAAGGAAACTGCGGGCGGTGGTAGTAGCCCTGCGGCAGGTGTCGAAAAAAGCAGTCTGCGAGTTGGGTTTTTACCAATCACCTGTGCAACGCCGATCATTATGTCCGAGCCTCTAGGTTTTTACACCAAGTACGGCTTGAAGGTGGAATTGGTGAAGATGCCTAGTTGGGCTGCTATTCGGGACTCAGCGATCGCTGGTGAATTAGATGCTTACCACATGCTCTCGCCCATGCCGATCTCCATGTCCTTGGGCTTAGGTTCCACTGCATTCCCAGTCAAACTCGCCAGTATTGAGAATGTCAATGGTCAAGCGATTTCGGTCGCCAATCAGCACTTAGGCAAGGTCAAAGAAGCGAAAGACTTCAAAGGCTTTAGCATCGGCGTTCCCTTTGCCTTCTCGATGCACAACTTGTTGCTGCGCTACTACCTCGCCTCTGGTGGACTTGACCCCGACAAGGATGTGCAGATTCAAGTAATTCCACCACCCGATGCGATCGCCAAGATGACCGCAGGTCAGCTAGATGCTTTCCTACTACCCGATAACGTTGTCCAACGTTCTGTATTTAACAAGATTGGGTTCATCCATCTACTTACTAAAGATATTTGGTCTGGACATCCCTGCTGTGCTTTTGCCGCTAGCCAAAAGTGGATCGATACTAACCCCAATACTTTCCGCGCGATCAACAAAGCGATTATTGATGGCGCTGGCTATGCCAATGATCCTAAAAACCGCGAAGAAATTGCCAAGGCGATCGCTGGTAAAAACTATCTCAACCAACCTGAGCCAGTCTTAAAAGCAGTACTCACAGGCAAATTTGAAGATGGTCAAGGCAACACTTTAGATGTCCCCGATCGCATTGGTTTCGATCCCTACCCTTGGAAGAGTTTCGCGAAGTGGATTTCTTCTCAATTTGTACGTTGGGATCTGATGCCCAAAGACAAAGCTGATTACAAAACCATTGCTCAGGATATTTACCTCACCGAACTTGCTGCCGAATTAGCTAAGGAACTGGGGCAAACTCCGCCAACAGAAACTGAACGCACTGAGAAGTTGAAATTTGACTCCTTCGATCCCGCTAAACCTGAAGCCTACATCGAAGAACAGATCAAGCAATTTAAGGTTTAGAACCTATTGATAACCCCTGCCTAGCCCTTCCCTTGCAAGGGGGAGGGAACAAGATTACTGATCTTCCCCCTTACATAGGGGGAATTAGAGGGGGTTCGGTATAAGCAAATATTAAATATAAGGAACCTATGGACTACTCCCCACCAATTTCCAAGCCACGATCAAATCCAGTAATGGCGATAATTAGCAAAGTATTGCCAAATCAAGACTTACAAGCCTTCGTGCTATTTCTACTAATACTTGGCTCAATATTAATATTTTGGGAAATTGGCGCAAAATCTGGTTGGTTTTCGCCGCTCATGCCTTCAGCATCACAGACCTTGAGCGACTTTTGGGGATGGGTTTCCAATCCTTTTTATGTGAAGGGAACTAATGATCGCGGTATCGGTTGGCACTTAATTACGAGTTTGCGGCGGGTGGCGATTGGCTTTACCGTTGGTGCAGCGATCGCCATTCCCACAGGGGTTTTACTTGGTCTATTTCCTGTGGTTTCCAAAGCCTTCGATCCCTTTATTCAGATTCTCAAACCAGTCTCACCCCTAGCTTGGCTGCCCATTGGTCTAGGTCTTATCAAAGATTCGGAAAGTACCGCGATTTTCGTAATCGCTATTACGAGTCTCTGGCCAACTCTGATCAACACCAAATTTGGGGTGAGCAATGTAGACCCCAGCTATATCGATGTCACGCGCACTCTGGGAGCCTCGCAATGGCGGACGATTACTAAGGTAATCTTACCTGCGGCAGCTCCTAGCATTGTGTCAGGGATGCGAATTAGCGCAGGTATTGCGTGGCTAGTAATTGTCGCCGCCGAGATCTTGATCGGTGGTACAGGCGTGGGTTACTTCGTTTGGAATGAATGGAATAACCTCAGCATTACTAGCATTATTACTGCGATTCTTTTAATCGGTGCGATCGGTTTAGTTATTGATCGCCTCTTTGGTCTTGTACAGCATTGGGTGTCATTTGGGAGGACGGTATGATGCTTTCTATGGAACAGGAAAATAATTTATCTACTCAACAAGGGCAATCTCCAGCCCAGATATCCATTCGTGATGTCTCAAAGGTTTATCGGGGGCGCAGTGGTTTGATTGATAAGATCACCCGCCGCACTTCTAAAGATTATGTTGCCCTTGCAGATATTAGCTTTGACATCGCACCCAATACCTTTGTATCGATCATTGGTCCTTCGGGCTGCGGTAAATCGACATTGCTGAGCCTCATTGCAGGATTAACTAATCCCACAAGTGGCGCGATCTTGATCAATGGTTCAGAAATCTATGCACCCGGTCCTGATCGGGGCGTGGTATTTCAAAACTATGCACTGATGCCTTGGCTAACGGTGGCTGAGAATCTGCATTTTGCCATTGAAACCGTCTATCCCAATATGTCGGTCGCCGATCGCAAGAGTCGCGTCTATGAATACATTGAATTGGTGGGACTAAAGGGTGCTGAGAAAAAACATCCCCACGAGCTTTCGGGTGGGATGAAGCAGCGTGTCGGTATTGCCCGTGCCTTGGCGATCGATCCCGAAATCCTATTGATGGACGAACCCTTTGGCGCACTCGATGCCCTCACCCGTGGATTCTTGCAAGACGAAGTTGCGCGTATCTGGGAACAGAAGCGGAAAACCGTGGTAATGATTACCCATAGTATTGAGGAAGCTTTGCTCCTTTCCGATAAAATTGTGATGATGAAGCGAGGACCTGCCGCAGGGATTGATGAAATCCTTGATGTAACTTTCCCCCGTCCGCGATCGCGTGAAAATCTCGATCAACAGTCGGGCTATCACGATCTCAAAGCGGAAATGGAAGATCATCTGATGCGCGAAACTCGCGCTGTGGAAGCTTCTAGAATCTAAGCTAATGCCTGCAAAGCAGGCATTAGCTCTAGTTCAATCACCTTGTATATCTCTATCAAAACAGACATTATGACCGTCGAATTTCCAGATTTTACCAATACCATCCTAGCCGCCAAAAAAGCTAAGGGAATCACCTTTGCCGATCTCGAAAAACTATTAGGACAAGACGAAGTTTGGATTGCCTCTGTCTTCTATGGACAAAATAGCGCTAGCGTTGAGCAAGCTACCAAGATCGCCGAAGCTCTGGGACTTGGAGAAGAAATTATTGCAGCACTGAGTGCCTATCCTAGTAAGGGCTTAGGTCCTGTTGTACCCACCGATCCCCTAATCTATCGCTTCTATGAAATCATGCAGGTCTATGGATATCCGATGAAGGAAATTATCCATGAGAAGTTTGGTGATGGCATCATGAGTGCGATCGACTTCACCCTTGATATTGACAAAGTAGAAGACCCCAAAGGCGATCGCGTCAAGGTGACGATGAACGGCAAATTCCTTGCCTACAAAAAGTGGTAATATGATTCGGCTTCGCTGTAAGGATAATCGACCAATACAGCGAAGCCAAACTTAGCAACTCTTCTGTCTGAATATGTAAGTCCTCTAGTCTATGGCAAATCTCAAGCGTACCCGTGAAGACATTCTCAGTTCAGCGATCGATTTAGTACATAGGCAAGGATTGCAATCTACGGGATTAAAGGAACTATTTGCAGCCACCCAAGCTTCATCGGGTAGCTTCTACAATTATTTTCAATCTAAAGATGAATTTGCCCATGCCTTGATCGATTTTCAATGGCAAAAAATCAGAGAAAATGCTTTTGCAAGCGCATTACAGATTAGTGATGATCCCATTCAGAGACTATTGCTAACCCTTGAAAAGATCGAGTCTAAGCATCTCCATGAAGTTAATTGTGCAGGCTGTTTGTTAGGTAACTTGATTGTCGATCTTGCTGAATATGACCAGACATTTCGAGAGCATCTGCAAAAAGTGTTTGATGAATGGCAATCTTTATTTGCCCAATTGTTACGGGATGGTAGAGAACAGTTGATAGATCAAGTTGATCCTGATTTACTTGCTGAGCAGATTTTAACGATGCTCGAAGGAGTGTTGCTGATTGCTAGGCTATACGATCAGCCTGAGCGTCTCAAACGAGGATTTTCTGGTATCCGCCAACTGATTCAAAATTCTCTCAAAGCTTGAAGACATGGTGCTGCAATACGCGACACACAAAGCACCACTATTAGCATTTCATTTTTTATAAGTATTGCCAATTCAAATAAGAAAACTAGGGCTTCGACTCCGCTCAGCCATCGGTATACGGTGGCTGAGCAGAGTCGAAGCCTCTTCAAACTTATTTAGAACTGCTATATTGCCAATTCAAATAAAAAGTAAAAACCTATGGCGAACGCGCAGCGTTCGCCATAGGTTTTTGCTCTGGTTTTTACTTAAAGTGAGTTCGATATAGTGATTTGCGGCGCGAAGCGCAGCGCAAATCACGTTAATTTAGTTGGAAACTTTATAGACTACTGTAGCGGTCGCGATTGGCATCTCAGCATTTTTAAGCTTGGCATTGACTTTGCTCAAGCCATTGACTGTCCCAATCCAAATTTGGCGATCGCCTACTAATAAATTAGTCACAACGCTACTAGGTAAATTATTCACCGACGCTTTGATCTGACCATTGTAGGTGTTAGCTAAGATCAAACCGTCGCGCATTCCCACCCATAACTCACCATTGTCACCACTTGCTAAGGCGACAATATCTCTACCCGTCACCGCATTGACGCGGGCGATCGCCTTATTATTTTTAGGATTAATCTCGATCACATTGCGAGGTGTTCCAGCCCAAATTTTGCCAGAGCGATCAATGGTGAGCGCTTGCACAATTTGCCCTGAGACAAAGGGGACACGGGCAAGAATCTTGGCGGTTCCGGGATTAAACTTAAACATCCCATCTAATGTACCCACCCAGATATTTCCTGCATTGTCAATCTGCATTACATTAGCTGCCGTGCCTGGAATATTTGGCATACGGGCATAGGTTTCGGCATTGTAGGGGCTAAGGCGGGTCAGCCCCAGATCTGTACCCACCCAGATAAAGCCTGCTCGATCCATTGCCAAGCTCAACACACGACTAGAAGACAACTGAATCGCCGTATTTTCGATTTTGCCTGTGTTGGGGCTAACTTGATAGATTCCTGAGGTTGTGCCAACCCAAAAGAAGCCACGGCGATCCTCTAGTAATGCCGTAATTGTGGGAGTAGGTAAAGATATTGAAGCGATCGCCGCGCCTGTGCGGCGATCTATCTGTAATAGCCCCTGCCAAGTACCAATCCACAATCGACCACGACTATCAATCAAGGTGGAACTAATCCGATTATCAAGGCTTACCGATGGTCTAACCGCAACAAGGTTTTGTGCTGGAGTCGCCCCAAGGGGATTGATGGGTAGTAGGGCGTAGATGCCGTTTAAGAAACTAACAAAACCGATAGTCGGAATTAGCAGAGCCGCTTGAGAAATAGTTTTCTTGATTGAAATTTTTTTGGATAACATCCTGACCACCACATTTGATGCGACTAAAACTTTAAAGCTCGTTTTAAGGCTCAAATGGTATCACAAGAGTTAGCGATCGCCACAGGAATATGTATTAATCTGCAAGGATTTGTCAGATTTGACAATAAAAAACTTGATTTCCTAAGTATAGACAATTCAAATAAGAAAACTAGGGCTTCGACTCCGCTCAGCCACCGTATACCGATGGCTGAGCGGAGTCGAAACCTCTTCAAACTTATTTAGAACTTCTATACAAAAGTATTCACAGTTTTCAGGAAGATTAAAACTCTCTAATCTAATATCAGTTCGACAAAAGCGAAAAGTGGTAAAAATTACAAAGCAATTTTCACCACTTTTCACCATCTACACCACGCTTCGCGTGGCGCAAATGGCTATATAGAACTCAAGTTAATCCAAAAGAGGCTTTAGCCGCTTTTTTGTTCGCCAATAATTTGGGACAACTATAGAAATTAAATGATTGTTAGAAACGCCCCTTCGGGGCGTTTCTAACAATCATTTAGGACAGCTAGATTTTGGGAATTTGTTAGGGAGATGGCGCAGGCGCAGGTATCTCAGGCTGAACTGGGGCGGGAGGTGGCTCTAAGGGCGCAGGCTGAGACGGCTCAACAGGTACGGCGGTACTAGTGTCACTCACAGGGGCAGGCTCAACGGGCGCAGGATTGCTAGGCGCAGTGTTATCAGGTGGGGGCGGCACAGGCGTAGTCGGCTGGGGTGTGGCAGTCTGAGCCGCAATCGGTTCAGGAGGTCTTTCCGTCGGAGTTTCACGGGCTTCATTAGCACCAGCTTTGTTCACGGAAATCGATGTGTAGGTGACTTTGTTTTTATTATCAGCTTCGCTGGGCTTTGCAGGCAGGTCAGAGCGACGAAACTCAATTGTACTAGCCTGTTTTGTGGTGGCACTAACTCCAAACTCAGAAACAATTTGGGACTGACTAGCTAGCTGTGTGCTAAACCCAAATATGAGCGAGTTGTTAGCAATATACTTGTCAATATTTTCACGATCAATACGCTTAGGTGCAGAAGCCTTACCATCAGGCTTTACTCGTAGCTCTTCGCCCTTAACGACAGTAATAACTTCTGAAGAACTTTTGAGGAGAACGGTCACTGTGCCGTCGAGGGCAACAATTCGGCGTTCTTCAGAGGCTTTAGTGGGAATATCTACATATATAGTCCCTGAATTGCTGGAAATTTCACCAAAGGGGGTCTGAATTTGGGCAGCAGCCTTGCGATCGCTGGATGCCCAAGCAATCAAACGACCTGATGTAAACTCCACCTGATTTTGTGGCTTGATCACTAGGTTGGACTTGCCACCGATCCGAAAAATTGCGCCACTTCGCAAAGTTATCTGGGCAGTGGATGAGTCATCGGTACTGACGCTCTCGTTAACTTTTAGATCAACGCCAACGGTCGCAGGTCGCAATGCCGATGTATTAATGTAGCGAACCCGCACAGGATAGTTACGAATTTCGCTAATTTCAGCGATCGCTTCAGTTGGTAATGCCTCGGAGCTAAAAGGCTTCGGCGGCTGATTAAAGGTACAACTAGGCAGCGTTATGGCTGTCGTAGCTAGGAGCAGAAGCGGCAAGAGCTGCTTAGAAAATTGCCCAGAGATTTTAAATAACTGCCAACGCTGCATCGTAAATTTTTTGTAGGTTCTACAAAGCCAGTTTTTTCGCTATACTAGGAAGTCTGGTTAAAACCGTAAATCCTAATGTATCCATATTAGGTCTAACATTGTTGTTTGACCATAGATACCCAACATTCTATCTCTAAAAACAGAATTGGCGCTGTCTGCACCAATTCTACAATGATGTAAATAGGCTCTAGGCTCACGCAGCCCTAAGCTCACGTCCATCAGATTTCCTCATTTTATTCTCAAAAAAGCAAGAGTCAAAAGCAATGGCAAAAAGTAATTTGCAGGTCATGCTGACCAAAAATGTCACAAAATTAGGGAAACTAGGCGACCTCGTATCGGTTGCGCCTGGTTATGCTCAAAACTTTTTGATCCCCCAAGGAATGGCTATTCGTGCCACCGCAGGGGTTGTTAAAGAAGTTGAAAGACGTAAGGAAGTAGAGCGTCTCCGTCTACTCGCTATTCGTCAAGAAGCTGAAAGCCGCAAGGTTGCGCTTTCGACTATTGGCGGCTTTATCATCAAGAAAAAAGTTGGCGAAGGTAATTCTATTTTTGGTACTGTAACCGACCGTGAAGTAGCACAATTGATCACTGCTAAGTCGATGTTGGAAATTGATCACCGTGACATTACGATTCCTGAAATCAACCAAACAGGTAACTATGATGTGTCGATCAAGCTTCATGCTGAGGTCACTGCCACCATCAAAATTCAAGTTGTTGCGGAATAGTTTTCAGATTTGGCAATTCTGCCGATTTTTGACAAGTTATCCACCAAAAAAAGCGGCGCAATGCGCCGCTTTTTTTGCTAAAACAATCGAACTCACGTTAGCTAAGGGCACTGATGGCAATATCGACCAGTTTTGTCGCTGCTCCTGATTGCCCACAGACTTGTTTGAGGCGATCGCGCATTTTGGTGAGTTCATCGGGATGATCGAGGTAAAACAAAACGCGATCAGCAATGATTGTCGGTGTGAGCATTCCTAAAAGCTCTGGCACAATTTCTTCCTTAGCCCAAATATTTGGCCAAGCCAATAGCTGCCCTTTCTTTTGGATTTGGGCAACCAAAATTTGATTAATTAATTTCGATAAAAATTTATCGAGAATCGGTAATCCTGCAATTATTCCCAGTAGACCATCCCAGCCAACTTTAAGATCAGGAATATTGGTGGGTAAAAGAATGATCATTGGTTGTTGCAGTGAGGCTAGCTCGGCGGTGTTAGCTCCGACTGTAGTCAAGCAGATTTGACTGCTTTGGAGCAAATCATGGGCGGGAAACTCTTGGTAAAGCTCCACGACTGTACCGTGACCTGTAATTAGTTGTTGCTGATTGACTAGGGTTGCAGTCGAGCCAACGCTATCGGGAGTCGGAAATTCTATCTGGGCGTATTGAATTAGTCTTTCAGGAGAAACTGTGGGCGCGAGGGGGATCACAAATTCCAGATCAGGACGTTTCTGTCTGAGGATATCGGCAGTAGCTAACATCAGGGGGACAGCAATTTGCAACTTTACAGGTTTGGAGCCAGGCATGAGGCAAATGCGTTGTCTAGAGCTAGTTTTAGAAGAGATTGCGTCTGGGCGATCTACCATCAAGTCCCCGATAACCATAGCTTTAGAGCGAAATTTGAGGGGGACTTTATGGGCGATATTTTCATTGCGGACGGCAAATAGGTCGATCCAGCGATACCACCTTGCTTCCCACTCCGCATAAATTAGAGTTTTATATCCGAGCCGCTTGGCGATCGCTAGGGTAAAAAATTGATCCCCGCCCAAAAAAATCACAATGCCCTGTTTTGACCATTGCCAATTGGGGGTGATGCCCCATAGTAAAAACTTAAAAAATTGTTCGTGGGGCATCACCCTAGCAACATTGGGAAAACTCTGGGCAAGTTCGGCTTCATTACCGCTAGCATTTTGGCAGGGTGACAGGACTATCGAAACCCGCAGCGATCGCATAGGTTGTTTGGCTAGAGCCGTGAGGAAGGGATAGACCCATGTGGTTAGCTCCCCTGGTCCATTGGATAGGATCAAAATATCTTTGATATCTTGGATGTTTTCGGGACTTTGCCAGTCAAAGGCAGGAGCAATGGTCATCTTTCTAAGGCTGATTGAGGGCTGGTTTGAGGCTAATTGGGTATTTGGATTATGGATTTCCCCGTTAGGGCAATCTTATCCTATACATAGAAATTAAAAAGACGGGATCGAATTCACGATAAAATTATGCTTCCATAATCAAGTTAAATAAAAGCTAATACCAAAGTTTTTATTCAAGTTTTTATTGAAATTTTTATAGACGTCACGCATGTGGATTTAAGTAGTTTGTTTGATACACCAAAACCCGTAATTGGGGTCATTCATCTTTTGCCATTACCTACTTCGCCGCGTTGGGGGAGCAGCCTCAAAGAGGTCATTGATCGGGCAGAACAAGAAGCTACGGCTCTTGCCGCAGGTGGAGTGCAGGGAATTATTGTTGAGAATTTTTTTGATGCCCCATTTGCTAAGGATCATGTCGATCCTGCGGTGGTAAGTGCCATGAGCTTAGTTGTGCATCGGGTCAAGCAAATGGTTGGCATTCCGATTGGCATTAATGTTTTGCGAAATGATGGTCATAGTGCCATGGCGATCGCCTCCTGCGTGGGCGCACAGTTTATCCGCGTCAATGTGTTGATGGGGGTAATGGCAACCGATCAAGGCATTATCGAAGGTGATGCCTATCGCTTGTTACGCTATCGTCGTGAGCTTGGCTCTGATGTCAAAATATTTGCCGATGTTTTGGTAAAACACGCTCAACCGATCTCAGTGCCGCAGATTACGGCGGCTGTCTATGACACGATCCATCGTGGACTCGCAGATGCGGTGATCCTGTCGGGTTGGGCAACGGGCAATCCTCCGAGTGCGGAGGATCTTAAAGAGGCAAAACTAGCCTGTGGACAAACACCGCTATTTGTCGGTTCGGGTGCGACTTGGGAAAATGTCCCTGAGTTGATGCAGTATGCCGATGGTGTGATTGTGTCTAGCTCGCTCAAGCGCAATGGACAAATTCAACAGGCGATCGATCCCATCAGGGTAAGCCGTTTTGTTGATGCTGTCCGCTTAGATGTCGCCAATCGCAAGAGCCGACTAGCGGCTGAGGAGCAAGCACTGCGATCGCCAACCGTGTCGCCTGTTAGTTAATTAGATCTAGATCAAGAAGATTTTTGGCAGCGTTGCAAAGCAACGCTGCCAAAAATCTTCTTGGGCTTCGTTGGAAATGAATTAGGATTGCTATAGTTTTATATGTATTAGCAGGCAGGTAAAAATTGTCAGGAACAATGAGAAAACGATCTGAGCCGTGGTTGCATCGGTGGTCGCATCCCGCGATCGTTGTTTTGACCCTATTTGGTTTCTCGCTCACTACTTATTTGACCGTAACCCACTTTTTTGGGCAAAAGGCAGCGCTCTGTAATGTTGAGGGCAGTGGCTGCGATTTAGTTCTTAGCAGTGAGTATGCCAAGATTTTTGGTATCCCACTGACAATTTTTGGAGCTTTGGGCTACCTGACATTGGGGCTACTGGCAGGGTTGCCCTTAATCCTCAAAAAAGAGGATCTAAAGTCTCAGGAACAATTTAAAGAGACCCTCAACTTTTTGATGTTTATGGTCTCTTCTTCCACCTTTGTTTTTAGCGGATACTTAATGTATTTACTTGCCTCTGGCAGCATCGGTGGACAGCCACAGGTTTGTCTCTATTGCATATCTTCCGCCGTGACGATGACTAGCATTTGGCTGCTAACGATATTTGGTAATCGCTGGAAGGATGTTGGTAATTTATTTTTCACGGGTGCGATCGTGGCAGTCGTGACGATTACGGGGACATTGGGAGTTTATGCTAGCCAAGGTAAGCTTGCTGCTTCTAGTAATTCTTTTGCGGGACGGTTGGCGCAGCATCTAACGGAGACTAATTCCAAGATGTATGGCGCGTATTGGTGTCCGCATTGCATGGATCAGAAGAAGAGGTTTGGCGAAGCCCAAAAGCAAATTCCTTACATTGAGTGCGATCCTAAGGGGACTAATCCACAAACGGCGCTATGTATGGAGAAGGGGATTAAAGGATATCCAACTTGGGAAATCAATGGACAAATGGTGTCTGGCGACATTCCCTTGGAAGAGTTAGCCAATCTGTCTGGATACAAAGGCGATCGCAACTAAAGTTTCTACAGCATCTAGGGCAGAAACCTAAAAGATGAGTGGCGGCACTTTGTGCCGCCACTCATCTTTTAGGTTTTTGGGTTTGTACTAGCCACTGTCAGTTCGACTAAAGCTTATAGTAATTCCAAATAAATTCAAGAGGCTTCGACTTCGCTCAGCCAGCAATATACGATGGCTGAGCAAAGTCGAAGCCCTATTTTTCTTATTTGAATTGCCTATAAAACAGCAAAAGCACCACAAAGTGGAGTTTTTGCTGTTTTATAGATTCCAATAGCTAACTCTTTCTTTTAGCCAGCCATTTTTTCGCCACTTGGAAACGATCGCCAAGACTTGTTCGCGCAGATCTAGGTGTTGCAAACCTCGCGGCAAGGCGATCGCTAGGCTATGTACTGCTAAGGGCTTGCCAACGATTATGTAGTCGGGATGATCCTGTAGCCATTGGATCAGATTAGTGCGATCGCCCACAAAGGCAGTCACTTTGCCAGATTCAAGGGCGGCTAACCCCTCAGCGTAGGAATTAGCACCGATAATTGCTGACTGCGGATATTGAGACTGAATCGCGGCGATCGCAGCAGAATTTTTAATCACAGCGATCTTAATTGGTTGATTAAGATTTTGAGAATTATTGCTGCGCTTAGCGATCGCGATGGTGCTGTCGGTGTAGTAGGGCAGAGAAAAATCCACTAGGCGAGATCGATTTGTCGTGACCGTAATTTGGGCGATCGCGATATCAATTTGATTATTTTGTAACGCAGATAGGCGATCGCGGTTTTTTATAGGTACTAATTCAATTTGTAAGTTTAGCTCTCTAGCTAATTCACGGGCGATATCAATTTCTAACCCTGCTAAGTTGCCATCACGGTCGCGAAATCCTAACGGTGGCAAATTATCCTTTACACCAATGATTAATCTGCCACGTTTTTGGATTTTATCAAGGGTATTTATTTCCTCGGCGATCGCCATCTGCTCACTGGGGGAAACCTGTGCAGAATTTACACCACCAATTAGAGCGATCGCGGTCAAGGTGGCTGTAAGAGATATTTTAAAAATTGAGGATCTTACTAATTTGCTAGGTAATTTCATGAATTAATCTTAATTCGACTCGGCGATCGCTGCAAAAAAATTATCATAGGATCAAAAAGTATGTAGTTCATCTACTTCCCCAACTTCAAAAATATAGCAGTTCTAAATAAACGTGAGTTCGACGAAAGCGCAAAATGGTGAAAATCGCAGAGCGATTTTCACCATTTTGCGCCATTTGCACCGCGCTTCGCGCGGTGCAAATGGCTATATCGAACTGACGTTAAATAAGTTTGAAGAGGCTTGGACTCCGCTCAGCCATCGGTATACGGTGGCTGAGCGGAGTCCAAGCCCTAGTTTTCTTATTGGAATTATCTATGGTTTCTATTGGTGTTTGTTCTAGTAATTGCTGGGCTGCTTGTCTTACCCATCTACATTTAACTCGACGATGATCGCAGTTCTAAGCCCAGAACTTGCGTATGCTCTCCCCTAGCTTGGGTTACGCCGATGGTGCGCTCGGAAGCTTCGATCATCGGGCGGCGGAGGCTGACCACGATAAATTGGGCGAGGTTGGCTTGCTTGCGTACCATCTTCGAGAGGCGCTCCACATTAGAACCATCGAGGAACATATCGACTTCATCGAAGGCGTAGAAGGGCGATGGGCGATAGCGCTGTAAGGCGAAGATAAAACTGAGAGCCGTCAAGGATTTTTCGCCACCAGACATCGATGAGAGGTTCTGAACTTGCTTACCTTTGGGGTGAGCAACTAGAGTTAGACCACCACTGAGAGGCGCATTGGGATTTTCTAATTGCAGATAGCCATCCCCATCAGAAAGCTCTGAGAAAATTTCTTTGAAATGTCCATTCACTGCGTCAAAGGCTTGCATGAAAGCACGTTGACGTAAGGTGGTGAAGTTCTCAATCCTAATCAAGAGTTCGGTACGCTCTTGGTTGAGAGTTTCTAAGCGGCTACTGAGTTCATCAAGACGTTCTGATGTGGCTTCGTATTCAGCGATCGCCATCATATTGACGGGTTCCATCGACTGGATGCGCTTGAGTAATCGGCGTTGCTCTAGTTGCAACTGTTCGAGGGTCATCGTTTCAGGCACTTCAGGAACGATGTCGGGCAATTCGATGACTTCTAATTGTTCAGTAAATTGAGCAATTTGTTGTTCGAGTTCCGCTTGACGCTCGCGATTTTTTTGTAATTGCCATTCCTGTTGTTGATATTGCTGCTGTTGGGCGCGGAGCGATCGCTCTGCCGCATCCCGTTCCTGTTTGGCAGCACCGATGGTTTGTTCGAGAACATCGAGACGACTTTGATAGGAAGCGATCGCCTGTTCCGTTTGCTTGATTTGCAATTGAATTTGAGATGTACTGTTGATTAATTCTGCTTGAGTGGCGCGAAGTTCTTGGAGGCGGGTTTGGCGTTGTGCCATTTTCTCAAGGGCGAGTTTATGCTGATTTTCCAATTCACCTAACTGTTGCTTGGCGGTTCGCAATTCAATTTCGGCAGTATTTAATAAAGCATCCTGACCTTGCAGAGCATCTTGCGCCTGTAGCCAACGGGTATGGGTTCCCGACTTTTCCAGTTCCGTTAGTTCCGCACGCTTGACCAGCAGTTTCGCTTCGAGTTCGGCAATATTGCCATCGAGGGTATTCAGTTGGGCTTGACTGATTTCAATGGCAGCGCGAGTTTTTTGGATTTGGTCTTGCAAACGGGAGCGATCGCGGCTGTTGCGTTCGATTTGTTCATAAATGCGATCGCGTTTGAGCTGGGCTTCACGGTGCGTGGTTCGCGCCGATTGCAACTGCTCTTCGTACTTAGCAATGCCTGTCAATGCGCCGCGCAGACGTTGATTCAGTCGCGCTAACATTTGGTCAATTTCTAAGAGGCGATCGCGCAGTTGTTTCGTTTCTGAAGACTCCGCAGGCTTGGCATTGCCAAAATGCAAACTCGTATGCAATGGCGCACTACCGCCCGTCATTGCCCCAGAAGTTTCTAGAATCTCACCTTCTAGCGTCACCATGCGGTATTTACCGATATGAAATCGCGCTTGATTGAGATTCTCAAATACCAGTGTATTTCCAAATACAAAGGAGAAGACATCTTGATAGCGGTCTTCGTAGGTGACGAGATTAAAGGCATAATCGATCGCTCCCAATTTCTGAGCTTCAGTGCGTGAGGGGAATCGCGCCGCCTGTAACTTGTTTAATGGTAAGAAGGTCGCCCGTCCTGCCCGTTCTTTTTTAAGCAAGGCGATCGCTTCGGAAGCCACTTCATCACTTTCTACCACCAGATTTCCTAAGCGACCACCCGCACAGATTTCTAGCGCCAACTGATAGCGCGGCTCCACTAATCCCAATTGGGCAACCAGTCCATAGACCCCAGACATATCCGCTTCGATGATTACCTGTGAAGCTCTTGTGCCTTGGACTTCACGGCTTGCCTGTACTTGCGCTTCGAGTTTGTCCAATTGACGCGACTTGACCCGTTGTTCTTGGTTGAGGCGATCAATAGTTTCATTCTGAAGCTGTACTTCTAATTGTGCTTCTGCAAGATTTTTGGCAAGGGTTTGCACTAAGGATTCTGCACCACTAACCTCCGCTTCCTGCAATCGGAGCGCATCTTCTAAGGACTGATTGGAGAGCATATCCACGGCATAGCGCCCTTCACCCGCCAGAATCTCTTGCAGTTCCTTTTCTTGAGATTCTAACTGTAGCGATCGCTGATTGAGTACTTCTTTAAGTCGGGTTTGTTCTTGCTTTTGCGGATCGAGTTCCGCTTGGGCTGTATCAACATCTTGACGTAACTGCGTTTGTTGACGCACCCATTCCGATGATGCTGAGGCGATCGCTTGGACTTCTTTACGATATTGCGACACGATCGCTGACTGTTGATCGCGAGCCTTCTCCGCCGTAACGACCGTTTCTTCTTTAAATTGCTTTTGCGATTCTAATTGTTCCGACTCACGCAAAAGGCGATCAATTTCTTCTTGGGTACTGACAATATGATTTTGATTGTTTTGATAAGAACTGGTGAGGGATTGCTGCTGCCGTTGCAAACCACGCAGTTCTGCCTGTTGCCCTGACAAGTTGCTCGATACCGAGAGATACTCTTCTTCGCCGAGAGTATGCACGCGATCGCTTAGTTCATTAAGCTGGACTGTGCTTGTCTCGATTACCTGCGAGAGTTCCGTTAAGGACTTCTCAATATTGCCGCATTGTTCGCGATTATTAATTAGTTCAACATTACGCAGGGATTGCTGATAGGTAATCTCACGCTGTTGCAGCACCGCCTCCGATGCCTCCATGCGTTCATATTCAAGCCGCAACGCCTTGTATTTCTCTGCCTTGACGCGATCGCCTTTTAATTTCTCTTTATTGGCAATTAATTCCTGCTCCACAATACGGAATCTCTCTTCCTGCGCCTTCACATCATCGAGCTTATCCTTAGCAGTGGAAATCTTGCGATCGAACTCTCCCACACCCGCCAACTCATCAATAATCTCGCGCCGCTCCCGCGAATTCATAGAGATAATACCCGTCACATCCCCCTGTAATACGACATTATAGCCTTCGGGATAAATACGGAACTTGGCTAACTGTTCATGCAGTTCGCTCAAATTGCAAGGCGTTCCATTGATATAATAAGTGGAGGTATAAGTCCCCTGACTCGTTACCCGCAACTTCCGCATCACTGTCCATTCGCCTTCGGTCTGCCCCTCAGCCTTGGGAATGTCCACGCCTTCACTTTGCAGCGCCGCCATTTCTTCTTCTTCCAGCGCAAAGGTAACGATCACACTCGCCTCGACCATCCGCCCCTTTTTGCTATGGGCTTGGTTAACCAAATCTGGCAAGCGATCCGCCCGCATCCCCTTCGAGCCTGCTAACCCCAGCGCAAATAGCAACGCATCTAAAATATTTGATTTGCCCGATCCATTAGGACCTGAAACCACCGTAAACCCCTGCAAAAGCGGGATCGACACAGTTGAACCAAAGGACTTAAATCTGGTGAGTTCTACATTTTTAATGTACATATGCAGTATAGGCGAGGGGGCTTACCCAGCAAAAAATAGCGTAGCTATGTGGTTACTGTCTCTGGGATGTCGCTTTTTGACAGCACAAAAGTGCCAATACGTTACCATATCTTGCCAAAAATGGCGCAGGTATACTCAAGATTTTTTGGGGGCTATAATTAATTGCAATCTAGTGAATGGCTTTTACTAATTACTGTGGATTAGTTTGGCTCGGAATCATCACGATCGCCCAATAGGTGACGTTATCGGGATCGACTTCGCAAATAGGCTTAATCACTTGATTGGGTAACGTTGCCCGTTCTATGTATAGAGCGCGTTCCCAGAGATGGAGATCCTGCAAAATTGATTTAATTTTGGCAAAGTGTCGCCCTAGTTTGATGATAATTGCTGCATCGGCAACTGAGAGGCGATCGCGCAGGGTATCGGCATCTAAGGTTGCGGGCATGATGCTTAACACATCATTGCGGAAGGTGAGGGGAGCGCCAAGCATGGCGGCACTGGCAAAGGTGGAGGAAATACCGGGGATAACTTCAGTATGGAATCTGTCGGAAAGTCGCCGAAAGATATACATGAAGGAACCGTATAACATTGGGTCGCCTTCGCATAGCACCGCCACATCGCGCCCAACTTCTAAATGTTCGGCTATTTTTTGGGCGGCGAGATCGTAATAGGGTTGGGAAGAGCGCTCAACGCTGAAGGGTAAGGGCATCGGCACTTCGATCTGTTCAGGACGGATAAAATCTGCAACGATCGCTCTGGCTAAGACCTTGCCATTTTCCATAGTCGGATAGGCGATTACGGGGACAGAGGTGATGATGCGGTGGGCTTTGATGGTCAATAGTTCGGGATCGCCAGGACCAATGCCCACGCCGTAGAGACTACCTTTGGGAGTTTGAGGGGTTTGAGATTCATTCATAGTTCATTCGACCTTGCTAATGCGTTGATGGCGGCGGCACACATGGCACTACCACCACGCCGCCCGTGAATTGTCAAAAAAGGAACCCCACGACTATTAGCGGCTAGGGCTGCCTTGGACTCGATCGCCCCCACAAAACCAACGGGGAATCCTAGTATAACGGCTGGCTTGGGAAAACCATCATCGAGTAATTCTAGTAAGCGAAACAATGCTGTGGGGGCGTTGCCGATCGCCACAATGGAGTTGGTCATGTGCGATCGCCATAGCTCGATGGCGGCGGCGGAGCGAGTATTGCCGATGCTTTGGGCTAATTCGGGAACGGTGGGATCATTTAAGGTGCAGATCACTTGATTATTTACAGGTAAACGCTTGCGGGTGACACCATTCGCCACCATCTGCGCGTCACAGAGGATCTTGCCGCCATTTTGCAAAGCTTCGCGCCCGATCTTGACCACATCCTCAGAGTAGGCGAGATCTTGGACAATATCGGTCATACCGCAAGCATGGATGAGACGCACGGCAACGACTTCGAGATCCTGCGGCAAGTCTGAAAAATCCGCCTCAGCGCGAATCGTGGCAAAGGATTGGCGATAGATGGCATCACCATCGCGAATGTAGTCAAGCATGGCTAATCACTTCCTGCGATTCCTGTCTCAATTTCTGTCTTAATTCTGGCAAATTAGATTGATTCACAAATTCACGAAAACTCTGCTGCGGCTGGCGATAAGTTTGATAGATTTTAATGAGACTTTCCATTAATGTTGCTAAGTCATCGGTGCGATAGTCAGCATAGAGTTCGCGCCCGAAGTCCATTTCCCGATCGCCGACATAGATTTTGTAAGAGTGGGAAGCCTGACTAATGATCGCCACATCACTAGAATGGTGTTGAGCGCAGGACTTGTCGCATCCTGAAAAATGCAAATTAATGGGCGCATCCAGTTCGATACATTTTTCTAAATGGGAAGCGATCGCCTTGGCATCGGCTTGGGTATCAGTATGGGCAGATTTACAGCCAGTGATACCCGAACAAGCAGCGATCGCGGCATAGGGATGGGTTGGTGAAATAGATAATCCTAAATTCGTGATTAGTTCTATAACTTTGGCAAGATTAGTTTCAGCAATATCTGTTAATAAAATATTTTGCCAAGGTGTCAACCGCAAAGCGCCACCACCATATTGTTTCGCTAGTTCCGCTAATCCTAATAATTGAGCGGTGGTTAATCTTCCCAACGGCGTTACTACGCCAATATATGCTAGTTCTGCTTGACGCTGAGAGTGGATACCTAAATGCTGATAATCTCCTCTTATCTGCATTTCAAGGTTGAGATCCCCCCCAGCCTCCCTTGTAAAGGCATTAATATACTTGATGCACCAGATTCTAGAACCCCCTCTAACTCCCCCTTGGAAGGGGGAGAACTCAGACTTCCCCCCTTCCAAGGGGGGACTGAGGGGGGTAAAACCTGCATGGTGTGTCAAGTATGTGAACGCCCTTGTAAAGGGGGGAGTAGAGTTTTCTGCTTCCCCCTTTATAAGGGGGATTGAGGGGGATCGAGAGTCTCGCAACCTATACCCTAATTTCTCGGAAGCTAAATCTAAATACTTCTCTATGCCCCAATCATTGAGTAGTTCTCGCAATCTTGGTGGGCGCGATCGCAAATTGTTAGAATCCTGACTTAATCTCTGTTCGGTATAGTCGCGATAAACTTGGGTGAGAGCAGCAAGAACTGCAATTACTTGGGAATAGGGAATTGCAATCCCAACTATTTCAGCCCCTAATTGCAAGTTAAAGTAAATTTCGGCTAGGGCTTCGACTTCGCTCAGCCAGCCAATAGCTGTAAAGCAAATATCATTGGGGCGATCGCTGACATTAATTGATTCGCCGCCATCAAAGCAAACGCTGAATTTGTTAGAGAGAATTGCTAATTCTGGATGATTTAACAAATAGAAGTTCCATTGCTTAACCAAAGGAATTGTGTTAACTACAGCTTGCGGATCAATCCCTGCGGTGGGACTCGCCATGATATTCCGCAATCCATCAGTTTCAGGGCAACTAGAAGCTAAGCCATAGTCTTGCAGATTGAGCAGAATATTCTCACTGAGAGATGCGCTAGTGCGGATTTGTAGGTTGGCGCGGTTAGTGATTTGGACTTCGTTCTTACCAAATTGATTGATGCCAAATTGATCAACAATCTCACAGATTAATTGACATTGCGAAGCTGTGATTAGCCCCGCAGGTAAACGGATACGGGAAAGAATGCCATCTTGGGCAACAGTGGCATTAAACAGACTAGGACAGATCGCGGTAGTAGATTGCAATTGAGGAAATTCCAGAAATAATAATTTTTGCCCTCGTCTAAGAACCCCCTTTAATTCCCCCTTGAAAGGGGGAAGACTGGAAATCTTGTTCCCTCCCCTTTACAAGGGGAGGGTTAGGGAGGGGTTAAAAAATGTGAGGGGCTAACTCAAAGCGGCTTCGATTTTGGAGCGCTCTAAGCTTTGACCGATGAATACTAAGCGGGTTTGGCGAACTTCATCCTTTGACCAGAGGCGATCGTAAGATGTCTCAAAGCGATCGCCTACACCTTGTAAGACCATTCGCATGGGCTTATTGGGGACATTTACAAAGCCTTTGATGCGATAGATTTCTTGATCCGCGATCGCTTGTTTAAGCGCAGTCAGCAATTGCGAAGGCTCAAAGGCTTGCTCCGTAATGACATTAATCGAATTAATATCATCGTCATGATCATGTTCTTCTTCATGATCATGGTGACTGGGGCGCGAGTCGAGATTGTCCTCAACGGCGGCATTAAAGCCCAACAAAATCTCAGAACTAACTTTGCCTTCATCACAGGCGATCACCTTCACCCCTTGGCGCAATTCTTGTTTGAGCCAAGAATGCACTTTGTTTTGTGCGTCAGCATCAACCAAGTCAGTTTTAGTTAGTAAAACCAAATCCGCACAGGCTAACTGATCCTCAAATAATTCTTCGATGGGAGTCTCATGATCGAGATTGGGATCTTCCTGACGTTGGGCATTGAGCGCATCGAGATCGCCAACTAACTTACCGTTTGCGATCGCCTCACAGTCAACCACCGTCACCACACCATCCACAGTCGCACCATTGCGGATTTCTTGCCATTTAAAGGCTTGGATGAGGGGTTTGGGTAAGGCTAAGCCTGAAGTCTCAATCAAGATGCAATCGATTTGATCGCGGCGCTTCAGCAATTCCTGCATTGTTGGCAGAAATTCGTCCTGCACGGTGCAGCAGAGACAGCCGTTAGTAAGCTCGACAATGTTGGGCGTGATCTCTTTGCCATCTTCGTCACAGACGCGGCAAGAGCGCAACAAATCGCCATCGATGCCAATTTCACCAAACTCATTAACCAGTACCGCAATGCGCTTGCCTTGGTTATTTTGTAACTGCTGCCTGATCAGCGTTGTTTTACCACTGCCCAAAAAGCCAGTGATCACAGTTACGGGGATTTTCGCTGCCATATTTTTCTCTAAAAAACTTAAAAGACCTACATTTTAGAAACCTAAAAGTGGGGGCAATTCATGAATTGCCCCTACTTTGGGCAAAATCTAGCTCTTAGGGACAGAGAAAATTAGAGCGGAAATATTTGAAGCCAATAGGCTTGCACCGACACCGCAAATTACTAAACCCGCCGACCGTAAGTTTGGCGAAATCGCAAAATCACCATTCAATACTTTTTTACCTGCAAAAAATGCTGCGCCTGAAATTACCAATTGAATCAGCGTAAATCCTGCCAAGTAAGACCATAGCGCCATGCTCTCCGCCCCAAAAATGGCTTCACCGTAAGCATGACCGTGAAACAAACCAGCGATCGCCGCCAAAGCTGCCATCACTAAATAATTAGGACTATTTTTGATCGCCAGTAAAACGCCAAAACCTAGCACAGAGGCGGCAACCACTAGCTCCACGAAGGGCAAGCTAATACTCATTAGGTGCAAACCTGTACCGATCGCTGCTGACACCACAAAAGCGAGGGGAATCCAAAAGCCTTGCTTCTTCACTGCCGCAAATAAACCAACGGCGACGATAAAGGCTAAGTGGTC
Organism: uncultured cyanobacterium; assembly: GCA_963750795.1. Lineage (GTDB taxonomy): Bacteria > Cyanobacteriota > Cyanobacteriia > Pseudanabaenales > Pseudanabaenaceae > Pseudanabaena. The sequence goes on from CAVVRZ010000009.1 coordinate 113,252, forward strand.
AAAGCCAATTACAGGGTGAGCCAAGCCCGACATAAACCCTTCAAAAAAAGTGCTTGGCATTTTGCCGCCCATAGCATGATGCGCGGCGGCGGGACTTGCCCATACCAAAAAGCTGAAACCAAAGGCGATCGCCAATGCTTTAGATTGAAATGAGGTGAAAATTTTAGACAAATTCATGCTCTGTAACTCGCAGATATGGATCAATTAAACTAGTTCTAGCGGGCATCCTGACTTTACGCACTTAGAATTTATTGTTCTTTAAATGCCTTTACAGTTGCGGTACAGCGTTGGACTTTCACCAAACTTTCCCCATTTGGAATTGTGTGTCTTTGAAAAGAATTTTGTGCTTAGAAGCTTAGAATCCAGTCATAGAGACAATTACATTCGTTAACGGCTGTTCCCCGTTAAAACTAGGACAGTCTTTGACTTTACAATAATTTGACTGCCTTGAGAAAAATACTTAATAGATTTACAAATTGTGCCGAAGACCAGTGAAAAATGGCTAAAGATTATTGGTATTGGTGAAGATGGTATTAGTGGGCTGAGTGCTGCTTCCCGATCGCTGATTGATCATGCCGAGATATTAGTAGGCGGAGATCGCCATTTGGCGATGTTGTCAGAATTGCCAGAAGACGAGCGATCGCGCCTTGTTTGGACATCACCGATTGAGAAAAGCATTCAGCAAATTATTAATTTGCGCGGTAAATCGGTATGTGTCTTAGCTAGCGGTGATCCGCTTTGGTTTGGGATTGGGACGACATTTTTAAAAAGAATTCCCATTGAAGAAATTACAATTATTCCCTCACCTTCCACTTTTAGCTTGATCTGTGCGCGGTTAGGATGGTCACTAAATGAAGTGGAAACCCTAAGCCTATGCGGTCGTCCCGCTTCACTTTTGCAGACTTATATTTACCCTAATGCAAAACTTTTGATTCTAAGTTCCGATAGAAGTACACCGCAAATTGTGGCAAAGATTTTGTGCGATCGCCATTTTAGCAATAGTAAAATTACGATCTTAGAACATCTCAATGGAAGTAAAGAACGGATTATTTCTAAAGTTGCTAATCAAATTATCGACTTTCCTGAATTTGCCGATCTTAATGCGATCGCCGTGGAATGTATCCCCAATCCTGAAGCAAAAATTTTATCGCGCATGGTGGGACTGCCCGATGATGCTTTTCATCACGATGGACAATTGACTAAGCGCGAAGTCAGAGCAATTACTTTATCGACACTAGCGCCCAATGCGGGGGAATTGCTGTGGGATGTCGGCGCTGGTTGTGGCTCCATTAGCATCGAATGGATGCGAAGTCATCCCCGATGTCAGGCGATCGCGATCGAAAAATCCCGCACCCATTTCATTGCTGACAATGCGATCGCCCTTGGCACGCCTAATCTCAAAATCATCGAAGGTAAGGCTCCTGAAGTGCTGCAAGGTTTGCCCACACCTGACGCAATCTTTATCGGTGGTGGCGCAACTGTCCCAGATTTATTTGAGACTTGCTGGGAGAACTTGCGATCGCAGGGGCGTTTAGTTGCCAATGTGGTCACGATTGAGGGGGAACAGAAGTTATTTCAATGGCAACAACAATATGGCGGCACGCTTACGCAAATCTCGATCAGTCGTGCCGAAGCGATCGGCACTTTTTTAGGCTGGAAGCCCATGCGCCCAGTTACACAATGGCAAGTGATTAAGCCCTAGACACAATATATAGACAATTCAAATAAGAAAAATAGGGCTTCGACTCCGCTCAGCCAACTTATATCGATGGCTGAGCGAAGCGATGCACTGAGCTTGTCGAAGCGTCGAAGCCTCTTTAAAACTTATTTAAAACTTCTATAAAAGCCCAAAAGCTGAGGCGCACGCGCCGCGTGCGCCTCAGCTTTTGGGTCTGTTTTTTAATTTGAGACTAAATCTCACTAATCAGTTTCAACAATGCCTCAGTTGTGACCTTGCCGCTAATATTTGTACCTTCCAACAGACTATCAGCAAGATCGCGTTTGTGATTATGTAACTCCACAATCTTTTCTTCAATCGTGTCCTTGGCGACAAGGCGATAGATGGTGACAGGGCGCTTTTGTCCGATGCGGTGGGCGCGATCGCTAGCTTGATCCTCCACCGCAGGATTCCACCAAGGATCCATGTGAATTACATAGTCGGCGGCAGTGAGATTTAGCCCCGTCCCCCCTGCTTTGAGACTAATCAAAAAGACATCACCTTCTCCTGACTGAAAAGCGTCAACTCTCTTTTTGCGTTCCCTTGTGGGGGTGCTGCCATCGAGATATTGATAATCAATCCCTTGGGAGTCTAGGTAATCGCGAATGATATGCAGATGATCGACAAATTGGCTAAATACCAGCGCTTTGTGATGATTATCGAGAAGTTCTTCTAATACTTCACCAAAGAGTTGGAGCTTGGCACTAGGTAAGGCAATATCGGTGCGAACCAACTTGCTATGGCAACAGGCGCGGCGCAACTTCATGATTTCGGTCAGGACTTGCAGATGTCTTTGTCCTGCATTCACATCACTATCGGTCAATTTGGCGATCGCCTCGCGCCGCAAAGATTCATAAAAAGCCCGTTCTTCCTTGCTTAGTTCCACCTGTAAAGTCACTTCAGTACGCGAGGGCAACTCTTGGAGAACTTGATTTTTGGTACGGCGTAAAATAAAGGGCTGGATCAACTTCTTGAGTTGCTGACGGGCATCACGATCTTGCGATCGCTCGATCGGGTTGGCATAGTTAGTATTGAATTGTTCGAGGGAACCTAACAGACCGGGATTGATAAATCGGAATAGATTCCACAATTCGCCCAAATGATTCTCAATTGGTGTACCTGTGGTGATTAGTTTAAATTTGCTCTGGAGATTCATCGCCGCTTGCGATCGCTTGGTGGCAATATTCTTGATCGCCTGTGCCTCATCGAGTACCACTGTCTGCCATGACACCTGCGCCAACATTTCCCCCACTTCATCCTGCTGCAATAGTCCATAGCTGCATACCACCATGTCAAAGGGTTGCAGACGATCAAGAACTTTTTGGCGATCGCCTGTGCCGAAGACAATCACATTCAGGGTCGGCGCAAACTTTTCGGCTTCACTAATCCAGTTCATGCAGACAGAAGTGGGTGCGACGATCAAGGTCGCGCCCTTCGGGGCAAGGGATAAGATCAACGCCAAGGACTGAATCGTTTTGCCTAAGCCCATATCATCGGCGAGACAAGCCCCCACTCCCCAATGAGCAAGCCTTGCTAACCATTGAAATCCTTCTAATTGATAGTCTCGAAGTTCTGCTTGTAAAGTGGAAGGTAGTTGCGGCTCAAAGGCACGCATCTGCTTAACTTTGCGAAGATGCTCTTGCCAATGCCGATCCACCTTGAGATCTTCTACTTGATCAACAAAATCTTCAAGGGCGATCGCGGCTAGGGGATGGAACTTCACCGCATTACTATTCGGTGAGATCTCCGCGGACAGCCGTCGAAATTCGTCCAGATGCTTGCGAAATTGAGCAGTCAGTGCCATGAACTGCCCATCACCAAGGGGAATAAATCGGCTCGAACTTTTATCAAGTAACGCTAAAACCTGCTGCATATTCAGCACTTGATCATCGTCAATTCGCAGCTCACCCTCCGCCGCAAACCAGTCACGATTTTGGCGAATCGACATCCGAAAATGACTAAAGCTAAGCTGATTTCTAATCCGTAATTTCTCGCCTTCAGGCCATTCCAAAATAATGCGATCGCCTAAATCTTGAAGTTCTAACAGCAGTTCCAAACAGGTCTCAGGGTCTTCAATAATCCATTCATGATTATGCTCAGGATAGGTGTCAAGCACAGGACAAGCAAGAATCGCTTCCTTTGCCAATAGCTCCTCAGCTTGCAGATCACGGGTCGTTTGCAAGCGCTTGCCCTCAATCTCCGCAACAACGGTTGCCCCTCCTGCTCCTGCACGATAGTAAGCCCCATTACCAAAGGGACGCACCAACAACGCCACCTTAAGTCCCGATCCCGCAGGTAAAATATGCACATGGAGTTTACTGTCGGATTGGACTTCTTCAGTATTTTGCAGCGTTCCTCCAATATCAGAATGAACGGTGACAATCGCAGCGATGCCATGAATGATCTTTAATACACGATCCTTAGCGATCGCAGGGATTTCCAGACGGTTCTGCTTACCGATGATTTCCGTGATCCGACGATGCTCTTCCGTAACTGGTGTGACCTTGATACGGGTTGGCGTTTCCTTCGTGATCACCAGCTTTTGAGCATCCTTAACTGGCGGTGAAAACGCCAGAATTAGGGAGTCATTTTTGCCAGTTCGCACTAACAGTTCTGGTTCTCCTTTGACAATTTCTACCCTTGTCGATGGAGAGTCTTGCCAAAATACCAAGGGATGTCCCACCAGATCGTAAATGGCTTCTTCGTCAATCTCAAACTGATTGCTGCCATAGTACGAGTTGTGACCCACCACGACAATGTGAAAACAGATCTTGAGATCTTGGGGGGTGAGATAGCCAAGCTCACTGGTATTTTCCTTGAGGCGCTTGAGCGCGATATTTCGCCCAAGACTCCACTCGCCACGAGCATTGATTTTCTGCTCTTTAGGTTGGATGCTGTAGTTCTTTTTGTAACCATAGCTATCGATACTAATCAACCACACAAGTCGATGAATGGAATTAGTAGCATCTTTGACGTAGCTGTCATCTTGAGATACATGACTGAGATTCAGCAAGGCATTGAGGCTAACTTCCCAAACTTCCTGAGGCTGGATCAAGTCCACAATTGTCTGCGCCCCAACCTTCGTGCGTAATTCCTGAGCATTTTCAGAATATAGGGACTCAGGCGCTAATTTACCTAATATTGTTGCTGTCTCCATCGCGAGCCATAGGTAGCCTGCATCAAGGGCGTGCTTGTATAGAGGGCTTAAGATCCTTGGCAACTCAAACTTAGCCTGTTCAGGGTTAATCCAATACAAGCAAAGAGAACTAAAAAAAGCTTCGGTACTACTGGTTTCTGTGAAGTTTTGAATTTGCTCATTACTCAGCAGTTCCTTTTGACTAGGATCGCCTAATTGGAACTTTAAGATCCTCTGTAACCGCAGATAAACTCGATACAATCTATAGCCAGTCTGCTTTGACATCAATTCAGCATAGGCTTCAGCTTCGCGTAGACTCTCGTTAGTGCCATCCTTAATCAATGCCAAAATGAAGAAAATGCCAACTTCTCCATTAAAGTAGGCATTGCGCTTACCCTTTGCTTTTCTTAGTATTTTTAGAGCTTCCCGAAATTGAGCGATCGCCGCTTTAAGTTCTCCTTTTAAGAACGTCTGCCATGCGACTAGCTCTAGATTTACTAGAGCATAAACGGGTTTCAACACCATCCTGTCAAACGCTAGGGATAGATCGCCGCGCCAAAGATTTTGCACTACAAAGGTCGATATCAATAGGCTAGACTTAATAAAATGCTCACTTGCATTATTAAAATCTTCCCTTAATAAAGCGATCGCGTTCTCTGTAACTTGGAGATAATTAAAGCCGTGGGATAGAATCGCAGGCAATGCGATTTCGTAAAAATTGGGAGCTAGACTCCTCATCCATTCTCGATCAAAGGGATTAGAACATACCTGACGCAGCATCGAATCAATGGAAAACTGTGATTGGGAATAGCTGTAATAGTTGCGAAAATGGTTAAATTGCTTAACCACAAATTCCATATCTTGGCGGTAGATGCCAATTCTCACCTCGCGCACAAATTGAGATTCACTGCTAAACATTCTGCCGTCTTGACCGTAGGAGCGCACGGGCATTGCGGCTTCTATGCCTTCGACAATCTGCTCAAAGTTGCCAGATTTTACGGCATCACGCACCGCGATATCGATTAACTGGATAGGGCAACTGCATAGCTGCGATCGCGACTGATTGAAGAATCTAGCATTAACTAGGCGCTCAAGATGGGGTTTGATATGGGAAGTTGTCAGATTCTGCTGGTTGGCTGTCGTCACCCCGCAACTACGAAGACAGGTGAGGATCACATCCCGATCAATTGGTTCGTAGGCGATCGCCACTACTTGGATCATCTGGCGCTCTAGTTCTGGCAAATTGTGGTACTTCTTTATAAGATCTTCATAAATTTGGGCAGAAATAGCTACAGAATCAGGCATGGATGGAATTTTTATTGGGGTATGGTTTCTAGAGTATAGCTGTCACTACTTTAAGTTAGGACACAAAAGCTCAAGATTGCGAAATTTAAAGCAGTAATTCTGGCAATGCTCTGCATTTAAACCCCAGAAGCTAGAGGTGAGTCAAAGCAACTCTAGCTTCTGGGGTTTTGGTTGGTACTAGCTAACTCTTTTTTTGCTATAGATCATTTTAAGTGCTTAATTAATGATTAGAATACTAGATCTAGTATTTAACCAAGCATTTAAAAGTCTTGACCCATGGAAGATAAGTTGATGTTGATGATCCCAGGTCCAACCCCTGTACCTGAACAGGCACTGTTGGCTCTGGCAAAGGCTCCAATCGGACACCGTAGTGGTGATTTTAGTAAGGTCATGGCAGATGTGACCGCTAAACTCAAATGGTTGCACCAAACAACCAATGATGTATTGATTCTCACCGCAAGCGGCACTGGGGCGATGGAAGCGGGCATCATTAACTTCTTGAGTCAAGGCGATCGCGTTTTAGTTGGCGACAACGGCAAGTTTGGCGAACGTTGGGTAGAAGTATGCCAAGCCTACGGCGTGAACGTAGAAGTGATCAAGGCTGAATGGGGACAACCTCTGAATCCAGAAGATTTTCGCGTCAAGTTAGAGGCAGATACCAACAAGGAAATCAAGGCTGTAATCATTACCCACAGCGAAACCTCCACAGGCGTTCTCAATGATCTCGCTGCCATCAATCGCCATGTCAAAGCCCATGAAAAGGCTTTAATCATTGTTGATGCGGTCACCAGCTTGGGCGCGATGAATGTGGCGATCGATGAGCTGGGACTAGATGTGGTCGGCTCTGGCTCGCAAAAGGGCTATATGATCCCCCCCGGTTTAGGCTTTGTGGCGGTCAGCCCCAAGGCATGGGAAGCCTATAAAACGGCAACTCTACCGAAGTTCTATCTCGATCTCGGCAAAGCGCGTAAGGATGCTGCCAAAAATTCCACCCCCTTCACCACTTCCGTAAATATGGTGATGGCGTTACAAGCTTCCTTAGAAATCATGCAGCGTGAAGGTTTAGAAAATATCTTTGCCCGTCACCTCCGCCATCGTGACGCGACCCGCGCGGCGATGAAAGCACTAAATTTGGGACTACTCGCTCCCGACGATGCCGCCAGTGCTTCGATTACGGCGGTAGTTCCCCCTGAAGGGCTAGAGGCAGAAAAGATCCGCGCCACCATCAAGAAGAAGTTTGATATCGTCATGGCGGGTGGTCAAGATCACCTCAATGGCAAGATCTTCCGCATTGGACATCTTGGTTTTGTCAGCGATCGTGATGTTCTCACCGCCGTCAGCGCCCTCGAAGCTTCGATCGCTTCCCTTGGCTACACCAACTTCACCTACGGTGCAGGGGTAAAGGCTGCTAGCGAAATTTTGGGCTAACGTCAACCCCCTCTAACTCCCCCTTGCAAGGGGGAGGATTTAAACTTCCCCCCTTGAAAGGGGGAGAACTCAAGCTTCCCCCCTTTCAAGGGGGGACTGAGGGGTGTAACTCTTTACGGCGTAATCGATGTGTATCCTCTGGGGCAGCTATACCCAGATTCTTGCCAAATTGCCGATGGCGGTGTCGCTTTGGTGGCTGAGTTGCTTTCACAGAATAGAATTTTGGTAATAGCGGCACTGGTGGAATTTTCGCTCACGTCTTCATTAGGAGCGATCGCCACGACACCCAAATAGGCTTTGAGTCCATTTTGCTTGGGAATGGCAAGGTGTTGAGCTAGTTGACCTTGATTAACTACCACCCGATATTCATAAAAATTAGATTGATTGAGATTAATGGGCAATCCTAGAGATAATTCTGCTAAATCCTGAGAAAACTGTCCTGAACGCTGCCATAGTTGCTGTTGCGATCGCATGGTTGCGCGGAGATAAGCTTTAGTTTCTGCTTCTCGCACTAGATCGGCGGCAGGGAGCAAATCCTGAGATTGCAAAATTTTTACGTCGTTAGGAAGCGTAGCTTCGCCAGATTTGCGGATTAAAGTTTGCGGCGATGGATCTAAGGTCTTGGGGCGAGGTTGATCGGGCAGAGTATTAGAGATCTTGAGCTGTCCTGAGCGATTGACTTCGTAAATTGTTTTGGTGGTGAGGTCTCCCAAAACGATATCTAGTTGGTGCGGTGTAACTTGCCAGTTGGCTTTATATTTACCCGCGATCGCCGTGCGCCCTTGGGGTGAGTCGGGACTGAGGATATAGATCTTGCCCTCTGACCTCATACTATCGCCGCGCTCTTGCTCAAATACCGCCGCACCGATCAAGCGATCGGGCGAATTACCGTCGGCTTGAAATTCCCATGTGCCAATGAGACTCGCACCTGAAACTGGTGTTTGGGATTGCTCAGATTTGGAGTCAGGATTAGAACCAAAATTAAAAAAATTTTGATTGCCGCAACCCGTTAGGTATGCGCCGCCAATTAAGATCGCAATGAAGGCGATCACCTTACTTATGGAAGCAATTCTCATTGTGACCTTTGATTCATTTAAGTGATCAAGATTGCAAAGAAAAAATTATAGGTGATGCAGTACAAAACTTGATTTTCACTAAAGTTATCTTGATGTCAGGCGGGATCTCGCTACTATGAGCAGGTAAAGAATTTTATATTATTTGAGATGGCAAAACTCTACTATCGTGGCATGGCCGCAGAGGATGGTAAGCCCAAAGTTGGTAGAAGTGCTAGACTTCTCGGCGTTAGACCAACCATAGATATAAATATTGAGCAAATGCCCACAGGATACATAGATGAGCAAGGCTGCCTATTGCCAGAGTCACAGCGTAAATTGTCTGGTGATTTGATCAATGTTGCCATTAGAGACACAAAAGGAATGTCTGTTTCCCTATCCATCGAAGGTTTACCAGCATTTCGTAAACCCGCAAAATTTGGTGGTATGGGGAAAGATCCGCTGTGGCAGATTGATGACAATATGATCACTGGAGATTTAGAAGCTGTTCAAGATAGCGCAACCCACGTTAGCATCATGCCAAAAGTTACAATGTCTCTAGAAAAGTACGAAGCGGCATTGGCAAATACCCAAAAATATTGGGAAAAGGTTGATTAGTGAGATACACAATAGGAGCCTATGAAAATGGCATGGATATTTAGTTTGTCGGCAGAATGCGGTTTTGATGAGAGCAACGCCCATAAATTTGCTGAGCATTTTGAGGGAATATCATTGTCGCTATCCAATGGTCGCCATTGCCAATGTCAAACGCATATTTTTCAAGACATAGAAGAAAACTGGTGGTGTCGAGTTTCGCCCAATAATCTAAGTGAAGTGGGAATAGACAGCCCCGAAAGCGCATATTTAATGACAGAGTTGGGCATCTTGCTCTATCAGTCTCTCCGATTTATCGCGAACTTTCGCTATGCGCTAGTTGGTGTTGAAGTTGATGAGTTTAGGACTTACAGCGAGCTTATTGAAGAATCCCCTAACCTATCGATCGCAGGATTAGTTTTAGCAAAATCAATACAACAAGAGTTAGTAATATCGCCAGTATTTCGTCCCTTTAGCCCCAGCCATGTTTGGCAACCCTACGCAGGAGAAATATATAATCCGCTTATGACATCTCCAAATTTGAAAAACAAGCTTAACGAACTTCTGGCAGTGGGCTAATTTTGACAAGACTAGGATTTTCTATACAAACAAATGCCGCGCCAAGCGCGGCATTTGTTCTAAAGAGTTTGGTTATTGTTCGATTGGGGACGCACACGGCTAGGGGTGGTATCTGGCTCAGGCAAAGGTGTGTACTGATTGCCCGTAAAGTCGCGAGTGACCCGCAAGCGCTGACCTGCGATCGTTGTCCCCGTCTCGCCCACTAACACCACCGAGATCCAGCGATCGCCTGACGAAAAAGGAGCTTGTCCAATCTTAAATAGCCCACCCGCCTGTAAAGGCGCAAGGCTAACCGCACTCTCAGTACTGTAGTTCTGATCCGAGACAGGTTGCTCTAAGGCTGCACCCAAAAGTAAATTAGCACCTAATGGATCGGTGACGATCGCATCAAGGACATACTGTCGTCCAACACCAATAATATCGGGAACCTTGAGCTTGACAGGTGGTGGCGCAGAACCATTACTTAGCAAAGACTGTTCCGACAAAACCCGCTGTGACAAAATTTGCATCTGACCATTGACAACTTTATAGGTCTGGGTCGAAGTTAAAGTGGCGGTCAAGCTAAAATCATCGTTCTCCGCAGCATTCTTTCCCGTCACCGTCGTAATCGTGTCGGCGGTGATCACATCACCAGTCTGTTCCCATTTCGACACCTCAGTGCGATAGGTGACATTTTTATAGCGCTGCCAAAATGCCTTCAGGTTTTGCTGATACTGAGTACGATTGAGACCGTCAGAGTGACTAAAGCTCGGCGCATAGAATTTGATCACTGCATTGAGATCTTGACTATTCGCCGCTTTGTCAAGAGCGCTGATCATCGCAGCCAGTTGAGCAGGCACAGGCTGAGAAGATTGCGCCGCCCAAGCTGAGGCAGAAATAAAAGTAGAATTTGGAAGTATTGATAGAACTGGGGGCATAGCGATCGCCATTGCCGCCGAAGTGACTAACAGAGTAATTCGTTTGAACATACGTAACTCTTACCGAAGACCCGTAACGACATTAGGACAAAACTCAAGACTAGCAAGAATGCGACAAAGCAAGAAACTGTTTCTCATTTATACGCCCTGATTGATATAGTGTCTCATTTATTTCCGATATTTTTAACACCGCGTGAGGTGAATACCCACTTTCTTGTATGCGATCGCATACTCCTGACTCATGATCGATAAATACTACGATGTCCCGCACCTTCAATCCACAGCTTTCAATTTTTTGCGCCCCCTCGATCGCACTCTTACCCGAAATCAAAATATCATCGACCACCACAATCGTTTCTCCTGCCTCATAGTTGCCCTCGATCAAGCGTCTTGCGCCATAGGCTTTGACCTCTTTACGCGGGAAGATCAGAGGATAGTTGAGGCGCAGCGCTAGTCCTGAAGCCGTCGGTAAAGAGCCATAGGGGATGCCTGCGATTCGATCAAATTGCAGATTTTTTAAAATTTCGGCATAGGTATGGATCACCGCATCAAAGACTTGAGGATTAGAGATAATTCGCCGCAGATCGATGTAGTAGGGAAAAACCTGTCCCGAAGCCTGTAATGTCTCTTCAAAGGTGATACAGCCGATGTCAAATAGTTGCAGGATCAAGTTGGAGTGGGGATGTGCCGCCGCATCGACAAAGCAAACGTTCGGCATCCAGAGATCACAAATGGGGCGTTGATGGGCAGTATCGGCGATCGCCTGATTGACTTCATCCCGTAGCGATCGCACCAATTGAGCAGGATCGCCAACTGCCAGAGCATCCTGATTAACGGGCAGGATCAAGCCACCGCCATTGATATCGAGTCCCGCCGCCAGAATTTCTGGTAAGTTATTTATTTTTTGAGAATTATTGGAATTACTTTGGGAGCTATCTTGATTATCTTGATTTGCCCAGATACTCCGCACAAGGATTAACCTTTCTGGCGCAAGCGATCGCACCTTGGCGAGAGCATCGGGCTTGGCGGCTCCCACCTCTAGCGCCAGATTGTCGATCCCCGCCCAAGCTTGGCAAGCTTGCACCACCTTCAGATAAAGCGGCTGAGCAGGATCGGGATATTCTTGAAAATCCTGTGCGGTGTTATTGGCGGCATAGCAACTCACAAAAATCGCGCGATCGGGATACATCAAAAATCTTGCTGCTAAGTCTTGATCAATATATGGACTGAGGGTCACCGCATCGACCTCCCATTGCTCAAACATAGTTTTCGCCATGACCGTACTGCTATTCAGGTCGCTATGTTTGGCATCAAGAATGATCGGAATTTCAGGTGGGATCGCCGCAAGGGTTTTATCGAGCAGTTCCAGACCCACCGCGCCCATTGCCGTATAAAAGCCGAGGGTGGGTTTGTAGGCACAAACTAAGTCTGAAGTGGCTTGAATAATGAAATTCATCCATTCCCAGAGATCATTAACAGTGCGCTCTGAATCTTGATATTTTGTGGGCATCACCTCTGGATTAGGATCTAGCCCCAAACATAAAATGCTTTGATTTTTGGCGATCGCTGCCCGTAATTTTGCGGCAAAGCCCATAGATACGTTCATAGCTAGAGATACCCAAGTCAAGAATCGGCGAAGAAAGCGGCAATAAGCTGCAACAAATATACTGCCTATGGCTTCAGTAAAAATGCTTGAGTTGCCTGTGCTTTATTTTCAAGAATTACTTGCGCCAAAAGTATCAATACCAAGTACTTATCAGGCAATAACTTGTAAGGAGTTGTCACACTTTTACAAAATTGATGTAAAATCTCACACGTTCTTGTCACGCAAATTCCTAAACTACTGCTCCAATATAAACTGGCGCATTACTTAAGAATTTTCCTTACTTCATAATTCTTATAACTGCTTAATCAATACACCTTTACCAATACACACTCACAAAACCGACATAAACACTCCAGTTTGACTGCTATCGTCCTTCAGTAATACCTTCCTATGCAAAACTCACCTTCTTCTTGTCCCAAGCGATCGCCGCATATTCGGAATGGTCACCAAAAAGGCGATCGCCTCAAATCTCAGCCGATGCGTACTCTAGTTGCGGCGCTGATCGGTCTTGCTAGCACAATGGCGATCGCCACACCCATCGCCCAAGCCAATCGCCTAGAAACCTTTGTCTATGACCTCGACGACAGCAAGATCGAGTTTTCGCTCAAAAATGACATCGAGCCAAGGGGCATCGTGATTAGTAATCCCACTCGTATCGTGATTGATTTACCGGGATTAGTTTATCAAGGAGCAACGGTGCGCCGCCGTGTCGGGAAAGGCGTGCAAGCGGTGCGGGTCGGACAGGTGGATGCGAATACAACGCGAATGGTTGTAGAACTATCGCCCGATGTCACTCTCAACCCACAGGATCTCAAGCTCAAGTCGCGCCAACCCGGAAAATGGACGATGCAACTACCTGAAAGCATTGCGGCGATCGATCTCAATAGCATGGCTCGCTTTAGTTTGCCCGTCTCAGGAGTTATCAGTTCGGGCTTTGGTTGGCGCGTCCACCCGATCACAGGCGAAAAGCGTTTACATAAGGGAGTGGACTTTGCGGCTCCCACGGGTACGCCTATTTTTGCAGCGGCAAGTGGTGTGGTTACTGATGCGGGTTGGACGGATGGCGGCTATGGCAATATCGTGGAATTGCGCCATGAAGACGGCACGCTCACCCTCTACGCTCACACCAATAAGGTTTATGTGACTAAAGGACAGGTCGTGAATCAAGGACAAGCGATCGCTGAGGTGGGTTCGACGGGACGCAGCACAGGTCCACATCTACATTTCGAGATTCAGCCCGATGGTGTTAATCCCGTTGATCCGATTGATTATCTAAAAATGCGTCAAGTTACTCTGGATTTAGCGGCAAATAGCTTTAAGGATTAACCCCCTCTAGCTCCCCCTTGCAAGGGGGAGGACTCAAGCTTCCAACAAGAGGGAGGACTCAAGCTTCCCCCCTTTCAAGGGGGGACTGAGGGGGGTAAATACATTTAGACCTTTAGGCTTTCATACTGGGCGCGATCGCTGTCTCAATCTTCACCGCATTTACACAAGTACCACTTTGCTCAAACTCGGTAATATTGCTCAGGGTAGTATCCGCAATATTCGCCAAGGCTTGACTGGTAAAAAATGCCTGATGTCCCGTCACAATCACATTGGGAAAGGTCAGTAAGCGCTGAAAAGTATCATCTTGGATCACCTCATTAGATAAATCCTCAAAAAATAAATCGGCTTCCTGCTCATAGACATCGATACCGAGATAGCCGATCGCCCCAGATTTGAGTCCATCGATCGCTGCTTGCGTATCGATTAAGCCGCCGCGACTGGTATTGATTAGCATCATCCCCTGTTTCATCTTGGCGATCGCTGATTCATCGATTAAGTGATGCGTCTCAGGTGTAAGCGGACAATGTAGAGAAATAATATCGGACTGGGCAAGGATTTCGTCCATTGAGACATAACGCATTCCCAAGTCTAAACAAGCTTGATTTTGATAGGCATCATGTCCCAAAAGTTGACAACCAAAGCCGCGCATAATTTGGGCAAAGATCGCGCCGATTTTGCCCGTACCAATGATCCCGACTGTGGCGCTATGCAGGTCAAAACCCAGCAGTCCTTCGATGGAGAAATTACCCTCACGGACGCGGTTATAGGCGCGGTGGACTTTACGATTGAGGGAGAGAATTAAGGCGATCGCGTGTTCGGCAACGGCATAGGGAGAATACGCGGGTACACGCACGATCGCCATGCCTAATTTTGCCGCCGCATTCACATCCACATGATTAAATCCTGCCGATCTGAGCGCCAATAATTTCGTACCGCCTTGGGCAAGCGCTTCCAGCATTGCCCCATTGAGATAGTCATTAATAAAAATACATACGGCGGGAAAACCTGCGGCAAGGGAGATCGTTTCTTTGCTGAGATGGGACTCAAAAAAGACGATTTCGTGATCATGCTGCTGATTTGCCTGTTCAAAGGATTGGCGATCGTAGGACTTGGTATTAAAGAAGGCAACTTTCATAAATGACTAGGTAAATATATCCTCCTCAATAATAAAGGCTCACCTAGGTGAGCCTTTATTATTGAGGATTTGAGAAGTTTTACCCCCTCTAGCTCCCCCTTGAAAGGGGGAGAACTTAGACTTCCCCCCTTTCAAGGGGGGACTGAGGGGGGTAAATTACGATTAGCCATTGACATTAAGGGTGGCATTGGCGGGATCGTAGGGCTGTAGCTCCACCTTGACGGGCTTCACTTTCCAGATCTCATCGCAGTATTCCTTGATTGTGCGATCGGAAGAGAATTTGCCAGAACGGGCGACATTGAGAATGCTCATCGTCGTCCAGCGTTCCTTATCCTTATAAGCGTCACTCACCTTCGCCTGACAGTCAGAATAGGCTTGGTAATCAGCCAAGAGCATATATTCATCATGGTGCATCAAAGAGTCAACCAAAGGCTTGAACAAATCCTTATCACCAGGGGAGAAATATCCCATGCCTAAGCGATCAAGAATATTGCGAAGTTCTTCATTGCTGTTGTAGTAGTCCATCGGGTTATAGCCCTTGGCTTTCAACTCATGCACCTCAGGGGTGGTAAGACCGAAGAGGAAGAAGTTATCGTCACCGACTTCTTCACGGATTTCGATATTTGCGCCATCAAGTGTGCCGATGGTCAAAGCCCCATTCATGGTGAACTTCATGTTGCCCGTACCCGAAGCTTCTTTGCCTGCGGTGGAGATCTGCTCGGAGAGGTCGGCAGCAGGATAGATCAACTGTCCAAGGGAGGCGCTAAAGTTGGCAAGAAATACCACCTTAATCCTGCCGTGAACGTCGGGATCGCGATTGACCACATCGGCAACGGCATTGACTGCTTTGATGATCAACTTCGCCATGAAATATCCGGGGGCAGCCTTACCACCAAAGATGAAGGTGCGGGGGGTGATTTCAAGGCTAGGGTTTTGCTTGATGCGGAGGTATAAACCGATGATATGCAGCAGGTCTAAATGCTGACGCTTGTATTCATGAATCCGCTTGACTTGAATATCAAAGATGGAGTTGGGATCAACTTCTACAGCGTTGTGGGTGAGGATGTAGTCTGCCAATTTTTGCTTGTTGGCTTGCTTAATCTGCCACCAGCGATCGCGAAAATCCTTGTCATCGATGAAGGCTTCGAGCTTCCGCAACTCATCTAGATGCTTAAGCCAAGTATCGCCAATCTTTTCGGTGATCAATCCTGACAGTGCAGGGTTAGCTAGCAAGACCCAACGACGTGGCGTTACGCCATTGGTTTTATTGTTGAATTTCTCAGGGGAGAGCTTGTAGAAATCCTTCAATACATCTTGCTTGAGCAGTTCACTATGCAGCGCCGCTACACCATTGACCGCATGACTACCGACCGTTGCTAGATTCGCCATGCGTACCTTGCGGTTACCGCTTTCTTCAATGATCGATAAGCGCGTCAACAACTCTTCGTCATTGGGGAACCAAGTTTGCACATCCTGCAAGAAGCGATGGTTGATTTCGTAAATAATCTCTAAGTGACGAGGCAAGAGACTCTCAAATAGCGATACTTCCCACTTCTCTAGAGCTTCAGGGAGCAAGGTGTGATTGGTGTAAGCAAAGGTGCTTTGGGTGATCCGCCATGCTTCATCCCAGTACAACTCATGCTCATCCACTAGCAAGCGCATCAACTCGGCAATGCTAATCGCGGGGTGAGTGTCGTTGAGTTGAATCGCCGCATGATCGGGGAGATTATCGAGGCGATTATATTTCTTGAGGTGGCGGCGAATGATGTCTTGCAGGGAGCAGGACACGAAGAAGAACTGCTGCTCTAGGCGAAGCTGACGACCTTGGGGGGTGTTGTCGTTGGGGTAAAGAACTTTGGAAATGGTTTCCGACTTGATCTTGGTGGCTACCGCGCCGTCATAGTCGCCAGAGTTAAAGGCTTGGAAGTTAAAATCTTCACCCGCTTCTGCTTTCCAGAGACGGAGGGTATTGACGGTATTGGTTTGATAACCGGGAACGGGGGTATCGTGGGGGATGCCCTCAACGGTGAAGCTGGGAATCCAACGGGTATGGGGACGACCGCGATCGTCGTTATAGATTTCCGTATGTCCACCAAACTTGACTTGGACGGTGGACTCGTAGCGGACGACTTCCCAAGGGTTGCCGCATCTTAGCCATTTGTCGGGGATCTCTACCTGCCAGCCATGCTGGATCGATTGGTTAAAGATGCCAAACTCATAGCGAATGCCGTAGCCCATCGCAGGGATTTCGAGGGTGGCGAGGGAGTCAAGGAAGCAAGCGGCAAGACGACCTAAGCCACCGTTGCCTAAGCCGGGATCAGGCTCTTGCTCTAGCAATTCGGTAAGATCTAGCCCCGATTCTTTGACCGCTTGAGCGATCGCTTCGTAGAGATCGAGGTTGATTAAGCTATTACCAAGATGTCGCCCCATCAAAAATTCGGCGGAGAGATAATAGACGGTTTTGATATCTTCTTCGTGGTAGACCTTGAGGGTCTGTAACCAACGCTGTAACAGGCGATCGCGTGTGGTGTACGACAGCGCCATGTAGTAGTCGGTAAAGTTTGCTATGGATGCGAGTTTGCCTTGTATATAAAACAGGTTGTCGGCAAAGGCTCGCTTGAGGGTTTCGATGCTTAAACCTGTGCGATCATCTTCTACCGTAATATTGCTGGTTTGAGGAGCAACATTTGTTTGCATAGAGTTATTCCTGAATTGTTACTTGGTCTTATTGCCATTATGCTGACCTTGAGGCGGAGGGTGATATCCCTCCCCCCTATCCAACCACAAACTTTGAGATGTTGGGTATTTATTAACTGAGACTTTATGTTTTAGGTCAAAATATTTACGGTTTCCTGACATATAGCCGTAGTTAACGGTATTAGGACGAATTAAAAACCAAGAAGCGAGTAACAGCACTAATCGCCGCAACTCGCCTTCTGGTTTGATGTGCTAACAAGCGTGAATTGATTTAGGACGGCTATAGAAACAAATCTTTTGAAATTTGCAATTCACTATGGATAATTCTTACAGCCTATGGTGAGGTCTTGCAATCTTGAACACTGAAAATTACAGAGCAAGATTTTTGAGGAATATTACTATTCTTAATCAGTTAAAATAAGTCTCAAATTAGATTCAATCAATAATGAAGTTTGTCGTAAAACTAAAGCCAAAACAAATTGTTGACAAAAACTGGTGGGTTGACAATTTAATTGTTGCTGCTCTGTATTTTATTATCTGTTACCTAGTTCTCAATTTACCCCAATCATTACTTGGTTCCCCTGTATTTCCCTCTGCGGGTATCGCGGTAGGAGCGTTGTTAGCAAGGGGGCGATCGCGTTGTTTTGGCGTGTTTTTGGGAGCCACATTAAACAGCTTATTTATTGTTAAGGGTTCTTTTTTTTATTCTGTAGTGTCAGGGATTATTCCTGCGGCAGGCGCTTTTTTATCAACCACTCTAATCTTTTACTTTAATCGCACAAATTATTTCTTAAATGATGTTAAGAAATTTGTCACTTTTATAATTGTTATTGCTTTTAGCGGCACTCTACTACAAGCATTAGCAGGTACGTTTAATGCAATGATAACGGGATTAATTCCATCGCAAATCTATTGGGATGTAGCGTGGAGTTGGTGGGTTGGCGACGCAATCGGAGTTTTAGTATTTGCCCCCTTAGTCTTGGCTTGGTGGAACAAAAGAAAGACAAACATAGATATATCAAACATATCGTCAGCAAATCGACTAGATGATTATTCAAAAAACCAGAATATATCCCTAAACACAGATAAATCTATTGTTGTTCTGGATAATAAAGTTAATCTCAAAGAACTAATAGTTACCTTAGTTATGCTGGCATTAATATCTTTTTTGTCACTAAGTAAAGGTCAGTCTGTTGAATATTTGCTGTTGCTTCCCTTGCTATGGTCATCCTTACGTTTTGATGCAAAGACCACTACTTTGTTAGTTACAGTGATCGCTACAATTGCAGCTGTTACAACTGCTTATAAAGTTGGCATTTTTTATAAGGTCGCCCAAGAGACTAATTCGCTACTATTACTACAGTTATTTATGGGAGTGATCTCGATTACGGCGATCGCCGTATTAGCTTTAGTTACAGAAAATAATCAAACAGCGAAAAAGCTTCAAGAACAAGTATTTTTAATTGACCAAGCTTACACGCAACTCGATCAAGTTAATAAGACCTTAGAAGATGCGATCGCCTCAAGGACTAAAGAACTATTAATTGCTAATCAAGAAATTAATTCTCTCAATCAAAAACTAACTCTTGAAAATTCACGGATGAGTACGGAGTTAGCAATCACTCGTAAATTACAAGAAATAATTTTGCCAAAACCAAGGGAGCTAAATGGCATTGCTGAGCTGGAAATCGTTGGCTTTATGGCTCCTGCGGATGAAGTGGGTGGTGATTATTATGATGTGTTACAACAAGGCGATCACATCAAGATCGGCATCGGTGATGTCACAGGACATGGCTTAGAAAGTGGCGTAATCATGATTATGGTACAAACTGCAATTAGAACTTTACTAATCAATGGCGAAACTGACTCCATTAAGTTTTTATCTACAATTAATCAAACTATTTATAAAAATATTCAGCGCATGGGTTCTGACAAAAACCTTAGCTTAGTTTTGATAGATTATTACGATCGCACTTTGAGCTTAAGTGGTCAGCACGAAAGTGTAATTGTGGCGAGACATAATGGCAAGATGGAGATTATTGATACTGATGCCCTTGGCTTTCCCATTGGTTTAACACCTGAGATTACTGAGTTTATTTTTGAAGTTAAGATTGATTTGCAGTTGGGGGATGTGGTGGTTTTATATACCGATGGTATTACCGAAGCAGAGAATATTTACAAACAGAGATATGGTTTAAATCGATTGAGTGAATTAGTTAATCAAATTCGTCATCGTGATATTGATCAAATTAGGGAGATCGTGATTGCCGATGTGAAGCAGTTTATTGGATCTCACAAAGTTTATGATGATATTACTCTTGTTGTTTTGAAGAGAAAGATCTAAATAAAATAACATCTATAAGACCTATGCGTGAAACAGCTAATAGCTCAGGAAATGCGATCGCCCAAAATGCCCAAAACAGTAATCAAAATCCAGTGGCGCTAGTCTGGCATCGACGCGATTTGAGAATTGACGATAATCCTGCGCTGAGTGCAGCAACGACTCAAGTTGGCGATCGCGGCAATGTGTTGGGGCTGTTTATTTTTGATCCCGATATTCTTGATGATGGGGTGACGGAGGGGAACAAAGTTGATTTTATGTTGGGGTGCTTGCGAGAGTTGCAAGCCAACTATCGGCGGTTGGGAAGTGATTTGCTATTTCTTTACGGTCAACCTGTGACTGAGATTTGCAAATTAGCACAGGCAGTAGGTGCAACCCATGTTTTCTTTAATCAAGATGTCGAACCCTTCGCGATTAAGCGCGATCGCGAGGCGACTGAATCTTTGCAAGCCTTGGGGGTCGAAGTGCAGAGCTTTGTCGATATTGGCTTAATTGCCCCCGATGCGATCGCCACGCAGTCGGGCGAACCCTACAAGGTCTACACACCCTTTTGGCGCAATTGGCAAAGTAAGCCCAAACCCCAGCCCCTCGATGCACCGCAGAGTCTAAAAGGTTTAGACAGCTACGACAACTTACCGATCATGGCTTTACCAAGTCTGCGGGATTTGAAGTTTATTAACGATATTAAGTTGCCGCGATCGGGCGAAGCTGTTGCCCTAGAGCTACTAGAAACATTCTGTGAAGGTAATGGAATTTTGCGTTACCAAACAGAACGTGACTTACCTGCCCATGCAGGAACATCGACCCTGAGTCCACATCTACGCTTCGGGACGGTGGGGATCAGGAGAGTATGGGAAAAGGCGATCGCCGCCGAACAGATGATTCGTAGTGAAGAAGAAGCCCTCAGTGTCACCACATGGAAGCAAGAATTAGCATGGCGCGAGTTCTATCAGCACGTTCTTTTCTATTTCCCACAGTTGGAAACGGGAGCCTATCGTCCACAAATGCAGCATTTCCCTTGGGAGGATGATCAAGAAAAATTTGAGGCATGGTGTGAGGGACGCACAGGCTATCCCATCGTCGATGCGGCGATGCGTCAGCTTAATCAAACGGGCTGGATGCACAATCGTTGTCGGATGATTGTGGCGAGCTTTTTGACTAAGGATTTGATCATTAATTGGCAGTGGGGCGAAAAATATTTTATGCAAAAGCTGCTTGATGGCGATCTGGCGGCAAACAATGGCGGATGGCAATGGAGCGCGTCAAGTGGGATGGATCCCAAGCCCTTACGGATTTTTAACCCTGCATCACAGGCAAGGAAATATGACCCTGAAGGTGAATATATTTTGCGATGGCTACCTGAGTTACAGGGGTTAACCACGGCGGAGCTATTGAGCGGTAATATCCCACCGCACCAATGTAAGAAACGCGACTACCCGTTACCAATTGTTGATCACAATATTCAACAGCAAAAGTTTAAGAAGCTCTATCAAGATTGCAAGTTATAGCAGAGGCTTCGACTTCGCTCAGCCAACTTATAGACAGTTCAAATAATAGACAGGGCTTCGACTTCGCTCAGCCACCGTATATCGATGGCTGGGCGAAGTCGAAGCCCTGAGTTTGTCGAAGTGTTCAAGACTAACCTCTAAGACTTTTTAGAAGCTTGTAACTCATTGAGTTGTAAATTTTGACTACGGATGCGGCGTGATAATAGACGAATAATATTCACAGCAATATCGGGAGTCTCGTCGATCGCCTCATAAAGTTGTTGTTGCGTTAGTACCAAGCAATCACAATTAGAAATTGCTGTCACCGATGCCGATCGCGGCTCCGCATCAAAGAGCGACATTTCGCCAAAGCAACTCCCCTTCTCTAAAATTGCCAGATCCTTATCCCCTAAATGAACGCGCACTCTTCCCGCCACCACAATATATAGTGATCGCCCATCTTGTCCCTCCGCAAAGATCATCTTGCTGGACGGATAGGAAACCTCGTTCATAATCGAGGCTAGACGCACCAAAAAGTCATCCCGCAATTCTTTGAAAATGGGAACCCCGCGCACCAACAGTAGCCGATCAATACTGGTTAGCATTGCCTAAGTCTCCGCATATCCATTGGGTTTGCCTCTCATTCTGGCTTTGATCTCAGTATCGAGGTCTTGATTTGCTTGATCTTGATTTAATTGATTTTTACTGTTCTGCGAATTATTACTTAAATCTAGGATATTTTTACCATTATTTTGAAAATAGTAGGAGATTGCCCTAGCTTGAGCGAGGACTAGCGGATTACGATCCTTAAGGATATGGGGCAATACCTTTTGTAGCGATCGCGGCGAAGCAATTTGCAAATAAGAAACGACTGCCTCCCGCACAAAACCCGTGGGATGATCCAAGGATTCGACCATCGCCTCCGCAGGCATACTCCACCACTGTGTCCTTGCCAAATGGAAGCAACAGGCCAAAGTCCAATCCGATAGACAATAGCGCAATTCCACCAATTGATGTAACCGCTTCAGCGACGACATCCGCTTATAGGGATGGATGGTCGCCAGAATGCTCAACTTGTCAGCGATCGAACGATTGTCCACCACCGACAGCAATACCTGCTTGACACTAAGATCAACTGTATTGTCCAAAATTTCCATACCCCGCGCCAGACTACTCTTAGAGCCAGACAAAATATTAAACGCTGCCGCCTGAATCGCCGACCCAGAATAGAGAAACTTCATCAACAGAAAAATCCGTTCTAGACTATCGATCGCTTCATTGCGGAGCGCATCCACCAAAATTTCGGACTCCACGTTAGAGACATGATCAACGGGAATATCCACAACTCCTGCCCAAGCCTCAGTCATCACCCCCAACTCTTGGATCACCATTTGCTCGACCCCAGTGCGTCCCATCAGCTCTAGCACCGCTTCAATCCCTTGATCTTGGGGAATACGGATTAAGGTTCGCAAAATTTGTCGCCGATGCTTACCCCAAGACTTAAATAGATTGCTTGCCAGTACGGAGATCGAAGTCTGTGTGCCGATTTCCCCCAAAATATCCCAAGCGTTAATCCTAACGTTATCGGGACTATGGGGATTATGTACTAACTCTAGCAACGAGGAGATCGCATCATCCCCAAGGTTAACCAAGGCGCTATGGGCAGCTTTGCGCGTCGCCTTGTAATGCAGACCCCGAATGATCGAAGGGAAATACTCGCTGGTGCGCGTGGCAGCGATCGCCCTTAACAAAGCACAACGCACCTCAATCGAAGGATCTTGCAACAGTTTCGGCACATAAAAGCGGAGCGACTGCATAAATGCCGCCTCTGCCAAGGCACGACAGCCGAGAACCCGCTCAGGCTGGGAGGAACTCGTAATCATGTGCCGCAGGGTATTCGTCGCCTCCGCCACCTGCGCCGAATCTCCCAATCGCATCATCAGCGCCACCGCCGTTCCTCGGATAATTGGATTTTGCTCAGGTTTGAGATAGGTTCGTAAACCGTCAATATCGCGATTTCTTTCATCGGCGAGGAGAATGTATCGTAGACAGAGCGCCTGTACCTGTGGCGAAGCGTTAGGGGACTGCATGACATCGCGAATGGCTTGCAAATACCTTGTCTCAGGGTTTTCGAGCATCGCCTCAATACTTTGGGCTTGCAAGTCAGGAGTCATCTGTGATAGGAGCGGCACAAGGGCTTCACTCACCGACTGCGGCGCAATTTGGGTCAAGAGATCAATACAAACAGACTGCTCAATCTGAGTTTCAGCCCGATTGATCGACTCGGTGATCGCCCGACGTAGCTCACGGGGATCGACTGTAGTTAAGCTCAGTTGACCGCGTTCCACATTTTGAATTAGCAAATCCACATAGCGGCGGCGCAATAGCCAGATGATCACCACCCAGACGATCGCCACCAACACAATTACCCCCGCAAACCATTGCGAAAAAATATCCGCATCAATGCCCCTTTGTCGAAAAATTTCACTCACCGCCCAGATCAATACCCCTGCACCACCCGTTGCGAGGGGGTCAGCAATGCCTCGAACAAAGGACTGCATCTGACTGCGAAATTGGTCTGGTACAGCTTGAAATAACGTGGGCGCGGTCGCCGCCACAATCGTAAATCGGAACAGCTCGTCAAAAAACTTTAAGACCACAAAGCCAACCATCAAACCAAAGGGCGCAAACCCTGCGATCGTTCCTGTGATGATGATGCCGATGGGAGGCATGAGGACAGCAAAAAACACGCCAATCCGCTCAATAATGCGGCTAGATCCAAATAGCTGCAACGCTAGCTTAAATACGCCCATAATGCCGCCAAAAATCCCCAAAAAGCTGCCGATCGCTTCTTCAGTTTTGAGGTTAGCTTCGAGTTGACTCTGGTATTGAAACTCAATGATAAAAAAGAGTACCTGTGCCGCTACAAAAAATCCAAATAAAAGCCATACATATTGACGGACATTCCCCTTGAGGGTGTTTGCCGAAATGTCGCTATCTTCTTCACCGCTATAGAGAAAGTTAGGAAAGGCTTGGCGGTAGCGCGTACTCAAATACAGCAACACAGAAGAGCCAATCATCAACATTAAAAAAGTGCCGATGGTCATATTCACGGCTCCAAACCAGTTCACCAAAAAGGGGTAGGAGAAGCCACCGACAATCTCCGCCACAATAATTCCCGTACTGATCAACGGAAATGCGCGTTTAATTTCCCTAATATTAAATAGCTGGTTGGCGGCAATATCGTTATTGATATTGCTTAAAACATAAATACCTTCTACCCAGAGCCTGATCCCAAATACCGCCGCCATGTAAATAAAGCCGCTCTTGTTCATTAACCCCATCCACGCAAAAGGCAGGGGCAGAGCCAATAGCAACGAGATCCCTAGCATCACCCAACGCAGTGGAAACAACTTTTGCAGCCATGAGTAAAACACGCCAAAGGCAGTCACCACAAAGGCAGTCGCCATATAGACCAAGGTCAGGTTTTCGGCACGATAGGCTTCTAAGAATAGGGTGGAGCTAGAATATTCGAGCCAGACTGCGCCGATGGAGGTGGCACAGTAAAATAAAAACATCAAAAATGTGCGCTCAGATTCATCTGGACGCAAATTGACGATTTTTAGAAATCGGCGCATCAAAGAGTTTGTGGTGGGAATGGCAGGTGCATCCATAGGTGATGGCGATTGTTTGACGATATGGTACTACAAGAACGTAAATCTGCAATGACAGCTACTTTATCAACTTCATCAGTTATTTCAATCTCCCAAGGGCATCTCGATATTTGGAAGACCTGTCAACGCAAATATCGCTATAAATATTTGGAGGAGTTGAGCCTTGCGGAGCTGCAAGGTCAATCAAATCTGGTTTTGGGGTCGCAGTTTCACCTGTTAATGCAACAACGGGAATTGGGCTTAGATGTGACGGCTTTGGCAAGTGGGGACGAGCATTTGCAATCATGGTTGGCTAATTTTAGTAGTCAGCCGCCGAAGATGATTGATGGCGATCGCCTCTGTGAGCATCGGCGTACCTCTGTAGTGGAGATATTAGAGACATCTCCAGATAGTGATCAACCCAGCGCGATCAAAACTTGGCAGGATCATAATCACGATCGCGATCGCCATCAAGGGTATTTTGTCTTAACTGCCATTTACGATTTGTTGATTTTGGGCGATCGCCAAGCGCAAATTCTTGATTGGAAAACCCATCAACGGGCAATCAATTTTAAAACTCTCAAACAAAACTGGCAGACACGCCTGTATCTATATCTGTTAGCTGCGACGACTAATTATGCACCCAATCAGTTATCAATGACTTACTGGTTTGCGAATACGGGCGAATCCGTTGTGATTGCCTATACTCAGAAAGATTATGAACAAACAGCGAGGCAATTGCGACAAATCTTAACAGAGATGAATCAGGCGCAAGACTATCCCAAAATTCCAGACCATAGCCCCGCTTGTCGCTATTGCGAATTTCAAGATCGTTGCGATCGCGGTACTGCCCTAGAGCGTCACCTTGAAGCCCTCAATAAAGTTGCTAATATTGAGTCAATCCCCGAAATTGCGATCCTATGAAGCGCCATTATCGCCCTGAATCAAAGATCTCCACACCCGATCATCGCCAAGGCGATCGACAAGAATCAACTCAAGAGAGGCTGGAGATGTTTTTTTGTTTGATCCCTGTATTTGGGTTGCTCCCATCGGCGATCGCCTTGGTACGGCAGCGCACCAGCTGCAAAGTGCGAGATGTCAGTCAAGTGGCGATCGCCTTGGTGGTGATTTGGGCGATCGGTTATGGCTCGATGGGCGGTGTCCCAAATGATGTACAAACTTTGCAAGTGACGCACGAATTGCTCAAAGCTTCCCTCAGTTCAGGATATTTCGGCTTTTGTCTATATCTGATGTATCGCCTCTATCGCCATCAGAGCATCGCTCTGCCTCGTTTGTCTAAGTCTCCAAATTTAAAGTAAATCAATACACAGCAATACTAAATAATTTGTGTAAGCGCACCATTTAGTATTGCCATAAGTACTAGGCATAATTAAAACCCAGCGCGAAAACCTGTGGCACACGCTGCGCGTGTGCCACAGGTTTTCGGGTTTTATATTAGATTGTGCCCGATTGTGCCCAGTTACTTAGCAGCACAAAGCATTGCACTTGTAGTCTAAAAAATCAGGGATTGCGGTACTATGGGTGCGAAATATTAGAAATCTCTTAAAAAAATATTATTCCTATGGGTTTACAAAGTGGAAGACGTGCGGCGGGTGGTTTTATTCGTGACTTTCAGGAATTTATCCTCAAGGGCAATGTGATTGACCTAGCCGTTGCTGTAATCATCGGTGGTGCTTTTGGCAAGATTATTACTTCTTTAATTGAAGATATTATTACGCCCGTACTACTCAATCCTGCCTTAAAAGCTGCCAATGTTGAGGATTTAGCGAGATTACAGTTCAATGGCATTAAGTACGGTGTATTTTTAGCATCGGTGATTAATTTCTTGGTAATTGGTTTTGTGATCTTCTTGATTATTCGCTCCTTTGAAGCCTTCAAGCGTAAAGCTAAACGCAATGAAGAATCAGTGGAAATTGCTGAAGAAGCAACGCCCGATCCACAGGAACGCCTGACCATGGCGATCGAGCGTCTCACCGAAGTTATGGAATCCAAATAGTCAAATCCTCTGTTCTAACGGAATGAAGTGCTGTGCGATGCGCGGCACTTCATTCCATTAATGACTAAATTGTAATTTGGGTTGCTATACAATTAGCGACGGCTATACTTTCTATCCATCATGTCATTTAAACAATTTCCGATGATTAGGTTAATGCGATTGATCAGGAAATTCGCTCAGAAATTTACCTTTGGAAATCGACGGTTTCTATACAGTGCGGTAGTTGTGGGTATGGCGATCGCTCTTTATGCCTGTGGTAGTAATCCATCGACTAATCAAAATATTCCAGCATCACAATCAAATATTCCTGTTTTTTTGTTTTTACAAGCTTCACCCGATGGCAAAACGATTGAAGGAATTGTGCCATCGGACTTAGTGGAACGTCTAGGCAGTTTGGAACGGGTAATTCAATCTTTACCGACGGGGAGCGAATTTGCGATAACACAGTACGGCAAGACATTAGCGACCTTTAAGGTTGAATCGATTAGTGGCTCCGATGTATTTGGGGCGATCGCTAGTTTTCGATTGCAGTCTGCCAACGCCGCCGTCCCTGCCGTTGATCCTCAGATTCTCCGTCAACCTAATTTAACGATCATCCTTCAAAACAAACCGCAAGAAGCCCCCAAGAATAATCCAGATCAAGGAGACAGTAAAGAACGTAATTACTTCTTTAACTGCCCTAATAAAATTCAGCCCTTAATTTTGGCTCAGTCCCGTAATTTATTTACCCAGCTTGGGGTAGATCCCCAAGCATTGTCGAGAGTAACCCTTGCGTCTAAGGTTTGTGTTGATCTTGATGGCGATCAACAGCCTGAGATCGTTGCAGGGTTGCGCCTTGATAATCTTAATCGTCCAGAGACTCCCGACGCATCTGCGTGGAGTAGCTTTTTGACGCGCTCTGCCCTAGAGCGGCAGGAATATAGTCTATTGGTATTACTGCGTAAGGCTAAGGGGGAAAACTGGGTGGCGGAGCCGATTATTTCCCAAACAAGGGCTTTGTCCTATATCAATGACAGTGCAAGCAGCTATATCTTATCGGGGTTGCAGGATTTAAACGCCGATCGCTTTGCCGAAATTGTAGTAAAGGAAATCGGACTGAACTCCATAGATGCCAAGGTAATCAGCCTCAACATCGATGCACAGGGCAAGTGGCAATGGCGTAATTACTATCAAAATCAGCGATCGCTGAATATAGTCCAATAAATGGATTACCAAGCTTAAGAGGCATGGTAATTCATTCGCTAATGGATAACTTTGTTAAATTTTGCCGCCCATCGCGCTATACAGTAAAAAGAAAATTGTTTTGTTATGTCTTTAGAAAATTCCGTTGCGTATCCTGTTCTACTTAAACAGGTACATATTCTTAGTGCAGATTCGTCATTGCCTAGGGTGGCTCCATCTAGCGCATCTGGCAATCTAGATACTGATGTTTTTGCCGATGTATTTATTGATCGCGATCGCCAAGTTCATCTAGATTTTGAGGCAAATCAACTGCCTGAGTCTACACATATCGATGAGAGATCGGGACTAATCCTCGGAACGGGATTAGTGGATCTACATAGTATTAGTGGCGAACCAGGGCATGAATCGCGGGAAACGATCGCCGAATTGGTGCAAGCTGCTAAAAATGGTGGTTTTAGCACGGTAGGAATTTTGCCCAATACTCAACCTGCGATCGATGATATTGCTGCCCTCGAATTTTGGCGAAACGTCCAGAAACAACATTCTTCGATACTTCAACCTTGGGGCGCAATTACCAAAGGTTTAGAAGGTAAACAACTCACGGACATGGCAGAGCTAGCGAAGTCCGTAGTTGGTTTTACCGATGGCAAAGCCATTCCCAATCTGTTGCTGGTGCGCCGCGCCATGGAATATATCAAACCCCTAGGTAAGCCGATCGCTCTATTTCCTCAAAACCCCGACCTCGCAGGCAGTGGTGTCATCCGTGAGGGCAGATGGTCTTTGCAGTATGGCATGACAGGCTATCCCGCCGCCGCCGAAACTTCGGCATTGGCAGCGCTGATTGAGTTAGTTCGCCTTACCAAAGCTCCTACTCACTTTCTACGAATTTCCACAGCTCAGAGTGTGGAACTGATTGCTCAAGCGAAAAATGATGGATTGCCCGTAACTGCCAGTACAACTTGGCTTCATCTCTGTCATTGCGATCGCGATCTAGACAGTTATGACCCTAATCTGCGCCTGATGCCGCCCCTTGGTAGTGAAGGCGATCGTCATGCTCTCATTGCAGGCATTCAGTCAGGAGCAGTTGATGCGATCGCCGTTGACCATACGCCCTGTGCCTACGAGGAAAAAGTAGTTCCCTTTGAGGTCGCTCCCGTTGGCGCGATCGGTTTAGAATTTGCTTTGTCTGTTCTATGGCAACGTCTAGTTATAACAGAACTATTAACTGCTAGCCAATTGTGGAGAGCCTTAAGCAATAATCCCGCCAAAATCCTTGGTTTCGCTCAACCACAACTTTCCACCCTTTTTGATCCTAGTTTGTCATGGCTAGCAAGTGAACAAGCGATCGCTTCTCAATCAAAAAACAGTAGCTATATCGGGCGATCGCTAGTCGGTAAAGTCATTTAATCAAAAAAGCAGCGTTGCTGATTGATGTATGAAACATGAGAATTTTAAAAATTGCTTGTTTACTCAAATTAGGTTTCTACTCCTAGCAAAAACTTTTATTTCATACTGTAATCAGCAACTCTTCGTTTTCTCTTGGGTAATTGCACTTCTCAAACTCACTATCGCTAGACTCAATCAACAAAAACTGATCGCCTAAATCTCCACATCGAACAGCGATCGCTCATCATCACTTATTAAATAGCGATCGCTTATTCCCACATCAACCAGCGATCGTCCCTTCATCACCCACAAAACCAGATCGCCTATTTCCCTCAATCAAACAGCGATCGCCTTACTGTAGATCCAGCATAATAGAGAATTTTACTTGAAGTGATTTTTAACGTATTCGACCAATTTTGCTCCATCAAGTTTATCGGAAGCTGGATTAGTTCTTACATAAAAATCTTTTTCGTCTAAAAAACATGGTGATTGTGATGGTTTACATTCCACAACAAGTACATCTTTTGCGTCAACTTTAATAACTCGATACTCAATAAAAGGATAATATTCCTCACCAATTCTTTCTTTTAAACGATTTTTCCAATGCAATAGAAATTTATCCAAATTCTTATGCAATTTGTTTATTTCTGTGTCTAACCCCAAGATTTGTCCATTATCAGAAACACCAATTAGCAGATTCCCTCCATCTGTATTTTAAAAAGCAACCACTGTCTTTAATGCAGAAGTCTCAATATATATTTCTTTTGTTTGTTTCTTTATATCTAAACTAAAAGTTTCCTTGAACTCAACATATTTGTTTTCACCTTCTCGTACAGTTGCACGAACTTTATCTCCCTCAGTTAAAGAATTTATAGCATCAAGCATTATATCTAATTGTCCTAATATTGCACTTGAACTAGTTGGATTTAAAGCCAATTCTGAGTCAAAATTATCAATAGCTTGTTTCAAAACTTGCAGCTTATTTTGGGTGTGGACAATATTCTTTTGTTCATCTAATGTTGGGAGTGTAATGAGAGCTTGTTCCAGATACTTTTGAGTAAGGACTGGATAATTTTCTCCTGATTTTAAAGACTCAATAATTAGTTTGCCAAGTGCTGATCTAAAGAATAAAGCAAGATATTCATCTATAACTAAATCTTGAAGAACAACTTGAAAATA
This sequence comes from uncultured cyanobacterium, assembly GCA_963750795.1. Taxonomy (GTDB): domain Bacteria; phylum Cyanobacteriota; class Cyanobacteriia; order Pseudanabaenales; family Pseudanabaenaceae; genus Pseudanabaena. The sequence continues at coordinate 143,989 of CAVVRZ010000009.1, forward strand.
ATTACTGTGATCAAATTTAATATCTGATGTCTTACACACAATTTCTGAGTTTTTTAATTTGTGAATGTATATAGTATTGTCACATTCTTTAAATTGTTCGTCTTTAGATATTACTCTGTTAATAGACTTTATAGAAGCCAAATCACCTAGTTTGTATTCTTTATAGCTCTTATATTGGGTTTCTAAACGCTCAATTTGATCTTTGACTTTGATACGATAAAATCCATAATAGTCATTAGCTAAAATATATCTACCATTAGTAAGTTTTTCGCCATTAACACCAGAACAATAATTGCGTGCTACTTCTCTTGCTTGCTGATCATCCAAAAGTTCAGCAATAAATAACTTGTCAGATTTTTTCTTTGATATTGCTACAAAAACTGGTACGAGTGAAGTATAAGGTTCAAGTATTGAGGGAGGAAGATTAATGTAGGAATTTACAAATAAACCTCTCTGATTAAGTTCATTCTCAAATATGACACCTGCATTCGAGCTAAATCCAACTGGTTCTAGTAAAAATAAGCCAATTCCATTGATTTCAAGATGATTTAGAGACTTCAAGATCTCAAGCCAATTTTGTCGGGTCTTAATTGCTACATCTCCATCCTTCCATTCAACTACCTTTAATCCGAGAGGAAGATCTCCAATAATTAAATCATAGTAAGTATTCTCAGTAATATTTGCAGATGTATTTACCTCCTGAACTTTTAAATCATAGAGATTAGAGAATATATTGAATTCTGATGCTCTTACATGAAGTAAAGACTTTGCACCACAGGAAATAGCTAACTCTTGGGCAAACGCACGAACAATATTTTTTTCTTTAGATTCTTGCATGGCGTAATTTTTTTATATCTAATGAGATAAATTTATTTTATTTCAATTTTCGATATTTTATTCATTATCTTATCAAAACAATCAATGTTTTTCAATAATTCTTTGTCTGTAGATTTTAGTAAATCAAAATACAGATCGACTGGATTATGAGTTAACTCTCTACATTTAGATCTATATTCTCTTCTCTCTTCAATTAATTCATTAAACCGATCAATAAGTAAAGTCATTTCTCGCAAAGTAAATAAATCATCTATTGTTAATATTTTGTCGTTAGTTAGTTTTAGAAATGTGTCGAATTTTGAAAAATCTTCAGTGATTTTTTCTATAGCTTGAAGTCTTTCCTCAACAAATCCTCTGCGTGGACTTTCAATTCCATTTAGTTCTATCTGCAATATGAACTTATTTGTTTCAATTTTTTCGCTACTAATAGATAGCTTTCTCTTAAGTGCTGACAGTATTTCTACTTGTCTATTTTTTATATCACTTTGCTTGTCGTATTTACCGATAAACTGACCAATAATGAAGGTGATAAGAGGTAGAGCAAACTTGATAATGTCAGGAATTTGATTTAGTGTCAGATAAGCAGTAAATGTTGGTAGAATAGAAAGTATTTGTAAAAAAAGGATTAAGCAGAAAGACGATTGAGCATGAGAGGAATCATGGCAGAATGAACAACAGCCTCACTTACTTCGGGAAGACGTTCATAATCCTTACTTAACCGTCGATGCTTACCCAGCCAAGCAAAAGTACGCTCTACAACCCAACGACGAGGTTCTAACTTAAAGCCCTGCTCTCTCTTTTCAGATAGAGTTAAATTAATACCCAAACTATCCATCAAAGACTGGAATTTGTGACCACGATACCCTAAATCAGCCCAAACCTGTGCCAGTTCGGGTTGATTTAGCTTACCTGCCATGACGACAGTTCGTGCCGCAACTACATCCGCAATATTGGCAGCTTGTACCAATACCACTAATACTAATCCCAGTGTGTCAACCAATAAATGTCGTCTGCGACCGTTGACTTTTTTATTGCCATCAAAACCTCGTTCCTCACCCCCGACATCTGTGGTTTTTGTTGATTGTGAATCAATCATGGCAGCAGTGACATTTTTTTGTTTTCCTGCTTTCTCTCTTACCTTATCCCGTAGCTTGTCATGAATTTCTTCAATGATTCCCTTCCGCTGCCATCGCCGAAAGTACATATACACTGTGTCTGATGCTGGGAAATCATGCGGGAGCATATCCCATGCACATCCACTTCTTGTCCAATACAAAATGGCATTGACTACTTCTCTTACATCAGTAGTACGTTTTCTCCCTTGTGCTACGTCAGATTTTGCCGCAGGAAACATATCTTTGATTATCTCCCACTGCTGATCTGTTAAATCTGTTGGGTATCTTTTCCTTGACATTGAGGCATTTTACTTTTTTTCTAGTTTCTCCTCTACATTTTATTTTGTTCTCTTCCTTAATATTTATTTTACAAATATCTTCTAAATACTATAATTGTTGGCAATAGAATTGGTCTTTCATTCAACCATTTTATTCCTTCTTCTAGGAAATCTTTTTCGTAAGCAATTACAATACTTCGATTAATCAACCAAATAATTGAGATAATAAAGACTATGAGGACAGGTATCATTTGTTAAAACTTATTTTACTTTTGAAATCACTATCATTGTTTTAGTGAATAGGGGTGATTTTTGAAGACGAAACCGTAACATTTTGTAGAGTACTGCATCGCAAAGAAATTTATCGCTATTTCTCATAAACTAACTATCCTAACGCTGCGTATGCAATACAGGCTTTAAAATCTTCTCTCGTTAGATCGGGAAAATCTTCAAGTATTTCTGCTTCTGTCATATCAGAAGCTAAGTATTCAAGGACTTCATAAACCGTAATTCGCAACCCACGCACGCAGGGCTTGCCACCACGTTTATTTGGCTCGATTGTGATGTAATTTCGGTAGTTCATATTGGTAGTTTATAGATTAAGTGTAATGATTTGCAAAATCTCTTCAAACTTAACTGGCTGATACGGCAATACAAAATCTTCAGCACCTTCATGTAAATGATGAGGATAAGTTTCAATCTCAGGATGATGAGCCGCATTATCCCAACGTTTAATAAATTTCCCATCAACACTTTGCCAATGAAAACTATATTTGATCACCTTAACCTGATCTGATTGAATTTCAAAAAACTCAAACGTTTCTAAAAGGCTATCATCTTGCAAAGTCAGTCGATATCGCCATAAACCTTTATTGCCCAGTGCATCTTCTCTAAGAATGCTAAAACTTTTCACTGCTGGGCAAAGAGCAATTAATGACTTTATCAAAGCTAAATAATCTTCGGCAATCGTCACAATGCTTGCTCTAGCTTACTAATCTTAACTAAGAGATCCTTTCGCAACTCACACAAACTAAACCACTCAAACAAATCCATTTCATCCCCTAATAGCTCCTGATTCAAATTGTTCTTGAAATTGATTAGAATCGAGCTTATAGTTCTGTTCAAACTTACTAATATCACGGTCATAAACAGCTAATTTCTGTCGATGACGATTTAACATTACACTGAGTAATTGACTCAGAATCCGATCTAACTCATTGCGATCGCTACAATTGGCACTAAGTAGCTCTAATTTGTCTAATGTATTCATGGCATATACACATAACTCATTTAACATTATACCAACGGTATTTTTGCCTATAAAAAAAGCGGCGCGATGCGCCGCTTTTTTTATGTTTACTCTACACCTTCAATGCGGTCTTCGAGTTCTTGATAAAGCTCACGCAATCTATCGAGATTCTCTTCACTGGTTTCCCAATAGCCGCGACCATTGACTTCCAAGAGAGTACCAACAATCTTACGGAACGAATTGGGGTTGAGATTTTTGAGGCGATCGCACATCTCTTTATCATTCACATAGACATCATTGACATCTTCGTAAACCCAGTTATCCACTGCTCCAGCCGTTGCCGACCAGCCCATCGTGTTGACAAGGCGCTTGGAGATTTCGCGTACACCTTCGTAACCACTCTTCAGCATTCCCTCATACCATTTAGGATTGAGAATCTTAGTGCGGGTATCGAGGCGGACTGTCTCAGTCAGGGTGCGAACTTGAGCGTTGGCGGTGGTGGTGTCAGCGACAAAAGAAGTAGGCTTTTTGCCATCCTTGCGGAGACTGCCAACTAGCTTAGTGGGGTCAGAGTCGAAGTAGTGAGAGACATCAGTGAGACTAATTTCTGACGAGTCCAAGTTTTGGAAGGTCATGTCAACAGTCTTCAGTGAGGCTTCGTAAAGCTGACGCTGTTGGGTGTTGCTGACATTGCCACCAAAGGCGAAGGACTTGCGCGATAAATACATCTGTTGTAATTCTTCTTCGTTTTCCCATGTGCTGTTTTCCACAGCGAGATTAACGTTGGAGGAATAGGAACCCGATGAGTTACTGAAGACACGGGTGGCGGCTTGGCTGATGGTTAAACCAAACTCTTCCGCTTGGGCGATCGCGTGTTTGCGGACAAAGTTCATTTCCAAAGGCTCATCAGCTTCGGCTGCCATTCTCACGGCGCGATCGATTAAGTCCATTTGATTAACAAACAAGTCGCGGAATACGCCAGAGCAGTTGACAACTACATCTACGCGAGGTCTTCCCAATTGTTCGAGGGGAGTTAGTTCCAAACGATTGATCCGACCGAGAGCATCAGGCATGGGCTTCACGCCGATCATGCAGAGGACTTGGGCGAGGGATTCGCCATAGGTCTTGATGTTGTCAGTTCCCCAAAGTACAACGGCGATTGTCTCAGGATAGACACCGTTGTTATCGGCACGCTGACGCTCTAGAAGTCTCTCAACTACGACTTCCGCAGCTTGTACCGCCGCACTGGTAGGAATGGAATTCGGATCGAGGGCGTGCATATTCTTGCCAGTAGGCAGCACGAGGGGGTTCCGAATCGGATCACCACCGGGGCTAGGCAAGATGTAATCGCCTTCAAGCGCCTTGATTAATCCGCCCAATTCGTTATCAGCAACGATTTGTTTGAGACAGAACTCTAGGAATTCAAATAGAGGTTTGATGTCGTCTTTATTGACGTTAGGATAGCCAGCTTCTTGAAGAACTTCGATCCAAGGCTCAGTTTTGCCCATTCTAAAGAAGTTGAGAACGGAGAGCTTGGAAACCCTGCCATCGTTGTCGGCTTTGGCTTTGACCAATGCACCAACGGCTTGGTTGGCAACTTTGCGAATATTTGCCAAAAGTTCTACGTCGGCATAGATGCCCTTGTCACTGGATTTGTAAAGCTGTTCGATGTCGCGTCCGATGCTTTCGCAGATAATCCGTAGGAAGGATTTCATATTGTCTTCGGGGCGATCGAAGCTGGCAATGCTGGTTAAAACATCAGTGACATCTTCGGCTTTTGGAGGTTCGCCGACAACGTGTAAGCCGCAGGGGAGAACGCGGGATTCGATCTCCATCAGCTTGTTATAGACCTGACCGATCACGTTATCGCGTTCTTCGAGGGACATTTCCTTGGCATCTTGCTCAGGAAGTTCCACATCCTTATCGAGATTCACCAAGCGGACTTTATCCATAATCGTGTTGGTGATTTGGATGCCACGACCGCCTGTACGCAAGTCTTTGTAAGAAGCAATCAATTCACTGAGTTCTTGCAAGTTACGGCTCAAACCTGCATTTTCGGGGGCGGGAGTGATGTAGCTGATGATCGTGGCATAGCCGCGACGCTTAGCGATCGTTCCTTCCGATGGATTGTTGACGGCGTAGTAATAGATATTGGGCAATGCGCCGATCAAGCTGTCGGGATAGCAGTCACCAGACATTCCCACTTGCTTGCCAGGCATAAATTCCATCGAGCCGTGAGTTCCGAAGTGGAGGACAGCATCGGCTCCCCAGATGTGATTGAGGTAGGTATAGTAAGCAACAAAGCCGTGGTGAGGGGATGCGGATTTGCTGAAGAGCAAGCGCATCGGATCGCCTTCATAACCGAATGTGGGCTGTACGCCTACGAACAAGTTCCCGTATTGCTTACCAAAGATCAGCAAGTTCTGTCCATCGGAGTTGAGATGACCGGGAGCGGCTCCCCATTGTTCGGTAATGGCATCAACGTAAGGAGTATTAGCTTCGTATTCGCTGACAGACATTTTGTAAGCGATGTTCAACTCAGGACTGCCCACCATTGCTTCAGGGTCATGCAAGATTTCCGTCATCATGTCATGGGAAGTCTTGGGCAGATCGCTAATGTCGTAACCGTTATCGCGCAATGCTTCCGCAACTTTATGAATGGAAGAGAATACATCCAAATAGGCGGCTGTGCCAATGTTGCCCTTATCGGGAGGGAAGCTAAAAATGGTAATCGCCAACTTCTTCTCATGGCGAGGCTTGCGGCGTAGGTTTGCCCACTTGATCGCACGGTTAGCGATGGTTTCGACGCGATCGCCTAAAGCATGGGATCGACCCGTCATGCTATCGCGACCCGATAGAACGATCGGATCAAGTCCGCCATCTAGCTCAGGCAAAGCAACTTGCAGCGCAACTTGCACAGGGTGTAAACCAAGATCGCTATCTTGCCATTCTTCGGTAGTTTGGAAGACTAGGGGCAGACGCTACCATGTAGGGACGATTGAGCTTGGCAAGAGCTTCGATCGCTTTAGGATGATCTTGCTTAGCGGGACCTCCAACGAGTGCAAAACCAGTCAGCGAAACGACGCTATCCACGATCGCCCGATCCTTTTGTTGAGGATCGTAGAAATATTCTTCAACGGCTTTGGAAAAGTCTAAACCACCATTAAATACGGAGATTACTCGTGCACCAAGGGATTCTAGTTCCTGCACCATCGATACATAGTGCGCGTCATCGCCTGTAACTAGGTGGGTTCTTGCCATCAGCAATCCCACACATGGCGCGAGGGGATCTTTCATCTCTTCAGGGATATCCGTACGAGCATTGAACCATGCCAAATATTCGGCGGTGGATTCAAACATTTTTGGCGCGAGGGGATGCCAAAGCCCCATATCTAGATAGGTGACGGGATCTTTAATTTGTAGAGGAGCAGAGCCATTTTCTTTAGCTTTAGCCTTGACCGTTGGCAAATAATTTTGCGCCAACATCAACAGGAAGTTTTCGATATTTTCGGTGGAACCGCCTAGCCAATATTGGAAGCTCAACATGAAGTTGCGAGCATCCTGCGCCCGATCCATCGGCATATATTTGAGAATCTTCGGCAGGGTCTGAACGACCTTGAGCATACTGTCTTGAAAAGAACTGCCCGACTTCTCTTTGCGCTTCCGCATAAACTGGGCGATCGCACTCTTAGACTGCCCCAGATTTTCCATGCTAAAGCTGCCCATTTTATTGAGACGCATCACCTCTGGCATTGATGGGAACACCACACAAGCTGCCATGCGATCGCGATGGGGTTGTACGGCTTGAGCAATCTTAGTTGCCATATCATCGATGAAAATCAAGGAAGCGATAAACATATCTGCTTCAGCGACATCTTCTTTAAAAGCTTCATAATTTTCGGGACTACGAAGCTCTTCAATTAAATAACCACTAACCTCGATCGCCAGATTAGGATTATTTTTGTTGATTGACTTGACAGCCGCCGACATAGCGCTCTGATATTGCGGTTCAAGCACCACATAGACCAACTTCATTAAGACCCGACCCTGTAGATTTTCGGGAATGATACGTCTACCAGATACTGTTGCGATCGGTGGCACAGAAGTGAACATGCAGTCTCCTTAAATTACTGTCCTGATTTTTTAGTGATTTTATATATGGCGTTTTTTATTTGTTACTAGAAATGTTACTAAAGGTAACAATCAGCAACTAAAGATTTATACCTACTCACTATATTTAATAGCAGACAACCATTGTTGTGGTTGATTTTCGGCGATAAATGCAATAATTTGAAATTGATTTATTTACATTTCGTTACATATCTTAAGCTTTGTGACGACAAAGTATCAATATTTTTTGACTTCTAGCCAGTGAAGCTGAGTACTAATCAAGTTTAGCCCTAATCCAGACACCAAAAAAATGATGATTATCAAGATCAACCTCTAGTACATTGCTTGATAATCAGGCGATCGCTATAATGCCAGTACATCATCTTAAATCTATTAATATATCGCTGTGAAATCAATTGATATTGAACACTTGGCATCACAGCAAGGCAGGAAATTTTTATGAATTGGCAGCAATCTCCCAAAGCTTTACATCGTTTTTATAGTTGTCTGCCCTATTTATTACCGATGTCGGCAGGCGTAATTTATGGAGCAGTTCTGTTTAGACAGTTTCCATTGATCACCTTGATCTTCGCTCCCTTCATTTGGCTATATAGTAATGTCCTAGCTTTTCCGATTGTGCCGATACTGGGCTTGACAGGAGAGTTCTTTCTATTCATGGCATTGTATTTCCTAGTTGTTAGAGATAGCCGCGTACCACGCTTCATTCGTTTTAATGCGATGCAGGCTTTACTAATTCAGATCACTCTATTTATTGTGCAGTTGTTATTTCAACTATTTGCCCAACTTGCTGGCGAAGGTTTACCTAGTTTCATCACTAATACCTTTGCCAATACAATCTTCCTAAGTACGGTGCTACTATCTGGCTATGCTATCTATCACAGCGCTACGGGCGAGTACTCGGACATCCCAACGCTATCCCAAGCCGCAGAATTTCAATGTGATTTGATGTAACTAAATCACATTCAATGCTAAATTAACTAAGGGAATAATAGAAATGGTAAGACGTGGTTCCGTAGATTATTTGAATAGGTTATACGCAGGGCTTACTTACCTACTGCCAATCACCGCCGTGGTAATGTTTGGCGCTTTTCTATTTCTGCAATTTCCACCACTGATGACTATCTTCAACCCAGTCGTCACTTTAAATGCAATTTTGTCAATTTCAATTCTGGACTTTATTTCAGTTCGATTTGTGGTTTGGTTTTGTGTATTTATATTTGTGGTTAGAAGTTACAAAGTTCAGTACTTCGTCAGATTTAATGCGTTGCAAGCTTTACTGCTAGATGTGGTAGTTGCTCTAGTATCAGCTATCATCCAAATCCTGAGTATAGTTCTCGGTCAGTTTGGCTTTTTCCCCTTTGTCTTACAGATTATTGCTAGCGTTACTTTTTTGGGAATTGTCGCCGCCTTTGTCTATGCTATTTCCCAATGTGTCTTAGGAAGATACGCCGATAAAATTCCTGTAATTTCTGATGTCACTTCTTACCAAGTCCGTTAAGTCAAAACCAAACTCAAAAGCGTGGGTCGCCTGCGACGCGAGCGACCCACGCTTTTGAGTTTTAAGGTTACTTATGCATCAATACTTACAAGTGGCAACAGCTATATTTTTGTTGCAGAGACAAATCTTTCTATACCTGCATAGTCTTGATGGATTTGGATATTCTCATAGCTTCCATGAGAAATTAATAGCGATCGCACTAATGGAGCTTGACCTGCCATGATTTCCACAATCCAGAAACCTTGAGATATCAAGTATCGGGGCGCATTAGATACTAATTCTCGCACGGCATCGAGTCCATCGCCACCGCCATCCAGTGCTAAATGGGGTTCATGGTTTTTAACCTCAGGTTGTAATTGCAAAACCTGATCACTGGGAATATAGGGTGGATTAGAAACTATCCCTGCAACTTTATTGTGAAGATATATAGACTCTAGAGGCGCAAACCAACTACCTTGATGGAAATGGATGGATTGGTGGTGCTTGAGGGCATTATTTTGGGCAACTTCTAGAGCAGCATCACTGAGATCAACGGCGTGAATTTGCGCTTGGGGAAATTGCTGGGCTAAGGAAATGGCGATCGCCCCACTACCTGTTCCCAAATCAATCCAAGTTCCTCTTTGATAAATCTCATCTTGGCAATTGTCAACAATAATATCGATGATTAATTCCGTTTCAGGACGAGGAATTAAAACCGCAGGAGATACCTGTAATTCTAGATCGCGCCATGTTACTGAGCCTGTTAAATACTGCACAGGAAGGCGATCGCTTAATCTTTTTTGCCAAAGCTGATCAAGATGGGTTAGTGATTCAGGCGTGATTTTTTGTGAGATATCAGGCGATCTCAATCTTAGATCTAATTTATCTAAAGAAGTTAAATGTAAGACTAGCCACTCTAGTTCATAGATGGCTACGTCATATTGCTTGGCGGCTAAAAGTTGGCGATCGTACCATTCCCAAAAATTCATCATTAGTCTTCCCAAACAAAAGGCTCGCCGACGCGAGCCTTTTGTTTATTTTTTGCGATTGTTCATGTCTGCGAGATAAGCCTGTTGGTAACTGAGAAAGCGATTATGCCATTCTTGAAAACGGCGATCGCCGTCCTTTACCAACATTTGACGATATTTTTCTGAGGAAATATATGGCTTGGAAGTTGACATAATGCTTATCCACTAATTTATGCATATTGTAAGTGCATATTGTAAGTGCAGATAAATGCAAATAAACTTTTACCCCCTCTAAATATTAATTCTCAAAAGTGTGACTACACTTTTGAGAATTATAGCTGTCGCCATTTGTATTAGGACAAATCAAAACCCAAGAAGCGAGTTGCGGCGCGGTGCGCCGCAACTCGTCTTCTGGTTTTGTGTCTTAACGAGACTGAATACAGCTATAAAAACTAAACTCAGTAAGGTTTTTTAAATCTACGAATGGCTAAGCCATTCGTAGATTTAAAAAACCTTTACAAGGGAGGATTGAGCGGTGTACTTATAGCTTCACCACAAAGGCATCACTTACACCTTGAATATGCACGATCTCATCGAGCAAACCGCTAGGCAAAGGATCGTCAATGTTCAAAACCATGACCGCTTCACCGCGCACCATGCGACGACCGACCTGCATACTGGCAATATTTACATTGAAATTACCAAGCAGTGAGCCGATGCGACCAATGATCCCTGGCATATCGCGGTGCAGAGTCAGCAACATATAGTGGGTTGGTGCAACGTTAATCGGGAAGCCATTGATGCTAGTAATCCGAATTTCTGACTTACCGAGCAATGCCCCTGTTACCGACTGCTCACCTTGGCTGCCATGAGCAGTCAGATGAATCGAGCCGCTGTAATCTTCCACGGAAGGATCGCGGGTTTCGGTGACGTGGATGCCGCGTTCTTTAGCTTCGATGCTGGCGTTAACAAAGTTAACGCGCTCACGCAATGCGGGGGATAGTAAGCCCTTGAGCGCTGCCACCACGATGGGCTGACTTTCGCTATTAGCGATTTCGCCTTGGAGCTTGACATTGAGGTTGTCCACGCGACCGCCTGCCAATTGTCCAACCAAGTTGCCCAACATTTCCGACAGTTGCAGATAGGGCTTGAGTTTTTGCCAGACATCGGGACGCAATCCGGGGATATTCACCGCCGATCGCGCTGGTAAGCCGAGGAGGACATCACGGATCTGTTCGGCAACATCGACGGCAACGTTAGTCTGAGCTTCTTCGGTGGAAGCACCAAGGTGAGGAGTGAGGATCACATTGTCTCCAAGTTCGCGCAAGCCAGAATCAGCTTCGAGGGGTTCATTCTCGAATACATCGAGGGCAATACCGCCGACCTTACCACTCTTGATTGCTGCCGCGATCGCTGCTTCATCAATGATCCCGCCCCTAGCGCAGTTGATGATGCGAACACCGTCTTTCATGATCGCAATGCGATCGGCATTGATCAAATGGGCTGTTTCCTTGGTTTTGGGTAAGTGCAAAGTAATGTAATCCGCTTCCCGCAACAGGATTTCAAGATCAACCAGATGTACCCCTAATTTTTCAGCCCGCTCAGCAGTAAGGAATGGATCATAGGCGAGAATCCGCATCCCCAGAGACTTCGCAACGGTGGCAACATGAGAACCGATTTTCCCTAGTCCCAAAATACCGAGAGTTTTCTTGTAAACTTCAACGCCTGTAAAGCTCTTGCGATCCCATTTACCACCCTTTAGAGACTGGTTAGCGGCGGGAATAAAGCGAGACAGGGACATCATCATCGCGAGGGTATGCTCGGCGGCAGCGATTGTATTGCCTTCGGGAGAGTTGACCACCACAATACCCATACGGGTAGCTGTTGGCACATCTACGTTATCGACCCCAACACCAGCGCGACCGATGATTTTGAGGTTTTTGCCAGCTTCGACGGCTTCTTGGGTGAGTTTAGTGCCAGAGCGAATCATGATCGCGTCGTACTCAGGCAGAACTTGGATTAGTTCTTCGGGGCTAAGATTAGTCTTTACGTCAACGGCGGCGACTTGCGAAAGGATATCGATACCAACTTGATCGATGGGGTCAGAAACGAGAACTTTGGGCATAACGATTAAAAAATGTACCAGTGCCTATAGCGAGAGAGTTTGCGGCTACGTTCTACATCATCAACGCATTAACGCTAGATATTACGCAGCTTAGACACACTAAGACCACAATAATTGCTTACATCGTTAATATTACAGCGCTTTGCGCTCTGCGTAAAAATCAATTTAACAATGTTTACGGACTATCGAGACTCCAAGCCGCGATCGCGATCGGTCTTTCCCTTCCATCATCCTGAAACCTTGAAGGTTCAACGATTGAGTTCTAGTTATATTCCCTCTGATAGTCAGGTTGACATTTCCACAATTTAGCGACTTTATTCCATTCCTCAGGGCAGGAAATTAGAAGAATCTACCGCAGAGATAAATCCTAATGAATCAGCTTGGTAGAAACAAAGAACCTCTGTCCATGAGCTATTCCATTAAAAACATGATCGAGCAGTTCGCTTGTTAAGTGTGGTCATCCGTCCGCGTTAGAGTCGAGACTGTTGCGATCGCAGAGCTAACCAAAAAGAAATAGTATAAATTTCAAGCTCATTTTTTATGACCGCACCAGATACATAAAAACTTAATCTGAGATGGTTTTGAGATATCGTCAAGGCTTTTAAGCTATAATGGCGAGGTGTTTTTAAATCTTTACCGATAGCACATCCCATAAACACTGTTAGAGCGCGTCTTGAGATCATTTTTAAAATACTCAGAGATTGCTAAAGCAGAAGCTAAATAATAGCGCAATACTTTTTTTGGAGTTGTTGACCTTCATGCCTGAGACCATTACAGAAACTTACAATGCCAATCAGATCCAAGTACTTGAGGGTCTGGAGGCTGTTCGTAAACGACCTGGGATGTATATCGGTACAACGGGTCCCAAAGGATTGCATCACCTAGTATTTGAAGTTGTTGATAACAGCGTTGATGAAGCCCTTGCAGGACATTGCGATCGCATTTTAGTTGAGCTAATGCCCGATGGCTCCGTCCAAGTTTCCGATAATGGGCGCGGCATCCCCATTGATATTCACCCCAAAACGGGTAAATCCGCTCTCGAAACTGTGCTGACAGTTCTCCATGCTGGTGGTAAATTTGGCGATGGTGGCTACAAAGTATCAGGCGGTCTGCACGGTGTTGGGATCTCCGTAGTTAACGCCCTATCGGAATGGGTGGAAGTATCGGTATGGCGCTTGGATACGGTCTATACCCAGAGATATGAACGCGGTTTTCCTGTGACTGACCTTATGCCTAGCAAGAGTCAAGAAACAAGGCGCGGGACACAGGTACGTTTCAAACCTGATCCACAAATCTTTACAACACAAACTGAATTTGAATACGACATTCTCGCTAGCCGACTCAAAGAGCTTGCCTACCTCAATGCTGGCGTAAAAATCGAATATAGCGATCGCCGTGGTGCAGAAGTTCGCACGGATATTTTTTGCTATGAAGGCGGTATTCGCGAATACGTCGCCTACATGACCCGCGACAAAGAACCTATTCACCCCGACATTATCTATGTAAACGGTGAACGCGATAATGTCGTAGTTGAAGTCGCTCTACAATGGTGCATCGACTCCTACAATGACAACGTGCTAGGTTTTGCGAATAACATCCGCACCATTGATGGTGGAACCCACTTAGAAGGGCTGAAGACTGTTCTCACCCGCACCATGAATGCGACAGCAAGGCGTTTAAAAAAGATTAAAGAAGGCGAATCAAATCTCGCTGGTGAAAACGTCCGTGAAGGTCTAACAGCAGTAATCTCCGTAAAAGTTACTGATCCAGAGTTTGAAGGTCAGACTAAAACTAAGTTAGGTAATACCGAAGTACGCGGTATTGTTGACTCTTTTGTGGGTGAAGTTCTCAATGAGTACCTAGAATTCCATCCTGCGGTGGCGACTTCAATCATTGAGAAAGCGCTACAAGCCTTTAACGCCGCCGAAGCTGCCCGCCGCGCCCGTGAGTTAGTCCGCCGCAAGTCAGCGCTAGAGTCTTCGACTTTACCCGGAAAGCTTGCCGATTGCAGTTCTCGAGACCCCAAAGAATCCGAAATCTTCATCGTTGAGGGCGATTCCGCAGGGGGAAGTGCTAAACAGGGACGCGATCGCCATTATCAGGCAATCCTGCCATTGCGCGGTAAAGTTCTCAATATCGAAAGAGCTGATGACAGCAAGATTTATAAAAACAATGAAATCCAAGCCCTGATTACGGGTTGCGGTTTAGGTATTAAAGGCGAGGACTTTAATGAATCGCAATTGCGCTATCACAAGATTATTCTGTTAGCTGATGCGGACGTTGACGGAGCGCACATTCGGACTTTATTACTGACCTTCTTCTATCGCTATCAAAGGGAACTTCTCGATCGCGGATTTATCTATATTGGATGCCCTCCGCTCTATAAATTAGAGCGTGGTAAAAATGCCCAATACTGCTATAGCGATCGCGATTTACAAGAAGCGATCGCCGCTTTCCCACCCAACGCTAACTACAACATTCAGCGCTTCAAAGGTTTGGGTGAAATGATGCCACAGCAGCTATGGGAAACCACAATGAACCCAGCTACGCGATCGCTAAAACGTCTCACGATCGAAGATGCGGCGGAAGCTGATCGAATCTTTACGATCTTGATGGGGGATAAGGTCGCGCCACGTCGTGAATTTATCGAAACTCATGGTTCTAAGCTAGGGTTGGCAGACCTTGATATCTAAGTCAAAGAGTTGATATTCTCTCCAAAAGCAAGAGGCGGCGCAATGCGCCGCCTCTTGCTTTTGGAAGGACGTGAAGCCAATTGCGTGGCTCAAATAGTGCGGAATGATGAAAATCGCAAAGTGATTTTCATCATTCCGCAATTTCGTCAAACTGACGTTCTGGTTATTTTGGGTAGAGTTGATTGGGAACATCAAGCCATCGCCTTTGTTGATGAGAGGCATGGGTAAGATCCATGAGTAACTGTGACCAAGCTCCTTCATGCAAACTGGGAATCATCGGTTCACTTCCCTTGATAGCCTTTACCCAGCGATCGCAAATTGCGAGGACAGGAGCTAGACGACCATCGGTAAAAACTTGGGGCAAATCATATTCCGATGGAATAGGAACGATTTCCATTTCTGAGCGATCGAGTTTGCCTTGACGCAAACTGAAGCCATGCACATAGTCAGATTGATTAGAACTACCTAATATCAGAGTGCCATTTTCGCCATAAACCGACACCCAATGTCCACGACCTCTATAGGTAACCGTACTCAGAGAAATATTGCAGGGAGTGCCGTCGGCAAGCTCTAGCAGAATATTGCAGGTGTCATCGACATCGACAGATCGCAAAGTACCGCTAGCATCGGGGCGCTCAGGGATGCCTGTACTTAATTGCCCACACAAACTCTTAATATCGCCAAATAGCCACCGCACATAATCAAAGGCATGGGAACCGATCGCACCTAATGCCCCGCCACCAAATTCCCTTTGGCTATACCAGTTCCATGCACGTTTGGCATCGGCACGCCCCTGTACTAACCATTCGATATTAATCAGGCGCTTTTTGCCAATGTGGTTATGATCTAATAAATATTTGAGATAGCGCCATTGGGGAACACAACGAAACTCAAAATCCGTGGCAATAACGACTTGATGTTGTTTGGCAAGTTGATCAAGTTCGATCGCCTGTTGAGCATTCATGGTCACAGGCTTTTCTAACAAAATATGCTTACCTGCGGCGATCGCAGCTTTAGCTTGTTCATAGTGAAAGCTGGGCGGGGTGGAGATGGTAACGGCATCGACAGCATTGAGTTCCAATAGATCTTCAAGGCGATCGCAAGCATGGGCAATCTGAAACTTATCGGCGATCTGTTGGGCTTTAAGGCGATCGCGATGGTAGACCGCCACGACTTCTGTGTCTGGATGGAGTTGTAATGCAGGAATATGAATAATCTGCCCAAATCCTGTGCCAATAATTCCAACGCCAATTTTTGCCATATTTACGTACAGTGTTCACAATGAATAGCTGATCTGACGGATCAGTTCTTGATCTTATACCAAATCAAAAACGGGCAACACTTGATCAAAGTCAATTTGATCAAGCCGAAGAGGGGTAGAAATTGCTTGGCAATTTCTACCCCTCTTCGGCATTTAGAAAGCAGTTTACGCAGTGCAGATAGCTAAAACCTAAAAAGCTGTGGCGCACGCTGCGCGTGCGCCACAGCTTTTTAGGTTTTAAGGTGAGCAAAATGGGGGAATCGCGGAGCGATTCCCCCATTTTGCGCCATTTGCACCGCGCGAAGAACGATGCAAATGGCTATAGACAATTCAAACAAGAAAAATAGGGTTTCGACTTCGCTCAGCCAGCAATATACGCTGGCTGAGCGAAGTCGAAACCTCTTGAATTTATTTGTAATTACTATATATCGAACTCACGTAGTTTTAAGGTTTCTTATACCTAGCTACTTACGCAAATATTTTTTGAGAAATATATTAATTCCAATTCAAATAGGAACGGAACGGAGAAGAATGCTCAGACAATAGCCGACGCATCTGACGAGTGCCGTACAAGGGATTTGTATGGTAGCTACCATAGAGAATAACTTCGGTCAAAAAGCCCTGTACTCCTCTAATATCTTCAAGCTTCTCAACGTATTTACAAAACTTGATCGATGGATTTTCTTTGCGCCAATTAAGGTATTCGGCATAGCTTCCCGCCACAACTATGGTTTGCGTACTGCTATTAACATTGGTATCGGTAATCATCACTAGGTTATTGCGAAAGAAAAATAGTTAGCAAAAGCTTTTTAGTTTTTCTAAATTAATTTAGACTTATAAAGATATCTTAAAGTGTGCTAGATCACGACAACTTCATCCATTAGGGTAAACGAACTTAAAGGTGATATGTCAAGATTAAGATGCAAGCAGTAAACCCTAAATTTGTAGATTTTTTACGATGCGTTTTCGTCCCTACCTACTAACAGTCCTAGCTACGCTCTTACTCGTGATCACAAGTTGCTCATCCTTGGGGCAGTCTGCCAATGCCCAACTCTCGGATGCTCAATTTGAGGCTAAGGTTTTAGAAATCATCCGTAAAAATCCACAAGTAATTTTAGACTCAGTACAGTCTTATCAAAAAACTCAAGCCCAACAGGAAGATGATCTGCGAGATAAGGTTTTGGCACAAGTTCGCCAAGAACCTCGCTTGCTACTCCGTAACTCGCCTGTAATGGGTTCGCCTAGCCAAAAAATTGTGATGGCAGAGTTTTCAGATTTTGAATGTCCATTTTGTGCGCGGGCACATGAAGTTGTGAAGCAATTTATGTCCAAAAACCAGAATGATGTGACGCTGGTTTACAAGCATTTTCCGCTCACCGAAATTCATCAACAAGCCGAACCCGCCGCCCTCGCGTCATGGGCAGCGATGCAACAGGGCAAATTTTGGGAATACCACGATGTCCTATTCGAGCAGCAAAGTCGTCTTGGCGAAGAGTTATATCTAGAAATTGCGAATAATTTGAAACTAGATATTGCTAAATTTAATCGCGATCGCCAAAGTAAGGAAGCTAAAGAAACCGTCAAAAAAGATTTTGAGCTGGGTAAATCTTTAGGGGTACGCGGCACACCTTCCTTTGTAGTTAATGGCATCTTTCTTTCGGGCGTTCCTAACGAAAAAGATCTAGAGGATCTCGTCTCTCAAATTAAGGCAGGTCGATAAATACAGCCCAGAAAGGGGCTTAAGCTCCTTTCTGGATATTGGTTACAGTGATATCAAGAATTTTAAATGAACAATCGGAGCGATCGCTTAACTATTCATCCCTTCGCTCGATTTTATAGTCAGTTTAGCGATCGCTTAATCTGGTTGTCAGAACATCGACTCTACGGAGTCTTAATGATTGCTTTAGTCGCCTTTGCCACCAGATTTTGGAACTTAGATGGTACGGCGGACATTGTTTTTGATGAGGTTTACTATCCTAAATTTGCCCAAAACTATCTCAGGGGCGAGCCACTTTTTGATGCCCATCCGCCTCTAGGCAAATACATCATTGCCTTGGGCATTCAGCTATTTGGTTATGCTCCCTTTGGTTATCGTTGTATGACTGCCCTCGCAGGGGCGCTATTGCCGCTAGTTACCTATGAGTTAGTCTGGCAACTGAGCGATCGCCGCAGTTGGGCATGGCTGACGGGTTGGTTTGTGGCGATGGATGGCTTGTTATTGGTGGAGTCACGCTTTGGGCTAATCAATATCTATATTTTGCTATTCGGAATGCTGAGCCATTTATGTATGGTGTTAGCGTTGAAGCGATCGCACCAACGCTGGTTCTGGGTGATCGCCACAGGATTAATGTTAGGCGCATCGTTCAGCATTAAATGGACGGGTTTAGCCTATGTGGTTGGTTTAATAGCGATCGCTATTTACATTAGTTGTCGCTATCGCCAAGCTTTGAATATTCCTCAGATCCTATTTGGATTGCTCCTAATCCCGATCGCCTTTTACTTTCTGCAATGGCTACCCCATCTATGGATTAACCCTGAGCGCGATATTTGGGAACTGCACCGTCAAATTTTTGGCTTTCATCAAAATCTGGGCATCGGCAAAGCAGAACCAGTGCATCCTTACTGCTCGCCTTGGTGGAGTTGGATCTTTTTACTGCGTCCCGTCGCCTATTTTTTTGAAAATCGTCCTAACAATATGGTGGAATTTGTCCATGCGATGGGCAATCCCTTTTTGTATTGGCTCAGTACGATCGCGATCGCGATTTGCACCGTAGTTTTAGCGATAATTATGCTCAATTTGGCTAGACAGGGATTATCTAGATCATCTTGGTGGAAAATGCGATCGCAACCCCAAGCAGCTCCCGTCTGGTTTATGTTGTATGTGACTACGAGTTTCTTTGCCCATTGGTTGCCTTGGAGCGTCAGCCGCCGTTGCATTTTTTTGTATCACTATATGCCTGCTTCGGTGTTTGCATTTGCCACCCTTGCCCTCCTCGTGTCTTTGCTATGGCGATCGCCCACCCCATCAATAAAATCTCTAAAATTTCTAAATCCTCTATCAATGCCCTCTGTGGGTACAGGCATTTGGATATTAATCACAGCTAGTTTTTTGTTCTGGTCGCCGCTCTATATCGGTTTACCGATCTCCTCAGTTTATATGCGCGTGTTAATGTGGTTAACTAGCTGGATTTAGCCCAAATTGCTAGTCTGCACAAATCCCTACAGGTTATCAAAACCAACGATAGGGTAAGCTAAGTTATCTCCTTGTTTGCAGTTCGGGAAATATGCAAAATTTTCGCAATTACTATGAAATCCTCGGTGTACCGAAGACAGCCACGGCTGACGAAATCAAGCGCTCCTATCGTAGGTTAGCGCGGAAATATCATCCCGATCTGAACCCCAACGACAAGGCAGCCGAAGAACGTTTTAAGGACATCGGTGAGGCTTACGAAGTCCTGTCGGATACTACCAAGCGCCAGCAGTACGATCGCTTTGGGCAGTATTGGAAACAAGGCGGATTTCAAGGTGCGGGTGGCAGACCACCATCATCGCGTGAGCAGTATACGCCAGACTTTGAGCGTGGTGGTTACACAGGGGATGTGGACTTTAGCCAATACAATGATTTCCAAGAATTTGTTGATCAACTGCTCGGTAAGTTTCGCACTAACGAACGCGCCCAAGATGTCGGGGGCAGCTCCTACCGCAGCAACACCCAAGCTCCGCCAAGACCCAGCGCTCGCCGCGACTCTGAGGCATTGCTAGAGCTACCCCTCGAACGCGCCTACGTCGGTGGTCGCGAACGCATTCGCCTCGAAGATGGGCGATCGCTCGAAGTAAATATGCCCGCAGGTGTGCTGTCAGGTCAAAGAATCCGCCTCAAAGGTCAAGGGGCATCGGGCGGCGACCTCTATCTCAAAATTACGCTCAAGCCGCATCCATTTTTTACCCTCGAAGGCTCGGATATCCGTTGTCAATTACCCATTTCCCCTAGTGAATCTGTCCTAGGTATTCAAGTGGAAGTTCCCACGTTAAGCGGTTTAGTCAAGCTAACGATCCCGCCTGCGGTGAAGTCGGGGCAGCAATTGCGACTCTCTGGTAAAGGATTCCCCAAAGATGCCCGTACCTTTGGCGATCAGTATGTGGAAGTCCAGATTGTCGTTCCCAAAAATCCTAGCAAGCGCGAACGCGAACTTTACGAACAATTACTAGAAATTCAATCCTTCGATCCGCGCGAAAACTTACCAAAAAAATAAACCCTAGGGCGATGAATCACTCTGCCCTCCATAATTCTCTCTAAAAGCCCTATGTCTACTGTTATCTACATCAATCAAGCCTGTATCGAGTCCCTCGATATTACTCCCGCTAAAATTGCGATCGAGAAGTTGTTAGCAAATTGGGATGATATACCCGAAGGCGATCGCGCCTTGCAAATCGAACTTGTGTGGGATAAGGAAGAAGGTGACCCGCGCGAATTGTCGGAAATATCGGAAGTGCGGCTCTGGTTTGTGCGCCTCGATGCCACCTATCCTTGGTTTAGCTATCTGCTTGACTGGCGTTTAGAACTTAGTCGCTATGCAGCGATGCTAGTTCCCCATGAGTTTAAGCGTGAAGGTGATGGCTATGTGTTGCAATACAATCCTGAAGCCTTGGAGATTTTTGTAATGCAGAAGGTCTTCTCCATTTCTCTCTGGCTCAAGTCTCGTGGCATTGATAGCACAGCCAAGTTGCAACAAATGACGCAAAGTCTGGGTTATGAGATCGATTCTGCTTTCTTCAACCTTCTTTAGCTTGACATTGCGTTAGCTAATCCCTATGCCGAATTATCCCCAACAAGTAGGCGATCGCTTGGTTAGATATCGCCAACGTTATCAACAGGACTTGACCCCAGCAGAGCTAGACCGCTTAGAAAAACTTGAACGCAAACTAGCACAATCTGCGATCGCGATCGCCGTATTTGGCAAGGTGTCAACGGGCAAAACCTCTTTGCTCAACGCCCTTGCGGGTCGTAAGCTCGGCATCACAGGAGCGCTACATGGTGTTACTAAGGAAGTAAATAGCTACGAGTGGCAGGATTTGCGCTCAGATCAAGCTCCAGATCAAGCTGAGTCTAAAGTCCAACTGTGTTTAGTAGATACGCAGGGCATTGATGAGATCGGTGGCGAGATGCGTAGTCAGGCGGCAAGGGAAGCAGCTAAACAGGCAGATTTGATTCTATTTGTGATCGCGGGTGACATAACTCGTTTAGAACAGGAAGCGATCGCCGAGTTACAGAACTTTTACAAACCGATACTCTTAGTTTTTAATAAAATCGATCTCTATCCCGATCGCGATCGCCAACTAATCCATCAAGCTTTGCAAAGTGGAACCCTTCAACAACTGATTTCCCCACAGGAGATCGTCCTCACCACTGCTGAGCCGAAACCGATGCGGGTCAGGTTGCAGTATAGCGATGGTCGGGATAGTCAAGAGGTTTGGGAACGTCCTCAACCCGATGTCAAGTTGCTCAAGGAGAGAATTTTACAGCTTTTAAATACAGAAGGTCAGGCTTTGCTGGCGATCAATGGATTACGATCGCTGTTAGAAATTCAAACCGCAGTCACTGAGAGACATTTACAAAAGTTACAGGCATCAACGGCGATCGCATCTTTGGTCTTTATCACTGAGGCGATCGCGATGTTGGTATCCCCTTGGCGCTGGGTTGATGGAGCCGTTAGCGGTGGTCTGAGCGCCCTATTGATGATCTGGGCAGTTCGCAACTATCCGATTCGCAAGGGGATTATGTGGATATTGCTAATTGTGGCGATCGCAGGTTTATCGACCCTAGCGGCAGAATTGGCAATCACTGGAGAAATCAGTAATCAAATTAGCCACTATCTCCAGATTGTATGGGCAGGGCTAAGCTTATCGATTCTCTTTAAGGGCATTCTCACTGATCTGAGCAACAGCCTTGGCTTAGGCAAATTAGGCGCGAAGCCTCTAATGACTGAAATCCTCCAATCGCTGCCCCCAGATTCCATCCTGCAACGTTTCGCTTCCAAACCATAAAAGAGGCTTCGACGCTTCGACAAGCCCTATTTCTCTCACTAGAATTACAATGACTAGAATTACAATCGCCAATCGCGGCGAAAGGTAAACCAATCCTTGAGCTTGAGTTGATCGCTAGACTGTAGGTGCAAATCTTGCCATAGGGCAGCGACATCCAAACCGTGGAAATTATGGAGATCTTGCGCTTTGACCTTGCCCTGCATCGCGATCGCCAAAGCATTGATCACCGCTACTGCTCCATCTCCACACATACTCGCACCCAAAATAGAACCTTGGCGATCGCAAATTATTTTGCAGATTCCCCATTCAGGATCTGCTTGTTCCAAAACCAGAACTTGTCGAGAACTGGAACGGGCTAGCTCTTCCGTCAGACCGACTTGGGCAATAGGTGGCTCGGTTGGGGTAATCAGCATTTCAGGACTTAGAACCATCGGCGATCGCTGCCAAATTTGCCAAAGGGAAGTTTGCAAAGTTTGCTCAATTATTTGGGCAAATTCGCGCTCGGTACGACATTGCCAAATATAAGGATTTGCCTCAGGTTGATGTGGCAACATCAAGCCCGTAGGAGCAATTGGCACAACCACACGATCGCATTCGATAAATCGCTCTCCCCCATAATCTCCAATCCATAGCCGCGAAAGATTTTGCTCAGTTTTGCTAACTGCGGTCAGTTGCGACTGCGTATAGATATTGACTCCCTCTGCCTCCAACTGCGCTTGCAAGGTGCGAGCGATCGCCACATCGACATCGGGCAGAACATGGCGATCGCTGGTGACTAAACTGGTTTGCACTCCCATAAAGTTGAGGGATTGCGCGATCGCACAGGCATGGGCATCACTACCTAACACAGCGATCGAGCTAGGCAAGCTAGTCGCAAATAATTGCGCGGCGGTCAAGTAATCATGGGATGCCAGACCAAAGATTTTGCCCAAATTTGTGGGCGCATCATCGGCAATCACATAGGCACGGGCAGATAAATAACGTAGAGTTTTGGCGGAATTAGTTACTTCCAAAATGTAGCGATCGCTCTGCTTTTTGGGAATATCAAAATTTTGCGAATGACCACTTACAAATTGACTCTGTCCATAAATCAAATCGACTCCCTTACTTTGAATGCTATCCCCAAAGTATTCTTGAGCCGAATTTGCCAATATCAGAGCCACTTCTTGCTCAAAAATTTGATTAAAAAGAGTTGCCCTTTGCTCACGAGGCTTTTCTCTGAGTTTGATTTTTAAAAGCCGCCAAGCTTGATGTATTTGCTCAATCCCCTTGATTTGACAATCCGCATCCCACACCCAAGCCACCCTAGTCTGCAATCGTGATGCTAGATCTACCAATTTATAAGCATAGGTACTCGTCCCAACAATTACCAAATCATAATCAATTAACATACTTAGCCATCTCTATCTCATCTCTAGTAAACCTTCAGGAGCGCCGCACTTTGCGCTGCCATAACTGCTCTAGTCTTTATGGCAATCGTAAACTATTATCGGCATTCCTAGATTCGGTATTGAACATATTCGTCATGTTGTTGGTAGGAGCAGCCCTTTGTGTTTGCCCCATTTCCCACGGGGTAAACATGGGGAGTTCCCTTAAATTCATTACAAAGCTTCCCTTTTTGCCTAAATATTACTTTGCACTACTACCTTATATTACTCACACTGATGATGTAATTAAGTTTAAGAGAGATAAAACTTGTAGCTAACTCCGCCATCTTCAGTAACTTCAAATTCGGCATTCAGTTGAATAGCTTTTTTATCTAAATATTGCTTTGACTCCTCTAGAGATAGCTGATTGGCGATCGCAAAATTAATCGGTGTAATATTGCCATTATTGGCTTGTAAGGTTGACAAAAAGCTAAATTCAAGTTGACGCTGACGCACTTCTAACCGATCATCATGCTTCTTTCTCTCTCTCCAAACGATCCAAGCTCCCGCAGCTAAGGCAGGAACGCCAATTATGATTCCTCCCATAGCCGCACTACGCTCTTTAGGAGTAGGATTTTTAGTGGTTAGCGATGATACGGTCACGGTTAAAAAGATAAAGCCTATGGAAAAGAAAACACCTGCAAATATTTTCTGCATAGATCGCTGCCATAATTCGTAATCACCATCATAACGCTGTCATTACCCTTGGTATAGCTGTAGCCATTCTTGTGAGGACACAAAACCCTAGAATGAGAGTTGCGGCGCTCCGCGCCGCAACTCTCATTCTGGTTTTACAACAATCCGCGATAGCGGATAAAAGCTAATACGACAGACCATGAGCCTAATGCCACCTTAATCGCCACTAGAATATTCAGAATCGGGATAATGCCGCCGCTAATTAATTCTCCTAACTGACCGTGGGGAAGTTCGATGCCTGAGAGGGTGATCACCGATAAAACAATAAAAATTAGTACGGATACCTTTTCCCAAGTGGCGGCGTGCCAACGTTTGTATAGCTTTTGCAGGCGATCTGGCGGTGAAGTGATCGCAATCAAGCCGATCGCTGTGCCACCTGCCACACCCGCCGCAAAGCCTCCTCCAGGGCTAAGATGCCCACGAATTGCCAACTCGATCGCAACTAAAGCGGCTACCGTTGCGCCCAATTGAGCGAGGACAATCGAGGTCTGGTCGGTAAATTGATAAATGCGCGTAAAGGGTTTTTCGTTGGCAAGTAAATAATTTGCGCCCATCGTGGCGATCGTGAAGACGATTACTTCAAAAATAGTGTCATATAGACGATTGCGGAAGATAATACCTGAAACCACATTACTCACGCCGCTATCTTGAGCGATCGCTTCGACAATCGAGAAAGGCAAACTAGGCGCAGGGTTAGGCAGGAATAGCATTTTGACGACAAAAGCAACTCCTGCAATGATATAAATCCATTTCATGATTTTTCGTAAATTAATTGCACATTAGCTAAAACTGGATCGGCTTGCATAATCTCGTACAGACGAGGCAGACGGATTTTGATTTGGAAAGATTTTTCTAACGCATTTTCTTGTTCTAGATCATGTAGAGTTGCATGAACATTCCGATCAATTAATGCTTGCGCTAATTCTGTTTCACTTTCGTAAGGGACTAGCTCGACCCGCATATAGTGCTTACTGAAAGTATTTTTAAGAATATCAATCACTTTCCCAAAGTCAGCAGATATAGGAGCAATTGGTTCTAATTTTTGAACTTGCTGATAAATTTGTTGCGAATCTAATGGTTGATCGAATTGTTCAATGGGAAGATTTAGATTATCTAATTCCTGTTCTAAATCATGGGCGATCGCCACATTCTCAACCACGCCCAAACGCAACACCAAAGACGATCGCACCGCCACGGCATAGAGCATAGTCGCCAAAAAAGCACCGACTAGCGCCTCCGTTAGCGCCACATCTGCCGCGCCCAAAATTGTATAGACCAATGCTGACAAGGCTCCTAAAATGCCGCGAACGACTAGGGCTTTGTAAGGATTAGTTTGCACGATCAACATGGATGCTGATATGGGCAACAGCACCGCGATCGCATAGACATAGCCATCGTAACTACTCATTGATTTGTTCGCTTGCTCCCATAATATTTCTGATGTTTTTGATATTTTTGGGATTGCTAGAGCAGTAAGCCAGCACATAGCACAGCATCGTGTTCCATAAAGCTAAGGAAATAATCGCCAGAATCAGTAAGGGTAATTCTTTGGGGCGTAACAGGATCAAGCCAAACACAATGGCGATCGAGCCGAGGGTATCCGATACCGAAAGGCTATGCAGCTTAAAAAGTACCGATCGCCTTGAGACTAAAGCCGCAGTTCCCCAAAACCAGAACACTAAGCCGCCCAAGATCAAGATATAGCTGAATATATTTACTAAATTAGTCATGGTTATATCTCTCCTGCGCGTCTGATGATGTGGGCAATCAGCATGAATCCCGCATTACCCACACTCAAGATAATTACGCCCACCACACCGATCATCCAATCATCGCGCAATATCGCAATCACCAAAATCATCACCGCCGCTTTGGCGGCAATGCTGGAAAATGCAAGCATGATTTCCCAAATATCATCGTCGTATTTCCACGCTTGATATAGGGGAATTAACAAAGAGATAACCATTGCGCCAACGACAAAATTCAATATGGCATTAGTTGATAAATCTATGTTCATGGATTGTTCCTCTTCAGTCGCTTAATAACGTGATGCACGAGATACCAACCTTCTTCGTGATGCCGCAAAACAATGGTTTTGGGAGTGAAAGTAATCAGGAAAATATCTAAGAAAGTTAGCGCCGCCGATCGCCGTTTTTTAGTTTTTTCCATAATTACTTCTTCATACTTATGGGGTGTAAAAATCATTTCTAGCGACTCGGCATAGGCTTGGGGAACTGCCTTAATAATCCTGCCAAAGCTCTGTAACAGGTCTTTAAAACGAATGTTTTCCGAGCGGTAATAGGGCATTAGCAGAGAAACAGTGATGCCGATGATGATGTTAGTGATAGTGAAATTGGCAGTCAGCAAAAACCAGATCACGATTCGTAAAATGAATTGTCCAATCATGCCAACACCATCCAAAACAATAGGATTAATATCAAGCTCATAAAACCAATGAGATTCTCAAAATCCTCCAAAAATGTGGGTATTTTGACCGCCGCTTTTCTAAAAAACAGCCAATATGCACTCCAACCGATCGCGATCGTGACTAATGGCTTGATGGCATTTTCGAGAGTGTAGGCTTCGTAATAGACAATATTAGCGACAAATAAGCCACCTAATAAAATAGCGATCGCCACCCAAAATTCCATCCGCAACGGCGATTTAAGCTGTGATTGCATTTGATTGTGAATTTGATTTTGATGGGGCAAGAAAATAAACTTTGCAAAGGAGATCGCCGTGCCTAAAGCCGCAATGTTCATGCCGATCACCTGCCAAGTCTGGAGGTTTTTCATAGTTAACACTTTTGCGCCAAATCCAGACAGTAGGGGAAATCCAGAAATAGAGAAACTGGCAATAACTAAAGGTATCCACAGTTGATTGGCAATTGGATTATGCAGTAATTCTTTGATGTTGCGGCTAGGCAATTTGCCCACGATCAGAAACAGCGATGCTTTGACTAAGCCGTGGGTGAGCGCATAAAATCCGCCGACCTCTGGGGCTGCCAGAATAAAACCTAACTGGGAAACGGTATGAAAGGCTAACATCCGTTTGGCATCTTTTTCAAACACGGCAAAGCACACGCCAAGTAGAGCCGTGACGACCCCAAATATCCGCACAATCGGATCAAGATCTGGGATCAATAAAGCGCAGCGCAACATCGGTAAGATGCCCGCCTTGACCACCACTCCCGACATCAGCGCTGAGACTGGCGACTCAGATTCGGCATGGGTCAAGGGCAGCCATAGCCCTGACACAAAAACGCCGCCCTTGGCTAATAGCCCTAAAAAGATCAAGGCGATCGCTTCGGGTGGTGCGCCCTTGAGTCCGATGAAGGCAAAGGAATTATTGGCTTTGTAAACTAGCGCCGCCCCAATCAGGTAAAACAGCATGGCAACGTTGCTAACAAACAAGTAGCGCAAGCCAATCCAGATCGAGCGATCGCTACGGGGATAAGCGATTAATAAAAATGTGGCGATGCTAATTACTTCGAGTGCCACATACAAGCTAACGAAGTCCGAGCAAGCAAAGGCGGCATTAACACTGCCATGCAAAATCAAAACTTGGGCATAAAAGAAAGCCGTGCGATCGCTATGCCAACAGTAAATAATCACCGCCGCCGTAACCAGCGCATTGGTCAGGATAAAAAATCCTGTCAAAGTATCAATGGTCAAGCTCACGCCAAAATTATCGAGCAGTTGCAGATCAATCGGCGTTTGCTGCACAAACAACGGAATCACATATAGCGCCGAGGCAATTGCGCCAACTAATGCCAAAATGCGATCGCCCTTTGGCAGCAGATAGATAATAAATCCCACCAAAAATGGCAAGACAATCCAGATCAAAGTTAGGGTGGTCATACAAGGTCACTCTTCTCGATCTCGCTGATTTCTAAAGTGGGGTTGTTTCGCGCCAACTTGATCACGCCGACTAGCATCAGGGCTTGGATTGAGAAGCCAATTACGATCGCTGTCAAAATTACCGCCTGCGGCACAGGGTCAGCATAGTCAGTCCTGAGTGTACTTCCCAAGATCGGCGTAAATACGCCACCTCTCGATGCAATCACCACAAAATAAGCAATTACCCCCGAACTCATCACGTCCATGGAAATAATTTTCATGATCAAATTTTTTTTGAGGACAATCCCCAAAAAACCGCAAAGTATCGTCGCCAGCACAAAGGCTTCTAGCACACCAATTTCTCGCTCATAACATCACTACTAGAATTTACTTTAGGCTTTCATGACACTTTTGGCTTCTCAGTTAACCTAGAGAATTCTCTATAGGTATCTTTAGGGCAGTGAGCCTTGGTGAGTCTCACTGCCTGTTCTATTAGATAGCTATTTCTTGTTTGAAGATGGGCGATCAAGGATGACGCGAATCAGGACAGCAAGGGCGAGAATTGTGCCGACGGTGGGGCTATTCTCTACCAAGTTGGAATAGTTGACGAAGAAAGGTGGCGATCGCAGCGAGGGCGATCGCTCCTGAGATGGAATAACTAATAGGCATGATGAGAGGGGTGATATCTAAGTTGGGATTGGTGCTGGTTGAGGCGGTTTGGGTTTGTTGATGGGCTGTTTTTTGAATTTGCGCTGACATGATTTTTTGCTCCGAATTAAACTATGCCAACACTATGAAAGGTATCTGCTTGACTGACTTTGCATGATTTGCGTAACTTGCGTGGGTTGAATGTCCTGCAAAGTTGACGGGCTTCGACTCCGCTCAGCCCTCAATTTATTACTCAGACTTAGATCGACTTTTTGGGTGAGCGGAACCGAACCCAGATTTTGCGTGACTTTGAAAAAATGTCAAAATAGTTTTTAGATTCTTGAGGATGGCAAATGTCCAGATCTTTACGGGCTTCTGAAGAGGGTATCAAGAAAGTTAAATCAGCAATGAAACAGGGTGGTTTTACGCAAGAGGCTCTTGCTAAAGCTCTGGGATTTTCGCGATCGGTGATTACGGTTTTGTTTAGGGGAGAAGCGATCGGCAAGGAAAATTTTGATCGACTTTGTGATTTTCTTTGCCTTGATTGGAAAGAAATACGAGGTGAAGATGTTATCAGTGAAAAGCAAGGTGATGAACTTGATCGCTTAGTCCAAGAGGTGAAGCAAAAAATCGCGGCGGATGTGACAGAGCGCTGTGGGACGATGCGGGTGTTGGACATGACGCAACCTGTCGATCTGGATCGGATTTATACCGATGTGAATATCATCAAGGATGTGATCGGGCGGCGGCGAATTGGTTATGACGAGGTGATGGAGGTATGTACCCGTGAGCATTTCGATCGCTTTTTAGTGGGGACGATTAAAGAACGGGTAAAGGGTTTTGAGGCGGTTGAAGAGTTTCAAAAGCTGGTGGTGTTGGGTAAACCGGGGGCAGGAAAAACCACGTTTATGAAATATTTGGCGATGTCTTGCCTTGCGGGTAGGTTTCATGGGGAACTTGTGCCGATATTTGTGACGCTGAAGGCTTATGCGGAGGAGAGGAGACAGCCATCCCTAGAGAATTATATTTTGACGGAATTTGCCAAGCGCAAGGTATCGCAGGATGTGGCGAAACAGTTGCTAGATAACGGTAAAGCATTGATCCTGTTGGATGGATTGGATGAGGTGAAGAAGGAAGATGACAGGCGTGTTAAGCAGGATATTGATCAATTTTCGCGGGATTGGCTAAAAAATCGGTTTGCGATTACCTGTCGGATTGCGGCACGAGAATATCAGTTTGAGAAGTTTACGGAAGTTGAGGTTGCAGATTTTGATGATGGGCAGATTGAAACCTTTGTGAATAATTGGTTTCGAGAGAGGGATGAGTCAAAGGCAGAACGGTTGTTAGAGAGGTTAAAAGATAATAAACCTGTTAAGGAATTGGCAAAAAGTCCTTTGTTGCTCACATTATCGTGTTTGGTATTTGACAAGACGAACAATCTACCCGAAAAGCAATATAAACTTTTTGAGGAAGGTTTAGATGTCTTGCTAACAATTTGGGATGAAAAACGTGATATTGAGCGTGATTTTCCAAAACACTTTAAAGGAGAACAAATTTATAGAAATTTATCTTCAGAAGATAAGGCAGATATGATTGGAAAAATTGCCTTTAATTCGTTTGTGAATGGTGAATATTTCTTTCGGCAAGAGGATCTGCAACGCCAGATTAAGGAATATATCTGCAATCTCCCTGAAACTTCTGCCGAGCCTGAGACGTTGCGGCTGGATAGTGAGGTGGTGCTAAAGGCGATCGAGCATCATCATGGGTTGTTAGTGGAGAGGGCAAGAAATATTTATTCTTTTTCCCATTTGACTTTTCAAGAATATTTTACAGCACGGGAAATTGAAAGGGAAAGGCATTTCGAGATATTGGTAAAGAATATTACTGATCCCAGATGGAATGAGGTTTTTTATCTGACTGCGGAAATGTTAAAAAGACTTGATGATTCGGCTGATTTTGCGAAAATGATGAAGGATCGCATTGATGGAATACTTACCGATGATGAGAAGTTACAAGCATTTCTTGCATGGGCAGATCAAAAGACAAATTCTGTAAAGTTTAGCTATAAGCCTGCGGCAGTGAGAGCTTTTTATACATTCGTTGAAGCCATCAACCTCGATCACAACCTCGCCTTTGCGATCGACCATAACCTCGACCTCCAGCAAGACCTCGACCAAGACCTCGTCCTTGATCTCTCACTCGACCGAGACCTTGTCTACGCTCTCGCCCACAACCTTGCCCGCACTGGACTCCAAGGTCAAGCTCAGGAACTCGCCCGCGCTATCGACCGCGCATCAAATCTTAGTGATGATGTATTGCGACAAGCGCTACAAGTACTCAAGTCTCAGTTACCGATCGACGGGGAGGAGTTCTATCAATGGTGGCTAAATCATTGGGAGAGGTGTAGAAATGAATTACGTCAGATCTGTATCGATCGCCGCAATATCGGTCACGATTGGCAATTTACTGATGAGCAAGTGAAACTTCTCAATCAATATTACGAAGCCAATCTTCTCCTTGCGGAGTGCATGAACCGCAGCTACGTCAGCAAACTAGTCCGCGAAGAAATTGAATCAACGATGCTGTTGCCAAGTAAAAAGTAGAAAGGAAAAAGGAAAAAGTTGGGGAATGGATGATTTCTTGCTTTTTACTTTTACCTTTTTCCTTGCGATGGATATCGGCGATCGCGCTAGAATAATTGCATCGGCAACATGAAATCTTGCAACGGAGACGATTATATGCCACTAAAAGAACTCTTAAACGAAGCTGAAAATTTAGACCTTCAAGAGCAAATTCAACTAGCTACACAATTATTGCAATGGGTAGAAATAAAAATCAATCAAAAGCCTCAAGACTCGTCATCCAAACGTTTACGGCAAGCAGGACTAGGGTTAGGATCTTGTATCTTTACGGCTGACTTTGACGATCCATTACCCGATGAATTCTGGCTCGGAGAAACATGAAATTATTACTAGATACCCACACCTTTATGTGGTGGCATAGCGAGCCAGAATATATTCCTAAAAATACTCTGACCTTACTTCAAGATCCCGACAATGAAGTAATTCTGAGCGTGGTCAGTCTATGGGAAATGCAAATCAAAATTCAATTAGGCAAACTTACTCTTAGGGACGATCTAGAACTCATGCTAAAGATTCAGCAGGAGCAGAATAATATCAGTCTAATATCTGTAACACTTCCGCACATTCTAAAATTAAAAACTTTGCCACTACATCATAAAGATCCCTTTGATAGAATTCTCATAGCTCAGTCTAAAGTTGAAAATGCAACTTTAATTAGCCGAGACTCAGTTTTTAAAAATTATGAATGTTCTCTGATTTGGTGATGGTTATTTACAGGAAAGCGACAGTCTGCCGAACCACTTTAGATCTCGAACTCGCATTGTTCACTCCAGAGCCAAGCAATGTTGGGCAATTAGAAGCGATCGCTAAAGCTTTACATTGACCGCTTCGTACCTAAAATCGTTTTCAAAGTTGCCTTATAGTTAGTGGACAAATTGCGATCGCCATCACCACAGCCGATAAAAACACTTTGCTTTAAAGTGAAAAAATTAGTAAATTTACCGAATGATTAATTTAAAATTAATTACATAGGACAAACAACAACTTGTCTGATGCTAAATAAACTAATGTTAACCATAGAAAACACCTACATCGACCTAGCGATCGATCGCCATCCTCTGAAAATCAGTCCAGACAAATTTCTGATTGAAGCAGTGCGACAGATGCGGCAAATGCGGGAAGCAAGCATTTCGACAGATGCCGACGAACAACGCCTCCTAGAAAGTCGTGCTAGTTGTGTCCTTGTGATGACCGCAGAAAATTTACATGGCATTTTTGGTAAATGGGATGCGCTGCAACTGATCGAACAAGGTGTAGATTGGCATAACCTGAGACTTGCCGATATAATTGCGCCACCATCGCTGATTGTTCAGCGATCGCAAATTCAAGACTTAGATACAATGCTCCACCTCTTGCAGAAATCAAGATGTCGGCATCTCCCAGTTTTTGATGAGCATAATCGAGTTTTAGGGATCATCACCCAAGAAAGTATCCTCTTTGCCAAACAGAAATTAACCGAAGATACATTAGATCGTCTGCAAGCCCAAAGAAATGCAGTCCTATCGGCAATTCCTGACTTGATCTACCTTGTCAGCGCCGAGGGAATTTATTTAGAATGTTTTGCCAGTAACTACGTTGCCGACCTCTTCGCGGATAGCGTCAATCCCATTGGCAAACATCTCTTAGAAGTCCTCCCCGAAAATTTGGGACTCCGCAAACTAAAAGCAATCGAAAGAGCGATCGCCACTGATGAAATCCAGTGCTTTGAACAAGAATGGAACATCAATGGCAATCTGCAATATGAAGAAGTACAAGTAGTTAAAGTAACTGATCGTGAAGCCCTAACGATCATTCGTAATATTAGTAGTCGCAAACAAGCAGAAGAAGCCTTAAGAGAATCAGAAATGCGCTTTAGAAGCGTATTTAATAATCCATACGTAGCCATTTCCCTTGCTAATTATGACGGTAGATTGATAGATGTTAATCCAGCTCTGTGTAACATTTTGGGATATTCTCTAGAAGAACTTCAATCCCTCACCTTTCAAGACATTACCTATGCTGACGATCTCAAACTTGATCTAGCTTACTATCAACAACTGTTGAATAATGAAATTGATGGATATCATATCGAAAAGAGATATATCCATAAAAATGGTCAGCCGATTTGGAGTATGGCTAGCATTGGTTTAGTGAGGGACTCTCAAGATAAGCCACTTTATGATATTGCGATCGTCCAAAACATCAACGAACTCAAGTTAACTCAACAGAAACTCCATAACCTGAATCAAGAATTAGAACTCAGAATCCAAGAACGAACTAACGATCTCGCTCAAAGTGAAGCCCTCAAACAAGAGATCCTCAATGCGATCCCTGACCTCCTACTCCGCCTCAAATCCGATGGTACCTGTCTTGACTGTATCCTCCCGCGCGGAGCTGATCCTAGTGCTTTTGTCCCCATCGATAAACATATCTCTGAGTTGTTACCCGCCGAGATTCTGGATGAACAAATTGGCTTTTACAAACACGCGATCGCTACAGGCGAAGTCCAAGTCTATGAACATCAGATCTTAAAATACGATGAAGTCGTCTATGAAGAAGTACGGGTTAGTCCCTGCGGTGATGATGAAGTATTGGTATTAGTCCGTAATATTAGCGATCGTAAATGTACCGAAATTGAACTCCAACTAACCAATGAGCAGTTACTCCTAGCCAACCAAGAACTAGAAGTAGCGACAAGACACAAGGATGAATTTTTGGCTAATATGAGCCATGAGTTGCGGACTCCGCTCAATGCCATCATCGGGCTGTCAGAAGGTCTACTCGATCAAGTTTTTGGGGATCTCACCCCCCGTCAAACCAGTTCTCTTCAAACCATTCAAAACAGTGGTAGGCATCTTCTAGAACTAATCAACGATATCCTTGATGTCTCTAAAATTGAATCGGGAATGTTTAGTCTAGATTTGACCTTAGTCAATGTCAAACAGATTTGTAAGAGTAGTCTCAGCTTTATCAAACATCAAGCTGATCAGAAGCAGATTAAGATTGACCTGCATATCCATGACAATATCCCTTACAAAATTACCGTTGATGAACGGAGAATACGCCAAATCTTGATTAATCTCTTAAACAATGCTGTCAAGTTCACACCCAATAATGGCAAGATCAGCTTAGAAGTGAAATTGGATCAATCAATCCCAGAAAAAATAGATGCAAAGCCCGATATTCTATTTGTGATATCTGACTCTGGTATCGGCATCTTGGCAGAAGACATTAACAAGTTATTTCAACCATTTGTCCAGATCGATAGTCGCCTCAATCGCCAATATACAGGGACAGGCTTGGGGCTAGCCCTCGTCAAAAGATTAGTAGAACTACACAACGGTCAAGTGACAGTAGAGAGCTTCATCAGTCAGGGAAGTTGCTTTACTGTCAGACTTCCTCAAGCTTTAGAGGCATAATTTTTGATTTAGGTAAGAGGATTGATGAAGATTTTACTGGTTGAAGATGACGATCGCATTGCCGCAGCACTAACTGAGGCTCTGACTGATTGCTATTATGTTGTTGATGTGGCGATCAATGGAGAAAAGGGTTGGGAATTTGTACAATCTTTTCCCTATGAATTATTAGTTTTGGATGTAATGCTTCCACAACTTGATGGAATGCAGCTTTGTCAAAGAGTACGCCAACATGGTCACACCATGCCAATTTTGATGCTAACAGCGAGGGATACAAGTACAGATAAAGTTATGGGACTAGATGTAGGAGCCGATGACTATGTGATCAAGCCCTTTGATCTAAAGGAGCTATTAGCTAGAATTAGAGCGCTGTTACGGCGCGGGACTTCCAGTATCACAATGCTATTGGAATGGCAGGGATTACAGATAAACCCGAATAATTATGAGGTCAGCTATGCGGGTAAAATGCTACATTTAACTCCCAAAGAATATCGCCTGTTAGAATTATTAATGCGTCATTGCGATCGCACTTTTAGCAAAGGTGAAATCCTTGAGCATCTATGGTCTTTTGACGATCCCCCTAATGAAGAAACGGTCAAAGTCCATATTAGAGGTTTGCGCCAAAAGATTAAGCAGGCGGGAGCCGAATCAGGTTTAATTGAAACTGTATATGGGCTGGGTTATCGCCTCAAACATTGAGTGTTGAGCCACAATTTTTGTATCTCTCAGAATGAAAGCTATAATTAAAATGATCCTGTGTCATAGTTCCCAAATTTAAAATTTAATACCAATCCACCCCAAAACCATCCCAAACATATCTATGACCGTAATCAACGTTGTCCCCTTCAATCTCGATCAAGTTTATAAATATCTTAATTTTGAAAAACTATTCTACATTTCTTAGAGATATTTATCAGCTCTTCGGAAGGATTGCCTCAATTATTAGCCTATATCTATAGCAGTTTAGAAGAGCAACAGCAATTAGTAGTTTGGGGACTAACTACTGATTGAGTGTATTTTGAATTTGATACAACTTAAGTCGTTAGGGAAATCATTATAGAAAAGTAAGATTTGCTTAGGACATAAAACCAGAAAATGAGAGGCGGCACTTCACTAAACCTCTCATTTTCAAGGTTTTTAGTTTGTACTAGCTAACTCTTTTTTGCTATACAAGTTATAAAAGCAATCTGTAAGTTGCAAAATAGTTTGTGAATATCTGTGAGCATTACATCATAATCTTTAACTATGAAAGTATCGATCAAGTCGTCAACTAAGGCATTAGTCAGCAAATTAATTAGCGATCCTTTTCAGGCTTTACACCTGCGATTACTGTTAAGTTACTTAGGTGTAATGTCAATGGTTTTAGGCGTGATGCTGGTGTTTGTGTATCAGTACTTTGCCCATAATCTTTATAGTAAGTTTGATCGCCAACTAGCGACCCTATCTGATGCGGCATCCCATAGTTTACCTAAACTTAGAAATAATGCTAATCCTGCACAGGATTTAACAAAACGCGATCGCACTTTTGATAATGATGGTGATCTAGATATTCCTTGGCAAGATCTCCGCAATAATCAGCAACTAATCGAATGGTTTGATATTACAGGAAATCTATTAACGCGATCAGGAAATCAAAAAATACCAACTTTAGCTTTTAATCCCAATGATCAAAATTTAGTAACCGCAGAAATCCAACAACTAGAGGAATATGATAATTTACGATCGCTAATTATTCCTATTTATTTAGAAGGTTCTATTTCTGACACAGTATTTTTTGATGCCCAAAATCCCAATATCGATTCTAGAAGTAAAGGGAATTTGAAGAAAGATAGTCTCAGCAATGTCAGCAAAACTCTAATTGGCTATGTACGTGTTAGTGAGCCTAGTGAAGAAATTGAAGAAGAATTAGAAGGGCTGATTTCGGGATTGATTTGGGGTGGATTGTTAGCGATCGCCTTGAGTGGTATCAGTGGCTGGTGGTTAGCATGGCAATCCCTACAACCAATTGAGCGTAACTATAGACAGATGCGTCAGTTTACTGCTGATGCTTCCCATGAGCTACGCAGTCCCCTAACTGCGATTAAGACTTCCATTGATGTCATCCAAAGTCATCCAGAACGTATTCATGTGAATGATATCAAAAAGGTTATGGCGATCTCCCAAGCAACTGACCAGATGGCAACCTTAGTTGAGGATCTATTATTTTTAGCTAGGGTTGATAACTCTATTCTTAAACGTGATGCTGACGACACTAAGAATTTATTGTTAATTCCCCTAGATGAGTTGTTGGAGGATTTATTAGATAGTTTAGAGGTGCAAATATCAGCAAAAGTAATAGATTTACAAATTAGTCTCACTCCTGCGATCGCCATTCGTGGTGAGGCAAATCAACTGCGGCGGCTATTCACTAATTTATTAGAGAATGCGATTAACTATAGTTCTGAAGGTGGCAAGATTGATGTTGAATCAGAACAAATTAATTCACAGACGATTCAAGTTACGATCACTGATACAGGTTTAGGCATTGCGCCTGAAGATTTACCACATATTTTT
The DNA here is from genome assembly GCA_963750795.1 of uncultured cyanobacterium. GTDB lineage: Bacteria > Cyanobacteriota > Cyanobacteriia > Pseudanabaenales > Pseudanabaenaceae > Pseudanabaena. Next base: position 181,368 of record CAVVRZ010000009.1, read on the forward strand.
GAACGATTCTGGCGGGCAGATCGGGCTAGGACTTGGCGTTCGGGCGGATCGGGCTTAGGCTTAGCTATTGCTCAGGCGATCGCCCATAGTCATGGTGGCAATGTCTCTGTGAGCAGTGAAGTTGGTGTTGGCAGTTGTTTTACTGTAAGATTTCCACTTCCCAAATTAGATCATTAGATCGCTTCTAATTGCATGACTCTTTCCGAGTTCTTTACTTTTAATCTGCATAATCAGCATATTCACTGATGAACAGGTTGGACAAAATGCTAAAAGCACTGCACTGGCGCAAACTTCACCGATTTATTGCTCCCATTATTTTCTTGCCAATTTTTCTCACTGTCATTACAGGAGTCTCTTACCGTCTTGGTCGTAGCTGGTTCAAGATACCGAAGGGAGAAGGCTCGTTAGCAGAAACTTTGATGATGCTTCACCAAGGGGGATTTTTAGGAGATCAACTCAAGCCTTTCTATGTGTTGCTCGATGGAGTTGGCTTAATCGGTCTATTGGTGACAGGGATCATTATGTTTATGAATGTGGGGAAAAAGCGTCGTAGTCCAGCCAAAGATATCTAAATATATTTCGACTTTATTGAAAAAAACTAATTTTATGGATCGTCGCAAAATTTTGTCTTGGGTAGGACTCGGTTGGCTTGTGAGTGTACTGCCACCAACATTGACTTCCTGTGTTGCTGACAAGCAATCAAACAATTCTTTGACAGCTTTAGCTGAAACGGTATCACCGAAATCTTTAGCTAAATCGTCTGTAACAACTACAGCTACTACTACAGCGAGTAAGGGTACTAGAATTATCGGTTCCCTTGCTCAACTGGAACGGGATGGACAATTAATTGCTGATGGTGTAATCGTTGTACGCGATCGAGCTAATCCACAAAAGCTATTTGCTGTTAATCCTATTTGTACCCATAAGGGCTGTGATGTAAATTGGCAGAAAGATAATCAAGAGTTTTTCTGTCCTTGTCACGATGCCACCTTTGCCTCTGATGGCAGTCCTCGTCAGGCTCCCGCGAAAATACCCTTAGCAACCTATCCTGTCAAAGTCGAAAATAATCAGGTTGTAATCGCTGGTATTGGAGAAAATACCCCACCAACAAATTCACCAACTACTGGAGCTAGCACTGAAGCATCTTCGCTAAGAAGTGATCTCTCTTCTGCAAGATCTGAAACTGAGCAGGAAGAATCAGAAGAGCGTAGATCGCGCAAGGAGCGTAAAGATCGGGATTGCCAAGACGATCAGTAGTATAGGTATATTCACTTGTATTAGGACAAATTAAAACCCAAGAAGTGAGTTGCGGCGCGGAGCGCCGCAACTCACTTCTTGGGTTTGTGTTCTAACAATTATGACTACAGCCATAACATTCAATCGCCCATTAATCACTGAACAAAACCAGATAATATTTTAAAAGCCTTGCAAAGCAAGGCTTTTAAAATATTTAATATATAAATTTTGATCATGGTTAATCAAATAGAAGATCGGGTTGTTTTGGTCGATGAGCGCGATCGCCAAATCGGTGTTGCAGAGAAATTGGCAGCCCATCAACTAGGTCAACTGCATCGTGCTTTCTCCATCTTTATTCTCAACTCCCAAGGACAACTTCTCTTACAAAAACGCGCCAAACACAAATACCACTCAGGGGGACTCTGGACAAATACCTGTTGCAGTCATCCCCGTCCCGATGAATCTCTAACCACTGCCACCCAGCGCCGTCTAGCTGAGGAAATGGGCATGACCTGCGAGTTAACAGAATTATTTAGTTTTATCTATCGTGCCGAACTCGATCAAGGGCTAATCGAACATGAATTTGATCATGTGTTCTTAGGATATAGCGATCGCCCGCCTGTGCTTAACCCTGAAGAAGCCGAAGATTGGCAATGGATCGATCTACAAAAATTACAAGCCGATATTCGCGATCGCCCTGAAGCCTATACCTATTGGCTGAGAGATTGTTGCGATCGCTTTGTTAGCCATCTCAGTAGCTTTTAGGTAAAATAAAGTCTTGCTTTCCTGATCCTCTGTCACAAATTTAGATAGGAATGGCAAATCTTGATCTTAACGGAGCAAAATATGGAAACTTATTCAGAAGATCAGGTTGATCAAATTCTCCGCTATGCCCTAGCCAAAAAAACTAATGGGCAGAATCTGACCAAACAGCAAATCTATGAGATCGCATCAGATATGGGGATCAGCGAAACTGACTTCCTCGCATCGGTGCAGGAGTGGCAATCGACACAGGTCGTTCGCAAAGAACAAGTAGAGTTTGATCGATACAAACAAAAAGCCCTTAAGTCGAATGTTCTTAAATATGCGATCGTTAATTCTTTTTTAGTTGCGCTCAACTTGTTGACTTCAGGCAAAATTGGCTGGGCGGTCTATCCCCTGCTATTTTGGGGCTTGGCAGTGGCAATGGACGCATGGAGTACCTATCAAAAAGAAAGTGATGAGTATGAGAAGCAATTTCAAAAGTGGCTCCGCAAACAAAAACGCGATCAACTCACCGCCCAAATCACAGGCAAAATCACCACTAGCCTTGAGGAATGGCTCAAATAAACACCAAAAAAGCAGCGCTAAGCGCTGCTTTTTTGGTGTTGAAAGTACAAAACGGCTTAGCCGTTTTGTACTTTAGGATTACGAAGTCGCGAGAGTACGACGCTTGGTAACCATACGGAAGGCTTCGATGATGTCGCCCTCCTTCCATGTCGAGAACTTGCTCAAGGAAATACCGCACTCAAATCCAGAGGCGACTTCCTTCGCATCATCCTTAACCCGTCTCAAGGAATCCAATACACCTGTGTAAATGACTTCGTTGCCACGCTTGACACGGACATTACAGTTGCGGATCACCTTACCATTCTGGACATAGCAACCAGCGACAGCACCCTTACCGATCGCAAAGATGGCACGAACTTCAACCTGTCCAAGGTACTCTTCGACCATTTCAGGATCGAGCAAGCCTTCCATCGCATCTTGGATATCTTCCAAGAGCTTATAGATAACGCTGTAATCACGGAAGTCAACACCAAGGTCATCAGCAGCCTGTCTAGCGCCGGGAGCCATAGTGGTGTTAAAGCCCAAGACAACCGCCGAACTCGCCGCCGCCAAACTAATGTCGTTTTCAGTGATTTCGCCGGGGGCAGAGAGGAGAATCCGCAATTGAACTTCGCGCTGTGGCAACTGTGCCAAGGAGCCAAGAATTGCTTCGAGGGAACCCTGTACATCTGCCTTGAGAATAATATTCAGTTCCTTGAGATCGCCTTCCTTGACCTTCTCGGACAGAGTGCCGAGGGTGACACGGCGTGAAGCCATCGCCTGAACCAATCTTGCTTGACGTTGATCCATCGTGCGCTGATCGGCGATCGCACGGGCTTGTTTTTCATCGAGATAGACTTCAAACTCATCACCCGCCGCAGGTACATCGCCCAAACCAAGTACCTCCACCGCAAAGGATGGCGAAGCTTGGTCAACACGGACACCACGGTCATCGACCATCGCCCGCACCTTACCAAAGGCAGCACCCGCCACAAAGACATCACCAACGCGCAATGTACCATTTTGGACGAGCAGCGTTGCCACAGGACCTTTTGCCTTGTCGAGGTGAGCTTCGATCACCGTTCCTTTAGCGGTACGGTTGGGATTCGCTTGCAGATCTTCGACTTCTGCAACCAACAGGATCATTTCCAGCAAAGTATCAAGGTTTTCACGCTTAATCGCACTCACAGGAACCATGATCGTGTCGCCGCCCCATTCTTCAGCAACGAGGGAGTACTCAGTTAACTCTTGACGAATGCGATCGGGTTGAGCCTCAATCTTGTCAACCTTGTTAATTGCCACCACAATCGGTACTTTGGCAGCCCGCGCGTGACTGATCGCTTCGATGGTTTGAGGCTGCACACCGTCATCCGCCGCGACAACTAACACGGCAATGTCCGTCACCTTCGTACCACGTGCACGCATGGCGGTAAAGGCTTCGTGACCAGGGGTATCAAGGAAGACAATCTGTTGATTTTGACCATTGTGTTCCACATCAACGTGGTAAGCACCGATATGCTGGGTGATCCCACCTGCTTCACCTTGGGCAACCTTACTCTTCCGAATTGCATCAAGGAGGGTGGTCTTACCGTGGTCTACGTGTCCCATAATCGTGACTACGGGAGGACGACGTTGGAGCTTATCAAGGTCTCCGACATCGATCATCTCTGTCTTCAACGCTAGCTCGATTACTTCAGGATCATGAACCTCGTAACCTAGCTCGGTAGCGACCATTTTGGCAGTGCCGACATCGAGAGTTTGGTTGATATTCGCCATGATTCCCTTCATAAACAGGGTGCGAATGACCTCAGTCTCAGATAGGACTAAGCGCTTGGCGATAACTGCTACGGTCATACCTTCTTCGATTTGAATCGAGGTAGGCTTTTCGGGGATTATCTCTACCTGCTGATGACGGCGATCGCGACCAGGTGCAGATTTTTTCGGCTTTTGGGTAGGCTTGATATCGGCTGCCATCGTCGGCTTAGATGGCACATTGACTGCTTTAGGACGAGCCGTTGGTCTCGCTAGGGAGAGGCTGATTTGAGCGAGTTCGTCAGCATTATCTAGATCACTAGAGTCATCGTCATCATCGGCAAAGTCACGCAAATAGCGCTTGGGCTTATTCAGGCGGTTCTTTTCCTTCAACTCAAGAAGATCTTTTTCTTCTTCTTCCTTAGACTTGCCCTTACGTTTGCTGGCTTTACCAGGGAGGGTGGGCTTCTCTAAAAGTTCAGGTAAATTAGGAGCAAAGCCTCCAGGAGCATCTGTCTTCTTAGCATTCTTGTCAACGATGACGGGCTTTTCAGGCGCACGCATCAAAGTTGGCATGGGAGGGCGCAAATTGTGGGGTGGCTCGGAAGGTGCAGTGATGCCACGTTCAATGAGTACTGAGTCCTTGACTAGCTTAGGACCACGGCTTTGAGGTCTTCCACCTGCGGGAGCAGCAGGTGCTTCGGCGGGCTTGTTTAGCTTAGGACGCTCAGGACGATTAGCTTTAGCTGGTTCTTGACTAGATTTGACATCTACGCCCGCTTGGTCGTTGTTTCTAGGCGCTCTTGGTTCCTCTAGATTTTTTGCCGCAGGGGGCTTGGGAGCGATCGCTGCTTTATTAACAACGGGAGCAGTAGGGAGCTTGGGACGCTCTGGAGCGACGGGTTTGTTTAGCTTCACTGCTGGCGGAGGCGAAACACTCATCAAAGATTGTTTCTGGACGTTTGGAGTGCTTGGGCGCTCAGCCTTGTCTGCCTGTGGACGTTCTAGCTTTGCTTCTTTACGGATTCCGTCCTTGGCAGGGCTTTCCTTAGAGGTCTCAGAATGCAGATTTCCTGTAACTCCAGTTTCACTGATGGCTTTGGTGGAATTAGTCACAGCAGTTTTCGCAATAGCTTGGGGCGGAGTCGGTGGCTTGTTCAGTTCTGTCTCTGGCGTTGATGAAGACATAGGCTGGGAAACTGTAGTGCTATCTTGTGAAGGTACAGGTGAAGTCAATGCTGTGTCTGTGGTCAATTCGATTTTAGATGCAGATGGGTTTTCGAGCTTTGCGCCGCTTTCCGAAGAAGGACGGCTAGGAGGCTTAATCAATGAAGTCGCTGGGGGCATGGGCAAAGAAATATTAACAGCAGTTGGGGCAATGGGTTCTGGTTCTGAGGATAACTCAGCGATCGCAGTGGGAGGAGGAGATATAGCTCCTAGATTACCAGAGGCAGGCGGTGAATTGAGTCGCATTGTAGGTTTACTAACTGCGAGAATTTGTTGCTTAGCAACACGAGCCTCTGCTTCTTTGGCTTTTGCCACCGTTTTCTTGTCGAAAGGACGGGGATCAGCAGTTTTGGGATGATATTGAGGAGCCTTGGTACGCACCAATTCTGCCTCTGATTCTGTAATCGTACTGCTATGACTTTTGACAACTATATCTAGCTGCTCACATACAGCGATGACATCTTTAGTGTCTAATTCTAGCTCTCGCGAGAGTTCATATAGTCGAACTCGATTGCTTATACTCATTGCTTAATCTGCCCTGCGTAACTGTTGTACACGATGATGAATTTACATATGAAGTTGCTTCCTATCTTTTGCTAGGTTGAATTACATTGACTGAATTACATTGACCATAGTTAATCTTAGAAGCGCTTAGCTATTCCTGATGAACAGGCTAGCGAGTATGTTTCAATTGGGGATGAAACTACTATAGCTATTATTACCCATGCAACCTTAGTAATATGGCAAGATAATAAGCTTAGCTTACAGACTTTGACAAAATGTTGCTGAATTTACAAGCACTTGTACGTTAACTTTACAGTAATTCTTCTTAGATAGTTTTGTATCTTGGTGTCAGCCAAGGCAGATTGGCGAGATTCAAGGTGGATTGGCATTCACCTCCAAAGGAATTAGTTGATACTAGATTAACGGTGAATTATAGACGATTCAAATAAGAACTAGGGCTTCGACTTCGCTCAGACATCGGTGCGGGGTGGCTGAGCGAAGTCGAAACCTCTTCTCGATATTTAAGATTGCTATAGTTGCAATTTTCTTAATTCTTGAGAAAATCTGCATTTTCGCGATCGCCAGTCCTGATTCTTACGATTGTTTACATTAATTTACTCTAATATAGGATTTACACAGTCTCGCAGTGTTTTGACCCACTCTCCCTGTATCGTTCTGCCCTCAGTGTTCTGATATTTATGACCAACGTACCTGTCTCTCGCATTCGTAATTTTTCGATCATTGCCCATATTGATCACGGTAAGTCCACCCTTGCCGATCGCTTGTTGCAGTTCACAGGCACGGTGGCAGATCGCGATATGAAAGCACAGTTTCTCGACAACATGGACTTGGAGCGAGAACGGGGAATCACGATCAAATTGCAAGCGGCAAGAATGAAATACCAAGCCCTTGATGGTGAGGACTACACGATTAATTTGATCGACACTCCCGGACACGTAGACTTTTCCTATGAGGTATCGCGCAGCTTAGCGGCTTGTGAAGGGGCTTTGCTGGTGGTGGATGCATCACAGGGTGTGGAGGCGCAGACCCTTGCTAACGTCTATTTAGCTCTAGCTAACGATCTTGAAATTGTGCCCGTTTTAAATAAGATCGATTTGCCGGGGGCAGATCCCGAGCGCATTGCCCACGAGATTGAAGAGCTAATCGGCTTGGACTGTGTGGATGCAATCCATGCTTCTGCGAAACAGGGGATCGGTATTCGCGAAATTCTGGAGGCGATCGTTTCCAAAGTACCACCACCGAAAGACACGATTGATCAACCGCTTCGGGCGTTGATTTTTGATAGTTATTACGATGCCTATCGCGGCGTAATTGTGTACTTCCGAGTGATGGACGGCACGGTCAAAAAAGGCGATCGCGTTAAGTTCATGGCTTCGGGGCAAGAATATGTGATTGATGAACTGGGAGTACTTGCTCCGGGGCAGATCCAAGTCGATGAGTTACACGCTGGAGAAGTGGGGTATCTCGCTGCCGCGATTAAAATGGTCGCCCATGCGCGGGTCGGTGACACGATCACTTCAGCGATCGATGCTGCTCCTGAGCCGTTTCCGGGATATGAAGAAGCGAAGCCGATGGTATTTTGCGGGATGTTTCCCACCGATGCTGATCAGTTTGAAGAGTTGCGAGAAGCCCTGACTAAGCTCAAACTTAACGATGCCGCTCTCAACTATGAGCCAGAAACCTCAAATGCAATGGGCTTTGGCTTCCGATGCGGATTTTTGGGGATGCTGCATATGGAAATTGTGCAGGAACGGCTCGAACGCGAATACAATCTCGATCTAATCGTGACTGCGCCATCGGTAGTTTATCGAGTGACAACCAATAATGATGAAGTCTTGATGATCGATAATCCCAGTGAGTTACCTCCACCAAATTCACGAAAATCGATCGAAGAGCCTTATGTCAAATTGGAGATCATGACTCCACAAACTTACATTGGTACTTTGATGGAGTTGTGTGTAGCTCGACGTGGCGTATTTGTCGATACAAAATACATCACCACCGAACGCGCGACCCTGATCTATGAACTACCTCTAGCCGAAATGGTGACGGATTTCTTTGACCAAATGAAGTCACGAACCAAGGGCTACGCCAGTATGGAATATCAAGTGATCGGCTATCGTCCTAATGATTTAGTGCTGGTTGATATTCTGGTAAATGAAGAACCCGTAGATGCGTTGGCTTGTATTGTCCACCGTGACAAGTCCTACAATGTCGGCAAGGCTCTGGTATCGAAGCTTAGAGAGTTAATTCCCAAGCAACAGTTCCAAATTCCCATTCAGGCAGCGATCGGCTCAAAGATCTTGGCGCGGGAAAATATCTCAGCATTGCGGAAAAATGTTTTGAGTAAGTGCTACGGCGGCGATATTTCGCGGAAGAAGAAACTTTTGGAGAAACAAAAGAAGGGTAAGAAACGGATGAAGTCCATCGGTACGGTGGAAGTGCCGCAAGCCGCCTTCATGGCAATCTTGCAGCTAAACGGCGATTAAAAAGCAAAAGACCCGCAATGCGGGTCTTTTGCTTTTTGATTTTTTAAATTGCCTTATGGGGAAAGATGGTAAAAATTGCTCTGCAATTTTTACCATCTTTCCCCATTTATGCCGCGCTTCGCGCGGCACAAATGGCTATATCAAACTCACGTTATAGACAATTCACATAAGAACAATAGGGCATCGACTTCGCTCAGCCAGCAATATTAGGATGGCTGGCTGAGCGAAGTCGATGCCTCTCGAATTTATTTGGAATTACTATGAAACAGAAAAAGCCGTGCGAAGCACGGCTTTTTCTGTTTGGGCTTTAGAATCTAAAGAGCAAGTACTTTTGCAGTAATCGCAAGACTCTCTTCGTACAAAACTTCCCTTCCCCAATGTTGGAGCTGCTGCCCTAGGAGGGTATCAGCACTTTGGTCAGAGAGGGGTGACACTTGGTGGACTCGATAGTTTTGTGCGCCGCCACCTGCCTCCATCCGCATACAGCCCGTAGATTCGGAACAAAATACATTGCAGGCATCGGTGTTTTGGCTAGTTAGACGCAAGCCAATCAAATCTCCCACTACTTCCCCGGGATCGCCGACGGGGATCGCTGCGAGTTCAGCTTTGATTTTGAGGTTATGTCGTCCTTCAAAAACAATATGTTGGATGTTGTAGTCGCCACCCTCAAAGCTGCTCTCAATAGGATCCCACTCCAGACGACTGGCAATCCAACCCAAAAACATCAGGGCTTGAGTACTATTACCACGTTCGTAGTCGATGGTAACCCCATCAATTTCCCAGACTGCCGCGCGGCGATCGGGTTGATCGAAGGCTTGGGCGGTCAGTTCTTGCCAAGGTGCAAGTCTTTGCCAGTTGAGATCAGCGATTTGCGTACCTGACTGGATCATCGATCGCACTTTTTGGAGATCCGTTTCCGAGTTGCTAAAGGTGGCGGAATCAAGAATTAGGCGATCGCTGAGATTCACCAATTTCTCAAATACTCTGGTATTGGGAGCAGGGCTATCTTTCCACCACAAAAATGTGGGTAGATCGGGAATTAGCAAATCAGGAATAATACTATGCACTCGATCAAAGGCAAGCTTGGAGCCAGAGAGAGTGATGTATTCGCCACAGATGAGGGAGCTATGATTTTTTTGAATCGGACAGGATGCGGCTACCTGTGCCGATATACCGCGATCCTCTTCATCAAGGGTAACGAGGTCGATCAGCCGACATGGACTTTGGGAGGCGATCGCATCCACAGAAGCCATGCGTGAAGCAGCACCCATACTCTCTGGCTCATAGACCAACAGATTAAAAGTAGTGGCACGGGTGACAGAGTTGTCGCCGTAGGATTGCCAAAACTTACTCAATTCAGCTTCGATTTGTGAAACTGAAACATCCTTGGGAGATTGTAAAGATACAACGGGAGTTGTTTGCGTATTCATAGGAAAAAATTGACCCTAAATCAACACCGTTAAAGGTAATAGAACAAGCAGAAATGAGCATAGATATAGCTCTCAATAAGCCTCAAAGCCCCAGATTTATAGTCGTCTCCATTGCCGTCCATCGCGTTCGATCAGTTGCTCTGCTTCCGTAGGTCCCCAAGTTCCCGCTTCGTACTGAGGAACAATGATCGGGTCAGCAGGCTGATCCCAAACCGTTAAGGCAGGAGTAACTACTTTCCAAGCAGCTTCCACCTCATCTCCCCTTGTAAATAGGGTTTGATCCCCAAGCATACAGTCTAGTAACAGGCGATCGTAAGCATCGGAGCCCTCGATTCCAAAGGTTTTGCCATAGCCAAAATCCATTTCGACCGATCGCGATCGAAGATCTGCCCCCGGCATCTTCGCCTCAAACTTGAGCGCGATCCCCTCATTGGGTTGAATTCGCAGGGTCAACACATTGGGAGATACTTGTTTGGCGGCTGATTTGAAGAGGAGATAGGGAACATCACGGAATTGAATCGCAATTTCGCTAACTTTTTTAGGCATCCGCTTGCCAGTTCGCAGATAAAAAGGAACCCCTTGCCAACGCCAGTTGTTTACCTCAAACTTCATCGCCACGTAGGTGGGAACTAGAGAGTTAGGATCGACATTTGGCTCAGTGCGGTAGCCTTGCACGGGCTTGCCCTTCATCCAGCCAGATCCGTATTGCGCTCTGACACAGGAACGCTCTAGCTTGCGGGTGTCAGCTAATCTTGTTGCCTGAATCACCTTGACTTTCTCATTGCGTAATGAGTCCGCATCCATGGAGTTCGGTGGCTCCATCGCCGTCAGACAAAATAGCTGCATCAAGTGATTTTGCAGCATATCTCTCAATGCCCCAGAATTTTCGTAATATCCTGCGCGGTCTTCAACACCAACAGTCTCTGCAACTGTAATCTGAATGTGATCAATAAACTGACGATTCCACAATGGTTCAAAGATGGCATTGGCAAATCTTAGTACCAACAAGTTTTGAACTGTCTCTTTGCCGAGATAGTGGTCAATGCGGTAAATCTGCTTTTCATCACAGGCTTTTTGGACAACGCGATTGAGATCTTGGCAGGAAGATAGGTCACGACCAAAGGGTTTTTCGATTACAAGGCGAGTTTTTTGCGGATTTTTGATCATGCCCGCACGCCCAAGGTTTTCGATCGCGTCAGTAAAGTAGTTAGGTGATACTGCCAGATAGAAAACGCGGTTGCCCCTTGTGCCTCGCTCACGGTCAAGCTGACTCAAAAATTCATCTAGCTTGTGATAATCCTCAAGGTTGCCCATATCAAGGGATTGATAGTAAAGACCTTCGGCAAAGTCTTGCCACATTGCGTCTGCACCAATCCCAACCGAAAACTTTTCGACTCCCTCGCGCATCTGCTCACGGAAGTAATCGTGGCTCCAAGGTCTTCTAGCAACACCAACGATCGTGAGTTCAGGCGGTAGCCGCCGTTGTTTTTTGAGATGATAAATTGCGGGAACCAGCTTGCGAATAGTTAAATCGCCCGAAGCGCCAAAGATAACTAGGATCAATGGTTCTGGTGTTCTTTCTTGTTGTAAACCAACCCGTAAGGGATTTTCGAGTATTTGTACCACAGGCTCGGTTATTGAACGCTAGTAAGATTTTAGCCAATCCAACTAACTATCTTTAAATATCGCCTGTTTTCCTTTAGGATCACCGTCATGATCGCTGCGGCATCAATGGCTATATCGATCGATGCAAAAAAAAGAGAGGACGCAAAGCGTCCTCTCTTTTTTACGTGGCTATTTGAGCGATGAATTACATCATGCCGCCCATACCGCCCATACCACCCATGCCGCCCATGCCGCCCATACCAGCAGCACCAGCGTCAGTCTTTTTCTCAGGCTTTTCAACTACTAGCGCTTCGGTGGTCAAGACCATGCCAGCGACAGAAGAAGCATTTTGCAAAGCAGAGCGAACTACTTTGGCAGGGTCAATGATACCTGTAGCGATCAAGTCTACATACTCACCCTTGAGAGCATCAAAGCCTTCATTGAAAGGAAGTTGCTTGACCTTTTCTACGACCACGGTTCCTTCAAGACCAGCGTTGTCGCTGATTTGACGTAGGGGCGCGGAGAGGGAACGGGCAACGATGTCAGCACCGATCGCTTCTTCGTTTTTGAGGGTAGCAATGAAGCTTTGCAGATCGACGGAGAGGTGAGCAAGGGTTGCACCGCCACCGGGGACGATACCTTCTTCTACGGCGGCGCGAGTAGAGTTGAGCGCATCTTCGATGCGGAGCTTGCGATCCTTAAGTTCGGTTTCGGTGGCTGCGCCGACCTTGATTACGGCAACGCCGCCCGATAGCTTAGCGATCCGTTCTTGGAGCTTTTCCTTGTCGTAATCGGAATCGCTGAGATCCAATTCTTTGCGGATTTGAGCAACACGCTTCTCGACATTGGGCTTGTTGGAAGAATCGGAGACGATTGTGGTTTTGTCCTTAGAGATAGTGACCTTGCGGGCAGTACCCAACATTTCGAGGGTAGCGGCGCTAACTTCGAGACCAGTGTCTTCGGAAATGACTTGACCATCGGTGAGGACAGCGATATCTTGCAACATCGCTTTGCGGCGATCGCCAAAGCCGGGAGCCTTGATCGCGGCGATATTGAGAGAGCCTCTGAGCTTGTTCACAACTAGGGTGGCGAGGGCTTCGCCTTCGACATCTTCAGCGATAATCAAGAGAGGTGCACCAGAACGGGCAGCTTTTTCCAAGATGGGAACGAGGTCTTGAATGACGTTGATCTTCTTATCGGTGATCAAGATCTTGGCATTTTCAAATTCCACCAATTGACGCTCGTTATCGGTGACGAAGTAAGGGGAAATGTAACCGCGATCGAGCTGCATCCCTTCCACTACTTCTAATTCGGTGGTGAGAGACTTGGACTCTTCAACGGTGATTACGCCATCTTTGCCAACCTTATCCATAGCGCTAGCGATCATTTCGCCAACTTCAGCATCATTACCTGCGGAAATGGTGGCGATTTGAGCGATTTCAGCACTAGAGCTAACGGGTTTTGCCTTGTCAGCGATTACGCTAACGAGGTGAGCCACAGCTTTTTCGATGCCACGACGAACGCCAACGGGGTTTGCACCTGCGGCAACGTTGCGAAGACCTTCGCGAATCATTTCCTGAGCCAAAACGGTGGCGCTAGTAGTACCATCACCTGCGACATCATTGGTCTTAGAAGCAACTTCGCGGATCAATTGAGCGCCAGCATTTTCTAGGGGATCTTCTAGTTCAATTTCCTTAGCAATGCTCACACCATCATTGATGATTTGAGGAGCGCCATATTTCTTTTCGAGAACTACGTTACGACCTTTAGGACCAATGGTGACACGCACGGCATCAGCAAGGGCATTAACACCACGCTCAAGGGCGCGGCGAGATTCTTCATCAAATACTACGATTTTTGCCATTTTATTTTAATTTTGTAATTGGTAATTGGAAATTGGTTAATTAGGGATAGCTCTATTCAACGATCGCTAAAATATCTCTTTCGGCAAGGAGTAAGTAATCTACGCCGTCTAGTTTGACTTCGGTTCCTGCGTATTTGGAATACAAAACTTTGTCGCCTGCCTTAACTTCAAGGGCAACGCGATCGCCTTTGTCATTGCGTGTGCCAACGCCAACGGCGGTTACTTCACCGATTTGGGGCTTTTCTTGCGCGGTATCAGGCAAAAAGATGCCACCAACGGTCTTTTCTTCTTTGGTTGCAACTTTTACCAGTAGGCGATCGCCTAGGGGTTGCAATGTACCAGTACTTAAAGTTAATGCTGCCACTATATCTATACCTCCTTAAAATCTAGTCAGTGCTTAAAGTCTAGTCAGCGTAAGCTGTACAAGCTTTAGCACTCTAAGTCGCTGAGTGCTAATATACTGCGAAACGAGTCAGTAACTAGATCGGCTTACCGTACATAGTGTTAAGAATCGGGGAAGCCGCTTCATGAATTGAGGGTAAGCAATAAAAATCTCAAAAACAAAAAAAGCAAGAGCCACGCGAAACGTGGCGATTGCTTTTTTGTTTCCAGAAAGAGCTTGCAGCGCGAAACCTTTCATCGCGCTTCGCTCGGCACAAATAATAAAAAATGACGTTAACTTAATGCAGAACCTTACCTGATTCCATAATTGGATGAAACCAATGAGGACGCATTAGCATGACTGTATCAATCACATGGATCACACCGTTATCTGCCTCAATATCCGCAGCAATTACTGTGGCATTATTTGCCTCAAAGCTTTGTTCGGAGATATCTAAGTCTATTTGAGAACCTTCAAGGGAAGTTAGGGACTTCACCCCGACTAAATCTGCTTTCATGTATTTTCCTGCAACTACATGAAAGGTCAAGATTCTTGATAGTTGAGGAATATTCTGCACAAGGGTAGTGATTGTGCCAGCAGGTAATTTTGCGAAGGCGGCATCATTGGGAGCAAACACGGTAAAAGGACCGGGGCTTTGCAAGGCTTCGACTAGGCTTGCGGCTGACACTGCGGTGACAAGCGTGGAGAAGCCTTCATTATTAACGGCAATATCAACAATTGTGGTCATAATAAATTATTAGAAATTTAAAGAATTGTTTGGCAAGGGGATTAAGTCCCATATTTTGATTAGAAGCTGATTCACTCACGAAGCGAGTGAATCAGCTTCTAAAGCACTTAACGATAATTTTGATCTTGAATCATGTCTAATCGACAGGCTTTGTCCATGCCATATTTAGGATTGCAGAAGCGATTGAGTTGACCTTCAAAATAGTGACGATTGGCTAGGAGATGCTTAGGATTGGGATCGTCAAGGGGATAGAGAAAAGCGGCTCGTCCTGCTTGGATTACTGCCGAAGTAACATTAAACATCGATCGCTGAAAACTGACGGCTAGTTGAATCAACGTGTCATCTTCACCACGACAGAACTGTTTGTAATAGTCCACTAGGTATTGGGGTAGAAAGTGGTACATATCTTGATGTAGCAGAGTTGGGGGAATCCCTGCGGAACCGACAGGAAATTTATCCGCATACAAAATTCCGTAATGGAAGTCATTTTGATCGGAGGGGATTTCGTTGGCTTGAGCATTGTAGGACTTAGTGCCTCGGAAGGGCGAAGTCCGATAGAATACTGCTTCAACGTAGGGGAAGGCAGCCTCATAGAGCCAAGTAAAGCCCTTGGACTTAGGAACGATATCAATCCATTCATCGCCGACCTTGACACGGTGATAGATGGGACGACCTGCGATCGCAAAGATACCATTCACCAAAAAGTCCATCGCATCGGGAACGCCCTTAAAACCGCCTTCATCATAGATGTCTGACATTTCAAAAAACACGGGAGCCATGATTTCCCAAAATAATCCGAGAACGGAAGTCATGGTCGATTGCCGACATTGTTCTAAGAATACATCAGGAAAAAGTTTATACAATCCCAACATCACAGGGTTGTTTTTGAAAAAAGCCCGAATCGCGCGATCGGCATTTTGGCGATATTCCTCAGAATCCATGTAAGGCTCCAATTCGCCGCCTAGGTTGCGATGCCAAAACATGGCTCGCATACATTCTTCGGCAAATTCCATATTGATGCGATCGTGATAGAGGTGATGGAATATTTTGGGAAGCTTAGTTTTTAACTCACCCTTTTGCATAAATTCCAATAACTCTGGATGTGCTGTATCTATACCACGCCAAAAACGCCAGTCAGCATTATCCCCTGCATAGTGGTTAGGCAGATCGAGATATTCCTGCGGTAAAAAATATTTAAATGCAGGTAGAGGTTCTAAAAATACCTGTTCGGCTATGTACAACAAGTCGCGCCAGTAGAAGTCCATCGGCACGGCGTAGGCTTTATACAGCCCAATTATTTGCATCAAGTTTTCGGGCGTATCAGGCAACATGGAGCCGCCAGCCTCTAGGCGATGGATTACATCGGCATAGGGATGGGTGGAAGGTGGAAGTTTGGTAGATGGTTCGGTTAATGTGGCGGTCATGGTTTATACCTCATTATTTATAGATTCAGATTCAATTTCAGATTCAACGTTAAATTCAATATCTTCGTAAATGGAACTAATCAGAATTGTGAGATTAATGCTTTTTGATCTTCCTAGTGCAATTAATCTGCAACAGAGAGACAGTCTATGGTGAGAGCAATTATTGGTTGTCTCTGGTAGATGCTAAAGATATTTTCGCATAGGGGGATAGTTTTGGAGTCTGCGTAGCGACAACCTCTATCGGTAAGCGATCGCTGATTTGTACGGTTACTTTGTCGCTCCATCTTGTCAACCAAGCTGGTTGCACGCCAAGGAATACGATGATTCCTGTCAAGATTAACGCAGGCAGATGTTCGAGTCCACTAACTTTAGGATAGTAGGCAGTGGCGTTATCTAGCTTGCCGAAACAGGTGCGATTAAGCAGAATCACGAAATAGACGGCGGTTAAACCTGTACCGATGATTGAGAAAATCGTAGGGATAGGGAACTTGGCAAAACTACCTTGAAAGACTAGGAATTCAGCGATAAAGCCAACCATTCCGGGAATGCCAGCGCTTGCCATACCCCCCAAAATCAGCAGGGCGCTAGTGGTTGGCAAGCCACGCAAAGGATTTAACAAACCATTGAGAACATCGAGATCCCTTGTGCCGATCTTCTCTTCGATCACACCGACTAGGTAAAAGAGGAGTGCTAACACCAAACCATGACTGACCATTTGGGCTATGCCACCAATCAGGCTCAAAGGAGTAGCGGCGGCGGCGGCAAGGAGAATATAGCTCATGTGACCGATGGAACTATAGGCAACCATACGCTTGATGTCCCGTTGGGCGATCGCCACCATCGTGCCGTACAAAACCCCTAAACCTGCCCAGATCGCAACGTAGGGTGATATCAATGCCCAAGCATCGGGAAATAAGCCAACGCAGAAGCGAAATAGTCCATAGGTTCCCAATTTAGCAACGATACCACCGAGCATCATTACGGCTGGGGTCGTGGACTCGACATAGGTGTCAGGGAGCCAAGTGTGAAAAGGCACAAAGGGAGCTTTGATGCCAAAGCCAAGTAATAAGACTAGCAGCAGTGTGATTTGGACTTCTATCGGCAAAGTGATAGTTTGCAAGGTGGTGTAGTCAAAGGTGGGGATTGGGTTAGCAGTCAGCCATCCCAAAGCCAAGAAACCGACTAAAACTAGAACCCCTGAAACGGCGGTAAAAATTAGGAATTTAGTTGCCGCATAAGTACGTTGCGCTCCACCCCATACAGCAATAATTAGGTAGAGGGGAATTAGTTCAATTTCATAGAAAAGCACAAATAGAAGGGTATTAGTGGAGAGAATTGCACCACTCACACCTGCATGAATCAGCAGCATCAGCACTTGAAAAAGTTTGATGCGATCCTTGATCTGACCTTCACAAAAGCAAATAACTAGCCAAGTGATCAAGCCATTGAGAACGACTAGGGGCAGTGACAGTCCATCGATGCCAAGGCTGTAGTTTAATCCGATATTTTCCAACCAAGGCAGGTTTTCAGATAATTGAAAAGAACTAAGGTTAGTGTCAAATTGCTTCAGCAGAATCAAGTCTAGGATTAAGACCGCGCTGGCAAAGACGATCGCACCCTTTTTTGATTGACTATCAGGTAATAGGGCGATCGCTAAAGCCCCGATCACGGGCAACCAAATTAAAGCACTCAGAATATTGGGCATAGGTTTGGGAATATTAAGAATATTAAAAAGTTGGTTTAAAAAGCAGTAACAGAAGCACGCCAATGCCGACCATGATCGTCAAAGCATAGAGTTGTAATTGTCCAAAGGTGCTGTAACGCAGATTTTGACCGCTAAAGATAGTTGCTAATCCGAAGAAGTTACCAACACCATCTACAAAGAAGCGATCAAACCAAAACATCTTTTGCGATATGCCGCCGACTAAGCCCACAATCGTGACTTTATAGAGCTTTGGCGTATAAAAATCATAGGCAAAAAAGTTCTGTAGCCCACTCCAAGACAATCGAATCGGCTTACTGACTTTCTCATTAAGATAGAGATATCCACCTGTGGCTAGCCCAATTGTGCTAGAACCCAAAAGCAACAGTGCATTAGGACTCCATAGCACCGACCAGTCCGTAATTACACCCAAGCTAGCAAGTAATTGGGGCATATGCAGAACTACTCCTGCCAAAATCGTCATTGGCATCACAATCAGCCATAGCGGTTCTACAGATCTTTCTGTCATCTGTTTGGGTTTACCACCCCAGATCAATCCGAACACACGCATCAAGCTAAAAGCAATCAATCCGTTAATCAACAATAATAATTCCGCTAAAGCAGGATTCTTTGCCCAAAGGTGGGAAATTAAGCTCACCATTGCCCAGAATCCACCAAAGGGAGGGAAGCCAATCAAGCCCAACATTCCGATCAAAAAACATAAACCAGAGATCGGGCGACGTTTCCATAGTCCGCCAATCATCGTCAGATCTTGGCTAATGACATTGGAGATGATGCTGCCGATGGACATTAACAAAAGAGCGATCGCCAAGGCATGAGCCAAAATCAAGTTATAGGCGCTAGCGATTTCACCAGTACCAACGGCGATAAAAATTATGCCCATAAAGGCACTGGTGAGATAGGATAGCGCCCGCTTGACATCAATTTGGGCGATCGCGATTAAAACCGCACCGAGGGCAGTCGCCGCCCCAATCGCAATTACTGCTTGCTGCGTAAATGGAGACAGAGCGATCAAAGGTTGCAGCTTCAGCAAGACCCAAGCTCCCATCGCCACCACCACCGAGTTCCGCAGAACCGTACTGGGCAGAGGTCCTTCCATAGCTTCATCTAGCCAGAGGTGCAAAGGAAATTGAGCGCATTTACCCATCGGTCCCACCATTAAAGCTAAGGTAACGAGGGTAATCGTGGTGGGGTTTACATCGGTAGTCTCCGCCCATATCGCTAGCTCCGTGAAGTTCCAAGTTCCCGTTAGCGGCAAGAGTCCGACCACACCAACTAACAAAATCAAGTCGCCGACGCGCTTAGTTAAAAAAGCATCCCTTGCCCCTGTTACCACCAATGACTGGTTGTACCAGATGCCAACTAATAAATAGGTTCCTAAGGTCAGAATTTCTAAAAGCACATAACTAAAGAAGAGGGAGTCACAGATCACTAGAGAAGTCATACCTGCTTCAAATAAGGCTAGGAGAGCAAAAAATCTACCCCAGCCCCAATCCATCTCCATATAACCAACTGCATAAATCTGGGCGAGGAGATTCAATCCTGTAATTAGGGCGATCGCCCCAACATTCATCGCAGAGATCTGAAGATCAATAGTGAGATTTAATCCGCCCACCTCTAACCAAGGAAAGGACAAGGAGTATGCTGGCTGTCCCCAAGCGGTGTTCAAGGCAAAGATCGCATGAACAAAGGAGATAAATGTCATCAGGATATTGACATAGCCTGCGGGTCTGGGTCCCGTCTTGCGGGTAATCGCAGGAAACCATGTAACCGATAACATTGCCCCAAGTAGGGAATAACAGGGGATCAGCCAGATATTTTCTAGCCAGTTGTTTATCATATTAAATCTATTAACTTTGCAATAATCATAATTAAATTTCTATGATTATTGCAAAGAACAGTCTAAATGAAAAGCATTTACAATATAAGTATTTATCTATGAATATCATTTAAACTTGCCCGATACTGGAAAACATTACCTCTAAATTCGTAAGGACATCATAAAGACACAATTAAAAACCAGAGAAGGAGTTGCGGCGCTTTGCGCCGCAACTCCTTCTCTGGTTTTGTGTCCTAACAAGATGTAAGTTCTACTTAGCCATTTGTGCCGTGCAAAGCGCGGCACAAATGGCTAAATATGGTGAACTAGCGTTAATAAGAATGGCTAAATCAAACTCACGTTAATTTATAGCTTGAGATTAAGTGCAAAACGTCTTGACTATGAAAGATCGAACACTAGGATTTCAGCATCGCCTTGAGCAACTATTGTCAAGTCGCCAACCTGATCGCTAGAAATGGCATCACCACCATTGAGTAAGCGATCGCCTACCATCACATTTCCCCTTGCTACCTGTATCCATGCGTAGCGATTGGGCGCGACACTGTGGACAACCTTAGCGCCATCTTCCAAGATCGAGGCATAGATTAAGGCATCTTGGTAAATTTTGACCGAGCGATCGCGTCCAGATGGAGATGCAATCAAACGCAATTGATTTAACTTCTCTTCCCTTGTAAACGCAATTTGCTCATAGCTAGGCGTAACATTTTGCTGATTTGGCAAAATCCAGATCTGCAATAGGTGAGCAGTTTCCGTTGCCGAAGGATTGAACTCACTATGGGTAATGCCAGTTCCTGCACTCATACGCTGCACATCGCCCACCCGAATGATCGAACCATTACCCATGCTGTCCTTATGTTCTAAGGCTCCATCCAACATATAGGTGATGATTTCCATGTCCCGATGGGGATGAGTACCAAACCCCTTACCACCAGCGATTTGGTCTTGATTAATCACCCGTAGCGATCGGAATGCCATGTGCTGAGGATCGTAGTATCCAGCAAAGGAAAAAGTATGATAGCTATCAAGCCAGCCATGATTGGCATGACCTCTTTCCTCTGATTTGCGAATAGTCAACATAGAAAGTCCCTCCGAAATAGAAGATGGGTTGGTAAAGAGATATTAGGGATTAAAGTTTGGTGTGAGCGCCGTCGCAGAATGGGGCATTGCCAGTGTGTTTGCACAGGCAGAGCGCAACTTTTTTTGTTTCTGTTACTTCAAAGGCAATAGGTGTAAAATCAGTTCCCTTATGCGCTCCATTGCAATAGGGCTGGTTAGTGGATGCTCCACAGGTACACCAGTAGTAGGTTTTTGGTTCCAGTTCCAAAACTACTGGCTTCTTATCAACGATTTTAGGTTCGCTCATGATTCTGTCCGTATGCGTTGTCTATTGACAAAACAAATATAATTGGTCTACATCTATAAAGTAAAGTATGCACTTTTTTGTAAGGTACATACCAAAAAGAAACTATGAGAAAATACAGTGATCAATTTTTGCTAGATCCGTTGGTTTCGGATTCTCAGAAGAGTCAAAACCCAGATCATCCAGACGATCAAGGGACAAACATAGATTTAGATCAACGCGATCGCAGTAGTTGCCCTGTCGAAGCGACCCTCAATGCGATCGGGGGACGGTGGAAAGTGTTGATTTTGCATGAATTATTTAAAGGCACAAGGCGATTTGGCGAACTCCATCGTCATCTTCGCGGAATTACCCAAAAAATGCTCACGCAGCAATTGCGAGAGATGGAACGGGATGGCTTAGTGCATCGCGAAATCTATATGCAAGTTCCGCCCAAGGTGGAATACTCGTTAACACCGATGGGGAGAACTCTTCAGCCCGTTTTAGATGCGATGCACATCTGGGGCAAGAACTATCTAGAGAAAACCCCAGAATAAGAATGGCGGCGCTTAGCGCCGCCATTCTTATTCTGGGGTTTGACCAATAGGCATTTGCATCGCGCAAAGCGCGACGCAAATGCCTAAAAATGATTACTTGCCGCCTTTTTTAAGTGCCAAAATTGCCTCAAATTCGGCGGTTTCTTGATTAGGATAAGCACCTGTAATTGCTAATCCACGGATCGACTGAATCACAGCCTTGGCATCAGCAGGAATACTTTCTTTCTCGGAAGGAGGAAGGAAAGTTTGAATGATACTCCAAGTCCTATCAACATCTACATAGAAATAACCAACATTGCTAGTAGGTAATGTGCTAACAACGGATTTGAAAGTTGCATCACCATCGATCGCACTGGCGGGCTTAGGAATAAACAGCGATACCACAGGCGAAGCCGTAATGAACAAAGTGTCCTGTTGTCCCCAACCGTGGGAAACCACCGCACCAGCCCCAGGAGCAGTCCATTCCGTTACAGCAACTCCACCCACATCTTTTTTGGCGACCTGTCCACCATTTTGGGAGATAAATCCATCTAGCTTTTTGAGTAAAGCTTCCCCAGCCCCACGGTTGGTGGTTTGCAGCATTAACAATGGTGCTAAGCCTTGGGTCTGAGCCAAGATACCTTCTGGCTTCGAGGATATTGAGGCGATCGCAAATTCACCATCCATCCATCCAAATACATCCTTATCGAGATCGACTGCCAAGGGTGAAGACTTAGCTTGCGCTCTAGCGGATTCAATCGCTTGTTTGGCTTCAGGGGTATTTTCCGCAGACTTGACAAACTGTTCCCAAGATCCCTTGATATTAGAACCAGTAACTAAGCTAAAGGCTTGGGAAGGAATTTGACCAAGAATCTTGTTGGGAGAGTTTTTGAGAGAAGCGATCGCCGATGGATCAAACTTACCCGATGCCTTAAAACGGATGCCTGCGTCGTCAATGCCGAAGCCCATATGCACCGATTTGACCTTCTTCAATTCCTTAAGGAGTTCTGGTGGAACTTCTTCGGGCGCATCAGGATTAAGGGCAGAGAGTTCAACAATGGACTCACCAAAGTTAGGGAAGTAGACCTGAGCAACGGGATTTTGCAGTTTCAGATCATCGGCAACACTTACACTGGCGAGGGAAGGTTCACCTTGAAAAGTATCGATCGCCTTTTGGGTCGCCTGTGTTTGTCCAGAAATAATCAGATAGTCACCAACCATCGCACTAGAGGTTGCCGCCGAGCCTTCGCCATACTCAGTAATTTTGACACCCTTGTAGTCAGACTGCTTTTCTTTACCCTTAGCCTTAGCCTTGACCTTTTCAGTAAAAAACTTCTCGGCAACAGCTTTGTCCTTGACTTCCAATACCATCAAGTAGTTAGGAGTCTTTTCTGCTGGCGCAGCGGCAGGTGCTTGCACAAATTGGATCGAGCCTGTATCGCTCATCGGCACATAGCGAGGGACAGATGACAAACGCGCAGGGTTGAGACCTGCTGTTTTTGTCTGAGGCAAAATGGCGATGGAAACGTTCTTACCAATCCAAGGCTTTACATCTTTTTCGTAATTAATGTCTTCTGAAGAAAGCTCGCTTTGGAATTGAGTTAGGGCTTGATCGTAAAGTTTTTTTGTTTCGGGGGAGAGGAACTGTTCCAATTTGGAAAGTGCCGACCCATCGGTAGAAATCGATACCGACATTAATGCTTGTTTGGGAACAACGGTCATGGTTCCTGCGGTACTACCCGCGCCACCACCTAGGGGGATGGGTGACTTACTCAGAAAAAAATACGCTCCCACACCACCAGCAACTACTACAGCACTCGCACCAAGGATTGGTAGCAAGTTAGATTTTTTTTCTGTCATAAAGATTTAGTCCTCATATTTTCAGTTGCACGATGCCAGTATAGTACTTAACCCTTAAATACCCATAGGCTGAATTTACTGAATATTTGTGAGCTTAATCACATCTACAACCAAGCAAAGTCTGCTTGGGACGTATAGCGAAGCAAGGTTTGCTGAGGACATAAAACCATAAGAAGAGTGGCGGCGCTTTGCGCCGCCACTCTTCTTATGCCGTGACTTTGATATCACGCCATTTGCGCCATGACTCATCTTTTATAAACAATTCAAATAAGAAAAATAGGGTTTCGACTTCGCCCAGCCAGCAATATACGGTGGCTGGGCGAAGTCGAAACCTCTTGAATTTATTTGGAATTACTATATTCAGGAAACATCAAGCCATGCAGGAATAACTTGCCATGCTTGATTAAGGGACTTATCTAAGACTTGATAATTTGACTGGTGCTGTTGTACTAATTGCCAAAATTTAGACGAGTGATTCATATGAATGGTATGACAAAGCTCATGGATCAGCACATATTCGACCACCTCTGGCTCTAAAAACAGCAGCTTGTAATTGAGACTAATATTGCGATCGCGGGAGCAGCTTCCCCATAGAGTTTTTTGTCCACGAATGATGGTGGTGCGATAGGGCAGATTAATCCGTATGCTGACCTGACGCAACCATTTAGTTAAATGTTGTTTTGCCTTTTGCTTAAGCCACTGCTTGAGCAAGGCGCGGCAAGATGTGACATCGGTAACATCACCACTGATCGTTAGTAAATGCTGATTTGTTTCTTGAATTGTGATTAATTGTGATGCGGGGCTTCGGCGAGAATTTTGGTGATTTGTAATAGTGTGTTGATATTCGGTCTGCCATGATTCTTGTAGCGATCGCAAATGGATGTGACTGGGCAGATCATAGGGATTTTGCGCTTGCAAAAAGGCTTGACGCTCGCTGAGTTTATGCTGATTGCGTAAGATCCAAGCTTGCTTCTGGGCAACAATTTCAGGGATTTTACGCGAATCATAATTTGGCGGCACGACCACCTCTAGTCCGTCTTCGAGGGAGATCAACAGACGGACGTGCTTGGCGCGATCGCTCACCCTAATCCTGTATTGGGGTAGATTCACGATGGGATCAAACCTAGCTTTGGATCAAAATTGTGTTGGGGAAGATCGGATTGAGGCGATCGCGCTCACGATGGGCATTACTACGATTGGTATAGGTACGGACTTGGATATAGGGCTTGCCTTTAAAAACCGTCGCGAAAGCATCAGGCACAAGTGCACGGACTTTTTTGAGAGTATCAGCGTTGACATTAGGGACAAGGACGCGATAGAGCGTGGTCTTACTATCTGGTGGTTTTGGGGTAGAAGGGGTTGGAGTGGTAGGCGGAGTCGGAGGGTTGCTTGGCGCGGCGGCAGTTACAGGTGGCGCGATCAGAGAGGCACTGATCACCTGTGCTGACAAGCCCTGTCCACGTAATGCGGCAGCGATCGCATTCGCACTTTGTTGGCTCGATAGGGGAGCCGCTAGAATCACCGAACGATTATTAAAAGTAGCAAGGGACGAACCTTTGCTAGTTTGCGATCGCACCCTTTGCAATGCCGCAGTAGGATTATTGCTGGGATCGATCAGCACGGCTGCACCTTGCAAATTTGTAGGAATATCCGTAACTTTGGCGTTAAAGGAATGAACGATCGCATCAAGGTTTAACTCGCGCAACTGATTTGCCCGAAATGAAGAGGCTTGGGCATTGTCAAATCCCCCAAAGAATGTCATCGATCCATTGAGATAACTGCAAGGCACGGCAGCGATCGCCAGAAATTCGGGCAACTGGGGCAGTAAATTAGCAGGACGATCCAGCAATACCACATACCGCCGATTACTTAGCTGTTGGCAAGCGTTAGCAGGCGGTAAGGCTTGTGCTATTTGCCCTTGAGAAGCATTAAAAGAGATAATCATTGGTGCAGCGATCGCCTCATCAGTAAATTGGCGACTCCCCAGATCGCTCCAGCCAAATCCGCATAACCCAAAGCCGGTAAATATACCAAGTAAACCCCAAACTAACTGTGACGATCTAGGAGATCTACTTTTGCTGATCTTGGCACTGTGTTTTATAGCTCTAGTTGCCGATGTAGTTGCATTTGTAGTTGCATTCTTGATCATGTGTTTTTTCCCATGTGCAATGTATATTCGTTCAGCCCAACCGACCAGTTTAG
Source organism: uncultured cyanobacterium (assembly GCA_963750795.1). GTDB lineage: Bacteria > Cyanobacteriota > Cyanobacteriia > Pseudanabaenales > Pseudanabaenaceae > Pseudanabaena. The sequence continues at coordinate 206,858 of CAVVRZ010000009.1, forward strand.
TTTTTAATTAACGTCAGTTCGACGAAAGCTCAAAACGGTAAAAAGTGCTTTGCACTTTTTACCGTTTTGAGCCATTTGCGCCGCACCAAGCGTGGCGCAAATGGCTATATCAAACTCACGTTTAATTATATCTAGACTAGAGATACCCCCAAGAGTTGCAAATTGATAGCAGATTGTATTGCGAATTGTCATGACTCGGCGGATTTTTGTCAAACCTGAACTATCGTTAAACTAGAGCATTTTTAAAGATTTATTGTTTCATTTACTTTTTGTTTTTAATCGTTTACTTAGTTAAAACGAAGATAAAATCGTGGCGAATAAAGAACATTTAACACAACTGCAACAAGGGGTAAGTAGTTGGAATGTCTGGCGATCGCAGGAATATCGCGTCCAAGTTGATCTCCGAGAAGCTAATCTCGCCTTTGCTGAAGTTAGCAAAGCTGACTTTAGTGGCGTAGATCTGAGCCTAGCTAACCTTGGGGGCGCGAATCTGATCGGTGCAAATCTCCATGAAGCCAATCTCACCCTCGCTAACCTCAGTGGTGCTAACCTCAGCTTAGCGACCTTTCGTGATGTTACCCTGTGCATGACCAACCTGAGCGGCACAAACCTGAGCTTAGCTAATCTCAGTGCCGTTAATCTGAGCCTCGCCAATCTGAGCGGGGCTAATCTTAGTGGGGCAATTCTCCGCAATGCTAACTTGATGGGCGTTAACTTTAGTGGCGCAGACTTGACTAATGCTGACCTCAGCGATGCCAATCTGATCGGTGCTAATCTCAATGGCGCAAATTTAACTAGCGCCTCCCTCTGTGAAACGGAGCTAAGTGGCGCGATTTTAAACGGCGCAAATCTGACCAAAGCTAATCTCAGTGGGGCAATTTTACGAAAAACTGATTTTAACGGGGCTAAGCTGAAGGGAGCAGATTTGCGAAATACCGACCTACATTCCTCCAAGTTAGATGGCGCACTTTTAGAAAATGCCAAACGCTAAAGTATAGTAATTCCCAATAAATTCAAGAGGCTTCGACTTCGCTCAGCCAGCAATATACGATGGCTGAGCGAAGCGATGCACTGAGCCTGTCGAAGCGTCGAAGCCCTATTTTTTTCATTTGAATTGTCTATAACAGCAGTTCAATATAGCCATTCACGAAAGTGTGAATGGGTACGCAAGCAAACAAAGGAGGCAGCGCTTTGTGCTGCCTCCTTTGTTTGCTTGTCTTTACTGTTCCCAGATTTTTTCTAAAACAACTTCGGGGGATATATCGCTGAGCGATTGATTCGCATTGGCTTGAACATATTTGACCCGCTTTTCTTGGATTGGCAATAGAGATGCCGCCATTGTGTCTGCACCCAAAATAGCAACCAATGCTACACCTGTCGCTACGCCTAATTGCATCGCGTCACCTTCAGCACAGATAAATAAATTGGCAGAAGCAATCATCGCTGTGAGCTTACCAATATCGGTCGGACTGGTAATGATCAAGTCTGACAGTCTTGTACCAAGCTGCTTCAGTAGATCGGCATTATTAACACTATCGATCGCCACAATCGGCAAATTTGGCAGCTTGGTTTTGATATCCTTAGCGATTCTCGCCCAACTATCAGCAGGATAGTTGGCAAATGCACCACAATTCAACAGGATGAATCCACTCTGGTGAATACCGAGGCGTTTTTGTTCACCCGTTGCCCAGTCGAGATCGTTTTTAGCCAGATTCACCTTAGTTGCGGCGCGAGGCTGACGGATCTCCATAGCTGTGAGTAGCTGATAGTTTTGGGATGCCGCATATTCTTGGGGATTAGTTTTGACCACATCGGTCAGCAAAAAATCTCCATCGCCTGCAAAGCCGATCCGCTTAGTGATACCACTTAACCACAACAGTATATTTATGGACAGCTTGGGCTGGGTGACGATCGCCGCATCATATTCGCGATCGCGGATTGTCCCCAGTAAATTGCCAAAGTCCGCAAGGGAGTTGCGATCGCCAAAGTCAAACTTAAGTACCTTATTGACGGCTTGGCAAATACGATAAACTGCCATTGACCGTGGCTCAACTACCACATCAATTTCGGCATTGGGATATTGTTGTTTGAGTGTATCCAGTGTCGGAAAAAACAGTAACTGATCGCCAGTTCCACCTGGAACCAATGCCAGTATTCGCATCATATTTATCCATCTCTAGACGAAGACCGTACGTAATAATACTTTGTTTTTGGGAGTTGATGTAGGCTCAAAAACTACACAGTCTCAAAAAAGTGCTGGTATTGCCGAAGAAGTGATGATTTTTGCTAGAGCATAAAATCCAAGAATTAAGGTGTGGCACAAAGCCCCACGTCTTAGTTTTGGCGTTCACATACTTGACACACCATGGAGGTTTTACCCCCCTCAGTCCCCCCTTCCAAGGGGGGAAGTCTGAGTTCTCCCCCTTCCAAGGGGGAGTTAGAGGGGGTTCTAGAATCTGGTGCATCAAGTATATTAATGCCTTAGTTTTTGGGGGTTGATTTAAAAATTTAATTAAAAAAATTTGCATAGGGTATTGTGCAAATACACAAACCCATACTATTATAAGTTTCGGTTAAATGGCGAGTGTAGCCAAGTGGTTAAGGCAGTGGTTTGTGGTACCACCATTCGTGGGTTCAATTCCCATCATTCGCCCTCTTAATACAAAGAAAAAGCCGTTGCGATGCAACGGCTTTTTCTTTGTATCTAAAATTCCCAAAAGAATGGCGGCGCAAAGCGCCGCCATTCTCTAATAATTGACCAAGGAAATCACGGGGACTTCAGGTAAAGCACTACGACCATTGAGAAAATCTAGCTCGATGAGAAATCCGTAGGCAACAAGCTCCGCTCCCGACTGCGCGACTAATTGAGCAGTTGCTGCCGCCGTGCCACCTGTAGCGATGACATCATCAATGATCACCACCCTCTGATCCGAGGCGATCGCATCGCAGTGCATCTCTAAGGTGTCAGTCCCATATTCCAAAGAATATTCCACACGAAATACTTCTGAGGGCAATTTTTTGGGTTTACGCACTGGCACAAATCCACAGCCCAAGGCAAACGCCAAGGGCGCACCCAAAATGAAGCCTCGTGATTCAATGCCAATCACCGCATCGATTTTACCTAGATTTAGCTCTGCAATTTGCGCTTGAAAATCTTGTGTAATCGTTGCTACACCTTGGGGATGAGCCAGCAGAGGCGTAATATCTCGAAAAACTATCCCCTGTTGTGGAAAATCAGGTACATCGCGAATAATACTTTTAAAATCCATAGTTTCGATTGCTAGATGATTTCATCGTCTGATAGCAATAGAAATCATATAGCAATCCCCAATACTAAAACACAAAATAGCTTTGCCATTTTGTGTTTTTAAAACCCTTGCTAGGTTTGGTTTTCAATCTTCAAGGTCAACACTTCATTCCGCCCCTTACATCTTGATTTCGCTATGCTTTAGAAAATCTAACGCCGTCTGGGGCGACGAGCCGATCGCTTAGGGGGTTGCGGATCATCTTGACTAGAGTCATTGACATCGTAGGATGGGCGAGATGGACGGGATAGCGAGCGATCGCGCTTGGGCATTCCCCATTCATCTTCAGCGTCATCTCCGAAATTTTGTTCCCAACCACTGTTATTCCAATCGTTAGTATTTCTAGTGGTTCTTCTAGAAGAATTGCTAGAACGATCTACTTGGTCTGATTGATAGAAGTCATCCTCTTGACCATAGCCACTATCGAGAGGATTCTCAGGCTCCTTGTAAGAATAATCAGGTTCTGGATAGAAGTCTTGGGGAGGGCGAGATTTGGAACGGGGACGACGTTTGGGTTTGCGAGGGGTGGCATATTCATCGGCATAGGGATCGCGATCTTGGCGACTTTGGTAAAGTTTGGAAGCTTGTTCTCCCGCCTGATTGAAGAGTTTGCCTAACTTCTGATCAATCTGAAATCCCTTGCGAGTTTGAATGGAAATCGTACTACTAATGCGATCGTGAAAGGCTTGACGCTTCTCTTCATCCACCACCGCAAAGGCAGCGTCAGCCGCAAAGGGAATCCACGCAAACACAATAAAAGTGGAGGTAATCGTCTCGATCAAAAAGAGGGAACAAACAAATACAAGACTCTCTCGTTTGATAAAAGCACCAATGGTTGCCGTTTTGCCATATTCTGCATCGATAACCCGAATGCTCATCAGCCAACGCCCGAAACTCTGTCCCTGACTCCGCGTCGCAATAAAAACACGAAAGACAAACCAAGTCACCACAAAGGTAAATAACCGCAATGGGCTTGAGTTAGTCACCGACAGCAGGGATAGGGTTAACTCAGAAATAAACCAACAACTTAAAAAATCAACAATTAGCGCTCCGAGTCGTTGGTTGACCGAGGCAAGGGGATAACGGCTATAGGCTGGCTCAAAGTCCATTGGCAAAAATCATAGAATTAGGCAAAAGATGGCGATTTTGAAGATTGCTTCGCGATCGCTCTCCAGTATTCTAATCTTAATATCAAAGCTAAAACTGATAACGCCCCATTTAGCTTGGCAAATTCTCTAGACGCAAATCATGACCGCGATCGCCAGTCATCACCAAAAGCATCCCTATCAACTGCTGATCGCCATTGGCAACACTAGGATCAAAGCCGTAGTTATAGATCGCGATCGCCATATCCTTGCGGAATATGCCCATACCCATGACCAGCTAGCTATGCAGCACATGGCTATCCAGCAGGACTTTCCTCAAAATTTTGACCATATTGCGATCGCCTCGGTTGTGCCATATCTCCTTACCCCTTGGCATGATCTACCGCAAACTCAGATCTTGACTACCACCGATGTGCCGTTAGGGGGACTCTATGACACGATGGGATGCGATCGCGCGATCGCTGTGTTTGGAGCGGGCGAAATCTATGGCTATCCTGTGTTGGTGATTGACGCAGGGACAGCGATTACAATCACGGGCATTGATACGAATAAAAATCTAATCGGCGGCGCGATCATCGCGGGACTGCGATCGCAGTTTGCCAGTCTCCACAAAAATACCGCATCCCTCCCAGATCTAAATATTCCCGAAATAGTACCGACGTTATGGGCAAAGAATACCGTTGGCGCGATCCAGTCAGGTATCGTCCAGATGATTTTGGCAGGATTGCGAGTTTATGTAGATGATTGGCGATCGCGATTTCCCGATAGCGCGATCGTCATCACGGGTGGCGATGGCGATCGGCTTAAACATTGGGGATTAGAAGTTGATATTGTCAATTCAAACTTGATTTTTTGGGGAATGAGCCATCTAACCAAATGTCAGTTCAACGAAAGCGCAAAACGGTAAAAATTGCAAAGCAATTTTTACCGTTTTGCGCCATTTGCGCCGTGCCAAGCGCGGCGCAAATGGCTATATCGAACTTACGTCAACCAAAATATGAGTACTCATATTTTGGTTTGGACTTGCCCAACTCACTATAGAATTAGTTAAGTGAATATTTAACGGGATATAAATGCGCTTCAATCCAGCACTCTGTCGCAATGAAAGCGAAGTGGAGAGTAAATTATTTGTTCAATTTTTATTACCTGCCCTTGGTTACGACTCTAGTAAATGGCATCAAGAAGTTGCCCTTGGCAGTATCCGTTTAGATTTTTTAGCCCTCACCTCACAGGTATTTCCATCAGCGAAGGATAATGCTGCTAAGGTTTGTGTGGTCATGGAGGCAAAACATCCTAAACAAAATTTAGATTTTCATGTGCGCCGACTCAATCACTACCTCACCAAGCTACAGGTGATTTATGGTGTGCTGACCAATGCCAAGGATTTCCGAATCTACGAATTAGTGGGCGATCAGATCAAGCTATGTTTTCAATGTGACGGCAATCAACTTTCTGATAAAATTGAGGAAATTAAGAATATTCTCAGTAGAGATAGACTTGCTAGCTTGATCTCCGAAGATGTCGCAATACCAGTTCTGCAAACAGTTTCTCCTGCGATCGCCAAATCAACTAGCCCTAAACCCACTAACCATAAATCCGCCACTATTAAGCCATCATTACAACCGCAAGCATCCATGAAAACAATCGCGATCTATCACAATAAAGGCGGTGTCGGTAAAACCACCACTGTTATCAACCTAGCTGCCGCCCTTAGCAAAAAAGGTAAGCGAGTCCTCGTCATCGATCTCGATAGCCAAGCCAATACTACCTTTGCCGCAGGGCTACTCAAGTTTGCCAGTGAAGATGACGACACTCTAAAGGATAACAATATTTACAATGTCATTTTCTATCCGAAATCTAGCTACATTGGTGATGTCGCACTTCAAGGAACCTTCACCTATCCACAAGTAGACGTTATTCCTGCTCACATCAATTTAATCTGGCAAGAAGCAAATTTAATCGACAAAGAAAGCTCGAAACTGCAACTGATTAAAAAGCTAGACCTCGTTAAAGATCGCTATGATATCGTTCTGATTGATACACCACCTTCCTTAAATCTATACGCCAAGGTGGCACTAATCGCCTGTGACTATTTGGTAATTCCCTCTGACTTGAAACCTTTTGCCAACGAAGGTTTGCGGAATGTGAAAAACTTTGTAGAAGAGATGAATGAATATCGGGAATTTGTCAATCGCCCCGCGATCAATATTCTAGGAGTTTTGCCTTCCAAAATCCTCACCAATGCCAACTACATTAAATCCACTTTGCCCAAACAGGAAAGTGTTGTCCAAGAACGTTATGGTTTCCCTGTTCTCGAAACACGCATTTTCCAGAGAGAAGATCTATCGCGAGCGATCGACAATTTTGAGCAAGTTGGAGATCTGCAAATTCCTGATCCTAAATCTATTTTTGATTTCAAACCCGATTCTATGTCAGCCGCCGAATTTGAGGAATTGGCTAACGAAGTTCTCAGCAAAATTAATCTCAATTAATGATATTAGCGATGAGTGTATTAACATCTTCGATCGACCTCGATATGATTGAGCCGCCTCTACCAAGTATGGCGGCTCAATTCAATGCTAGCGAACTTGAATATTTTGCTAAGTTACTACTGAAGTCTGGTGATACGGTCAGACCTATCATTTTAAGCAAAATATCGCCGATATCCTTCAGGATTTTAGAAGGATATTTTGAATACTATGCGGCTCTCAAAGCGCAAGAAATGAACGAACAGTTCACCGCAATTCGGGCTTACGTTGCGCCAAAGGAGATCGAGTCATCTCTACTTGAGCAATATCAATTTTTACGCGATCGCCATTCTCAAGATCAACCAGTAAGTCGCGATAACCATGACAAACATCCAACTCACACCATTACCTTCGACGAATCAAGTTTACGCAAAATTGTGGGACAGCTTGAAGTAAGTCTCAATCAGACTTTAAAAAGTCTATCTACAGATCTATCCACAAAGATCGCCAGATTAGATCAACGAATCACTGAACTATCTAATACAGTTTCCACATCTACAATTCAAGCCAACCATTCTCAAACTAAACATCTAAAAACAGAGGTCTCAAAAAACAAGAAAACTATAGATATTGCGATAGATATTACAAAGGCAAACAAGATTTTAGAAGATATGAATACTATGAGTGTTCATGAACTGCAAGTTCAAATCGCTAAATCTAAGCCCAGAGTAAGCATAGTTTCAAATTTTGCAGAAGCGATCCACAAAGAGAGACAAACATCGTTTTATACATCAATTGATGATGTATATAGCCGAGCCAAAGTAAAAGGCTTAGCTGAAGCAACATTCAAAAAAATAACTAATGCTTGGTAAATATAGATAATTCAAATAAGAAATAGGGCTTCGACTCCGCTCAGCCATCGATATACGGTGGCTGAGCGGAGTCGAAGCCTCTTTAGATTTATTTAGAACTAATATAAAACACTTTGTGCTTAAATCCAAACCAAAGAGAAGCCCTAAAAGCGTCGCTTTACAACGCTTTTAGGGCTTCTCTTTATAAAAAACAATAATTGGTTAGGAAGTGGGCAAACTGGAAAGCGATTGTTGATATTCAGGCTTCTCATGTTCCACTACAAACACATTGGAATAGAGATGAGCAACAATTTCTTGTCCCTGCTGCGTTAGCGATAGATAGTACAAAGCATCTTTAACGTAGGGATAAACACTCGTCCAATAAAACTTAGGATAATTGCGGCGCAAATCTCCAGGATGAGCATAGCCTAGTGCCGCATTCACGCCCGTTTCTTCAAACTCATAAAATAAAGCGCCAATCTTTTTGAGATAGCGCGGATCGCTTAGCTGTCCAATCAGATCCGCCGATCGCACTAATCCTGCAAAATGCGTGGTGTCTTGGTGATCGCCTGTTTTCGGTACAGGGAAGCGAGTTAACTCGATATTGCGACAGATTTTTTCAGCTTTGATCAGAGAGTGATTAGCAAAGCGTTGATTGACAAATAACTTAGCGCGATCGACGTGGTAAGGCGTTAGCCCCGCATCCGATGCCCCTGAGGGTAGCTCCACCATCGCGTCTCCGATCCCCGTCGCAAATTTACCGTTACCATCTTGCAAACAGACACCTTTGACGTAGCCAATGTCATGGCAGACGAGGGAAATAATGTAATGGAGCCAATCTTCGGGAGAGACGCGCCCTTCGCGAATATGCTTGCCTCTAAGGATTTCTTGACCAACTAAGGTGACGAGGATCGTATGTTCAACATTGTGGTATAGGGCATCACTATTAGCGATATTTTCGAGAGCCATGTTACCTGCCCAGCCGATGATATCTTCGTAATCATGGAGGTAACCGCCATAGGTACGTCGATATCCTTGTTTCAGTAGCTCAACAAAATTACTGATCAGAAGCTCAGTCGCATTAAACATATCTTCATCTACCTATGTAAGCCAAAATCTAGTAAGCCAAAATCTAACTAAATCATAAGCCGATCCTTTGGTTATTGCTGAAGTACTTAACGGAAAATCTCGTTGGCATTATTTCTGTCTTGGTAGTTTTGCCAGTAAAAAGCGATCGCCAAATTAATCCATTTGCAGATGTAGTATAGCCCCGCAAAGATTACAAAAAACAAGCAAGTCCCAACAAAGAAACTAGGATCTTTAAGGTTAGCTAGGGCATCGCCGATCACCAGTTGGGGCTGTGCGAAGACATCCCAACTATTCAGGCGATTAAATCTGCCCCAGTAAACGCCGATCGCACAAAGGAAGGTCAGACCTAGCTCTAGGGCTGCTATCCAGATTGTATTTTTGATCAGGCGTACCCATAGCAAGTACTGTCCTAGCTTGATCATCGAGATCACATAGCATTGAAATCCTAGTAATAAAAACACTAGATACTGCGGGATCAATACAAAAATAATGCCATTGTCAGAGACATAGGGCGATCGCGAATCATCAACAAAATGGATAATGTCAGTAATTGTGTAGGGTGCGTTAGGTAGAAATAAAATAAAAATCAAGCATCCTAACCACCAGAAAGGATTAACTGATAGTTGCCTTGGCGATCGCTTGGCAAATAAGACTAAGCTCAGTACAAAGGGAATGAATGCCAAAAATGAGTTCCAACCCATCCATCGCAAATTCCCCAAAAACAAAATAAATGCTTCAATCATCGTTTCTTTCATAACTGCATTACATTTCAAGATGAATTTCTATGATCAATAGTTTCCCAATTTCTGAGGTTTGGAGCATGAGCTGGCTAGTGGCGATCGCTCTCAATACGGTTTTAGGGGCGATCGCCCTACTACTGCCCCGCAAAGTCTTAACCACGATGGGGATTTGGCACGCATGGGGGCTAGGAATCATCGTTTGGGGATGCCTAGGATGGCAGGGTTATCTAGTCATTTTAAGCTATCTAATTGTGGGATCGGGAGTAACCCGCATTGGTAAAGACATCAAGGAAGCGAAGGGCATTGCCGAAAAACGCGACGGCGCAAGAGGTCCTGAAAATCTTTGGGGATCAGCAGCGACGGGAGCAATCTGTGCGATTGGCTATGCGATCGCGCCTCACCCTTTGTGGTTAATTGGCTATGTTGCTAGCCTCAGTACCAAACTCGCCGACACCACCGCCAGTGAGATTGGCAAGGCATACGGCAAAAGTACATTTTTAATCACCACGCTCAAGCCTGTACCTGCGGGTACGGAGGGCGCAGTCAGCCTCGAAGGAACGATCGCAGGAATATTCGGCTCAATGATCATTGCGGTGATTGGCTTAGGGGTGAATTTATTAGCTAGTCCTTGGGATTTGCTGTGGTGCGCGATCGCCGCCTTTGTCGCCACCAATGTCGAAAGCCTGATCGGGGCAACCCTTCAAGAAAAATACGATTGGCTGACCAATGAAGTGGTTAATGGGATCAATACCGCTATTGGCGCAGCGATCGCGATATTGATTAAGTACTTAGTTAACGGGAGCTTAATTTAAACTTAACCACAAATGCGCCATTTTAAATTGACACTTTAAATTGACATTGTTTATTGATCAGAACATAAACATAGGAGCAAATGGCAGCTCTTTGCGCCACTATTTGCTTCTGAAATAACAACAAATAAGGAGTTTGACTTTGACTACGATTGATCTATTTAAAAATGAGAAAGACTTTGTGACCATTCCCGCAGGTCAGGTTATCTTTCAGCAGGGTGGAGTTGCTGACCATATGTACGCAATTATCGAAGGTGAGGTCGAAATCTCGATCGATGGTAAATTGCTGGATACAACAGGCGCAGGGGGCATCGTTGGCGAAATGGCACTGATCGAGTCCAGTCCCCGCCGTGCCACAGCGATCGCCAAGACTGAGTGCAAGTTGGTGGAGATCGACGAAAAAAGATTTAACTTTCTCGTCCAGCAAACTCCTAACTTTGCGATTAACGTCATGAAAATCATGATCGCCAGAATCAGAAAGCTCGATGCCCTGATTGTGAATCTAATCTAAAAAAAAGCAAGTTGTGCCGCAACTTGCTTTTTTATGACGGGGAGCGATCGCGATAACGGGATAAATAGCCAAATTAAGCAAACTTTTTGATAAAAACCTAACATTTGAAAAATGGGGCATCGCAAAACTGTAAGATTATTGCGAATAGCTTTACTTAATCATCATAGGAATAGCTCAAAGTGACTAAAGGCACAGAAATCATCGCGATCGCAGCCAGAGAAATTCTCGATTCGCGAGGCAAACCCACTGTCGAAGCAGAAGTAAAATTAGCAAACGGAGCAGTCGGACTCGCACAGGTTCCCAGTGGTGCATCTACAGGTAGTTTTGAAGCCCATGAATTGCGGGACGGCGACAAGGGTCGCTACGGTGGCAAAGGAGTTTTGATCGCAGTTCGCAACATTAGCGAAAAGCTTCTCCCCACCCTCAAAGGTGTTGATGCCCTTAATCAAGAATTGGTCGATCGCTTGATGATTGATCGAGATGGCACTCCCAACAAGTCAGAGATTGGTGCTAATGCAATTTTGGCAGTATCCCTCGCCACAGCTAAGGCAGCCGCCGCCGCGATCGACTTACCGCTCTATCGCTACCTTGGCACACCCCTATCTAATGTTTTACCTGTCCCCTTGATGAACGTCCTTAATGGCGGCGCTCACGCGGACAATAACGTAGACATTCAAGAATTTATGATCGTGCCTGTGGGAGCGCCCACCTTTAAAGAAGCGTTGCGCTATGGTGCGGAAGTTTTTGCCGCCCTTAGCTCCGTACTCCATGACAAAGGCTTGTCCACTGCTGTCGGTGATGAAGGTGGCTTCGCGCCTAACCTTGAGTCCAACCAAGCTGCCCTCGAATTACTGATCGACGCGATCACCAAGGCAGGTTACAAACCCGGTGAACAAGTTGCTCTTGCCCTCGACGTTGCCTCCAATGAGCTTTTCAAGGACGGTAACTATGCGATCGATGGTAAGACCCTCAGCCCCCAAGAGTTTGTTAATTACTACGAAGGTCTGATCGCCAAGTATCCCATTATCTCCATCGAAGATGGCTTAGAAGAAGACCAGTGGGCAAGTTGGAAGGCAATGACCGATCAACTCAGCAACACTCAGCTAGTCGGTGACGATCTATTTGTAACCAACAAAACCCGTCTCGATCGCGGTATTCGTGAAGGATGCGCCAGTGCAATTTTGATTAAGCTTAACCAAATTGGTACTCTGACCGAAACCCTAGAAGCGATCGCTACCGCCGATCGCAATGGTTATCGCTCCGTGATCAGCCATCGTTCTGGCGAAACTGAAGACACTACCATCGCCGATCTTGCCGTTGCCACCCGTGCAGGTCAGATCAAGACAGGTTCTCTCTGCCGTAGTGAGCGCGTTGCTAAGTACAACCGTCTGCTCCGCATTGAAGCTGAGCTTGGCAGCCAAGCCGTCTATGCAGGCGCTGTCGGTTTAGGACCTTCGCGCTAATTACACAACAAGAGCCTTGCCATGCGCGGCTTTTGGAAAACCCAAGAAGAGAGGGGCGGCGCTTTGCGCCGCCCCTCTCTTCTTGGGTTTTGTATTGCTGCTATAAGATAACGTGAGTTCGACGAAAGTGCAAAATGGTGAAAATCGCAGAGCGATTTTCACCATTTTGCACCATTTGCACCGCGCGAAGCGCGGTGCAAATGGCTATATCGAACTGACGTTAAGATACGGCGCTAAAATAAAATCTAGGGATCAAGAAATGTCATTGGACAAATTTGAGACGAACTAATTATGAATGCGAATAACTGGCAATGGCACAATGGGGTATTAACCTGTGAGTTACTTGCTCACTGGAATCATGGATTTTTTACGCGATCGCATTCTCCAAAATCACCCCAAGATTTACACCACCATCTTACGGATATCGGCAAGGCATACCGTGCCAAACAGGTACATGGCAACCATCTAGTCACGGCTCAAGAGATCGAAACCTCCCACCAAGTTGATGCGCCTTTGCCTGAAGCTGATGGTGTTTGGGCAACTCCCGATTATGGCAAACATTCTGTGTGGGTCTGTACGGCGGACTGTGTGCCAGTGCTAATTGGCGATCGCCAGACTGGGACAGTCGCGGCAGTCCATGCGGGTTGGCGGGGTACAGCCGCAGGCATCGTCACCAAAGCGATCAATACCCTTGTCGGTCAAGGCAGTGAGCTAAAGGATTTGCGAGTTGCCCTTGGTCCTGCCATCTCTGGGCAAGTCTATCAAGTCTCCCAAGAGGTCGTCCAGCAAGTATTAGCAACTATCAGTAAACCAGTGGGAGTAGACCCTGATCCTCAGCATTCCGACAAAGCCAAGTTAGATCTGCGTCAAGTCCAGTTACAACAGCTACAGGAGATGGGGATCGCCGCCGAGCAAGTGGCGATCGCACCCTACTGTACTTTGCAATCAGAGGAAATATTCTTTTCCTATCGCCGCTATTTTCTAGAAAATCCTCATCCTCATCCGCGATCGCCACAGGTACAGTGGTCAGGCATCGCAATTTCTTAAACCAAAGACAAAAGCCTCGCAATGCGAAGCTTTTGTCTTTACTCTAGGGAAGTCTGATCACGATCAAGTAATGCTTCTAATTCATCAAATTCATCAAATTCTGGCTTTTGGTCAGAGACTGCTGGCTCTTCCTTTACCTCCGATGACACCTCATCCAGAGGGATAGAATTATCAAAACTATTCTGGCGATCGCTACTATTTAGCTTCTCTAATTTCGCAAAAAACTTATCCATCAAAAATTCTTCTACCAGATACTTGTTAGGTTTTCGCTCTGGAGCCATTGCGGGAGTTGACTCTGGGAGTTGATTTACTTCAACATCTTGGGCGCTTGTCCGCTCTATCTGATCCTCACTAGGCTCTGCAAAATAATCATACAGAACATTCTCAACGAAATTGTCCAAGACAGCCCGTTCATCAAGTTCTTCTTCTACAGCATCTTCCACAGCGACATCATTCTCAATATAGCTATCAAACACTGTGCTTTCGTCAAGATATTCTTCTACAGCATCTTCCACAATATCTTTCATAGATATAGCTACAGTTTCTTGCTTAACTGTTTTACCAAAGCCTTGAGTTTTCGACTTTAGTTTGCGTGATTTGTGAGCAATATCAAATAGAAAGGATTTTGGTTTAGCCGCAGTGGTTGATGGATTAGTCACTGGCAAATCCAAGCTCTGAGATATCTTTATATCAGCATTTTTATCTGGTTCTGAGTCTTGTCTTTCTAGCGCATCTATATCTTCTGTTAAGCCTTCATTCGATTCAGTAGCAATATTTTCTGCTAGATATTCAGGTTCAACTTCACTATTTTCTGGATTTTCTACTATATCCACAACTGACTTGTCAATAAAATCTTCAACAATCTGCTCAGACTCAATTTCATGAGTCTCTACAATTTCTACAATTGATTCTTCAACAAATTCATCAACAATCTGCTCAGGCTCAACTTCGTGGACTTCTAAATTAATTGAAGAATCGATTACTTCATCAATAATTTGGGCAGGCGCAACCTCGTCAGATTCTACAATTGATTCTTCGGTAAAATCTTCAACAACCTGCTCAGACTCAATTTCGTGAACTTCCGAAGTAATTGAAGAATCGATTACTTCATCAACAACCTGCTCAGGGGCAACTTCATCAACTTCTATAGATTCTGTAACTTGCTCTTCAATAAATTCATCAACAATTCTTTCAGGCTCGATTTCATTGGTTTCTAAAACTGTCGATTCTTCGATAAATTCATCAACTATTTGTTCAGGCTCGATTTCATTAGTTTCTAAAACTTCTGCAATTAGCTCTTCGGATAAGTCCTCATTTGATTCCTTACTGGATTCATTAACGATTTGTTCAGGCTCGATTTCATTATCACTAATTTCCAAATCAGCGATCGCATCTGGAATCTCTACAATTAGCTTATCTGCATCTGGACTTGCATCTAGACTTGCATCTGAAACGGCATTATCAATATTGTCAAGTAAGGCTTTGGCGACTTCTGGAATGGAGATATGAAGAGGCTCCAGAATAGGCTCGGCAGGAATTTCCGTGGGCGTAGGTTCTTCAATTTCTAAGACTGGTAATACTTCAGATTGAGATTCCTGAATTAATGTTTGGGGCGGTTCAACAAGTTCTTGATGATTAGGGACTGACTCATTTGTGTCAAATAGCTTTAACAACGGTGTAGCTATTGACGCAGGTAATAGATTTAGGCTAGTGAAGCTATTCTTAATCTGATCGATCGCAATGGGTTGCACCATATCTAGCTCTGGTTCTGTAACTAGATAGAGTCGTAATGCCGAGATTCCTGATTGCAAAACAATACTGCTCAAAAACAAACAAACTTCAGCATAAATAACTCCAAAAAATCTCCATCCATCGGCAAAGGGCGCGATCGCCTGAGCAAGTGGGGCAAGGTCATAGAGCTTACTAAATACGATTCCCATCACCACGGCAACGGCGATCGCCATCCATCCCGTCACATACCAGCCATTAGTTTTTTGCTTGAGCAAAGCCAACATTTTTCTGTCGCGATCGCTTAGGCTCTCTTTGGGCTTAGCGGCTAGCCACAAACTAAAGGGCGAAAAAGGTTGCTGCCATTGCCACCATGTGGGTAAGGCGATCGCAGGTAACCCTAATAATAAGATTTCTAACCATGTCGGCAAGAGCGGATCGCCAACTGCCAACCCTGCCATCGTCATCACCAACAACCAAGGTGCGATCGCCATCAGCACCAGATGAAAATACAGAAAAGGATTTAGCTTAGATTTATTATCCTTGGCAGGCTGGGAAGTTGGGCTAGTCATGGTCGTACTCAGAACTATCTTAAAAAAGGCAAATCGAAAGGCAGATCAAAAGCAAATTAAACCACAGTATACCTAATCGCCAGTCCTCTCCCTCATACCAAAACCCCAAAATGGCGCAGCCATTTTGAGAATAAAAAGATAACTCAGTAAGAGATTTATTATTTTGCTATTTATCCTAAGCCAGTGGTTAGCCGCGTCCAAAAACCTTCATAAACTTGCAAAACTGCGGGATCAAGTTTGCTAATCCGCCCACTTTTGGCGACGATCGCTTCGGCGGGCTCTAGGGCTGCGATCGATTTTAGTTCTTCGGGAATTAATGCTTTTGCACGACGATTAGTTGTCCCAAAACTATTGGCATCACTAATCTGAGCAGCAATCTCAGGCTGCATCACATAGTTAATCCAAGCATGAGCGCCCTCAATATTTGATGCGCCTCTAGGGATCGCCATCGTATCTGTCCAGATCGAAGTACCACCACTGGGCAAAATATATTTGATATTCGGATCTTGTCTAGCAAGGCTGATCCCATCGCCCGAAAATGCCATACACATCATCAGATCCCCAGATGCCAATGGGTCACGCCATGCATCGGTCGTAAAATTAGCGATCGCAGGCATTAACTCCCGCAACTTTTGGAAAGCTTGCTCAATAGCTACGGGATCTTGGGTGTTATAAGACTGCCCCATCGTGTGCAGAGCCATACCCATCACTTCGCGGGGGTCATTAACGAGGGTAATCCGCAATTTATCCTTATGTTCCCAGAGATAGCTCCAATCGGTTGGCTCCTCTCCAATTACAGCTTTGATTGCTTCGACGTTATAGGCGATACCCGTTGTCCCCAGACTAACAGGAATACTAAAGACTGCACCGCGATCGTGGGGCAAATCCAAATATCGGGGATCGATATTACCAAGATTGGGTAATAGCTTTTTATTAAGGGGAGCCAGTAACTTCAGTTCGCGCATTTGCGACACCATGTAGTCACTGGGATAGATCACGCTATAACCTGATCTCCCTCCCGATGCCTCTAGCTTGGCTAGCATCACCTCATTGGAGTCATAAGCGTCACCGACTACCTTGATCCCTGTTTCCTTGGTGAATTTTTCAAAAATCTCTTGATTATTGACGTAGGTTGCCCATCCATAGAGATAAAGAGTGCGACGGTCTTGGGCAACAGGACGCTGAATATCTTCACCTTCTCCGCCCTCACCCGTCTCTTCACCACCTTTTTCAAAAATGCCACAGCCAGATAGGGCAGCAGTCCCCGCCAGTGTAGAGACTGCATAGGCAGAGTTTCTTAGAAATTTACGGCGAGAAATACTCATAGTTGTGAGATGGGGCAGGATTGGATGAGAGCTTAAAGGTTACTAAGCGTTAGCAACAGTACTTTTGGGCAGAGCCACACAGTCTTCTGGAATCCATGAGACATACACTTGACTGTCAAAGGGAGGTATTTTCTCGCCTTGGTGGTTAGAGCGTACTAGGGTGATTCGCACGGGGGGGACATTTTCGCTGGCATGGAGATCGACGACAAATTGGGAGTGATCACCGAGGTACAGCACATTGTTTAAGATGCCGCGATAGGTGTTATAAGGTTGATTCGGGTAGTCGGTAGATAGCTTGATCTTTTCAGGACGCACACTGACTACAGCTTCGGGGATCGGTAGCCAGTGCTTGGGTTTTGCTGCCACGATCGCTAAGCCCGTTGATGATCGCAATTCTACAAAGGCTCCATCTTGCTCAATGACTCGACATTCAAAGAGATTAGTTTCACCCACAAAGTCTGCCACAAATGCCGAAGATGGGCGATCGTAAACCTCGGCGGGAGTGCCGATCTGTTCGATTCTGCCTTGATTCATTACGGCGATGCGTGAAGAGATGGCAAGGGCTTCACCTTGATCGTGGGTGACCATAATAAAGGAAATGCCGAGATCGTATTGCAGGTTCGAGAGTTCTACCTGCATTTCCTTCCGTAGTTTTGAGTCAAGGGCGGCGAGGGGTTCGTCCAGCAGAATGACTTTAGGACGGTTAACTAGCGCTCTAGCGAGGGCAACCCGTTGCTGCTGTCCGCCTGAAATTTGGTTAGGGTAGCGATCGCTCAGGTGATCAAGGCGTACTTGTTTGAGAGCATCCTTAACTCGTTGTTGAATTTCTGGCTTAGCGATACCCTTAACCGACAGCCCAAACGCCACATTCTCAAAAATATTCATATGCCCAAACAGAGCATAGCTTTGAAAAACAGTATTCACGGGACGCTGATAGGCGGGGATATAGGTCATAGGATTACCTTGAATCAGCACTTCACCCGCCGATGGCTCCTCAAAACCTGCCACTAATCTTAATAATGTAGTTTTGCCACAACCTGAAGGTCCCAGAATGCTAAAAAGCTCACCTCTCTGAACCTGTAGATCGACACCTTGGACAACAGTATTTGCCCCAAACATCTTGAATACTTTTTGGAGTTCCACATCGGGGACAGTTTCCATCGAAGGGCTAGCTTGCTTAGCAGTGATTGACTGTGCCATGGTGTAATGCTCAAACGTCTACTAACGTCTACTAAAACTAACTTATTTGCTGATTAAGTCCTTTGCATTTTAACCCGTTGCAACTGATAAATGAGTTGTAATGTCAAGGCAATTATGACGGAAATCTGTCCTGCAAATGCCAAAATGATATCGGAAATCTTGATCATTGACATAACAATCCAAGGAAATCCAAAAAATAACCATATTCCAGCATAGCGATCGGGGGTAATCGATAGACTCAGCATCATCAGAACTGGCAAGAAAAAGATAGCGAAGATAGCTCCTGTTGCCCATGCTGAGGGATTTCGAGTTTTTAGAAATAGGATCATTTGTCTAATCAAGGCAAGGATCAAGATGCAGGTACTAAAGGAGGCAAGTACCAACAGGGCGCGATCGCGATATTCTGCGTCTGTCCATGTCCCAATCCAGATTAGCAGGGGAATATGCGTAAAAATAATATTGAGAATGATCGCGACGATCGCAGGACTCTTGTCTGACCAGATTAAATCGCGGAGGATATAACTCCAACCCGAAGGATGCTCCTCAGTGGTGGATAAGGCTCCAAACCTGACCCAATCAAATACAGCTTGTCGATGAGGCGTAGTGGCAATAGTTAGGCTTGTAAATACAAAGATATTAGCGGTGTAAATCAGTAGCAACATGAGCAACTGCAACTCAAGGACATTACTTTCGGGCAGTATTTTCGGATTACTAAATCCTGACTGCATCGCAAAGCCTAACATCAAAATTTCGATGTAAGAAAGCAGGGCATAGCTCTGTCCTTTGCTGATCAGAGTGGCGTTGGGATTATGAAATCGGCGCTGTAGGATCAACCATGCCGCCACTGTAAAAATAGTCAAATTAGCGATCGCAAAGCTGTGGGAAATCCAGATATTAGCGGTGATGGGTAGATACCACCATTCCAAATTAAGCTGCGTAATCGGCGCTCCGATTAAGACCCCACTAAAGGAACTCCATGTGCTGAAGAGGTTCCACCACATAAAGGCTGGAGTTATCCAAATAAAAGTGATAAACGAAAAGATCAAAGCGCCTGCGGCGACTTTGCCACTGAGCTTAGCTTGCCAATTACTGAGTAAAGCGGTCAGCAATGCCAAACTAAACAAAAAAATGGCGGTAGCAATTAGCAGTACAAAGAAACTTACTAAAAAAGCGATCGGCACTTTTGCACCGATCGCTGCCGTCAGTTGGTAAGGAATTAGCAAGCCGATGGCGATATAGGGAAGCAGGGGAACGCCCAACAATTTGCCGATTAAAAACTTAGAACTCGATCGCGGACTAATCCGAATAAAGTTGAGCGTACCGCGATAGTCTTCAAGGGATAGATCAGCAATCAGGCTATAGACTCCTGACAAAAAGAGTACAAACGGCTCTGTCCAAGTAATAAACCGAAATTGTTCTAACCACCAATTTTGCCAAGAGTCCACACAGCTAAAGACCCTTAGTTCAGGTATACATTCCCTGCTGGGAATACGTTGACTGTAAAAAAAGATCATCAGGATCTGAAACAGTAAGGAGATCCCAATGGCGACGGCAAGATTTCGCAGTTTCAGTTTGCCGCGTATTTCCCGTAATAGTTGGGGATTCCAGTTACCAATTTGATCTAGCCAAGTCGATATTTTAGGGTAGTCAGGTGGAGAGTTTTGCATGGCACTATCTAAGCGATCGCTACTTGCTCAATTTTTAAGCAATTTTTGCTCAATCTTACAGTTAATCTCTATCTTAAGTGGCTGAGCATAATTAAAACCCAAAAACCTGTGGCGCACGCTGCGCGTGCGCCACAGGTTTTTGGGTTTTATATTTAATTTTGTCTAGCTACGTATTTATTGATTTTGTAGGTGATTTTGTAAGGGTTGCTTTCCCTTGTCAGCCCTATACTTGTTGAAAACTGATTGAGAACTGATTGAAAATATTCGTAAATAACTATGGATGAAAAATCTTCAGAGCAATTGGGGCAAACAGATCCCCAACAAATAGATCAAAATTCAGACCAAATCCAAAATCTAGAACCAAATCCAAACCAAAGTAATGATCTCGCGATCGCAAGCCTCTCTTTGCCCCATCACAAAAAACGAATGGGATTGTTAGCCCTTTTAGTAGGTGGCGGCTTATTGATCCTTGGGCGATCGCTCTTTGATGGCAATCTTGGCAAACCGACTCCCTACGCATTTCCAGAATCCATTGAATTTGGGCAAAATCAGGTCAAGCTAGAAATTGCTAAACCACCTGAAGCGATCGTTGATAGCAAAGAATTTTTCGGTAAGCCCAGATATATAACAGGCAAAAGCTACAAATATTTAATCGATCAAATGCCCATTGATATCGATATTAGATACGCCTCAGGCACTGAAGGGGATCTGCATATATTCCTCAAAGAAATGGCAGCGATCGACATCAGTGAAGATGATCTACGCCAAAAATCATCTCGTGGAACCCCCACGGGATTTCACGCAATTATCGAACACCAAAATCGCACCTACCTTACCGCCTGCATCAATCCTCGTGGGATGTCTACGGTTACTAAAGATCAATTTGATGACAATGCCAGTGCGAGAGCTAGCGATCGCGATGTAGTTGTGGGCTGGTTGCTCGGTAGACAGGATTTGCGCGATCGGCGTTGTCTTTGGACGCTCATGTCTACTCCCACTAATCCCGACGCTACTCAAAAATTAGAGAAGGTTTGGGTTTTATGGTATGAATGGTGGAAGCCAAAATTCCCACAAGTGTAAACAAAACAAGTCTTAATCTAGAGATTATGCTGAGAAGCCTATACATCTACTCAGTACAATCTTAAAATTCTGCAACTTTAAAAAACCTTTTAGTTAAAATCATCACCCTCCCTCAACTCTGACACCTATCTGACTACCTATGAGTAATACTACTTCAGGCTCAAACGAAGCAATTACTGCTAAATTACTTCGTTTTGCGGGCTATGGACTACTGCTATTTTCCCTTGCTAACTTTGCTGATGCCCTACTTCCTCCTCGCTTTGGACAGGATCCCGCTTGGGAGTTTGAGGCGCTGCGTAAATCGGTCGGCACAGCACCAGTTCCTATTATTGGATTAATCCTCGTTTTTTATGGAGAAAGCACCGCGCGATCGCCCTTGGGTAGAAATATCTTAAAAGCTCTATCTTGGTTATCACTGGTTCTAGGCATCTTCTTTAGTATCTTTTTAGTGGTGGGAATTAGCGCTGTTATTCGCATTAATACCAACCTCAACACCCAAGCTAGCTTTGTCCTATCGCAGCAAGTTTCGCAGTTTAATACTGCCAAAGAAAGCCTAAAAAATACCGATGATCGGAACTTGCAAAGAGCCGCCGAATTTATCGAAAGAAGGTCGCCTGATATTAAGCTAGATAAGACTAATCCCACGGTATTGCGATCGCAAATTGAGGCGGAGATCCTCAAAAATGAAAAGGAAATAAAAGACCGCGTTCAGACTGGTCAAGAACAAGCTTTTCGTCAATTACTGAAGCAATCTTCTAAGGCATTTTTTGAAGCGATCGTTGCCGCAGTAGTTCTATTCGGGATTTGGAGCCAATCTAAATGGGCGCGGAGCAAAAATGTAGTTCGCAAAAAGAAAAAAGGTGGCAAATCATCTTCGATGAGCCTTGCGGATGTTGCTAGCACACCAACGTTGGGTGATGCTGACGCTTCGATAGATGACAACTCCGAGACAGACAATGAAAATAGCTAAGTAATACTAATTCACGAAAGTATTGTCCTACTTTCGTGAATTGGAACCCCAATCCAGTAAGAATTTTGAAATCAAGAAATTATAGTAATTCCAAATAAATTCCAGAGTCTTCGACTTCGCTCAGCCAGCAATGTACGATGACTGAAGTCGAAGCCCTATCTTTCTTATTTGAATTGTCTGTAAGTCCTAACTGTCCCATTTTATAGCTATATTCACTTGTATTAGGACAAATTAAAACCCAAGAAGTGAGTTGCGGCGCTCCGCGCCGCAACTCACTTCTTGGGTTTTGTGTCCTAACAATTATGACTATAGCTATAAGATTAGTTCGATATCGCCATTTGTGCCGCGCGAAGCGCGGCACAAATGGCGATATCGAACTCACTTTAACTTAGGACACCAAAGCAGAAAGAGAGTAGCGACGTTCCGCGCCACTCTCTTTCTGCTTTTTAATTGGCGATGGAATCACGGAAGAAGTTAATCACGGGCTTAGTTAACCAATGCGTTCCTAGCTTCCATTGATGCTGCAATGTCGGCATCCTTAATAGATAGGCAACTCGCCGCATCGCATGGGCAGGAATACCGTCTATATTCAACTTTCCAAAAATTGAAGCCGTTGCTCCATCAATACCCAAGCTAATAAATTCGCCTAGGGGAATATATTGAAAGGGAACTAAAGGCTTAGAGTTGAAGCTTGCCCAGATATTCCAAGCGCAATACTGAGACTGCTGAAAGGCAACTTGGGCAGTCGATGGTAACGGCAGTCCGCGATCGCCCATAATTCCCGCCACATCACCGATCGCAAATACATCAGTATAGGACTGTACTTGCAAGGTTGACTCAGTAGCGATCGCCCCTCTAAAGTTGTGCTCAACGGGAAGTTGGGCAATTAATTTACTAAAGCTACTACCCACTGTCCACAGCACAATATCAACGGGCAGAGTATCGCTATCATCAGCATATTCGAGGGTGACTTCCCCATCGCCAACCTGCTTAACCTTGGTTCGTAGATCTGTCCATACACCGCGTTTGGATAAAGCATCTTCGGCGACCTTCCGACTATCGGCGCTGGAGTTAGAGAGAATCTGATCATTGCGATCAACTAAGCGCACTCTACCGCGATCCTTAAGGCGATCGGCTACTTTGCAAGCAAGTTCTACGCCGCTACTGCCACCACCTGCGATACAGACGCGAATCTTATCGCGATTAGAAATTTCTAATAATTCTAATTTTGTATTTAGTCGATAGAAATCCTTGAGACTGCGGAAGGGAATCGCATATTCCGCCGCTCCGTCAACCATCTCCATCGGTGTTTCGCCGCCGATGGCAATCACAAGGCGATCGTATGCCAATAGACTCGGCTGTCCGATATTACCGATATTCACTTCTACTTGCCGCCCCGCAAGATCGATATTAGTCACCGATCCTTGGATAAAGCGAATCCCCGTCCCTGTTAGCAAATCATCAAAGGTGGGTGAGATTTCCCATTCTTGCATTTCTGCGGTCACTAACTCGTACAGGAAGGGGGTGAATAAAAAGCGATCGCTTTTATCAACAAGGATAATCTCAGGCGCGATCGCCCAAGGTAAGCGAGCGAGATTGAGGGCGGTATACAGACCGCCAAAACCACCGCCAAGAATACAAATTCGTGTCATGAGGAAATCCAATTCACTGCCACTATTCTATAGCGATCGCTACATCTCTAGCCAAAGCTAGTAGCTTTACGGCTCTTCTAAAGTTTAGGGTTTTGGATTGCATTAAGAAAAGGTTAACCCTAGTTTATCTGTCCTAGGTTGTATCGGGGTCATAGCTATCGATACCATAACTATAAACTGTATTTAAAAATTACTAAAAGCTATTTGCACATTGGGGGTTGCGTGGTCAAATCTGTTTTGCTGGCTCAGTTATCGGAGGAGCAGTCTTTGATATGGCATAACGTCCTGTCATCCCATCAGCTTGAAGTATGGGCAGCCCCCGAAACCGAAGATCTATTAAAGTTATTACAACAAAAGCACCAGTCTCATCAAGCCTTACCATCGCTGATTATTGCCGATATTGGGATTCGCTATGGAGGGGGGACTTCATTGCTAGCGACGGAGTTGTGTAAGTGGAGTGCCGAAACTGCACCTGATCTCAAAATTTTGTTGGTCAACCCGCGCCAAAATAAAATTAAAGAGGTAGAAAAACGCTGGGCAACCCGTCGTGGGGCGATCGATTTATTACCCAAAGTTTCCCTTGATAATATTAAAGACGGATTTCAGATCGCATCGCAAGCCTTAGATCTCAAAGTTAAATCTACGGTTCTAGATGAAGTAATTCTTAAACTCAAGTACCAGCAATCACAGTCTGATCGAAATAGCTCTAAGGGCAAAAATATTAGACAAACTGCCACAGAAGCCCTCGCCCGCAAAATGGCGATGATTCCGTTAATGGTGATGGCAAATGAGCCTGAAACGGCGATCTCATCAACCTCAACCAAGTCCAGCCTCGCCCTAGATGCCACTATCTCCCAACTACAGCTACATAATGTTCGCGTCGATTTGCAGCAAACTGGTTCCTTCGCTAACCAACTATTCAAGGATGATCCGCTTTTGCCTGCGGTGATGGTGTACGACCAAGATCGCTATGTGGGGATGTTGTCGAGGCGGAGGTTTCTAGAATGTTTGAGCCGTCCCTATGCTCTGGAACTGTTCACTAAGCGCCCGCTACAAGTTCTGTATGAACAAGTACCATCTGAATGTCTTACCCTGCATGGCAATATGGCGATCGTGATGGCATCACAGTTGGCATTAGGGCGTGCTAATGATGATATCTATGAGCCTGTAATTGTCAATCTCGATGGCGATCGCTATGCGGTGCTGGATGTCCATGACTTACTACAAGCGCAGTCTCACATCCATGAGCTAGCCACCAAGCTCCTCCGCGAGCAGACTCAAACCACCATGTTTCAGACTGAAAAGATGGCAAGTTTGGGACAGATCGTGGCGGAAGTATCGCACGATATTCGCAATCCCGTTTCGGCGATCTATGGTAATACCGAATGTCTACTAGGGTACATTGAAGGAGTCATGAAGATCCTGCGTGCCTACGAAAAGGAATATGGAACTTCCACTCCTGTAATTAGTGAAACCCTTGAAGAAGTAGATTGGGAATTTGTGCGTTCTGACTTGCCACAAGTAGTTCGCAGTATTCAATCGGGGGCGCGGTATTTACGCAAGTTAGTGGATACATTGCAAGGTCTGTCTCATATGGAAGACCATGCAACTCCTGAACTGCTCAGCGCCATCGAATGTGTGGAAAGCAGCTTGATGATCCTCAGTGGCAAAATCAAGAATGTGCAGATTTTGAAAAAATATGGGGAAGTTCTCAAAATTAATGGACTTAGCGATCGCCTAATTCAGGTATTTATGAACTTGATTGGTAATGCCCTTGATGCACTCAGTGATTTGCAATCTCAACCAACCTTGATTGAGCAACGGCAACATCTGCTCAAGGAAAACACCCCCTCAGAGTCGGGATTGGTGCAGACTAAAGAGGCGATCACTTGGCAACCAACATTAATGATTACGGCGGCGATGACGATGATCGATCAGCGCAATTGGGTTTCGATCAAGATTGCCGATAATGGCATGGGCATTCCTAAGGAAATTCAAAGTCGTATTTTTGATAATTTCTTCACTACTAAAGGTCAAGGCAAAGGTACAGGTTTAGGTCTAGCCATCTGTCATCAAATTATTACGCAGCAACACCAAGGCAAAATTGTTTTGCGATCGCCTTATCTAAACCACAATGGCGATGTGACCATTGGCACTGAATTTGAGGTGCTTTTACCCGTAGATTAACAATAGAGAGGCGGCGCGAAGTGCCGCCTCTCTATTGACCAACGTCAGTGCTGTTGACATACATCTTAAAAGTAACTACTGTAACTACATTCTCAATCGTGCAAATTTTTCTAAATCATGAAAAATCATCACCGCACTCACACTGTTAAGCTTATCTCAGTTGGCAATTCTAAAGGCGTAAGATTACCAAAGAGAATATTGCAAAAGTATGGATTCTCTGACCGATTACTGTTAGAAGAAACAGAACATGGTCTTTTGTTACGTCAGATCGCAGATGCAAAGCTTTCTTGGGAAGCAACTTATAAAGAAATGGCGATAGAAAATGAAGATTGGCAGGATTTTGAGAATACGATCCTAGACGGCATAGAAATAGATGAAACCACAGCGTTATGAAATCTATTTTGCTGATCTTAATCCCACACTTGGCAGTGAAATCAGCAAAATCCGCCCTGTGGTGGTGGTTAGTCAAAATTCAATGAATGCAGCATTAGAGACAGTGGTTGTTTGTCCGCTAACTTCCAAAATTCATCCCAAGTGGCGCAGCCGTATCCAAATAAGTTGTGCTGGCAGTATTGCCGAAATTGCAGTTGACCAAATCCGCACGATCAGCAAGACTCGTTTAAAAAACAAGATTGATATTTTAAATGAAGAACAAGCTGCTCAATTGAGGAGATTAATTTCAGAAATGTACGGCGAATAATTTCTACAAAACAGAGAGCGCTTTGCGCTCTCTGTTTTGTTCTAGAGATAAACCGCGATCGCAATCTCATCCTCTGCATATTTAGCAAGATCAATCAACTTACCTTCGACCACCTCGCCATTGACTAGCATCTGTTTAACATCGCTATGATTGGTCACCGTAAGTGACAAAACCTTACCGCGAAACTTGCGCTGCGCCGTAAAGCCCGACCATGCCGCAGGAATTTTCGGATCGATAATCATGCCCTCAAAAGTCGGTTGAAATCCTAAAATATAGTCGATGCCGATGCGTAACATCCATACTGCCGTACCCGTCAGCCATGAATGGCTGGCTTGCCCTTGGGTTTCATGATCAGGACTAGTCACATATTCAGGATAGACATAGGGTTCTGTTTCAAAGCGATCGCATTTCTCATCGGTCGCCTGTGATGAATTAATCGGCATCATGCGTTGATAGATTTCCCAAGCAAATTCAGTATCTCCATTGAGAATGGAAGCCAGCACAAACCATGAAGAGGCATGATTAAAGACTGCACCATTCTCTTTCTTGCCAGGAACACAACGACTGATTAAGCCGACCGTATCATCGATCTCGGTAAAAGATGGCGCGACAATCTGCATCCCAAAGGGAGTTGCCAGATACTCGCGACTGCTTGCCATACAGCGATCGGCGCGATCACTTGGTGCGAGTTCTGAAATTACTGCCCATGATTGGGCATTCAAAAAGATTTTGCCCTGAGTTGCTTCCGATACGCCAATCGGTTCGCCATTGTCCCGAAAAGCGCGTAAATACCATTCACCATCCCAACAAATATCATTGGTGACTTTGCGTAAATGTTCATAGAAGTTCTGGAACTTCTCAACCGATTGAGCATCCTGTTTATATTCACAAACTGGCAATGATTTCTTCAACACATAGCCCAAAAAGAAAGCGCCCCAAGTGGTTTCACCCTTGCCCTGTGAGCCAACATGATCGAGCGTATCATTCCAATCGCCTGTAAAAATGCGCGGCATCCCCCGTTCACCTGTATTGGCGATCGCAAAGTCTAGCGCCCTCACCAAATGTTCATAAACCGTACCTGAAGTATCATCGTGATAGGGAACCACTTCTTCTAAAATCGAGAAATCACCTGTTTCTTTGAGATATTCGACAATGCCAAAGGGAATCCAAAGTGGTGTATCAGAATGGTTAGTGCGTTCGCCCGTATTGGTTAGTACAAAATAATTGTGTAAAGTAGAACCATCCTTAAATTGGAAGTTGAGCGCCTTAATTAATCGCTCTCTAACTCGTGCAGGATCAACCATCACCACGCCGAGAATATCCTGAAAGCGATCGCGCATTCCCGTACCAAACAACAAGCCGCCATGATAATAGCCCGAATTTCGCGCCATATCAAAGGTGACAGCCGCCTGATACTGATTCCAGACATTAATCATCGCGTTAAAAGCTTGATCAGGTGTTTGCACCTGCACACAGGATAAATGAGCGTCCCATTTTTGTTTGAGTTGGAGGAATTGGCGATCAAGACCCTCACCCCCAGCCCCTCTCCCAGTAGGGAAGAGGGGAGTAAGAGAAGGTTTTTCATTTTTTGCCGCAATCTCCAAAACCACAGCAAAATCCACAGAAGCATTTGCCGCCAGACTAATCTTCGATTGCAAAGCCACCACAGGATCACCCGCCGTAATCTCTGTATTCTGCATTATCCCTGTTTCCACGGCAACAGGATTCGCTTCCGATCGCCATTTACCAATAAACTTGTCAAGACTGCTATCAAAACCCGAAATTGGCAAACTCTGCGAAAAATAAATTTGATACTTCCAATCAATATTTGGCTGCTTCACCGATACGCCCTTATTCAATACCCAATAGCGGCGCGTAGCAACTAGAGCTTGCAAATCCTGATCAAAATGAATATCTGTAAAATGCTTGTCATTGGGTTGATTAATTTGATCATTGAGAGCATTCCCCATCAACAATTCCAAAAAGGAATAAACTTCTAAATCTCGCGGCTGTCCTGAGAGTTCCGTTAACTTCACGCGCCAAATTTCAGCATTAGTATCTGTCGGTACAAAGTAAGTAATTTCTCCGCGAATGCCATTAATCTCAGTGGTGATTTTTGTATATCCCTGACCATGCCGACATTCGTAGAAGTCATATTTTAAATCAATCGTGGGAGCCCAACTCAGTGACCAATATTTCCCCGTTGCGGTATCTTTGACCATCACATAGCGACCGGGGCGATCCCAAGGGAGACAGTTATAGCGCATACGGCTAATGCGGTTATCCCGTGGCGATTCCAAAAAGCTAAAGCCGCCACCCGTATGAGAGATTAGCCCTGCATATTGACTGTTCCACATATAGTTGAACCAAGGGCGCGGGGTGCGCGGATCTGTAATCACAAATTCCCGATTATCTTCGGTGTAATAGCCATATTGATTTGCGATCGCCACGATGAAAAGTATTCCTATAGTTGATGATGGGCAAGATACATTGAAGCACATATAGATGTTGCCACCTCACAAAAGTGTGACGACACTTTTGTGAGGTGGCAACATCTATTGACCTATTTCCATTAGTCCCAAGTTTTTGAAGGCATTGACTAAAATCTTTTTGCGATTAGTAATCATGTCAAAATCAGGGTCTTGATTTTCTATATTTAAAGTGTAGAAATAGACATTGTCGCCTTTTTCTACATAGCCAACATACCAACCAGTGTGAGCAACTCCATCCACATTGGTAGCCCAGCCAGTTTTACCTCTAAGAATATGATTATCTTTACGCTCAATGATCATGATGTCTTTGACTGTCTTGATTGTTTGAGGGGAAAAGGGCAAAGTTTCTTGGTAGAGGTTAACTAGAAATTTAATTTGTTCTTCTGGAGAAATTCTCAGATTGCCGTTGAGCCAAAAAGTATCAATTTGATCAGATATATCTTGATTTCCATAGCCGACAGCTTGAATATATTTTGTCATTTGTGTCTTACCAATCTTGCGAGCAAGGTCTTGATAAAACCAAACGGCTGATCGCAAAAAGGCAGTTCGCATAGTTTGATCTTGATTCCATTGAGGAAACATACGACGAACTCCATCCCACGGAATGACCGTATTCTCATCGGCGATCGCTTTAGTTTCTAAGGCAACTAAGGAATTGAAAATCTTAAATGTAGAAGCGGGGATAAATCTTTTCTGGCAACGTTGCGGGTTATAGCGAATATAGCGATCGCGTTTTAGTTCGTATAGGATAAAGCATCCCTTGGAGTTAGTTGCGCGTAAATCTTGATCAAGATTGCGTGAAAATTGCGATTGAAATCCTCCTTGACTAGCTAGTTTATCTGTCCCTTTCGCAAAGGTTTCTAGTTTAGGAATTAGATTATCGTCGAGGGGAACATTTCCCAGAGCAGTCGGCAAAAGCATAGGGACGAGAAATATGATCGAGTTGCCCATAGGTTAGAAATAGGTTGAATATTCGCTAACCATACCAAAAAATAAGATATGGCTTTAGTCCGTCTTATTAGGAAAGAAACCCAGCAAGTGTCAGTGGAAAGCCCTCCCCCTCACTGCTGTTTATTTTACAGATGGCTGGCTATAGATAGATAGTCGTCGGAAGCTAATAAATTGCTGTGCAGGGCTAAGACTAATGCAAACATTAAGAAAGGGCAGTGCATCGCACTGCCCTTTCTTAATGTTTTAAGCCGTCATCAACTCCTTCATTGGCGAAGATAAAGCTTCTTCGAGGGGAGCGCGACCAAGGCGTTCTTCGAGAATATCCATCACCGTCCGTCCAAAATCATCCTCATTGCGATTCCATGCTTCCAGACAAACTTCACCGAAGAAAGAACCCATCGGCTCAGGATTCCAAAGTAGCTTTTTCGCTGTCCAAGGCATCATACTCATGGGGTTGTAGTCGGGTTTGAGAAAGTTCTTTTTGATCGCGTATTCTTCTAGATGGGTATGGGGCTGCAAACCGATAAAGAAGATCGCAGGTTCCACTTTATCAGCACCGAAAATTGCTTCTAGTTCGCGATGGTAAGCGATGGTCTGGCGCACCGTTTCAAGGGTTTCATCGATTACGTTAAAGGAGTAATTGACCGATACGAGATCATTAAATCCTGCGGCTTTGAGATCGCGACAATTCTGTAAGACTGACTTGAGGTTATAGCCCATCCGCATCTTTCGCACTAGCTCCTGAGAGCCGCTCGTGATACCAATCTCAAAATAGCTCATGCCCGTCTCCACCATCAACTGACAGAGATAGGGCGTGAGATTGTCAGCGCGAATGTAAGCCGCCCAATGGATATCAGTCATCCCTGATGCCTTCACTTTTTCGAGAAGTTCGATCGCATCATCGATAAATTTCTTAGCAGGGATAAACTGAGCATCGGTAAACCAGAAATTGCGAACGCCGCGATCGTAAAGCTGACGCATTTCCTTAATCACTTCATCGGTGGGATTGATGCGAACTTGCTTACCTTCGATAACGGTGTAGATGCAGTAGCAGCAGTTATGGGGACAGCCGCGCTTAGTCTGTACGCCGATATAAAAATCGCGATCGCGGAAGTAATAGTTAAAATCTTCCCAAATTGATTCGATATAGTCGTAATCACAGGCACTCTTTTCAATGGGGGCGGGTTGCTCATGGATCAACCGTTCGCGCGGCTTGGTTTCCCCTGCGATGTAACAGCGATCGCTATCGATTTCGCGCCCCTGCACCAGCCGTTCCAGCAGCGATTCACCTTCACCGACGGAGATAATCGTTCCCTTCGGCAAAATATTGCCAAGCTGCTCATAAAACACACTCACCGCACCGCCGCCAATCACGGCTCTGGTTTCAGGATGGTAACGCCGCGCCCTTGCTAGTCCCCGTCTGATTAGCTGCGAGTTGCGCCATAGCTCGGTGTAGTAAGACGTAAATAGTCGCAATCCATTGATTGCGCCGCGTGCTTTTTTAAATAGATTTTTGGCGTAATAAAACTCAAAGGCATTTTGCAGAGGATTGCCGCCGCGTCCACCCACAGGCGCATAGATCTGGATATCGCGCCAAGAAAATACTAATAAATTGGGTTGAAACTTATCGATCGCCTGATCTAGTGCAGAGTAAAAGTCTAGGGGCGGGATCGTCCCTAGATCAAAGATATTTTGCTGCACATGGGGCGCAACCTTATGAATGTGATCCGATAGATAGACTACCCCAATCGGAAAGATCGGATTGCAGGGCAGCCGCACATAGAGAATGCGATCGGCTTTGCTAGCGGTTGCAGTGGAAATATTATTAGGCATAGGGTTAGAGCTAATTCGCCAATTTTTTTGAAGTCTTATGCAGAGTTGTTTATTAAAAAAAGTCTTTATATAAAAAGTGCTTCATATATCTTAACTTTAGTCCTTGCCGAAATGTCGCGATCGCCAGTCTGATCTTGTGTCAATATTGCGCCGCGCATTGCGCTGAACTTTAGATGTAAACTTATGTAAAGAAGTTATAGAAAAATATTTAAAGTAATTCATGAGCCTATCCCTTGCCCTAGAGCTAGCCACTGGTCTACTCGCGATCGCGATCGCCATCTATGTGATCACCACCCGTCCCTACGAGTCCGCCGACTCCGTAGCCCAGTCCTACGACGAGTGGACAAATGACGGCATTTTAGAATTTTATTGGGGTGATCATATTCACCTCGGTCACTACGGCTCTCCCGTACAATCCAAGGACTTTCGCGAGGCAAAGGTAGATTTTGTCAAGGAGATGGTGCGCTGGGGGGGATTAGATCAAGTCGATAAGGGCAGCACCCTCTTAGATGTCGGCTGTGGCATTGGTGGCAGTAGCCGCATTTTGGCAAGGGATTTCGGCTTTGATGTTACGGGCGTAACGATTAGCCCCCAACAAGTGCAACGCGCCACCGAGCTAACGTCCACCGATGTCAAGGCAAAATTTCAGGTTGATGATGCGATGGCGCTATCTTTTCCTGACGCTAGCTTTGATGTGGTCTGGTGTATTGAAGCCGGGCCTCATATGCCCGATAAGGCAGTCTTTGCCAAGGAGCTTTTGCGCGTCCTCAAGCCCAATGGTGTGCTAGTCGTGGCGGACTGGAACCAACGTGATGATCGCCAAGTGCCTCTAAATTTCATCGAAAAGATCATCATGCGCCAATTACTCGATCAATGGTCGCATCCCCAATTTGCCAGCATCGAAGGCTTTGCCGAAGAACTTGCTGCCACTGGATTCGCGGCGGGTGAAGTAATCACCGCCGACTGGACAAAGGAAACTTTACCCTCATGGCTAGACTCGATCTGGCAAGGCATTATTCGTCCCAATGGTTTGATTAAGTTTGGATTTTCTGGTTTTATCAAGTCCTTGCGCGAAGTACCAACCCTAATCTTGATGCGGATTGCCTTCGGTACGGGCATCTGTCGCTTCGGAATGTTTCGTGCCGTGCGAGCAACGGTGGCTGAGAAAGCCATGACATTAAGCTGAAACTACGGCAATTCCTGATTAAACCCACAAAATAGTAAAGAAGTGCCACGCAATGCGTGGCACTTCTTTACCTGTAAAAATTTATTAATTTTTAATTGTTGTGTAGTTGGTAGTAGTGTTTACAATCGCGTCTGCTGCTTGGATGTTAGCTTTATGGACAAATTAACTAGCAAGATCAATATTCTTGTTTATGCCAAACATATCGGCAGGGTCTATTTGGTCTAATTAAGGATATTTTTTAGATTAATCGCTTCAACCAGCCTATATCTCAAAAAAATCTTGTCAGCATCTTTTAAATAACATTATCCAATAAACACTATGTCTATACTTGATCCGTTACCTGCTGACCTCCGTGACAAAACCATTGTCTGCTCCTATGTCAATGCCACCAGTAAGATCCAAATTGCCAGAATTACGGATGTGCCTCAGTGGTACTTTGAGCGCGTAGTTTTTCCGGGGCAAAATCTGATCTTTGAGGCGATCGCCTCTGCCCATTTAGAAATTCATACGGGAATGATGGCAAGCTCGATACTTTCGGATACAATTCCTTGTGTCCAATTGCAGGTCGAAGAAGCAAGCTCCATGCTCCCAAGCTGGGTTCCCGTCACCAACTTAAATGATGAACCCCTTGAAGACCTAACGGAGATGATTTCTTTGCCTGAGCATGAAGTAGTTTCCTAAGCAATGGATTTTCTCTCCCTCGAATATGTGCAGTTTATTGTTAGCATCGCGCTGGTCTATTGGCTGATACCGCACCTACCAACGCGCCTGTTGATTCTTCTGACGGCTAGTTTGATATTTTATTCGCAAATCCAGAAGCAGTATGTCTGGTTACTGATTGTGATGTTGGTCGTCAATTTCTGGCTGGGGGCAGAGATTCGCAAGGGAGACCAATTTCTGAAGCGGTGGCTGTTGTTTGTGGGGGTGTTTTTTAATGTATTGCTACTATTTGGATTTAAGTACATTCCCTTTGTTGCTAGTACCATCGGTAATCTAGCAGGGTTAACTGTTGGTAGTTCCTTAGCAATTTGGGCAAAATCCAACATTGAGCCACCAATTACGTTAAGTTTCTTCGTTTTTGAAACCATTGCCTATCTAATCGATACCTATCGCGGTAATACTCCTGCGCGTGATTTCCTCAGCTTTGCCGCTTACAAATTATTCTTTGCCAAATTGCTATCAGGTCCCATTACCCGCTACCAAGAATTTGCGCCTCAGTTAATTACGCGATCGCGCCCTGTACTAGCAGATATCGTCGAAGGTGTGTGGCTATTTGCGATCGGGGCGATTAAAAAAGGCTTAATTGCCGACAATATGGCGCGATTAGTCGATCTCTGTTTTCGGAATACGGAACGCGCGGGCAGTGTAGACCTGTGGCTAGCCCTAATTGGTTATGCGATCCAGATCTACTGTGACTTTAGCGGCTATATCGATATGGCTAGGGGTAGCGCAATGTTATTAGGCTTTAATTTGCCGAAAAACTTTGATTTCCCCTATTTCTCAGCCAGCATTTCCGACTTTTGGCGACGTTGGCACATGACCCTCGGCGCATGGATGCGAAATTATATATATATTCCCCTTGGCGGTTCGCGGGGCGGGCTATGGCGGACTTGTCTTAACTTGATGATCATCATGCTTATAGTGGGGATTTGGCATGGTGCAAATTGGGGGTTCATTGTCTGGGGGATATGGCATGGGGCGGCGTTGGTGGTACATCGACTATGGATGGAACTGTCGGCAATATTTGAGGGCTTACAGAAAATGTGGAAGCCTCTACCGATGCGAATCATGGCGGTATTACTTACCCAATTTGTGGTGTTGATTGGTTGGATTCCCTTCCGTTTACCGAACCTAATCGACGCTAATAAGTTATTTCAGCGCTTGTGGGGCTATGAGAGTGATCCTCAATTTGGCGTGAAAATCTATGTGGAGTCCCTCGGTTTGACGATTGGACAGATTGCCTTACTGATGGTTGGCATCTTGATTTTGTCTTTGATTGCCTATCGGTGCGATCGCGCTAAGTGGCAGCTTAACTGGCAAGTCAAGTTATTTCTCGTTCCCGTCAGTCTTTTCATCGTCAGCCTACTCAGCCCAGAGAAGAAGCTACCCTTTATCTACTTTGACTTCTAGATGTGGCTGCTGCCATGACGTTTAAGACATAAAACCAGAATATGAGTTGCGGCGCGATGCTCCGCAACTCACATTCTGGTTTCTTTAGTAGCCAAGCAAGTTTTGCTTAGGAAAACCTAAGAAGCGAATGGCGGCGCTTCGCGCCGCCATTCGCTTCTTGGGTTTTGACTATAATTAGAAAAAACCGAAGAAACTATGACCGCAGTATCCAATCCAAAATTAGAGATTAGAGCCGATATCCCAGCTAATCTCAAGGCGCAACGTGATTTTTTTGCGACGGGAAAGACTAAAGATTATGAGTACCGTGTCGCGCAGTTAAACAAGCTGTTGCAATTAATTCAAGATCACGATCAAATGATCATGGATGCTGTGAAGGCAGATTTACGCAAACCTGATATTGAAGTCTTTGGCAGCGAGATCCTCGTCACCCTGAGCGACATCAAGTATGTTTTGAAGCATCTCAAAGCTTGGATGAAACCCAAAAAAGTGGGTACTCCAATTAACTTATTTCCTAGCTCTAGTTACATTTACACCGATCCTCTGGGCGTAGTATTGATTGTTGCCCCTTGGAACTATCCCTTTGGGCTGACGATTTCTCCTCTAATTGGCGCGATCGCCGCAGGTAATTGTGCGATTCTCAAACCATCGGAGCATACGCCCCACACCTCCAAAGCGATCGCCGAATTGATCAATAACAACTTTGATCCTAGTTACATCAGCGTGATCGAAGGCGGCATCGATACCAACCAAGCGCTGCTTGCTGAGAAGTTTGATCACATCTTTTTCACTGGCGGCACTGCGATCGGCAAAATCGTCATGGAAGCGGCTGCCAAGCACCTCACCCCTGTCACCCTCGAACTCGGCGGCAAAAGCCCTTGTATTGTCGATGCGGAATGTGATCTCGATCTAACCGCTAAGCGCATTATTTGGGGCAAGTTTTATAATGCGGGTCAAACCTGTGTCGCCCCCGATTACTTGTTAATCCACAAAGATATCAAATCGGCTCTAGTTGAAAGATTAATCACCTACGTCACCACTTTTTTTGGAGACAATCCTCAACAAAGCCCTGATTTTGGTCGCATCGTCAATGAACGCCAGTTCGATCGCCTTGCCAATTTATTAGCTAGTTCCGCACCTGACAGCAAGATCTTAATCGGTGGTCAGAGCGATCGCGGCGATCGCTTTATTGCGCCAACAATCATCGATCAAGTTGATGCTACTTCGCCCCTGATGGCAGAAGAAATCTTTGGTCCTATTTTACCGATTTTAGAGTACGACCAACTCGCGGAGGCGATCGCTTTTATAAATTCGCAGCCGAAACCCTTAGCCCTGTACCTATTTTCTACTAACAAGAGAGTACAAGCTCAAGTTGCGCGAGATGTGTCCTATGGTGGTGGCTGCTTCAATGACACCATCATGCACCTTGGCAACCCTGAGCTACCCTTTGGAGGCGTGGGCAATAGTGGCATGGGTGCGTATCACGGCAAATCTAGCTTTGACACTTTCTCCCATCGCAAAAGTGTGCTCAAAAATTCTTTCAAATTCGATCTCAAGTGGCGCTACCCACCTTACAAACTCAGTTTAGATAGCCTTAAAAAGTTCCTAGGCTAACTCATTCACCGTTTTTTGATATAGCTATATTCACTTGTATTAGGACAAATTAAAACCCAAGAAGTGAGTTGCGGCGCGGAGCGCCGCAACTCTTATTCTGGTTTTATGTCCTAACAATTATGACTATAGCTATATTTGTGTCGTGCGAAGCACGACACAAATATCAAAAAATGGTAAAAAGCGCTTTGTGCTTTCTGCCGTTTTGCGCTTTCGTTTAACTGACGTTGTTTACGATTGCTATATGCAGTATTCGCTTTGGATTAAGCTTGAGAAAAAATACGGTATTCTTGAGTGTCCAAATCAACTATGTGTGAATTGTTATGCAAGTCATGACGAGACTTATCACTAGCTACATCCTTGTTAGGATTCATGCGGACAATATTGTAGCGAGTCTCACCAGCATAGACAACCAACGCAATATTAAACATGTCAATAAAAGCAATCACTGACTTACATTTAGATTCACTATATTGACCGTAATACTTAATTAATCTAGCAATCTTAATTTCTACATGGGAATGAATTGCTTCTTCCAACAAAAGTAATTTTAGTAAAATAACAACAAGATTTAACGGATTTGTGTGGTGCAATAAAATATTAAACAGCTCCGTAGGATGACCGCGATCGCCTATCGTTAACTCACAAACTAAGTACTTAGCAGTTTTAATAATTAGTGAAGACGTGATCACATGAAAGTTACGCTCTTGTTTGAAGTTGGCTAAACCTTCAGCAAAATGAGTATTGACAGTGTTAGCAATTTCTGGATCAGCAATTGAAAAATCAAGATAATGTAATAGGCGATCCTTAAATTCTTGATAGGAAATATTTGGGATACTAGCTAAAAAGTTATTAGCCATACCTTTACAATTGAGAACGCTCCTTTTAGTAAGCATCAGAGTAACGAGATTGAGAACATTATTACTCAAGCTAGTGGGGTTAGTTGTTCTGTTACCTGAACGCTCATTAGGATGCAATATATTTTGATTAATCCGTGCTGTATACATTGCTAGATCAAACTTGAACTGATCTTTAGTTTTTTGGGCGAGGATGTTGGCTACCTGTCTCTGCTCTATAGAACTATTGGGATTAAGAGCTTGGTAAGTTAATAGATAGGAAGCAAAGCGATCGCCCCAATGTTGGGAAGAGGATTGCGGAGCAGGGGTATTAACTTCAGAGGGAACTGCAAACAACTTGAGATGCACAAAGTCTTCACTCTTAACAAATACTTGTAACCAAGCTCTGAGAGTTTTTTCTTTGATCGATGAAGTTTGTTCATTAACAATCGGATGACTAAATAGATCAATTAACGATTGCACATAATTACGATTACCGCTAACTGTCCAATTATTAATGATGATGTAGCAGCATCGTCTAAGCGTATAAAAAAATTCTTTTTCATTGTAAGCAGTAAGAATCTGCTCAAGGGCTTGCAAAGTTTCTAGGCTATGCGGATCATCAACTTTTTCACTAAACCCAATAAAAATCTTATAAAAGTCAGACAGAACCTCATCGGGGTGCTTCCGTCTAACTAGCTCTAAGAAAAACTCATAAATTCGCTGTTGTGCCTGCTCAATGCCTTGAGAATAAATGCGATCTGCTGTCCAAAACATAATCGATTAATCCCTAAGTTCTTAATGTAGTCTATTGCTCACTTTAGAGGTTTACCAACCTAAATTAAAGATGGTTTTGTTATCTAAAAGGTATACGCAGGTTATACAAATGTTATACACAAAGGACGTTAGCATAGCCATACGCAGCTAAACCCATAGCATTATTTAGCCTTGTTACTATACCAAACCATTGCGATCGCCTCCCCTCAAAGTAGTTATATAGCACACCTAAAATGATTTATGAGAGAAATAGGGCTTCGACTTACTTAGGATTGCTGTATGACCCAAGTGTGGATAGCTAAGTAGCGAGCTTTATAGAGTTCTTATTAAGTTGTCAAAGGCGGCGACTGCGCTCATACAACGTATACCAATAGCTGAGTGCATTCACATCTCAAATTATTTCGTAAATTACCTAGGATCGCTGTATGTGGAACTACTAAGCAATAAGTCAGCAAAGCTTGTTGATCTAATCAGATTTCAACAATTTATGCAATCATAAAAGAAAGCCCACTGTTTCCAGTGGGACTAACATTTTTGTGTTGAGTGCGGATATCTTAAACCATTTTGTGGTCAAAGATATTAAGATTTTTACCTGTTAAAGTGATTTTTTTGCGATCGCAGGTTTTGATACAACTAGAAGTCGTATGTCGAAGAATTAACTCCTCGACATACGACTTCTACAAAAAACTAAATCATCTGACCACCTACAGGCTTGTATTCTGATACTTGCAGCAAATTAATTTGTAAAGATGACTGTTTACTGCATG
Source organism: uncultured cyanobacterium (assembly GCA_963750795.1). GTDB lineage: Bacteria > Cyanobacteriota > Cyanobacteriia > Pseudanabaenales > Pseudanabaenaceae > Pseudanabaena. The sequence goes on from CAVVRZ010000009.1 coordinate 245,908, forward strand.
TATTACCCAGCCTCAAACTTTATTCCTCCAGAATTTCTCAAGCGCATATGTCCGAAGAAGCAAAACTGCCAACCGAAAGCGAAGTATCCCCCACTCCTCTCAAGAACCTAACAGGGGCAATGCTCTCTGCCACAATTGCAGTTGGACTTTATAGCTTTACCAACATGGTGATGCAAAAACTTACCACCGCACCACTACAAACCACCAATAACCTAGCTAATCGCCTAGCGGTATTAGTAAGGACTGTTTTGATCGCCATCGGTACAGGGGCAACCATGATTTTCGCGGTGATTGCTTTGGGCTTAGTGCTACTCACTATCAAGCAAATTTTTGTATCTATATTTAACAAATCTCAGGCTTAGACATATCATTAAATGCTCTCTATATTCAGAAGAGAGAAAACCCACGCAAGATTACACTCATCGGCTCTTTTTAACATGAAGATTTAAAGAATATGTTCAATTAAAACATACATCTCTTAGTCGAATCATGAGAAAATAAACACAGTCAAGTTATATAGCTTTATCAATAAAAGGCAGAGGTCAATGACATGGAACACACTTCCGAAAAGTCTTCTCAAACCATGACCTCTGCAAAGATCACTACCCTAAATCTGCAAACTAGAGGCTTTACGCCACCTCAAGAAGATATAGATGAAGAGATTCCCAAGCTAAATCCAATCTCTTCGTCAGAAAATATACTAGAAAGATTATTATCAACTCCTAATTCTGACGATTCTATCCCAATCCAAAGAAAGCCACAAAACCGCTTAAAGACAGTTTTTCAAACTAGGAGACTGGCTATCCAAGCAAAATTAAATATTGGTGAACCAAATGACAAGTATGAACAAGAAGCCGATGCAACTGCGTCAAAGGTAGTTCAGCAGATTAATTCACCAATGCAGGATCAATCCGTCCAAAGACAAGAGTCAATGGAAGAAGAGGATGAAGAATTGCAAAGGTCGCCAATCTCAAAAATCCAACGACAGGGGGCAATAGAGGGAGAGGAAGAATTGCAAACGAAGTCAGTATTGCAGAGACGCGGAAATGTTGGTGGAGGCGAGGCATCACAGGATTTAGAATCATCAATTCAAAGTGCGAGAGGTCGCGGTCAAAGTCTAGATGTTAATCTTCAAGCCAAGATGGGGCAGGCGATGGGTGCTGATTTTAGTGATGTAAAAGTACATACAGATTCAAAATCTGATCAATTAAATAAATCAATTCAAGCTAAAGCTTTTACAACGGGTCAAGATGTATTCTTCCGTCAAGGCGAATACAACCCAAGTAGTCAAAGTGGACAAGAGCTAATTGCCCATGAGTTAACCCATGTGATGCAGCAGTCTGCCGTTAGAGAAGTTTCAAACCAATCACACTCAAACACTAAATCTTCAAGCCCTCAAATTCAACGTCTGATCAGTGAAGAAGATTTCAAAAGACTAGCAGGAGATGTCAGCACAGTCGCAAGCCTTGACAATAGTACTTACAGTAAAATCCTGAAGATACTTAAGAAATATCCAAAAGAAAAGAACAAGCAAAAGTATCTTGATCAACTAGAAGAATTATGTAACGCGTGGATTGCACAACATATGAGTCAAGGAAAAGCCAACGAAAATAAAGATTTGAGAAAATCTCAATATATCGACGCACTGTTAGAAGAAATCAAAGAAGAAAAAGGAGGAACATCGCAGAAAAAAACTCCTTCCCAAACAATTAAAGAAGAGAAACAACGTATAGATGACATTGATGAGGAAGTCATTACGAAAGAACGTGATGTATCTGGCAAAGCAAAGCACTATAAGCTTACTTTACACGCATCAGTGGAGAATCCCTATCTTCTAGAATTCAACAAGAAGAGGCTCGAACTGACTATCGCAAGCGCAAAAAAAGACTTCAAGAAACCAGATAGTGACACGACCAAACAGCAAGCTGCTACATGGGTTGTCAACCAAGAAGAACAAAAACTCAAAGCTACTGGCGGTCAAGGTATGACTGATGAGGAAAAGTTAAAAGCTGTTAAAGATTTAATCGCTGGAAGCTCACAAGTGGGACATACTTGGATTAAGCTGGTTCCCTGCGACGATCAGAAGAAGCCATTGGCAGAACATAGCTTTGGATTCCGTCCTCTAACATTTTACAATCGTCCAGACTTAGCTGTTGCGGGAATGGTGTTATATCCTGATGATAGCCATGAAGACGATCCAGAGCAAATGGCAATTGACTATGATCTAGACGAAAAACAGTACTATAAAGCCCTAACTAGAGCTCGCAAAGTTTTAGAGTCTCCACCAGATTATCTGTTGACTGGCTATAACTGTACATCCTTTGCGAAAGATATTGTGGAATCTGCTGGACAAAATTTCCCGAAAGGAGCGGCTATGCGCGTCCCTGCTGATGAAATTACGGCATTGCTAGGAGTTGGATGGAAGGATGCATACAACCCGAATGCACTTCACAAATCAATAACTGACAGTAAGCAAGGATATGTGCCAAAAGCAGCTCAAGACGCGAAACAAAAAGCACAAGCAGAAGCAACAAGACAGAGAAGAGAGCAGAATAGAGGTAAAGTGAAAGCCTTTTTTGAAAATAGCACAGGTAAGAAATTGACACTTCCCAATGACTTCACCTTTAAAGACATGATGACGGATGATGACCATACACTCAAAAAAGGGACGACATTTTCAATTGACTCGGCGACAGATTATCACATACAGATTTACGATATGGTCACTGGGAAAACACACTATATAGATCCGTTAAATCTTTATGAAGCCCTTGGTTTATAGTTCGATACACAATCCTAGGGAATGTGTATCGAAAAATATATTTTGATTGAAGTATGAGAAAATATTTGTAAGGCAAATATATGAAATTTAGTTAACAGAAGCAGAGGTTATTCAAATGAAGCGCACCTATGAGAAAAAGTCTGCTCAATCTATAACTTCTGCAAATCCCACCACGCTAAATTTGCAAACTAGGGGCTTCATACCACCTCAAAGAGATGTAGACAAAGAGATTCCCAAACTAACTCGCATCTCCTCTTCAGAAAGTATACTAGCAAGACTACTATCAACTCCCAGTCCTACCCCTTCTGTAGCAATACAAAGAAAGCCTCAAAATCGACTAAAGTCAGCATCTCAAGCTAAAAAGCTAGCTATCCAAGCAAAGTTAAATATTGGTAAACCAAACGATAAGTATGAGCAAGAAGCTGATGCAACTGCGTCGAAGGTGGTTCAGCATATCAATTCGCGATCGCAGGAGCAATCTGTCCAAAGACAAGAGTCGATGGAGGAAGAGGAAGAATTGCAAATGAAACCAATCTCCAAAATCCAGCGACAAGAGTCCATGGAAGAAGAGGAAGAGCTGCAAATGAAGTCTGTATTGCAGAGAAGAGAAAACGTTGAAGGGGGAGAAGCATCGCAGGATCTAGAGTCATCAATCCAAAGCGCAAGGGGTAGCGGGCAGAGTTTAGATGCTAACCTGCAAGCAAAGATGGGTCAGGCTATGGGGGCTGATTTTAGCGGCGTGAGGATACATACCGACTCACAGTCCGATCAGCTAAATCAGTCGATCCAAGCTAAAGCCTTTACTACAGGTCAAGACGTATTCTTTCGGCAAGGAGAATACAATCCAAGCAGTACAAGCGGACAAGAGCTAATTGCTCACGAACTAACCCATGTGATGCAGCAAAACACAAATACAGTTAGAAAGAAAAATATCAGTGGTATTTCTGCTGAGCGTAGTATTCAGCGAGTTTCCAAGAATCAAGAGGCTAATCAATACTACAGTGATGTCCTTGAAGGACAAAAGATAACTCGTGATAATGCGGTATTTACAGCTACTTCAAACATTGCTCCCGGCGGTGGTCATACTTCTATATACATAGAGAGCCTTGATAAGGTTGGGAAACCCAAAAATCTAAAAATCCATCTTACCTACGGTGGTGGTGGTGGCTCTGGATCTGATTCAGGACAGCAGTCTTCCTCAGTTGCTGACTCTTCAAGTGGCTCTAGTAGCTCTAGTGGTGGTAAGTCAGCCACAGATGAGCAAGGGGTAAATATAGAGATTATTAATGGCTATACGGCTAGGGAATCGGTCAAAAAAAGCTGGGTTGTAAATTCGTCACAAGTAGAACCTGCGGTAAACAAAGCTATCGAGTTGCAATCAAATCAGGCAAAGTATAGCTATACTTTATTTGGGGTATCGCCATTTAAAAAGAAAGTAATGAATTGTGCGAAGTTTGGCGAGATTGTTCTGAAAGCCGCAGGAATTAAGGCTTCTTCTGGATCTATTTTCAAGATTCCTTCTAGTCTGACCAAGGGAAAAAACAAGGGTTATGAAAATACTCTAAATAAGGATATTGAAGAAAACCAAAAGAGGAAAGAGGGGTTAAAGAAAGAGAGACTCGAGTTGGAGAAGCAAAAATATGCTAAGCCTATCGACAATTTACGACAAGTAAACAATGAGAACGCGAGTGAAGAATTTGACGATTCTGAAGCCCAAGATTGGCTAGCTGGTGCTAAAAAGCAAGTCTGTGAGCTAGCAAACGATTTGCCAGCACGTAAATGTAATCGTGAAGGCAGGGGCAATCAATCGTTAACTCTAGCCAAAGGTCGCAAAATTATGATTTGTGAGGCTCTTGGTGATGGTGAAGTCTTGATAGACGCAGGTCAGCCAATCACATACTGTAACGTTAGCTTATTGCTGCTATTTAGCTCTATTGTTAAAGACTAACCTCCGCATAATTCTTAAGAGACTTCTGCTAAAACAGCTTCAGATTGATCTATAGACAATTCAAATAAGAAAAATAGGGCTTCGACTTCGCTCAGCCAGCAATACACGATGGCTGAGCGAAGTCGAAGCCTCTTGACTTTATTTGGAATTACTATAACTGCAAATAAGTGTCAGTCTGACGCAAATGGCTATAGCGAAATCACGTTAAATAATTTCCTCATGACGCAGCAAAGACAACTAAGCTAGCTATGTCTCCACGCTAAACTTTTGTTACCAATTGACCAATAGACCTTGCGATCGCAGGTGGTCTTGAATCTCGACAATTCTGCCGCGATCGAGGATTGATTGTGGGGTTAGAGAAGGATCATTTTGGAGGACGAGCCAAGCGGCAGTAGCTCCTGCGGCGGCTCCCGATGCCCATTCACCAATATGAATCCGTGTTGCTCCATTCACAATGTGACTAACTGCCATCGACTTACCACCAATCAGAAGATTATCGATTCGTTGGGGAATCAAACTCTCTAAGGGCAGAATGATCGGTCTTACCTTATCTTCATTAGCTGGTGCAGAGCTAGGGGATTTTGAAGGTTCCCAATTGCGATAGCGGCAACCGTGCATATCGATCGCATAGTGAGTCAAACCAATGGAAGTTTTATTAAAATCGCGTCCTCCATCCATATCGTTACGAATATCCTGCTCGCGCATTAGGAACTCGGATTGACCATAGGCGGCACGTCCCAAAATCCGCCGACCTTCGCGAATGTAGGGATACATACTCAAACCTGATTCAGTGGGCATGGGGCTATCTAATCCCGACATCATTCGCATTGGCATTGCTGGGGAAGCATAGTTGTCAATCAACCATTCCGCAAACAGGAGCGCATGATTTTCACCATCTTTAAGAGCCTCTGTATTTAATCCGCCTAACCAGTTTTGGTGTTGTCCTGAATCTAGGATTTGCTGATCGGTCAAGACTAAGGGCGGATTCATAATGCCCCAGTCATTACCGCGATTCCAGTTCATCACGGTCATATCACCTCTGACGGGAACTGCCATAAAGGGATCATCTCGTTTCATGCTGACGATGCGGCGATAGTTAAATACACTATTGCCCTCAAACATCGGAAATCTTCCCAGATCATAGTCGCGGCGATGTTCTTCACGCGAGTATCCTGGTTCAACTTTGCGAAGTTCTTTGAGCGATCGCCCACCATCGTCATCAATTTTCAACACAAAGGGAAAAGTAAAAGCCTGAGTACATTCAGGGTTATCTGCCACCGCGTGGACTTCACCTGTGGAGTTAAATCCCTCTGCTCCTAAACGATGGGGAATATTTGCCCAAGCGATCAATTCGGCGGTGTCCGTCGAGTCAATCACGATCATTTGTTTACCCGCAGGAGCCTGTAAACGGATAGCACGCTTTTCAAATACATCGTCGGACTGCCAACTGTACCAATCCTTAAGTTCACGAGATAGGCGACCTTTTACCAAATAGTTAGGATTGCGAGGAGTTCTTTTTACACCGTAGATAGCCGTAATGCGATCGCCTTTTTCATTAAAACTTGCCCCCTTAAAGGCAGTATCCGTCGTCCAACGACTATTAGGAGCGGAACGCTGTGCCTCTCGTAAAAACTCTTCGGACGCGAGTTCGCCTGAGTAGGGAGTGAAGCAAAGATTGCCCACCCAGCAACTATTGGTGTCAGCGACCACAGCCCCCGGCTTTAGGTAGGAATATTTTTCGGGTAGGGCGGGCTGACTGGCAATGATATTTTTAAAATGCGTCCAACTAACGGGAAACTTTTGACGGTAGCGCATGAGCAAGGACTCGTCGATCGCACTGACCCCTTGGGAGCTAACTTGTCCGCCGAGCATTGGGGTAAGTTCGATCAAGCAGGTGGTTGCTCCTGTTTTCATGGCATGGTATGCCGCCGCCACACCACCGAGGGAGCCACCGACGATCGCCACCTCACATTCCCAAACCTCTGCGTCTGCGGGTGGAGCGGGGTTGAGGATTGGCAACCCATTACGATCAAAGAGTGGTTGCGAGTTACTATTTGATTGCGTAATGGTTTGGGATCTAATTAGTGGCGAAGACGGTTGCTGTTTGGCTACGATCTGCCAAGTCCTTGCCACCGCACCACTGGCAATCACTCCACAAAATAGCATGACCAGCACATGACGAAATTTGGGATGGTGGAACTGCGGCTCCGATGGCTCTAACACAGTCTCTTTATCTTCAACGCGATCATTAACATTCTTGTTAGCATTTTGAGGGATAACTTGAGGAATATACTGTGGATCTTGATCGCTCATAACTCACTGCTACTTAGTCGGGGGTTGCCTATTTATCAACTTTCATCGATTTTACCGAATTGGATCGAATAGACAGGCAATCTAATCTCATCACACAACTATAAGGTTAGCCCATAGTGTCCACCTATTAGAATATCGATTTTTAATTTGTCCCAGTACCAGCAATTTGTCCTAGACAAGGAGATAAATATTCTTAAAAAGCTTATGTAGTGAATATTTTCACTATAAATCAAAAATTAAATTACTCGTAAATATTCACTATTCAGACCTTTTTGTCCGCACTAAACATCTTCGTGAATACTTAGAAATTCAACATCCGAAGGTCTTTTAAGACTTTTTAATGTTTTTGAAATGGTATCTATCTAGCCAAATCTATGAATTATGCTTTCTATATAATCTAGCAAATCACTTTAGCTAAAAGCGACTAATTTATCTAGGGAAAAACATCCCATAATTTTTCGATCTGTTAATTAGATTCAGCCTTGATCTAGATAAATCTAGACTTAAGAAATTAAATTTAATCTGTGTTAATCCATAAAATAATCTACTAAATCAGGTGTTGAGTTGATGAGTAACATTGGCAATGATCAAAAATGGCAATTTTGGATCGATCGCGGCGGTACATTTACCGATATCGTCGCCCAGCGTCCTGATGGCGAGATTGTTGTCCATAAACTACTATCAGAAAACCCCGATCGCTATGTTGATGCACCGATTCAAGGCATTAGAGATCTATTGGGTGTGGCTAGCGATCAACCAATTCCTACCGAGCAGATCGCGGCGATCAAGATGGGGACGACGGTGGCGACCAATGCGCTTTTAGAACGCAAAGGCGATCGCCTAGTTTTGTTAATTACAAAAGGCTTTGGCGATGCCCTGCGGATTGGCTATCAACATCGTCCGCAGATTTTTGCGCGGCAGATTGTGCTGCCCGAAATGCTCTACGAAAGCGTAATTGAAATCGAAGAGCGTCGCCTTGCCAATGGCGAAGTGCTGATTCCTCTAAATATAGAACTGGCACAAAAAGAACTGCAATCTACTTACGATCGCGGCATTAGAGTCTGTGCGATCGCGCTGATGCACAGCTATCGTTATCCCGATCATGAGCAACGCCTTGCCGAACTTGCTCAAGAGATTGGCTTCACGCAAATTTCCATATCCCATCAAATTAGTTCTTTAATTAAATTTATCAGTCGCGGTGATACGACTATTGTCGATGCCTATCTATCACCGATCCTCCAGCGCTATGTGGATCGGATTAGTTGCCAATTAACTCAAAACAATTCCCAATCACCATCTTCCCAATCGACAAAATTAATGTTCATGCAGTCCAACGGTGGACTAACAGAAGCCCATGCTTTTCAGGGCAAAAACAGTATTCTTTCGGGACCTGCGGGGGGAATTGTCGGCGCAGTTCAAACCAGCTTGCAAGCTGGTTTTGCCAAAATCATTAGCTTTGATATGGGTGGCACTTCGACGGATGTGGCGCATTATGCAGGAAATTATGAGCGATCGCTACAAACAGAAGTAGCAGGAGTGCGACTGAGTACGCCGATGATGGCAATCCATACGGTGGCGGCGGGTGGCGGTTCACTGCTGTTTTTTGATGGCGCACGCTATCGGGTTGGTCCTGAATCGGCGGGGGCGTTTCCGGGCCCAGCCTGTTATCGCAATGGTGGCAACTTGGCGGTAACGGATTGCAATATGATGTTAGGGAAGTTACAGCCAGAGTTCTTTCCCAAGGTATTTGGGAAAGATGGAAATTTGCCCTTAGATTCAGAAATAGTGCGACAAAAGTTTGCGGATTTAGCCCTAGAAATCTCCCATACTACAGGACAGTTACTCGCGCCCGAATCCGTGGCACAGGGTTTTTTAGATATTGCGATCGAAAAGATGGCGATGGCGATTAAAAAGATATCGGTACAGCGTGGCTATGACCTCAGTGAATATGTCCTCTGCTGCTTTGGTGGCGCGGGGGGACAGCATGCCTGCGCGATCGCTGACTCATTGGGCATGACCCAAGTTTTTATCCATCCCTATGCAGGAGTTCTCTCCGCCTATGGCATTGGCTTAGCAGATATTCGCACGATTCGCGATCGCTCAGTGGAAGCGGAGTTAAATCTCGATATCAATCTATTTACACAACTAGAAGCGATCGCTGATCAATTAATGACAGAAGCAAAGCTAGAGTTAGCCTCTAGCCTCAATGAAGGTGCAGTCTCTACGGAAATCTCCCTGAGATTGAAATATACAGGCACAGATTCAGCGATGAATTTGGTAATTGATCGGGATTTCCACGACTTCCAGAATTTGGAACTAACGATCAAAAACTGGCGATCGCAGTTTGAAGCATTACATCAAGAACGTTACGGCTTTATCTTTACCGATAAAGCATTGATCATCGAAGCGATCGCTGTGGAAGTAATTATTAAAATGCCTGTTCCTAAAGAACCTCGGCAGGTTCGCCACTATGACCAAACACCACAGGCGATCGCGACTGTCGATGTCTATACACAGGGATCTTGGCACAAAACACCAATCTATCGGCGCGAAGATTTACAAGTTGGCGATCGCATCGCAGGAGGGGCATTAGTCATCGATGCTACGGGGACGAATGCGATCGAGCCACATTGGACGGCGGAGTTAACGGAACATAATCATTTGATTTTGAAAAGGTCGGTTATATCCCCAAATGATCCAGATTTCTCTGGAGAAGAAGTTTCTCAGTTGCAAGTCGCCGATCCGATTAAGCTAGAAATCTTTAACAATCTGTTCCAAGCGATCGCCGAGCAGATGGGCTTTACTTTACAAAATACTAGCGCTAGCGTCAATATCCGTGAGCGTTTAGACTTTTCCTGCGCCATTTTTGACGGAGAAGGAGAATTAATCGCTAATGCGCCGCATATTCCTGTGCATCTCGGCTCGATGGGTGAGAGTGTCAAAGCTCTAATTCGCGATCGCGGCGATCATATTCAGCATGGTGATGTCTTCGCCACCAATAATCCCTACAATGGCGGCACACATTTACCTGATATTACGGTAATTACACCCATATTTAGGGAGAATAGCGATTCTGTAATATTTTACGTTGCTTCCCGTGGACATCATGCGGATATTGGTGGCATTACCCCAGGATCGATGCCTTCTCATAGTACAAGTATTGAAGAAGAAGGAATTCTGTTTAACAACTTCCCAATTGTGAAACAGGGGCAGTTTCAGGAGTCAGAAATTAGGAACTTATTAACTTCTAGCTCCAATCCCGCCCGTAATCCTCATCAAAACCTTGCCGATCTCCAAGCCCAAATCGCTGCAAATGAATGCGGGGCAAAAGAATTGCAACAAATGGTCAAGCATTACGGATTCGCCACCACCCAAGCCTATATGGGTCATGTGCGCGACAATGCCGAAGCCGCGATCAGAAAAGCGATCGCCAATCTTGCCAACGCCAATAATGCGCTCACTCAACAGTCTCGAAAATTTATCTATCCCCTTGACGATGGCAATCAGATTGTTGTTTCTGTTAGCTTGAATGGAACAGAACGCACCGCCAAAATCGACTTTACAGGAACTTCTTCCCAGTTACCTAATAACTTCAACGCGCCGCTTGCAGTTTGCAAAGCCGTTGTCCTATATGTATTCCGAACCCTTGTTGATGATGAGATTCCCTTAAATGCAGGTTGTCTAGTTCCTTTAGAAATTATTGTTCCTGAAGGCTCAATGCTCAATCCTGTTTATCCTGCGGCGGTGGTGGCAGGGAATGTGGAAACCTCACAGGCGATCGCCAATACTCTTTACGGCGCTTTGGGCGTGATGGCGGCATCGCAAGGCACGATGAATAACTTCACCTTTGGCAGCGATCGCTATCAGTACTACGAAACTATTTGCGGCGGCTCAGGAGCGGGTATCGATTTTGATGGAACTGATGCGATCCAAACCCACATGACCAATTCCCGATTAACCGATCCTGAAGTTCTCGAATGGCGATTCCCTGTACTATTGGAAGAATTTAAAATTCGCTCCCAAAGCGGCGGCAAAGGCAAATATTGCGGTGGTAATGGCGTAATTCGGAAGATGCAATTCCTAGAACCGATGACCGCCGCAATTCTATCCAGTAGTCGCGTGATTCCTCCCTTTGGACTCAATGGCGGCGAGGCTGGTGCGGTGGGACGCAATTATGTAATTAGAAAGGATGGCGAAGTTCAAGAATTGCCAAGTACTGCGACCGTAGAGATGCAGGCGGGAGATACCTTTGCGATCGAGACTCCTAGCGGTGGCGGTTATGGGATATGTCAATCCTAAAACATCTCGTATCTGTATATGAAGTTGATGAGGTAAATCGCGTCCTTGACCCAAATCCGTCAGAGGGTTAAATCAATTTAGCTAAATTTCTTGTAAAATGTTTTTAGTAATTTTTTCGGATAATTCACATGGCATCTATGGCTGAAAATCTCTACAATTTGCAAAAAATTGAGATTAGAGATTATCAAAAGGAGGGGATTCAAAAAATTTATGATGCTTGGGAAAGTGTTAGAAGGGTCATGTTTCAAATGCCAACGGGAACAGGGAAGACAGTTTTATTCAATCAAATTGTCAAACAAGAATTAACGCAGAAATCTACTGTATTGATCCTTGCCCACCGTCAAGAGTTGGTTGAACAGAATGCGAGAAGACTGTGGGAAGATTTCCAAATTGAAGCTGGCATTATTATGTCGGGACATCCTGAAAATTTATTCCGACCTGTTCAAGTTGCATCTATCCAAACCCTGAGTAAGCGAGATTATCCAAGTCTTAATCCGTCGTTGATTATCATTGATGAGGCGCATCATGTAGTAGCAGCAAGTTATGTCAAGTTATTAAGTGAATATCCAGAAGCGAGAATACTTGGGGTAACGGCTAGTCCTATTCGACTGAGTGGGGAAGGGTTTACAGATTCATTTGATACCTTGATCACTTCTAAGTCAATCGCAGAATTTATCCAAGATGGCTATTTAGCACCAATTAGATACTTAGGTAAGTCCAAAACTTTTGCTAAGGTGGATCTTAGTGGGGTCAAGATAGTTGAAGGTGACTATGCGCCTACTCAGTTGAGTAAAGAGATGCGTGATGATTTTGTAATGGCTAATCTAATTAAAAGCTACATCAATCATGCACAAGGTAAAAAGATGATCGTGTTTGCTGTAGATATAGCTCACAGCAAGGACATTACAAAACGTTATCAAGATGAAGGGTTTATGGCAGCCCATCTGGATGCTGATACGACTCCACGTAACAGAAAGGAGATTATTAACAAATTTAAAAATGGAGAAATCCAAATTTTAAGTAACGTTAACATTGTTTCTGAAGGTTTTGATGTTCCTGATTGTGAGGTAGTACAGCTTGCTCGCCCCACCAAGTCTTTAGCGATGTATTTACAACAGGTTGGTAGATGTATGCGTAAACCTGAAGGTAAGGACTATTGCATTGTGCTTGATAATGTTGGATTGTATGAAAAGTTTGGCTCTCCCAGAAATTATCGAGAATGGACTTTAGAAGCAACTATTAATGCTCCTGCTGCCAATCCTCCACCAATTAATGATCCTACGCCAAGTAGTGATAATCCACAAATTTCAAGTCTTAGCTCAAAAGATTCTGAATCACTCGCTAGAACGAAGCCTGAAGAAACTGATGAAGACCTTATAGTATTAGAGGATGTTGATATGCTCCCTGAAAGTGAAAAAGTCTCTAAATTACTCTCTGAGATTGATGTTGAATTAACAGAAGTCTCGACTGATAATTCTGATATTCTTGCTATTTTGCAAACTGTAAAAGCTGATATCGAAAGTTTTCTAGACCTTCCCTGCTACGATCTGGTATCAAATGTACCCAATCCTCTATATATTTCTCACTTCTTCGCAAACAAAAATAACCCCCTAAAACTTGCGGGGCAAGACGAGCTATTTCGGAAATGTGATTTTGTTGCTGATTTCACACTCCCAGAGCCGCTAAAGCAACCTCAAACATCAGACTATGATTTGTTAAAGCCCGAAGATTGTTTAAAATTTGGCAAGGACTGGCAGGCTTATGAGCTATCAGGTAAACCATTTAATGATGCAATTGCCAAGTTGCAACGACTTATTGATGCCAACGACATCGTACGCAAGTACGAAAATATGAGACGTGTAGTTGAATTTGTGAGATCACGCGATCGTGATGAGTTTTATCCTGATGACGATCTTGACTTGTGGGAATTGCCAGAGCCTATCAGGATAAAGATACTTGGTGTTTATCAGGCTAGTTTTAAAGATAGTCCCACACTTTTAATGACTGGTAAGACCATCAATTTATTAGACGAAGATCCACTTTGCTCACTTGATTCTGCGATGGGTATTGATGCCATCATCAATATCAAGGATCAGCATAAATCCGCATCGTATGGATTTATAGGGAGAGAGCAACTTGTACAAGTGACTAAGCTCGTAAAATCCGAACTTAACGCACGTAGTTTGATCCGATTAATGTATCGTCTGGACACACATTTGGGGGGCAGCAAGAATTCTAGTACGATTCTGAATAGTCTTAAAATGTTGATAGGTATTAAGCCTATTAAGATTAGACGTAAAGCTTAACCAAACATATAAAATCAAGTGTTAGCTGTCTGATACTTGCTTTTATATGTTTCTTTGTAACACTCTAGATTAAATGCTTGAGTGTGATGTGAGGTCTAGATAATCGACTTTTTCTATAAACTTGGTTCTTGCGTGAAAAATATCCGTTTACTTGCAGATGTTCATATCTCAGATGACAGCATTCGCATCCGTAAACTACCAGTGAGATAAATGGTTAAGGAATCTGAGCGCAGTTTGTTAATCACAAGGCTTTGGATGCTGACATTACTGGCGATCGCTCTCTTACCGTGGCGATCGCGATCATACCTATAAAATTATGGACAAATTGTCTATTTTGTCTATAATGTAAAAAAAGGAGCTAAAGCTATGCAAATTGTTTCAGCAACAGAAGCCAAGCAATCTTTTGGCGCAGTTATTGACAAAGCTCAGCGTGAACCTGTAATGATCCGTAAACAGAATCGTGATGTCGCTGTAATTATGTCCATCGAAGACTATCAACGCATTACTCGTACCAACATCCAAGAATTTCAACAATTTAGAGATGAAATTGGTAAGAAAGCGCAAAAAAGTGGCTTAACAGAAGAAAAATTAAACGAACTGTTGAGCGATAACCAATAGTTCTATGCGTTTAGTTCTCGATACAAATGTATTAGTTAGCGCCATTTTATCTCCAAATTCAATTTCAGCCAAAATCCTAAACTGGGGAGAAGACAATGGCGTAATTTTATACTCTGCTGCTACTCTCACCGAAGTTTTATCTGTTTTAGGGCGCTCAAAATTTTCTAAATATATTGACCATGACGATATTGATGGATTATCTATCCGCATCAAAACGGTATGGTTATTTGTCGAGATTTTAAATCAAGTTCACTTATGTCGAGATCCGAAAGATGATAAATTTATCGACTTAGCGCTAAATGGTGAGGCTTCTCATTTGATTACTGGAGACAATGATTTGCTCGTATTGAACCCAATTGAAAATACCTCGATAATCAATCCACGAACTTTTTGGGATGAGATCATAGGGCTTTAAATCTAGAAGCTCATGATCGATCGCCTAATATAAAAATTATTAGCCGCAAGCAACCATAGTCTGATCGTTTGGATACAAAAACGAAACCAATTTGACCTTCATCTCAATTCCTAAACTTTTTAACTTGACAATTTTTTTGTCTGGCACTTAGAAGATTTTTGTAAAATTTTTTGATTTGGATTAGAGTGCAAAGCATGATCAATGCTTAAATTTAGAGATCGACTCTTTGTAGTTGAAAACCTATCGGAGCGATCGCGATGCAGTCAGAAGCACCCAAATTGCGGATTGAACTAAAAGCTTTTACTTCCTACGAGGATGTACTTGATGGTTTGGATGCTTGGTTTGAGCAGGGATTAATTTCTGAGATCGATCTGCGCTGGCGCGAAGATCTAGCTAATCGCAAATTAACTGTAATTGCTCGTTACAATGAACGTCTTTTGGCAGGGCTGAACTATTGGCTAGAAATAGGATTGATAGATGATCAACAGGTGCTTTTAATTGCCCGAACTCGATTTATTTGTGACCTAGAAGATTCTCCCCAAGCGATCGCCGCCAGTACTGCTCCAGATCCAGTGTCAATGCCAAAATCTGTTATTTCAGGTTCTCGCCTGAAATCGCGATCGCCTTCTGTACCCGTTGCCGTAGCTTCCCGTCCACCGAGCCAAGCCGCCCAAACTCTGCGATCGCTCCTGTCAGAATTTAGTACGATGTGGTTGCTATTTTTGGGAGTATTCCTCGTTGTTGTCTCGTCAGGCTTATTAGCAGCGAGTCAATGGAATAATTTCTCGGCACAGGGACAATATTTGCTGCTATTTGCCTATACTTTAGGATTTTTAGGGACAGCATTTTGGACAAGCAAAAGTGAGAATTTACGACTGACGGCTCGCGCTTTGCAATTAGTGACATTGTTGCTGATCCCTGCCAATTTTTGGGCGATCGATGGATTGGGTTTATTAACTACGCCCACAGGAATCGCCATCAGTGCGATCGCAGGTTTAGTACTTTCCGCGATCGCGATTTTCCTGTTACAAACTTCCTTCCTGTTTAAAGACGATCAGAGTAATTCTCAAAATCTCAGCCATACTTCGATCGCCTCAATTCTAGTTTTAAGTTGGCTACATTTAGGCTGGATTTTCTCGCGATTCTATCCATTTATTGCCGTTTATCTAGGCATTGCCGCGATCGCTACTTCCACCATTCTTACTCGCCGCCAAAGACTAAATACTGCTGACCGTTCCACCTTTCCCCTTGCTCTGCTCACGGGGGCTTACAGCACAGTTTTGCTGATCGGACGCGCCGTTCTCTTTGCGAATGTATCGATTTTTAAATTGGGATTAGCGATCGCTATTTGTGGCTGGATATTGCTACAGATCACTGCAAAATCAACCCTAAAATCAACTGCAAAATCAACTCCAAGCATTACCGAAACCACCACATCAGTCCCTATTGCCAATAATTTTCAGCGCGATCTGGGTAAGATTTTACTGGGTTTGGGTTGGTTGGTATCCGTTAGCGACCCCGCGCCTTGGCAAGCCTTGGTGATTAGCTTGGTGATTGCATGGCAGATCGGCGATCGCCTATTGCGGCTCGAACAAGCGGCGGAACTAACGTGGTTATTTGGCTGGGGCTTACAGATCCTATGGTTGGTGCAAAGACTGATCCCCATCGATTGGCAAACCGCTTCTAACGAGCGTCTGTTATTGCTGTTGCAAGCGGATTCATCGATTAATGTACTGGGGATATTACTCTTTCCCTATCTTCTTCTAAGCTTAGCGATCGCAGATATTTATCGTCAGCATCAAAAACATGACCTCGCTAGGCGGGGAGAATCTCTGGCGTTAGGATTTGGGATTTTGCTGACGATTCTCAGTGGCACTAATTTACTGCCTCTATTGATCAATATTTCCCTGTCCACTGTGACATTATTTATTGTCCAAGCAAGGCGACTGAATACCAGCAAAGATCTTCGCAGTCTTATCTATTTCACTAACTTTCTGGCAATTTTTGCGGGTAGTTTGGCTTTTTATCGATATTTAGAACCATCGCAGGAGTTGCCCCAGTCTCTGTTTACATGGACGGGCTTTATTCTCGGCGCGACGGCGGTGCAGTGGTCTGTAGTGGTGATTCTAAATCTTGTTAGTAATTCTCAAACTACAGAAAATGGAACGCAGTCCCACCGTCAGCTATGGCATGAGAGCACTTGGTTTGCGGGCTTAGGTCTGGCAACCATGAGCTATGTATTGCTCAGGAATTTTACGATGTCAGGGGCAGGCGGAAATGCTAATGTTGCCCTCGGATACTGGGGTTTAGGATGGCTAGCCATCCCGATCGCACTGGCTGGTTTTGGACTATGGCGAAAATTTACATACCGTGAGATCGCCACTAATTTCAGTATTGCGGCGATCGCCCTTGCTCAGACTCTAACTTGGCAGGAGATTTACTCCTGTGTAATTGGCTTAGGGGTCGCCGTGATCTTGATGTTGGTAAATACGCGCCGCCATTCATCGGCGATTAATGGCTCGGTTAATGCCTTTATCACCGTTGGCTATGGCTTAACCCTGATCGGGGCATTACTATTTTGGCAAGCTAGCTTTGTTCAAGGATATCAGGCGGGAGATCGGATCTTTGCCCAGATCGCCTTTGTGGTTAATGGCGTAATTTTTAGCATTTTACTGCTGTATATGCTGACCCATTGGCTCAAATATCGTCGCGATCGCCAAGTGAGTAATCTCAATCTCTCTCTCAATCAGTCCTACACCAACGCCTTTAACATTTGGGCAGCTTTGTTATCGACTGTCCTCTTATTATTTCTATCCTGCCTTGCGGTACTCGTATTCGGGTTCGATCTCAATCCCCAGATTTTTAGCTCCTTTTTACCAAGTATTGCCTTAGTCACCTTGAGCTTTTTCTATCGACTCTGGCAAGCGATCGGCACAGGAAACACCAGCAAACCGCCCTTCTGGACACAATGGGGCATTGCTTGGAGCATTGAGCTATTGACTTCCTGTGTGGTGGCGGCGAGTAATGGTGCGGCGGTGGAATTGGCGATCGCTAACCTTGCCCTTGGTTTCTGCACGCAATTACTAGGAGATTGGTGGATGCGGCGCACTGGTACAAGTTCCTATCCCCGCAGTTGGGACGTGATCCCTCTAGTGTATGGAGTCATGGGTTCCCTATTGCGAATTGGCAACTTTACCAATCTTTCGGGACTCTTCTCCTTGGGGACATCCCTGATTGGGATTGGCATTGGTCGCCGAGGTGCGGAGTCCCATCCTGCTTTTAAAGTCCTCACTTACATCTCAATGGCGATCGCCACTTTTTCTGCCTATGAGTTGCTGTTTTATCAAATGCTCGCCAATCCCCAAGGGGGCAGCCTTGGCACTGGTTTAGTAGCACTAGCGACCCTCGCCTGTGCGATCGCCTATGCCTATCGTTTATTTAACAACTGGATCGCCCCCTATCTGCGCTTACCCAAATCTGAATTAGCGGTCTATGCCCATTTCCATTGGTTTGCCAGTGGAATGTTGTTATTTGGCGCTAGCTTCTATCGTCCTGCTACGGAGGCGGGATTGATCGGTGGGGCTGTAGCGATCGCCCTAGCTGCCTACGCGATCGAGCGCGGCAAATTATCACGGGTGCGATCGCGTCCCGTCCCAATTGCTTTAGAAAATCAAAGCAATCAAACCGCAAATTTCGAGAATTCATCCGATCATGCTATGGCTGGATTATGGATTTATCTAGGTATTACCAGCGCGATCGCCGCTATCTATTACCTGCTGATTTTTGCGTTCCCTAATCCCTCACTAATTTCGAGCGTAATCTATCCCTATGCCGCCGCGATCGCCTGTGGGATTTCTCTCTGCCTCTATCTACCACCTTGGCAACGATGGGGCTGGTCGGCGCAACCTTGGCACAATGCTGCTTTCTACTTACCGCTAATCATGGTGATGTTAACTAACAATGCGATCGCCATTTTTAGCACGATCATTGTCAGCATCTTTTACATAATCTATGCCCTGCGTCAAAGTCAAATCCGCGCGACTTACATCACCGTCCTCCTGTGGAATTGGCTCATTTTCCGTATAGTTTGGGTGCAGTCTTCCCTTGCCGAGTTCTCAACAACCCACAGCTTCTTAATCTCCGTCACTGTCATCTGTCTATCAGGAATATACTTCACTCAAGTTGAGCCATCTCTAAAAACAGAAAGTAATCGCGATTTGCGTCATGTTTTGCGCTCAATAGTCAGTGGGGCTTTGAGTTTAGTCGGCTTCTTCTATTCCTTTGATGATCCATCGGTGGCGATCGCGACTTGGAGTATAAGTGTCCTCATGGTTATAGGTGGCTTAGCAATGCGAGTACGCGCCTATCTATTTGTGGGAACGTTAACATTTATTCTCTTGGTTCTCAGTCAAGCAGCTATCCTCATTACTAAATATTCCTTTTTAATGTGGGCATTGGGCATCATCGCGGGAATTGGATTTATCTTCGTTGCCGCCAATTTTGAAGCGAGGCGCGATCGCATTCTCGCCCTCTTTCGCAGCGTAGAGATCGAGCTAGAGGACTGGGAATAATTTGAGAACCCCCTTTAGTTCCCCCTTAAAAAAGGCATTCACATACTTGACACACCATGCAGGTTTTACCCCCCTCAGTCCCCCCTTCCAAGGGGGGAAGTCTGAGTTAGTTCTCCCCCTTCCAAGGGGGAGTTAGAGGGGGTTCTAGAATCTGGTGCATCAAGTATATTAATGCCCTTGTAAAGGGGAGGGCTAGGGAGGGGTTAAGAATAATTTGAGAATGGGATATTTGGCTTATTCATTTGCGTGATACTAAAGGTTAATATTCACCACGCGACTCGTAAAACTGAGATGGGCAAAAATTGGTTAGCACAGCGCAACATGTTTAAACGATGGAGCCGCACAATCGGTCTATGGTTAACTCTGTGCGCGGTTGTGGCTGGACTCGCATCTTGCCAAGCCCAAGTCTCGAATGAACAGTTAGATCAATGGCACAAAGAAGCGATCGCTGAAAATTCTCGCCTCACCGAACTCTATAGCTCCACACTAACGGAAAACTGGATTCTGCGCGTTCAAGGTCAAGTCCAAAAGCCGATTACGCTCAATTGGTCAGAAATCGAAGCCCTCTCCGATACCACGATCAATAGTATCAACCCCCACCCCGGTAATCCCGCCACGCCCCACGAATTTCGTGGCATTTCCGTTGAGAAATTGCTTAATAAAGCGATCGTCGATCCCACCGTCACCGAAGTTACGGTAGTGGCGGCGGATTCCTACTACGCAACAATTCCCCTTGCCGATCTATATCGTAATAAAGCTTTACTAGCAATTTCTGAATATGGCAAACCAATTCGTCGCAATGAAGGCGGTCCCGTTCACCTCGTCTTTTTGCGAGATGCCAATACAACTCAGGCAGAAATCAATACTCAACGCTGGACTTACTACGTTACCCATGTGATTGTCGGTACAGAACCTTTGCGTCTCAAGGTTGAGAAAAACACCTTGACAAGGACAGATCTCGAAAAACTTCCCACCTATGAAATGACCTCTTTAGTGGGTTATAAAATCGGTTGGACGGATGAGCCTGTCAAACTGACAGGAGTAAATTTGCGAGATATTTTGCGGAGCCAAAACGTGGTGATGCCACCGCAATCATTTCTGCGAGTGCGTCGCAAATCGATGGATGATCTTGATCCACAAAAGTCTGTCAGGATTCCCGCTAGCTTAATTAATGACTGTGATGTAATGCTCGCCTATCGTTGGGGTGAAGGCTCTGAAGCAATTCCCGCTAGCAAAGGGGGCGCAATTACCCTTGCCTATGGCAACAACTGCCCTAGTGAAGCCGTCAAAAATCTCGCTTGGCTACCCTTTGTCGAGTCTCTATCAGTGGAATCTGCGGATATAAATCTATGAAATTGGCGGCATCTAAACCCAGATTTTGGCAATTCAACCCGCGCAAACAGCGTCTAGGAAGAAAGAAATTAATTCTCTTTCGCTCGATTCAAACGCGAATGATTACGGCGATCGCCTTGCTGATTTTATTAGTAGTCACGGCGATCATTTGGCTATGGGCAAGCAATGAGATGGAATTCTATCGCCAACAAAAAATCCAACAAGTAGAATCCTTTGCGGCGGCTTTTGGACAAACGCTTCAGCTTGAACTAGGGGATAAAAACTGGGCAAATATGCGGGTGAAGATGAATCTGATCATGCAGAGCAATGAAGATTTTATCTATGTCATCGTCAACGATCGCCGCGAAAATTATCAAATCGTCTCTGCCGCTCCCTCTGAAATTGCAGGACAGTTTATGACCGACCTTGTGCCGTTGTCCGTCAGTCAAAAGGCGATTCGCTTTGGTCAAGATAATTTTGCGACGAGCCTCAAGGCAAGAATCTCGGAAACCTATTTGCTACGCGATATTGACTTCCCCACGAATACCTTACGCGCCAAAAAAGGAGAACGTATCATCGAGGCAGCGATCGATATTCCTGATGCCTATAACTTTGATGCCGTCAATGGAACCTTTCGCGTGGGGATTACCTTGCGGCGGATGGATGGACAGATTATGAATGCGATCACCAAAACCTTAGCAGTGGGGGCGATCGCTTTGTTATTAGGAGTTTTGGCTGCCTACTATCTATCTTGGCTATTGAGTCAGCCGATTCTACGCTTGCGAGAAAGTGCCTCACGTCTGGCATCGGGTGAGTTAGACCACCGTGTTACCATCCATAGCCAAGATGAACTCGGCGCATTGGGCAAATCCTTTAATGAAATGTCCGATTCCTTGCAAGCCTCCTTTGGCAAACTCCAAAAGACTCTGGATTCCTTTGAGCGATTTGTTCCTGAAAAGTTTTTACAAGTGATTGCACCAAGGGGAATTGAAAATATTGCCGTTGGTGAATATGCTAAACACAATATTACGATTCTCTTTTCGGATATTCGTGGCTACACAACTCTGTCAGAATCCCAAACTCCAGAAGAAACCTTTAAGTTTTTGAATGAATATATTGCCTATGTGGGCGATGCGATCGCTGATCATGGTGGATTTATCGATAAATATATCGGTGATGCAGTAATGGCTCTATTTGATGAAAATCATACCGATAATGCTCTAAAAGCAGCGATCGCCATGCAGTTAGCTCTCCAAAAATTCAATCAAAAGCGCGAACAACTGGGCTTAAAAGCGATCGCTAGCGGCATCGGTCTGCATCGTGGCGAGGTGGTCATGGGAACGGTAGGATTTACATCGCGCATTGACTCAACGGTGATCGGTGATGCGGTCAATGTATCTTCGCGAGTAGAAGGACTGACCAAAAATTACAATTGCGAAATTCTAATCACCGATGCCGTAGTTACCTCCCTAGCTCACCCTGAGATGTTCTCACTAGAGATAGTGGAAGAATCAGTCAAGGTCAAGGGTAAAGAATCGGCAATCAAGCTATATCGCTGTGACTGGTTGGGAACTAGTTAGTTCGGTCTTAGCAACCCGCATCACCAGTTACTTCCAACTCTTGAAAACTATCTGTCGTTTTGATCAACATCACACCCGTACTAATATCAATGGATTCAATTTTACCGATCTTTCCCTGAATGACAGCTACTCGCACTTCGATTTTTTTATCTTCACTAATAAAGGTTTGAAAATTTTTCTGCCCATAGAACTCATTACCCATCGCTTCCACAAGGCTAAATCGAGTCATTTTGCCATTAATCTTCATCACCATTGAGTTAGGAGAAATTCCATTAAAAAACAGGAAATTTCGAGTTCCCTTTGCTGATTTTGCTTGCAAGCTCATACCACATCCACCACTATTTACCGCCATCAGTTCATCAATGGTGAAAGTGTCAACTCCTCTAAAGGATAAAGCAGTTGTCTGCGTCAGGTTGCGCTGACTGTTGCTCTGACTATTGCTCTGACTAACGGAGCGGGGGCTACTAACGGGGCTAGGTTTATCTTCTACTTTGGTAGAAGCAACTTGAGATAGCGAAGGATTGTTTGCCGTGTTAACTTGGTCGGTATATGTAGAAAAACACCCCAAGGTCGCGATCGGCAAGAGCAGTAACCATACGATATGCCTTGTCATGGATATACACCAAAGTCATTCTCTTATTGTAATCAAACAACGTCAGTGCGATATAGCCATTTGCACCGCTCGAAGCGCGGTACAAATGGCGCAAGATGATGAAAATAGCAAAGCGATTTTCATCATCTTGCGCTTTCATCGAACTCACGTTAAAACAAAAAAAGCCTTGCAAAGCAAGGCTTTTTTTGTTTCTAGAATTATAGAAAATTTACTCAGCAACTACGGCTTCCACTGGAGCTTCAGCATCGACAATTGCTTCAGCATCTTCAGCTTCGATCGCTTCAGGCTCTAGCTTCACAGTTAGATAACGGATAACATCATCACCGAGACGCATGGTCTTTTCGAGGCTCTCGATGGTCTTAGGAGTTGCGGTGTAGTTTAGTTGGATGTAAATACCTTCGCGATGTCCCTTGATGTCGTAAGCAAGTCTGCGTCTACCACGGTGTTGAATCGTGATGTCTTCAGCTTCTTGCTGTACTAAGAAATCTTGATACTTAGCGATCGCGGCATCAGCGTCTTGATCGGCGAGATCAGGACGGATGATGTACATGGTTTCGTATAAACGCTTGACTGTCATTGAGTTATTTCCTTACGGTCATTAATTGGCTTCTACTAATAAATTTAGAAGCAAGGATTTATTACTATATCGCGTTTGTTAACCATTTGGAAGCCTGAAAATTCAAAACCAAGCTTCGACTCCGCTCAGCTACCAGCATCGGCTTCGCTCAGCTACCGCATACCGATGGCTGAGCGGAGTCGAAGCCCTATGCTCAGCTACCGCATACCGATGGCTGAGCGTAGCGATGCACTGAGCTTGTCGAAGTGTCGAAGCCCTGCATTAATTTATCTAGGTCGCCCCAAGGTGGTGATATATAGCACCGCCTCATCGCTAGGAATACCTAACACATCATTCACCAGATCATCAAAAAAGCCCGCGATACCACTCACGCCCACACCCAAGGCGATCGCCGCTAGATTTAATCTTTGCCCCAGATGCCCCGCATCCATGTGTAGATATCGATAAACGCGATCGCCATATTTGGCAACTGCCTTAGACAGATCCGCCGTATGGAAAATCACCGCCCCCGCATCGCGCCCCAACTCTTGCCCAAGGCAGAGATAATGCAACTCATCGCGGAAATTTTTAAAACGGATCTGGCGTAACTCCTGCGACTTGGGCGCGTAGTAATAGCAACCTTCTTCGAGATTTTCAACCCCTGTAACTGCTACAAAGGTTTCAATCAAACCTAGATCAAAGTAATCAGGATTACCGTCAATGCCTTGATCAGCATAGTTTTGAGTTTGGTAGGTAAAGTCTAAAATTGCCTTCAGTTCCGCTAGCTCCAACTTACCGCCGCTATATTCACGGGTTGATCGCCTTTGCAAAATTGTATTTTCTAACAGTTCCAAATCCGCGCCCCAGTTCAGACTACTTGTGACCGTACTAACCTTGGTGCAAAAGGGAAAATTATATTTATCTAGCTCTTTGCCTTCAGTCTGAGATTCTATTTCAGAATTGGGCAATTCAAAATTAGGCGATTTGGGATTAGGCGATTCAGGAATATCCAAAGTACTGCGGCGATCGCCTTGCCCCATTTTTTGCAGATCTGGCTTCGTTACTATTTGCGTCACCTGATGTAAATGCTGAAAAAGCTCGCCATCGGGTAGTTTGGGATAATCCGTAGCCACGCTCGAAGGCAAAGCCGTCATCAGCCCCTTCGCCCAATTAGGCAGATCGATTGACCTTGGCTCCCGTGACTCCTGCCCCCGCCCCGTCCGTTCCTCATCCTGCAAATCAAGCATTGGCAAGATTGCGATCGCGCCCTCAGTCTGACGATCTAAAAACAGCAGATCATCGATCGCCTGATCCACAAAGCCGCCAATCAAAGAAGTTTGATAATCGCCGATCGCACTCGCTAGCTCGATATTGCCCAATAAATGCCCTGCATCCAAAAAGATGCGCCGATAAGCTCGATCCTGATAGCGCCATGCCGATCGCTGAAATACACCTGTAACCGCGATCGCCAATTGCGTATTCTGCAAAGCAGGGTGACTAAAACAAGCCGCCTGTAAATTTTGCCAAACCTGAGCATCTTGCCAAAAATGAATCAGGCTGTGGGTTTTAACCTGATAGTTATAGATCCCCGCCGACAAAATCGGTGTCCCCGCCGAAATCATGTATAGTTCCGCAGGATATAGCCCCCCCGCCGAAGGCGATGAACGTAAAAAAAATGGTTCTCCCGAAACCGTAGGAACTCTCGCCGTCAACCCATAACTACAGAATAGAAAGCGCGATAATCTCTGCCAACGACTCGCCAACAATCCATCGCGATCGGACTGCACATCATCGGTAAGATAGGGCTTGAGGTCGTACACTGTGCCGATCTTGTATTCTTTATAGGGAGAAGGCTGCTGATTCCAATCTAGGCGTTGGCTCTTACTAGCAAGAGTTTCGGGACTATATTTAGTACGTTGGTGATAATATTCGGCAAAGGAAAGTCTGGCTTCGGACATGGCTTTAGATGGCAGCAGTTCTGTAAAGATAGCGATGAAACCAGTATAGACTTTGAGATAATAGGGGACGACTCAAAATTAGAACTACTGAATTTGTGCAACTGAATCTGCAAATCAGTTTGCAAACTACTGTATGATGAGAAAGTTGTCAAAAATTTTCTAAATCAAAATCGGAAAATTATCACAGTAGCATAAGGATAATATCATGGCAGTACCCAAGAAGCGTACTTCTAAATCTAAAAGAGATAGCCGTAAGGCAGTTTGGAAGCGCAAGGCAGCAGTTCACGCTCAAAGAGCGATCTCATTAGGTAAGTCCATCCTCACAGGCAAAAATGATGGCTTTGTCTATCCAATGGCTGAAGAAGCCTCTGACGAAGAGTAAGCATCATCAAGCAAATTATTTGCACTTAAATTTTTATTTAGTCTTGCAGCTATTTTGCCCAGATCGAACTCTCATCTATCTTCTACCTGTTTACAAAAAATGACTGCTACGCAATGCGTAGCAGTCATTTTTTGTAAACAGAATCGAATGGCTGTACTTTGCACAGCCATTCGATTCTTGGGTTAAAAAAAAGGGCAAAACTAGAGTAATTCCAAATAAATCCAAGAGGCTTCGACTGCGCTCAGCCAACAATATACGCTGGCTGAGCGCAGTCGAAGCCCTAGTTTTCTTGTTTGAATTGCCTATATCTTGTGCTTTAGTTTTAAGTATCGCTTGTTACACTTTATTGCTGATATATCGCTTGTTACACTTTATTGCTGATATGCGGACATGGGGATCAAGCAATAGAAAATAAAAGAATAAAAGAATTTAAAAAACAAGATATGCAGGGCATACAGTTACTAATCTTCACAAAGTAATGAATAGCTGATCAGACATTACTTATTTATGGATTTAGCCATTGTTTGACCTAATTCAGCAAAGACTGCCTTTAGGTGGGTTATGAAAAAGATTTTTGTTCTAGATACTAACGTTCTCCTCCATGACCCAAACGCATTGATGCAGTTTGAGGACAATGATGTAGTGCTACCAATCACGGTCATAGAAGAACTCGATCGCTTTAAAAAGTTGTCGGAAATGACGGGGCGCAACGCCCGACAGGTATCGCGCAATCTGGATGCGATCGCCAAACAGGGGCATCTCACCGAAGGGATCTCCTTGCCCAAGGGAGGCAGTTTGCGCGTCGCTCTGTGTCAGCGTGAGACCCTGCGCGAGTTACCCGCCGAGCTAGAACGCGACACGGGGGACAATGCAATCCTAGCTGTAGCCCTTGAGCTAAAGCGGCAATGTCACTGTGCGGTGGTGCTGGTCAGTAAGGATACAAATATTCGCATTAAAGCTAATGCCCTTGGTCTAGCGGCAGAGGATTACGAGACCGATAAGGTCAATATCGATGACCTCTACTCAGGTACAGACGAAGTGATGGTTGATCCTGAACTGATTAATCAACTGTATAAAAATGGCAGCATCGCCGCCAGTCAAATCACCACTAATCAAATTAAAGAGCGATCGCATTTCTACGCCAATCAAGCCCTGACCCTGATCGACGATACCAATCCTTCCCACACCGCCCTAGCGATCTATGACAGTATCCACAAAAAAATTGTGGCGCTTTCCAAGACGGCTTCGGGAGAAGTATCACGGATCAAAGCCAGAAATCGCGAACAGAAGTTTGCCCTTGACCTCCTGCTCAATGATGCCATTTCCTTAGTCACCCTAGTGGGTCAAGCAGGCACTGGGAAGACACTCTTGGCGATCGCCGCAGGATTGAGCCAAGTCGCTGACACCCATCTCTATACCCGTTTGTTGATTTCTCGTCCTGTGATTCCGATGGGCAAAGACATCGGCTTCTTACCAGGGGACATTAAAGATAAGCTCACGCCTTGGATGCAGCCTCTCTACGATAACTTCGATCTGATCTTTGGAACCCAAGACACCTCTGGTAAAGCTGCCCATTGGCGCAGGGGGCATGAGGAACTGATTCAGCATGGTTTATTGCAAATAGAGCCATTGACCTATATCCGAGGTCGCACGATTCCCAAACAGTTCTTTATTGTTGATGAGGCGCAAAATCTCACGCCCCATGAAGTGAAGACGATCCTCACCCGTGCGGGGGAAGACACTAAAATCATTCTCACGGGCGATGTCAATCAAATTGACAATCCTTATATCGATGCGGCGAGTAATGGCTTGACCTATGTGATTGAGCGCTTTAAAGACGATGCGATCGCGGGTCATGTGACACTACTCAAGGGGGAACGCTCGAAGTTGGCAGAAAGGGCTGTAGCTCTGTTGGAATAAGCTAATTTTGATGCTTTCCGCGCCAAAATGCGGAAAGCATTACTACGTTTTTGCATCGGTTATGGCTCTGTGTTAGGCTATGGCAGTCTAAAATCGGCGATGTGTTTTGCATGGAGTCTTTGCCCGAATCTTCAAACCCAGATAGCAAGACACTTTCTGGTGAGCAATCCCACAATGAGATCTCCCTTAGTAATCAAAACTTAGGGGACTATTCTCTTGTCCATCAGCCCCAAGATCTTCCTCTACAGCGATCGCCTCAATCTGTTAATAAATCGATTAATCAATTAGCCAAGCAATCTACTGATCAACCCCAACCCGTCAATCAACAAATTAATCAACGCGATCGCCTGACATGGGCAGATATTAGCGTAGTTCTCAGCATTCCCGTTGTGGGCGGATTGTTGGCGTTGGGACTAATCTATATTTACAATCCCTTTGCGATTAGCTGGCTAGCGCCCACGGATACTCCCGTTTTTCAATCAAGTTCACTCTGGAACCTGCCTAAAAGTCCATCGCAGATCGAAGCAGAACTTAAGCAAAGTCTTCTCAAACTAGGAGAGAAATATACTCTTAAAACAGGGGAAATCCTTTACACAGTTCTGGAAGTAGAGACTCAGAATATTCGCGAAATTCGTCTCTATCAACCAATTCGCGATCGCGGTATCGATAAACTACTGCTAGTAAGCACCACCACGATCGCAGGAATCGATGAATACTTCGTGCGATCGCCTTCCT
Organism: uncultured cyanobacterium; assembly: GCA_963750795.1. GTDB lineage: Bacteria > Cyanobacteriota > Cyanobacteriia > Pseudanabaenales > Pseudanabaenaceae > Pseudanabaena. The sequence goes on from CAVVRZ010000009.1 coordinate 274,236, forward strand.
TTAAGTATGCAACTACCGCGATTCCTGAACGGCTCAAACCGAATCGCAACCGCTTACCCCTCAAGAAGTTAAATCTATTGGAATATGCTGATAGTGAAAGTAAATATGGGGGGATTTGGTTCAGCACTTCGGCGACCATTGATGGTATTGGCTACGGACAAATCTATTATTTTGCGATGGATAAGCGATCGCGATTATATGAATTAGAAGCTTGGACAAGTCCAGCAGGAGAGTTACCCCAGTGGCGCAGAGTTCTGTCTAATGTCGGCAATACGGATCGCGGGATGCAGTTAGTCATTAACCAAGCTCAAGAATATGAACCCGCTTTTCTAATCTATCAACCTGAAAATCGCAGTTCAGATTCTATTCAAAATATCTACCTGCGGCAGATCAATCTCAATGAAGCTAAAAATCAACCTAAGCTCTATCAAGAAGCGCTAGTTTTAGCTAGCGGCGGGCTATGGTCACCTGCCCTTGCCAAATTCAAACAACTAATTGAGGATTTAAAAGCTCAAAATCAGAGCCTCTCTCCTTTTCTCCAAGAGCAGTACGATCTGATCGCTCTCCATGCCAAAATCACGGCTGAACGCGCCCAAGATTCTAACTTCAGTCGGGGAGAACAAGCTCTGCTCAAAGTTATTGATGGTCAATGGGAAGCAGCTTTGGCGATCGCCAGTGATCCTAGTTATAGCGGCGATCTGATTACGGAAATCCTCAACCAATACCATCCCCATATCTGGCAAAGAGTGACGACGATGCTCACCTTTACGGGAGTCAAAAAGGAAGTCAAGCTCTGGGGTGGTCTGGTAATTTTGCAGCGTCAAGGTCTGCGTCAAGCAGAAAATTGGTTGCGATCTCAAAAAGTTAGCCTCCAAGACTCCGACCAACTCCTCCAGCGCCTCGATCTGGCTCCACTCACCCTCAATCCGCAACAATTGCTAGGTACAGTGAGCTATCTGGGCAAAAATGCGGGCAGTGACTGGCTAATCCCGCCACCACCGCTAGACCCAGAGCAAGCATGGTATGAAGTAAATATTAATTTGCTCAAAGATGGTAACAAATGGCGCAATGAACCTTTCTCCGAACTTAGCGATCGCGCCACTAATCTGATCTGGCGCACCTTAGGACTGGCAAGTAACAATAATCTTGGGGTGGTGCTGTACGACAACTTCGGCAAATCTCAAACCACAACCCTCACCGCCCAATCGATATGGGTTAGTGGTGGTGGCACTCTCAAGATTTTGGCATCGGGATCGACAAGCTTGCGCCCCCTCATTAATCAAAGTACCATTCCTCCCTTGATTACCAGTGGCGGCTTATTTGATCCTCCCGATGGCGCTCCCGTTGAATGGCAATCACTGTCACCGAGGGTAATTGAGCGCCTGATTCGAGCAATGTACAACGAGTTGCAACGCAATGGTCAAGTTTCTGTAGATATTGAAGAATTTAGCGTGGTGGCACAGCAGGAATGGAAGCTCTCAGCCGTGGATCTCGATGGCTACGGACAGCCCGAATATCTACTTCTTCTTAATCGTGACCAAATCGATCTTGGCGATCGCCATTACCCTCTGGCGATCGCTTTTTCGAGCGACGGGTCATTACTATTCAGCGACATGAATGGGGGCAGAGTCTGGATCGATCTATTGCCCAGCGAAACTAAAGGTCAGATTCTCTTACTTCGCAACGGTCGCTATGAAGCATGGAATCTCCGCTAGTTGAACTTCCTACTAAAAAAATTGAAAGCGTTGCAATGCAACGCTTTCAATTTTTTCGATGACTTTGATTTCAGGACAAAGCGCACGAATACACTATGAATGCACTAGAAAATCGCTATATAATGGTTAGCTCTAGGCATCGTAGCCCCCTAAAGGCTGGCATCAAATCAACTTCAGACAATCAGCAGAAAAGCTCAGAAAAATGACTAACTTGTTTCCCCTTCTCGCTGCATCCGATCCCCTTGTCGCAGGCTTCATTGGACAAGAGATTGAAAGACAGCGCAACAATATCGAACTGATTGCTAGCGAAAATTTTGCATCCCTTGCGGTGATGGCAGCGCAAGGGTCAGTCCTGACCAACAAATATGCCGAAGGTTTACCATCCAAGCGCTACTACGGCGGTTGTGAATTTGTAGACGAAATTGAATCGATCGCCATTGAGCGCGTCAAAGAACTTTTTGGTGCTACCCATGCCAATGTCCAGCCTCACTCTGGCGCACAGGCAAATTTCGCCGTATTCCTAACCCTGCTCAAACCAGGTGATACCTTCCTAGGAATGGACTTGTCCCACGGTGGACACTTGACCCACGGCTCCCCTGTGAATGTATCAGGGCTATGGTTTAACAAAGTCCACTATGGTCTCAACCAAGCAACTGAGCAATTAGATTTTGATTTGATTCGCGACTTAGCGCTCAAACATAAGCCTAAACTGATCATCTGCGGATATTCTGCTTACCCTCGCATCATCGACTTTGCTAAATTCCGCGCGATCGCTGATGAAGTTGGAGCCTACCTGATGGCAGACATCGCCCATATTGCGGGTCTAGTTGCCGCAGGACATCACCCTAACCCCATTCCTTACTGTGATGTAGTCACCACCACCACCCACAAGACTCTGCGTGGACCTCGTGGCGGCTTGATCATGACCCGTGATGCTGCCCTCGGCAAAAAGTTTGATAAGTCCGTCTTCCCAGGATCTCAAGGTGGACCTTTAGAACACGTTATCGCCGCTAAAGCCGTTGCTTTCGGTGAAGCCCTCCGTCCTGAGTTCAAGACCTACGCAGGACAAGTAATTGCCAATGCTCAAGCCCTTGCAGCTCAACTACAAGCCCGTGGTTTCAAGTTGGTTTCCAATGGCACAGATAATCACTTGGTCTTGGTAGACTTGCGCTGCATCGGCATGACTGGCAAGGTTGCCGATTTATTGGTGAGTGGTGTCAACATCACTGCTAACAAAAACACAGTTCCCTTCGACCCAGAGTCACCCTTTGTTACCAGTGGCTTACGCCTTGGTACACCTGCGATGACTTCACGCGGTTTACAGGAAGATGACTTCAAGGAAGTTGCCAACATCATCGCCGATCGCTTGTTAAGCCCCGATAGCGATGAAGTCCAAACCAATTGCATCGCCAGAGTTCAAGCGCTATGCGATCGCTTCCCCCTTTACCCAGAACTCGAATATCCCACGATCACCGCTAAGGCTCCTGCCCTAGCAGTTTAAATCGTAACGTCAGTTCGACGAACGCGAAGAATGGTAAAAATTGCTTTGCAATTTTTACCATTCTTTGACATTTACAATGCGCGAAGCGCGGCGCAAATAGCGATATCGAACTCACGTTAAATCTTAAAAAATAAACCTTGATCAACCCCAGAAAGCGAGGAACGGTGCAAAGCAACGCCCCTCGCCTTCTGGGGTTGTGTCTTAAGCAAAGCTTTTTTTGCTATGCCTAGATACCTACAACAAGACTGGCGATCGCCATAATTCTTGCAAATAGTTAAATAATTTGAGGCTACTACGCTAAAATATAAACGGATAATTATTTCTAGATTGCGAGTTTGTTTTCAGTATTGACAGTTGTTTTCTGTTTCATCTTGGCAGCCCTCTTTCCGAAATCTCTATCTCTACACATATCTGATCGTTAAAACAAGCATTATGTCTATTTATGTTGGTAACCTCTCCTATGAGGTTGCGGAAGAAGATTTGAAAGCCGTATTTGCAGAATATGGTCAAATCACAAGAGTTCACCTACCTATTGATCGTGAATCTGGTCGTCCTCGCGGTTTCGCATTTGTCGAAATGACAGAAGAATCGAAAGAAGATGGTGCGATCGAAGCTTTAGACGGAGCTGAATGGATGGGTCGTGTACTCAAGGTAAACAAAGCTAAGCCCCGCGAAAGCTCTGATTCCTTTGGTGGCGGTCGCGGTGGTTTTAAGAGCGGCGGTCGTCGTTACTAAAATCTAAGCAATAAAAAAGCGGTGCTTAGCACCGCTTTTTTATTGCTTGTTAGCAGGATGTGGCACTCGACGGGTGGCAGTAGCACCAGCAATACCCAAGTTTTGAATTACTTGATATTTTCTCGCCTCTTCTAATTTATGGATGTCGTTGTAACTAACCCAAGCAATACAATCCACAGGACAAGTATCGATCGCTTCTTGAATAATTTCTTCCTCGTCGCCATCTTGGGCGATCACCCTAGCCCGACCATAGCTTTCTTCTAAGATAAAAGTGCTACTAGCCACATGGGCGCAATGTCCACAGCCAATACATACGGTTTCATCGACAAAAATAGCATTTTGACGCAGATCACCGCCGAGTTCGGGTTCTAAGCCAGAGATATTATCGAGGTCAAATTCCATAGTTGCTGCCTAGGCTGGACTACTTATTAACCCTGCCAGCGCTGAAGCACGAGACGGACTGATCCATCTTCGCGGACTTGCTGCTCTGCGAGGTCAAACCCTTGCGCCTTAGATTCTCCCATGACTGTGGCGATCGCATAGCGTTGGGTCACCTTTTGCAAGAAGCTCTCGACTGTCCAAGGTTGTTGCCAAAACTGCATGTCACTGACCAGCGCATATTCAGAACCATTCCACTGAAAGCCAATATCATAGCCATTGTCCTGCTCGATCACGACTTCAGCATTGGTCATGTTACCTTCATAGCCACGCATAGGAGCATTTCCAGACTTCCAGCTAACTCCTAAGGCGGTCAAAGCCTGTTGTAGAGGTTCAAGGCTGCGGATTTGGGTTTTTACTTGACTAAAATGTGACATAGTGGCGATCCTGATTTCTAGTTAAATGGCAAAAAAGTCTAAAACCTATTTTGTATTTTTAGTTTTATTTTCTTAACAAGTGTGAGGCTCTATTTGGAGAGTCTGGGATCTATTCCCACTGGCTAAATCTAGAATTATCAGTGTCTGACAATTGATCAAATTGCATCGCTGACTGGGAGGTAAACTGTTGCTGGGTAAAGTTTTCAGATGTTAGCTCGCGATGGGCAACAATCCCTAACTTTGCTTCGATCGCCGCAGTTACCTCAGCACAACTAGAACCGATGATGCCTGTGACACGTTCTTCGACTCGCCCGTCTGGGTAAATAATAAATTCCAGAGTTTCCATCTAGATTCTAGTTACTAAGTTAATTGATAGTTTGACGCAAAGTTCCTATAAACGTCAAGAACCTATGGTGATAGAGATGCAACGCCTCTTTTAAATTATAGTAATTCCAAATAAATTCAAGAGGCTTCGACTTTGCTCAGCCAGCAATATACGATGGCTGAGCAGAGTCGAAGCCCTATTTTTTGCTTTCGTCGAACTGACGTTATTCACGATAGATTTTTGGCGATCGCTACAATTTTTTAGATAATTCAGCTAGTACTGATTCCAACTGTGATGACATTTCGACCTTGCCCGATCGCAAATGCAGATCACGCTGAGGAAATGGGATTTCAATTTGGTGCTGATTAAGAACTTCATATACAAGAAAATATAGATCGCTCTTGAGCAGAAATTGCTTATCTGGTTCCGCAGTCCAGATCAATAACTCAAAGTCTAGAGAACTATCGCCAAATCCTTTAAAAAGCAAACTTGGAGATGGGGAAGCGAGAACTTTAGGGTGAGTGCTGGCAGCTTCTAAAAGGACAGTGCGAACCTGATTTGGGTCAGAGCCATAGGCAACGCCAAGGGGTAAATGTAATCGGGAAATCGGATTTCCATGACTCCAATTAATTACTTCACTGTCTAGAAAACGCGAATTTGGCACAATAATCGAAACTCGATCTAGGGTGCGAATTTCAGTACTTCGCGCCCCAATGCGCTCCACAGTGCCATTAAGATCACCAACCTCAATAAAATCACCAACTTGAATCGGTCTTTCAAATACCAAGATCAAGCCGCTACCAAAGTTTTTAGCAATATTTTGTAACCCAATACCTAAACCAATACTCAAAGCACTAGCAAGAATGGTCAGAGAGCTAAGATCAAGTCCCCATAGCTGCAATAGAACTAATGTGCCGATAAAAATTAGGACGTATTGCGCGATGACGGCGATCGCTTCTTGAGCGCCACGATTTAGCCCCGCGAGGCTCAGCACCCTTTCTTTGAATATGCCGATGATCGCTCTGACCAGCAAAATCAATCCAAAAATCAAAGCTCCTAATACCGACAAGTTGATAATCGAATAAGAACTGCGACCAAGTGTGAGTACGGGTGATGTAAAGCTATTAGTCAATACGTCGCGAACCTGTTGACTAATGGCGCGAGATTCTGCGAAGAGGTCAGCAATGTAGAGAATACTGGCAAGCCATACAGAAATACGCGCGATCGACATGATGATCGCAAAAAACAAATCTAAGCCTTTGGTACTAGATTCGCGGTCAGTACCTGCTAATTTTTGTTTGAGTATTTGTGATAGATATCGCCGAAGCATTCCTAATCCCCACGATAGGGCGATCGCTCCCAAAATAATCACAATTGACAAAATCAGCATGGCTTTAGAAATTTTTAGAAATTTATGGTAACTGGCTCAGTATATTCAACCCGAAAACCCGAAACTCTTTCGTCCACTATATGGGTGTTATAGCTGTAGCCATTTTTGTTATAGGCAACTCAAACAAAAAAAATAGGGCTTCGACTGCGCTCAGCCATTGTATATTGCTGGCTGAGCGAAGTCGAAGCCTCTTGAATTTATTTGGAATTACTATAACTTCAGTTCACCATTTTGCGCCATTTGCTCCGTGCGATGCGATGCACAAATGGCTATGTCGAACTCACGTTTGTTAGGACACAAACCCAGAATATGAACGGGGGCAAAGCCGCCGTTCATCTTGTTAGTCAAGGGGATAGCGACGCTCCAAACCAAAACCAATGAGAGATACCTCAGTGGGTGATATATGCAAATCAGCCTCTCGCTTATAGCTAACAATCGTCCGCAAACGCAACTCTGGTGACAAAAACCGCATCTGATCCACCGAAACAGAACGTCTGTAATAGGTCGTCATTTCTAGGGTTTGTCGCACAGGTTGATAGGTAAATCGCCCCGCGATCGCTCCTGATTCTGAGTAACCTTCATTGCGAAGATAAAAACCTTTAATCGTTTCAGATTCATCACTAATACGGGCAGCGATCGGTGGTTCTGGATAGGATACGCTCTGATCAACAGCCAAAATATACATATCAGGGACAAATAGCGCTTTGAGTTGCATTGAGACTTTTTCGCCTTTTTCAGACACCGTATCAAAGGCGATCGCAAATCCTGGTAAGCGCATTTCTTGATCTTTGATCCTATTCAAATCAACTTGTAGCGCTAGTTGGTCACTGGGCGCGATTAACTTCTGTTTATCCTCAAGCGACAAAGAGACAGCTTGAAATTCGGTGTAGGAACGTTCTACTTCCTGATCAAGGGGCATATGGTAGGTTCTATCGGTTTTCCATAGACCCACACAGTTATTAAAAAATTCTTCAATATTCATCATGGACTATTAAAAATATATGGCTGGGGATGACAGATTTTATAATTGTCGCCGCCTGTATTGAGACAAATCAAAACCTGAGAAGCGAGTTGCGGCGCGAAGCGCTAGCGCCACAACTCGCCTTCTATTTTTGTGTCCTAACAAGAACGTCAGTTCGACTAAAGTGCAAAATGGTGAAACTTGCAGAGTGATTTTCACCATTTTGCGCTATTTGCACCGCGCGTAGCGCGGTGCAAATAGCTATATCGAAATGACGTTAACAAGAATGGTGACGACTGTATAACTGTTGCCCAAAAATCAAGGGATGGCAAGCAACAAAAAAGGGTTGTAGTCTAGCTACAACCCTTTTTTATTAGGTTAATGGAATCGGGCAGAGTCGAACTGCCGTCCGCACTAGCGCCTAACCTCCCAGTCATTCACAGGTTTATCTGTTCTGATCCTCACAGAGGGAATTGTTATTTATCTCTAACAACCAAAGATGCACTGATAAAGTCTTAGGTGAAAAGCCTATCAGAGAAAGCTATTCACAGCGTCCGTTGAGGGGTTGAGTGGTGCATTTAACGGAGTCATACAACACTCCTCGAAACCGAAAAGTTTGGTTCTTAGGCTGCTACTGGAGCTGCTTTACGAGAGAAAGATACAATGTTGTTCGCATGTACTTGTTTGAGCCATTGATTTACGAGAGTTAGCCCGCTCTCGACCTGCATCAAAGGACAGCTTCTACTAACACGTCGAAACCCTTACGATCCCAATGATGTTAACAAGCAGTTAGCTGAGTTAATTGTGCTGTGTAAAAAACGCAACCAATTAATCTTATTTAACACTTGTTAGACCCATCATAGCTCATAAAGCTAGTAGTTGGGGCAAGTTTTTTTGCTCTAAGTGAAAGTGACAGCGCTTGCACTGCCACTTTCACTTAGAGTTTTAAATCCTGACAAGATTGGGATAGACAGTTAGCATCTCATCACCAGTCAGGGTGTAATCATCAGATTGAGGCTCCCATAACACTTCTACGGCTAGCAAGTTGTCTGAGGGGACAGAGCCGATCGCCGATAATGCCGATTGCAACTCTGCCGAAGAACGCAAGTTGGGGATACTGCTCAAAGTATTACCTGCAACTGCCAACAACAGCGTTACCACAATATATTCACTGGGATCTTCGATCCCTGCGCTATCAGGACTAGGTAAGGCAGAATTATTTTTACCCTGCAAAACTTTGCCGCTGACGTTACTCAATACTTCCGCATTGAGTTTGCTGCGTTCTGACATCACCAAGCCATTAAACTTTTGTTCGGCAAGGGCAAATTTCGTATTTTCGATCGCACTGCTGACGTAGACCCAATATTCAGGATGGCGCATTAGGGAGACGGCGGTCTCGCGGGTCATGGCGGCTAGCCCTTCATTGTTAGAGGTATCCGCTTCGAGGGCAAGACGAGTCAATTCCTGTTGCAGCGATCGCGCTGATGACAGTAAGCCAACTTGAATTTTGGCAACGGTAACTTTGCTGTTGTCGCTGGTAATGCCTTCGCCATTGCCATTACCTCTAAAGGCTTGCAGAATTGCTCCTGCGATGATGATGATCATCAGCAGTCCAAACAAACTGCTACCGCCACCAAAAAACATTGGCAAGAAGAAGAATCCACCGCCGCCACCGCCGCCGTAATAGGTAGAGCCACCGCCACCGTAAGAACGGGATGGAGAAACAGAACGACTAGGCGCTGAGGATCTGCCAAAACTACTCCCGCCAGATCGACCAGCTCCGCGCAGAGCAAAGGCTTCGTGGGCATTACCAAATACAGTTGCAGCCACTAGGGAAAGTGCTAAAAATGAGCGTGTCCAAATGCCAACCTGCAATTTAACTTTTTTCATAAATTCTGGGCTGAAAAACTTCTTAAGTAAATTCGTAAATAAGACAGACATGAGCAGATAAATAAATTACTGATAGATGTTCTATATCTATTCTATGGCAGTCACCTATAAAACTCACAGTGGCTTCATACCAGACAAAAAATTAAAATAGGCTTCGACTAAGCTCAGCCATCGATTTAGGCTGGCTGAACTTAGCCTAAATTACTTTTATGTCAACTTGACTTTGGCGAGCCAATCCATTACCCGATCGCCAAGGGAGACTCCATCAAGGCGATCAATCTCACGGACACCTGTAGGGCTGGTGACGTTTACCTCGGTGAGATAGCCGCCGATGACATCGATGCCCACAAAAACTAAGCCATCGCGTTGCAAAGTGGGGGCGAGTTGGGTGCAGATTTCCCTTTCGCGATCAGTGATATTTACCTGTACGGCACTGCCTCCCGCCGCCATATTGCCACGAAATTCCCCTGACTGCGGTACGCGATTGACGGCTCCAATTGGTTCTCCGTCCAATAAGATAATTCGCTTGTCACCGTCTTTAGCGGCGGGGAGGTATTCCTGCACCATCACAGGAGTTTTGCCAATATTTGTACTAATTTCGATCAGAGAATTAAGATTGCGATCGCCTGTTTCCAAAAATAAAATACCTTCGCCGCCTTTACCACCGAGAGGCTTCATCACGGCTTTCCCCTCCGCCTGCACAAAGTCCCGAATCGTTCCCTTATCGGCGGTGACTATTGTTTTGGGAATTGCCTCTGTAAATTGCAGAGCATACATTTTTTCGTTAGCGGCTCTGATCCCACTGGGAGAATTTAAAACCATCGCTTTGCGGCGATCGACATAATCGAGAATGTAGGTCGCGTATAGATATTCGGTAGTGACGGGAGGATCGGGACGCATCCACACAAATTGCATGGTTTCGAGGGGCTGAAATTCGCCTTGCTGGACTTCATACCAAGGTTGGGGAACTTGCCATTTGCGATCAACAAGGGGGATTGGATGAATAATCGTTGGTTCGAGGAATGCCCATGCCTTACCATCACGAACACTGAGACTATTCATATTTGCCGTGAAGACTTGATAACCTTGGCGGCAAGCAGCTTCCATCAGGGCAACACTGGTGTCATGGGCAGGATCAAGCTTAGCGATCGGGTCAATAATGAAGGCAAGTTTCATGGCAAATGTGGGAGAGTTTGGGAATAGCGGTACATAGACCAATCACAAATATAGCAATGTATAGAAGCGATGACTCCGCCCAGTCAGCGATATGTTGACTGGGCGGAGTCAAAACCATGAGCTGGTCAAAGTGTCAAATTCCAAAATTTACTTAATTTACTTTTTGAGGATCAAGCCGATGATTAGCAGAGCTAGACCGATCACGCCACAGGCAATCATGCCCCGATAAAACCAAATTGCGGCGTTTTTTGTGGATTTAGCCAGTTCTTCTTCACTTTTGAGGGAAATAATAAACTTTTTGTCTGACTGCACGGGCTTGCGTAATATCAACTGCCCACCATCATCCGCCGCCGTCCCAATTACCAAAATTTGGCGATCGCAAGGCAAGATTGATTCTGTATAGCGATAACCCAATGTACGCCGACCATCGCGGCTAAAGTTGATCGGCAAAGAAAAGCCACCAAAGGATAAAACGGAATCACTCCGATCTTGGCGAAACTCGTTGAGGATCTGCACTGTATCAATATCACCACCATCGAGGTTCACCAATACTTCTCCTGAATTGTCTTGCAGCCTGAAGGGGATCGACTGGCTATTGCTAGATATTGTCTCAGAGCTACGGCGAGTCTCCGTTTTCGTTTTACCTTCGCTATCGGTGACGGTTTGCTGTTCCTCATATTCCCTCACCACGCGCATCGCGTAATGGACACAGGGTTCTTGTTTTAACTCCGAATACAAAGGGTTATCGGTACGGATCATGCCACTCACCTTCACATATTCCCTGAGATTGCCGCCACCGATTTCGCCTGCGATCGCATTGGCAATGTTCTGTAAATCAGCGATCGTGGAGGCCGTCGCGGTCTGAATACTCCTTAACTTGGTGCTGTAATTTTGTTGCACAAAAAACAAAATAATGCCGATTACCAGCAAAATACCGCCGAAAATTGCCATATGGGTAGATAGTGAGGTTTGTTAATGATTTAAGGCATAGGATGTAGCCTTGGGTGCATAAATCGCGGGATTTGTTCATTACCTAGCAGATGGGTCTCAATAATTTTTTGAGCTTTTTTCGGTGTGATCTGCCAGTAGTAGATATTATCTGGCAAAATCACCACCATCGGTCCTGAACCACATAGCCCCAAGCATCCGCAAGCCTCAACCGTAACATCGGCGATCGCCTTTTGCTGAAATGTTGCCAAGACCTCAGCCGCCCCATCTTTTGTGCAGGTGCGATATTGACAAACAAGCACTTGACGCATGAAAAAATTACTCCTAAACAGTTCAGGGAGTTAGCGCACGACTAGTACCGCAGAAACGCAATGATGTACCACATAGTCACTAACACTACCCAACATCAACCGCTCAATCGAGCCGAGTCCTCTAGAGCCAATCACCAACAAGTCAGGAGTTTCCTCATTCGCCACATGACAAATGACATCACGGGGTTGACCTGTTTCGAGGCGAGTCCGCACCGTTAGCCCCGACTCTTTAAAAGTATCCTCCGCTTTTTGTAACAGATTTTGACCAGCATTCAAGATTTTGCGCTCTAGCTCAATGTCAGGCAGCCCACGCCAACCGACCCAATCTCCTGTCGGCATCATCACTTCAGGCACATAACTACTCAAAGGTTCGACAACAGTCAATAGGACGATCTCAGCCTTGAGGGGAGCGGCAAGCAGCAGGGCTTTGGCTAGAGCGTGTTCGCCTGCTTGAGATCCATCAACAGCAACTAGGAATTTCATAGATTTCTCACAATATATATAGGTTGCAGTATGTAGGTTGCAGAATTGTAGTATCGCTTCCAGAATCTGCGTATCTGCTCATCTATCGGTAAAACGCTATATATATTAATTACAGACCCAAATATACTGATATTGATCAACAAGTTGTAAATCTTTGCTGTAGTTAATTTCTTTTAATACTCCATGACAAGCGATATTCGTATTGGTTTTGCTGATTCTGTCGGGAATACTCCCTTAATCAAGATTGAGTCTCTCTCGGAAGCAACGGGCTGCAATATTTTAGGCAAGGCGGAATTTCTGAATCCGGGGGGCAGCGTCAAGGATCGGGCGGCACTGTTTATGGTTTTGCAGGCGGAGCAGTCAGGAATATTAAAGAGAGGTGGCACGATTGTCGAAGGAACGGCGGGAAATACGGGCATCGGTTTGACGCTCGTGGCTAACGCTCGTGGGTATCGCAGTGTAATTGTGATGCCTAGCAATCAATCCCAAGAAAAAATTGATCTGCTGCGAACTCTGGGAGCCGAGGTGGAGTTAACCAATCCTGCGCCCTTTACTAGCCCTGAAAATTATTACCATGTGGCAAGAAATCGGGCTGAGGCGATCGCTAATGCATTTTGGGCGAATCAATTTGAGAATATCTCTAACTCGGAAGCGCATTATCAAACCACGGCTCCAGAAATTTGGAGACAGACGGGCGGCGAACTAGATGGCATCGTCATGTCTTCAGGAACGGGCGGCACAATTGGCGGAGTCACTGCATATCTTAAGGAACAGAATCCTAAGATTAGTACTTATCTGATCGATCCCACGGGTTCAGGCTTGTATAGCTACATGACTACGGGTGAATTTAAGGCTGAGGGTAATTCGATTACGGAAGGGATTGGCATTAATCGCGCCACCGCTAATTTCAATCGGGCAAGATTAGATGGAGCTTTTCGCGGCACGGATCAACAGGTGATCGAGATGGCGCAGTATTTGCTTAAGCATGATGGTTTATTTATCGGCAGTTCGGCGGCGCTGAATGTGGTGGGCGCGGTCAAGCTAGCTCGCAAATTGGGTAAGGGGCATACGATCGCCACGATTCTTTGTGATGGCGGTGGACGTTATCAAAGCCGAATGTATAACCCAGAATGGTTAGCGGAGAAGGGTTTAACCCCAGTGGCTAAGGGCTTGGAGTTTATTGATGACTAATCTAAAAACTAATCCCAAAAAATATCGGCGGATTGGCGTGGGCATTGTTTGGGATCGCGATCGCCAAAATATTCTGATAGATCGCCGCTTGCCTGAAGGTGAGATGGCAGGATATTGGGAATTTCCGGGGGGCAAGATCGAACCCGATGAAGATGCGGTGGCTTGTATCAGGCGGGAGCTAAGGGAAGAACTAGCGATCGAAGTCGAGGTGGGCGATCACCTAATTACAATTGATCATGAGTACGAAACTCTGAGGGTGAGTCTAGTCGTGCATCACTGTACCCATATCAGTGGCGAACCGCAGACGATCGCTAGTACGGAGGTGCGCTGGGTGACGGTGGACGATCTTGATCGCTATCAATTACCTGCTGCTAACTATCAAATTGTCACGGCACTTAAAACTTTGTGTTAATCATTTTGAATCATTTGCACCGCGCTTTGCGCGGTGCAAATGGAAAATCTTAGAGAATATTGGAGAACTAAATTTACTGATGGAAGAGATCAGTGCCGATCAGCTAGCTACAGACCTTTATCAGCAAGGAATTAGCAACTTTGAAAGCGGAAACTATCAACAGGCGATCGCTTTACTCGAACGCGCCCGTGGACTAGCGATTTTAGAAACAAGTCTCGGCGGTGAAATTTTAGTATGGCTTGCCAACGCCTATGATGCGCTCGGTCGGACTGATGAGGCGATCACCCTATGTCGTAGCCTCAAAAAGCACCCCACGGGCGATGTCCGCAAATCTGCTCGCTATATGTTGGGGATTTTAACTGCGCCGCCTCTGAGCAAATTGGAGGGAGTAGTTTCGGAAGTACCGATTTTGCAATCTCCTGATTTTTATGAATCCAAACCGATCGCGCGAAGCAGTGGAGATCGGCAAGATCAAAAACCTTTCCGCGAGATTTCCCTCGAAAAGCCGAATATTAATAGCAAAAATAACTTTCTTTGGTTTGCGATCGCTATATCTCTGGGTTTACTAATTTTTTGGGCAAGAATGTAGGGCTTCGGCTCAATCACTGGATTGACATTAGGATCGTGATAGTGGCAGCAGCTATACAAAATGAATGGTATGCTAGCTTATACTTTTGTTAAGCAACTAACTAACTTTGTTAAGTAGTTTGAAGACTGTTTTAAACTCAAGCGCTTCAAACTGAGTAAAATTTCAACTATTTCTGGGAGTAAATGGCGTGATGAGGAGAGCGATCCCCGCACAATGGTTTAATTTAGGAATGCACCTAACTTCAATGGTCTTCGGACTATTTGGTCTAGTTTTTGTACTACCGAACACTGCATTTATTGAGAGTTTGTCAGAGGCTGGTTTGCAAGTCTTTTCATGGGGAATGCAAAATGGCGGTGCTTCCTACATGATTTTTGGCGCGATCGCTGCCTTTTTGTACGGCAAGGAAACCATCGGTCTCAAGCGTACCCTCGCCTTCTGTATTCCTGCGATCGGGATCTCCGTCACTAGCGAATTACTGGGTACTAGCACAGGCTTTCCCTTTGGCGCTTACTCATACCTAAGCGGATTAGGCTACAAGATTGCCGATCTCGTACCTTTTACGATCCCCCTGTCTTGGTTCTATATGGGCTTTTCTGCCTTTTTGGTATCCGCTACCTTGATGCGTTTTGGCACAGGTTTAGTACCTCGCCTCAGTGCGATCGCCCTTGGTGCATTGATGCTCACTTCTTGGGATTTTGTCCTTGACCCTGCGATGAGCCAAACTGCATTTCCTTTTTGGGAATGGCATCAAGCAGGAGAATTTTACGGAATGCCCTATCAAAACTTTTTTGGTTGGTTCGGCACTGGCACTGTATTTATGACTATCGCGTCCTTGATTTGGGGCAAAGATGATCAGCCAATCCTTAACCGTCAACAAATTCTTTTCCCTAGCATTATCTATGCGGGTAACTTTGCCTTTGCCTTGATCTTGAGCTTTAACGCAGGATTCTATGTACCTGCTTTCTTAGGAATCTTAGTAGGGGCTTTACCTCTTGCAGTTCTCTACTTCACCACCCCCAACGCCGAAGTTGAAAAATTACCAACCCTTGTAGCCGAGCCTCAAGTCGAAACGATCGCGACTCGCTAAATCGATTTTGTGAACAAAAAAGCCAGTGCTAAGCACTGGCTTTTTTGTTTAAATTAAGTTGCGGCGCGACTCATTTTTCTAAGCATGGCGCTTTTGATGCCATCGCCATGCGTGTTGCAGAATCAAGTTTAGATCTGCATACTTTGGTTTCCATCCCAAAATTTGCCTAGCCTTATCGCTGCTACCCACCAAGGCTGGCGGATCACCTGCGCGGCGATCGCCCATGATCACCTTAATCGGTTTACCCGTAATCGTTTTAGCCACATCAATTACCTGCTGCACCGAGAAACCGTTACCATTGCCAAGGTTAAAAATCTCACTACTATTGCCATTGAGCAAATACTGCAAGCCCAATACATGGGCATCCGCTAAATCAGTCACATGGATATAGTCACGGATACAGGTTCCATCAGCAGTCGGATAATCGGAACCGTAGACCGTGATATGTTCACGCTTGCCAAGGGCAGTTTGCAAAATCAGAGGAATTAAATGGGTTTCAGGATTATGATCTTCACCAATTAATCCAGCAGGATCTGCACCCGCCGCATTGAAATATCTAAAAATAACTGACTTCAATCCATAGGCAACATCAAAATCCTGCAAAATCCTTTCCACCATCAGCTTCGTAGCTCCATAGGGATTGATAGGTGCTTGCGGATGGTCTTCAGTGATCGGGATTTGGATGGGTACGCCGTAACTGGCGCAGGTGGATGAAAAGACAAAGGTTTTAATATTGGCGGCAACCATTGCCTCTAACAACGACAGTGTTCCCATCACATTATTGCGATAGTACTTATCAGGATGGCTAACCGACTCACCGACATAGGCATAGGCAGCGAAGTGCATCACCGCACTGATAGGGCGATCGCTAAATAATTGATCCAGCAACTGCCGATCATTGGTATCTCCAACAACTAACTCCGCTCCCAATAATGCCGCAATGTCTTCATGACCATAGACTAGATTATCTAAAATCAAAACTTGATAACCTGCCTGTTGTAGTGCCTTGACTGCGTGGGAGCCAATATACCCCGCACCGCCAGTTACTAAAATCGTCTGTAATTTTGGAGCCTTTGTTGCTGAATCCATTTGTTTAGTCATGATGAATTTGCTGTTGATTTTGCCCTATCGATTGACAATATGGATCATCTAAAGAGTGACGGTACTTTGTACCGTCACTCTTTAATATTCTGATGCTGAATTGAGACGGGTTTTAAGGATTTCAAAAATCTCGGTGGGAATCGGTACTCGTAGCGATCGCCCTAACCGATTTTTTTTCTGGGCGATTTGCAAACAATCAAGTTTTTTGCACAAATATGCAGATCGACCCATCCCTTGTCCAAGCTGAATTTGGAAGCTTTGATTATCCGCACTTTGGTCAACAATTTCTTTGCCATCAGCAGGCTCTGGAGTTTTGGCGATCGGCACACGCACTAATCGCCAAAACTCTTCCCTCGGCGCAACACAATGGCAACTAACACAACGGCGGTGAAGTTTGAGAGCCAAGACCTTTACCTCCCAGAATACTCAATGCTATTGCTCATCCTCATATTCTTCTTCAGGAATTTCGACAGGATTGAGTGTAAGGGTATTTCTTGAGAGACTTTCCTGCACCTTACGATCCTCTTCTTCATAGTCATAACGACTCAAGTTTTTAATGTCGATTTTCCATCCCGTCAATCTTGCCGCTAGACGCACATTTTGTCCTTCTTTACCGATCGCCAAACTTAACTGATCCTCAGGCACTAGCACATGGGCGATTCTTTCATTGGCATTGATGAGCCGTACCTCATGGATTTTTGCAGGACTAAGGGAATTGGCAATATAGGTAGAAGGATCGGGAGACCAACGGATCACATCAATTTTTTCGCCCCGCAATTCGGAGACAACCGCTTGAATCCGCGCTCCACGCGCCCCAATGCAAGCCCCAACTGGATCAACATCGCGCTCAAGGGTATCCACCGCAATCTTTGTCCTTGGACCAACCGCAGGCGAAGGGGGACTTGCTTCTCTGGCGACCGCCACAATCCGCACGATTTCCTCCTCGATTTCAGGTACTTCATTAGCAAACAAATACACTACCAGTCCCGCATCTGCCCGCGAAACGAGCAATTGAGGACCTCTTCTGGGATTCTCAAATACCTTTTTTAAATAGACTTTTAGAGTTGTATTGGGACGATAGGGTCTTTCACCCGCCAACTGTTCACGCTTGGGTAACTCTGCTTCTACTTCAGGCTGTCCAAAGCCACTGCTGACCGACATAATTACGGAAGTCGCCTCAAAGCGCAGCACCCTTCCCTGCAAGACAGTTCCTTCTACATCTTGAAATTCTTCTTGGATGATTTTGCGCTGTTGATCCCTCAGCTTTTGTGCCAAAACCTGCTTGGTTTGGATTGCCGCCATGCGTCCAAAGTCTTCCTGTTCAGGGGTCACATCAACTACCACCGTGCCACCTGACTGTGCCTCTGGCGCAACTTCGCGCACTTCCGTCAAACCAATTTCATGATCCGCATCCGTAACTTCATTGACAATTGTTTTGGTTGCCAAAACTCGGAAGCCTTCACTTTCTAGATCCAGTTCTACATCAAAGTTATTAAAATATTCTTCTTCAAAGGCAATACCATCGGAGCGATAGGTTTTACGGAAGCGTTCATATCCCTTTAGTAGTGCTTCTCGTAGAGCATTTTGAACAGCGTGCTTTGGTAGATTTCGCTCTTTGCTAATTTCCTCTACCATTTGACCAAGACCAGGTAAGTTTAACAATGACATAAATTTTTCTCTCTATTATTTAAGTTATGGAAGTTCGGAATGATGGGAATAAATATCGATTTGTATAGTTTAGATAGCTAGTGATTTGTATAGATGACGAACAGATAATCTTGAAATCTACCCAACAAATTAGCTCATCTAACTAATCACTTTTGCTAATCACTTTTAAATAACTCAACCTTTTCAATCAGCTCACGGGGGATATTTACAATGCGTCCTTTAATGCTGATGGAAACTTGAGTTTCATTGCGTGATACAAGATGTCCAGTCCAAACCTGTTTGCCTTCATAGGTTTCAGTTGTGCTGATGTTAACCATAAATCCGCGAAAAGCAATAAACTCGCGATCGCTCTGGAGTTGTCGCTCTGTGCCGGGACTAGAAATTTCTAGCACATAGGCATGGGGTATCAAATCGCTCTGATCAAGGATTGGCTCCAAGGCTCGGCTCATCTTTTCACAGTCCTCTAAGCCTGTATCTTGATCGGGATTGCGGATGTCAACCCGCAGTATTGCAGGATTCTTGTTGGTGTGCAAAACAACATCAACGACCTCCAGCCCAATGGGTGAAGCAACTTCTTCGGCAATTTGGGCAATTTGCGGAATGAGAGGATGGCTCATAGAATTTACGTAAAAATTGAGGGTGGAAGACATTTGAAGCCAAAAATGCGATCCGCGATCGCAGATTTAGAAAGAAAAGCACAAGCCAACAGCGACATTAGACCAAGTTTTACGCCTCACATCTGGAATTAATCCGAAGCATGGAGCATAAAACTCAACCCTAAAAACAAAAAAGTGGGACAATTGCCCACTCTTTGAGTGCTTTTATCGGTAACTAATCACAGCAAAGGTTTTACTGCGATTTTCCTTGGGGCTGTAGACCTACCCATTCACCTGCAAAGTATGCCACAGATTTTCGGAGTTACGTCTCTTCAGAGCTTGTGTACTACAGTTAAAACACACATATACTTATTCTGCACAGTCTCGATACATTTTCGATTTGTACATCTTATATGTGGGCTTGCTGCTGACTAATTTTCTGTTAGTACTGCGCCTTATCCTATCACGGGATTTAGATCTTTAATGATTCTTCAAAATTAGGTCAGTGTCTTTAAACCCAAATCTTTGCGGGTGGTTGCGTAAACGGCTGAGATTCGTGGTTTTAAGCTTAGATTACTAATTCTGGGCGTTCTTCAGGCAAAATTGCCCCATCAATGGGACAGACTTGCAAACAAACACCGCAGTCAATGCAAGTTGCAGCATCAATTTTGAACCAGATTGTTCCCTTGCTATTAGCCCCCTCTCCTTGATCAATACAGGCAACGGGACAGACAGGTACACAGTCTGCGATGCCTTCACATAGATTTGAAGCGATCGTGTAAGCCATATTGTGTAGATGTTTTGAGGTTTGTCTTATTCTTTTGGTGAAGGGCTTTAGCCGAATATATTTAATGTCAGTTCGACGAAAACGCAAAGTGCTTTTTACCGTTTTGCTCCATTGGAACGGCTCGAAGCGCGGCGCAAACGGCTATATCTAACTCACGTTATTTATT
This sequence comes from uncultured cyanobacterium, assembly GCA_963750795.1. GTDB lineage: Bacteria > Cyanobacteriota > Cyanobacteriia > Pseudanabaenales > Pseudanabaenaceae > Pseudanabaena. Next base: position 294,083 of record CAVVRZ010000009.1, read on the forward strand.
AAATATAACTTTTGAATATAACTTATTTATAACTGATGCATAACATTTGGGGGTTGTAGTATGAAAAATTTCATGTAATATAAACGATATTGCAGCTAGACCGTAGGAAGTTCACTGCAATCAACTTAATTACTCCCATCCTTAACTAAGGTGCAGAGAAAAGTTTTAAGTTGTCTCCCAAAAGTTTACTTTTTTAAGTCTAAATTAGACATCAGCACAACTCAGATAGGAAAGCTGAAGCTAAATTGGAATAGAAAAGTACAAGCATACGGAGCTTATATCAATAAATAGCTTGGTTGAGACGGAATCAAGCGGTGATGGAATCGATAAAATCCATATTTATTGTTAGACCGTCAGTTTAGAACAGGCAGCTTGACTCCGTAGGGGCTCTAAGCGGTGATGGTGGATGTAAAACCCATGCCTTTTCTATTTAACTCCAACTTCGTAGACAAGTTCTACATTAGTTCCTACCTAGTGGTTTTGTAGCCTAGTCGTGACGAGATTAGGTGGTGTTGGTTCACGATATGACCTTACTTACTACTATTGCGTCGTTTAGCTTATTTCAAGCGCTTATTTCACATAAGCCCACCTTGTTAACCATATCTAAATTGATTGCGAAAAAAAATGAAACTTTCTACACTTGGTCTCGGTTTTGCAGTTGCGGCTTCTAGCTTAGTCGGCATCGCCTCAGTTGCTCCTTCTGCTAAAGCTGCTTCTATTTACGCAGACAACATCCCTTTAATTCCCAACATTAATGGTATTGAATTTAGTGGCGAATGGGAATTTACCTACTTGGGTTCTTACGGTTCTTACCAGTCTAATTTTGGTGTTGTTGAAGATGGTAAGTTCACCACCTTCTTTAGTGAAGTCGATAAAAGCATTCCTGGTAGCATCGCTGGCGGTAACACTGCTGCTTTCACCTTCGACTTTGGCAAACTCATTCCTAATGGTCAAACCGCTGGCTTCTTCTTGGATAGCGTTAGCCCAGATTTGGCTCCAATTATCTCTGGGATCAACAAAGGTTTCTACATTGCTACTGCACCTGGCGTTGTTGGTGGTCTTAGCAGCACTGATCCTTCTCCTTACAACACTGCATTCCAATCTGCGATTGATACATGGACTCCCCAAGGCTACCGTGTCATCGGTGTAAATGACACCTTCGGTGGTGATAAGGATTACAACGATTTCATCGTTAAGGCTCGCAAGGTTCCTGTACCTGCAATCGTTCCTGGTATCGCTCTAGCTGGAGTCTTCTTTGGTAGCAAGGCTCTCAAGCGCAAGCAAGAAAAGTCCGCTAGCTCTGTTGCCTAGGGTTTTTACAAATTAATTCTGGAATGAATCTGGAATGAAAAAAGAAAGCAGCGACGCTTAACGTCGCTGCTTTCTTTTTGACAGAAGAGAAAAATGGCAACATCAAATTCACGTTAGTATATAGCAATCGCTTTAGCTATAAAAATCCCTATGAAGGCTCTGCACATTGGCACAAGTTGGTTTTTGGATGATGCGGGTGGGCTAGCTCGTGTCTACTACGGCTGTGTGCAGTATTTACCTCAGGCGGGAGTTGAGGTGAATGGATTGGTAACGGGAGACGATCGCCGTATTTCGGAAAATTCTAATGGTCGAGTACGTGCTTTTGCCTCCACTGATAGCTCGACTTGGCAGCGATCGCAAGGTTTACGAAAAGCTGTCAAAGCAAGCTTGGCGAATAACCAAGCTAATCGTGAATACGATCTAGTGGCAGCACACTTTGCTCTATATATGTTTCCTGCCTTAGATTGTTTGGGCAAGTTGCCTTTGGTGGTTCATTTTCATGGACCTTGGGCATTGGAGAGTAAGGCAGAGGGAGCAGGCAAACTATCCACATTTGGGAAATGGGCGATCGAGAAGTTAGTTTACGATCGCGCTAATGGGTTTGTTGTTCTATCGGAAGCTTTTCGCCAGATTTTACATCGCCATTACAACGTACCACTGCATAAAATTTTTGTGGTGGCAGGTGGTGTCAATCAAGCAGATTTTCATGTAGCAGAGTCGCGATCGCAAGCAAGGGAAAAGTTGGGCTGGTCAAAGGATCGACGGATTATCCTCTGCGTGCGAAGGTTAGTGCAGCGCATGGGTCTAGAAAATTTGATTGCGGCGATCGCCTTAGTCAGGCAAAAGCATCCTGATGTATTACTTTTAATTGCGGGTAAGGGGGCGATCGCCGAAAACTTGCGATCGCAAATTCAAGAAATGCAGCTAGAGGATCATGTGCAGTTACTGGGATTTGTGCCTGATCAAGACCTAGCGATCGCCTATCGTGCTGCCGAGTTATCGATTGTGCCGACAGTATCTCTTGAAGGTTTTGGATTAATCGTGATCGAGTCCTTGGCGGCGGGGACACCTGTCCTTGGCACTCCCATTGGTGGTATCCCTGAAATTTTGCAACCTTTTGCGGCGGATTTGGTGCTGGAGGGCAGTGGGGTCGAGCAGTTGGCAAGGGGGATCAATGAATCTCTGTCAGGAGATCGGCAGATGCCGAGTGCCGAATCTTGCCAAGCCTATGTGCAACAAAACTATGACTGGCAAGTAATCGCCACAAAAATGAAGGCAGTCTATAACAAAATCATCAACGAGTAATAGCGGCGCGAAGCGCCGCTATTACTTGCTTGAAAATCGCTATGTCTAAGATTCTTCGATCGCACCTAGGGAGATCAGTTTACCCTTTTGGGCAGGGGTCAACCCTGCGGCATCGGTAATATTTAGACCTTCATAGGGACGTGGCTCACGGTAGGTCTGAATACATTCACCCGTCTGGAGATCCCATAATTTCACTGTCTCATCACGGCTACTACTCGCCAAAAAGTGATCATTACTAGAAAAGCAAACTGAGTACACAGTGCCGCCATGACCGCTCAAGGTACTAATTAATTTGCCAGTAGCGACCTGCCAAATGTGGATGAGGGAGTCTTCGCCTGCGATCGCCACCATAGAATCATCATGACTAACCGCGATCGCAATGACATTCGCACTCTGCTCAGGGAGTAGTGAATCTAGCTGATGATTAGCAATATTCCATCGATAAATTTGTTTGCCCGAACAGATCACCACCAGATCGAGATGCGATCGCATAAAAATAACTTTAGTTGCATTAGCACCGATCGCTTCTAGGGTTTGCAAACATTGGCTGGTTTTGGTGTCCCAGAGTTTGATGGTCTTGTCACGACTACTGCTGACTAGACGACTATCATCATGGCTAAAGGCGATCGCCAAGATTGCAGCACTATGACCTTCCAGCATATCTAGACAATCACCAGTAATGATGTTTCTAAGCTTGATCTTCTTGCTGGTTTCCGCAGTTGCGAGGAACTTACCGTCATGGCTAAATACTAAATCTCGCGCTAAATCAGGATGCTCACTAATGGTTGCCAAACAACTGCCACTGCTGACATCCCAGAGCTTGATCGTACAGTCCTCGGCACAGCTAGCCAAAATTGTGCCACTAGGACTAAAAGCTACTTGGCAAACTTGACCCGCGTGACCATACAGGGTACGCATACACCTACCTGACTGCCGATCCCAGAGTCGGATGATCGAGTCATCACCACCGCTTGCGAGAATACTCTGCTCACGGTTAAAGGTGACCGATCGCACGGCATTGGTATATCCTTGCAAAATCCGAAATTGCTGCCCCGATGAGACTTCCCAAAGATTGAGTAAATGCTCATTGGCAGTATTTCCGTCATTGCTATTACCATTGTGTGATGACCATGAACGTCCCGTATGACCTTGAAAAGTTCGCATACACAAGCCCGTGTCAATCTCCCAAAGTTTGACCATTTCATCACCACTACTACTTGCCAAAATCAAGCAATCGGGATGAAATGCCACCGATCGCACCCAATGATTATGTCCCGTCAGCGTTTTAAAACACTGGGCAGTTTGGAGATTCCATAGCCGAATAGTGCGATCGCCACTGCCTGTGGCGAGGGTCGAGCCATCATGACTAAAGCTAACAGCAAATACAGTGTGCGTATGCCCTGTGAGTACCTTCACACATTTTCCTGTCTCCGTATTCCATAGCCTTATGGTTTTATCTTCGCTGCCACTTGCCAAGACTTTGCCATTATGGCTAAAGGCGATCGACCAGACAATATCTTCATGCCCCGCTAAAATGCGAAGACAGTTACCCGTTTCAATATCCCATAGCCGCACCGTGCCATCATCGCTACTACTCGCTAAAATTGGCTCCTTGGGATGAAACGTCACCGCTTCTACAATATCTTCATGACCTTGGAGAATGCGATCGCATTGTCCCGCTTGCCATAGCCGCACTGTGCGATCAGCATGACCGCTCGCCAAAATCTTGCCATCGGCACTAAAGGCGACGGACATGACTGCACCGATATATCCCTGTAGCGTATTTTGGCAATCTCCCGTTGAGACATCCCATAGTTTGATGGATTGATCAACGCTACTGCTGGCCAATACCAAGCCATCGGGACTAAAGGTTACGGATACCACCCAGCCCTTATGACCCCGATAGGTTAGTAATGGTTTGCCATCACTGACCCGCCAAAGGTGGATATCCCCCTTGGTATCGCCGATCGCCAATAGCTTACCATCGGCACTAAAAGCAACGGATAGAACACCGCCAATAACTTCGGCAAAGACAGACTTGATTAGAGCAGTTTTGGCAAAATTAACCCGATGCAACTTTACTTCAGCGAGATAAGCTTGGCGGATTGCTAAGTAGGAGAAGTCTACACCTGTGAGATCTACCCCCAGATTGCAGAGCAGATTGATGATATTGCCACCACCATAGCCAAAGGTGGACTTTAGTTCGCCATCGGGGCGTAGTTCGCGCCGCCGCAATTCATTGATAGTGCCTAATAATTCTTTTGCCACCATTTGCCGACTGCCTAATCTCCCAATTAACTTAGCCGCCAAAGGCTCTAAAATTAGGCGGATTTGACTCTGGCGAATGTAGTCTTTAGAAGTTGCTTTGACCAAAGCGTAATGGCGCAGATAGAACAGTTGGCGGTTGAGCTTTGATTGAATGCTTGGCAAGATCCCAAGGGGTGGTTCTTGGGTAATTTCTTGATAAATTTGTTCGATCAACAAATTAGTTACAAATTCCATCACCACGGGCTGCTGCGTAAATCCTGCGGTGGTGCGTTCCACTAGCGATCGCTGCTTGAGAGATCGCAATGCTGTCATCAAAACTGACTGCTCAATCACAGGCACAATGTCAGAACGTAGTTCATTGGGCTGAACTGGTTGACGATTAATCGCTAGCCAGATCATCACTTGTTTTTCGTGGGCGCTTAGTCTTTGGTATTGCTGCTCGATCAGATTGCTGATCCCACTAAAAACAATCGTTTTCTGTTCTAGAAAGCGATTGATATCACCGTCGTATAAGTCTTTGATCGAAGTCGCTGCGATCTTCAGCGCGAGAGGATTACCACGATACCAATCCACTAGACGATGCAAATCATTGGCTTTTGCCTTGATCCCCTTTGCCTCAAGCACGCGCTCTGCTGCCGACTCGTCGATACCCTTGAGTTGCAAGGCTCTAACAGGTAAGATTTCGCCCTCTAGGGTTGCCACTTCTTCAGGCACTTCCCGACTGGTAATCACCACGCAGCTACGGTGGGCAACTTCACCCACACGCCGCAGCAATGCGCCGTATCCCTCAAAATCTTTGCGATACTCGCCCGCTTGGGTTTCATCCTTCAGCACTGACTCAAAATTATCCAGTACCAATAAGCAACGATAACGCTGTAAATATTCCACTAATCGAGAAATAAGCGCGTTGGGATCATTAGTGTCAGGGGTTTCCCGTTGTTGCGAAAGAAAATGAATAATTGTCGATAACAGTTCACTAGGAGGCTTAGCGTTATTGAGCGATCGCCACACTACAAAGTCAAACTTGTCCTGTAAGCGCTGAGCAATCTTCACTGACAGAGCTGTTTTGCCCAATCCACCCATGCCTAAGAGCGCCACCAATCGGCAGCGATCGCGATCGATCCATTCTTCTAAGACATTTAATTCGGTGGTACGCCCGTAGAAAAATGTGACATCAACAACTTCACCCCAGTCTTGATGGGACTGAGGATTAACATGGACAGTGCTGGGAGTCGCATCTGCCTCAACTCGTTTTACCTGCATCTGGCGACGGATCACGCTTTGCATGGTACTTTTGGTGACCTTTTCACCAAAAGCATCGGTGAGCAAATGCCAGAGCTTATGACTAACTAATTTGATATAGCCCGCGTCGTAACCAGTCTGCTTAGCGATTTCTGAATAGGACAAACCTTGCCAGACCCCAAGAAATACAGACTGCTCAACACGAGTCAGACTGCGCTCTTCTAAGGACAACTCTAAAAATGTCACTGCTTCATCAGCTGTCATAGACGCGCCTTAACTCTGAGAATATAACTTTTATATAACCTAACACTCGTCATTTTAGGACGTTTTATAGTGCATTGTTTGTCTTTATCAATGCCTTAGAATAATCATGCTTATAATTTTGTTGAAAAGTTGAAAAGATTTAAAAAGCTATGCGACATAAACATTTTTTACTGTTGCAATTAGGTGTGATTAATTAGGTGTGATCAATTTGTGATCAATTAAAAAATTATGAAAATTGCTCTAGTTCATGACTATTTGACACAGCGCGGTGGCGCAGAAAGGGTATTTGAACTGCTATGTCATCATTTTCCAGACGCAGATATTTATACATCTGTATACGATCGTCCTCATACGGTGGATCTAGGCGATCGCCCCGTTCACACCACATTTTTACAGAGGATTCCTTTAGTTCGCAAGTATTTTCGACTGTTTGCTCCCTTCTACTATCCTGCCTTTAGGTCACTCAACCTTCAGAACTATGACTTGATTTTGAGTAGTAGCGCTAGCTTTGCTAAGGGTGTGCGTAAACGCGAAGATGCTATCCATATCTGCTTTTGTCACAATATTACAAGGTTTCTCTGGGATACCAATACTTATCTGCGCGAATATGGAGCCTATAGTTTCTTAAAACCGTTGATTGAGTTGGTGTTTCAAAAAATGCGTCAGCAGGATCTGCACTACGCCCAATCTCCTGACTATTACATTGCCAACTCCACAACCGTGGCTAAGCGTATTGAGAGTACCTATAATAAAGAGGCGATCGTCATCAATTACCCCATTGATGATCGCCGTTTTAAGTTTAGCGATCGCAAAGATGATTACTGCCTAGTTTCTTCCAGACATCTAAGTTACAAACGACTTGATCTCATTGTGGACGCATTCAATGCCCTAGATCTACCCCTGATCATTACAGGCGAAGGACCCGAGACAAAACAACTACAATCTAGGGCGAACAACAACATTAAATTTTTGGGTCATGTTAGCGATCACGATCGCTGTGATCTGATGGCAAAGGCAAAGTTTGTAATTATTGCTGCCCTCGAAGACTATGGACTCGTACCCATTGAGGCAAATGCTAGTGGCACACCTGTCATTGCCTACGGTGCAGGTGGAGTATTGGACACTCAAATTTCGGGAGTAACAGGAATTCTATTTCCTCAACAAACATCAGCATCTTTACAAACTGCTGTTACACAGGCGCAAACCATTGATTGGGACTATGCCAAAATCCGAGATCATGCTTTGTCCAATTTCTCTGAGTCAGTATTCTTTAAAAAAGTTGATCGAATCATAGAAGAAATCTGGAATAACTCCCATAATAACGACCATAGCGGCGATCGCCACCTATCCTTTCCCAAGACACCCCTATAAAAATCTGGATCAATTTACTCAAACAGTCAATTTCGATCAATCAATATAGATGATGGACAAGACCATGAATGCACTCCCACCTCAAAGCACTAATTCACCGATTGTCGAACAGGATCCCGGATATGGCAAGATCTTCGCCGTTATCATGCGTCGCCGCTTTTGGATGCTAGGTGGTTTGTGTATCGGACTGCTAATTGCTCTATTTATGAATGCACGTGCTAAGCCCAAATACACCAGCTTTATGCGCCTATTGGTAGAATCCACCTATCGATCTAACTCCTCCTCATTTATCGACTCTAGCATCCAGATTGACTACGCAACTCAGCTTCAGTTGCTACAAAGCTCCTCAATGTTCCAAAAAGCCGCCGACCAGCTAGCCAATGAATATCCTGGTATTGGTGTTGGCGATCTCTCTACTCTTCAAATTGGAATGATCGGCGGCAAAGAAAATCCTACTAAAATTGTGGAATTTCAATTTACTGATTTTGACCCCATCAAAACTCGCCAAGTTTTGCGTGCCTTTCAAAAAGTCTACACAGAATATAACCGAGATCAGCAAAGAAAACGCCTAGAAAATGGCTTGGCAGACATTGACGAACAGGTTACAAAAGTCCGTAACAGCATCTCTGAAGCCGCCGATGCGATCGAGGCATTTCGCCGCAGAACTAATTTATTTGATGCGACCCAGAGAGTTGCCGAAGTGACCTCAGCCTTAAATGGGATCGAGCAGCAAAAACGCACCACAAAATTGGAATATGAGCAAGCCTCAAGTCGCTTAGAGAATTTGCAGCAGAAGCTAAATCTGTCACCACAAGATGCGCTGTTGTTGACTCGTCTCAATCAATCCCAGCGTTATCTTGCTTTGGTTTCTGAAATCCAAAGTATAGAGTTGTCAATCAATCGTGAAAAGGCAAGATTTCAAGACGCTAGCCCTATTGTTGAAGCTTTAAACCTACGGTTAGCCCAACAAAAACGCAGTCTAGATGAGGAAAGAAGAAGTATTCTTGGTGATGCCAATATCTCGACATCATTGGTTGAGTCCAAATGGAATGCTGATCAGCTTAGTGGTGTGGATTTAAATATAGCAAATCAGATCGTCGAGTCTCAAACGGCTCTCACCCTAGCGGATTCACGTCTAGAGTCTTTACAAACTCAAGAGGCGGAGCTAAAGGCAGAAATCAACCGCTTACCTAAACTGCTTGGTGAATATGAAGCTCTCAAACCAAGATTGCAAGTTCAGCAAGAAGCGCTGCAAACCCTACTTAAAAATCGTCAAGAGCTAAGCCTTGAAATTGCCCGTGGTGGTTTTGATTGGCAGGTGGTAGAAGAACCGGGGCTGGGTAACTCTGAAGGTGGTGATAGTCTGCGCCGAAATATTTTGTTAGGTGTCGTTGCAGGATTATTTATAGGAGGTGCAGCCGCTTTCCTTAGAGATATGCAGGACGACACCTTGCATACTTATGGTGAGCTAGAGCAGCAGGTTTCTTCATTGCCCTTGTTGGGAATGACTCCGAAATATTTACAGGCAGAGGAAACTAGCTCTAATTTTTTACCGCAGTTTTTAAAGAGCCAAGCGGTTTCACCGCTAATTATCGAGATTGTGCAGTGGCTACCATTTCGCGAGTCCTTGGATCTAATTTATAAAAATATCCAACTCAATAGTTATGCTCAAAATCTTGATCTACGATCGCTAGTAATTACCTCCGCCTTGAGTGGTGAGGGCAAATCCACGATCGCCCTTGGAATCGCTACCAGTGCTGCCCGTCTACATAAGCGCGTATTACTGATTGACGCGGATATGCGATCGCCAGATCTCCACAAAAAGCTCAACCTCCCCAATGAAAGAGGTTTGTCTACGTTACTTGCTAGTAAAGGTAGTATCGATAGCCGTGATGTAATTCAATCTTCTAAATCAACGATTGACATTCTCACCGCAGGTCCTATTCCTAGTGACTCCGTAACCTTACTTAGCTCCGAATGGATGCTCAAGTTAGTAGACCAATTTGAGCAGGAGTACGATCTTGTGATTATTGATTCACCACCAATCTTGGGGACTGTGGACACATTACAAATTGCATCTTACTGTAGTGGCGTGATCAGCGTCGCCCGCATTGATCGGATTACTCGTGGTGAATTTATTCAGTCTCTAGCTATTCTCCAAAGGCTAAATTTAGTTGGTGTCATTGCTAATGCGGTCAAAGAACTACCCCACAGTTATAAGTCTGTAAGTCTTGAAGAAGAGGAAGATGAGGAAGATGAGGAAGAGTAACTAGGGTAAGTTTAGGTTGATTTTGATTCTTAAAAAAAGCAAAAGCCTTGCTAAACAAGGCTTTTGCTTTTTTAGTTTTTGCACTTTCATCGAACTGACGTTAACAAAGCTCGGACTCACACAGAATTTTCTAAGGCACTCACCCACTTCAATAAACGTCAATTCGATATAGCCATTTGCACCGCGCTTCGCGCGGTGCAAATGGCGCAAAATGGTGAAAATCGCTCTGCGATTTTCACCATTTTGCGCTTTCGTCGAACTCACCCACTTCGATAAACTTGGGGCATTACGCTCTTCTCCTGTAGGAGAAGAGCAGTTGGAGAATGAGAGTGATTTGTGCGTATAGCAATTTTGAATATTTAGAAGAGGCTTCGACTTCGCTCAGCCAACATATACTGCTGGCTGAGCGAAGTCGAAACCCTAACTCTTATTTGAAACAACTATAAGTCCTAAAGGCTAAACGAAATCCTTTTCGCTGTATCAAGTTCATGCTTTTAGAGGATGTGCTAAAAATCTCACGCACTTGCTTTGGGGATAAGGATCATAGCCAAAGACAAAAAGATTGGAATTAAGCGCAAATATAACTTTTATATAACTTTTGTTATGACCTTTCAGTAACTTTTCATTATTGCTATTGGTTAAAATTTAGCCGATAAGTATATTTATCAGCAACTAGTGAATAGTTGATCTAGTGCCTATCCAAATATTGAGATTAATAATCAAACTATGTGGGTATGCGAGACGTATAGACCAATGAACCAAAATACCATTCCTATCTGGTAAGTCTCTGGGTCTAACACCTGTCTCAACTGGAGTTCCTGTAATATTCCTACTACTTACTGGGACTCTGATTCATTTTTAACAGCACTCATATCGATGTAATAGATTGCCATCAAAGCGAACATCAAACAGGCACAGGATTTAGTGAGAGGAACGAAATGACAGGTCTGATTGTTAATAGATTGCATTCCACCCAGCTTACAAATACTAAAGACCAAGAAATTAGAGACTTACTATCTGGCTCACAAATAGGTCAACCATCACGTGTGGATTCATTCCTAGCGAAATTGTTGAGTAGATATGGAAATATTAAAGAATCAGTTAAAGTTGACCCTGAAGTTGGCGAGCAAACCCTTAAGGATTTTGCTGATATCTGCCATCAGTCTGGGAAGTTTTTATCTTTGCACTTGCCCCATGCCCATGAATTACCCCAAAATAATAAAGCGATCGCTTGGACATTGAAGCGTGTAGCCGATTGGATGGCAGCTTTAGTAATCTTGATATGCTTAAGCCCAGTGATGTTAGTAATAGCAGCGATCGTTGCCTTCACGTCCGATGGTTCTGTCTTTTTCTATCAATGGCGAGTCGGTGAACAGGGGCGGCTATTTCGGATCATCAAGTTTCGTACAATGATCAGTGATGCTGAAAAGTTGCACAGTGCGGTCATGAGTGGTCAAACAGGGCTACACAAGTGTGAAGTCGATCCTAGAGTTACCCCCGTTGGTCGTTGGATGCGGAAATATAGCCTTGATGAGCTTCCTCAACTGTTTAACGTTTTACGCGGAGAAATGAGCTTAGTTGGTCCTAGACCTTGGGCTTTGTACGATGCTTTGAGAATTAGCGGTCATGGCAAAAGGAGGCTAAACTCTCTACCTGGAGTCACTGGGGCATGGCAAGTTAGCGCCCGCTCGACCATGTTAGACCTTGATGCAGTTACTGATTGTGATCTTCGATATTTGCGTAACTGGACTTTATGGTCAGATCTCAAAATTCTACTAATGACTATACCCAAGGTGTTATCTGGGTTTGGAGCTTGCTAGTTCCGCATTAGTCCTATGTATACCATCTAGCTAGCTACGAAAACGGTGGAAACTGCAAGGCAGTTTCCACCGTTTTCGTATTCATCGCACTGAGGCTAGGTTGTCTATATCCATAGCTAAAGACAATTCAAATAAGAGAACTAGGACTTCGACTACGCTCAGCCATCGTATAACGATGGCTGAGCGTAGTCGAAGCCTCTTCAAACTATTTAGAACTGCTATAACTAGAGGGTTAATTCAAGGGCTAGTTTAGGGGCTGATTTAAAAATATTTGCAAAATAGAACTAAAAAATGTGGCGCTAAGGGGCGATTTGTGGTATCACTTACCAGTATTATTTTTTGTTTTTATAGAAAAACTAGCATATTCCAAATTTTCTCGAAATAGCGATAAAAAAGTTATCCCTAATCACAACAAAACAACGAGGTTTTAAGTATCTAAGCAGTTTGAACTAAAACATATTTGGGCAAAGAACAATCGAGACATAAGTCAACCATTGTTAGCGCGTGTAGAGAATAGAGTGAAGAATAAGGTAAGCCGTACATGATGCAAGATACAAATAAAAATCAGTTTTATGTAACTCAGGACGTTGATGCCTATACGGATAACGTGGACAACCTGATGGACGATTTATTTGGGGAGGTTGAGAATACTCTCCATGTTGACTATGCAAAACGGCGATCGCTTAATCAAAAAAATAGCAATATCAAAAAATCTGCACCCTATGCTTCCGCAAACTCCTCAAGCTCTGATATCGTCGCGATCGCTCGAACCGATCCGTCTGAACGGGAAATTTCGACCTCTAAAGATACAGTAAGCATTACTAAGCTCAATGTTACTGATATTGCCTTACCGCCAATATCTAAGCAAGATATTCTCTGGATTCAGCCCTACATCATGCAGAATCCAGAACCGCCTACTAATGCTCCGACTAACAACGAATTCCCAGTCGCAAAATATAGTCTCTGGGATCGTCTATTGCTAGTTGCAGCCTGTAGTGCCACTTTATTGGCAGCAGTGATGTGGACAGTAAATCACGGCATCTGGATTGGGAAACAGTCAGTTAGCAATATCGCTGTGGTGGATAGCAAGTCTCAGGAATCGCCAAATAAAGCTTTTGCTGAAGATGTAAAACAAATGCTCGCAGAAGTAACGGCAAAAAATCGGGCGATCGCCGCCAATCCAAATCTAGCGATCAGTACTGGTCTAGCAGCAGCCCCCTTAATGGGGAATATACCAGTAGTTGGGAATAACCCCTTTGCCAATGGGTTGCAAGCTCCTATCTATGTACCTGTATATCAGCCTCCTGCCGTTAACAACCTGAGTAATGGTAATGCGCCTTCGCCTCTGGCGTTACCCCCTGTTAATGCCAATAACTCTGTAAACGTGGCGAATAATGCTCCCGTAGCAAATACTAATCCTAGTACAAACGTCGCTGCGGCTGCGCCGATCACCACTGCCCCTGTGCCATCCTACACATTGATTGGAGTCTTAGATCTTGGCGATCGCTCGACAGCAATGTTTGATATTAGTGGCTCAGTGCAATCAATTGGACTTGGCAAACAGATTGGGAATACAGGCTGGGCTTTATTCCGCGTTAGCCAACAAGAAATCACGCTTAAGCGTGGCAAAGAAACAAAGAATGTATTTGTCGGTCAAAAGTTTTAAGTATTCCCTAAGTAGCTGATCATACTTAAAAAATAAAACCTGTGGCGATCGCGCATTATGCACCACAGGTTTTGGACTTTCATAACAAATAATAAGGAGTAAGTATGGGGCTATTAGAGGATATATCGCAGTTTTTAGAAACAAGGTTAGAGGAGTTCATTCGTAGTAATCCACAGATTGAATTGCAAATCCTTGAAGATAAGCTGCGTCAGCAAGAGGAAGAAATTCTCAAACTGATTGCCACTTCTAAAAAAGAGGAAAAAGTCCTTCAAGATCGGATTCTAGAAATTGCCGAAGAGATCAGAATTTGGCACGATCGCACTGTGAAGGCAACTGGGCTAAATCGCCCTGATTTAGCCAATGCCGCTAAGGAGAGGGAAGCAGCGCTATTACGTCAGGGTAATCAGGTCTGGGCGCAAATGGAATTGGTCAAAAAACGGGCGATCGACAGCCAATCTCTCCAAGTCCAAATTAAAGAACGCCGTAAGGAAGTGCAGATTAAAATTGCTGAGGATGCCAAAAATGCACCACCAAAATCCTCAACAACTCCCCTTAACTGGGACAATCTCTATACTCCTCCCTTTAAAGATGCGAATGATGAGTTAGAAGAAACTTTTCGCCAGTGGGAAATGGATGAAGAACTGGAGACTCTCAAGCGCAATATGGGCAGAAAATAGGAACAAAAAATCAAACAAAAAAAGCCGCGCTAAGCGCGGCTTTTTTTGTTTGATTAAGGCTTAGCCCATCTGACGACGTAGAGCTTCTAGCTCAGCGTCAATAGCTGCACCGACGGTTGGCTTCGCAGCATCCGATGGAGGCAATGCACCTTGAGCGGTTGAACCACCCGAAATCATCTTGGCCTTGAGAGCTGCAAGCTCATCATCAACCCCACTACCTGCTTCTAACTGAGCAAATTGGGATTCGAGATTATCCATACCAAGTTCCGAACTAGCACTCGCCTTAGCTTCTGCCATTAATACGCGCTCTTCCATCCGTTCAAAGGTAGCGGCGGCAGAATTGGTATTTACCTTGCCCAACATATTGTTGAGGTTCTCTTGTGCCTTGGCAGATTGCATCCGCGCCTTGAGCATCTCTTTCTTGGTTTTTGCCTCAGAGATCTTGCCTTCGATCGCAATCAGATTTTTCTTCAGAGATTCGACTTGGACAGATTGTTGATCTAGACCAATTTTTAAAGTCGAAGCAGAATCAGCATGGGTTTTCTTGCGGCTGAGAGCTTCTCTGGCTAAACTTTCATCCCCCTTTTGGAGAGCTAGCATTGCCCGCTTTTCCCATTCTTGAGCTTGAGTTGAGCTTTGATTATATTGTTGCTCTTGGCGCTTTAGCGCTGCCATTGATTGCGCGACAGCTTGGCGCAATTGCACCAAATCTTCCTGCATATCAATGATGGACTGCTCCAGAATTTTTTCTGGGTCTTCAGCAGCCGTAACCATTGCATTTACATTGGACTTGACCACCATACCAATGCGATCGAGTAATCCCATAATCTTGTCCTTTGCGCTAGGGAGTAAATTGTCTACATACTACCATGAACAATTTAATCGGGGGGGGCGCTAGATGAGAAATGTTCATTTACATATTCCTGTAAATGGGGACGGAGGACATTTGTTGTGACTACCCCAAAAATACCGCCACCAATACCGCCACCGATCGCACCACCGATAATGCCAAACCTTGTGCCGATCGCCGCTAAAACACCGAGTACTAGTAAAGCGACAATACTTTGCCAATGTTTTAGAGCATATTGCTTATAGCAATATTGCCAAGCTTGTTTTGCTTGTTCTTTAGTTAAGCCAGCGAGTTCAGGTATCTGTGTGGTTGACCAATAAAACTGCATATGTTTCCTCGCATATATTTGGGACAGAGCCAAATATATATGTTTCCACTTTTAGATAGAAATTGTTATACAAAACTTACAAAACAAAAAGGCAAAGCGCTTTACGCTTTGCCTTTTTGTTTGTAAGTTTTGTTTGATGTATAGCAGCTCCGGGATTTGAACCCGGGACCTACGGATTATGAGACCGTCGCTCTAACCACCTGAGCCAAGCTGCCGTGCATTGTTTAATATAACACGGCTATGTAAATATTTTGCAACGTTTGTCGATAATTTTTGATCAAAAATTTTAAAAGATTTTTAATCCAGATCAAGTTAATTTCCGCCAATGTTCTGTAACCCGACCGTAATAGAATGGCTTATAGAGAGAGATTCAACATTTTTTAATCTCTATCTATTGCATCGTTAAATCTCTAGTTTTAGATAAATCAAAGGTCAAATAAATATGGTCGCAACCCCTAATACCACTGCAACCACTCCAGCTTTCTGTGAAGGCATTCAGTACTTTGGCGAACCGTTGGAGGGGTTCGACGAATTGGGGCGGACACCAGTACTGAGTCCAGACAAGTCTGGCGTAAGCGATCCTAGCGATCGCTCTGCGGTATTTCAGACTTTATTAGCGGCAGATGCTTTGCGGTATTTAACTCTACAAGTTACTGCTAGCAAAGCGTCAGGACATCCAGGCGGATTTGCCAGTAGCGCCGAAGCTGTTGCCGCCTTCTATATGCTTGGGCATAAGAATATGCCTACAGAAGTCGGACACCATGCCCCCGGCTATTACAGCGCCATGTTTCTCGATCGCTCCCTCGAAGATATGGGGATTAGCACTGTTACCCAAATGCGCGATCGCTATCGCGAGAAACATGGGCTGCTCGGTCACCTGTCGGGCTACATTCCCGGAATCCTTGCGCCCGCAGGTCCTCTCGGACAGGGACAACATTTTGCAATGGCGGCGGCATTGTTGCACCGTGACAAATTATTTCCTGTAACCATCGGTGATGGTGGTTTGGGTGAGCCTTATCCGATTAGTGCGATCGCCCATTTCCATACCGCCTACCCTGAAGTGACTAATTTTGTGCCGATCTTGGTGTGGAATGGCTTTAGCCAAGAGCATCACAGCATGGTCTCCCTCAAAACCAATGCGGAAATGATTGCCTTCTGGAAAGGTAATGGTTTTGATGAAGTGATTTTGGTGGATGCCAAGGACTTTGATGATCAAAATCAAACAGGTAACTATGTTGACAGCACTGCTTTTTCGCTGAAGCAACGTCTTGCTTTTACAGAAGCCGTCTTAACGGGAGCCGATAAAGCCGCCAAACTTGCCTTTGGTGGAAAGTTGACGGTGTTTATCATCAAGCAGCTTAAAGGTGCGGGCGTTCATGCCCGTGGTGCGAAGTCCCATAATCTCTATGCCCACCACACCATCGAGAATCCCGATGTGATTGCAGGGCTAAAATCTCGCGCCCTCAATCCTGAAGCATGGCAGACCGTTAGCACCAATCTGCAATGGGCGGGCGGTGGTTCTTCTTCTAAAACGGCGGTGACGGAATCGGTTTTGGCGATCGCCGACCTAGGTACGCTGCCTCTTGATGAGTACGCGATCGGAGAAGCGAAAGTAGCAACTACGGCGATGGGTAGTCTCGTCGGCTATGTCGGACAAACCGATAAGCGCTTCATCGTCACTAACGCTGATGGTAATGAAGCTTCGGGCATCGCCAACATCAACCAAGCTCTGAAGATTAATCACCCCACCACCGACGATCTGTATAACCAAGCTCCCGGTGGTCAGGTCTATGAACCCCTCAGCGAAGATGCCTGTGCAGGTTTAGCAGTTGGCTTAGCGTTGATGGGTAGTCGGACACTCTGGTGTTCCTACGAGTCCTTTGCGATTAACGGTCTACCCATTTGGCAAACGGTGACGCAGGCGATGGCGGAGTTGCGTCGTCCTACTCCTGCTACGGTTTGTCTATTTACCGCAGGAGCCTTGGAGCAAGGGCGCAATGGCTGGACACACCAACGCCCTGAGATCGAAGGTTACTTCGCGGCAATGACCCGCAATGGCAATGTGTTTCCTCTGTTTCCCCCCGATGCGAATAGTATCCAAGTCTGCTATGACTGGGCGCTCAAGGCAGTGAATAAAGGCATCGTGATTACCGCAAGCAAGTCACCTTTGCCGATTCGCACTACCTTTGCCCAAACCCGTGAGGCGCTAGAAAATGGCGCGATCGCTTTGCAAGAAATTGCAGGGTCGAAGAAAGTCGTCTTCGCAGTCATCGGTGACATGATGTTGCTACCTGTATACGAAGCGGCGCAAAAATTGGCAGAACAGGGCATTGGCTCCAAGATTGTTTCTGTAGTTAGTCCCCGTCGCCTCTATCGCCCTTCCGATGTGGCATGGGATACCTGCTCAGAGCCAGATGGTAAGTTCTTAAGTGATGCTGATTTTGAGGCGCTATTCGGCGGTGATGCCCTTGTGGGTGTGGTCGGCGGTGTGGCGGCATTGCTAGAGCCAGTGATCTTGCGGAGCAACAGCAAGCGCGATGTACTAGCATGGAAGCGTGGTGAAACTACGGCTTCGGCGGGGCAGTTGTTTGACTTTAATGGCATTAATGCTGAAGCGATTAGCGATCGCGCTAAGCAATTACTAGGCTAAACTCTAAAACTTCCAAAGAAAGAACCGCGCGAAGCGCGGTTCTTTCTTTTATTCAGCCAAAAGTGGCTCTATGAGATCGGTGATTTGCTCAAACTGGAAGTTAGCTGCCATCTTATTTAGCGATCGCACTAGGTTACTATCCTGCTCAGGGACTTCACTAATTAGTTGCTTCACTAGATGTTTATCCGCTTCCATTGCCGATTGGTATAGCTGCGAGATCCATTGACTAGACATCTGACTAAAACTATCAGAGGTTAGAGGCGTATCGCTCAAAAAATCAAATTCGCGTTCGTAGGTTGGCAAAGCTTCATAAACATATTTCACCCCTAGATGCTTACTGAGAGCATCAAAAATAGTTTGCTTGTTAAAGGGTTTACGAAGGAAATCATCACAACCAGCCGATAAAATCACCTCTCGTTCTTCCTCAAAGGCACTCGCAGTTAAGGCAATAATCGCGGTGGCGTTGCCCTTAACCGTTGACTTGATATACTTTGTTGCCTCATAGCCATCCATCACAGGCATTCGCATATCCATCCAAATTAAATGCGGCTCCCATTGATCCCAAATCGCGATCGCCTCTTGTCCGTCATGGGCTTCTTGCAGCTCAAAGCCTAGAGGACGTAGAAGCTTGACCAACAATTGGCAATTGACTGGCTTATCATCCACCACCAAGATGCGATAAGTAGGCTGATTGGGGGCGAGCGCAATCATAATCTGATCATCGGGACTATCCGCAAGGGGATCTTGTCCTAGACTTGACTGAATCTGAAAGCTAAATGTCGTTCCTTGATTGAGCTGACTTGTCACCTCAATATCGCCGCCCATCAACTGCACAAACCGCCGACTAATTGCCAAGCCTAATCCTGTTCCTTCTTGGCGATCGCGCCCAGATTTAGTTTGCGAAAAGGAAATAAATAGATTAGGAATTTCGTCAGGGGCAATCCCCACCCCCGTATCTTGAACCACAAATTGCAATCTACAGTCTTCTTCAGATCGGCTCACTGTGGATATGCCCAGATAAATTTGTCCAGATTTAGTAAATTTAATCGCGTTGCTTAACAGGTTGATCAAAACTTGGCGCATTTTCATCTCATCACTATATAAATAGCGTGGAACTTGCGGATCGCGTTCAAAAACCAACTTTAGCCCTGCGTTAGCAGCACGGAGATAAAACATATCTTCCACATCATCGACTAGATGATACAGATCAAAGTTTTGGTAGTTAAGGGTAGTTTTACCTGCATCTATCTTCGACAAATCGAGAATATTGTTAATTAGCGACAGCAAATACTCGCCACTACGGTAGATGATGCTGGCATTTTCATAATGCTCATTGGGCAGATTACGGGTGTGTAGCATCAGTTGCGAAAAGCCAATGACAGCATTTAACGGCGATCGCAACTCATGGCTCATATTAGCAATGAAAACACTCTTCGCTTGATTTGCCGATTCTGCCTTGGCTGCTAGCTCTAGGGCGTTAGTTTCACTTTCGCGCAAGGCGCTGGTGCGCTCCATTACCCTTTGTTCGAGTTCAACATTCACCTTCGAGAGGCGTTCGTTAGCCTTGCGATTTTCGTCCGTAATTGCCAAAACTGCGATCGTGGTAATGGAAATTACCCCCAAAAACAACTGTAATAGCAGTAAGGAATCACCCTGAGTAATGGCTCGATAGAAAATCCCAAACTTGTACGCCGTGGCAACTGATACCAATGTGCCAAGCAGGGTTATTAGCAAAGTTGTCAGTCTTGCGCCAAAGCGAAACGCTGACCAAAGCAGGGGCGGCAGCAGCAGGTATTCCACAGGATGGCTGCGATAAAAAGAGAAATAACCGACGATCACCAAAATAGCGATCGCCACAATTGCTTCCCAATGAAACCAAGATTTATCTGTTGGTGATTTGGTTGTATGCAGTGGATTCCCCCAAGCAATAATTAGAGGGGCAATCAATAAAATCCCGATCGCATCGCCAATCCACCAAGGCCAGAAAAAATCCCAAAAGCTAGTCTGGATATAACGTCCTGACAACAGATACGCGGCTGTTCCTGTCAGGGTTTGGAAGATCGTGCCACTAAAAATAGAGGCAAGGGCAAAGACAACCACATGGCGCACTTGGCGCATGGGATAGGTGGTGCGGGTCAGATAAATAATCAGGGAAACGGTGATCAGCGTGCCAATGGTTGTACCTGCACTAGCCCCCAGAGCAGGGAATAAAATTGAGAGTCCCCTTCTATGTAAATTTAAAGTAAGCGCTCCCAAAAACACACCTAGCCAACGCGATCGCCCCCATAACAAAATCAAACCAACATTGGTTCCTGAGCCAGGCCAGACAGGGGATGGGATCGGATTTTTGGGGATGATATTTGCCGACAGCCAAGAGATGACAAAGTAGGTGATCGCAATGGTTAGCACTTCGATCCACCAACGTGGATTTTTGATATCTAGCCCGAACTGGGATAGACTCCATGTGGATGGGGGGCTAGAGGTTTGTGCAGCCATTGCTTTTTAACTCACTTTTGAAAATCATAAAATGGCACAGTCTTTCTGTCATACCAATTTAATCAAGTGTGGTCACGCTTGATCAAATTCTTTCGGCAAGATTGAGCCAGCGCTCAGTAGACTGATCGATCGCGGCGGTGAGTTCGGCGAGACGGCTAGATAGTTTTTGTAATTCTGCATGACCTGAAGGCGGGTTGTGATAGAGCGTTTTCTCCAGTTGTTGCTTTTCCGCTTCCATTTGCGGAATTTTTAGTTCCAATTCTTCGTACTCTCGCTTTTCCTTGTAGGAAACTTTGGTAGCTTTGCGCAGCTCAGGTTTTGAGGCTTCAGGCGCAGAATTAGTTGTTTTTGGGGATTGGGCTGGAGATTCTTTAGTATCGATCGCAGGTTTGTCGGCTTCGGCTTTTTTATAATCCAGATAGATTGAATAATTGCCGGGATAGAGCCTAACTTCGCCATCGCTCTCAAAGCCAAACACCATATCCACAGTGCGATCTAGGAAGTAGCGATCGTGGGATACCACAATTACACAGCCATTAAAATCTTCGAGATATTCCTCCAACACTGCCAGAGTTTGCACATCAAGGTCATTCGTCGGTTCATCGAGGATCAGCACATTCGGCGCTTCCATCAAAATTTTCAGGAGGAAGAGGCGACGCTTCTCACCGCCCGAAAGCTTGCTAATCGGTGCGTATTGCTGATTGGGAGGAAATAGAAATCGCTCTAGCATTTGGGAAGCGGTGATCACGCTGCCATCGTTGGTTTTTACTAATTCTGATACGTTTTTGAGGTAGTCGATCACGCGCTGATTGCCATGCTCAGCGAGATCATCAGAATGTTGATCGAAATAGCCAAAATGGATCGTTGTGCCAATCTCTACGGTTCCTGCATCGGGTTGCAAACGTCCTATGATCATATTCATCAGGGTGGATTTACCCGCGCCATTGCTGCCGATGATGCCGATGCGATCTTCAGGGGTGAAGTTATAGGAAAAATCTTTGATTAGCAGGCGATCGCTAAAGGATTTACTGACGCTATGCAGTTCGACGACCTTCTTGCCGATGCGTCGCCCTGAGGTGGTGATATCGACCTTGGCATTAGCTTGTTTAAACTCGGTTGCTTGCAGAGCATGGGCGCGATCAATGCGAGCCTTTTGTTTGGTACTGCGGGCTTTGGGTCCTTTTTTGAGCCATTCTAGTTCGCGGCGCAATAGTCCCGCGTGCTTACGTTGGGTACTAAGGGCAGAGTCTTCAGCTTCCGCCTTTTTCTCTAGGTAATAGGCATAGTTGCCACTGTAGGAATATAAGTCGCCGCGATCAATTTCAATAATGCGGTTAGTGACTTTATCGAGGAAATAGCGATCGTGGGTAATTAGCAATAATGCACCGCGATAACGATTGAGATAGCCCTGCAACCATTCCACCGAAAGGGCATCGAGGTGGTTGGTTGGCTCATCCATCAGCAGTACATCGGGCGCAGATAACAAGGCGGAGGCGATCGCAATGCGTTTCCGATAGCCCCCTGACAGGCTGCCAACTTTAGCTTCGAGGTCATCAATGCCCAATTTGGTTAAGACGATCTTGGCGTTGGTTTCCAGATCCCACGCGCCGATCTGATCCATGCGCTCGGATACACTCGAAAGTTGCGACAGCAATAAATCCTGATCGCCATGTCCATGAGAGAGCTTGTCAGAAATTTCTTCGTACTGCTTGACTAGCGCCATCTGCTCACCGCTATCGGCAAATACCTGCTCTAGAACGGTATTTTCTTCATTGAGGTCAGGCTGCTGTGGCAAGTAAATAATTTTGGCACTGGAGTTAACCCATAGCTCACCGCCATCGCTTGGCTCTAATCCTGCGATCATTTTTAGCAAAGTAGATTTGCCCGATCCATTCGTACCAATCAAGCCAACGCGATCGCCTTCATCGAGGCTGAAGCTTGCGTCCTTGAGGATTTCTTTGATACCAAAGTCTTTGCGAAGCGATCGCAATGTAAAAAGTGCCATGCAGTGCCAATGCCCTATCGTGATCTAATTCATCTCTAGTTTAATCGCGATCGAACTTGTGGTGAATTTAGATTACTTGCGAAATAGGCTTTTACTGGGGCGAGTATTATTGTCTATCGGTAATCGGAAATACACACAAAAGGCGATCGCCGTTAATAATCCGTAGGTTGCGCCAATTATTAAAGTAGTGAAGTAGCCCAGTTTATCGATCAATGAGCTGCCTAAAATCACGCTGAGATACCAGCTAGCGGTAGCGACCACGATCCACCATTGAGGTTTCGACTGTTCAAAACCCTGTAAATTGCGTAACACAACCCACTGGGCGCTCCCCGTAGTTAAGCCCCGCAGCAAGGCATATAACAGCAACAGATCGACGGCATCACCATAACCAAAGGACAATTGAAAGCTTGCCCAAGAGCTAAAAAATCCGCCTAAAGTGCCACCAATCCATGTTGCCCATAACCACGCAAAGCCTCTGATGTATGGGCGAATCGCTAACCACTGCCCAAGGGCGATCGCCATACTCATCACCCCAAAGCTAAGAAATACGCCCAGATCGCCTGTAATGTAGTCGGTGACAAAGGCACTGATGATCCCTCCACCCGCATAGCCAATACTATTGGCGATCGTCCAAAGGATCAGAAATTGCCAAGCCATGCCTTTTATGGCATATTTCAGCAAGCCCACTGCTGTCTTCCGCAGGGCTGCATAAGCCACTCGCTTAACAAGCGATCGCCGTAGCGCCTGAAATTTCAATCTGAACTTGTTTAGCAAAGAACTTAGCCAATTTTAAAGAATTCCGCCAATTAATGAGAAAACTATACTTTCTGCTTCCTGGAACTACAAGTAAATTTGCTTGCGGAGGGCTATGGGCGGAGCTAAAAACTTTAGAAATTGCTAGAAAAGTCTGTCCTGCGGAGGTCGTCACCTATCGCCAACAGCAGAAAGAACATCTCTGGCTTGATGATTTATTAAACTCGGATGGTCACTTTCGCTCTCTCGAAAACGCGATTTTTGTGGTCAGTTGGGGCTTTGACGTACCCAAGCTCATACCTAGATTAAAAAATCTCAACGTGATTTACCATGCCCATAGTTCAGGCTATGGATTTAACTTACCTGCGGATGTACCGATTGTCAGTGTCAGTCGCAACACTCTCGGCTATTGGGGACAGCGATCGCCCCATGCCCTGCTCTACTATTTACCCAACGAGATTTCTCCAAAGTTTCAAAATCTCCAAGGCGATCGCGATATCGATGTCTTAGTACAGGCGCGAAAGTCCTCTAGTTACCTGCTCCAACAATTGATTCCCGCCTTGCAAAAACAATGCCGTGTGGAATTAGTCGATTACTATGTGGAAAATTTAGAAGATCTCTTTAATCGTGCCAAGGTTTATCTTTACGACTCCGCCGAATATTGGGCAGTGCAGGGCGTAACCGAGGGCTTTGGTTTGCAGCCCCTAGAGGCGATCGCCTGTGGTTGTCAAGTTTTTTCCAGCGTCAATCATGGCTTGTCCGACTATCTCGATCCCGCCTTTAACTGTTACAAAATCGCTGGCTATTCCCAAGAATTTGACACTCAGAGAATCTTGAATGTAATTAAGCAATTTAATAGCGATCGCCGCCTATCTTTTTTAGCGCCCCATGTCCTAGAGGAATATCGCGCCGAAAATATCATTAATCGTCTCGAGATCATCCTCACAGAACTTAATGAATTTTTTGATCATCGCCAATCCCATCGCAGCAATATCGCTGATTTAAATTCTTGGCGAATACTGCAACTGCGATCGCAAAGACTTTGGACAAAATTAATCAAGAAACTAAAAAAATCTTAAATGAGTTGCGAAAGGCTTCGACTCCGCTCAGCCAGCATGGTTATAGAAAACCTTAGGTGAGTTGCGAAAGGCTTCGACTCCGCTCAGCCAACTTATATCGCTGGCTGAGCGGAGTCGAAGCCCTGAGCGGAGTCGAAGCCCTATTCTTCTAGGAAACCAAACCCGTTAAAGGCGAACTAGCACTGGCATACGCCTTAATCGGAATCCGTCCCGATAGATAGGCAGTGCGTCCCGCTTCGGCTGCCATGCCCATCGCCCGACCCATACCCACAGGATCATTAGCACAGGCGATCGCCGTATTAATTAATAGCGCATCAGCTCCCAACTCCATCGCCGCCGCCGCCTCACTGGGGACACCGATCCCTGCATCGACAACTACAGGCACTTTCGCCTCTTCGACAATAATCCTGATATTTGCCGCATTATTGATCCCTTGCCCTGATCCAATCGGCGAACCAAGGGGCATTACGGTCACACAGCCAATTTCTTCGAGGGTTTTCGCCAATCTGGGATCAGCATTGATGTAAGGCAGTACGGCAAACCCTTCTTTGACCAATTGCTCGGCGGCTTTGCAAGTACCGATCGGATCGGGCAGCAAATATTTGAGATCAGGAATCACTTCCAGCTTGACAAAATTATTATCCTCTTGTCCCAAAATCTTTGCCATCTCGCGCCCAAGTCTCGCCACACGCACCGCTTCTTCGGCAGTTTGACAGCCTGCCGTATTCGGCAAGAGCCAATATTTGCTCCAGTCGATCGCTTCAGCTAAACCTTCATGTCCTGCGGCATTAGTTTGGACACGGCGCACGGCGACGGTGACGATCTCGCAACCACTGGCAGCGAGTGCCTGACGCATCACCTCAAAGCTAGAGTATTTGCCAGAGCCAGTCATCAAGCGTGATCGAAATTTGCGCCCTGCGATTTCTAACAAGTCATCGGTGCGATCGGTTTGGGCAGCAAGGTTAAATAAAGATGGAGAGGCAATCATAAATCAAATTTGTGGCAATTTTGTGGCAATCAATTTTCAGGATATAGAACAGTCTGCGGTTTTAGGGTGCAATTTTTTATTAAGATACTTAAGATACTTTAGTGTCTTCTGTAATATTCCGAATTTTTCTGTAAACAAGAGTCTTAATCCCCTTGTCAGTGAGAAATATCTAATTTCAAATTTCCCACAAATTTTCTCTAGTATTCCTATAGCAAGTAGCAATTTAGTTTCATGGCTAACCTCAAATCCATCCGCGATCGCATCGGCACTGTTAAGAATACTCGCAAGATTACTGAAGCAATGCGTCTCGTTGCCGCCGCTAAGGTCAGACGCGCTCAGCAGCAAGTTTTGGCAACCCGCCCCTTCGCCGATCGCTTAGCACAAGTTTTATATCGTCTCCAGCAGCGCATCACCTTCGAGGATGTCAGTCTGCCTTTACTCGATAAGCGCCCTGTCAAAACTGTTGGTCTTCTGGTAATTTCAGGCGATCGCGGTCTTTGTGGTGGCTATAATTCCACGATTATTCGCCGTGCCGAAGCTCGTGCCAAAGAGCTAAAAGCCCAAGGTTTAAGTTACACCTTTATTTTGGTAGGTCGTAAGGCTACACAATATTTCTCCCGTCGCGATCAACCTATTGCCGCGACATTCACCAACCTTAATCAAATTCCTAGCGCTGCCGATGCCAACGCGATCGAAGATGAAATTACATCAGCATTTTTGGGCGGTGTAATCGATCGCGTCGAGTTGATTTACACCCGTTTCGTTTCTTTGATTAGCTCAAAGCCAGTAATTCAGACCCTTCTGCCCCTTGAGCCTCAAGGTTTAGAACCCAAGGATGATGAAATCTTTCGCTTAATTACCCGTGGTGGTAAGTTCCAAGTCGAGCGTGAAGCCAGAGAAATCACCGTTAAAGAGTTGCCAAAAGAGTTAATCTTTGAGCAGAACCCTGAGCAAATCCTTGATGCTCTCTTGCCTTTGTACCTAAGCAATCAGATTCTCCGCGCTTTGCAAGAATCCGTCGCTAGTGAGCTTGCCGCGCGGATGACCGCGATGAACAACGCCAGCGATAACGCCGTTGATCTAATCAAGACTCTAACCTTGCAGTACAACAAAGCCCGACAAGCTGCAATTACCCAAGAAATTCTTGAAGTTGTTGGTGGGGCAGCCGCATTAACCTAAGAGGTTGCTCAACACTTGAATTAGCTAATAAAAAAAGAATGACATCGCGAAGCGATGTCATTCTTTTTTTATTGAAAGAAGAGGGTTAATACCCCACCGCTCTGCGGTGTGAGTAAATTCTAGTAAAAAAGAATTTGATACCCCGTCCGCAAGCGGACGGGTGATTCATTAGCTATAAGGCTTACGCAAAAAGACTTGAGTTAACGTCAGTTCGACTGAAGCGAAAAGTGGTAAAAACTGCAAAGTAATTTTCACTACTTTTCACCATTTGTAACGCGCTTCGCGCGTTACAAATGGCGATATCTAACTCACGTTGAGCTGCATAGCTACCGTCACTTGTACAGAGCAATCCTAAATGGTCTGTGGAAGCTTACCCCTTCGGGACGAGCTTCCACAACAAATTCTAAGATCTACAAGTGACTTAGGACAGCTATATTTGCACAAAAAACTAGTGCAAACAAAAATAGCGGGCATTGCTAATTATTAGTCAGCAATCCGCGCTATAGAGGAATTATCCGAGACATAGTTATTAGCCTATCGATAGAAACTTGGCTAAACATCAGCAAAATCGCTTGACTTTAAGTGTTTATCACTAATACTTCCGATTTTGTGTGGCAAAGCAAGATCAACTTGGTACACAAAATCAGAATGAGTAGCAGCAATCATTTTTTAGGGGAGAACTAACGAACTATTATTTCCCTAAATTAAGCAAGCTTGGGGATCGCCTATTAATGGGCGATCCCCAAGCTTGCTTAACATTTCGCAACAATGACTTACCTTAAATGGGGTATTTCACAATTTTTTTCTGAAGTTTTCCGTCAAATTAGAAGGTAATAGCTCTATTTATTTCTTAAGGATGATTTGCGATCCCCACTAATATCGTAGGTTGAAAAAGATGTATTTTTTAATACATTTTTTGTCTGTTTTTGTCTGAAGTAATTTGCAAATGCTGTTAATGTTCTTAATCACTTTTGCAGATAGGTCTTAGCTAAGCTTGCGAATAAAAATATCTCTGTTGCTTAACATCTAAATAATATATGTCCACAATATCGACGATATGGGCGATCTCCTTGAGTTCGCTTGTTTCTAGCGCTTCATCACCAATACTTGTTAATGAAATTATTGACCATCAATTCAACAGTTATAGTCCTATAAATCATCAAGTAAGGACATCTCAAAACGTTAATTTTAGATATTCAGAGACTAATATATCTTTGGCAAATGGTGACCTAAATAATCTAAATTCTGATCAAAGTTTGAAGCAAAATATAGAACCCAATAGACCTCACTACCAAGTCGAGTTTCAGTCAACATCGGTTGACGAGTGGATGATTATAGTGAACCGCCAACCTGTGTTTTCCGTCAAGGACATGCCCAGTGCCGCGATCGCCGCAGCTAAGCTAGCCATGATCATTAACCGTCCTGATTTTGACCCGCAGCTAATTGCCCCAGAAGTAGTTAATGATGAATACGTGGGCAAGTATAAAGATGTCACCCTCTTCACTATCCCCAAAGCATCGGTGGTTAACCCGTCCCTCAATCTCACTCAGTGGGTTAACAATCTTAGGGTAGTGGCTAATGCCGAGCCTCTAACTCTGATTGAATCGCAGAGGCGAATGCACCAGCTAAACACTGATGTCGAAACCATAGAAGGGATCGCTTCTTGGTATGGTCCTTACTTTCAAGGTCGGCTAACGGCATCGGGTGAATATTTTGAGCAACAGGATTTCACGGCGGCGCATCCGAGCCTACCCTTTGATACTTACCTGAAGGTGACTAACCAACGCAACGGCAAGTCCGTCATTGTCAGAATTAATGATCGCGGTCCTTATTTTGGCAATCGTAATCTTGATCTTTCCCATGCAGCAGCGATCGCCCTCGATAGTGATGAGGTAGGCGTAGTCCCCATAACTGCGACCATCTTGGCATCTAATTAACGTCAGTTTGATATAGCCATTTTCACCAGTCTGCTCTTTGGTCGAACTCACGTTAATTATTATCCTGATCAAAAAAAGCGGCATTTAGTGCCGCTTTTTTTGATCAATACAGATGATCCACTAACGCAAATTCTCAGTCCTTGTCCCAATCTCCAAGAATTGAATTAACTTCACAGGATCAGCATTAAACATAAATGCTCTAGCATTAGCTGCGACTTTATATCCTTCCTTTTCTGCGGCTTTTTGGGCAGCATAGGGTAAAGGGCTGGAGATATCAAACATTAGACGAGCATAGGGGTCGTGCAACACATCTGCCGTACTTGGGAAAGATACGGGTTGAATATGTTCTGTAGAAAGATGAATGTTATAGAGCAGTACTGAGCCATCGGACGTGGTTAATTTTTTTAGGTTTTGAGCCTCTTCGGTGGGATCGCCATCGGTAGATTCACCATCAGTAATGTTGATCACTGTTGGTGGGTAGCTATTAGGATGTTTGGCAATCCATTCTTCCAATAGCATTCTTGCTAGGGCGAACACGCTACACATCGCAGTGCCACCACTAGCTATAGGCTTAAACCAGATCGGAAAATCATTGTAAACCTCCACAAATCCACCCATACCATCGGGTAGTTTCTGGGCGCGTTTTTCTAACTCGACGGGATTTTCATAGATTTTACCAATCGGGGCGATCGCGCGATCGCCTGTCAATCCATTGAGTGCCGATGCAACTTCACTGTTGTAACCAATCACCCCAACATCAAAATAGTCATAAATTTCATTGCCCTTAACACATCGTTGCCCTAGGGAATCCAATAATCGATTGACGGCATCAGCAACTGCCTGTGCTTTTTGAGTAGATTCATTGACCTTATGCAAACTA
The DNA here is from genome assembly GCA_963750795.1 of uncultured cyanobacterium. Lineage (GTDB taxonomy): Bacteria > Cyanobacteriota > Cyanobacteriia > Pseudanabaenales > Pseudanabaenaceae > Pseudanabaena. The sequence continues at coordinate 323,421 of CAVVRZ010000009.1, forward strand.
GCATTTGCTCCCTTCTCTGTCCCTTGGCTAGCACTGGCGCTAGCAAAAGCATCAGCCATTGATCCAGATTGATCAATAAGGAATAGAAAGCAACTAGGTTGGCGGCGACTGATCTCTGCTGAGTAAGGCATAGTAAACTTACCCGATTTCTTATATGTCTCAAGATTTAAGATCAGTCTATCAAAGCTAGGCTCAATAGCAAGATGATTGAACAAAATTCAGCTATTTATAGCAAAGCGAATTTTGCTATGGACGACATTAGACCAAAGGATAAATAAAGATACAAAGCCTAGTCACGCACTATTTTAGTATGAGATTTTACGAACTTTTATTTCTCAGCATTATAGCGTTTGCATCTCAGCTACCAGTTACTATGATATTAGTAAGCCTGTAATTTGCCAAAATCTCCTCACCAAATTACCCAAACTCTAATCTATGTCATCCGTCAATCTTGCTAAAATGCTTCGCAAAAGGGAAGTATTGTCGCTGTTACGAAGCTTAGTATCGATGCCATCTTCTTCTATTACGATTAGCGATCCAATGGGTAATATTCTAATTAATGATTTGGGCATTAATAGCACGGTCGTTACTTCTAAAAATCCACCTCAAGAGGAGGCTGATAGCACTGATCAAGCAACATCTAGAGTTCCAATCCTAGTCGGCGATGAAACTTTAGGTTGGGTTAGTGGACAACAAAAAGTACAGGAAGTTGCAAATCTTTTAAACTATTTAAGCGATCGCGAATTTGAACAGAAGTCATTAGCAGCAGATGCGCTTGACAAATACCGAGAGATTAATCTGCTCTACGCTATTTCTAGCAAACTATGTGACTGTCTAGATTTACAAGAAATTTCTAAACTGGTAATTGAAGAAGCGAGTCGGTTAATTAATTGCACCAGCGCTTCAGTAATGCTCTACGACGAAGCATCGGACAGTCTTCAGATGATCGCCGCTAAGGGAACTGCAAGTTCTGCAACTAGAACTAGTCTTCCGATCAATGAAAGCATTGCAGGTCATGTATTTAAGTCAGGTATTCCTGAAATAGTCAATGATGTTACTCAGGATCATCGCTATCTGAATACTGGCAATGATTGTTATGCAATTATCTGCGCTCCCATCATTACTAAACAAAAGACTTTAGGAGTTGTCAATATTAGTAATTCTGAGGTGGTTGCCTATACCTCTCAAGATCTGAAATTGTTTAGTGCGATCGTCACTCAAGCATCGGGAACGATGGAAAATTCTATTCTCCATGACAATAGATTGCGAGAAGAGAAAATTAAGAACAATCTAGAAAGATATCTATCACCACAGTTAGTACATGCAGTGATTAATTCCAAGGAAGAAATATCTCTCACTACACGCAAACAAAAGATTGCCATGCTATTTTCTGACATTCGCAACTTTACGACTAAGTGTGAAGAGCTAGATCCTGAGCAATTAGTCGATTACCTAAACGAATATTTTACAGAGATGGTCGATATCATCTTTACCCACAAGGGAACTGTGAATAAGTTTGTCGGCGATATGATTGTGGCGATGTTTGGTGCACCTGAGGAGATCGCCGATCGCGAGTATTGGGCGATTAAGTCCGCAATTAGTATGCAAAATCGGCTGCGAAACTTATCGATCACATGGATTCGCGACAATTTTATTACAGGTATCGGCATTAGCTCTGGAGATGTTATTGTCGGCAATATTGGGTCGCCGCAACACATGGACTACACAGCAATTGGAGATGAAATGAATATCGCTTCGAGGTTGCAGAGCTTAGCACATGGTGGTCAGATATTAGTTACGCGTAGTGTGTACGAAGCAACGCAAACCAAGTTTCAATTTAGAGAATTCGGCACATTACCTGTGAAGGGTAAGAAAAATCTTGTGGAAATTTTTGAAGTTATTTACTAACCTCAAAAGATAGGTCCCGTAACTTGCAGATCACCCTATAAGCTCAAAGATGCGTACAAAGACGGAGAAAAGAAACAAAAGGGGAGAGCAATATGATGTTGCTCTCCCCTTTTGATTAAATATTAAGCTTGGCATCGAGCTATTTTCCCGTAGGGCTACCCCTAAAGTATCTTCACCGTGACAGCGTTTCACAACTGAGTTCGGGATGGAATCAGAGTGGTACCACCGCACCATAGACACCAAGCAAACCTGATGGGTTTACTTGATAAGAACCCTGAAAGCTGCACAGTAACTAAGTAACAAACAAATTGAAGTAGAAGAAGTAGAGTAATTATTGAGGACAAGCCCTCGGTCTATTAGTATTTCTCGGCTACATCCATTGCTGAACTTCCACCTGAAACCTATCAAACAGGTAATCTACCTGTGACCTTACTGGGTTATCCCATGAGAATACTCATCTTGAGGTGGGCTTCCCACTTAGATGCTTTCAGCGGTTATCCACTCCGCACATAGCTACCCAGCGTTTACCGTTGGCACGATAACTGGTACACCAGCGGTGCGTTCCTCCCGGTCCTCTCGTACTAAGGAGGAGTCCTCTCAATATTCTTGCGCTTGCACCGGATATGGACCGAACTGTCTCACGACGTTCTGAACCCAGCTCACGTACCGCTTTAATGGGCGAACAGCCCAACCCTTGGCACGTACTTCCGCACCAGGTTGCGATGAGCCGACATCGAGGTGCCAAACCTCCCCGTCGATGTGAACTCTTGGGGGAGATCAGCCTGTTATCCCTAGAGTAACTTTTATCCGTTGAGCGACGGCCATTCCACGCTGTGCCGTCGGATCACTAAAGCCGACTTTCGTCCCTGCTTGACTTGTTGGTCTTGCAGTCAAGCTCCCTTATGCTTTTACACTCTTTGGCTGATTTCCGACCAGCCTGAGGGAACCTTTGCGCGCCTCCGTTACCTTTTAGGAGGCGACCGCCCCAGTCAAACTACCCGCCTGAAACTGTCCCTCGCCCGGCTTACGGGTCAAGGTTAGAATTCTAGCCTCTCCAGAGTGGTATCTCACCGTTGACTCCGATGTCCCCACAAGGACATCATCATAGTCTCCCACCTATCCTGCGCAAGAGAAGCCCGAACCCAATGCCAAGTTATAGTAAAGCTTCATAGGGTCTTTCTGTCCGGGTGCAAGTAGTCCGTATCTTCACAGACAATCCTATTTCGCCGAGTCTCTCTCCGAGACAGCATCCAAATCGTTACGCCTTTCGTGCGGGTCGGAACTTACCCGACAAGGAATTTCGCTACCTTAGGACCGTTATAGTTACGGCCGCCGTTCACCGGGGCTTCAGTCGTTAGCTTCACTTTCGCTGACCAACTTCCTTAACCTTCCGGCACTGGGCAGGCGTCAGCCCCTATACGTCGTCTTTCGACTTTGCAGAGACCTGTGTTTTTGGTAAACAGTCGCTTGGATCATTTCACTGCGGCCAGCTCGCGCTGGCACCCCTTCTCCCGAAGTTACGGGGCCATTTTGCCGAGTTCCTTAGAGAGAGTTATCTCGCGCCCCTTAGTATACTCAACCTACCCACCTGTGTCGGTTTGGGGTACGGGTACTATGCCTTCATCGTACATACAGCTTTTCTTGGCACTACCATTCATCACTCGGACTCCTTAGAGTCCTCCCAATCCAATTAGGGTGTGACTATCTCTCATGCGTCATGTATGCACTCCAACATAATAGTCAGGGAATATTGACCCTGTGTCCATCGACTACGCCTTTCGACCTCGCCTTAGGTCCCGACTAACTCTACGTGGACGAGCCTTGCGTAGAAAACCTTGGGTTTTTGGGGTATATGATTCTCACATATATTTGCGCTACTCAAGCCGACATTCTCACTTCTGCTTCGTCCACATCTGCTTACGCTAATGCTTCTACCTACAACAGAACGCTCCCCTACCGATTAATATATTAATCCCACAGCTTCGGTGCATCGCTTAGCCCCGTTCATTTTCGGCGCAGGGACACTTGACCAGTGAGCTATTACGCACTCTTTCAAGGGTGGCTGCTTCTAAGCAAACCTCCTGGTTGTCTCTGTATCCCCACCTCCTTTATCACTTAGCGATGTCTTTGGGACCTTAACTGGTGATCTGGGCTGTTTCCCTCTTGACCATGGAGCTTATCCCCCACAGTCTGACTGGCATTGTGTGCATCTGGTATTCAGAGTTTGATTCGATTTGGTACCGGTCTCCCAGCCCGCACCGATTCAGTGCTTTACCCCCAGACTATAATCAATACCGCTATGCCTCAACATATTTCGGGGAGAACCAGCTAGCTCCGGGTTCGATTGGCATTTCACCCCTAACCACAGGTCATCCGCTGATTTTTCAACATCAGTCGGTTCGGACCTCCACTTGGTGTTACCCAAGCTTCATCCTGCCCATGGTTAGATCACCCGGGTTCGGGTCTATAAACAGTGACTATCGCTCTTATCAAACTCGCTTTCGCTTTGGCTTCGGGATTTTCCCCTTAACCTGCCACTGCCTATAAGTCGCCGGCTCATTCTTCAACAGGCACACGGTCAGACGTTAAATCGTCCTCCCATTGCTTGTAAGCTTACGGTTTCATGTTCTATTTCACTCCCCTTTCGGGGTTCTTTTCACCTTTCCCTCGCGGTACTCGTTCACTATCGGTCACAAGTGAGTATTTAGCCTTACCGGGTGGTCCCGGCGAATTCACACGGAATTTCTCGTGTACCGTGCTACTCAGGATCCAGCTTGCCAGTTTCGATTTTTAATTACGAGGCTTTCACTCTCTTTGGCGTGTCATTCCAAACACTTCACTTAATCTATTCTGTACAGTGTTGCTGTCCTATAACCCCAATCAGTCATGCCGATTGGTTTGGGCTCTTTCCCGTTCGCTCGCCGCTACTTAGGAAATCATTATTTATTTTCTCTTCCTTCAGCTACTAAGATGTTTCAATTCGCTGAGTTCGCTCTTTCCCGTCTATTTTATTCAACGGGCAGTATATAGGGTTGCCCCATTCGGAAACCTGCGGATCAGGGCTTGCTTCCAGCTCCCCGCAGCTTATCGTAGGTAACCACGTCCTTCATCGCCTTCTTGTGCCTAGGTATCCACCGTAAGCCCTTTGTAGCTTGACCTCTGTATCTCTACTTCGGTACTACTTGCTTTTGTTCGTTACTTATTTACTATGCAGTTTTCAAGGTTCTTTCTGAATTCTTTGCTCTCGCTTGAAT
>CAVVRZ010000010.1:0-28560 GCA_963750795.1 uncultured cyanobacterium
GCTCTCTAGTCTATCCTTAGCCTATCGGCTATATCAACTAGATGAGTTGCTAAACTCTTTTGATAAGTCTTTCTCTTCATTGTTTGGTGGAGATAAGGAGATTCGAACTCCTGACTTCCTGCGTGCAAAGCAGGCGCTCTACCAACTGAGCTATATCCCCAGAGTTAACTATCGGCTTTTGGCTTTTTACCTCTGGCTTCTAGTCTCTCAAGTGGGCCATTCTGGACACGAACCAGAGACCTCACCCTTATCAGGGGTGCGCTCTAACCAACTGAGCTAATGGCCCTTTTGTTAATTAGTTTAAGAGTTTAAGCTTTCGCTTAATCCAGAACCTGACTTAGTTTGAAAGCTTTCCAATATTCCTCGAACGACCTTGGGATGACTTATGCCTGACCTAATTCTGTATTGGTTGAGTCGAGACATAAATAGGTCTCCCTATAAGGAGGTGATCCAGCCGCACCTTCCGGTACGGCTACCTTGTTACGACTTCACCCCAGTCACCAGCCCTGCCTTAGGCGCTTCCCTCCCTTGCGGGTTGAGATAACGACTTCGGGCGTGACCAGCTTCCATGGTGTGACGGGCGGTGTGTACAAGGCCCGGGAACGTATTCACCGCAGTATGCTGACCTGCGATTACTAGCGATTCCGCCTTCATGCAGGCGAGTTGCAGCCTGCAATCTGAACTAAGACCGGGTTTATGAGATTAGCTTGCATTCGCATGCTTGCGACTCTTTGTCCCGACCATTGTAGTACGTGTGTAGCCCAAGGCGTAAGGGGCATGATGACTTGACGTCATCCCCACCTTCCTCCGGTTTGTCACCGGCAGTCTCTCTAGAGTGCCCAACTTAATGATGGCAACTAAAAACGAGGGTTGCGCTCGTTGCGGGACTTAACCCAACATCTCACGACACGAGCTGACGACAGCCATGCACCACCTGTGTTCGCGCTCCCGAAGGCACTCCTCCCTTTCAAGAGGATTCGCGACATGTCAAGCCTTGGTAAGGTTCTTCGCGTTGCATCGAATTAAACCACATACTCCACCGCTTGTGCGGGCCCCCGTCAATTCCTTTGAGTTTCAATCTTGCGACCGTACTCCCCAGGCGGGACACTTAACGCGTTAGCTACGGCACTGACCGGGTCGATACGGCCAACACCTAGTGTCCATCGTTTACGGCTAGGACTACTGGGGTATCTAATCCCATTCGCTCCCCTAGCTTTCGTACTTCAGCGTCAGTTGAGATCCAGCAGGACGCTTTCGCCACTGGTGTTCTTCCAGATATCTACGCATTTCACCGCTACACCTGGAATTCCTCCTGCCCCTATCTCTCTCTAGTCGAACAGTTTCCATTGCCGATCCAAGGTTGAGCCTCGGGCTTTGACAACAGACTTATTCAACAGCCTACGTACGCTTTACGCCCAATAATTCCGGATAACGCTTGCATCCTCCGTCTTACCGCGGCTGCTGGCACGGAGTTAGCCGATGCTTATTCGTTGGGTACCGTCATTATCTTCCCCAACAAAAGAGGTTTACAATCCACAGACCTTCGTCCCTCACGCGGTATTGCTCCGTCAGGCTTTCGCCCATTGCGGAAAATTCCCCACTGCTGCCTCCCGTAGGAGTCTGGGCCGTGTCTCAGTCCCAGTGTGACTGGTCATCCTCTCAGACCAGTTATCGATCGTCGCCATGGTGTGCCATTACCACTCCATCTAGCTAATCGAACGCAAGCTCATCTATAGGCATTAAAACTTTCACCCGAAGGCACATCCGGTATTAGCAGTCATTTCTAACTGTTGTCCCGAACCTATAGGTAGATTCTTACGCGTTACTCACCCGTCCGCCACTAAGTCCGAAGACTTCGTTCGACTTGCATGTGTTAAGCATACCGCCAGCGTTCATCCTGAGCCAGGATCAAACTCTCCATGGTGTCTTTATACTTTCAGAATTTCTTCCTACTCTTCTAAAGTTCTTTTCCTTTCGGATGGGTTTGACTTTTTTAAGCTTTTCGCTTATCCTGTCGGATAGCTGGTTATTTCTCAATAATCCAGTCTTCTTTGTTTCTTTTGACGAGGTTTATTGGTTTCTTAAAGCTTTCAAACTATTCTTTTGTCTAGGTTCTTGGCGCTCTTCTTTTGTCAGGTTTGCTTCGCTTTCGCTCCGCTCTCCCTTCAGCGCTTTATTAAGTTAGCAAGCTTAATTAGATTTGTCAAGCGTTTTGTACAAGAAAGTTTCTGAAAAAATTTAACTCGCCTTCTCTGTTCCTTATGCTGAAAGGATTGTAGCCTCCTAGAAAATTTAAGATTTAGGCAATGCCGCTTCTATCGATTTCCTCACTACCTCCTTCACTGCTTCTTCTAATGCTTCTAACTCATCTCACTCGAGTTTCCAGTTTTAGTCAGGTTGACTATGGGGTGACGATGTAGGGGGAACTAATTGGCGTGATCCGTCCCGATCGCACTAGGGCTTGGTATATGAAGGCAGCGACTTCAGCTCTGGTAGCTATGCGGTTGGGGTTCAGCAATTTTAAATCTGGATAGTTGACAACTAGGAGATTTTCCGTAGCCGCAGCAATACTATTTCGAGCATAGGCAGGGATGCTAGAGGCATCTGTAAAGTAAGACATCAGTGACTGCTCAGAGGGCTTGTTAGGCGAGTACCCTAGTCCATTAGCCAACGAAACAAGGATTTGGGCACGAGAAATTTGTTCGTTAGGGCGGAAGGAGTTGTTGGGATAGCCAGACATGAAGCCGATCGCATAGGCTTTTTGGATAGCGGGGGCTGCCCAAAAGTTTTTGGGTATGTCTTTAAAGGTGATATTACTGCGTATGGGAGCTTTGTTAATTGCTTGATTAAGCATGGAGGCAAATTGCGCCCTAGTAACTGGATCGTTAGGACGGAAACTGCCATCAGGAAAACCTTTAATGATATTTCTAGCAGCCAGTTCTTTGATAAAAGATTGTGCCCAGTAATCAGAGGGGAGGTCTTTGAACACAACTTGAGAAGTGGGAACTGATGGTGTGTCAGGCGAAGGAATTGGGGTGGTTGATTGTGTGATTTCGACAGATCCTTGGATGCGCTTGGGATCTATTTGGTTACCGATCGCAATAATGGTGACACCTGAAGCGTTATTGACATCAGCTTGTTTATTGTTTTGAAAAACATTTTGTCCTGGACTAGCAGTTGTACCAAGATCAACCGTAGGCTGACCGTTGCGATCTTTTAGAACAACCAGCCCATTTTCTTGGTTGTTAGCAATGAAATTATTGCGGAATGAGGGGGTAGATACATTAGAAACAACGATACCGCCGCGATTGTTGACGATGCGGTTAGCAATCACAGCGACCTGCGATTTTTGACCGATCGCCAGTCCAAAGCCAGTATTATCAAAGGTATTGGATTGAATTTGCCCTGTACTGGTTCCTAGGGCGGAGATACCGTTAGCACGATTTTGGGTGAAGACGTTGTTGGTGATATTGGCAGAGGCGCTGCCCGTTAGGAATATGCCATCGTGGGTAGAGTTGGCAAAAGTATTACTGTTAATCACTACATTTTTTGAAGATTCTAGCCACAGAGCATAGCCTCTGGGATTGCTGTTGGTTAGAGTAATTCCTTCAATACGGGCATTATTGCCCACAAGCATGGCAATATTCTGCGGGGCAAACGTGGGACTAGAGAAGCGTCCACCACCTGAGATGATTACGTCTTTGCCCTGATTGCTAGGATTACCGCGTAAGGTCACACCTGAGGGAATTGCTAGGGGAAATTGTTCGCCTGTTTCGACGCTGTAATTGCCGTCAGCAACTTGAATCACAGATCCACTTTGACTGCGGCTGATGGCTGCGGTGATTGATCTGAGGGGCTGAGTCGCCGCCAGTCCTGAATTACTATCTGCCCCATTGGGAGAAACAAAAATAATCGTATTAGCTTGGGCAATTTTAGGAAGGAGGTTTTGAGGATTTTGGGCGATCGCCAAATCAGAAAAAGCAGCAATTTGCGGTGTTCCCAAAGCTAAAATTAAGGCAAGTCTCAGATATTTCCGCGAAAATGTCATTGGAGATGACATAAATTTATCCTCTAGAATCTATAGAATAAGTCTCAGTAGTAGAGCCTTTAGGGTTGTCTGGTTTGACGCACCATGATTCAAATGGTTTCTCTGTACTTTTTCAATCATCCATTTGGGCTATTCAGGTTACGTCACGCCGTACAATCTCAAAAACTACACCTAAAATATATACGCCAAGTTTTAATTTTGGTTTTGCATTGATTGAGGTATTTGTGAATTCACTTCCCGTTCCATCGCATATCCACTACGAGCTGCTGCTTCAGTTGTTGGAGCGCCAAACTTTACCAGCGCTGCATAGTGAAATGAAAGATCCTCGAATTGGCTCAAAGTTAAATGTTTCTAGAGAAAACTTACAGTCAGCAATTATTAATTTGCGAAAGGCTTTTGCGTTGCAAAAGCAGGTCGAAGAAATATGTGAATATCATGGAATTACAGTTTCTTATCGATGGTCTCTTAGTGAGTCAGAGCAAGAGATGGGTAAATCACTAAAGGAAATATCTAATCCTTTAGAGCATACAGATTAAGTTTCAGTAAGTTTGTCAAGAAAGAAATCTAGCTTCAAAATCCCCATAGTTGAGCTAGCAGTTGGATCTGAATAGGCTTGCCTCTATAGCTTTTGAAATAATTGAAATCACTTTCAGAAGAGTGAGGATGATGTTTACGGATTTTTGTAAAGAAATTGTTACAATGTTAGCAAGATATTTATAACATCTATACCAATTCATAAAATTTATCTGTAAACACCTATGGTTCAGATTGCATCGCCGACATTTTCACGCACAGATTGGCAAAGGGGCTATGAATCGCTAAAAACTGAGCAGAGTTATTGGATCGATGATATCGAAGGGCAGATACCTTCAGAGCTAGAGGGAACTCTATTTCGCAATGGACCAGGACAACTCGATATAAATGGTCAAAAGTACGGTCATCCCTTTGATGGCGATGGTATGGTCTGTGCGATCGCTTTCCAAGATGGCAAGGCATATTTCCGCAATCAATTTGTAAAAACCCCTGAATTTTTAGCAGAGAAAAAAGCAGGAAAGATTTTGTATCGTGGGGTCTTTGGTACTCAGAAGGCAGGGGGGATGCTAGCCAATATGTTTGACCTCCGCAATAAAAATGTTGCTAATACCAATGTGGTTTATCAAGGAGGCAAGTTACTCGCTTTGTGGGAAGCGGCTCATCCCTATGCCTTAGATCCCAAAAATCTCGACACCCTAAGGTTAGAAAACTTTGATGGCAAGTTAGAGGCAGGTCAAGTATTTACCGCCCATCCTCGCCGCGATGAGAAAACTGGTGATCTCTGGGCTTTTGGAGTACAGCCAGGTCCTGTATCAAAAATTTCGATCTATCGAGTAAATCCTGACGGCGAGTTATTCACCGAATCGGTGGTTAAGGTATCGGGCTTTTGTTTCTTACATGACTTTGCCTACACGCCTAACTATCGGATTTTCATGCAAAATCCCGTGTCTTTTAAGCCATTGCCATTTATTTTGGGAATGGCAACGGCGGGAGCTTGCATTGAACTGAAGCCCAATAGCCCTAGTCAATTTTTGCTGATCGATCGCCAAGGCAATTTACAAACTCTGGATACCGATCCTTGCTTTGTATTTCACCACTGCAACGCCTATGAGCAGGGCGATGAAATTATTGTGGATTCGGTTTGCTATCCTGATTACCCCAAGCTAGAGCCAAATACTGACTTCCGAGACGTGGATTTTGATCAGGTGGTGGCAGGTCAGTTATGCCGCTTTACGATTAATCCTAAACTGGGAACGGTTAAGAAAGAATTGATCTTGTCGAGATCCTGTGAGTTTCCTGTGGTACATCCTCGCTGCATGGGGCAACCCTATCGCTATAGCTATATTGGCGCGATCGCCAAGGAATCGGGGAATGCACCGTTACAGATGATCGCCAAAATCGATATGCAGACTGGCAAGCAGGAGTTTCACAGCTTTGCGCCACGCGGCTTTATCAGTGAGCCAATTTTTGTACCACGCGATCGCGATGCTAATAGTGCAGAAGATGATGGCTGGGTATTAACTCTGGTATTTAATGCTGAACATGATCGCTCTGACTTGGTGATTCTTGATGCTCAAAATATTGCGGGCAAGCCTTTAGCAACACTAAAACTCAAGCATCATGTTCCCTATGGGTTACATGGCAGCTTCACCCATGAAGTTTTTTAAAACCAAAAAAGAGGGGCGGCGCAAAGCGCCGCCCCTCTTTTTTTATTCGTGAAAAAGATCAAGGGGGAAATGTCCGTGAGTGCCACTGTAGCCGTCACTAAAGTCGGTGTGAAATGATATGAGAACGCCCCGATAAGTACCTTTGTAATTATCGATGTGATAACGGGGACGACGCGGATTGTATTTGAGATAAACACCATCAGCGATCGCAGGAAGCTCTGGTGATGTTGGCAACTCATAGTGGAAGTGGCTAGCAAAAGCCTGAAGAGATTGCAACGCAACGTTGGTGCTGTCTGCACAAACTCCAAAAATATGATAATCAGATTCCTTGGTCAAATAATCTAGAGCTTCACAAATTTGGGTGCGTCGCTCTACAGTTGCTGAGATTTGATCAAGGTCGCTAAGTTCCCAGAGGATACGTTCAGCATCAGCGATCGTGAAGTTATTACCCATAGATGGATCGACCAACGAGTTAAAAGAAGCAAGAGAGTACAATAAACTTTACTCAAGATGTATGGATAGCAATCTTAAAATTATTTATAGAATGTCAACAAGGGTTGTATGACTAATGAACATTAATGAAGAAATTTCGAGATTACGGGATCTTTTGCCTGCATCATGGCGAATGACTACAGCTATCAAGCCCCATGAAGAAATGGAGCTAATTTCTAGCTCGCAGATTTTACCTTGGCAAAAAGGTACACAAATACTGATTAACTTTCGGCTATGGCGACAACTGCCTGAGCCTTATCGTGATATGTTGCTGCTCCATGAAATTAGCTGGCGAGAGCAAACACGGTGGCTCCAATTAGGTATCTATCATGGTGTTGCGGCTCTATCGCTCGTTGGTGGCATCGTGGAAACCGTTGACGGTGATGTCACGGGTATCGCGATCGCCTTACTACTCGGCACAATTGGCATTAATCAAATTTTGCGTAGTCACAAAAGCTCACAGATGCGTGTTCAGGCAGACAATGAGGCGATCGCTGTTGCTCAAAAACGGGGATACAGAGAGGCAGAAGCCGCCAAAGCATTATTAGAAGCGATTCCTGCGGCAGCTAAAGTGTCAGGACGCAGCGTTCCCGAATTTACAGAGTTAATCCGTTGTCAAAATCTTAAGGCGATCGCAGGCATTTCTAAAAGCACGATACCAAACACAGCAATTAATGATTTTTAGATAGATTTTAAGTAGTGTTTATATAGGTTCAATGTAACTTTTTAATAACTTTTTGGCAATTTTAGATCGGAATCAAACTTTATTTTTTTACAAGATATTTCGGGTTAACACCAAAAAGCTGAAAGCTTCAAATATCGACTGAGAATGATTTTTATGTTTCAAATATGTTTAGTATATCTTTATAAATTGTGGACTATATTGTTGTTCTAGCCGTCGCATAATTATGTATCTGCCACACATACAATTACAGACAATTCGATACCTTACCGTCATTTAGCTGTCTCACAAAGCAGTTACACAAGTTTGTGTTAATTATGTTAGTATTTATGCTCCTAAGATGTTTTGAAGATAGTACATATATAGTCCTCAACATCCCTCACATTTGAGAACAGCAGCATATGAGCAGTTGTAGAAATGCCCTTGAAGAATTGGTAATCGAAGAAGCTGAAACACAATTTAAAAGATTGGGGGCAGATGTTAAGAAAAAGGTTGACCTTAGCGAAGTAATTGCCTACACCCTTAATCGATTACCACCAATGTATGCCACCACTCAACGTGGTTGGACACAGCAGCGCAAAAGAGCAGCGCAGGAAATGGGAACGGCAATTACCAAAACCGTTAGAAATGGATTCTTGAGTACACAAAGTGATGTGTTACGTCAAACAGATCCAATTCCTAACCATGAACTGCTCAGTCAAGCGCGATCGCTAGCCAAGTTACGTAAATTATTTAAAAAAGACTACCTTAAGTGGAAAGACATCCCGAATACGGTCAAAGAAGCACTTGAATTGGGCAGCTTTCAAAACTCAAGTGATACAAACTTCATGAGTTCTGACCGCCGCACTTCATTGCTTTCTCGTACCTATGCTGTCCGTCGCCAGACAACATCCACACTGATATCAACCGTAGGGGCTACCAAAAATTTTAGTAGCGAACAAGACATATCAGATTTTGATTCCTATATGTCTGGTACGATCTATCGATATAGCAATATTTTAGAAAGCTTAGTAACAGCAATCATTGAAAGACGACTCCAGCGCATGGACCTCGTTATTCAGAAGAAAATCCATGTGGATGATGTGGCGGCGTATGTACTGAACCGATTACCGCCAATGTATGCCACAAGTAAGCGTGGTCTACAAAATCTCCGCCAAAGAGTCAAGTCAGAAATGACGAGCCAAATCATCAACCTGATCAAAGAAGCTTTATCTATAGTTACCCAAACACCTGAGCGGGCTTTATCCCCATTACCCTTTGAGAAATTTAACCAAGAGCTAGAGGCAACTTTGGCACAACTGCGTAAGTTATTGGGGCGAGATGATATCACATGGCGCAATGTGGCAGAGGTGGTCGAAGAAGTATTAAAAGCCCCGAAGACTTTTAAAAATCAACCAGTTTGGAAAGCCAAGCATGATGTTTAAGGCAGGAATACCAAAATACTTTGAAAACCTTTACTGGGTTTAGTTTTTAATTCAGAAAAGTGTTGGCACACTTTTCTGAATTGGTATAACATCGAAATTAGTTCAACCATTATTTAAACCGACTGAATTGATATGCTCAGCCCTATTTTGCAGACAAAGATTGAGAGCCAGATTAATAACAATAAAATCATGCTCTACATCAAAGGCACACCCCAACAGCCTCAGTGCGGCTTTTCGGCAGCCGTTGTCCAAGTGTTTAATTCCCTTGGTCATGCCTATGAGTCAGAGAATATTTTAGAGGATGGCGAACTACGCCAAGGACTAAAGGAATTTTCAAGCTGGCCGACATTTCCACAAGTTTATGTAAATGGCGACTTCGTGGGCGGCTGCGACATTGTGATGGAATTGAATAATCGCGGCGAACTTGCCCAAATCGTTCAAGAAGCTGTCTCTTAATCCCGAAGAAATGTGAGTTCGATATAGCCGCGCAAAGCGCGGCGCAAACGGCTAAAAACAGTGAAAATTGCGAAGCAATTTTCACTGTTTTTAGCTTTCGTCGAACTGACGTTAAAGAAGAAAAAGGGCAGCGCTATACGCCGCCCTTTTTCTTTTGGCTAGAGAACATTTTTTAATGCTTTGCCCGTAATTTTCCAAGCCCAAGCCCCAAGACTAAAGACGATCACGCTAAACAAAATTAAGACTATTTGAAAGCCAATTTGCTGACCGCCATTTTTATTTGTCCCAAAAACTCCTGTCAAGAAATCAAGGGATACAGCGATAACTGCAAGGGGTAAGCTGGCGGCAATATTTTCCCCATTGTTTAGCAACCCAAAGACCTTGCCGCGCATATTTTCAGGTGTATGTTCTTGGATCGCTGTCCGCATCGGAATCACAATCAATGCCCCATGCACGCCGATAAATCCACCAATCAGCCATGCCAACCATTGATTGGTTACAAAGGCAAACATTAATAAACCAAAGGACATTCCCATAAAGCCAATTAAAGGTAATGGGCGATGGATAAACTTCTTGCCATATTTACCTAAAAGTAGAGCGCCGAGGGCTAGTCCAACGCCCACAGAAGCGACAAATGATCCAAATTCCTCACGATTACCCGTCACTACTTCTGATAGGTTAATCGATAATTTTTGCATTGCTCCTAGTACTGCATAGAGCAAGATCATCTGGAGGATCGCCCCCCCAATCAAATGGTTATGGCGTACATACTGAAAAGCATCTCGCAAATCTGTAAGTAAACCTGAGCCTTCTTTTTTGGGGTGAATAATCTCATCTTTGGGCAGAGCAAATAAAAATAAGCCTGAAATAATATACAAGCTCCCCAATAAAACTTCACGACTATAGGCTCTAGCTTCTGGAAATATACCGATCGCAAAGGCAAGTAAAGGCGCTCCGATCGCAAAGCCAACAATTAGTGAGCCAACTTCTGTAATTGTAAATAGAGCATTAGCCGCTAGTAGGTCATTTTTCGGCACAATCAGGGCGATCGCCGATTGTTCGGCAGGGGCAAAGATATTGGTGAAAGTGGAAATAATGAAGGTCAGTAGCAATAAAATTGCGAGGGATTTGGGAGCAAAGGGAATGGCAAAGAGACAAGCCCCACGCAGGAAATTACATAAAATCATCACCTCACGTTTGGGATGCCAATCGACAAAAATCCCCGCGATCGATCCCAAAAATATTGCAGGCAAAGTCATAGCAATCATGATCGAGGACTCGCGAGTATTGACATCGCTGCCCCCATCCGCCACCGCAAGGGCAATCAATAGAATTAGCACAACTTTATCCACTAGCTGTGCCACTATTTGCGCGATCCACAATGCTAAAAATTGACGGTTTCGCAAAACAGCGAGATATCCCGCAGGAGAATTCAGATCAGGTTCAGACATCAGTTACAGTGGCATTTTCAAGATTGTAGGAGCTTGTCAAGCAAGACATTTTTTCATGCATACAGAAGACAGGTATAGCTATATTCACTTGTATTAGGAAAAATTAAAACCCAAGAAGCGAGTTGCGGCGCTCCGCGCCGCAACTCGTATTCTGGTTTTGTGTCCTAACAATCATGACTATAGCTATAACAGTTAAAAGGCTTTAGCTGCTACGCGGATTTATTTTCTATTGATGACGATCAACAATGCAAGTTAGCCCCTAACCTACTGTAGGCGATCGCCGCCTTGATGCTGTGGCTTTTTCGGAACGGAGATTTTTGGAGTCTTGGCGATCGCTTTTGGGATCCTGCGTATTTCTGGCAAAGGGAATTACATCCGCCGATGCCATCTCACGTGCTGCTCGAATCAACAGACCCGCGATCGCCAAGCAAGATATGGTCGAGCTACCCCCATAGCTCAGAAACGGAAATGGTAAACCCGTAGTGGGCAGTACGCCCGAAGCAACCCCTACATTCAATATGGATTGGACGACGATCAAACAGGTAGCGCCCAAAGCCACAAGACGAATTACAGGATCTTTGCATTTGTAAGTTACGGATAGTCCAATCGTGCCGTAAACCATTACTAGCATTAGCAAACACAAACCACCCATCAATCCAAATTCTTCAGCAAAGATCGCGAAAATAAAATCGGTATATTGGATCGGGAGAAACAGCTTTTGTTGTGATAGTCCAAATCCAGTTCCCCAAAGACCACCAGAACCAATCGCCATCAAACTCTGTACCAATTGATAGCCATCTCCTGCTTGATCTTGCCAAGGATCGAGAAAAGACATAATCCGTCGCCGTTGATATTCCCGAAAAGTCACACTAGCGATCGCCACACCAGTACCGACTGCCGCCGTTCCCAAAAGTTGATAACTTGGCAGACCAGCGCCAAGGGCAATTAACCAGAGCGTAATTCCACAGAGTGCGGTCACACTCAAGCTAGGCTGCATCAAAATCCCGCCTAGCACCAATAAAAAGATCAATAGCCAAAAAATGCGATTTTTCCAAGGTGTTCGCTGCCAATTACCAAATAACTGCGCCGCTTGTAAAATCAAAAAAGGCTTGATCAATTCTGACGGTTGGAGTAAGAAAGAACTCGAACCTAGGGATAGCCAACGAGTAGCGGCATTTCGCGTTGTGCCAATACCCGGGATATGGGTGGCATAGAGCAAGCCCAGAATGATAAATAGAAAAACTGGGCTGATCTTGAGCATAAACTTGAGGGGCAAATGCACGATCGCATTAAAAGCCAGCAATCCAATCGCCACCCATACCAACTGATATTTAAAGTAAAGCGTACCGTCATTAAAATCAGCGTCGGCGACAGGGTAGGAAGCCGAAAATAGGACGGCTAACCCTGCAAATAACCACAGGAAAGTAAGCCATCGTAAGAGACGGGCTTCCATCGCCCATTTATCAACGGTGCGGTCAAAAAATGGGAATACCTGAAAAATCTGGAATAGCTTCACGATCGCATGGGGGGCTGAGGAGCAGATTTAGTGCTGCTATTGTAACCATGATTTTTCGCGATCGCTCAAAACCTTAGAGAATTTCTAAAAATTTCTAAGCGTAACGTCATTGCAATAAGGGTAAAAGCCTCATCGGGCTGTAGTGTTTTCCCTACCCTCAAGCCCCCTCAGGCTAGAGGCATAATTATAGGCACGCATCTTCATAAGGAGAAGAAAACCATGATGTTTCACCCATCCTATTTAATCCTGATTCCCGGGATGATCTTGATGTTTTGGGCTCAACAACGGGTCAAAGCCACCTACGAAAAATATGCCGACATACAATCTAGTTTGGGTATGACAGGCTCACAGGTTGCCCGCACAATTTTGCAGCGTATGGGCATTAACGATGTGGTAGTAGAGCAAGTAGAAGGAGAGTTGACCGATCATTATGATCCCTCAGCTAAGGCTGTGCGGCTATCATCAGGGGTCTACTCATCCTCATCTCTAGCGGCGGCGGCGATCGCTGCCCATGAGTGCGGACACGTATTGCAAGATGTACGCGGCTACCAATTTATGAACTTCCGCTCTTCCCTTGTCCCCGTGGCAAATATTGGCGCAAACTTTGGACCTTTGCTAGTCATGGCGGGTTTATTTCTGACTTCTCTAGGCAGCTTGAGCGTTTTGTTTATCAATCTTGGCATCGCTTTGTTTGCAGGTGCGATTTTGTTCCATATTGTCACCCTGCCTGTGGAGTTTGACGCATCTAGCCGCGCCTTAAGACTGATTGATGAACTAGGCATTCTCCAAGGCGATGAAAATCGTGGCGCTCGCAGTGTGCTAAATGCGGCGGCTTGGACTTATGTCGCTACAGCAATCTATGCAGCTTTGCAGTTAGTGCAGTTATTAATCATGCGTGGCGATCGCTAACTTCAGCTTCGCGTAGCGATCGGTATAGTAGTTCTAAATAAGTTTCAAGAGGCTTCGACTTCGCTCAGCCATCTGTATACGGTGGCTGAGCGAAGCCGAAGCCATAGTTTTTTTATTTGAATTGTCTATATTAATTAAAACACCAAGCTTCAGCTTTGCTTCAGTCAGCGTCATTTCGACGAAAGCTAAAAAGCGTGAAAATTGCGGAGCAATTTTCACGCTTTTTAGTTATTTTTGGATAGATAGGTTAAGTCTCTATCGACTAAATCTGGTGCATTCCCATCATGAAATACATGAGTAGGCGCTTCAATGGTGCTATTTGCAACAGCAACAGTCCAAAGCGGCGCAGTACCTTAAAAAACCAATTGTGGTTAGAGAAAAGGCGATTGGAAATATCGGTGAGCCAGATTACGCTCAAGTTATCCCACTTGCGGCGGGATTGATAGCGCTGTAAAACGGCGATCGCACCGATATCTTCTTGATTGTGGTGGGCAGACTTGATCACATTCGCTAAGGCATTGACATCGCGAATCCCTAGATTCATTCCCTGACCTGCGATCGGGTGGGTTGTATGTGCCGCATCGCCAGCCAAAACCAATCGAGGCTGAATATAGGTATGGCTATGACTCCAACGTGGTACATAGTTAGCGCGAGTTCGTGAAATTACTTTGATATTGCCGAGCATTTGCATTAAGGGAGATCCAAAGCGCTGGGACATTTCCTGTAAAAAACTAGCCTCATCGAGAGCAAGTAATTGCGGAGTCTCCTCTGCTGTTGCTGTCCAAACCACACAGGCGCGATCGCTACCCATCGGTAAAATCGCGAAAGGTCCACTGGCTTGAAAGCGCTCGTAGGCAAAATTTTGATGGGGCTTGTCAGACTGGATCGTAGTAACAATGCAGGTCTGATCGTAATGGCGCTCATCAATACTAATGTTGGCTAATTGCCGCACTAGCGATCGCCCACCGTCAGCGCCCACCAAGAGCTTAGTTTCTAAATACTGATCCCCAATTTCAGAACTGACCTTAACCCGCAGCACCCCACGGTCATCCGCAACTTCATGATCAATTTCTAAAATTTTGGCAGGGCAGATTAGCTCAATATTTTGACATTCCCGCGCAAACTCCCAGAGCGATGCCAGAGTTACCGAATTTTCGACAATATAGCCAAGGGCTTCGCGTCCCACATCTTCGCGCTGTAACTGTACTTGATAAGGCAGATCACCCTCTGATACTTGGATCTTGTGCATTGGGGTCACGCCACGACGCTCCATGCCACCCCAAACGCCGATATTTTGCCAAATCTGACTCGAACCATAGGCGATCGCACTGGCACGACCATCAGCCGTAAATTCTCCGCGCAAGAAGTTACCATTGCCCTCGATGATACCGACCTTCAAATCACGGTTGGCAGGATTATTCTTATCCCCTAGCGCACAGGCGAGACTCGCGCCCACCATGCCTGCACCGACTATTAGTACATCAAACATTGCTTCGCTTTCTCTTTGACTATCTCTATTATTAGCATTTTGTAAAGAAATATTGCAAAACCACAGATATTTTTAAGGTCAAGGGTGTTAACAATCTCAAGCCAAACATTTGGCAAATTGGTGTAACCAATGAATGGGCTGGTATGGTATAGAGAACAATAGAGATTTTGTGAGTAACTCCTGCGGTGAGATTTTTAATTCTGTAAACAAAGCTGTGGCAATAGTTTAACTGCTACCTTAGCAACAGAAGATAGCTTCTCTAAAGTGGGAAAATCTTAGACTAGAAAAATTTTTTTGGAGATAAGGTTGGATGAGTTCCCCAGCAGCACTGTCAGCATCATTGGTACAGATAGTTAACTTAGAGAGCGATCTGCGTGCCGCTAATTCTCGCCTGCGATATCGACTCAAATTGGTTGAAGACCTATGGGAATCAGTCTTACTGAGAGAAAGCGGACAAGAGTTAGTTGATCTGCTGCGTCAGTTGCGGGCGATGTGTTCACCTGAAGGACAAGCACCTGAGTATCCTGCGGCTGAGGTTTTGAAGGTGGTAGAAAGCCTCGATCTGCACCAAGCCACTACCGCCGCCCGTGCCTTTGCGCTGTTCTTTCAATTGATCAATATTGTTGAGCAGGATCATGAGCAGGAACAAACCAATATTTATCGCATTAGCCCCGTCAATAGCGAAGCTGAATATCCTGTAGGAACATTTCGGTGGTTATTTCCTGAACTGAAAAAACTGAATGTCCCCACCCGTCAGGTGCAGAAGGTACTAGATAACCTTGATATTCGTCTAGTCTTTACTGCCCATCCTACGGAAATCGTGCGCCATACGATCCGTGAAAAGCAACGCACGATCGCCAAGATGCTGAAGGAACTAGATCGGTTGATCGGCTTTCGTGGGGAAGATTTACCACCACAGGCGATCGCCCTCAGTTGGGAAGCGACCTCACTCCAAGAACAGATTGCCGAAGAAATCCGCCTCTGGTGGCGCACCGATGAGCTAAATCAGATTAAGCCCACGGTTTTAGATGAAGCTGACTACACGCTGCATTATTTTGAAGAGGTCTTATTTGAAGCGATTCCGATCCTTTACGATCGCATTTCTTCGGCGATTTCCAGCGTTTTTCCCAAGATGCAAAAGCCGCGCTACAACTTTTGCAAATTTGGCTCATGGGTGGGCAGCGATCGCGATGGCAACCCCTATGTCACCCCCGAAGTCACTTGGCAAACCGCTTGCTACCAGCGCAATTTAGTCCTTAACAAATACATTCAGGCAGTGGATCGCCTCAGCCGCCTATTGTCGCTATCCCAGAGCCTCTGCGATGTATCGCAGGATCTACTAGACTCCCTCGGTGATGACCAGATCCATCTGCCCGAAGTTTACGAAAAATATTCGATCAAGTTTCGCCAAGAACCCTATCGCCTCAAGCTTGCCTATATCAAAAATCGCCTCGAACGTACTCGTGATCGCAATCAAAAGCTGCGCCATAGCGGTTGGCAAGCCTCAGAAATGGAGCTATCAACCAAGGGTCAAGAGCATCAACTCTATACCCATGTCTCGGAATTTTTAGCGGAGTTGAAGCTGATCCAGTCCAGCCTGCTCGAAACCAAGCTCAATCCTAAGCCCCTTGAAAATCTGATTCGCCAAGTCGATGTCTATGGGTTTCACCTCGCTCATCTCGATATCCGCCAAGAGAGTACACAGCACAGCAACACGATCGCCGAGATCGCCGAATTTTTGCAACTGCTACCCAAATCCTACGATGAGCTGAGCGAAGCTGAAAAGGTGGTCTGGCTGACCCAAGAGCTAAAAACCCGCCGCCCTCTGATCCCATCCAAGCTTAATTTCAGTGCCAAAACCAATGAAATTATCGATACTTTGCGGATGGTCGCTAAGCTACAGCAAGAATTTTCGGTGGATATCTGCAATAACTATGTGATCAGTATGAATCGCAGTGTCAGCGATATCCTTGAAGTCTTGCTGCTTGCCAAGGAAGCAGGACTCTACGACCCTGCCACGGGCAAAGGTTCGCTCAGTATTGCCCCTCTCTTTGAGACAGTGGAAGATTTACAGAGCGCCCCACCGATTATGACCGAGCTATTTGAATTACCGCTCTATCGTGCCTATCTTGAAAGTCATGAGCATCTACAGGAAATCATGCTGGGCTATTCCGACAGCAACAAGGATTCGGGCTTCTTGAGCAGCAATTGGGAAATCTACAAAGCCCAGAGAGCTTTACAAGATGTTTGCCAAAAGTATCAAGTTGATTTACGGATGTTTCATGGACGCGGCGGCTCCGTTGGACGGGGTGGTGGACCCACCTACGAAGCAATCTTGGCACAACCCGGACGCAGCATCGAAGGACGGATCAAAATCACAGAGCAGGGTGAAGTCTTAGCATCGAAGTACTCGCTACCCGAAATTGCGCTATATAACCTTGAAACCATTACAACGGCAGTCATCCAAGCGGCGTTATTGCCGAGCAGCACCGATACCCTCGATTGCTGGCTCGACACAATGGAAGAAATCTCCAAGCGATCGCGCCAAGTCTATCGCCAGTTGATCTACGAACAACCTGACCTAGTGGAGTTTTTCCATCAGGTCACACCGATTGAGGAGATCAGTCAACTACAGATCAGTTCTCGTCCCGCGCGACGGGCAGGTAAGCGCGATCTAGGCAGTTTACGGGCAATTCCTTGGGTGTTTAGTTGGACACAAAGCCGCTTCCTGCTGCCATCTTGGTATGGAATTGGTGCTGCCCTTGATGAATTTCTGATCGAAAATCCAGAGGGGCATCTCTCTTTGCTGCAATATTTTTATAGCAAGTGGCCTTTCTTCAAAACTGCGATCTCGCGGGTAGAAATGACGATCGCCAAAACCGACTTGCAAATCGCCCACCACTATATGCGCGAACTGACCAAAGAAGGCTATGAAGAGGCGTTTGTGAATATATTTGCGGAGATCCTCGAAGAATATCAACGGACACGCACGGTAATCCAAGCGATCACAGGGCAGAAACAAATTCTCGATAGCGATCGCGATCTCCAGCGCTCAGTCCAACTCCGCAATGGCTCGATTGTCCCCCTCGGCTTTATCCAAGCATCTTTGCTGAAGCGTTTGCGCCAACATCGCCCCGATACCGTCGATCTGCGATCGCGCTACTCTAAAAATGAGCTACTGCGCGGCGCATTACTGACAATCAACGGCATTGCCGCAGGAATGCGGAATACAGGCTGATTTCAAGCAATTTGGCGAAGTGCGGCACAGATTGCCGCACTTCATTGAGGTCATACAATCCATGTTACGATTTTGGACAAACTGAGCGTGTTTATTGAGCGTGTGTGAGGAATATGAGCCCCAATCGTAATTTCCACGATCCCATCAGGGTTGGTGTTATTGGCATCGGTAATATGGGGCAGCACCATACAAGGGTACTTAGCTTACTCAAAGATGCAGAATTAGTTGGCATTTCTGATGTGAGTGTAGAGCGTGGACGTGATACAGCGAATAAACATCGTGTACTTTTTTTTGAAGATTACCGTGACCTCTTACCCCTAGTCGATGCTGTCTGTATCGCTGTACCGACCCGTCTTCATTATGATGTCGGCACAACCTGTCTTAAGGCAGGTGTCCATGTCCTGATCGAAAAGCCGATCGCTGCCACCATCGAAGAGGCAGAATCCTTGGTCAAAACTGCTACCGAGCAGAATCGAATTCTCCAAGTCGGTCATATTGAACGCTTTAACCCTGCGTTTCAAGAACTCAGCAAAGTTTTAAAACACGAAACAATTTTAGCGATCGAAGCCGATCGCATGAGTCCTTATTCTCAGAGAGCAAATGATGTCTCGGTGGTATTTGATCTGATGATCCACGACATCGATTTGATCTTGGAGTTAGTACCAGCAGCGATCGTCCGCGTCTCGGCTCACGGCAATCGCGTCTCACCTGAATCTAAGTATCTAGACTATGTGACAGCAACGATCGGCTTTGAAAATGGGGTCATCGCCACTCTCACCGCTAGCAAGGTCACTCACCGCAAAAAGCGCAAAATTACTGCCCATTGCACCAACTCCCTCACCGAATCAGATTTCCTGAACAATGAGATTTTGATTTATCGTCAAACAACCGCGAACTGGACAACTGATTATGGTCAAGTTCTCTATCGTCAGGATGGTTTCATTGAAAAGGTGCATACTAGCAACATTGAGCCACTCCATGCTGAGCTAGAGCATTTTGTCGCCTGTGTCCGCGATAAAGAACAACCCTCAGTCGGAGGAGCGCAGGCTCTCAAAACCCTTCGCCTCGCGAGCCTAATTGAACAAACTGCCCTTGATGGTCAGATCTGGCAAAGTTGCGACTTAAAACTCCGCGAAGTGGCGATCGCAGGTATTTAAAATTCAATCAAAACCAAAAGAGAGTGGCATCGCGAAGCGATGCCACTCTCTTTTGGTATGATGCTCACCCGTTAGCATGATTGTAAGAGAAGAGAAGTTAGAAAAAGCAATTCAAACCCTCTCAGGATAAAGCTTTCAAGCAATTCTATCCGCAATGGAACCTTGGGAACCTACCTTCATTCCCTCCAGTCAAAAGAGTCATGTTTAGCAGGAACCAATCTTATGAAATCTCTCACTAAAATCTCTTTAGGCATCGCGATCGCTACTTCTGTAATGACATCCTTCAGCGCGATCGCCTCAGCAAATGAAGTTAGACAACCTGGGAGCTATGTAGGTGGAGGTATCTCTCTTCAAAGCTTTGCCACTAATCCTTCTGCTGTTGGTGCAAACTTAGCTGGACGCTACAAGTTTGATGATGTACCTCTTTCCGTAAGAAGTTCCGTTCTCTTTGGCAACAATGGTACTTCTATCGTTCCCACCATTTCCTATGACTTGCCCGTAGGCGATCGCACTAACGTCTATCTCGGTGCTGGTGCATCCTTCAAAGTCGGTGGTAATGACAGCCTCACAGGTAATCAAACTGCCTTTGCTCTACAACCTGGAGTAGAAGTTAGTCTCAACAAGCAAGTTCTCCTTTACAGCAACGCCGTAATTCCTTTCAATGGACAAACTAATGGTTCTGCTGGAACTTCACTCCAAGGCGGTGTAGGCGTACAGTTCTAGTACCAAGACACAAAATAGCTACGCTATTTTGTGTCTTAGTCTGAAGCTTAATGAGGTGTTGCCCTCCTCACAGCACTTCATTAAAAAAGAAGGAATGGTGTTCTACATCGTTCCTTCTTTTTTGTTATTCCTGATTTATAGCTGTCGCTATTCTTGCTAACACACAAAACCCAAGAAGCGAGTTGCGGCGCTTTGCGCCGCAACTCGCTTCTTGGGTTTTGATTGGTTCTAATACAAGTTACGGTAGCTATAACCAATTGCAACGTGCTTCGCACGTTGCAATTGGTGAACCAAGGTTTATTTAAGCGATAGATTCCCATGCCCGACATCCTTCGCAGGGTCCATCGGGATTAACTGCACAACGGATGATTTCAGAATTAGCATTGTAGATACATTTGCTATCTCCAATCACCCAACGCCCATCCACCAAGCTTCGTTCTAAATTAGCTGGAGCGAGTTGCACATAGAGGAGAATGCGAAATAGATTATATTTGCCGCGTCGAAATTGATAACGATGGCGGCGTTCTAATACGGTATAGGTTTTTTCTTCTAGATTAATATAATTGCCAGGCTGCGGCATCCAATCTAGGTAGACTTTGCCGATGGTAACTTCAGGGTGGAATGTCCGAACCTCAGTTGGTATTGATAAGGTTTCCATGAATACTTTTTTAACCAGTATAATCTCATACATAGCAATCCTGTTGAGATTGCCAAAATGCTATCAGTAAATCCTTTGCTCAGAGCGGATTTATGCTCAAATCCACACTCCAATATTAGCCATGAAGCCCAGAAAATTAGCCGCGATCGCCATTTTTTTAGTGACCTTATCAACCATATTGATAGTTGCTGAAGCAGGAAGCACTAAAAATATCGCCGATACTAACTTTACTGGTGTTTTCAGCGAAATCAATTTACAAAATCCACAAAATACTACCCTACCAAGTCGCAAGATCGCCCAAAGATTACAGCCCCTCAATTTTTCACCACGGTTAAATCAGTTTGCGCCTGTAGAAGGTTGTGAGCTAAAACCTCCTGCTAATCAGTCATTACCCGCAAAACTAACAAATCAGGCGATCGCTCTCTCCCGATTTCGCCGACCATTCCCCGCTATACCTCCTGCTGAGCCTGTAGATACATCTACTAATAAGCCGATTAGTAAGCCTATTCAAAACTCTCCTAAACAACCAAGTAACCTGATCCTAGCCCCAAAGAACGAATCTAATCTTAAACCTGAAGTTCAACCCCAAACTGATCTAAATCCAAGTCTCAACCAAAATCCAAATTTAAGCCCAAATCCAAAACCCGAATCTAAACCCGATCTCAACCCAAATCTTAAGCCTGAAATTAAACCTGAAGTTAAGCCCCCAACTACGCCTCGGCAAATTTTATACAGTCCTAGGGAAATTATTGCTCTCGCTGCTAATTCTAATTATGGCGATCGCTATCTCCGAGATGTCAGGGGCAATGTGGCTAACGTCAAGCCTATTATCGTTCTCCATGAAACTGTAGCTCCCGCCAATAGCGTGATCAACTATTTTCAAGCCTTTCAAACTAATGAGGACAATCAGGCTAGTTATCACACGATGATTGCTCGCGATGGCACAGTGATTTATTTCGTTCCACCAGACAAACGTGCCTTCGGAGCGGGTAACTCAGTCTTTGCCACGCCATCGGCAAAGGAGTCGATCCAAACCAATCCTAAATACCCTAGCTCTGTTAATAACTTTGCTTATCACATATCCCTCGAAACGCCTCCCGATGGGATGCACAATGGCTCTAGGCATAGTGGTTACACAGAAGCTCAGTACAATTCTTTGGCTTGGTTGATCGCCAAAACTGACGTACCTTTCGCCAGAATTACGACCCATCGAGATGTCGATCGCTCTGGTTCACGGATTGATCCGCGCAGTTTCAATTTCCCCAAATTTCAAAATCTCCTTAACACCTATCCTAGAACTGAAGAAATAGCGATCGGCTGTCAATAATTCCCATAAAACAAAGAAGTGCCGAGCTCTGCGCGGCACTTCTTTGTTTTTGCGAGATTGTCAAAATTAACGTGAGTTCGGTATCAACATTTGGGTCGCGCTTCGCGCGACCCAAATGGCAAAAAAATGCCAAAGTTTCTAGCACCTAGTATATGATAATGATTATCATTATTTGTTTTACAACAAAGAGTCATGCCAACACGTTTTCGTACTCATTTGCACTCAGGTAAGAATTGGCGAATCTCGATCATGGCGATCGCGATCGCGACAGGTATCAGTGCTTGCACCATCCCCCCCCAACCCGAAACAAATACCGCGCCCACAAATTCCGCATCAACTTCCACACCGACACAAGCCTTGCCTCTAGTTGTTGCGACTAACTCTGTGATTTGTGATCTTGCGAGTCAGATCGCGGCGGATACAATTAATCTCAAATGCCTAATCGAAGCGGGAACAGATCCCCATATTTATCAACCCAAACCCGATGATCGCAAAGCGATCGACTCCGCCCAATTACTTCTCTACAGTGGCTATAACTTTGAGTCCAGTTTGATTAAACTCATTACTACTAGCTCTAATACGGCTCCTAAGATAGCGATTAGTGAAATCGCGATCCCAAATCCTCTGATAGCTGAAGATGGACATGATCATTCTCACGAACATGATCATGAGGGCAAATCCGAGCAAAACAAACCATCAGCAGCAAATACGGAAAAGGAATCTGCCGATCCCCATGTTTGGAACAATGCTCAAAATGGGATCAAAATCGTGCAAGCAATCAGCAATAGCCTGAGTAAATTGCGTCCCGATCAGGCACAAGTCTATGCCAGTAACACTGTCAAACTCGTTAGTGAACTTGAACAGATTGATATTTGGATTAAAGCCCAGATTGCCACAATTCCCGCAGGTTCACGCAAACTGGTCACGACCCATGATGCTCTTGGTTACTATGCTCAAGCCTATGGAATTACTATCGAAGGGGCTTTGAATGGAATAAGTACCGATGAACAACCAACTGCCGCAAGGGTCAAAGAACTGGTCGATCGCATTCAATCTAGCCAAGTTCCTACCATTTTTACAGAAACATCAATCAATCCCAAATTGATTAGTACGGTAGCTAAGGAAGCCAAGGTGAAGGTATCAGAACGCGATCTTTTTGCTGATGGATTAGGTGCAAAGGGAAGTGAAGCAGAAACCTACACAAGGATGTTGATCGCGAATACCCGCACGATTGTTGAAGGACTGGGCGGTAAATACACACCATTTCAATTAAGGAAACCTTAACAGAATGAATATCAATCTTTTCCCTTCTAAACCCAAAGTAACTCCTGAGCAGTCGCAACAAATCAAAGATTGGATATATCAGGTCTTGCAAATTAATAGCAACACAACAATTTCCCTAAGTCAGTTGCAATGTCAAGATCCAAATTGTCCACCAATCCAAACCGCGATCGCGATCATGACTAGCCCGCATCGTGTAATTCGCATTCACAAAGCGGTTCCTGACATTACCTATGGCGATGTAGTAGCGGCGATCGCCCAAAAACTGGAGAGCTAGACCAACATATCAGCCTAGAGAAACCGCTTTAGATATTTATGATTTTCTGTAAGCTCAATTAAGTAGTATTATAACTATTGATAATTAATGTCATTATGAATTGTAGTTATTAGCAATAGCCCCTATAAAATTTCCCCTATGTCATCCACCTTTCCTCAACTCTCCCGATCTACAAACTTTTCTAGCAACTTTGTTAAGGCGATCGTCACAGTAGCGATCGCCTTAATATCTGACCAAGTTGGCGCTGTCTCTGCTCAAACTATCCATAGCAAAGATATTCTCAGTCAAAACGTTACTTCAGTTTCACAACTCAGCGATGTCCGTCCCACCGATTGGGCTTTTACGGCGTTGCAATCTCTAGTAGAGCGCTATGGCTGCATTGCGGGCTATCCTGACAGCACCTTTCGCGGCAATCAAGCTACTAGTCGCTATGAGTTTGCGGCGGGGCTAAATGCTTGTCTCGATAAAATCAATGAGATTATCAGTGCGGGACTCGCGGATAAAGTCAGTCAAGAAGACCTTGCCACTCTTCAAAAATTGCAAGAAGAATTTGCCGCCGAACTGACAGCCCTGCGTGGTCGTGTCGATGCCCTCGATACCAAAACTGCCAAACTCGAAGCCCAACAATTTTCTACTACCACCAAATTAGAGGGGCAGGTGATTTTGTCAGTCTCTGGCGGCGGCTCAGGAACTAGTGAATTATTTACCCCCAACAATGTTCTGTCAGGCAATGCAGGTACTGCCAATACCACCGTTCTTAGCCGCGTTCGGATCAATTTAAATACAAGTTTTACAGGAGAAGATTTGTTAGTCACTCGCCTAGAAGCGGGTAATGGTGGAACCAATCTCAGTAACTCCCTTGATGGCGGTAGCGGTGTTTTGACAGGCTTTACGAGATTTGCAGGTAGTTCGGGGCTTGACTATAGCGGGACTGCAACAAATTTTTCATTGGGGCGATTGAGCTATGATTTCCCCCTCGGCGAAAATCTTCGCGCTTCTCTTGGAGCAGTAATGTCGCTGAATGATTATTTAGATACCAACAGTTTTGCCAACGATGAGGCAGCAGATTTTGGGATTGGAATGTTTATCAACAATCCTTTGATCTTGCCTGTCAATGATGGGGCTGGCGCGGCGGTTGATTGGAATATCGGCGGTAGTGCCTTTACCTTGAGGGCTGGCTATGTGGCAGCAAATGCCAATAGTCCTACGGTAGATGCGAGCGCTCCCAATGGCGTAACCAATCAAGGCTTATTTGGCGATCGCTATCAAGGCACAGTGGAACTAGAGTTTGCGCCCAAAAATGCAGAAGCAGAACAACCTTTTGCAATTAGATTGCAGTACACCCGCGCCGCCGTTAACAATCTTGACTACAATACAGGCGGCGTAAATCTGGAGTGGGCTTTTAATAAAGGCGCTGCCATCTTTGGACGTTATGGATTTGGCAATATTAGCAATCGTGGTACAGCTATTTCCAATGCTTTACCCACCTACACCAACTCTGCAAATAGTTCCCTTAATCCCCAAACATGGTCAGCAGGTTTTGCATTTCCCGACTTATTTAAGGAAGGGGCAATGGCAGCGATCGCGGTGGGACAACCTTTGATTGAGAGCAGTATCGGCAATGCCACCCAGACTAATGTGGAGTTGTTCTATCGCTTTCCCATTTCCGACAATATTAGTATCACCCCTGATCTGCAATTTATCTTTAATCCCAATAACAACAGTACTAATAGCATGATTACCATTGGCACATTGAGAACTGTCTTCTCTTTTTAACATCAGTTCGATATAGCCATTTGCACCGCGCTTCGCGCGGTGCAAATGGCGAAAAATGGTGAAAATCGCTTTGCGATTTTCACCATTTTTCGCTTTCGTCGAACTCACGTCTTATTAAGATGCTCACATAAATTTCAAAGTAAGAATGGCGGCGCGAAGCGCCGCCATTCTTACTTTTGGGTATCACTACAACAATTCCCCTGTTTCTTGAAGAGAATGTAAGCGATGATAAATACCACCTTTATCAAGAAGCTGTTGATGGGAACCAATCTCAACAATTTGTCCCTGATCTAGAACCACGATCTTATCGGCTTCGCGAACAGTGCTAAGACGATGGGCAATGATGATCGTCGTCCGAGTTCCTTGAATGCGTTGCATCGCTAATTGAATCGATCGCTCAGATTCGTAATCAAGACTAGAAGTAGCTTCATCAAAAACTAAGATATCAGGATTAACTAACAAAGCTCGCGCAATGCCCAAACGCTGACGTTGCCCGCCAGAGAGCCGTACACCACGTTCTCCCACAACTGTGTTATACCCCTTGGGTAAGAGATGCAGAAACTCATCGACACTAGCGATCGCACAGGCTTCTTGAACTTGAGCATAGGTGGCAGTGGGATTACCATAGACCAAGTTATCCATTAAGGTTCCATTAAAAATATCCACCTCTTGATGCACGATCGCCAAACGCTTACGATAACCCGTAATATCCAATTCGGTAATACTTTGACCATCGATCAAAATGCCACCGCCCGACGGCTCAAAATAGCGAAATAGAAGTTTGACTAATGTAGACTTACCTGATCCAGAACGTCCGACTAGAGCCACAGTTTCACGGGGATTGATCGTAAATTGAATCTTTTCTAAAACAGCGCGATCGCGATCATAACCAAAGGTTAAGTTCCGAAATTCGATTTTGCCATCAAAGTTATATCTGGGATAAGTACTATCGGGATGGAGCGAAACTGCGGCATCTAGACCAAGGGGTTGCTTCATAAACTCATGGAACCTCAGCATCGAAGCATAACGCCGCGCAAATACTTCCGCTAGAAGGCAAATTGGCTTAATTTCTGAATAAGCCATACTTGCCAACGTGGAAATAGTGATGAAATGCCCAATCGACATTCTGCCGTCAAAGGTGGCAAAGAGAGCCGCCCCAAACACCACAAATTGACAAGCTTCTAGCACCGTATCCCTAACCATGCCCAACTTCACATAACCAATGTGAATCCGCCACAGTGATACCTTCGCTTCACGCTCAAGGCGATCGCTTTGGCGTTTATATTCCTTCGCTTCATTGGCAAAGGCTTTCACGGTTTTGATATTGGTAATAATTTCGGAGGTGCGACTTTCAGTATTTTCTTGATGGACATCTAGGATCTCTTCCGCGAGAGTCAAGTCTTTGAGTTTGTAGAGACTTCCTGCTAGGACAACAAAGAAGGAAACTAAGAAAAATGCGGAAATCCACCAAGCGATCGCGCAAATAATTAAGAAAATCCCCAAGATTCTGATCACCTTGGGAATTAGCTGCCCCGCGACTTCAGGATAAGACCACATATGATTGGCTAAGCCCCTCGCCACCCGTCCCGCAATTCTCCCCGCATTATTTTCATCATAAAAATCGATGGGCAGTGAGAGAATCTTAGCGATCGCCTTTTGGGTTTGATCACGACGGGTTCGCAGGGCAATATCCCAATGAAAATTATTGGCAGACCAAACCTGAATCGGCGCACGGATGACCGTTACCACAAAAATTAAGCCCGCTAAAATCAGCAGCGCATTAACTTGACTCGCAGTTTGTCCAAATATCGTTGCGATCGCCGCCACAAAATCACTAATCCCCTGATCTAGCGATCGCCCTGATAGCACATTGAGAATCTGTCCAACCGCATAGGGAACGATTAAATCAATTAGCTCAAAAATACTTGCGCCTGTAATGCTCAGAATCGCCCTAGTGCGATAGCGCTTGAAGTAATTAATAATGTCCCAAAAATTCGCAGTCATGTCGCTCAAAAATCCCAGTTCTTTATCTTAATTTTAAAACCCCAAAATCTAAACACGGGAAAATGAGTGACGACATAAAGCGCCGTCATTCATTTTCCGAAATTATTTTATCCATTAAATATCGCTTCTAATAAATAAATCTATATATACTAAGCAATATCTCAAAATTAAACCACAGTGTAAAAGTATTATGACGATACTTAGCCGAGACGATGACAGGGACAATGATTTTTCACTTAGAGATTTACTAATAAATCATCTCAAAAAGCAAAGGAGGATTCGCAAAAAAAGCAGGTACTCTTTTTCTGACTATGACAATCTAGGCTTTACACTGTTAGAGATTTTGGTTGTTTTAGCGATCGTGGGGATTTTGACAGCGATCGCCGCTCCCGCTTGGTTAGGATTTAGCGCCAATCAAGGACTGATTTCGTCCCAAACCCGTGCTTTTAGCACCTTAAAACTAGCCCAGAGCAATGCCAAGCGCGAACAAATTATCTGGCAAGCTAGTTTTCGCAATCTTGACGATCGCGCCCAATATGCGGTTCACAAAACGCCAGTGTTATCAACTACCACGGCAGGTTATTGGAATGGATTGCCGTGGGAAGACTTTGCCCAAGGTATTCGCATCGTCGAAAATACTGAAGATCAACCACGGACAACTTTTACCAAGCTCTCAGCGATTCCTAACCCACCGATCTATCGCGTCCAGTTTCTCCCCAATGGCAATCCCAATGGCTTAGGAGAAATGGGCAGAATCACCTTTGCACCGCGTTTAGGCGATCGCCGTAAATGTGTAATTATTTCCACGCTCCTCGGAGCATTGCGATCAGTAGAAAATAACGCTTGCAAGCAAAGCTAAATAAAAACAGAATGGGATCTGCGGCGCTCCGCGCCGCAGATCCCATTCTGTTTTTTAATTTTGGACTAGCTACACTATTTTGTGCTTTGGTATTATGGAGAGCCTATAGAGATTAGTTTTATGTCGAAACGCCAATCTTGGAAAAAACGATTTGGTAGATGGCTAGAATGGCGATTCGCCACACCAGAATTTATTGGGGGCATTTTTACAGGTTTAACTATTTTCTTCTTCCTCGCTGCGACCAATACCCTCTCAGGTTGGCTCTATGTGATTAGTGGAGTCAGTGCCGCATTATTGATTGTGGGGGCAGTTATGCCCAAGCGATTACTGTTAGAAGTAGCCGTCGTGCGATCGCCCGTTGATCCTGTCAGTGTGGGTGATGAGCTATGGATTGACCTCATCTTGCAAAATCTGGGCAAAACCGAGAAACGCTTGCTAGAAGTACGCGATGTTTTGCCAGAAAATTTATCTAATATCGCAGAGCAGGAAGTTGTGATTGAGGTGATCCCGCCGCATCAGCAGCACAAATGGAGCTACGAAGAGCAATACGTACTCAAACCAAAGGCACAGAATCATATAATGGCAGAAGAAA
>CAVVRZ010000011.1:0-145163 GCA_963750795.1 uncultured cyanobacterium
GCCTCAACATATTTCGGGGAGAACCAGCTAGCTCCGGGTTCGATTGGCATTTCACCCCTAACCACAGGTCATCCGCTGATTTTTCAACATCAGTCGGTTCGGACCTCCACTTGGTGTTACCCAAGCTTCATCCTGCCCATGGTTAGATCACCCGGGTTCGGGTCTATAAACAGTGACTATCGCTCTTATCAAACTCGCTTTCGCTTTGGCTTCGGGATTTTCCCCTTAACCTGCCACTGCCTATAAGTCGCCGGCTCATTCTTCAACAGGCACACGGTCAGACGTTAAATCGTCCTCCCATTGCTTGTAAGCTTACGGTTTCATGTTCTATTTCACTCCCCTTTCGGGGTTCTTTTCACCTTTCCCTCGCGGTACTCGTTCACTATCGGTCACAAGTGAGTATTTAGCCTTACCGGGTGGTCCCGGCGAATTCACACGGAATTTCTCGTGTACCGTGCTACTCAGGATCCAGCTTGCCAGTTTCGATTTTTAATTACGAGGCTTTCACTCTCTTTGGCGTGTCATTCCAAACACTTCACTTAATCTATTCTGTACAGTGTTGCTGTCCTATAACCCCAATCAGTCATGCCGATTGGTTTGGCTCTTTCCCGTTCGCTCGCCGCTACTTAGGAAATCATTATTTATTTTCTCTTCCTTCAGCTACTAAGATGTTTCAATTCGCTGAGTTCGCTCTTTCCCGTCTATTTTATTCAACGGGCAGTATATAGGGTTGCCCCATTCGGAAACCTGCGGATCAGGGCTTGCTTCCAGCTCCCCGCAGCTTATCGTAGGTAACCACGTCCTTCATCGCCTTCTTGTGCCTAGGTATCCACCGTAAGCCCTTTGTAGCTTGACCTCTGTATCTCTACTTCGGTACTACTTGCTTCTTTGTTACTTATTTACTATGCAGTTTTCAAGGTTCTTTCTGAATTCTTTGCTCTCGCTTGAATTCAGCAGGCTCTCTAGTCTATACTTACCTGTCTGGCTTCGTCAACTAGATGAGTTGCTAAACTCTTTTGCTTGATATCTCTATTCATTATTTGGTGGAGATAAGGAGATTCGAACTCCTGACTTCCTGCGTGCAAAGCAGGCGCTCTACCAACTGAGCTATATCCCCAGAGTTTTTTCCAGCTCTTCTCTATGGAGTTACTGAAATTTTCTCAAGTGGGCCATTCTGGACACGAACCAGAGACCTCACCCTTATCAGGGGTGCGCTCTAACCAACTGAGCTAATGGCCCTTTTGTTAATTAGTTTAAGAGTTTAAGCTTTCGCTTAATCCAGAACCTGACTTAGTTTGAAAGCTTTCCAATATTCCTCGAACGACCTTGGGATGACTTATGTCTGACTTAATTCTGTATTGGTTCAGTCTAGACATAAATAGGTCTCCCTATAAGGAGGTGATCCAGCCGCACCTTCCGGTACGGCTACCTTGTTACGACTTCACCCCAGTCACCAGCCCTGCCTTAGGCGCCTCCCTCCCTTGCGGGTTGAGATAACGACTTCGGGCGTGACCAGCTTCCATGGTGTGACGGGCGGTGTGTACAAGGCCCGGGAACGTATTCACCGCAGTATGCTGACCTGCGATTACTAGCGATTCCGCCTTCATGCAGGCGAGTTGCAGCCTGCAATCTGAACTAAGACCGGGTTTATGAGATTAGCTTGCATTCGCATGCTTGCGACTCTTTGTCCCGGCCATTGTAGTACGTGTGTAGCCCAAGGCGTAAGGGGCATGATGACTTGACGTCATCCCCACCTTCCTCCGGTTTGTCACCGGCAGTCTCTCTAGAGTGCCCAACTTAATGATGGCAACTAAAAACGAGGGTTGCGCTCGTTGCGGGACTTAACCCAACATCTCACGACACGAGCTGACGACAGCCATGCACCACCTGTGTTCGTGCTCCCGAAGGCACTCCTCCCTTTCAAGAGGATTCACGACATGTCAAGCCTTGGTAAGGTTCTTCGCGTTGCATCGAATTAAACCACATACTCCACCGCTTGTGCGGGCCCCCGTCAATTCCTTTGAGTTTCAATCTTGCGACCGTACTCCCCAGGCGGGACACTTAACGCGTTAGCTACGGCACTGACCGGGTCGATACGGCCAACACCTAGTGTCCATCGTTTACGGCTAGGACTACTGGGGTATCTAATCCCATTCGCTCCCCTAGCTTTCGTACTTCAGCGTCAGTTGAGATCCAGCAGGACGCTTTCGCCACTGGTGTTCTTCCAGATATCTACGCATTTCACCGCTACACCTGGAATTCCTCCTGCCCCTATCTCTCTCTAGCCTCACAGTTTCCATTGCCTTTCCAAGGTTGAGCCTCGGGCTTTGACAACAGACTTATGAAACAGCCTACGTACGCTTTACGCCCAATAATTCCGGATAACGCTTGCATCCTCCGTCTTACCGCGGCTGCTGGCACGGAGTTAGCCGATGCTTATTCGTTAGGTACCGTCATTATCTTCCCTAACAAAAGAGGTTTACAATCCACAGACCTTCGTCCCTCACGCGGTATTGCTCCGTCAGGCTTTCGCCCATTGCGGAAAATTCCCCACTGCTGCCTCCCGTAGGAGTCTGGGCCGTGTCTCAGTCCCAGTGTGACTGGTCATCCTCTCAGACCAGTTATCGATCGTCGCCATGGTGTGCCGTTACCACTCCATCTAGCTAATCGAACGCAAGCTCATCTACAGGCATTTAAACTTTCACCCGAAGGCATATCCGGTATTAGCAGTCATTTCTAACTGTTGCCCCGAACCTATAGGTAGATTCTTACGCGTTACTCACCCGTCCGCCACTATCTCCGAAGAGACCGTTCGACTTGCATGTGTTAAGCATACCGCCAGCGTTCATCCTGAGCCAGGATCAAACTCTCCATGGTGTCTTTATACTTTCAGAATCTCTTCCTACTCTTCTAAAGCTTTTTTCCTCGCGGATGTTTGACTTTTTTTAGCTTTTCGCTTATCCTGTCGGATAGCTAGTTATCTTTCAATAATCTAGTCTCTATTTTCTTGACGAGGTTTATTGGTTTACTAAAGCTTTCAAACTATTCTTTTGTCTAGGTTCTTGGCGCTCTTTTTTGTCGGGCTTGCTTCGCTTTCGCTTCGCTCTCCCTTCAGCGCTTTATTAAGTTACCAAGGTTACAATGCTTTGTCAAGCGCTTTTTTCCAGACTTGTTGGGCAAATATGCAACTTGACTGCTCTATTCCTTATGGTGGAAGCATTGTAGGTCTCTAGAAAAGTTTTAAGATTTAGGCAACGCTGCTTCTATTGACTTAGTCACAAGAGATTGCACAGCTTCTACACCTTCCCAACCTCTGATCTCCGTAACTTTCTTCTCGAGGTTTTTGTAAGAACGGAAAAACTCGGCGATCTCTTCGAGGCGGTGAGGGGCGATATCGGCTAAGGTTTTGACATCAGCGTAGCGGGGATCCTTGGCAGGAACGCAAAGAATTTTTTCGTCACGATCGCCACCATCAATCATGATCAGCATACCGATAGGTCGGGCAGGGATAACGCAGCCAGGGAATGTTGGCTGATCCATAATCACCATGCCATCGAGGGGATCACCATCGTCGGCTAGGGTGTTAGGGACAAATCCGTAGTCGTAGGGATATTGAACAGAAGAGTAAAGGACGCGATCTAGGGCAAATGCATTTAGGTCTTTGTCAAATTCATATTTGTTTTTGCTGCCTGCGGGGATTTCGATGAGGACGTTCAGAATGCCTGCTTTGGGCTGAGGAGGAATTAACGATAAATCCATATTTTTTCCTTGTTTTAGTTGGTTAGTTGGTCTAATTTTTTCCCGACAGTTGATTGTGGGAATGTGTTTGTTAGCCTTGGGCAAGTTAATTATGACTTACCCTAGAAAAAGTATAAGTGTCTAGTGCGCCTATGTTTGAGGTTAATTAGTAACGCTGATATTCACGCAAAGAAAAGTATGCTTTACTGTGTGCATTGTGATGTGTGAGGGTGTGCATGGTTTCGCAGCAGAAAGTTAGATCGCCTATTGGAGTATTTGACAGTGGAGTAGGTGGGCTGACAGTTTTACAGGAAGTTCATCGTCAAATGCCTAATGAGTCGGTGATTTATTTTGGTGATACCGCTCGGCTACCCTATGGAAAGCGATCGCCTGCCGAGATTGTCGAGTATGTGTATGAAATTTTGCACTGGATGCAATCCGAACAGGTAAAGATGGCAATCATGGCTTGCAACACCAGTTCAGCCTTGGCATTGGACATTGTCCGCAAAGATTTTGATTTGCCAATTTTGGGACTGATCTTGCCGGGTGCGAGGGCAGCCGTGGGAAAGGGTAAACGGATTGGGGTAATTGCAACTACAGCTACAGTAAAGAGTGAAGCCTATGTCCAAGCAATCTGTGAGAGCGATCCTCAGGCTCAAGTTTTCCAAGTAGACTGTCCCGAATTTGTCCCTTTAATTGAGTCTGACCGTATTGGAGATCCCCACACTTTACAAGTGGCAAGGGATTACCTACAGCCCTTGAT
Organism: uncultured cyanobacterium; assembly: GCA_963750795.1. Lineage (GTDB taxonomy): Bacteria > Cyanobacteriota > Cyanobacteriia > Pseudanabaenales > Pseudanabaenaceae > Pseudanabaena. Next base: position 4,502 of record CAVVRZ010000011.1, read on the forward strand.
TGATAGGAACATTGATACCTTGGTTTTGGGTTGCACCCATTATCCCCATCTGTCAGGAATTTTACGCCAGATTTTGCCTGCTCATGTAGCTTTGGTCAACCCTGCTTCCTATGTCGTAAGAGCAGCAGGTCAGGAGTTGGATCTGATGGGTTTAAGATGCTCTGATAATTGCATCGGTCGTCCTGAAACTCGCTTTTTCGTGAGTGGAGATCCTGATAGATTTGCACAGGTCTCTAAACGGTGGTTAGGTAAGTTGCCATTAGTGCAAAAAGTCTCTCTATCTCCTGTAGAATTGCTTTCTTAATGTCACATTTCGATATCTCTAAATTAAATCTAAATTAATTTTTATGGGATCAACGGGAGTAACTATTTGATTTTGACTAATTACAAACGATTATTCTTCCTTGGAGCTAGCTTGCTAGCCGCTCAATTGACAGGTGTCTATTCCGATCAATTGACTAGCATGGCAGCAGAAATGCCTCTAGACACCAAACTGGAAAGTAATATTCAGGCACAATTACCATCTTTGAGCCAGCAGCTTGATCTAAGTAGCATCGAGGTAGGTGCTGATGGAGTGGCACTGGGGATCAATGGTCAACCGAGGTTGAATACGTATCGTGTTAACAATCCTGAGCGAATCATCGTAGATTTGCAGACAACAAGGGTTAATTCGCGGTTACATAATGTAGTTGTGCCAATCAATCGTTATGGCATTAGACAAGTTAGGGTCGCCCAATTTCAGAGTTCTCCTGCGATCGCCCGACTAGTTTTTGATCTTGATAATGCTGTTCCTATTAATTTAAGTGGCTCATTTGACTCAAGTCGTGGCAAATATTGGTTACGTCCATCAGGAGTAGCTAACACCAGTACATTAATGCTCACTCAAGCAGGTAACTTACCGACAGTAGGCATTCCGACAACAACTACAACGGCTTCAGCACCAACAACTATTGATGGGTTGGCATTTAACGGTTATGGGCAGTTAGTCATCCAAGCTAGTCGGGCAATATCTTACCGAGCTGGTTTTGACCAGATCAACAATGCTTATAGTTTTACAATTCCTGCGGCTAGAATTTCTCAAAAATTGCGTCGTCCTGTCTTAGGTGCGAATAGTCCCATCGAGCAGATTCGCCTCAACCAAGTTGGAGATGCCGTAGTAGTCAGCGTAAAAACCACGGCAGGTTGGCAGATCCGAGAGACTAGCCGCACCAATCCGATGGAAGTCGCTCTTCAATTATCGAGCTTAGGACAAGTTGCCAGCAACCCTATCGGTGGACAATTTCCGAGAACGACCGCATCAACTAGCTTTAATACTCTGGCAAATTCGACAAGCACAAATAGTCGCAAACTGGTGGTAATTGACCCAGGTCATGGGGGACCTGATGTTGGTGCTACTAGAAATGGAGTTTACGAAAAAGACATCACTTTGACGATGAGTCAACAGCTAGGGCAAGTGTTGCAGCAAATGGGGTATACAGTTGTCTACACAAGAACTAATGATATTGACCTTGACTTAGAACCGAGGGTCAGAATTGCTGAGAATAATCGGGCTAGTGTATTTGTCAGCATTCATGTCAACTCTCTGGACGCAAGTGCATCTAGTGTCAATGGAGTCGAAACTTATCATGCACCTAATGCGTCTTTGGGTAAAGAACTTGCGGGGCTGGTACATGAGCAGATTATTGCTAGTACAGGAGCTACTGATCGTGGTGTGAGATCGGCAAGATTTTATGTAATTACCAAAACTTCCATGCCTGCAATTTTGGTGGAGACTGGGTTTATTACAAACCCGTCTGAGGCAGCTAATTTGCTTAACAGGGCTTACCAAGGACGGATGACAGAAGCGATCGCCAGAGGGATTGATCAATTTTTTAAATCTTATCTCAGGTAATTTTTACTCAGGCAAATGGGGAGATGAGGAGTTTACAATAGAAAGCGGCTTATTCAATAGTTCACAGATAGCTCATATTGCTAATCTTTACACTCACTGGGAGAATCATTTTGCGATACCTACAACTAGCGATCGGAATTTTAGTTGTGGCAACCAGCTACCTAGGCGATGTATTGAATAACTCTGGGGTTGAAGCATATACGGCTAAAAGTGCGTCCCCCAATCTATCACCACAACTGCCATCGGAAAAACTACAAGCACAATCATTCCCCCTAAGTTCTAGTGCAATCCGTTTAAATAGCATTCGGAGTACACCTAGCGGGCTGATGCTCATAATTAATGCAAATCCTCAAATTCGGATCCAGAGGGAAGAAAATCCTGAACGCTTAATTGTGGATTTGCAAAACACGACGCTTCTTAAGGATTTACATAAGTCAGTTTTGCCAGTGAACCGTTTGGGGATTAAACAGGTCAGGGTTGCACAATTTCAAAATAATCCTGCGATCGCCCGTTTGGTGTTTGACCTTGATCCCAATGACCCCAATAGTAGAGCACTATGGGGTAGCCAATACATAGCAGCAACTAACACATTGCTATTGTCACCAACTAACCAGACTGCGCCCCAGAAGGCGACGACAGCAATTCCAGTCGTTCCCACGACTAAGCCATCTGGCTCTCCAATGGCATCAGCGATCGCCAACAGTGCCGTAATCGAAAAGTTAGTTTTTACAAATACAGGGCAGTTACAGATTGAAGCCAGTCAACCCGTCAACTATCAAGTGAGGTTTGACCTTGCCTCCAATACCTATAACTTGATTGTCCCCAATGCCAAAATTTCCGCTAGTTTGCAAAGACCGACTCTTGCCGCCAATAGCCCCATCGAGAGAATTCGTCTTTCACAATTAGGTAATGCTGTAGAAATCGGGATCAAACCGATCGCAGGTTGGCAGGTCAGGGAAATGCAAAGATTTAGCAATCAGAGTATTAATCTCCAGCTCACCCTAAATAATGCCGTTGCCTCCACACTAGTCAGACCACAACCCGCATTACCATCCAATAACATTCCCAGTAACCCAGTCCTCAATAATGGCGATCGCCGTCGTGGTGTCATCGTTATTGATGCGGGGCATGGTGGTCGAGATCCTGGAGCGCTCGGTAACGGCATTCAAGAAAAAAATGTCGTGCTACCGATTAGTGTAGCGATCGGACAAACCTTACAAAGCATGGGCTACACGATCTATTACACGCGCACTAATGATGTGGAAATCGATCTTCAGCCGAGGGTAAGTCTAGCTGAGAGAGTTAGAGCCGATGTCTTTGTGAGCATTCATGCAAATTCTTTAGATTCTCGTAGTAGTGGCGTAAATGGGGTCGAAACATTTTATGCCCGTGGATCAACTGTCAGCAGGGAACTCGCAAGTTACGTCCAGTCACAGATTATAGGCGCAACGGGGGCAAATAATCGTGGGGCTAAAGCCGCAGGTTTCTATGTAATCACCAAGACTTCCATGCCTGCAATTTTAGTGGAAACAGGGTTTGTCACCAATCCAACAGAGGCGGCTAATCTCAATAACCCCGCTTATCAAAGAAGGATGGCTGATGCGATCGCCAGAGGAGTCGATCAATTTCTGCGCGTACGCAATCGCTAAACACAATTAAAGTCTTACTTAACGCCATTTTTTGCCATTTGCGTCGCGCACTGCGCGATGTAAATGGCTATATCAAACTTACGTTAAAACCAGAAAGCGAAGATCTTCGCTTTCTGGTTTTGCTCTAGCTCAATCCCTGAACCCAAATGAAGACTGGAAATCGCTAAATTCTTAGGGTTTCTAAGGGGGATTGAACCTGTTGTTGATGTCTAGCATCAGTGATCAACCAATCTAGCGCTGCTGCCTGCAAGTCGATAGTCGCACCTGTTTTATCAACACAATAGCGTCCAAACACTAATTTATCGACCAATCGTACATCTGCGAGTCGAGAATATTCAAAAATTACACTGCGTTCAACAACTGCACCGCTACAAACATGGCAATTAGGTCCAATCATCGTCGGACCAATAATAGTTGCGCCATCTTCAATTTGGGTCATACCACCAATGTAGACAGGTCCCCGAATATCGACCTTATCCCAGTTCACCGAAACATTCAGCCCTGTATAAATTTCTGGACGCACTTCATGACCAGGAATATTGACATTTTTAACCTTGTTAGACAAAACATCTTGAATCGCTTGCCAATAATCTGGAACCTTACCAATATCTACCCACTGAAAGTCCATAGAGATGGCATGAAATGACAAATCAGCAGCAACTAGCTTCGGAAATAAATCGCTACCAAGATCAAATTCAGTATCCGATGGCACGTAGTCAAGAATTTCTGGCTCAAAGATATAAATACCAGTATTGATGGTGTTGCTCAGGGCAGATTCAACACTTGGCTTTTCTTGAAACTGCTTAATCCTGCCATCAGCTTCGGTAACAACGACACCATAACTAGAAACCTGATCTCTGGGGACAGTCTTAGTAATAATCGTTGCCAACGATTTTTTTTGACGATGCCAGTTAATCGCATAGGTGAGATCGAGATCGATCAAAGCATCGCCACAAAGCACCACAAAGGTATCGTCAAAAAATGGGGAAAAGTCTTGGATCTTTTTAAGCCCACCCGCAGAACCCAAAGCACTACCCTGTAACTTACCATCAACGATGGTTCCTTCAAAGGAGTAAGCCATCTGCACGCCAAACTTTTGACCATCGCGAAAATAGTTTTCGATCTCTTCGGACAGATGGCTAACATTCACCATAATCTGATCAAAACCATGCTGTCTTAGCAGTTCTACCAAGAACTCCATCACTGGCTTTTGCATGATCGGGATCATGGGCTTGGGCATAATATTTGTAATCGGGCGGATGCGCGTCCCTTTACCCGCAGCCAGAATCATGGCTTTCATAAATTACAGTCTCCTCGCACTAAGATGAAATATCGTTTGCATGTCTCTGCAATTTTTTCTAAGAATGCACAAAAACAATCTTTACTGTAATTGTTGTTGGTTTTATTTGTTTTTATTATGAAGCTGAAGATGCTTAGTTCTGAAGATTTCCCCAATAAAGCTTAAAAAACGTTAGATATAGGAATTTGCATTGATTAGGCTAGATCTCTACACTGCGGTTATTAAACAAGCTCATGGTCTTAGCGATGCCATCAGTCAGGACATGGGATGTAACGGATGCCGTTAATGTCAATAATTCTGTAACAACTTTATTCTCAGAATTACTAAATCCACCCAAAACATGACCCGTGACATTTTGATTAGCTTTAGTAGCGATCGCGCCAACATCATTGGCGTTACCCTTACCACCTCGCCCAATGCCTAGGCGCAGACGGGGAAAATCCTGTGTTCCTAGATGGGAAATTATCGACTTCATACCATTATGTCCACCTGCGGAGCCAGATGGTCGCAGCCGTAACTTGCCGAGGGGCAGATCCATATCGTCGTAAATAACAAGGATATTGTGAGGACTGCACTTAAACCAATCAGCACAGGATCGCACAGCTTGACCTGAGAGATTCATATAGGTGGTGGGTTTGAGTAACCGAATCTTGCCTTGGTGACGGGATTGAGTGGCAAGTCTACCTTCACCAAAGATGCCATAAAAACGCTTTTCTTTGCCAAGGGAGATGCTCCAATCTGCGGCTAAGCGATCAACTGCCATAAAGCCAATATTGTGGCGGGTGCGTTCGTATTCAGTTCCCGGATTACCCAACCCCACTATCAAGGAAATAGATGTATCTTCAAGCATCCTTGGCGCTGATCACTTCCTTGGTTTCAAGGTTAATGGGATCATCTGTAGGAACGACTGTAGCGGCGACTGCGGCGGGAGTATCACTAGGATTTGTCGTTGCTACAGTTACGGGTGTACCTACAGAGGAAGTTACAGACGCATTAACGGCGGCGGTCTGCTCTATGCGATCAGCTTCACGCTTAAACTCTGACTCAAATTCACGGGAAGCATCTTGAAAGCCTTTGATAGCTTTACCCATACTACGTCCGATTTCTGGAAGCTTTTTAGGACCAAAGATTAGCAATGCCACAAGCATGATCAAAATCATTTCAGGCAGTCCGATACCAAAAATATTCATTAGAAATGACCTTAATGGATGAACAATTCAGAACAACTTAAGTTTAACGCTAGTTCGACAAATGTAAAAACAGGTTGATAAATCAAAAGGCACGCAAAGCGTGCCTTTTGATTAAATCTGGTAATAGAGACTGATGGTTAATCAGTATTAATTAGCCGCCCCAGTTGAGGTTGACACCTTCAAGCAAGAGGGAGGAGTTGTATAGCTGGAGGATAATTACCAGAAAGATAAGAAACAAGACCATGAATACAGCCATGAGGGGAGTGGTTCCCCAGCCGCGAGATACCTTACCGTATTCTGCGTTCAATGGTCTGAGGATATCGCCAAGCCAAGTACGTTGTGACATAATTTGTCTTTTAAAAAGGATTGTTACAAAATAGTATAATTGTAATTAACAATAACTCAAATCATTGGTTTAATTCATGGAAAACGCAACTTCGATCGCAGTCACTATCGCCGTATGTGTGATCTGCCTGACCGCCTATGCGATATATGTGGCGTTTGGACCACCTAACAAGCAACTGGTTGACCAATTTGAAGAACACGAAGATTAACCACAAATCACATATCAGTAAATAAGTGCCTCGCAGGAGGGGGTACTTATTTACCCCAGATTATTACTGTAAATTATTACTGCGCCGATATCCCAACCATGTCGGATAAACATGTCTAACCAACTTGAAGACTTTCGACTGACTTACGATGTTTTAGATGTGGCTGCGGTCTATGCGATCGCCGATGATCCCAAGAATGGGGCGATCGTCTTGATGAGTGGCATGGTGCGTAATCAGACAGGGGGTAGACCAGTTGACTATCTCGACTATCAAGCCTATGAATCAATGGCTTTACAGGTATTTCAAAATATTGGCGATCGCTGCCGTGTCGAGTTTCCAGATATCACTAAAGTAGTGATTCACCATCGCCTCGGCAAATTAAAAATTGGCGAAATTAGTGTCCTCGTTGCCGTCGGCTCCCCCCATCGGGTTGAGGCTTTCTCTGCCTGCCGCTATGCGATCGACACCTTAAAAACCGATGCCCCAATTTGGAAAAAAGAGTTTTGGCTAGACGGAGTAAGCAGTTGGGTAAATTGCCCCCTTTAGATCAAAAATTTTTTGCTCGTCCCGCAGATCAAGTTGCTCCCGATCTATTGGGATGCTACCTGATGAGGCATATCAACGGAGTTGATTATCGAGGGCTAATCGTCGAAACCGAAGCTTACGATGCTAACGATCCTGCTTGTCATGGTTATCGCCGCAAAACCCCACGCAATCAAGCAATTTTTGGTGAACCCTGCACAGCCTATGTGTATTTAATCTATGGCATTTATCACTGTGTCAATATCGTGACCGATCGCCAAGATTTTTGTAGTGCCGTATTGATTCGGGCGATCGAGTGCGATCGCTTACCAAGTTGGCACAATCCGCAGGAAAAGCCCCACCGCGCAGGGGCAGGACCAGGCAAGTTATGCAAACTTTTACAAATTGATCGTCAACTTGATGGCGTAAGGCTAGAGCCAAGTAGTGGTCTATGGCTAGAAGGGCGATCGCCTGATTTTGATGAGCCAATCTATCAAACCACTAGAATCGGGATCAGTCAGGGAGTAGATATACCTTGGCGTTGGTATCTAAGAGATCGCCTGTCTGTATCTAGAAAGAAGTAGTAGAAACTTTCGTGATATGGGACTACCCCAAAATTTTATAACTTTATTGATAACCTTCCTAATAACCTTTACATAACCTATGACATGAAAAAGATTGGGTTATGGCATTAATATACTGACATCGCCATTGGCTACGGAAAATATTCGAGACATATTTATAATTTCCGCGCCGTAGTAAAAATTTCAGATTCTTATATAAAGAATTCTTGAGCATTACTAACTTTTTATTCATCAACCTACCAGTTAGCTTAATTTATCCATCCAATCAAGTTCACCCAAATTCAGCAGTATAGGATTAAGGCAATGCGTATTGAAGTCATGCAACCAACAGGTCATCTAGATGCTACTAGCACTAACTATTTTCGGCAGCAGGCTAGTCACGTTCTCGATCAAAAACCCGATGTTTTATTGATCGATCTCAAACATCTTAAGCAAATGGATAGCTCAGGATTAGGAGCCTTAATTTTTGCATTACGCAGCTCTAAAGCGATCGGTTGCAAATTTGCCCTCTGCTCGATTAGTGAATATGTTGAATTTTTATTAGACGTTACCTCCATGCGGGATCTATTTGATATTTTTGAAAGCCGCCACCAGTTTGAAGGTTCTTTGCAAAATATATAGAGTTAGCGATGCTTGATTTAGCTAGTATCCAAAATAAGAATGGCGGCGCTAAGCGCCGCCATTCTTATTTTTAACGTCAGACGGTTGCTGACTTTTGAATGTAAACTTGATTTATTTGTCACATCAAGATAATTATTTAGAACTATGGAAACCCCAGATAAAACTGTAGATATATCGGTCGAGAGCGTTACAGAAAGCCCCGAACTCGATAAAGTCACAGCACCTAAGGCTGTAACGCCAACCGTTGCCGATCCCATCAAGCCTGCACCTGCACCAATTGCGGTTCCTACCACCGAAGTCGCTACTCCTGCAATGAGCAAAGACTTTAGTACTGACCTCTTGGCTCAAGCTAATAACTTGTGGCAGCAGTACTTTGGTGGTGACAAAAAATCAAATCTAACGATCGCGATCGCCATACTATTAGCGATTCCCATCATCATTGCGGCTGATACGGTTTTAGATTTTCTCCACAAGCTACCTCTATTGCCTAGCGTATTCGAGTTAGTGGGCTTTGGTTATACCCTTTGGTTTATTTATCGATACCTATTACTTGCCCATACTCGTAAGGAGTTAATTGAAGGCATCACAGCTTGGAAACAGAAGGTGTTGGGATAGTCTAAACCTTACTAAATAAGGGGCTTACTCCCTTTATTTAGTAAGGCGACTGCCTAGGACAACAAGAATCAATGCTGTTACAAATAACCTAAGTTCTTAAACTTGTGCTGAGTGATTTAAATCTGCAAAGTGAGTACCGTAGCGATCGCGGTGATTTGGTACAGGATTTTTATATTCCTTGTTTGGAAAATTCTATTCTCTACAGTCGAGCCGTAGGATTTTTTTCCAGTACTTCTATGGCTTCAGTGGCTGCGGGACTACTTGCGCTGATTCAATCGGGGGGTAGGATGCGCTTGATTGCTTCGCCTTGTTTGTCTGCTGAAGATGCTGAAGCGATCGCCTTGGGACTTAAACAAAAAGAAGATGTGATCACTCAAAACCTGATTAGAGAGCTTGATCAAGAATTTGAGCAGGTAATCGAAGATCGTCTAGCTTGTCTGGCTTGGTTATTGAGTCATAACCTATTAGAAATAAAACTCGCAGTCAGAAGAGATATCCGTAATCGAGGTATCTATCATGAGAAGTTAGGAATATTTGAGGATGTTGCGGGAAATATTGTTGCTTTTACAGGTTCGGCAAACGAAAGCGCCAGTGCTTTAGTTGATAATTTTGAATGTGTTGATGTGTTTTGTTCTTGGGATGAGGGAGTCAAAGAACGCACATTAAGCAAAGCTGAGAACTTTCGGCGATTATGGGAAAATGAAACACCGATGTTAGAAATCATCGATTTTCCTGAAGCCGCTAAGCGATCGCTGTTACGGTTACGTTCTGACAAGTTTCCCATCAATGCACCGATCAATGATCGGATCAATGATTTTACTAAGAGAAATTCTGTCATGGCGGAGCCTCAGCTAGATTACATCCCTATAGCGATAAATCCAGATCGCGGTATTCCGATTTTGCCAACTAACTTAAAACTACGCAATTATCAAGAACAGGCGATCGCAAATTGGTTTAAGAATAATGGACGCGGCACGTTAAAAATGGCGACGGGTAGCGGTAAAACGATTACAGCTCTGGCGATTGCAACTGAACTTTATCAAAAAATCAACTTGCAGGTTTTACTGATTATCTGTCCCTATCGGCATCTAGTCGTCCAATGGGCAAAGGAATGTCAGAAATTTGGACTGGAACCTATTCTCGCTTTTGAGAGCGTGCATAAGTGGCAAAATCAGCTATCTACACAACTTTATAACGTGCGATCGGGTAATCAAAAATTTCTGACTGTAATTACTACAAATGCTACGCTGATCGGTCAAGGATTACAGTCACAGTTACATTATTTACCTGAGCGAACTTTAATTATTGGTGACGAGGCACATAACTTAGGCGCAAAACGTTTGGTTGAAAGTTTGCCCCGCAATGTTGGTTTAAGGCTGGCTCTGTCAGCAACTCCAGAGCGATATTTTGACGACCAAGGAACGGAAGCTATATTTGATTACTTTGGGTCGGTAATCCAGCCAGAATTTACACTGGCGAATGCGATCGCCGCAGGAGCATTGGTACATTATCTCTACTATCCAATATTGGTGGATCTGACCGAATCGGAGACTGAGAAATATGCTGATTTAACTAAGAAAATCGGTAGGGCGATCGCATTTGATGGCGATCGTGATGATAATGAAGTGTTAGCAGCTTTGCTCATGCAAAGGGCGCGTTTATTGGGGGCTGCGGCTAATAAGTTAGTTGCTTTGCGCGAACTAATGCAAGACAGGCTGGAAACAAGCCATACATTGATTTATTGTGGTGATGGCTCGGTTGAGGATGCGGTGACTGAAGAAAGTACCCGCCAATTGGATGCAGTGGCTCAATTATTGGGGTCAGAATTGGGATATCGCGTTAATACCTATACGGCTGAGACATCCTTGGAAGAGCGAGAGAATTTAAGACTTTGGTTTGAAAGTGGTGAGTTGCAAGGACTGGTGGCGATTCGTTGCTTAGATGAGGGTGTTGATATTCCTGCAATTCAAACGGCGATTATGTTGGCAAGTAGTAGCAATCCGCGCCAGTTTGTGCAGCGTCGCGGTAGGATTTTGCGATCGCACCCTCATAAGAAACGGGCAACTTTGTTTGACATGATTGTGTTACCGCCTGATTTGGGTAGGGAGACTGTAGATGTGGAGCGAAATTTACTTAAAAAGGAGTTACAGCGCTTCGTTGAGTTTGCAAATTTAGCCGATAATGGCGGTGAGGCTAGACTCAAGTTAGCGGATTTACAAAAGCGTTATGGGTTGATGGATTTATAAGCAAGAAAAAGTCGGGGATATGAGAGATTTTTGAGATAAAATCGATAAACGTACGAGTATTTGGAAATGAGTAAAGTTCAAAGTCTAAGTAGTATCCATGAGCCAATTAAAAAAGCTCCACCTGAAGTGCAACAAATTATTAGTCAAGTGCTAAAAGTAGAAAAAGATCGGCTCGATAAAAATGAAAAGGGGCAGATCAATGAAGATATTCTCAAAATTGTTAAGGAATCTGTGCAATGAAGCTGATCTCGATCAAGCTGTTTAATTTTCGCTGTTTTTATCAACAAACGCCTGAAATTGTGTTAGCGAGACTAGATGATCGCAACATTACGATCTTGCATGGAAATAATGGCACAGGCAAAACCTCGCTACTCAATGCCTTTACATGGGCGCTATACGAAAAATTCACCTCAGCTTTTGGTGATCCTGAACAGCTTGTCAATCGTCAAGCGATCGCAGAATCTCCACTCAATCAACCCGTAGAATGCTGGGCAGAAGTACTCTTTGAACATGATGGTAAACGCTATCGGGTACGGCGGCAAACCCGTGCCTATAGGCTGGCTAATAATGGCGAGAAAAATATTCAATACAGCAAAAGTGAATTGTTTCTCCAAGTGGCGGGAGATGATGGGCGTTGGGTGACTCAAAATCACCCTGAAGCTGTGATTAATGGCATCTTACCCAAGAGTTTGCATCAGTACTTCTTTTTTGATGGAGAGCGAATCGAGCAGATTGTGCGATCAGACAATCGCAATGAGATTGCCGAAGCGACTAAAAAGCTATTGGGCGTACAGGTTTTAGACAATGCTATTAAACATCTTAAAGAAGCTAGAAAATCCCTTGAGGATGAACTCAAAAATATTGGCGATGCTCAAACTAAAACCTTGATTTCGCAAAAGCAAAATCTAGAGAATGATAGCGCTGAATGTGAATTGAGAGTTAAAGAAATTGAACAGGAATTAGAAGCACAAAACCAACTAAAGGTATCTTGCAATCAACGCTTGGCAGAATTAGGTGGTATTGATGAAATCCAAAAACGGCGTGAGACGCTTGAACAACAAGAACGAGAAAATCGTAGTAACTTGCGAGATCTAAAAAATCAACTGAAGGTAGATATTTCTACCAAGGGCTATAGCGTATTTCTGACTGGGGCGATCGCTGATTTTCGCGAGTTAGTGGGTGGATTACATGAACGCGGAGAATTACCTGCGGATATCAAACAGACCTTTGTACTAGACCTATTAGAACGGCGTAAATGTATCTGTGGTGCAGCATTACATGATGGCTCTCCTAACTATGAGCAGGTGAGGTCTTGGCTAGAGAAAGCAGGTTTAGCGGATGTGGAAACGGCTACGCTGAAACTAGAAGGATTTGTCGATGAGGTGGAGAAACAAGGTATTGATTTTTGGCAAAGTATTGACGCAAAGCAATCTAATATTAATCATCTCAAAACAGCCATTTCCCGACTGGAGCTAGAGTTAGAAGCAATCAGCGAACAGTTACGCAAGAGTCCTGTTGAGGATATTCGGCAAATGCAAAATCGCCTTGATGAAATTGATCGCAAGGTTGAAGATTTAACCTTAGAGAAAGGTAAGAAGCTCCAAAAATGGGCTGATTATCAAGGGCAAATTGAAAATCTTCAGAAGCAAATTAAGAGCAGTAAGCAAAATGAAAGTAAGCAAAAGCTTGCTCAAAAGCGAATTGATGCGGCGCAACAGGCGATTGATTTGTTGATTGAGTTAAAAACTAATCGTAATGAGCTATTCCGCAAACAATTGGAATCGAAGATCAGTGAAATCTTTAGTCAGATCTGCTTTAAGGCGCAAACGCCGAGACTGAGTGAAAAGTATGAGTTAATCTTGGTGGAAACTGTTGCGGGTCAAGAGGTTCAATCGGGGGCTTCGACGGGAGAGAATCAGATTCTCAGTTTGTCTTTTATCGGTAGCATCATCGATCGCGTGAGGGAATGGAGTAAGTCTGGTTTGGTGATGGGACCCGATAGTAGTACTTTCCCAATGGTGATGGATTCTCCGTTTGGTAGTCTGGATGAAATCTATCGTCGGCAGGTGGCAAGATTGATTCCTCAGTTGGCAAATCAACTTGTAGTGATGGTTTCTAAAACCCAGTGGCGGGTGGAAGTTGCCGAAGAAATGACTTCTCGCGTGGGTAAAGAATATGTATTTGTTTTCAACTCTAATAAACCTGACACGCAAACCGATGACATAGTTCTCTATGGCAAGAGCTATCCGTTAGTGAGAAAGAGTGCCTATGATTATGAATATACCGAAGTCTTGGAGGTGAATCATGGTTAATCCAACTACGGCTCCTAAAACAGAAATTGTCAGCGATCGCTGGGTTAAGGCAACTTGGGACGAATTTATTGCGCTTGCTGACGATCCTAGTTTAGAAAAAGGCAGGTTTTATTATGATAATCACAAGATGAGGATTGAGATGTCACCAGTTGGACCAATTCACGCCCATGAAAATTCTATTGTTTCCAATGTGGTTCGGCTCTTTGCGACGATTAGAAATATTCGGATCTATGAATATACTAATTGTAGCTTTAGGAAAAAGGGTGAGAGTGAATGTCAGCCAGATATTGCATTTTATCTAGGTGATGATTTGAAGTTGCCGCCTCGAAACAATGCACCTGTGGATCTCAATAAGTTTGACCTGCCAACGCTGATTGTAGAAATCTCTTCGACAACTCTGCAAGATGATCTAGGGTATAAGCGCTTACTGTATGAACGTTTAGGTATTAAAGAATATTGGGTGGTGAATGCTCAAACTTCTCAGGTGTTTGCTTTTACGATCGCTGATGGACGTAGCGGCATAGTTGAGCGATCGCAAGTTCTCGAAGGATTGGAAATTGCCACGGTAAAAGAAGCGCTTAAACACAGTCAAACTGAAGATGATGGCGCGATCGCCAGATGGTTATTGCAGACTTTTGCAGTCTTACCTACCTAGATTCTGTTCACATTCTCGAAATATTGATTGTAGAAGTCCTAATACTCTTTCTAAATCTCCTGTGGCATGGGGCATGGTTTCATAGACAGTACCAGAGATCGCTAGTTTGTAAGCTTTCCATGTATCACCGTTTGTGACTATTCCAAACACATCTATCTTCTTGTTAATTTGGGTGTTTCGCCATTGACAGGCTTGCATTTCTACTAAACATTGCGCTAATCCCTGCTCAAAGTCATCTTTTTTTGCTTCCACAATGCAAAGAAATGGCGCTTCTAAATAGGCTTTGCGTTCGGCAATGAGATAGTCGGCTGCACCTGTAGCAACATCTGAAGATAGAGCCGCACCCTTCCAGATTTTGAGATGTTCAAAGCTAATAATTGCTTCTTCACAAATTGCGTCGATAACTAGCTTTTTCGATTCTTCATAGTTTTGAAGATCGAAGCATTGTTCTAATCGTTTGAGACGAATTTGCAGAAAGTCACTGGGCGGACAAGATTGAATATCAATATGCCATCTCTGTAATTCATCTATGTTTAGCAGTTTAAACGCTTCAGCATAGCGAAAATGCGAAAATCCTTTTTTCTTTTCAGCTTTGATGTTTTTAGTTTTTGTTGTTAGCATAGTTGTAAAATGCTGATTAAAGATAGAACAAATAAGTATTCAAATTGATGGAAGTTTAGCAATCTCAAAAACTCTTTGAAGTCTGGAGGTATTTGGATCATAGCCATACATTACTTGACGTAGATATTCTAGGGCAATTAATCGCTCTTTTGGACTTTTCAGAAGCCAATATGCACGATCTTCTTTGTCCTCATCATTTAAGTTCGCAATACTGAGCGTAGATAGATTAAATTTAAAGTTTTCAGGGTTAGTGCTGCTCATTTAAATTGATTTGAAGAAATAATATATTCAGGTAAAATATATAAAGATTATAACGCACTGTAAAAGATGATCGCTTATTGATAATGGCTGGTTTGATGGTGACTGAAGTTAATGAATCGATCGCTTGTGTGTAAGATGTTTTTAGATTGGGTATTGAGGAATAAGTAAGAATGGCTGAACCAAGAGTAAAGATCGCGAAGGATAAGGCAGAGTTAGTAAAGTCTTTAAAGGCTGAGGGGGTGGATGATACGACTAAGCCGTTTAAGGATTATGCGGATGTTTTAGTATTTGCGGCGGCATTGGGGGCAAAACGCGATCGCCGTGAGCCTTTTGGTGAATTCTCGAAAAAAGATCCCGATCCAATTCCGTATGATGTTTTTAGAAAATATGATAAAGTAGTGAAACTTTTGGCTGTAGTTGCAACTAAAAACCCTAGGGTGCTTGCTGACAGTGATGAGGCTGAGGAGTCAAGGATCAAGATTTTTGAGGAGTATGCTAACGCAGGGCTAGAAATAATTGACAATGAAATTAAAGGATCAGTCGATCATTTAGAACGTGTTTTGCTATTTCTAAGTTCTGAAAGAGATGAAATAGCTAATAAAAATGGTGATTTTGATTTGAGTAATCTATTGTCAATTTAGCGACTCTACAGCAGAAAAAAGTAATATGAAAATCAACGAAGAAGAACTAGATAAACCCAACCAAATTTTAGCGATTAAAGTACAACAATGGCTTAAATCGTGGGGTGAAGTAAGATGGGAAGATTCAGAACATCGCCGACAGCCTGACAAGCATTTCTATCTTTTTTCACTTTCTGCAAGTCTTCTGAGAAAGCTATCTGGTATTAACAAACGAGAGAGAATAATTCAAGTTAAAGAATATAATCCTCAAGATAAGGAGACAGGTATACAACGTAGACATGACAAAAAGCGGTCTGAAGAAATAGCTAATTATGTTCGATATGGTTATCCTCTTTCTGAACCAAGAGAAAAGCACAGACTCACTGAAGCATTTAAAGGCTCTGAGGAATTTAGGGATTTACAACAGCCTGGTTGGTTGCCGACAGCAGTTATAATTAATATCTTAAAGAAAGAAGATAATAGAAAAGGAAAGAGTGCTTTTGATACAGATTTATTGCAAATAAAAGATATTAACAATCAGATATCGTTGATTGATTTGCCAACAAAACTTACAGAAAATACTGATTGGAAACCACAATCTCTACATCCAATTGAAATCATTGATGGTCAGCATAGGCTATTTGCCTTTGATGATAAAGATCTAGATGATAAATTCGAGATACCTGTTGTTGCATTTCATGGATTAGATATTAGTTGGCAAGCCTACTTGTTTTGGACAATTAATATTCGACCAGTTAAAATCAACCCCAGTCTTGCTTTTGATTTATATCCACTCTTGCGTACGGAAGAATGGCTGGAGAAAGCAGCAGAAAACCATTTGATTTACAGACAAGCTAGAGCGCAAGAATTAGTAGAGTTATTGTGGTCTTATCCAGAAAGTCCTTGGTATCAAAGGATAAATATGCTTGGAGACTCTGGAATGGGAAAAACAGTTAAGCAAGCTGCTTGGATTCAGTCTCTACTCGCAACTTATCTTAGACCTAAAAAAGATAAATCTAGTGGAATTGGAGGTTTATTTGGCTCACCTGTTGGTTTAGCAAAGAGAATTTTACCTTGGAGTAGAGTACAGCAGGCAGCTTTTCTTATTTATACTTGGCAGATGATAAGGAGTGCAGTATTTAACTGTAATGAAAAGTGGGCAGAGGATCTGCGTGAAGGTAAGCAGAAAAATCTACTCGATAATTTAGATCCAGCATTTGGAGGTTCCTTTGAAACACTTCTAAATACCAACATTGGTACTCGTGGGTTTCTCTATATCACCAACGACCTTACTTATATTTACTCTGACGAACTAGATCTAGAAAACTGGCTATTAGGCGACGAAGAGTCTGATAATCCAGATCAGCAAGCTATAACTAATGCCTTAGAATCTCTGTTAGAACAACCTGTGGCTAGTTTCATAAGAGATATTGCAGATCATCTTGCTAGTTACGATTGGCGAACTCCATCCGCTCCTGGTTTATCTTTATCTGAGAGTCAGTCTAAGAAAACTATAAGTGGTGGCAGTGGCTATAAAGAATTACGTTTACAACTACTTCACCATCTTGAGGATAGTAATTCGTCAAATTTGGTCACAGCAGCTACAAAAGTATTAGAGATAGGATAAAACCAGTAAGTAGAATGGCTCCAACAACTCCTTCCCCTCCGTTGTCAAGTTACATTGCACAATCTTCTCCTATTGGTGTTCAAGTTGCCTTTAATCGTCTAAGTAGGAACTTCTCTTCAAGTACATGGTTGTCTGCTAGTAATCGTTATAGATCATCCACCATTATAAATATAGATGCTGATTTTTCATCAAGAAATAGAAATAGCTCTATTAATAACACTACTATTAATGAAGCCTTGTCCGAATATATTGCAGCTTCTGCACCTCTCCACTGTTTGGATGGATGGAGTTTTTTGGGTAGAGCCTTAGAATGTCATACTCGTGGCGATTTTGATTCTTCAAGACACTTAGCATACTATGCTGAATTGAGGGGAGCTATGTCTCTCTTAGCATCTGAAGGAATTGGGATCTTTCAAGATAAGCATTTTTTCGTAGATTCAAATGGTAGGTGTAATTACATCCCCATTAATCAAGGAACACACAAAATAGCGTGGAAAGCTTTAGAAGATTGGTCAATATTACGTTCTGGAAATTTTACGTCTGATGTTATTCAAGTTCAAGGTTATTCATTAGGAAATTGGCTGAATACTGTTAGCGCGGGAAACCCTTTACAAAGCATTGCAAGTGATTGGTTTACAAGGTGGGGGCTAGATCTTCAGACCTTAACAAATGATCGTAATGCACGGAATGAAGCAAGTTATAGACCCAGACGTATTGACAACCCCACACCTCTACAAGTTTTAAATTGCTTGCGATTCGTTCACGATTTATGGCAATCTCATCAGCCAACTGAAGGAAATTTCGAGAATATTGATCGTCACTTATTAAGAGTAAGCCTAGAAAAAACCTATGATGGAGTTTATGGAAATTCTTCATCGACAAGCCTAGAATCTTGCATAAACATAGTTCTAAGAAACCTAAACTTTAACGATCCTAAAGCTGTTCTTTGGAAAAAATTTCTTCTTCGACAAGATGATCCTCATGATTCTAATTTAATTATTCAAGCA
This sequence comes from uncultured cyanobacterium, assembly GCA_963750795.1. Taxonomy (GTDB): domain Bacteria; phylum Cyanobacteriota; class Cyanobacteriia; order Pseudanabaenales; family Pseudanabaenaceae; genus Pseudanabaena. The sequence goes on from CAVVRZ010000011.1 coordinate 22,777, forward strand.
AATGGCTCATCTTCTATATCTGATCCAGATCATCATATTCAAGTTATATCCCGTGCAGCGTTACTACTTCGATTTAGTACAGCTGCAAGTGCAAGGTTATGTCGTAATGCAGGTATAACATCTGACGACTTAAGTTTTTGGTGGCATATACTCGGTAGCGATCGTAGTTTGTGGGAACCTAACAATGCTCCAGATAGTTCTCAGGACATTTGGGAAGATATCAATAACGCACTTGAGGTGATAGGTGACTGGGAAAATGAGAATCAAACAAGTAGTCCATCTTACGCTCAATGGAGGCGTGAATGTAATAGTTCAATTGATATTTTGGGTAGTTGTGAGTTGATTGGTTTGTGGGGGATGGGCTGTTAATCAGTAATATAAAGAGTATATGCCCTGTTAAATAGCTAACATGATGAAGAAATGGTTTAATACCGCAGGTCCTTGCCAAGCTGACATTCACTATATGCTGCCAGCAAGCGATCGCCTGCCTGAATTAGTTGATCTAATCGATCAGCGTAATTACTTCGTCATCCATGCCCCAAGACAAACAGGCAAAACCACAGCGATGATGTCACTTGCCCAAGAGCTAACCTCCAGTGGCAAATATAGCGCCGTTATGGTGTCAGTAGAAGTAGGGTCAGCCTTTCCCGATGAACCCGAAAAAGCAGAACAAGCGATCCTATCAGCATGGCGAGATGCAGCAGATTTTTGGTTAACAGACGAATTAAAACCACCCATTCACAATCCCAATCAACCGCCACAACGCATCGGTAATTTTTTAAAAGTATGGTCAGAAATTTCACCCCGTCCATTAGTTCTATTTATTGACGAAATAGATTCTCTACAAAATCAAACCTTAATTACAGTATTGCGACAGCTAAGAGATGGCTTTCCTCGTCGTCCACAGGGCTTTCCACAATCAGTTGCCCTAGTGGGAATGCGAGATGTCCGCGATTATAAATACGCATCAGGAGGCGGCGAAAGACTAAATACCTCAAGCCCCTTTAACATCAAAGTACGTTCCTTCACGCTGAGTAATTTTAACCTTGCAGAAGTGAGAAATCTCTATCAACAACATACAGAAACCACAGGACAAATATTTACACCAGAAGCGATAGATTTAGCATTTCACTTAACACAGGGACAGCCTTGGCTCGTCAATGCGATCGCCAAAGAAATCACCGAATATATCGCCAAAGCTCCCAATACTCCAATTACACCTGAACTCGTAAACCAAGCCAAAGAGATTTTGATTCAAAGACAAGATACCCATCTAGACAGCCTAGCCGAGAGATTGCGAGAAGAAAGGGTGAGAGCATTAATTCAGCCAATCCTTGCAGGGCAGGAATTGCCAGATGTGCCACAGGATGACGTGCGATATGTTTTGGATTTAGGTTTATGTAGCAATGAGAATGGATTGGCGATCGCTAATCCCATTTATCAAGAAGTACTGCCCAGAGTGCTTGCCTACGTGACATCTGCTTCGATGGGATATATTCAACCGATTTGGCTAAGTGAACAGGGTGAATTTCTGCCTGAACGCTTGTTAGAGTCATTTCTAGAATTTTGGCGACAGCATGGAGAGCCATTGTTTAAAAGTACCCCCTATCCAGAGATTGCGCCCCATTTAGTATTGATGGCATTTTTGCATCGGGTGGTCAATGGTAAGGGGACTTTGGAACGGGAATACGCGATCGGTTCGGGAAGAATGGATTTATGTTTACGCTATGGCAAAGTGACTTTGGGAATGGAGTTAAAAGTATGGCGCGATCGCAAGCCAGATCCACTGAATGAAGGCTTAAAGCAATTGGATAAATATCTATCGGGATTGAATTTAGATACAGGTTGGCTAGTGATATTCGATCGCCGTGAGGGTTTGCCACCACTTAGCGATCGCACTACTACAGAAATTGCTATCAGTCCCGCAGGGCGCAATATTACCGTGATTCGGGGATAAACAATCTGCTAATTCTAATTTGCTAATTCAAATGCTTTAGCTTTCATCTTGTCATTTGTAGTCCAAATGGACTACAACAGTAATAGGGATATCCCGAAAAACAAGGCAAATTTACTTAACCATGACCGAACCACAACGTACTGCACCCCAGTTAATCGAAGACATCAAAGCCCTCATAACTGAGATCCAGCAGTTGTATTGCCATGACGAAATCCCTTGGATTATTGGCTATTCAGGCGGCAAAGACTCCACCGCCACCCTGCAACTCGTTTGGCAAGCCCTCCAACAACTACCAAGCGATCGCCGCACCAAACAAATCCACGTGATCACCACCGACACCCGTGTCGAAAACCCCATTGTCGCCGCATGGGTTAAGCGATCGATCGCAAATATGCAAGCCGCCGCCATTGAGCAAGGCTTACCAATTTCTGCAAACTTACTAGTTCCTGATGTCAAAGATACTTTCTGGGTGAACCTCATCGGCAAGGGCTACCCCGCCCCCCGCAACGGCTTTAGATGGTGTACCGAACGCCTCAAAATCAAACCATCCAACCAATTTGTCCAAAACGTTGTCCGCGCCAAAGGGGAAGTAATCATTGTCCTTGGCACACGCAAAGCCGAAAGCTCTAGGCGATCGCGATCGATGAGCGATCACGAAATGGGCAGCATTGGAGATCGCATTGGTGACAGCAATCTCACATCCCTGCTCTATAGCGGCAGCCTACCCAATTCCTTAATCTATAGCCCGATCGCTGACTGGAGCAACAGTGAAGTATGGCTATATCTCATGCAATATCTCAACCCTTGGGGCAATAGCAATCAAGACCTCTTCACCATGTATCGCGGCGCAACCGCCGACAATGAATGTCCTCTTGTGATCGATAGCAATACACCTAGCTGTGGCGACTCCCGCTTTGGGTGCTGGGTCTGCACTCTTGTCAACAAAGACAAATCTATGGAAGCAATGATCCTCAATGATGACGAAAAAGAATGGATGCAGCCCATGCTAGATCTAAGAAATGCCCTCGATAGTCCTGATGATTGGGACAAACGTGACTTTAGACGCATGAGTGGTAACGTGCAGCTATTTACCCACAACAAAGATGGTAAACAAGAAGTCAAACCGATTCCAGGACCCTATACAAAAACATGGCGTGAGCATTGGCTACGGGAATTACTGAAAGCCCAAACCGAAGCCCGTAAAAATGCCCCTCCTGAAATGCAGGAAATTGAGCTAATTACCCAAGCTGAACTCAGCGAAATTCGGCGAATTTGGCGTGAAGATAAACATGAATTTGATGACGCACTGCCGCATATCTATCTCGAAGTAACAGGCGAAAAATTCCAAGATATTAACAATCCCAACAATCAAAGCTTACTAGGAGTCGATGAATGGGAAATCCTAGCGCGGCTTTGTGGCGACAATGCCATGCACCTCGAACTCACCACCAAACTGCTTAGCGTGGAAAAACAGCATTATGGCAAAATGCGCCGCGTCGGTATCTATGAAGCCCTCGAAAAATGCTTTGAAACCAGTTCGCGATCGCCAGAAGAAGCCATTCAAAATGCCCATCGGTTCAAAGACATAAAAGATGCGGCAGAGGAAGGAGACGCTGATAAAGTCCGTCAACTTGCCCTAGGTCAACCAGTCAAACAAACCGAGTCAGAAACTTCTCCCACAGAAAATAGTTGGGCATCCATGAAATTTGGCACACCAGTCGCAGAGGTACAGTCTTGATTTTCCGAGAATTAACTCTGCAAAATTTTGGTGCTTACCAAGGAAAGCACAGGATCAATCTCGCTGTCGATGTCAATCAAGAACATCCACCAATTGTTCTTTTAGGAGGCTTAAATGGTGGTGGCAAAACTACCTTTATTGATGCCCTTCGCCTTGTCCTGTATGGCGCAAAAGCCCAATGCTCCACAAGAGGCAACCTAAGCTATGGCGAATTTTTATCTCAAAGTGTCAATCGTGAAGCCAAAATCGGTGAAGAAGCAGCGATCGAATTAGTTTTTGAACAAGCTAGTTTCAATAAATCGGAACTTCGTCAAGTTCCCATCTCCATCTGTCGGCGTTGGACACACCAACCTAAAAATGGACGCGATATTTTAGAAGTCCGTGTCGATGGTTGGAATAATGACACTCTCACGAACACATGGGATGAATTTATCGAAGAGATCATGCCCATCGGTATTTCGGGTCTATTTCTATTTGATGGAGAACAAGTTCGAGAACTTGCACTGCAAGATACCCCCACACAAAGCATAGTCGATGCTATTCGCACAATTCTCGGACTAGAGCTAGTCGATCGCTTAGAAATTGATTTAGAAGTCTTAGCCAGCAAAAAACGACGTGAATCGTCTGATACAGATGCTTTTAATAAACTTACAGAGATTGAAACCTTAATCGCACAACAAACCGCAGAAATTGAATTGGAAGAAGCACATAAAAATCAACTAGAATATGACTTAGAACAAGCCAAAGTTAGTCTCGCGGAAACCGAACGTGAGTTCATGCGTAAGGGCGGAAAAGCGGCGGGTGATAGGCAAGAGCTAGAACAAAACTATCAAAGACTTAAAGAAGAATCTAATCAGCAAAGAAAAGCATTGCTAGATTTAGCAGAAACCTGTTTGCCTCTGATGTTGATTAAATCTCCCCTTTTAGAACAAGCGCTTTCCCAAAGCAAAAAAGAGTTACATCTGCAAAAAGCTAAAGCTGCCCTAGATCTGATCAAAGAACGCGATCGCAAACTGTCAGAATTTATAGACCAGAACTTCCCTAAAAAATACAATCGCCTACTCCAAGAGTTTTTGGAAACCGAACTATCTCAACTCGAAGACGAGTCACAGCATGGGGAAATATGGCTAGGTAGCGATGTAGAGCTAGTGCAATCACTCTCCAATCTTTTGGAATATGATTTACCGAAAACGGTTGCTTTGGCTAGTACCGCAGCGCAAAAATTAGAATCTTGCGATCGCGAAAGTACCCAAATCCAAAATGTGATTGCCTCTGCGGCAAGTCCAGAAATATATCAACAACTCTTACAGAAAAAAGAAGAAGCTACATCAGTGTGTGAGTCCTTAGCAAATGAGCTAGATGACTCTCAGCGCAACTTAGCTTTACTCGAACGCAAGTTAATTGCTAGTAAAAGAGAACTAGAAAACTATGGAACAACCATAGTCGCCAGAGGCAATCTAGAATTTTTCTTTCAGTCTGTTGTTAAAGTCCAATCAACAATGGATTTATTCAGAAAAGAACTCACCGCCCATAAAATCGCTCAACTAGAAAACAGCGTCACCGAATGCTTTCTTCATCTCTTACACAAATCGCGACTTGTGCATCGCATCACGATCGCCCCTGAGACCTTTCGCCTAGAGTTATACAATGCTGAGGGTAAATCTATCCCTAAACATCGCCTCTCCGCAGGTGAAAAACAAATGCTAGCGATCGCCTTTTTATGGGGATTAGCCCGTGTTTCAGGTTGCCAATTGCCCGTCGTCATTGACACACCTCTTGGTCGTCTAGACTCATCCCATCGTTTAAATCTGCTTGATCGCTATTTCCCAAATGCCAGCCAACAAGTGATTCTACTTTCAACTGACACCGAAATCGGTAAAGAAGAAGTAACTCGCCTACGCCAAAATCAGCTAATTGCCCACGAATATATCCTAGATTACGACGAATCAATCAATCGTACCTCAATAACCTCAGGCTACTTCTGGTAACCAATCACCAATCACCAATCACCTAACCTATGGAATCACCAATCGATCGCATCCGCATCTCTCAAAATGCTAGAGAGCAACTACTCAAACTCAAACGAGCTACTCATATCGAGAATTGGAATATTCTCTGTCGATGGGCGCTATGTAAATCTCTCGCAGAGCCAACTCCCCCATCAATTATTAATATTGTCACTGATAGCAATGTGGAGATGACTTGGCAAGTTTTTGCTGGCAATCTGTCAGACATTCTCATTGTTGCTCTCAAGCAACGTTGCTACAATGACGGGTTAAGCACAGATAAAGAAACCCTAGCCACTCAGTTTCGCCTTCATTTACATCGTGGTATTGGTTATCTTGCAGGCGATCCTAAACTCAAAAAATTAGAAGGATTAATTCTACTCGTTGAACAAAACAAAAAATCACATCAGGAATTAGTCACATCTCAGGAAAGATATAAATGATAAAGAGATCGCCACATCATTTATATCTTTCCTGAAAAGCCAACATCGCTTCTAACTGTGACTCCATCAGCAAACATTGTTCCAAATGAGCAATATCCAAATCAGGTAAACATGCACTTACTTCAGCCTCTGCATATTCTCCATCCTGCAAGAGATAAATCTTGATCTTGCCGTCTTGCCAAAACCAGACTTCAGGAATATTTCTTAACTGGTACTTTCTTAGCTTTTTGACGCTACCGCTAGTCACCACAACCTCAATACACAAATCCGTAAGTTCAGGATTCTCACCAAATGTAAAAGATAAATCCGCTTGAAATTCTAGTTTTGGTTCAATAGTTTGGGTATAAGCACCTGTTCCAGTAAAGCGCATCCGTTTTATCACAAAATATTGACCAAGCAACAAACTCATCAGGACAGAAATCATCTCATGCAGTAACCCAATACCCACAATCTCTACTACTCCCTCACAATAATTTAATCGCACTCCCCCAATCTCTTCAAAAGCAGATTGCAGAGCCTTAAATTGCTCCCATGTCACAGCCTGCTTGACGAGGTATTGATCAGCCGTTTTAGTTAAAGTTGGGGTCATGGCTTTACCTTGGCAATTACTTGGGTAATGAGGTGTTACTAGTATAATCTAAACATCCAATAAAGCTCTTGTCGCAATGATCACAGAGTATAGCCACAATCAAGTCATTGCCCTCTGTCAGCAAAGCAAAGTTGGCAAAAAGTTACCTACTGCTCTCTATGTTCATACATCAGCGATCGCCTTTTTATCTCCACAATTACAAGAATGCGATCGCCAAGCCAGATTATTACTTCCAAAATCAATTCAATTCACTATCATCAAATTCAACTACGAACAACCCAAAATCTCCTACTTGTTCTATCCAGAATTCGATATCGACCCACATCCTGCATTGCATCAAAGTATTCAAGTTGACCTCCAAACCCAAACTACTCAACAGCGCGATTATTACCAATCTCCCAATCCGCCAATCTTGCATCGCAAAGAAACCTTTGTAAATCAAGACTATCCGCTTTATCAGATATTCGCTCAGCTAACCAAACAAGAAGAATCGATCGGGCTATTTCATGAGACTCGCATCATCGGCACTCGTAAAGGATGGGAACAACGTTTACAGGAATACAATGTTGAACTGAAAGATCATCAAGTCATTTTGCTCCCCTCGACCTCTGGGAGAGGATCTGGGCGATGCACTGAGCCTGTCGAAGTGTTTGAGGAGCTAAAAGAAGATATCAAAATTGATCGACATAAAGCCGCAATTCATCGCCTTGCCCTATCCAAACCCGTTCGCATCGCTCTAGAAGCAGGGCTATTTATAGAAAACACAACTTTCTTTGACTATGGTTGTGGTCATGGCGAAGATATCAAAAGAATTAGCGATCGCGGTTTCATTAGTACAGGTTGGGATCCTTATTATCGACCTCAAAGCGATCGCACCAACGCCGCGATCGTCAACCTTGGCTATATCATCAACGTCATCGAATCTCAGATCGAAAGGCGAGAAGCCCTGCTCAAAGCATGGGAATTAACCCAAAAAGTCTTGATAGTCTCGGCACAAGTTTTAATCGGTGATGTCGGCAAAGGACAAATTGCCTACAGTGACGGCGTGGTGAGCAGTCGTAATACTTTTCAGAAATATTATGAACAAGAAGAACTAAAACTCTATATCGATCAAGTATTAGGCGTAGATTCAGTCCCTGTCGCTCTCGGTATTTATTTTGTATTTCGCGATGAAATGCAAGCGCAAAGCTTTAGAGCATCACGGTTTCGCTCCAGAGCCACCACACCTAGAATCCGCCTTGTCTCCAAACGCTTTGAAGACTATCGCGAATTACTTACTCCCCTCATGGATTTCTTCACAGAGCGAGGCAGACTACCCGTCGGCGAAGAACTGTCAAACTTTGAGACGTTACTAACAGAATTTGGGACAGTCCGCCGCGCCTTTAATCTAATTGTCAGCGCCACAAATCAAAATGAATGGGATGCGATCGCCGATAAGCGCCGTCAAGATATTCTGGTATTCCTAGCCCTCAGCAATTTTGACAATCCCTACAAACGTCTCAAACTAGGTCAACTAGCAACGCAATACCAAACCGACATCAAATCTCTATTCGGCTCCTATCAAGGCGCAAGTACTACTGCTGACCTGATGTTATTTAATTTAGGTCGAGAAGGATTCATCGCTACCTGTTGTCGAAACAGCAAAATCGGACGACTAGATAAGCAAGCCCTCTATGTGCATATTTCAGCATTAGAAAATCTTGATACGATGCTCAGACTTTATGAAGGATGCGCCAGTCGCACCATTGGCAGAATGGATGGAGCAACTCTCATTAAGTTCCATTTGCATAAACCAAAAATCAGCTATCTCTTTTATCCCGACTTTGATCGAGATCCGCATCCAAAGATGCAAGCCTCAATGCAAATTAACCTAAGAGATTTACAGGTACGCTATCGTGATTATCACAACTCCGACAATCCACCCATACTCCATTGCAAAGATGCTTATATCCTCACTGATTATCCACAATATGAGAAGTTTGCCAAATTAACCAAACAAGAAGAAAGTTGGGGATTGTTAGAAAACATGAAAGATATTTCACATTGGCAAGGCTGGCAACAAAAATTACAAAAACATTGTGCGGAACTTCAAGGGTATCGTCTAGTTTGGCGCAAAGACGCTGACCCAGAGATGATTAAGTGCGTGAAATCACAACGCAAATCTAAGAAATTAGAAAGCAATACATTTTAGGTAATCCAGATTTTTATCATAAATGACTTAGGACTGCTACATAGGGTTATGTTTAGAGATAGGATATGGATAAAGTAAACCAAAATCAAAAATTGTTAAGCTGTTAGTAAGCAAATAATTAACAGTCTTGGGAAACGAAAGAGGGATATACGTCAAGCATGGGCAAAATCGTTGGTATTGACTTGGGTACGACAAACTCTGTAGTCGCAGTGATGGAAGGTGGTAAGCCGATAGTAATCGCCAACTCAGAAGGCAACCGCACCACCCCCTCTGTCGTTAGTTTTACCAAAGATGGTGAAAGACTGGTGGGACAAATGGCGCGTCGTCAAGCGGTACTAAACCCCGACAATACCTTTTATTCGGTCAAGCGCTTTATTGGTCGCAAACATAGTGAACTGTCCAGCGAAACCAAGCGTGTACCCTATACGGTACGCCGCGATGAGGTGGGTAATGTGAAATTACGCAGTCCTCGTCTTGATAAAGACTTTGCTCCTGAAGAGATTTCGGCAATGGTGATCCGCAAGCTGGTGGATGAAGCGAGCCGCTATCTGGGTGAACCTGTGACTGGTGCGGTGATTACGGTTCCTGCTTATTTTAATGATTCTCAGAGACAGGCGACTAAGGATGCAGGGAGAATTGCGGGGATCGAAGTTAAGCGGATCTTAAATGAGCCAACGGCAGCTTCATTAGCCTATGGATTAGATAAAAAGGCTAATAAAAAGATTTTGGTGTTTGACCTTGGCGGCGGTACGTTTGATGTGTCGATACTAGAGGTAAGTGATGGTTTATTTGAAGTCAAAGCGACTACGGGCGACACACAGCTAGGAGGCGATGATTTCGATCGCCAAATTGTGAATTATCTCGCTGAAGAATTTTTAAAGTCCGATGGCATTGATCTACGCAAAGAGCGTCAAGCTCTGCAACGGCTGACTGAAGCGTCGGAAAAGGCGAAGATCGAGCTGTCCACGGTGGGCGCAACCGAGATCAATTTGCCATTTATTACGGCAACTGCCGATGGACCTCTGCACTTAGAAACGACCCTCAAGCGATCGCAATTTGAAAGATTAAGCGCTGATTTGTTAGAACGGTTGCAAATCCCCCTCGATCGCGTCTTGCGCGATGCCCAAATTAGTCCCCGTGAGATTGATGAAGTAGTTTTGGTGGGTGGCTCGACCCGTATCCCTGCGGTGCAAGAAATGGTAGAACGCGCGATCGGTAAGCCACCTAGCCAAAGCGTCAATCCCGATGAAGTCGTAGCGATCGGGGCGGTGATTCAGGCGGCGATCCTGTCTGGTGAGATCAAAGATGTGTTGCTGCTGGATGTTACGCCCTTGTCGCTGGGCGTGGAAACATCGGGCGGCGTAGTCAAGCGCTTAATCCCTCGGAATACAACCATTCCCTGTCGCAAGATGGAGCTATTCACCACGGCTGAGGATAATCAAACCTCGGTGGAAGTCCATATCATCCAAGGCGAACGAGATCTGGCGGAATATAACAAATCCCTCGGACGCTTTAAGCTGAGTGGACTCGATCCCCAGCCAAGGGGAATGGCGCAGGTGGATGTCACCTTTGATCTAAATACCGATGGCATTTTGGCGGTGACGGCGAGCGATCGCCGCACTGGGGTGGAGCGTCGGGTCACGATCAAGGGCGCATCGACCCTTGACGAAAAAGAGGTGCAGCGCATGGTCAATGAAGCACAACAGTTTGCCGATCGCGATCGCACCAAAAAAGAACGCATCGAAAAGCTGAACCGTGCCGATAACTTGGCGGTGGGAGCCGAGCGCCAACTCAAGGATCTCGCATTTAACTATGGTTATAAACTCAGCTACGAACGCCGTAAACAGATCGAAGGATCGATCAAAAAGCTCAAAGATGCGATCGCTAAGGAAGATGATGCGATGATCGATCGCGCTCAAACTGAGTTACAAGAAGCACTCTACGCTCTGTCGAGCGAACTCTATGCCGAAGAAGAAGATTATTACGATGATGAAGATGATGATCTCTTTGGCGGCATTCTCGAAAGCATAGGTAGCTTTGCTAGTCGCAACAAACGCGGCAAAGACGAAGACGATCGCCGTCGCCCTAACACCAGAGTTTCCTACGATGACGATGACGATTGGTTATAAGTAATTGGGATTCGACTTCGCTCAGCCACCGCATATTGCTGGCTGAGCGGAGCCGAAGCGTCTTTTAACTTTAGGTTTGCTATATGAATCAATGGCTATAAGCCATTGCCGATCACGATGAAGGCAGACCAAAAGTAAGGATGACTGAAGTTAATGTCGGTACTTTTGACAGGTTGTTTGATCATTGTCAACTGAGCTTGGCGTAATGATTGAGCAATGCTAATTTCCCCTTGGGCGCGATCGCTTTTAAGTAAATTGCGATAAAAGGATGCCATTAATGTCTGAGTGCCACCATCGGAAACCGTCCAGAGCGAAGCGATCGAAGCCTTTGCGCCTGCACGATGGACTTGATAGCCAAAGCCTAAAATTTCCGCCCCATTGCCTAAACTCCCCAAACCCGTTTGGCAAGCGCTCAAAACCACTAACATCGTGTCTTGAAGTTGGAGGTTATTCACTTCATCCAGCGTCAACTTGCTGCCATCCCCAAACAAAACATAGGAATCAAGGGGGCTAGCATTTTTAAACTCGGCATGGGTCGCGAGATGAACAATAGATTTGCCTGCGGACTGACTGCGAATATTTTTAGCAGTGAAGCTTTGCTCAATATATTGACTAGCATCGGGAAAGACCGCCGCGATATTCTCAACTTCCGTCACGGAGGCAGGTAACCCACTTAATCCAAATCTAGTTTCCCCCTCTTTGCCGCCAAAGGCTCCCGCGACAATAGTGATATCAGCATTTTTTTTACTATTACTGTCAAAAAGACTATAGGCAATCAGGTTATTAATTTGATATTTCTCGATCAGCCATTGGTTGCCATCGTAGAGAGCAGCTAGGGGAATGTAGCGCAGGGCATTGTCGGGAGCATAGAGAATTGTCGTCACTTTGGCGCGTTGTAAATCTGGCTCAATCGGTTTAAAGATTTTTTCGTAGAGTTGATTGGCGGAGATTTTTACATCTTCGGAGTTGATGTCTTGGAGATCGGTACGAAAATTCGTAATTAGGATATTGAGTTCTTTTTGGGTAAGGGCAATAGTCCGTGATATCGGTAGGCGATCGCTTGTAAAGATAATCATCTCAAGGCGATCGCCCAAAATTAGAGGATAGATGAGAGCAGCATTTGAGGGTAGTTCTTGTAAATAGGTGGGGACTTGATTAACTACGGATGGCGGCAGTTGCTGAATTTTTTGGGCGAGTTGTTGATTGAGGGTGACGATCTGGGCAAGATCCGCCGTTAGTAATTGGCTAATCAGAGCCTTTTCAGGAGCCAAGATTTGGATGCCTGCGGCTGTCCGCGCATTGCCTTTAACATTTTTGAGGTAGTCTTCTAGCTCTTGGATTTTGAGCAAATCCATAATTTGCAGGGCTTCCATAACGCGCCCCTGTTGTAAGAGCAGATCCGCAAGAGTGCGATAGGTCTGAGCGACGGTCGCTAGATAAGTACTTTGTTCATCCTTACTCAAGCCCCGAATGTCTTGGCGAATCGCTTCCGTAACATTCACGGATTGCTTGTAAATAGCGATCGCTGATTCTGTTTGCTTTTGGACAGCCAGCAAGTTACCGAGGTTGTTGAGGGTGTCGCGTTCCCCCTTGCGATCGCCGATCTTTTGACTGATGGCTAGGGACTGCTGGTAGGTAGAGATAGCCTGTGGAGCTTGATTGAGAGAGAAATAGGCATTGCCTAAAAAGTTGAAGGAGTTACCTTGATCCTCACGGTTGCCAATTTGCCGCGCGATCGCCAAAGCTTGCTCAAAGAAGACAATGCTTTCACGGTGCTGACCAATATCGTTATAGATCAGCCCCAAGTTATTTAAGACATTACCTTCACCACTGCGATTATTGATTGCCCTCGCGATCGCTAAGGATTGTTGATAAGAATTGACCGCATTTTCGTATTGTTTCAGGCTGCGATAGGTAAGCCCCAAATTGTTTAGGGCAATGCCTTCACCACTGCGATCGCCTAATTTTTTAAAAATAGCTAAGGCTTGCTGATGCAGCTCAAGGGCTTTAGGAGATTGACCTAGCTCAAAATACACCAGTCCTAAATTACCGAAGACATTGCCTTCGCCATTACGATTACCGATTTGCCGAAATACCGCTAAGGCATTTTGATAATACTCAAGGGATTTTTGGTACTGCCCCAAGTAGAAAAAATTACCGCCAAGGCTCGCAAATATTGAGCCTTCACCATCGCGATCGCCGATCGCTTGGGCAATTACCAAAGCCTGTTCATAAAATTGATATGCCTTCCCATAGTCACCTTGGTTAATGTAAACATTGCCAATCCCTACCAATGCTCCCGCTTCACCATTGCGATCGCCGATTTTTTGGACGATCGTCAGGGCTTGCTGAAAGGAGTCGATCGATTTGGGATAGTTACTCAGATTGCGATAGGTATTGCCCAAATTGCTTAAAGAACTTCCTGCTCCCTTGAGGTCGCCCAATTGTTGAGAAATCACCAACGCCCGTTGATGAAATTCGATCGCTTTGGCATATTCCCCCAGAGCATCATAGGCAATCCCCAAATTTCCCAGCGTGTCACCTTGGGATAGGAGATCATTCATTTGCTGAGCGATCGCCAAAGCTTGTTGCAAGATCTCAATCGACTTTTGATACTGACCCAAGGCAGAATAAGTTCCGCCCAGATTATTCAGCACCACACCTTCGCCTCGGCGATCGCCAAGCTGTCGGCGGATCGCTAATCCCTGCTCCAAAACTGCGATCGCCTGTTTATAGCTACCCGTGCTGTAGTAGATACTGCCCAAATTGGCTAGAGCCACCGCTTGATTATCGAGATTTTTAATTTCTTTGGCGATCGCCAAACCTTGCTGGTTAAAGGTGATCGCCTGTGGATATTGACTTAAGTTTTTGTAAGCCACTCCCAAATTAATTGCGGCGTTACTCTCCCCAAGGCGATCGCCAATTGCTTTAAAGATCTCTAAACCTTTTTGATATAGTTCTAACGCTTGGGGATATTGCTGAAGCGCATTATAGGTACTGCCCAAGTTAGTAATGGCATTAGCTTCGTTCTGGCGATCGCCCTGTTGCTGAGCGATTTGAATTAAGCGCTCTCCCAGAGCGATACTCTCTTGATGCTTGCCGATCACTCGATATACAGCCAAAATTGCATTTAAGGTCGCTTGCTCAAGGTTACGATCTTCCAACTGTTGGCGGATCGCCAAGGCTTGATCATAAAAAGTAAGCGCCTTGTCATACTGCTGCAAAGAGGCATAGGCAACTCCCAAATTATTTAGAGAATTACCTTGTCCTGCGCGATCGCCAATTTTAGTTCTGATCGCTAGCGCCTGTTCATGCAGCGCGATCGCTTGCTGATACTTTCCCAAAAAATTATGGGCAAGTCCGATATTACCGAGCAGTTTTGCCTCATCAATGGGGCTATTTAACAGGCGAAATAATTTTAAAGACTGTTGCCAAGAGGCGATCGCTTCAGCGTATTGACGCTGAAGATAGCGTTGATTACCTTCTTCTAAAAATCGATTCGCCTCAGCTTGCAGATCTTTAGGGACTGTTGCTGGTGATACCAGTCCTTGTGCTTGTGCTGGCAGATCAAGTTGGACAAGACGGCGATCGCTTGACCATCCCTCAGATGGATAGGATAAGCAAAATAGCAAAACCGTCAAGCCGAATCGATGATTCTTTCCCATCTGGCGCACCTTTATGACAAGACAAGTGATTACAACTTATCGCTATAGTTTAAAGCTAGTAACTTTGAGAAGCTTTCACTGGTTTATATTTCTACAAACATTAAAAAAGCCGTGCTTCGCACGGCTTTTTTAATGTTATCTAAAAGCAGAGTTTTTCGACTTTTCGACTTCGCGATCCTTTTTACCGCGCCAGATAAAGCGCAAGGGCGTACCATCAAAGCCTAAGCTCTTGCGGAATTGATTTTCGATATAGCGCTTGTAATTGTCGTTAAACCGATGGGGATCATTGACAAACAGAATAATCGTCGGCGGACTATCAGAAATTTGGGTGCAGTAATAGACCTTGCCCTGCTTACCGCCACGACTGGTGGGCGGCGCGTGCCATGTCACCGCCTCATTTAAAGCTTCGTTGAGAATGGCAGTGGGTACACGACGCTTATGCTGTTCGGCGGCAATATCCACGCGATCGAGAATCTGCGTCACCCGTTGCCCCGTCAGCGCACTCACGAAGATAATCGGCGCATATTCCACAAACATCAAACGGCTCTTGACCTCGGCGGTGTAATCGTAAATGGTGTAGGAATCCTTTTCGATCGCATCCCATTTATTGACCACGATCACACAGGCTTTACCCTCATCGTTAATCCGTCCTGCTAGCTTTTGGTCTTGATCGGTAACGCCATCAAGGGCATCAATCACCAGTAAAACTACATCCGATCGCCCGATCGCTTTAAAGGCGCGATTGATACTAAAAAATTCGATCCCGTAATCAATATTCTTTTTGCGTCTTACGCCAGCCGTATCGATCAAGCGATACTTTTTACCATCGCGCTCCACTGACATATCGATCGCATCGCGAGTCGTTCCCGAAATGGGACTAACAATACTGCGGTTTTCACCGATAAAAGCATTGAGCAAGCTGGATTTGCCAACATTGGGACGACCAATAATCGCCACTTTAATTTCATCACTTTCTTTGACGACTTCTTCGGGTGCGGGCAAATGCTTGATTAACTCATCTAGCAATTCACCAGTACCATTACCATGAATACCCGATAGCGGTATCGGCTCACCTAGACCCAAATTCCAAAATTCAGCAGCAAGGGAAAGCCCATACTTCGAGCCTTCACATTTATTGACCGCCAAAAGTACAGGAATATTTTGGCGGCGTAACCATCCGCCCAACTGCTCATCGGCATCAGTGATTCCTGCCAAGCCATCTACCACAAAAATTACCGCCGCCGATTCCCGAATCGCGATCTCCGCCTGTTCACGGATCATCGGCAAAAACTCCGTCTCATCGTCAAATACCAATCCCCCCGTATCCACAACTTGAAATTCGTGAGCGCCCCAGAAACATTCACGATAAACGCGATCGCGGGTTACGCCCGGCTGGTCATAAACGATCGCATATTGCTCACCTGATAGACGGTTTACAAGGGTAGATTTGCCCACATTGGGACGACCGACAACGGCAACAATCGGTAGCGGCATGGCTTTACAGTATTAAAATTCCGAACTCATAACTATAGCCTCTATAATCAGCGATCGTCAATCTTTGCAATATTTACTTAACATATCGCTACAGAAAGAGGCTTCGACTCCGCTCAGCCATTGATATACGTTGGCTGAGCGGAGTCGAAGCCCTAGCTTTTATTTGATATTTGAATCGTCTATACATTCACTTGACATACCAAATATATAGAACCCCCTCTAACTCCCCCTTGAAAGGGGGAGAACTCAGACATCCCCCCTTTCAAGGGGGGACTGAGGGGGGTAAGGAATTTGTAAAGAGCGTCAAGTAATCCCTCTTAATTTGAGATTGCTAATCAACACCAATTAGCAGCGCTTCAGCGAGATCATGATCCATCTGTTCTGCTTTCGCGATCGCATCGGTCATAATCTGCTGTGGCGAGATTCCCTGATGATAAGCCGCTAGCCATTGCTGCGCCTCATTACCCTGAGTCAAGATTTTTTGCAACGGCGACAGGAAGCACCATACACCGCTATCCTTGGCAGGCGATCGCAACTCTTCGTAAAGATTGCCGATCCAGTCTCGCGCCGTAATTTCTGCCCCCGTTTGCCAATGGATTAATACCGCATCGAGGCTATGCCTTGCTGCCTCCACCTCATTGCGATCAGCAATTTCTGCCAATTCTGTCGGCGTGAATTTACTGGAGTTAGGGGCGAGGGGATCAAGGCTTGAGCCAATTCCTGCCTGTAAAAACTGCGTGATCCGCATCTCTAGCAATGAGGTAATCGCCAGTAACGCCACTGGGTCAATTACTAAATCACAAATTCTTAGTTCTAAGCGATTGAGCGAATATGGGCGATTATCACCATTCGGACGTACCGATGACCAGAGATGGCGCACATTCTGCATTGTGCCTAGCTGTAACTGCTGCTCTGTCCATTGCACAAAATGACGATGGTCGCGAAATAGTGGCACTACCTTCGGCGTTTTGGGAAACATTTGCCAACGGGAAGAATGGGAACCTGTGACCTTGCCATTGAGAAATGGGGATGCAGCGCTCAAAGCCAAATACAAAGGCGCTTCGAGACGAATTAACCGACAGGCGGCAATCAATAACTCTAGATCGGGAATCCCCACATTGATATGAATGCTGGCGGTAACTACATCGGTTCCATAGGTATTCTCGATATAGCTATGGTATGGATTTTGTGGGTCAGAGCGGTAGAAATGATCCGTACCACCGAGGGCAAGGGTACTCCCCGGCATCAGCGTATAGTCCCCCAGCGATCGCAAATAGCTACGCAATCTTTGGCGCGGTTCTACCAACGCCATTAATAACGGCTCGTATTTCAAAAAGGGTGGCGTGATGTACTCGACATTGCGGCTATCGGGTTCGCGCACAAATCCATGCAAATTAGCAACAATGCGATCGCTAAAACCGATCACATCCCCCGTTGGTGTAGAGGTATAAATTTCTACTTCAAAGCCTTTGGATAAAAGCACGGGAGAGATCCTTTTTCTATAATCACTGCTACTAGCCTACCTTGCAATGTACCGAAATTGGTATGTCCTATAATTGGTCAGCTAGCTCCGCATCCTTGCCTTCATCTCCTTCGCTGCCAGTGTATAACCACCGTCAGAGCCATCGACAAAATGCACTTGCCGCCCATCACGCTCAAACACTAAGCAAGTCATCAAGGCATGTTCAGACGTGTGAAATCCATAGACCAATCGTCCATCTTTAAACTTTTTATCTAGATATTTAGTCAATTGACGACGCTGTTTGAGCGTGCCAGAGATCACCATCCGCAATACATCATCAAATTTCTTAAAGTCTGTTGCTTCCGCCACAATTTGCTTATACTCTCCCCAATTAAATCCCCCCAGCTTGATGCTATAGCGCATCAAGACCATGCCCAAGATGTTAATCAAGCGGATCTTTAACATATAAAGCGATCGCCGAAGACGGTATTGAGAATTAGCAAAAAACTTAGATTCCGCAGAGAGGTTCTTCTTACGAAGTGACAGTCTCAGATTAGTGGGCACGACGGGATGATGTTCTAGATCGCGTCCATAGATCCTTTCGATCTGGTCAATAACATCGTAATAAATCAAATCAATCTGTTTTTGACTTGGTGCTGTTGCTTGAATAATTAAGCTCAAAATTTCGTCATGCCTTGTGGGAATATCTTGCCAGCGACATTCTAAGCCCGTGAAGTCAGCAACCGTTTCGGAGTCACCAATTTTAGAACCAGCATTGTTACTCGGACTATATAGCCCCATAGTCGCCCGATCTTTAACTAAGTTAGTTGCGTAGGTAATACCGCCACCCCGAATTATCGCTTGCGAATAGTTATCTGATATCCATAACTTCGCAATTTTGAGATCATAATTTGCCGTAATCATCTTCACGGGGATAATGCCCACCCGCAAGCTCAGGTCAAAGCGATACCTAGCTATTTCTTGAACAGCAAGTAAAACCTGTTCAGCTTCAACAGAAAATTTTGCAGGTAATAAGATCGAAGCACCGTCGCCTCCAAAGACAAAGGGAATGTCTAAGTCCTTCACGAGATTCAAAAGTACAATTATGCAAGAAGCTCCGACAAAATTGATGTCCTTGTATTTCCCCTGTTCGATCGCTTTAGTTGAATCTTCAATATCAGTAATAACTACCACCCAATCTTCGGGTACTTCATAGAAATTATTAATATTAGTTGTGTCTTTAAAATCATAAGTGAGCGGAATCTTGGCATAGAAATTATCGTTGCTAGATTCTTGATCAGGAGACTTCTGGATATACATACGATTTTGTAGAAGCTCTAAGAAATCATCATTGATCTTAGCAATGATGCCTCTGTGAAGTAACCTACAACTGGCGTATATATTGACTTTGCAGGTACTAAAATAAATCTTCTTTTTTCGCTAAATTTTAACTAACATCATTTCAACGAAAGCGAAAAGTGGTAAAAATTGCAAAGCAATTTTTACCACTTTTCGCCATTTGTGCCGCGCTTCGCACGTTACAAATGGCTGTATTGCAATCACGTTATAGACAATTCAAATAAGAAAAATAGGGCTTCGACTTCGCTCAGCCATCAATATACGATGGCTGAGCGAAGTCGAAGCCTCTTGAATTTATTTGAAATTACTGTAAAAACAAAAAGAGAGTTGCTGCACTCCGCGCAGCAACTCTCTTTTTGTTTTTTCTTAATACAATGTCATCACGGAACAAATGGCGATATCGAACTCACGTTAACAAGACTAGCGATCGCGATAAAAGCCGTGAATATCTCAGACTATTCCCATTCAATAGTGCCGGGTGGTTTAGAAGTGATGTCTAAAACTACGCGATTCACACCTTCGACTTCATTTACAATCCGATTGGAAATCGTTTCTAGTAGGTCGTAAGGAACTCTTGCCCAGTCCGCAGTCATGCCATCTTCGCTAGTGACGAGGCGCAATACTACAGGATGAGAATAGGTACGCTTGTCACCCATCACCCCAACGCTGCGAACGGTGGGTAATAGTACGGCAAAGGCTTGCCACAACTTGTCATACTGCCCTGAGCGATTGATCTCTTGACGGACGATTAGGTCAGCATCACGCAAAGTATTCAAGCGCTCGCTAGTAATTTCACCAATGATCCGAATCGCGAGTCCGGGACCGGGGAAAGGTTGACGCTTGACGATCTCTTCGGGCAGACCCAAGGCTGTGCCGACCTTTCGCACTTCATCTTTAAATAATTTGCGAAGTGGCTCCACTAGAGTGAAGCGAAGATTATCAGGTAATCCGCCGACGTTGTGATGACTCTTGATCTTCACTGCGACCCGTTTACCCGTCTTGGGATCAACATTGGTATCTGCCGACTCAATCACGTCAGGATAGAGCGTACCTTGAGCAAGGAAATCAAAAGGTCCCAGACGATTAGATTCCTCTTCAAAAACCTTGATAAATTCATACCCGATTAACTTGCGTTTTTCTTCAGGCTCGGTGATGCCCTTGAGTTGAGAGAGAAAGCGATCGCGGGCATTGACATACTCAACATGAATATGGAACTGCTCTTCAAAAAGTTTGACGAGGCGCTCTGGCTCTAGCTTTCGCATAAAGCCCTGATCGATAAACATACAGGTCAGTTGGTCGCCGATCGCCCTATGCAATAAAAAGGCAAGGGTGGAAGAATCGACACCACCAGAAAGTGCTAACAAAACACTTTTATTACCTACTTGGGCGCGGATTTCACGGATGGCATTTTCGATAAACGCATCGGTTGTCCAGCTAGGCTCACATTTGCAAATGTGATAAACAAAATTACGGAGCATCGCCATGCCCCCTGCGGAATGCACCACTTCAGGGTGAAACTGCACGCCGTAGAGATTGCGGTCATGGTTGGCGATCGCCGCACAAGGAGTATTTGCGGTGTGGGCGAGGGTGGAGAAACCGGGTGGCAAATCAATGACCGAATCCCCATGACTCATCCACATAGTAATCCCCGTATCTACGTTGGTGAGTAAGTCTGTAGGATCATCAATCAGTAACTCTGCCTTGCCGTACTCGCCACGCTCTGCTCGCTCGACAGTGCCGCCGAGTTGCTTAGCCATTAGCTGCATCCCATAACAAACGCCAAGGATGGGAATACCTAAATTAAAAATTTCTGGGTCGCACTGAGGTGCACTTTCATCATAAACAGAGCTAGGACCACCTGAAAGGATGACCCCTTTGGGATTGAACTTCAGCAAATCTTCGGCTGAGGTGTGATAAGGTAAAACTTCGGAGTAAACCTGTGTCTCGCGGATACGTCGGGCGATTAGCTCCGAGTATTGAGAACCGAAATCAAGAATCGCAATCATTGCGCGGCTGGTCATGTTGCCTGTGGTAATATCAGAATCAGAACTATCGGACTTAATGGAACTTGTGCTAGGTGAAGGAACACCTTCAGAGTTGATGACGGCATTCGATGACGTTGGAGGGGAAGAAACCACAGTAGATACCTCTATCTTGATTAGATAGCAAAACTTTCGGTAAGCCTATCGCCGCAGAAAAAGTAGCTATTCTTACAATGCTAGCAAAATGATCCCTATTTATGTATAAAAAAGTTCTGACAGCGATCGCATTGTTACCAGTTGTGGTCATTAGCCATAGCTCAGAAGCCGTAACTCTGCGAGACGGAAAAACTTATTTTAGTCAGTTACCGATGCTGATTGGCGCTGAGACAACGGTTAATCGGATCTATTCTTCCTACGCAACCTATTATTTTAATCTCGCTCTGCCCACTAACTTGGGCGAACCTCTCGCTAGGTTAGACATCACCCAGACTGAGGGGTTTGACTCCGTTTATTTTCGTCATGATGCCACGATCGCCTATTTAGTTACAGCGTCAGGCGATCGCGTTGCCTATCCGATCAAAATTGAGATTACTGCTAATCAAGAAGGTAAGGGTAGTAAAGTTAGCGTTATTTTTGATCCACCGATTCCCGCCCAAGATGAGGCGATGGCAAAGCGGCAATTAATAATCGGCTTAAAGCCCTACCGAAATCCTAGCTACGATGGTGTGTACCTATTTAGTGTGGCAGCATCTCCCCAAGGCGATCGCCCCTATTCGCAATTTCTGGGCTATGGCAGGTTAAGCTTTTATGACTTTCGCTATTAAATTGAGCATTAAATTCAGAATTAAATTCGGCGCGGATTCCCAGTGATTTCACCATGACCAACAGCGACAATATTATCAATGCGATCAGTTCTAATGATTCTAATAGTTTAGCGATCAAGCCTAAAAAGTCTGGACTCGCTCCTTTGATTCTCACTTTAGTGGAATTGTTGCGTCAGTTGATGGAGGCGCAGGTGATTCGGCGCATGGATGATGAGCAGCTAACGGAAGCAGAAATCGAGAGAGCTGCCGATAGTTTACAAGCCCTAGAGAAGCAAATTTTTAATCTCTGTGAAGTCCTAGAGATCGATCCTGCGGATCTCAACCTTGACCTCGGCGAATTTGGGAAGTTATTACCAAAGCGTGGTGCATATTATCCCAATCAACCAGCTAGCGAATCTTCCATTTTAGAATTACTCGATCGCTTAATCAGTACAGGCATTGTATTAGAAGGAGATGTGCAGATTGGCTTAGCGAATATCAATCTCATCGATCTCAAGCTGAAATTATTACTAACTTCAGGCGATCGCAGTTCCTAGTTATAGTAGTTCTAAATAAATCTAAAGAGGCTTCGACTCCGCTCAGCCATCGATATACGGTGGCTGAGCGGAGTCGAAGCCTTATTTCTTATTTAAATTGTCTGCATACAGCAATTTAGAGACAAAATTTAGATATGACCTACACATTTAGATTCTGCTGCATCCATGCCTGAAATTCTCGCAATGCTGTCCCTCTCCCTTTTGTACGACAAATTTCTAAACAACGATTAATTGCTGGCGTAACTTGATATTGAGGGAAAATCGCACTCAGCGACTCAACATAGTCCCCATCTTGCAATCGAAAAATTCTTAACTGGCGATTGGCATACTGCCATATCTCAGGCACACCCAAAGCTACATAAGCAGATCTGCTAGTCCGAGAAGTCAGATCCACCTCGATCACCAAATCTGGTGGTGGATCGGTCGCCAAATCTAAGCGCTTCTTGCCAATCATCAGATGATGATTCTGCACATAAAAGCAATTGTCTGGCTCAATCCCCGCAGGCATACTTTGCTTCTTAAAGGTTGTCGAGCCATAGCACTCGTAATCCATTAACAGATAGGCAAACAGCATCTTAATTAAGTCGCCAATCAATTCCTTATCCGCTTCATGTTCAGGCAAAGGCATTCTAATCTCCAATACACCATCAAAATAGGCAATCCGCGAGGCACGGCTTTCGCCTAAATCTTCTAAAATCGCCTCAAATTGCTGCCAGTCAATATCATGCAGTACCGTAGTTTGTCCCTGTAAGGTCTCAATCTGAGCAATTTTTACTAATGTCGCCATCTCAACCTAACTCCTGTAGCGAAAATAAATCCTGACTCTTTACCCATAGCTCTTGCTAACTATAGTTTACGCTAACTACCCAAAAATTCAGATTACAAATTCACGAGCAGCTAATCTAACAGCTTCTTGGATTTGGAAAAGCGGCACATTTTGCGATCGCGCTAATTTGGCACAGTCTTCATATTCAGGCTGAGCTGTCCAAAAGCCATCTCGCAAGGCGATCTTTACTCTTGCCTTGCCATATTCTGTTTCCACTTCATAGATCTGACGATGGAGAATATGGCGTTCCTCTTGACGATAGCGAATACCGAGGGTACTGGTTTCGCGAAAGATGATCTGCTCACACAGGGACTGGCGATCGCAGGGACAAATAACCGTTAGCAAAATGCCACTGCGGGATTTTTTCATCGTAATCGCTTGGGTATAAACGTCTAAGGCTCCATTTTGTAAGAGCATTTCCATCACATAGGCGATCGCTTGGGCAGTCATATCATCGACTTGGGTTTCGAGAATGGCGATCGTCTCAGAAATGGGATTGTATTCCTTCGCCATCTCTTGCCGAACTTCAATTTCCTTTAGAATCTCTTGTTTAATTTCTGTATTAAAAGAAAAATTAGTTTTTAGACTTTTTTTTTCTGTAATTGCTTCTGAGAATGTTTGCCAGATTGCTTTTGAGATTTCCCAATCCATAGGCGTAATATATTCGGAATTTCTAAATCTTGAGTTCCTGCACCTAATCCCACCTTTTTGATTTTCATCAATGGAACTTCGCCAAAACTTTCTGCAAGAGTCACTGCGATCGCTGCACCAGTAGGCGTAACCAGTTCTTTGCGAATGCCATTATCAAAGGTAATGACAGCGTGCATTTCCCAAAGCTTTAGAGTGGCGGGAGCAGGGACGGGCATTTTGCCATGATCACAGTTCACATAGCCACCCCCCGCAGGCAAGGCTGAACAGTAAATTTGCTCCACTTCCAAATAGGCGAAACCCGCACAGGTACAGACAATATCGACGATCGCATCGATCGCACCCACTTCATGAAAATGCACCTGCTCAGGAGCAATCCCATGCACTGCTCCTTCGGCGATCGCTAGGGTTCGGAAGGTTGCTAGGCTCCATTTCTCAACCTGTTTTGGTAATTTGGCATCACGAATAATTTGTTCGATTTCTGGTAAGTGGCGATGTTTTCCATGATGATCATGATTATGGTTTTCTAGTTCTTGATGATCATGATTATGTTGGTGATCATGATGAGTATGATCAGTGTGGTGAATATGTTCGTGATCATGGCTATGAGTTTCTTGAGAAACTGCGACTGTTGGCGGCTCTGCACCTTGAGGATCTGCGTGATTGAGTAGTTCTACCTGCATCTTTACAGCCGCAATTCCGCCGCGCTTAACTACCTCTGTCCATAACTTCACTTCGCGATCGAGTCCTAAGCGCTGCACTATTTCCTGCAAATAGGTCAGGGGCACACCCGCATCCACTAGCGCTCCCAAACACATATCACCTGAGATCCCCGTCGGACAGTCCAGATAAGCTATATTCGCCATAAATATTTCTTTCTCTCAATTATTCAAGTTATTGGTTAATCTTTCAGCAATTCTCATTATGAAACCGATTTTAAGATTTTCAATGCTTTCTGCTTTGAAAACCTCAAAATCCCCTTTACTTCCCCATTGCAAAGTGGGAACACGAGCAATCTTGTTCTCTCCCCTTGCGAAGGGGAGGGTTAGGGAGGGGTTACTGCTGTGCTAAAACATTTTCAGCATTGCGTTGCCAGCGATCGCGTTTGATTCTTCGCAAAGCCGAACCTGTAAATTTTTGATCCCATTCGGCTTCAGTCATATTGACCAGCTCTTCTAAGGGCGGCTCTAGATTATAGGGAAAGGGATGAAAATCAGGTTCATTGGTTTCTTGGGCAAAACGATGATTCCAAGGACAAACATCTTGGCAAATGTCGCATCCTGCCACCCAGTTCTGGAGATTAGCGGCGATCGCCTCTGGAATCTGTTCAGCTTTATTTTCGATGGTGTGATAGGCGATGCAACGATTGGCATCCACCACAAAGGGCTGGGCGATCGCCCCCGTGGGACAAGCATCAATACAACGGGTACAAGTCCCACAATGATCAGTATGGGGTTGATCAGGCTCTAGGGTTAAATTAGTCAATATTTCGCCCAAAAACAACCAAGAGCCATAGTCACGGGTAATTACATTACTATGCTTACCGATCCAGCCAATTCCTGCTCTTTGTGCCAAGGCTTTTTCAGCGATCGGGGCAGTATCGACATAGTAACGCGCCTGAATATTCTCTCCTTGCGCCATTAACCAATTTGATAGCGCCTTGAGCTTTTTGCTGAGAACCTTATGATAGTCACGTCCCCAGCCATAGCGGGAGATTTTGCCCACATTGCGATCGCCAGAATGTTGATAGGGAGTGTAATAATTTAGCGCCACACAGATCACCGTCTGCACACCATCCATCATCTGCGTAATATCTTGGCGCTTAGGATTCGCCATCCATGCCATATCTGCCTGATATCCCCGATCTAGCCATTCTTGAATGCGTTCCGCCTCAATTCCCGATTCTGCCCGCGCAAATCCCACCTTGCTAAAACCAAGTTCTCTAGCTTTTGTGGCGATCGCCTCTTTTAAATCCATCATTTCCCCATTGCTGAGCTATGTACCAAACAGAGTGCCGCCCATAGCTCAGCACTCCATTTACTAATTTAACCGCCACCTAACCAACCAAAGAAACCACTTTTCTTATTGTCTTTGGATTTATCTTGCAATTTGCTATCACCTGTACTGCTAACTTGAGCAATGTATTTCAAAGCCATTGGTTCTTGAGGATTCAGTTTTAGAGACTGCTGAAAGCTCACCTTCGCCATCCCCGTTAGCTTTTGATTCATATACACAAAGCCTAATAGAGCATGGCATTTACTACTATTACAATCGATTTGAATCGCCGTCCGTAATTCCTTTAACGCCGATGCCCATAATTGTTGATTAATATAGCTTTCGGCTTGACGAATATATTGATCAATGGAGCCACCCGCATTGCTAGCATTCGCAGCAGGATTTACTCTTGCTGTACCCGATGTATTGCCCGATGTATTGCCTGATGTGTTGCCTGTGGTGTTACCATTACGAGTCTCATTCTGAGCCGCACTTCGCATTTGATACCCCCCACCCGCAGGAGAGTTGATGTCGCCAGTACTACCACTGTAGGTGTTCATACCACTGTTGTTTATGCCAGAGCGTTGCCCCGTCATTTGTCCATTTGTCGGTGCTTGACTAGGTGCAGATCTAGGAGAAGCCACATTTTCTTGGTCAGTTAAATGCTTATATCCTTCCTGAATCAGAATATGCACCAGATTAAGTTCACTCAATAGCCCAATATGTTCTAGAGCCTTGTCTAGATCTTGATACTGGACTTTGGCGATCTCTTGGATAACCTTTTCGTAGTCGATACTGCGTGACTGTAAATACTTTTGAGCAAGATCAGATTGCGGTATAAATTTTTGATTACGCTTCATCAATCTCTTGCCAAGGAGCTTGAGAATCGCCGAGTATTCCGTCCGTTCTCGCTCCTGCGATAGGACATTGTAAGCAGGGTTAACCAGCTTAGATAGATATTGGGTGGCGATTAGTTTTTCGGCAGAAGTTCTGCCATGAATATCAGGGTGCAGAGACTTGGCAATGAGAATATATCTCTTGCGTACTTGAGAGGCTTCGGCTGTCACTGGCAAGCCTAAGACAGCGTAATAGTCGTTGAAGTCATATTGACCGATGCCGCGGTCTATACGAAATGTTTTAGGGTTTTCCACTGTCTAACCTCAATCTTGCGCCGCTCAAGTAAAGTTTGATATCTTAGTAGATTTTCAGCCAAGATTGTAATATCTTACCCGCTATTCATATATTTGTGATCGCCAAAATCACAAGTTTTTCGTAGATCGATACACCAATCCTTGGGGCTAGCAATGGCGATGACACCAGCTCAGGCTAGCTTCAGTTAGCCAAAATTATCTTTGAAAGTTGAATCTGGTCGTTACTAAACCCTGCTTCGTTGAGAAAGTTCAAAAATTCAGGACTACGATAGCGAGTGTCGATCGCGATCGCCTGATTAAATAATTTTTTACCATTAACTTGATCGCCCGATGACCAATAGGCGATCGCCTGTGCCACAAAGGGATGGGGATTATTTGGCTCTAGTTCGCTGGCTTTTTGGGAGTGGGCGATCGCTAGATCGTATTGCTGGAGTCGATGGTAGGCGAGGCTAAGGTTATAGTGGGCGATTTCATTATCAGGTTTGAGCAACAATGCCCAACTATGTAACAACACCGATTGCGGCAAGTCCCCCCGCACCAGATAGACGATGCCGATCGCATTAAATGCTTGCAATGATGTGGGCGATCGATAAATAGCTTCCCAGAGTGAGGCGGCGGCAGCTTCTTCTCGTTTGGCGAGATGTTGTGTCCATCCCAAAATAATCCTACCGTCAATATTTTGGGGGTCGAGGCTAACGGATTTTTCTAGATCCGCGATCGCTTCTTCAAAACGTTCCTGTCGGCGATAGGCAAGCCCTGATTGACGGTAGGCATCGGCGGCTCTCTTATTGGCACGTTGATCGGTGGCACTAATTTTTTGAGGTGGATTGTTTTGACTGAGCGCGTCACTAGGGGCGATCGCTACGCCAGATAGCGCTAGCCCACTGGTTAGCGTGATCAATAATCTCGCTAAGCTATTGGATAGGTTAACTAATCTAAGCAAATTTTGCATTGCCACAACCAAACTACAACCAAACTATATAGCGTTTCTTAGTCTAATGAAGTACGGGATTGTTTCCCCGCCTTCGGCGGGGAAACAATCCTCTGTACCTTGATTGCTTGAAAAGCGCTATAGCAGTCCTAAATCATCCATGAGAAAAAAGGGCTTCGGCTCCGCTCAGCCAGCATATTATCGATGGCTGAACAAAACCGAAGCCTCTCACAACTCATTTAGGATCGCTGAAATCAATTTTTTTAATTTTTTTTAAGATAAAATCACCCTAATACTCTCACCACAAATCCCCATGACCGCGATCGCCATTCCCACTGCTCCCACAACTAAAACTATTAACTGGCAAACGATTGCTGAGGAATTTATTGCCATTGTTGGAGATCGCTATGTGGTGCGAACTCGCGAAGAATTAATTGCCTACGAGTGCGATGGTTTGACCAGCTATCGTCAACAACCTGCGATCGTGGTGCTTCCCCTCACCACCGAGGAAGTATCTGCCGTTGTTAAAGTATGCGATCGCCATCAAATCCCCTTTGTGGC
This sequence comes from uncultured cyanobacterium, assembly GCA_963750795.1. Classification (GTDB taxonomy): domain Bacteria; phylum Cyanobacteriota; class Cyanobacteriia; order Pseudanabaenales; family Pseudanabaenaceae; genus Pseudanabaena. The sequence goes on from CAVVRZ010000011.1 coordinate 51,264, forward strand.
TAGAGGTTCGGGGACTGGTTTATCGGGTGGGGCGCTACCTCTCCAAGATTCGGTACTGATCGTCACTTCCAGAATGAAAAAAATTCTTGAAGTTGATTTAGAAAATCAGCGCGTGGTCGTGCAGCCGGGGGTAATCAATAACTGGGTAACTCAAGCAGTTAGTGGCGCAGGCTTCTACTACGCTCCCGATCCTTCTAGTCAGATTATCTGTTCCATCGGTGGCAATGTCGCCGAAAACTCAGGGGGAGTGCATTGCCTTAAATATGGAGTCACTACTAATCACGTCCTCGGTGCGAAGATCGTGCTTCCCGATGGTTCCATTCAAGAAATCGGTGGCAAAATCCCTGAAATGGCAGGCTATGACCTCATCGGTGTTTTTGTTGGCTCCGAAGGGACTCTGGGCATCGCCACAGAAGTAACTTTAAAAATCCTCAAATCAGCAGAATCCATTCAAGTCCTTCTCGCCGACTTTACCACCGTAGAAGCTTCAGGCTCCACAGTTTCCGATGTAATCAAAGCGGGGATTATTCCTGCGGGGATGGAAATCATGGATAACATGAGCATCAATGCGGTAGAAGATACGGTGGCAACTAATTGCTATCCCCGTGACGCGGCGGCGATTTTATTAATTGAGATCGATGGTTCGGCATTAGAAGTCGCCGAAAACACAAAGCGAGTAGAAGCAATTTGTTATGAAAATGGCGCTAGAAATGTGGCGATCGCCAGTGATCCAGAACAACGTCTGAGACTGTGGAAAGGACGCAAAGCTGCGTTTGCGGCGATGGGTCGCCTCAGCCCCGACTATTACGTGCAGGATGGTGTAATTCCAAGGACTAAGCTGACCCATGTTTTACAAGAAATCGCCAAACTCAGCGAGAAATATGGCTACTATGTCGCCAATGTTTTCCATGCAGGCGATGGGAACTTGCATCCTTTAATTCTTTATAACAATGCCGAAGCTGGCGCTTTAGAAACCGTAGAAGCTTTAGGCGGCGAAATTCTCAAACTTTGTGTGCGCGTCGGTGGCAGCATTTCGGGAGAGCATGGCATCGGCGCAGACAAGCGGTGTTATATGCCTGAGATGTTTAGCGAGTCCGATCTCGAAACAATGCGCCGGGTGCGTGATGCTTTTGACCCTAAGGGAATCGCTAATCCTAGTAAGATTTTGCCGACTCCACGCACCTGTGGCGAAGGCGCAAAGCCCGATCATGATGCTAAATCCAAGTTCCTTTCTCAATCCATAGAACGTTTCTAGAAGTAGAGTAATTCCAAATAAATTCAAGAGGCTTAGACTTCGCTCAGCCATCGTATATTGCTGGCTGAGCGAAGTCTAAGCCCTATTTTTCTTATTTAACGTCAGTTCGATATAGCCATTTGCACCGCGCGAAGCGTGGTGCAAATGGCGCAACATGGTGAAAATCGCTCTGCGATTTTCACCATGTTGCGCTTTCGTCGAACTCACATTTATTTAAATTGTCTATAGCGTGGCGATCGCATCAAAATAGCTGGCATGATATCGGTAAATACTCAGACTTGCCCAGCATTTTAGCTGGATTTCTACAAATATCCCTTGGTAGCAAGTATCACAAAGGGCTAAACTTTGCTATACCAGAACAGAATATAAGTCTCCGCGCTACCCTTGACCTATGCCCAATCGTCTCACCCAAGCCCACAGCCTCTATCTTCGGAAACATGGAGACAATCCTATCGATTGGTATCCGTGGGGCGATGAAGCCTTAGAAAAGGCAAGGAATGAGAACAAGCCAATTTTTTTGTCGATTGGTTACTCTAGCTGCCACTGGTGTACGGTGATGGAGCATGAAGCTTTTTCGGACACAGTGATTGCCGACTATATGAATGATCGGTTTGTGGCAATCAAAGTCGATCGCGAAGAACGCCCCGATCTCGACAGCATCTATATGCAAGCAATCCAGATCATGGGCGAAAGCGGCGGCTGGCCTTTGAATATATTTCTCGCTCCCGATGATCTAGTACCTTTTTACGGTGGTACATATTTCCCGATTGAGCCACGCTATGGCAGACCAGGATTTTTACGGGTATTGCAGTCTATTTGTGAGATTTATTACGATCGCAACCCAGATATTCAAGACTACAAAGATCAAATTATTCGCAATTTACACCAAGTTAATAAGCTTATCCCCGTACCGATTATTAGTGACGAAGCCTTAGCAATGGGGATTGCTAAATGTGCGGAAGTAGTTACCAATCGAGACTACGGCACTTGTTTTCCGATGATTCCCTACGCCAATCTAATTTTGAGAGCTTGTCGCTTTGAGAAATTGCAGGGTGACTCAGGGGAAAGTCTACTTCAAAATAAAGCCGAACAACGGGGCTTAGATCTTGCCCTCGGTGGCATCTTTGACCATGTGGCAGGGGGGTGGCATCGCTACACCGTCGATCCTACTTGGACAGTTCCCCACTTTGAGAAAATGCTCTATGACAACGGATTAATTATGGAGTATTTAGCAAACCTCTGGATGTCAGGGAAACAGGAACCTGCGATCGCCCGTGCCTGTGACTTGACCGTTACTTGGCTCCAGCGTGAAATGTTGGCGGAGGAAGGTTGTTTTTACGCCTCCCAAGATGCTGATAGTGAGGGACGCGAGGGCAAATTTTGGGTCTGGAGCTATGCAGAACTCAAAAATATTTTTAGTATTTCAGAACTTGAACAATTGAGCTATGAATTTACAATTTCGCCAAATGGCAATTTTGAAGAGACAAATGTGTTGCAGCGTAAGCACTATGGTGAATTGTCTCCCGAAATAGAAGCTAGCCTCTTAAAGTTATTTCGTCGCCGCTATGGTGAATATTCTCGCCCAAGCGATGCTTTTCCTGTGGCTAGAAATCAAGAAGATATTCGCGAAATCGATTGGGAAGGTCGCGTTCCTCCCATTACTGATACTAAGGCGATCACGGCTTGGAATGCCCTGATGATTTCGGGTTTAGCCACTGCCTATCGTGCCTTCCAAAAGCCAATTTATCGTCAATTGGCAGTCACAGCGATGCAGTTTATCCTCGATCATCAATGGGTTTCAGGTCATCTACAAAGGATTAACTACGGAGGGATCGCCGCAGTACCAGCACAATCAGAGGATTATGCGTTGTTGATCAAAGCCCTCCTCGATCTGCATCAAGCCATTCCCGAATCTGCCGACTTCTATCTACAACAGGCGATCGCCATTCAAGCTGAGTTTGATCGCGATTTTTGGGATGCTCTATCGGGTGGCTATTTCAACACCACCAGCGAATCGAGTCAATATTTATTGGTGAGAGAACGCAATTATCAAGATAATGCGACACCGTCACCCAATGGTACTGCGATCGCCAATCTAGTTCGGATCGCCAGTATCACGGGCAAATTGGACTATCTCGACCGTGCTGAACTTGCGCTCAAGCGTTTTGGTCATGTGATTACCAATAGTCCTGTGGCTTGTCCGAGTCTGATCGCCGCCTTTGATTGGTTTCGCAACCATACTCTTGTACGTGCTAACCCAGACCTATATCAGCAACTCAATCGAGAATATCTCCCCAATGTCACACTAATCGCAGAGAAGGTGTTTAGAAATTCCGACGCGATCGCTTTAGTCTGTCAAGGATTTTCTTGTTTAGAACCTGCGATCGATCCAGATATATGTAAACAGCAACTAGTTAGAAGTTCTTCTAGAGTCCAATAACAAAAGAGTGGCAGTGCTTTGCACTACCACTCTTTTGTTATTAATGAATGTGCCGCGTCTAGCACAGCATTAATTTTGATCTAGATATTAAACCAGTCAGAACCGATGCCCCTTGCCATCATTGATGCAAAGAGAGGGATAAAAGTGAAACCGAGCAATTCTAAGTGAATAATGGTCTTTAGGCGTTTGACTTTTTCTGCTGTAATTTCAGGAATTTTCTGCGCTCTTAGAGGAATTACCCACTGGATAAACGAAATTGTAGGGTACAGAGATAAAACCCCAATAATTGCATAGGTTGCCATTTTCAACCAGAAAACAGGCTGGTGCATATAGTAGGAAGTTTCCTTCGCAAAATAAAGCAGCCGCAGAATCCCCGTACCCAAAATCGCTACTGCCGCAATCCCATAGATCGTATCGGCGATCACGATTCGCCATGCTTCCTTGAGGGTCAACTCAACCTTGAGCGTAAATAGCTCCGTGGACAATGCTGCAAAAATCAGTCCAATACTCAAATAATGTCCGTATGCTGTTAGCGCACTCGCCCACATAAATTTCTCCAATGATTGATGTATGGTTCAGAACATCCTACAAAATGGCTAAGCCATTTTGTAGGCTTAAAACCCTTACTGGGTTTGTTTTTATCCGTATTCAGTTTTGTGAGGATCCAAAACCAGAAGATGATTTGCGTCGCAAATCATCTTCTGGTTTTGATGTTAGAACTTCTCAATGATGCGGCGCATCGCTTCATTAACATTTTCGCGGCTATTAAAAGCGGAAATGCGGAAGTAACCTTCCCCTGCGGCTCCGAAGCCTGAACCCGGAGTTCCAACGACATTGCAGTTAAAGAGCAGCTTATCGAAGAAATCCCAACTCGAAAGTCCATTAGGAGTCTGCACCCACACATAAGGAGCATTTGTACCACCATAGACCGCCAAACCTGCTTCCGATAGCTTCTCACGAATAATCTTGGCATTCTCCATGTAGAAGTTGATCAGTTCACGTGTTTGCGCTTGCCCTGCTTCTGAATAGACGGCTTCCGCACCACGTTGGACAATGTAGGAAACACCATTAAATTTAGTGGATTGACGACGATTCCAGAGCTTCCAGATTTCCACATTTGAGCCATCTTTGGCTTTGCCAATCAAGTTCTTAGGAACGACGGTTAGAGCGCAACGAGTACCCGTAAATCCTGCATTCTTGGAGAAGGAACGGAACTCGATCGCACATTCTTTAGCGCCCTCAATTTCGTAGATTGAGTGGGGAAGACTGGGATCGGTGATGAAGGCTTCGTAGGCGGCATCGAAGAAGATAATTGAGCCATGGTTACGGGCATAGTCTACCCATGCTTGCAGGTGTTCTCTAGTCGCTGTCGCCCCTGTGGGATTATTGGGGAAGCAGAGATAGATCAAATCGACTTTTTGCGTCGGGATCTGAGCAGTGAAGTTGTTTTCCGCCGTAATCGGTAAATAAACTAGCCCGTCATACTCGCCTTTCTCGTTGATGTCGCCCGTATGTCCTGCCATGACATTCGTATCCACATAAACGGGATAAACAGGATCGGTAACGGCGATCGTATTGTCATCGCCAAAAATATCGAGAATATTGCCGCAGTCACACTTGGAACCGTCAGAGATAAAAATCTCAGAGGCATCAATATCACAGCCCCTAGCCTGAAAATCATGGGCAGCGATCTTTTCGCGTAACCATGCGTAGCCTTGTTCGGGTCCATAACCCTTAAAGGAGTCGCGATCGCCCATATCGGCAACGGCTTGCACCATCGCATCACGGCAAGCTTGGGGTAATGGTTCGGTGACATCACCAATGCCCAAACGGATCACTTTTGCGTCAGGATTTGCTTCGACGAAGGCATTAACTCGGCGTGCGATTTCAGGGAACAGGTAGCCCGCTTTGAGCTTGAGATAGTTATCGTTAACGGTTGCCATGATGGATCGGTTAATCTTTTTTGATTTTTGTATAGTTTTATATATTATCTCCTTTGGAGAGCCTAGTTGCCCCAGAGCTTTGTATTGTGTGAGGATGCTGGGTCACAGTTTTGTGATTTAGGCGATCGCTTACAAGTCATACAAATCTTTAAACCATTTCACGAATTTCTGAGCATTAGGATGTGTTTTATCAAAAACGGTTCTTTTCTTGACTGCTGTTGATATCTGTAACCCTGAAGGTTCTTGCCAAGCTAACCAAGTATAAATATTTGCTTTGTCGATGTGATTTGGTGTGACTTTTGAGCCTCTAAGCTTTGCTTCCTGTACGGATTCCTTTGCAAACTCCCAAAGAACCTGATCTTGTTCGGGAATGATATCAGCTAAAAAAGTTTCTAGCATTCCACGCATTTTGTTATCAGGCATCATCCAGACTCCAAATCTGATGTCATTAGGAGCCTGCCAAATTAAACCGTCTTCAGGGAGAGCTTTTGGTAAATCAGGAATACTTAATAAACAAGCGTCTCTGATACTCTGCCAACGAGATTTTGGCTTTTCATCAGCGTCAATTACAATACCTAATGTTGTTAGTCCTGTGGCTAATATCTCGGTGGATATCCTGTCAATTTTTGCCAGATTTTCATAGCCCTTACAATCTTTAATCCAGACCAAATCTTTATCAGTACCAACATTAAAACCAATTGCTTTCATCAATTCTGCAATCACAGCCTGATCGTCTTTTCCTTCCACGAGGAGTACTTTGTCTGTCACGATCTAACGAACCTCAATGTCATTTTCTGCTGCAATTCCAATTTGTCGCTCTGTAAAGACAATGCTATGAGGTTTTCCTTTTTCAACTCGATGAATTGTAATCCCATCTTCACTAGGATTCTCAGCATTAGCTATATCCGCTAAGCTTGTCCAGCAATCATTGCTATGGGTTGTTGCAAAAATCTGGACGTTGAGACGCTTTGCGGTTTCCCAGAGCATTTTCCACATATCAGACATGACGGTAAAGTGTAGCCCTGTATCAATTTCATCAACAAGTAAGACTCCATCTTTTGCATTAACGATCGCTAGAGCAAGTCCTAACATTCGCCACATTCCATCGCCCATACCGCCAATCGGTATGCGTTGATTTTCATTGGTTTGAACAATGAAACTACCGCGTGAACCTTTATAGCCATTCTTACCAATAAGAGGCGCAACTCGTTTTATTTGAGGCTCAATAATTTGTAAAACTTGAATAACAAGATCTTCTTCTGGTGTAAGTAGCACATCTTCAAATAAATTAAGTGCTTGTTCAGTACTCAACGATGATGAGTTTACAAAACAAACGTATGAAGACTTCTCTGCAAAAACTTTTTTTGCATTTTGAAATGATTTAAACGATACATTTCTATCTTCAGATAGTACAAGTTCTATTTTAAATCTTTCTTCTAAATGCAAATTTGGCTTTGTGAAATCTTTAATATAGTTAGTTCTTTTGACATATAACATTGGCAAGTAAGAATTTTCACTAATTTCTTTATTGTCGATAGAAATAGTAATTTCTTTTCTTATGTTATTAATATCATCTTTCCCAGTAATCAAAATATTACTACCGATATCAATTTCATGTCCGCAAAAAAGATGACGAATCACTAAGTCTCTATCTCGATCATCTTCTTTGTCAAGATACTCACTTCGATTAATTACAACATCACTTAATACTTCAAAATTAGGTGATTTGCTTAGAAGCAATTGAAGCGCTTCTAAAATAGAAGTTTTGCCACTGTTGTTTGTCCCAACAATGAGATTTAACCTTCCTAGTTGTCCCATCTCAAAGGATGGGAAGCAACGGAAATTTTCGATTTTGAGAGATTTCAGCATAATTGAATACCAATTTTTTTAAGCACTGAAATACTTAGCCACAGGATGATGCACAATCAACGCAGTAGTTGACTGTTCGGGATAGAGTTGTTCACTCTCATCCATTTCTAGACCAACCCGCTTCGCATCTAGCAAATCTAGCAGCTTGTACTGATCCTGCATATTTGGACAGGCAGGATAGCCAAAACTGTAGCGAGAGCCGTGATAGCGCTGGGCGAGAATATCGCGGATATTATCAGGATCTTCTGCACCGAAGCCTAGCTCTTGGCGAATGCGTGTATGTGACCACTCCGCGATCGCCTCTGCTATCTGTACGGCTAAACCATGAAAATAGAGGTAATCAGTGTATTGATTGGCTTTAAATAAACCTTGAGCGAACTCTGTGGCAATATGTCCAACAGTCACAGCTTGCAGGGGCAAGACATCGACAATTCCAGAGTCCTTTGGTGAAAAGAAATCAGCAATACAGAGACGGCGCTGGGACTTTTGGCGGGGGAAAACAAAATGATTGATTGGTTCAGCAGTGGCGATATTGTCGATATCCTTGGGGTCATACACATAGACCGTATTACCTTCCGCCAGCACAGGAAAATAGCCATAAACTAATGTTGGTTGCAGCAGCTTCTCTTTAATTACGCGATCTTTCCATGTTTCTAGAATGGGATAGACCGTTTCTTGCAGGAATGCGTCATACTCCTCACGGGGCTGACCTTGGGGCTTACGGAATTGCCACTGTCCCGCAAAAAGCGCTTGCAAATCGAGATTCCAGAATAGATCCTCAATGGGAATGTCTGCACCTTGGAGAATCTTGGTTCCCCAGAAGGGAGGAGTTGGGCGATCGAGACTAGGATCGACTGCCTCAGAGCGCCCAATATCGAGGTAACGTTCCGCAAGGGCAGCTTCTTTCTTGGCTTTATCCTCAGCCGCAGTCGTGACATCTTTTTCGGAAGTATCAATAACAACGGCTAATTCTTCATCGAGGAAACCTTTGGCATTTTCCCATTTGCCCTCAGCCTTGGCGGGCATATATTTGTCCATGAAGTTGAGGTCGGAGAAGGCATCTTTGCCATAGATCACTTTGCCGTTGTAGACATTTTGGCAATCGGTGTAGACAAACTTGGGTGTGAGTGCCGCACCGCCAAGGATTACAGGCACATTGATACCACGACGGTTAAATTCTTCCAAATTCTCTTTCATGAAAGCCGTGGACTTAACTAGCAATCCACTCATCGCGATACAGTCGGCTTTGCATTCTTCATAGGCTTTGATAATATTCTCCACCGATTGCTTAATGCCAATGTTCACGACTTTATAACCATTGTTGGAGAGAATGATATCGACAAGGTTTTTGCCAATATCATGGACATCGCCTTTGACCGTAGCAATCAGGAATACGCCTTTATTTGCGCCCTCTTCCTTCTCCATAAACTTCTCTAGGAACGCAACGGCAGACTTCATAGTTTCCGCCGATTGCAGCACAAAGGGAAGTTGCATCTGTCCTGAACCAAACAGATCACCCACCACTTTCATACCGTCAAGCAGGAATTGATTGATAATTGTTAGGGGTTCGTATTGCTTAAGCGCCTCAGTGAGCGCATCATCTAAACCAATGCGATCGCCATCGATAATATGATTTTTAAGCTGCTCTTCAATCGGAGTGTCAGCTTTATCAACTTTAACGCGCTTTGTCGAAACACCTTCAAATAGGGTCGTAAATTCGCCCAATGGGTCATAAGTACAGATATCACCATCAAACTGACGCTGATCGAAAATTAGTTGCCGCGCTACTTCTAGTTCTCTTTCGCCAATGCGATTGAGTGGCACGATTTTACTAGCATGGACAATCGATGAATCCATACCAACCTTCATCGCTTCATGGAGGAATACTGAATTGAGAACCACCCGCGAGGCAGGATTTAGACCAAAGGAGACGTTAGAAACACCAAGCAATACATGGGTTTCGGGCATCGCTGCCTTAATGCGACGAATGGATTCAATGGTAGCCGCCGCATTCTGGCGATCCTCTTCAATACCTGTAGAGATCGGTAGCGCCAGCGTATCGAAGAATATTTCACTGGCTGGCATTCCCAATTCGACCGTTGCCTGTTTATAAGCACGGGAAGCGATCGCGAATTTCTTGTCCGCAGTCCGCGCCATGCCCTCTTCGTCAATAGTACCGATGACAATCCCCGCCCCATATCGCTTAGCGAGGCTAACGACTTTGCAGAAACGCTCTTCGCCATCTTCGTAGTTCGTGGAATTGAGAATACATTTACCACCCGCTACTTTTAGCCCTGCTTCCATCTTTTCCCATTCGGTGGAGTCCAGCATTAGGGGCAAAGTCACGTTAGTCACCAGACGCGATACCAATTCATGCATATCCCGCACGCCATCGCGTCCCACATAGTCCACGTTCACATCGAGAACATGAGCGCCCTCTTTGACCTGCGATCGCGCGATCGCCACCAGTCCATCCCAATCCTCAGCATTGAGTAAATCACGGGTTTTCTTAGAGCCACTAGCATTCAATCTCTCACCGACAATCAAGAAGGAATTATCTTGAATATAAGGCTGAGAGCTATAAATGGAAGCCGCCGATGGCGTTACGAGGGGTTCACGCTTTTTCGGCTTAAGTGTTTTGGCAGCATCGGCTAGAGCCTTAATGTGGGATGGTCTCGTACCACAGCAACCACCGATAATCTGCACCCCTAAATCTTCAACAAAATGCGCTAGGTGTCCCTTGAGATCTTCGGGAGTAAGGCGATAAAAAGCCTGCCCACCCACGTTTTCAGGTAAACCCGCATTGGGAACACAGGAAACCACAAAAGGCGAGTGAGCGCTCAAATACTGCATATGCTCCTTCATCAGGTCAGGACCTGTCGCACAGTTCAACCCTAAAATATCAATGGGATAGGGTTCAAGAATGGTGACTACGGCGGAAATATCGGAACCGACTAGCATTGTGCCAGTAGTTTCCATCGTTACCGAAACCATTACAGGAATGCGTGGCTTACCTTCAGCCTTTTTCTTGTCAAAAAATTCGGCGATCGCATTCAGAGCGACCTTAATTTGCAGCACATCCTGACAGGTTTCGATTAGCAGCAAGTCTGCGCCGCCATCATATAGTCCTTCAATCTGCTCAATGAAAGACTGCTTCATCGTATCGAAATCAATGTGCAGTAAAGTAGGTAATTTTGTGGTCGGACCAATCGAGCCCGCCACAAAACGAGGCTTTTCTGGGGTAGAAAATTCGGCAGCGACGGACTTAGCTAATTCTGTAGCTTTTTTGCTAAGCTCATACGCCATGTGAGCAAGGTCATATTCCGCCAAAACGATCGATGTACCGCCAAAGGTATCCGTCTCAATAACATCCGCCCCCGCTTCTAAAAAGTCCCGATGTACTTTGGCGACTGCTTCAGGCTTCGTTATCACCAGATACTCGTTGCAACCCTCATACTCCGCACCGCCAAAGTCTTCGGCAGTCAGGTCTTGGACTTGCAAATTTGTACCCATCGCACCATCAAAAACAATGACGGGGCGATCGCTGCTGTGAAGACGTTCCAAAAACAGACTCATTTTGTTATAACCCTAAGCTCACTAAGCTAGTCTAGCAAATCATTTTATAGCAATTTACATAAACCTTTTTAAAACCTCTACAGTCGCCTCCCCTGTTTTTTGCCAACTAAATTGCTTAGCTCTTTGTAAGCCAAGTTGTGAAAGGTGCGATCGCAGCCCTGAATCATTGGCGATCGCCTGCATCGCATCGGTAATTTCTTCGACCCTGTAGGGATCAATTAAAATTGCGGCATCACCAGCTACTTCAGGCAATGATGACAAGTTAGATGTAATTACAGGTGTCCCGCAAGCCATGGCTTCAAGTACAGGCAAACCAAATCCTTCCCATAATGAGGGAAATACTAAAGCGATCGCGCCACTAATTATTTCGGGTAAGTCATCGTAGGGTACATAATCTAAAAACTTTACTTGGCTAATCAATCCCAGTTCTTGGACTTGTTTTTTTAATGCTGGTGTGTAGCGATCGTCAGAGGGACCAGCTAGCCAAAGCTGGTAATCACGATTTGATTTGAAATTGGCAAATGCGGAAATTACGCGACCAATGTTTTTGTATGGGTCATGCCTGCCGATGTAGAGAAAGTATCGATGTTGAGAATGCTCTTCTGCAACTGGTCGAAAATGTTGTGGGTTGTGAGCTAAAAGAATTGGGGTGATTTTATGAACTGGAATATTGCAAAATTCCACAATATCTCGCGCGGTTGCTTGAGAATTACAAATAATATGTTCTGCCTGATTTAGAACCTGTGGAACATAGTATCGATGGTAAGGAGTAAGAGGTGAAAATCGCTTGGGAAATCTTAAGGGGATAAAGTCATGAACCATAACGACACTGCGACATTTTTTCCATAGCGGTGCTTCTGAGATCGGAGAAAATATAAGCTGAGATTTAAGTTCTTTATAGATTTTAGGCAACTTAAATTGTGTCCAAACTAATCGTTTGAAATGTCCGATTAAACCATGCTCTGATGTTTTGCCATCAGGGATTAGATAGCAGTCATAATTTTCCAGAGGAAATGCAACTATTAATTTTGGTTGAAGAGGATGTAAATAGTCAATTAAATTAATCGCATATGTAGTAGTCCCTGTAGACTTTTTCAGTATAAAAGGGAGATTAATTAATAATTCATTAGCCATGAAATATATTTATTAGTTTGTAGATTATTACAGGACTTATGAATGATTTATGTTTTTAGCCAACTAGCAAAACATCATATCGAATGGTTCTAGTCTAAACCTTACTCAAAATCTTTAAATATAACTTCAGAAGATTTGTTTGAAAGGAACCAAGATGTTTTTGATAGTAATACAACTGACTATCGCGATAATAAGCACTTACTTTTTTCTTAATATTGTAACTACTTCCTCCCAAAAGGTGAATTAAACTTGTTTTGGGATAGTACACAACCTTAAAACCTAGATCATGAATCCTTTTGCAAATATCTACATCTTCAAAGTACATAAAGAATAACTCATCAAAGCCTTTCAATTCTTCAAATACGTCTTTACGTATCATTAAACAAGCACCAGTTACCCATCCAACTTCTTTTTCTTTTGAGTAAATTCTGTTGTATATACTTGAGAAGAAACTATGCCATCTATTATCTAGAGTTGCTCTAATTTTATATAGGAGTTCCACTATTAAGTTTGACAACATACCACATGATAGTTGATAACTACCATCTTGAAATATAATTCTTGCGCCAACGGCTCCAACTTTTTTATTCTGTTTTAAATAATCTGATAATATTTTAGGTGTATTTTCTATCAAGATAGTATCAGTATTTAAAAACAGTAAGTACTCACCTTGTGCATACTTAACAGCAAGGTTGTTAGCCTTACCAAACCCCAAGTTGATTTCACTACAAATAAGTTGAAAAGATGGAAAATTATCTTTGATAATCTTAGTGCTATCATCAGATGAAGAATTATCTACAATAATAACTTCATAGTCAGTATCATATGAGTAGTTTAGAATGGATGTAAGACAGTTTTCAAGAAATTGCTGACCATTGTAATTAACTAATACTATAGATATCTTTGACATAAAATACTCTATGAAATTATTTACAGATTTTCAGGTTGGTAGAAGTGTATCCTTTTAGAGACCGCTTCTACCAACCATTTAGAATTACCACAAAATTAAGATAGGGTGATAAATCAAACTTTCCAAAACATTTTGAGATAAGCAATTGTATCTAAAACTTGATTTTCAAAAGGTGAAAAATGCAAGTTTAATCTTGATGACAGTCGATCAATCTCATCATTTTTACCTACATATCTACTTGGCTCAGCCAATAAATTCAAATTTCTAGATATTGAATTAGGATCAATTTGTAAACACAATAGTACTTGCCGAGCGAGAGTATCCATCTCCACAGTATAACCACAAGTATCCACACACATGGGCGATAATTGTGATGGCTCAGATAGATATGATATCCCTAAATAGACTAGATCTTGAATATCCGTATAGGAACGCCAAACGGGACGATCTGCCAAAATCTGTATATATTGACTGTTTAAGGCTTGATAGATGAAATCTCCAACAGCATAGGCTGTTGGCTTAGTCATAAATGCTCCCATAACTGAAAAGACTCTTAGGATTAAACAAGAAGTTTTTAATGACTCACAGGACTCAACAAGTAAAATTTCTTCTCTGCGTTTGAGTACACCATAGGGATTTTTTATAAGTTCTCGCTCACAGTCAACTAACGTGTAGTCTTCGTCGTAAACTGCACCAGAGGATGTTGCAAAGACTCCCTTTACGTACCCCTGTTTCAATCGCTTAATGATGAGATCGGTGATACCAGTATTTATATCAATGTAGGATTGAATGTCCATCTTCTCAACGCGATCGCGAGTTAAAAAAGCATAGTGAAATAAATAATCTAAAGATTTTAGTTCAAATATTTTTTCTAGAGATTGGGTTGGCAATGAAAACTTGTTTTCGATAGTAATAACACTATCTTTACTGGAAAAGGCATAGACTCGCTTATAGAAATTCACCTCTCCTAAAATTTCCCACAATAAATTTAATGTAGTTTTACCAAACCATCCTGAAGCACCCGTTATAGCAAATACAGTATTCTCATTAACAAGCTTTTTTTTTAAACTAGATGAGATATCCATTTTATTTATTTTTGATTAAGGTAAATAGTCTTTCTATCAAAATATGAAACATTAAAATTAAAGCCATCTTGTAAGGTGCTTTAAGTTTGGGAATGAATTTAGGAGCACCAAAACCATACGTATATCTCTATGCGAACCAATCGAATCATCATAAACAAGCAGAATGTCTGAAGCTATATATTGGTAGTCAACACCAGCAATTGCATCCATACATTTCATGACATAAGTTTCTAAAAGGGAAATTTTCAGTACCTCGTAGTCTTGTTCCAAAAGTCCATTTAGGCTAGAAGAAGATCTGGAGTTTCTGATGGGGCAAATTCTATGTACGTTACCTCAAGAGTATCAACCTACAATGAGTCTAGCGAGTTAGAAATTTCTACAAATCTATAGAGGTCATAGGCTACTCTCATTCTTTGGAATTCATTTTCAATCTTCTTAGCCATAGTAGGAGTCTTAGAATCCTTATTCCCAAGTAAAGTAAATTAATACTTAGTCAAATCAAGTGAATATAATTCCCATTTAGTCCATAGCATTGTTTTGGAGGATTTTCCAACGACTCTCTAACATTTGAATTCGAGAATCATCTTCACGATGAATTACACCGTAATATTCCTGCTTGTTAATCAACCAAAGAAGTTCAAAATGAACCGCATCCAGAAGAGCTTGCTTCATATCTGTCATTTCTAATGCTGCGCCAGAAAAGACGACTTTTCTGGTTTCAAATCTCGTTAATTTAACTTCTCTAACTCGCTTCAGAGTCTGAACAACATCAATCGATATAGCACCACCCAGAACAAAATCAATCTCATGTTCTTTACAAAGAGTTGCTACATCACAGACATATTGGGTTACACTTTCATCTTCAATACCGCCACGACCTGTACCTAATGACCCTACAAAGTCTACTCTGCCAAATACAACACCATCAACACCGCCATCTTGAGCCGCAGTTTTGACTAGTTCAAGGCGGTTTTCATATCCTGTAATCGTTTCAATGTTAAATAAAAAGTCCGTATGCTCCTGCTCATACTCAGAGAAAACCTTGTTCTTAGCAGCAATGTATTTGGTTAAAGCGTATGGCGTTTCAACCATTGGAGCGACTACATAGCTAACTCCAAACTGTTTCGCCTCCAGAAGATCTCGAATAGCTTCACATCCACCAATTTTGAGCGTAAGTGGCACATCGGCTTTGTATGCTATTTCTAATAAGCGTAGCAATTCATCGACCCTAGTCCCCTCTGCCTCAAATTCAGCTTTCGTTGCAACAACACCAAACTCTTGCTTACCCCTCTTTAGCAACTCCAACATTTTATGTTCATGTTTATTCATCAGCTTTCCTCTTAAATTAAGTTGAGATTTGAAGTTATGCCTGCATCATTAATCGATCATTAGGCTAAACATTAGTATCGTAATTTAGCATACTATTTAGGATGGATTTATACAGAAAAATTCATGTTTTCTGTTCTGTTCATCGTATAGATAATGAATCTATATTTTTGTCTAGCTTTGCTCAGTGATTAAATATGGCATTACTGCCTGCTGTAATACATCATCTAGATCGGGGGTCATTCTATGTAGAGGATTGGAACGCATACTTCCTTCTGGAGTAATGTAGCTAGAGATTTTTGGGAAGTAAGTCTGTTCTGGATCAAGATTGACAACAAAGAAAGTTGGCTGTTCTGAATTCCAAGCTTCTTCAAAAACTTGAATATCTAAGCTCTGTGGTCGCAAATCAACGAATGAGATACCATAGGCTTCAGATAGCTTCTGCCAATCAGGGAAGCCTAAGCCAGTTTGAGTGTCACATCCAAGGTATGCTCCATCGAAATAGTTACGTTGGGTCATCCGAATAGAAGCGTATCCCTCATTGGAAAATACAAATATTTTTAGCCTCAAATTGTTTGAACTGACAGTAGCTAACTCTTGTAAATTTTGACAAAAACCGCCATCTCCTTCAACTAGAATGACTCGGCGATCTGGATTTGCAAAACAAGCGCCGATCGCTCCAGACAGTCCATATCCCATACTTGCTAAACCTTTATTGGTTGCAATGACCTGCCCTTCTTGTTGCATAAAGGCTTGCATCATCACAGTAAAGGCTCCACCGCTACTGCAAGGAATGATTACATCATGAGATCCACATTGTTTTGACAACCACAAAACAAATTCATAGGGATTAAAGTATTCTGATTTGGTCGTATTAACAGTTTCTGATACAGGAATAGATCGCCTAACCTGCTGAGAAAATTCTAGCCACTGCTGATGATTGCCCAAATCTTGATTAACGAGAGATAGTAGCAGAGTGTTGGCATCTCCTTGAATTGCCAAATCTACTTTAGGATGTCCTTTTTGTAGTTCAGTTTCATCAATTTCTACGTGAACTACTTCTGCTAATGGTGCAAATTCTTGCCAATTAAATCCAGTTTGCTGTAATCCTAAGCGAGTCCCCAAAGCTACGATTAAATCCGCCTGTTGCAAAATTATATTTGCTGAACGCTGTCCCCATGTATTGGGACGACCGCAATAAAACTCTTCGCTAATACTGATGCGATCGCTACCATTCCATGTGGTCATTACTGGGATTTTATGCGATCGCAACTGTGGCATTATGGCTTTTGCCGTTACTCTAGTTACGCCACCACCAATTAATAAGACTGGACGATTTGCGAGACGTATTCTCTCAGCAACTTTTTCACTGAATTTGCTGGCAGTTTCTACAAATATAGGGTTGATTTTGGGCGGATAAATGACATGGTCATCTTCACTATCAACTGGGTCGTTTACCGATACGGCTTGTACGTCGAGGGGAAATTCAAGGAATACAGGTCCGTGGCGATCGCTACACCCCTTTTGCACCGCATTAACAAATCTTTGTTTATCCCAAGGTTCATGCAGTATTTCCGATAGCACTGCAACTGGAGCCACCATCGCAACTCCATTGACTTCCTGAATTCCCCTCTGGCGCAAACCATTAGTAGCTAAGTCAGCAGTTTTAGCTTGACCACCTAATACTAATAATTCATGGCTTTCTAAGTAAGCTCCTGCGATCGCCGTGAGTGTATTAGTCAGTCCAGGTCCAGCCGTCACCAAAACAAATGCTTTACCATAAGCGGGATCTTGCAAAGTCTCATTATGATATTCGGCAGCAATACCTGCCGCTACCTCATGGACAAATGGTTTGCAGATCATGGTGGTACGGGCTGCATTTAAGAGATGCATAATATTCCCACCCGCGACGAAATAGCAATGGCGATATCCCAACTCTAGAAGCCACTGCATTACTGCTACTGAATATTTCACCATGCTGTTTCTAAGACCTGCTGCATACTATTGGTTGCTTGTTGGATTGAGTCTGGGGTCATGGGGTAACAAATTTCTGATACACCTAGATCAGTACTTTGGTTTGGCAGAATAACACGAATTTGATCATTGCGATGCTTTTTGTCAGCCTTAAAGCTCTGTGCAAAACGCTGAAGATCCATCGTATATATTCTTTCTGATGGCGGAATATATGATAAAAGTTCTTCGCAATGATTACGCAAATCGACATACTGTGTTTGATCGGCTTTGATAAACTCAATAGAAGCTAACATGCCCAAAGCGATCGCTAGACCGTGTGGCACTGCGTAGTTACTTGCAACTTCTAAAGCATGTCCCCAAGTATGACCAAAATTTAGAAGTCTGCGTTCGGCTTGATCAAATTCATCAATTTCGATAAACCAGATCTTGGCAGACAAAACATCATATATGAGTTGAGCAACTTCTGAGGTGGCGTAGGTTTCACCAGACAGTAACGGTCTCACAAGTCGGCTGTAACTGGCAAAAGATCCTTCTCCCCGACAGAAGCAAATTTTAGCAGCTTCTGCTAAACCTGAAATTATTTCGATTTTGGGTAAAGTGCGGACAAATTCAGGATTAATAATAATTTTGGCTGGCGGATGAAATGTACCTAATAAGTTTTTAACTCTACCTACATTAATCGAGCTTTTACCGCCAATACATGAATCGATCATTGCCATCAGGGTTGTAGGAACATAAACCCAATCGAGCCCACGCATATAGACCGAAGCAATAAAAGTAACAATATCTTGAATTACGCCTCCTCCCAATGCAATCAAGCGATCGCCACGCCTTAAGCCTTGATCACGCAGATTCAGGATTATCGATTCTAAAGCATTAAGAGATTTAGAATTTTCATCGGCTTGAATGGCAAGATAGGGTAATCCACTTTGTTCAGCAAATGTTTCAAAGTAGCGATCGACAACTAAAAAGTCGCCAAGCTCTTTTAAATTAAGGTTCTGTGGATCATCTAATACTTCTACCTGATAAGAATTGAGACTCGATTTAATAGATAGGATATATCTCATAGAATAATTTTTTGTTAGGGAAAAGTTCTAAGACAAGTGCAGAGGTGCTTGTCATCTTGGATTGAGTGCCTCATATCTCAATTCTACGCCTAACCTGTTTAATCGTCGATTCAATTACCCAAAAAAATCCAGACTCAAACTCTAAAAGATTTACTGTATCCTAATGATGGCTCAATAGGTATTTTGATGAGGTTAAACATGATAAATGACTCAAAACCTACAAGGGCATATCTTATAAAGGTATATAGTAATCCTAAATGTTTTGTGGGAACGCACTCCTTGGGACTGCGTTCCCACAAAACAAGAAATCTACAAATAATTTAAGGCTGCTTATATTAAGCAACAATTTATTTCACATAAAAAATAAGCAAAATGAAAAAAGTAGCAATCGTTCAATCAAACTATATTCCTTGGAAAGGATATTTCGATCTAATCAACACAGTTGATGAATTTATACTCTTTGACGATATGCAATACACAAGGAGAGATTGGCGTAATCGCAATAAGATTAAAACTTCTCAAGGTCTTATTTGGCTGACTATACCTGTTCAGGTTAAAGGGAAATATTTTCAGACCATTAAAGAAACTGAAATTAGCGATCAAAACTGGACTCAACTACACTGGAAGTCCATTCTTAATAATTATGCTCGTGCTGATTATTTCGCAGATTACAAAGAAATATTTGAGGATCTATATCTAAATTGCAATGAAAAATTTCTTAGTGATATTAACTATCGATTTCTAGTCAAAATTTGCAATCTTTTAGAGATCCAGACTCAAATTTCTTGGTCTACGGACTACGCTATCGTAAATGGTAAAACTGAACGTTTGGTCTCTTTGTGTAAGCAAGCTGGGGCTACAGAGTATATTTCTGGTCCTGCCGCTAGGGATTATATTGACGAAGATTTGTTTCAACAAGAAAATATTAAATTAAGTTATATAGAATATGATAATTACCCAGAATATCGTCAGACACACCCAAATTTTGAGCATGGTGTAAGCATTATTGATTTACTCTTTAATGAAGGTGTTAATGCAAAAAAATATATGAATAGTTTTAATTAATATGTATCTTTCAATTGTCACAACTTTGTACTACTCTGCCCCTTATATAAATGAGTTTTATCAACGTATATCTATAGAATCTCAAAAACTGACTGATGATTATGAAATTATTTTTGTGAATGATGGTTCACCTGATGATTCCCTAGATATTGCTGTTAAGTTACATCAAGAAGATGAACGAGTCAGAGTTATAGACCTTTCTCGTAACTTTGGGCATCATAAAGCTATAATGACTGGACTATCCTATGCTAGAGGAAAGTTAATCTTTTTACTTGACTCTGACTTAGAGGAAGAACCAGAATTATTAAGCCTATTTCATGAACATTATCAATCATCTGATGTTGATGTAGTCTATGGTGTTCAAAAAGTTCGTAAAGGCAATATGTTTGAAAAGATTTCAGGAGA
The DNA here is from genome assembly GCA_963750795.1 of uncultured cyanobacterium. Classification (GTDB taxonomy): domain Bacteria; phylum Cyanobacteriota; class Cyanobacteriia; order Pseudanabaenales; family Pseudanabaenaceae; genus Pseudanabaena. The sequence continues at coordinate 71,313 of CAVVRZ010000011.1, forward strand.
CATATTCTACAATCTTTTTAACATGATATCTAGTTACTCAGTCCCTCGTAATTTGATCACTGCTAGATTAATGAGCCAACGCTATGTAAGATCCTTAGTTGATCACAAAGACAAAGAAATTTTTTTGGCAGGACTCTGGGCTATTACAGGATTTAAACAAGTTCCTTTAGTCGTGAAAAAATATTCTAAAGGTGAATCAACTTACAACTTTTTTCGTAAGCTTTCTATTGCAATTAATTCGATTACATCCTTTAGCAATAAGCCATTGATATTTGTTTTTTACTTAGGGGCTTTAATTTCATTAATATCTGCTATTGCCGTAATTGTTTTGATTATTCGTAGACTCTTTTTTAATGTTCTTTTATCAGGATGGCCCTCTTTAATTGTTTCAGTTTGGTTTTTAGGTGGTTTGACCATCTTCAGCCTAGGGATAATTGGTATTTATGTTGCTAAAATTTTTTCAGAAACAAAGCAACGTCCTTATACTATTATTAGAAATATTTATGAATCCTCAAAAAATATTTTTTAAGAGTAAATATTATGAATTTTGATAATATCCTTAAAAATGTAGAAGAATACTACAGCGATAAAATTTTATCTTATGGCGTTACTCCTAAAGGAGTTGATTGGAGTACAGAAGAATCACAGTTACTTCGATTTGATCAACTACTTAAAGTTTGTAACCATCAAGAACAGTTCTCTATTAATGATTATGGCTGCGGTTATGGAGCATTGATTGAATATATGAGTAGTAAAAATTACCAATTTAATTACTTTGGTTACGATATATCTACTCAAATGCTTGATAAGGCAAAAAATCTATATAGAAATCGTCAAAATATGATTTTTTGTTGTCAAAGATCTGATTTACCAGTTTCCGAATATACAGTAGCTAGTGGTATATTTAATGTCAGACAGAATATAGAAATTCATGAATGGGAAAAGTATATCTTAGCAACATTAGATGATTTATTTAATTTAAGCTCATGTGGTTTTGCTTTTAATATATTGACTAAGTATTCTGATGTTGAGAAAATGCGACCTAATCTGTATTATGGAGACCCTTGTTTCTTATTTGATTACTGTAAAACTCATTTTTCTAGGAATGTGGCTATCCTACATGACTATAGTTTGTATGAGTTTACTGTGATTGTAAGAAAAACAAGTTGAGAAATTAATTTATCTAAAAAAATATTATGAAATCTGTGGTCATTTTTGGTACTAGTGATATTGCCCAATTAGCACATTTTTATTTAACTTATGATAGTGATTACACAGTCGCAGCTTTTACTGTTGACCAAGCTTACCTCTCCAGCTCAACATTTTGTGATCTACCAGTTGTCCCTTTTGAAGAAGTAGAAAAGCTTTATCCACCTTCTGATTTTGATATGCTTGTAGCAGTCAGTTATGCCAAAGTTAATGTAATAAGAACAATTAAGTATGAAGAAGCCAAAATCAAAGGCTATAAATTGATTAGTTACGTTAGTTCTAAAGCTACAACTTGGTCTGATCTATCAATTGGTGAAAACTGCTTTATCTTGGAAGATAATACAATTCAACCTTTTGTCAAGATCGGTAACAATGTCACGCTTTGGAGCGGAAATCATATTGGGCATCATGCCACAATTAATGACAATTGCTTTATTTCATCTCATGTCGTTATTTCAGGGGGGGTTAATATTGGTAAAAACTGTTTTATTGGAGTCAATGCAACAATTAGAGATCATATTAATATAGGTGACAAATGTGTAATTGGGGCAGGTGTTTTGCTGCTTGCAAATACAGATGCTGAAGGGGTTTATATGGGTACAGCTACAGAGCGTTCCAAAGTCCCAAGTAGGAGACTTAAAAATATATGAGAAATAAAAGTATATGGAAAAAGTTAGATTTATTGTATATACCTTCTAACAAACAAAGTAGTCATCCAAAACTGATTTCTCATGCGGCAAATCCTCTTGCAGTTCATATGCAGGGCGATCTGTACCGTGTATTTTTTAGTGGTAGAGATGCCCAAAACAGGTCATCAGTCGGTGCAGTAGATATAAACATAATTGAACGCAAAATTATTCAAGAACACTTTGATCCTTTCTTTTTGTATGGACAGAAAGGAAGCTTTTATGCAGATGGTGTAAGTATAGGTAACTGTTATGCAGTTGATGATATTCACTATATGCTTTTTATGGGATGGCAAAGTCCAGTTGACAGTCATTGGAGGGGTGATATAGGAAGGCTTATTGTTAATCCAGATTTCACATTGAAATTAGACAGTGAGACTCCTTTCTTAAGCACAAATACTGTTGATCCCATTAGCCTATCCTACCCTTGGGTTTTGAAGGATGAAGTTGAAGGATACAAAATGTGGTATGGCTCGACAATGACTTGGGATGCTGGTAATGGAGAGATGTTACACGTAATTAACTATGCATCTTCTATGGATGGTCATAACTGGGATCGTCATGGATTAGCAATACCCTACGAAATTGGAAAAGCACAAGCTTTCTCTAGACCAACTGTGATTGGAAATTCAAAACAAGGTTATCAAATGTGGTTCTCCTATCGAAGTGGTAGTGGTGAGAAATATCGTATTGGTTATGCTTTAAGTCAAGATGGGTGTAAGTGGGAACTTGCTTTAGACTCGTCTGGAATTAATATTTCTACTGAGGGGTGGGATTCAGAGATGATTGAATACCCGTTTGTTTTTAATCACAAAGGAGAAAATTATATGCTATACAATGGCAATGGTTATGGAAAAACAGGTTTTGGCTTGGCAATTTTGGAGGAGTAAAATTTCCATGAGTCATCTTTACATACTTCTAACCATCTTATTTACAGTCTACGGGCAAATTGTTATTAAATGGCAAGTGCAGCTCTCTGGATCATTTCCTTTAGATAATATTGAAAAAATTCAATATATCATCAAATTATTGCTCAATCCTTGGGTGATTAGTAGTTTTGTTTGTGCATTCTTAGCATCTCTTAGTTGGATGGCAGCCATGACTAAATTGCCTTTAAGTTATGCTTATCCCTTTATGAGTTTGTCTTTCATACTAGTAGTATTATTGAGTGCATTCTTTTTTAAAGAATCCATTACTATAAATAAATCATTAGGACTGGCTTTTATTGTTTTAGGAATCATTATTGGAAGTAAAGGATGAAGATTTGCCCTACTTGTAACCACCATTTTAGCCAGTCTGCTTGGATATGTCCTGTATGTAATTATACTCCGCCACTTCTATCTAATCATTTCGCCTTTGCTCCAGACCTTGCCAATGCCAATGATGGCTTTGAATCTCATTTTTTCTCAACACTTGCCTTGTTTGAAGCTAAAAACTTTTGGTTCCGATCCCGTAATCGACTCATTCTCTGGGCTTTACAGACTTACTTCAAGCGATCGCAAGATTTTCTGGAAATCGGCTGTGGGACAGGTTTTGTATTGCAAGCAATTGAAAAAAATATGCCTCACCTCAAGCTTTCAGGCAGTGAAATTTTCTCGGCAGGTTTAGAGTTTGCTCAAAGTCGCTTAGTCCGAACCAGTCTATTTCAAATGGATGCCCGCTACATTCCCTTTGCTGAAGAATTTGATGTCATCGGAGCCTTTGATGTACTCGAACATATTAACGAAGATCAGTTAGTTCTCACTCAAATGTACCAATCTCTGAAACATGGAGGCGGCATTATACTCACGGTTCCACAACATTCTTGGCTTTGGAGTCAAGCTGATGATTATGCCCATCATGTCCGCCGATATAGTCAGCAAGAATTGCGCCTCAAACTTAAACAGGCTGGTTTTGAGATTGTTAAAACTACCTCCTTTGTCTCCCTACTTTTACCCTTAATGCTCCTATCAAGATTAAGCCAGCGTAATAAATCGCAAAACTATGACCCTCTTAATGAATTTAGAATTAGTAAATTTCTAAATTTCTTCCTCGAAAAAATCCTTGATTTTGAAAGATTACTTGTTAAATTGGGTTTTACTTTTCCGCTAGGTGGCTCTTTATTGGCGATCGCCTACAAAAAATAAAAAATGAATTATATTCCCTTTAATAAACCATACATGACGGGTAAAGAGCTTTGGTATATCAGTGAAGCTCATCATGCTGGAAAACTAGCAGGAGATGGCAAATTCACGAAAATGTGTCATCAATGGCTGGAAATGCAAACTGGAAGCTTAAAAGCCCTTCTTACTCATTCATGTACTGCATCTCTAGAAGTAGCTGCTATCCTTGCTAATTTGGAGCTAGGAGATGAGGTGATTATGCCTAGTTACACGTTTGTTTCTACAGCTAATGCTTTTGTACTTAGAGGCGCGATACCAGTATTTGTAGATATTAGAGCTGACACCCTTAACATTGATGAGACTCTAGTTGAATCAGCAATCACTGAGCGCACTCGCGCTATTGTCCCCGTTCATTATGCTGGCGTGGGATGTGAAATGGATACTCTTCAAATAATTGCTCAAAAGCATCAACTGCTCCTGATCGAGGATGCTGCTCAGGGAGTCATGTCTCGATACAAAGGTAAGCCACTGGGTAGCATTGGTGATCTAGGTTGTTTTAGTTTTCATGAAACTAAAAACGTTATCTCTGGTGAAGGTGGCGCTCTTTTGATTAATAATCCAAAATTTTCTGAACGTGCCGAAGTTATTCGAGAGAAAGGAACCAACCGCAACCAGTTTTTTCGAGGGCAAGTAGATAAGTACACATGGGTAGAACAGGGATCGAGCTATTTACCAGGAGAAATTATTGCTGCTTTTTTATATGCCCAGTTGCAAGAAGCACAGCAAATAACCTCGCTACGAATGAATATCTGGGAGGAGTATCACAATCTGTTAGAGCCTTTAGAAAAGGCTGGTAAGTTGCGTCGTCCCATTGTTCCTTCTCATTGTGAGCATAATGCTCATATGTATTACATCCTCGTAGATGACTTACTGACTAGAACTAAGCTAATTAGCTATCTTAAAGATAAAGGCATCAATGCTGTTTTTCACTATGTTCCCCTACATACTTCTCCTGCGGGGAAAAAGTATGGTCGAAGTTATGGGGATATGAATGTAACAGATTCTTTGAGCGATCGCATAGTCAGACTACCACTATGGATAGGGATTACTGGTGTATCTTTTGTCGTTGACACAATTCAAGAATTCTTTCAGATATAAATCTAGTGATTTCAAATAAGTAAAGTTCAAGTAATGTTTATTTTATTACATCTAATTTGCTATCTAGAAGGACTGATTGATGTGTCAACTACACCAACGCATATGTTATGGTAATCGGGAACTTCTAGCGGCGCTGATAATATTCTAATCGGTAATTTGGTACTAAAATTACACGTAGATATTACAGGCGTGCCGTTTAACTTGGATGAAATAACGCTCTCTGAAGCACCCAGTTCAATAAATAGTCCTAAGTAACTAATCGGAAATATTTCTTTATAGCGCGATCGCACAAATCTATAAGTATAGTCATCCACAATGATTCTTTCACGAGATGGGTTTGCTTGTAGCAAGGTTTCATAAATTACATTTGATGTTTTGATATTTATTGAACTATGCCAAGCTTTGAGAGGAACACTAGGTCCTGAATATCCGTTGCTAGTGATCTCTGGTAGAACGTAGCCAAATGAATAAACTGTGCTAAGTATCGCCATCATTACTGGGACAATTAAGATTCCGACAGAAACTCGATAGTGGTGTAACTTCTTTATCCTAAGTTTTGACACTAGAAGATCAATATAAACAACTAAGCAAAAAGAAGAAGTAATAAAAAACGCTAAATTTCTATAAAAAACATGACTTGGGTCTAGAAAATACAGGAGAAATCCTCCTAAATAAATTAAATAAATTAAGTTAATATCGACTTGTGCATTTAAGCTAGGATAATTCTGATAAGTTGCTACACTTTTGTCTTCTTCATAGTTATAAATGGAGATTTCATCGGATTGATATTGCAATACTTTTGAACTGTTTTTTCTCTCATACAAAGATTTTACTTGTCTTAAAATTGATTTTAAGACGGTGAAAGAAGATATCAATAAACCTAAAACAAATAATCCAAATATACCTGTAGCATAAGAGATTGTAGCCAACTGAAATCCTCGTGAAACCTTAAAATCAGGCAAAGCATATATCATTTTTAAATGTGATAAAGCTTTGATCGTATCCATTGGAAAAATTACATTGACTATAGAATCTTTTGCAAATGACCAACTAAATGTTGGTGATGATATTCTTCTCATAGTGGATTGAACTATTGGAAATTCATTGCAGCTAGATAATTCACGCAAATATCCTAATGAGCTAATTGCAAAAAATATAATTAGCGCAATTACAAATAACTTTATATATAGTCTTGTTTTTTGTTGTGAAAAGTTAAATATTATAGCTGGTGCTAGAAAGATAAACTCTGGGTGTAAGTAAGAGCCAATATAAAATAAAAAAATAGACAGATTAGCTAAATTTATTGATGACTTGAAATCCCTTAGGAGAGCGCAAATGAAAAGTATTAAAGCAAGAATTATCCAGATAAACTCTGGTCGGATGAACTGTATTTGAACTGGCATTACACCGAAAGCAACAATTGCAACAGGTAAGAATGCTAGGTATTTTAAGCTGATTTTTTGTGTAAGACACCCAATAGTTGCAGCAAAAACACCTCCCATCAAGATCATCGGATAGATGCGCTCTGCTTTGAGTCCATAAATGAGAGCATGAAAAACTGAGGTTAAGATTGTTGCTGGCCAAAAGATTGCTGGAATAAGTACTCCATCTAGATGACAAATTCTATTGAGCGCACCTGGTCTAAAACCTTCCTGAAACCATCTGCCCGTAATTAACTGGTATGCAACTTCATCAGGCCAAATCGCTAAACCAAAGTATGGTGACCAGACAAGCAATAAAATACAAAAACTTAAAATTGATGCTATTAGAGCATTTCTAGTTGTATTTTTTTTTAAAAGGGACAATAAGTATGTATATTGAATTTCCATCTTGGATTTATATAAACTTCTATTTAAAGTTTGATTTTAATAGACTTCTTAATATTGATGCTTTTTCGTAAATATCACTAAGACTTTTATATTTTGATGTGTAAGACTATCTATTATTCCAAATGACTAAAAAACTCTAAATATCGTACAATTACTATGATTCTTATAGTTATTATATAGACTTCATAATACTGAAACCACCATCTACAATTATTGATTGACCTGTAATAGCACGATTATAGGGAGATACTAAACTCCATACCGCAAAAGCAATATCTTCAGGTTGCGTTAATCGGTTTAGCGGTGTTTCTCGCAATACATTATTTTTTTGTTGCTCAGAAAGCATTGCCCTCGTCATTGCTGTATCAACAACTCCGGGTAAAACAGCATTCACTAAAACACCATAGGAGGCAAAGTCGATCGCTGCTGATTTGACTAAACCTGCGATCGCGGCTTTAGATACTGTGTAAGAAAATTTGTTAGAACGACTAATTTCCTGCCAGATTGAACTGATAATACATAGTCGCGCACCTTGATTGATTTTGCCTATATCCCATAGATGATGCAGGGTTTGAACTACAAAATCTACATTAATATTCATCACATGTTGATAGGTCTCGGGGTTCACATCTAAAGCTGTATCATTTGTATTAACACCTTGTGACCAAACAATAATATCGAGATTGCTAAGACTTGATAAACTAGATAATCCGTTGGGAATAGTTGGATCCACTTGAAGACTATATGGATCTTCAGAAGAGTGGCGGCTAGTAGACCAAGTTTGACAGCCCTGTTCACTTAAATAGGTTGCGATCGCTTTACCCAGACCACCATTGCCACCAAATACACAAGCATTTTGCTGAGTTGGTAAATTCATAAATCACCTAGTAAGACTTAACAAACTGCTGAATCTGCTCAATCTCATAATCTAGCATTGCTTGAGTTAACCCAGGATAAGTACCGAGAAACAGTCCTTGACTCATTAGAATATCAGCCCCAGTCATTTCTCCCGCAATTTTGAGTTTATCTGGAGATTCTTGCTTGAGTTGTACCATAACTGGTTGTTTAAGTAGATTACCTCCAAACAACATCCGATTACCAATTTTTAAATTGTCTAGGTGTCGAGCAAGTAAGCTATTAGTAAAAGGCGCGGTAGGCTTAACTAATAACAAAAATCCGAACCAACTACAGTCTGTTTTGCATCCTGATTCATCCCATGTAAATCCTGATAAACTCCATGAATCTGCATGAGTTGGCAAAGAGAAATCAAAAAACTCTTCTAGATTTGCCAGCCCTCTACGCAGATATTCCCAATTTTGTTTCCGAGTATTTATAAATTCAGGCAACCGCTTTAGTTGTACTCGACCGATCGCCGCTTGAATATCCAAAGGCTTGAGGTTATAGCCCAAATGTGAATAGATATACTTATGATCGTAACCATCGGGTAACTCACCTAACTGCCAGTCAAACCGCTTCCCACAAGTGTTATCTTGACCACTTGGACACCAGCAATCACGCCCCCAGTCGCGAAAACTTTCTGCAATCCGTTTTAACTTCATTGAGTTAACGATATTCACAGCACCACCTTCACCCATGGTCAAATGATGTGGCGGGTAGAAAGATTGTGTCGATATATCTCCCCAAGAGCCTGTATAGCGAATTATAAAATCTTCTCCAGCATCAAGTCCTGGGCTGTTTTTAGTAAAGCCCAAATCATTGGCTACCTGTTTAGGCATTGTATAAGTGCAGCCCAAAGCATCGCAATTATCCTCAATTAACCATAAGTGATACTTTTTGCAAAACTGTAAAACTGTAACCAAGTCAAAAGGATTACCAAGGGTATGAGCAATCATGATTGCCTTTGTTTTACCTTCAGTAAAAGCTGATTCCAGTTGCTCTACATTAATATTTCCTGTGTGAATATTACTATCAACAAAAACAGGGATACATCCATTTTGGATGATGGGTGCTACTGTGGTCGGAAATCCTGCGGCGCAAGTAATCACCTCATCACCTACTCGTAACCGACGATCTGCGTCAATTAAGGGGGAAGTTAATGTGCTAAGAGCGATCAGATTTGCAGAAGAGCCTGAATTGACAAGTAAAGTAGCTTTGATTCCAAGCAAGCAAGCCAACTCTGATTCAAAAGCAGCCCCCTCCTTACCAAGGGTCAACCAAAAATCTAAAGTAGCCGAAACTGCGGCTTCAACCTCATCCTCAGTAAACACTCTACCTGCATAGGCAACCGAAGATTTACCCGCAATAAATGGCGGTCGGCTAGCATCATTTCCTGGGCGATTCATTCCATGCACTTGGCGAGAATACTCGCGAGTTAGTTCTAAAATCTGCGCTTTTAACTGTTCAATATCTTGGATCATGGAATTTCTTGCCTATGTCATTTTTATTACTTAAATTAAAATTGAAACATTGTTGAGAAGATACCCTCTCGGTTCTAAATATTTATTCAGAACTCACAACTGATTGAGCTTTTTCATAACTTTGAATTTGAGACAAAGATAAATCTCGAATCTCCAAATTATTCATTTCTATAGATGCCTTATACCATTCAACCAGCATTTGGATAGTAGTTGAGAAATCCCATACTGGTTGCCAACTTAGTTGATGGAAAGCCTTATCAATAGCTAAATTTAATTTACTAGCTTCATGGGGACTATCAGGATCTGAGCAATCATGCCATTCGCCATCCCAATGTTTGAGAATTTCTTCAACTAATGTGCTAACTTTTTGATTAGAACTTAAATTAGGACCAAAATTAAAAGAACTGGCAAAAGGATTAGGATTTTTATGGGAGTTATATAGTTTTTCTGCCAGAACCATATATCCCCAAAGTGGTTCTAGGACATGCTGCCAAGGTCTAGTTGCATGGGGATTGCGTACTGGAATGGCTTCTTTTCTTTGAAGAGCTCTCATTGCATCAGGAACAATCCGATCTTTTGCCCAATCACCGCCACCGATGACGTTACCAGCCCTAGCACTTGCAATCTGCACAGGTAAAGATTTAAAAAAAGAGTTTCGCCATGAAGCGATCGCTATCTCCGCAGCAGCTTTACTAGAACTATAGGGGTCATATCCTCCTAGAGGATCGCTTTCACGATAACCATATTCCCATTCACGATTTTCATAGCATTTATCAGTAGTGATAAACACTGCTGCACAGCGTTGATCTAGATTTTTCAGTATTTCAAGAACATTAATTGTTCCCATTACATTAGTTTGCCAAGTGTCAACGGGAAATCGGTAAGATTCTCTCACTAAAGGTTGTGCTGCTAGGTGAAATACAATATCTGGTTTGAATTTTGTAAATATCTTAGACATATTATCTACGTCTCGAATATCACCTAAATAATGATGGCGTAGATCGCTTTTCAAACTCAGTTGCTCAAATAGCGATGGCTCTGAATCAGGCGGCAAGCTAAACCCCAATACATCTGCCCCATTTTTGAGTAGCCACAAACTTAGCCAAGAACCCTTAAAACCTGTATGTCCTGTGACTAAAACTTTTTTATTTTTCCAGAAATTGCTATGTTGCATTGCCTGCTAAATCCATTGAGACTGAGAATATCTTTTAGAATTACTGTTAACACTATACTAATCCCAAACTTTCCAAGGAGCATTCCCGCTAGCCCATAACTCTTCTAAAAGCTGTCTATCCCTCAATGTATCCATCGATTGCCAGAAACCATTATGGTAGTAAGCAGATAACTTGCCAGTTTCAGCAATCAATGGAAGACTATCACTCTCCCAGCTACTTTCATTCCCTGCAATAAAATCAAATACCGATGGTTCCAAGATAAAGAATCCCCCATTGATCCATCCTCCATCTCCCTTTGGTTTCTCACGAAAGCTCGTTACCCAACCATCTTTCAAATTAAGCGAACCATAACGACCTGGAGGTTGAACGGACGTTAACGTTGCCCAGCAGTCTCTTTTCTGGTGATATTCGAGAAGCTCAGAAATATTCACATTGCTGACTCCATCACCATAGGTAAAGCAAAAGGTTTCATTGCCGACGTAGCTTTGCACCTTTTTAAGACGACCGCCAGTCATAGTGTTTTCTCCAGTATCCACCAGTGTCACTTTCCATGGCTCCGCGTGTTTCATATGGACTTCCATACGATTATGACTCATGTCAAACGTCACATCAGAGTTATGTAAAAAGTAATTCGCAAAGTATTCTTTAATCACATATCCTTTGTAGCCACAACAAATAATAAACTCATTAATCTGATGATGGGAATACAACTTCATAATGTGCCAAAGAATTGGTTTGCCGCCAATCTCCACCATTGGCTTTGGCTTCAAATGTGTTTCCTCGCTCAATCTAGTACCAAATCCACCAGCCAGAATTACTGCTTTCATAAAATTTAGTTTGCATTGTAGGTGATTTTTATATGGAGCTAAACGTATATTACAGATGTTCTAGTAATTGGTCTATATAGCATTGTCTTTCCTTAATCCACTAATTGATCTACTAGATTGTGAAGTGGGGTGAAAATTTATAGATTTTCACTATTAAAGTCTGTAGAATAGCTTAGCGATGAATTGGTTAGATTGAATCCAATTCTTAATATGAATGTACCATTTGACAAAGAAATACTTGACACCGATTGATATTGCCAAGTTTTTCAATACTTTACCTATCGGACTAAGATAATCTGGGTTATTAATTGTTAGAGTATTAGACAGCCCCTGAGATTTTCGATATTCCATGTAGCGAAATTTGTCAACCTCTTTTTGAATTTTGTTTCTGCTAATAATAGCTTGTCTATAAATACTTGATCTTGCCTGATCCGAATCAGATGACATCAATTCAAAGTGTTTAATTGCATCATCAACAAATTTTCCTGCACTTTTCCTGTTTTCTTCTATAGTTGTACTACATTCATTAAAAGAAAACTTAACATCTTTAATTGATTCATCATATCTTGAAGGGTTACTAAAAATACCATATAGAGTAATATTGAATTTTTGATTAGAAAAGCCAAATATGTCATTGACGATCAAGGCAGGAGTGCCACAAAGAGTTGCTTCATACGTAATATTAGATATTGGGTCTAAGGATACTAACAAACGAGATCTCCTTAGTAAGTCACCAAGTTCTGTTCTTGTTTTTGGATATTCTCTTGTAATAGTAACTTTATCTTTGAAAGTATTTATTAAATCTTTTAGTTCAGGATTACGTATTACAGGATCAGTTACTTTTCCATAATAAATACAAACAAGACTTTCTTTGTTGTGAAAATCTGTAGGATAAAAGTAGTCACGATCATCGTTCAAAATAAAAAGCTGCGGTACATTGGCATCTACTCGTAACGAATAAGCTACTAAATAATCACTATCTTGATATTGAATGGGGCGACCCGTAAGATACATAGGTCGATTGAGTAAATATCGAACTACGTTTTTCGCTTTTAATGGATTGCATGATATTGTCTCTGGATAAACCACAATATCTTCATTGGATAGAGAAAAATCGTCTTTAAAATTATCATCCATTGCAATAGTATGTTGTTTGTACCTAGTAGGTAATAACAAATCATAATCTTCTCTATCACCTTCGTAACAGATGACCTTTGATGAATAACCCTGTTGTCTAATCAAATCTGACAATGAATATAAAACTCTAATTCCATTGGAGTTCTTTTGATAGAGAGGGGCGTATACATAAAAGCAAGTCATAGGTAGTTTGATTTATAAATGGTAAAGTATAGGACTAACTTGATTCAATGTGATGGTTTGACACATTGTTAATTGTAATAGAGCGATTTGCTTAAGCTACTTATGACTATAAGTTGAGATAGATCTATCCACGTTCATTAACTGGCTAGTTGTTCCGATGAATATTTTTAGTACGATATATACAGTTCTCGAAAGCATATGCCAATATAATTCGTTTATAAAGATTAAACTAAAGTTTAGTCTTTTAAACGAATTATTGCATGTTTTGACTTATAATAATTTTCTTCAACATAGGTTTAATCTTGCATACAAAGTATGACTTTAGAGTAATTTATGTTAACAAAGTTGAAGTCTATTGAAATATTTTTAAAGTCCCATAGGTTAGGAATTCCATTAAATTCTTGAAACTTTTCTTAGCATTTTAATGCTTGCATGTCCAATACATGCATTTCCCATATTAACAGCACTATAATGGCAAATCTTGGATACTGTTGTTGGTATCTCGAAGGAAATATTGCAATTAATAAAGAACAGTCTGTCCAATATATTTTTTCTCAGAATTGTCTCAATTTTATGATTTAAGTGAGAATATGTAAAGCATTATTCCCACAAATTTAGTTGACACTTTCAATATATGCTTTTACTACTTTATCGGATTCTCCAACTAGTCTGACGGTTCCTTTCTTTAGCCAAATTGCTTTATTGCAGGATTCTTCAATAAATTTCATTGAATGCGAGACGACCAAAATTGTCACATGAGACTCCCAAAACTTGTCGATACGGTTTTGGCATTTATTTCTGAAACTCTCATCTCCTACCGACAAAACTTCATCAAGAATTAATATTTCTGGTTGAATATCGGTAGCGATCGCGAAGCCCAGTCTTGCTACCATCCCAGAAGACAATCCCTTAACAGGCACAAATCGATAATCTTGTAATTCGGCAAAGTCCAGAATTGAGTCAATTCTTTCTTTCATTTCAGATCTAGAAAATCCGAGCAGTACCCCATATAGCAGAATATTGTCCATCACCGAAATTTCTGAGTCGAAACCTGCTCCCAACTCAATCAAAGGAGCAATTTGACCGCGCACCCTGACTGTGCCAGTGGTAGGCTGCAATATTCCTGAAATCACTTTTAAAAGAGTAGACTTACCCGCACCATTACTGCCGATGATGCCAATCTTTTCACCTTTTTCTACAACTAAGTCGATCTTATCTAAGACTAACTTCTTAGCTGGCTGCCGATATTTCCCCTCAAAAAAAGATAAAACTGTTTTTTTGAGGTCATAGGAAAATTCCTCCTGTGTCCTGCGCCACAGACAAACTTGATCTAGCCTAATCGCTTCTTCCGTCATTTATAAAGAGTCCACTATAACAAATCCATAAATTGCGATCGCGATTGGTGAAAATAAGCCCAACCCAAAACCGCAAAGATCGTACCACTTAATAAAGCACTCGCCACCAGCATTACGTCAGGCAGATTGCCAGAAAGCGTGATTTGACGTAGACTCTCGATGATCGGAGACAAAGGATTAATACTCAAAAATGGCTTAACCGCGGGTGGTACAATTGCCGCAGGATAGAATACAGGGCTGCTAATCCAGAGCATAAATACTACTAGCTCATAGAAATAGGGCAGATCGCGAAAAAAAACGTAGAGCGCACTTACAAAAAATCCGACTCCTACACAAAAAAGCACCAAGGCTATAAACGGTAGCAGAATGGCAAAGACATTGAGCAAATTTTGAGATTTAACTAGAGCCACAATCGCCAGTAACGGATAAGCTCCCATCAAAAACTGAAATACATTGGCCGTGATCATCGACACAGGAAATACACTTACAGGTAAGCGAATTTTATTGAGTAATGCCCCGTTGCTAACCACGCTGCTCAATGATTGAGAAGTGGCAGCCGAGAAAAAGTTAATGACAATTAGACCAGTTAAGGCTGCAAGCACGTAATTAATGATTGAGTCATCATAGTATTTAGCAAAGGTTGTCCCAAATATCGCTGTATACAAGCCCGTCATAATCAAAGGGTTGAGTAGTGACCAATAAATTCCTAGAAAAGATCCTCGGTAACGTACCTTGAGGTTACGCCCGACTAAGACCTGTAAAAGCTCTAAGTAGTGCTGCACATCAACACTAATATATTTATTGCTTAGTGAAAGACTCATATTTAAATAACGTTGGTTATGTATAGGTTATCCTACGTTGATCAACAAAAATACAACTTAGAAAAATTTAGAAACTTTCAAAACATTTTATTAAGTGGTGCAAGTGTTACAGATTTTTTGTTCAGTTACATAATTTCTAGCTGAGAGTCATCGCCCACCAAAAATCTAAGAGCCTGCGGGCGTTTTGGTGAGACTTTCATGGATACGCGCTGACCGATGACACTATCGACAATACGCTGATGGATGCCTGTGATTTTGGTATCACTGAGAATAACGCTATGCTCGATGTCGGTATCGGTGATAGTAATGCGATCTTTGATGCTGGTATAGGGACCGATATAGGCATGTTCGAGGTGGCAATTTTCACCAATGATCACTGGTCCACGAATTTTACAGCTAATCACCTTAGAACCTTTACCGATTGCTACGCGCCCAGTGATATTACTGTCACTGTCGACTTCTCCTAAATTCTGAGATTTTAATCTGGCATCAAGAACAATCTGGTTGGCAGCAAGGATATCATCTTTTTTACCTGTATCGAGCCACCAGCCTTCTAGTTCATCGGCTTCCACTTTTTGATTAGTATCAATTAAATTTTGGATGGCATCGGTAATCTCTAGCTCACCTCTGGCGGATGGCTTGATATTAGCGATCGCCTGATGAATTGTATTTTTAAAGAAATAGACACCAACTAGCGCCAGATTAGATTCGGGTTGTTTGGGCTTTTCGACTAATCTGATTACTTTGCCCTCTGGGTCAACGGTAGCGACTCCAAAGGCGGTGGGGTCAGCAACTTGACGCAGCAGTATCAGCGCATCTAATTGCTTTTGCTGGAAACTTGCCAAGAATTTATCTAAGTCAGACTCGATCAGGTTATCGCCGAGGAACATGATGAAGGAATCATCGCCAAGGAATGGCTGCGAGATTTTGACCGCGTGGGCTAGCCCTGAGGGGCTGTCTTGGAGGATGTAGGTAATGTTGGCGTTGAAGCGATCGCCTAGCCCAGTTTTATTTTTGACTTCTTCACCCGTCTCTGGGCTGATCACGATGCCAATATCAGTAATCCCTGCGGCGACAATACTTTCGATGCAGTACCACAGGATCGGCTTATTGGCGACGGGTACGAGTTGCTTTGCCCCCGTATAGGTAAGGGGGCGAAGCCTTGTACCTTTGCCACCAGAGAGAATCAGAGCTTTCATATTTTTGATGATCTTAAATATATACTTTTTCGGTGAGATAGGCTTCCAGAGCGGATTGCCAAGGGCGCATCTGATAGTCGGTAAATTGTGAAAGGCGATCGCTGATTAAAGCTGAATTCATCGGTCTTGTGGCTTTTGTGGGGAAAGCGTCGGCGGGAATGGCAGCGATGGGATGATTGATACCCGCGAGGGATAAAGCTTTGACCGCAAATTCATGCCAAGAGCAAGATCCTGCATTCGCACCGTGAATTATGCCCGTTGCCCCCGCTTGCAGCAACCAATCTAAGAGCCTTGCTGCGTCATGGGTGTAAGTAGGGGACATGGTAATGTCATTAACCACTTTGAGCAGATCACCTGCCTTAGCTTTTTTAATCATCGTTTCCACGAAGTTACCGCCTTTACCACTGGCTCCCGCCTTGCCGAAAACACTAGAGATCCGCAAAATTAGCGATCGCTTGGCAGTTTGCTGGACAAGATATTCACCCGTGAGCTTTGATGTGCCGTAGATGCTGATGGGGTTGGGGCAATCTGACTCCGTGTAGGGGCTGGCTTGATCGCCCTTAAATACATAATCAGTACCGATATATACCGACAGGGCATCAGGATTCGCCTCAGTGCTAGCTCGCGCCACATTTAAAGCGCCGATCGCATTGACCTTAAAGGCAGTCTCAAATTCTTGTTCGCAATCATCAACCCGCACGTAGGCGGCGCTATTAATCACTACATCAAATTTTTGACTGGTCAAGACCTGATGTACTTGCTCAGCATTGGTAATGTCGATATCAGCATGTGTGAGGGCGGTCAACTCATAGCGATCGCCAAGTTCTACAAAGTATTGAACAATGTCAGAACCAAGCTGCCCCTTTGCGCCAATCAGCGCGACTTTTTGCATAGTTTTATTTTTTATTTCCTTTGCAGCGTGAGCGGTCAAGTATATTTAAAGTTCAGAATTTTAACATTTTGCCAATCTAAACCTAAACTCTGTAAGGGCTTCAAAATACAAAATTGCATAGCAATTTTGTATTTTGAATTTACCTTGCATACCACTGGTTGTAATGCTCTTGAAATACCTTCTTTTCCTTCACCGCTTGCCACCAGTCCGTATTTTGCTTGTACCATGCTACGGTTTGTGCCATACCGCGCTGAAAGTCCCATTGACGATGCCAGCCTAAGGATTCGGCGGCGCTGGGATCGACGGAATAGCGGTAGTCATGTCCTGGGCGATCGCTGACATATTGCATTAAGGATTCAGGGCGATCGAGCAACTTGAGAATAGTCTGGGCAACTTCAATACCATTGACCTCCATCCCCGCGCCGATATTGTAGGCTTTGCCGCTTTCACCTGCATGGAGAACGGTATCAATGCCTGAGCAATGATCTTCCACATAGAGATAGTCACGCACCGCCGAGCCATCACCATAGATAGGCAGAGATTTCGACTCTAAGGCATTAGTGATAAAGAGGGGGATAACTTTTTCGGGATATTGGTACAGCCCGTAGGTGTTAGAACCGCGCGTGATCACTACGTCCATGCCGTAGCTGATGCCGTAGGAAAAGACAAGATGCTCGGCTCCCGCTTTGGACGCAGCATAGGGGCTACGAGGCGACAGGGTGTCTGACTCTAGAGAATGGCGATCGCTGCCAACTAGATCGCCGTAAACTTCATCGGTGGATACATGGAGAAAGCGCTTAACCTGATGCTTTTTCGCTGCTTCTAGTAACAGCAATGTGCCTGTGATATTCGTCTCAATGAAGGGACGTGGATCGCGCAAACTACGGTCAACATGGCTCTCAGCCGCAAAGTTAAGAACTGCATCGACTCCATCAATTGCTTTTTCGACATCTTCAAGATTAGCAATATCACCTTCGATAAAGGTAATCCGATCGCGAATATCCTTTAGATTATCTAGATTCCCTGCATAGGTAAGCTTATCGATTACAACAATCTGCCATGTGGGATGTTGATTTAAGGCGTAATGCACATAGTTGGAGCCGATAAAACCTGCACCGCCTGTGACTAATACCTTTTGAAACTTCTCGCTCATGCAAACACCTCTGCTTCTGTTAATAATTTACCAAGGGTATCCTTTGCCGACAGAATCGGCTCACCTTCAAATTGCCATGCGATCGCCAAGTCTGGATCACTCCACAATAGACTACGTTCCTCCGTAGGGGCATAGTAATCGGTAGTTTTGTAAGCGACCTCCGCAAAATCCGATAACACCACAAAGCCATGGGCGAAACCTTCGGGAATCCATAGTTGCTGACAGTTTTCAGCACTGAGAATGTAGCTAACTGATTTACCAAAGGTGGGCGAACTGCGGCGTAAATCAACGGCGACATCTTGGATCGCGCCTGCAAGGGCGCGGATTAGCTTCCCCTGTGGCTTGCCAATTTGATAATGCAGACCACGCAGAACATTTTTTTGCGATCGCGAGTGATTATCTTGGACGAAGCTAATATCTAAACCTGTTTCCTGTTTAAAGGCGTGGTGATTGTAAGATTCATAGAAAAATCCTCGTTCATCACCAAACACCTTCGGCGTAATCAACAAAACATCAGGAATCGCAGTACCTTCAACTTTCATGCAAATAATGCTTGATTTCACAGCCAAGATTATGGGATAAAATGCGACGCTTTGGTATAGCCAGTCTTGTTAAGACACAAAACCCAAGAAGCGAATTGCGGCATGAAGTGTCGCAACTCGCTTCTTGGGTTTTAATGGAAGTAAAAGATAATCAGTTAATCAACAGACCACTAGACAAGTAAATCCTAGAAACATGACTAATTTAGATCGATCGCCACAAATTGCGATCGCCATGACTATTGCAGGCTCAGACAGTGGCGGCGGCGCGGGCATACAGGCAGATCTGCGAACTTTTGCCTTTCATTTAGTGCATGGGACGAGTATTTTGACCTGTGTGACTGCTCAAAATACGCAGGGAGTAACGCGAGTCGATGCCATGTCGCCCGAAGCGGTGGCAGCGCAATTTGAAGCGGTGATGATCGATATGCGGGTGGGAGCAATCAAAACGGGGATGCTACTCAATCAGGCGATTATTAGAACCGTTGCTAAGAAGCTAGTGGCATTTGGCTTTGGGAATGTGGTGGTGGATCCTGTGATGGTGTCTCGTAGTGGGGCGCAGCTAATTGATGATGAAGCGATAAAAACAATACGGGATTTGTTGTTGCCTCTAGCCGCGATCGCCACACCGAACCGTTACGAAGCCCAAATTCTTGGGGATATGGAGATTGTTAGCCTTGAGGATATGCAGGTAGCTGCCCAGAAAATCAAAAAATTAGGAGCAGGGGCGGTATTAGTTAAAGGTGGCGGTATGACTGGCGATCTTAAAGGTGTGGACGTTTGGTTTGACGGCGATCGCCTTGAAGTGTTACGGACTGAAGTGATTGATACGCCGCATACCCACGGCACGGGCTGCACTCTATCGGCAGCGATCGCCGCTAATTTGGCACTAGGAAAATCACGCTGGCAGTCGGTGGTCGATGCCAAAAATTATGTGACCGAGGCTTTGAAATATTCTTTAGCGATCGGGCAAGGACAGGGACCTGTGGGGCATTTTTTCCCTTTGCTTCCCAAAGCAAGCTAAAAGTCCAAAAGTGACTGCGCTTTGCGCGGTCACTTTTGGACTTTTAGGTTTTCTGAAAGATCATTAGGTGTTGCTGGGGCAAATTAGATTTAGTTTCTACCCAAGTTAACCCTGCTGCCGCCATCTCTTTTTTGACCTGAGCTTGAGTCATTTTATGCAATTTCTTAATTGCCACAAAAGGGTTCTCACCTTTATATTCCGCTAAAACTACTCTGCCATCGGGTTTCAAGGCTTGCACGATGTTTTGCATCATTTCTTGCGGATAGTCAAACTCATGGTAAGCATCGACTAATAGCGCCAGATCAATACTTGCGGGTGACAAATGGGGATTATCAACCTCTCCCAAGATCGCCTGCACGTTAGTAATCTTTTTTGCCTGCTGGAAAAGCTGCAAAATCTCTACCATCTCAGGCTGAATATCTACGGCAATCACTTGACCTTGGGGGAGCAGTGGCGCAATCCGAAAGCTGAAATAGCCTGTACCTGCGCCAATGTCGGCAATAACATCGGTTGGTTTGAGTTCGAGGTCAGCGATGAGTTGATCGGAGCTTTCTTCGGCATTGCGATTCGATCGCTCTAACCAACCTGCACCTTGATGTCCCATCACTTGAGCGATTTCACGCCCCAGATAAAATTTACCAATACCATCGGCGCTATGGGGCGTTTTGTATTGATAGATGGAATTATTGTTGATGTTGGCGGCAACGGGGGCGATCGCTGTCCAACTCAGAGCGCAAAAACTTAGAGCTAAGCTTAGACAGATCGTTAGTTGGGTAAGGAGTTTGCGAATTTTCATGCTTGCATTATAGGAAATTACAGGCGAATCCATAAAGTAATTTAGTCAGGGCGATCGCCCTGACTAAATTACTTTTCCTAGAATAATTAAGCTTTGTTCATCGCCATCTAGCTCAGCAATCTTGGGTAAAAAGCCCCATTGCTCAAAGCCGAAGGAATTAAATAAGCGATAACTAGCGCGATTGTGGGCGAATACAAAGCCAACTAATTTAGCGATCGCTAATTTGGGACAACGGGCGATCGCATATTCTAATAACTTCTTGCCGATGCCTTTGCCTTGATGTTCGGTTGCGATGTAAATGCTAACCTCGGCAGTTTTGTGATAGGCGGGACGACCGTAAAACATTTGTAGACTCAGCCAGCCGAGAATTTGTTGATTATTTTGATTAACTCGATCATCATCGACCATCACCCAGACAGGATAGCGATCGTCATGCGATCGAAACCAATTGCGGCGGCTCTCGACGGTGATTGGTTCCAGATCGGCAGTGGCAAGACGACTAGGAATTGACGCATTGTAAATATCTACAATCGCAGGTAAATCCGCCTCTACTGCCAATCGAATCTGCATCATTCACGATTCTCCTAATAACCACCAAATACAAAAAAAGAGCCGCAAAGCGACCCTTTTTTTGTATTTTATAACGATCTAGCCTTCTTTGTTGATGAAAGGAAGCAAGGCAACAACGCGAGCTTGTTTAATCGCAGTTGTGAGGGCGCGTTGCTGCTTTGCGGTTAAGCCTGTAATCCGACGGGGCAAGATCTTGCCGCGCTCGGTGATGTACTTACGCAGTAATTCGACATCTTTATAGTCGATTTTGGCAGCAGGCGCGATCGGAGAGAGGCGCTTACGATAAAAAGAGGAGTTCATTGCCATAATTGGGATTACGCGGTTTTAGTGATTGGTTTAAGGGACTATTTGATTTCTTTGTGAACGGTGTGAGAGTTGCAATGAGGGCAGAACTTTTTGAGTTCTAATCTTGCGGTGGTATTACGACGGTTTTTCATGGTGGTGTAACGAGACACACCAGGAGATCGCTTATTGGCATTGGTGCGACATTCGGTGCACTCTAGCGTAATAACGAGACGGACACCTTTGTTTTTAGCCATTTTTTTAGTTGTGAGATTACTTAAAAGTGCGATCTACAAGTATTACACAAAATTATCCTACTTCGACACCAATAGGAAAATTAGGATCAAAAATTTGGGCGATCGCTTTATCAATATTGCGTAATAAATGCTTATGGCAAGTCAAAATTCTCATAAACCCTTATATGAGAATCATCATAAAGTCTTTTAATAATTGGCTTTGGTGAACCAGATTTGTCCCAAGGATGGAGATCAGAGTCTAATTCACAAAAACAAACCTCATTGTTATTAGCAACAAACAATTCTTCAGCCTTAACGAGTACTGCTGCAAAAATAGCTAAATCAAAAGGTTTGAGAGATAGATTTAAGGCTCCAACAGTAACTTGACGCTCCAACATTGTTTCTGATAATGAGAATAAATTGAGATAAGGTAATTCTGATAATTCCCTTAACCTTTCAGAAACTTTAGTTAGTTCAGTTGCAACCAATCCATCAAATTGATCAAAAACTTTTAAGGCAATCTCAGCATCTTGGGGTAGTACTTTGCCATTAGATTTTGCCCATCTCACAAATTTGCGTAAATCTTCAGACCGAGAACGTGGTGCAAATCGACGCGGCACAGTTTCTCTTGCTTCCGCAAAACATATTGCTGGCACAAATAAGTTGATTTCGCCATCACGGGCGCGTGTCAATAATTTGACTGCTTGTAGATCTTGTAAATGAGCAGGGGCAATAATATCCACCACCCAATTTGTTTCAACGATTACGGTTTTGTGATTCACCTTGCAGCTTTACTCCATCTATAACCAGCCGCACTAATCTCTCCCCAATTGAGTAGATAAATAATTGGTTCACTTAATAAATTTTTTAAATCTTCGGGTAATTTATCAAAGTTAGATTTGATCTTTAAACTTTCTAGCCAGTTCTGCACCATCGATTCAAACTCTAGCCCCTCATGTTCTTGCCACTGTGGATCGGCTGATGGTAGAAGATTCTTAGGCAAACGTGCTTCACCAACTATATATATTGATGTACCGTTATATTCAGCAAGTGAGTCGCGTAGAAGAATAACACGCTCTCCCGCAACAAGTAGCCCTAACGAACAACTAAAAGATGTCATCTCACGCTTGAGAGAAGCGATCGCCTCATTTACCACTCTTGGTGTATCTCTAGTTTTAACTTCCACCAAAATCAAGTATTCAGCATCGGGACTTTTTACTAAAATATCGGCATGAGTGAATGGCGGGATAGTTTGCATGAAATTTCAATAGCTAGATATAAAAAGATTGAACCGATTGATAAAGAAAAACGAGTTACCTTTCCATATTACACACAGGTCACTAAAAGTATTAATCACCTCAAGCTTGGGGGATTAACCCCTGATTTAATCGCTACCAAAACGCCGATCGCTTCCCAATAATTTGCCACTTGAATTCCTCTTAAACCCAACATTTCAGGGGTGACATTAAGGGCAGTTTGATTTTCTTTGACAAAAATAGTTTGGACATGGGGTAAAGGATTTAAAGCGAGTAAACCTGCACCACCGCAAGCGCTGTAGGGTGTGATGATTACGTCAATATCGTCAGATGTAATATCGCTGGGCTTAATTAAATGGCGATCGCTAATAATTTTAGGGGCGCGACTTAAGCCAACTAATACACAGGGCAAAAATGTATAGCCTAATTCTTCGGCGGCGGCACGGGGCGACACACTCGGATCAAGGGGCAAAGGCTGTAAGGCGGGAGCATGGGCGCAGGGGATCGCAAATTCACGGACGATCGCATGACTAATTACGGCTTCGGCTCCTGCGAGGGCATCGACACCTTGACCTTGGCGATAGTTTTGCAGTGCAGCGCTATCAGAGTCATCAGGAAATCTGGCAACTACGGCGATCGCCTCGACCTTAGAAACTTTAATCAACTTGTCAGCGGCTCGGAGCAAGCTATCGAGATTAGCGATCGTTCCCCATGTTGCCCCCGAATCGCCTGATCGCAATTCCACGCCGAGGGGCTGATCAGTAACTAATACATCCGTAATATTTAAACCTAATGTCGCCTGTGCTGCCGCGATCGCTTGACGGTGACGCAGTTCTAAATCTGGCTCCATCGCGCGATCGAGAATCACTCCAATACGATTAGAGCGCACGGGACGCAATCCCCAATCTCCCTTTGCCATGCGATCAAGGGCATAGCCTTCGGTATATAAAACATTGGGCAATGACCAGTATAGGCTTGCACCATTTAAAACATTGGGATGCGTAATTACGTTATCTGCAATTGAGGCGATCGCTCTTGCCACTGGCAACGCATCGCCCGCATAGCCACCGATCGCAGCATTGATTCCCGTCGGTACTAGCAGCACCACATTAAAGGAATTAGAATTCATGAAAGCTTTTTTAGAGTTTTAACGTGAATCAGATTTCACCATTTGCGACGCGAGAAGCCCGGTGCAAATGGCTAGAAATAGTAGTTTTATCTTCAGCTTATCGGAAAATAGAGCTTCGGCTCCGCTCAGCCACCTTATAGCCGCAACTCGCTTTTTGGTAGTCTGTTTAGAGTGCAAAAAGTTGGTAGCCATGAAGGGCAAAGTTTTTATAGTTGGCGCGGGTATCGGCGGAATAGAGTTCCTAACGATTCGCGCTAGGGATGTAATTAGGGATGCGGAAGTAATTATTTGCGATGATTTGGTCGATCGCACCATTCTTGATCTTGCCGCTAGCAATGCTCAGAAAATTATTGCGGGTAAGCGCGGCGGTAAGCAGAGCGTCAAACAAGCAGATATTAATCAAATGCTGGTGGAATATTGCTTACAGGGTAAACAAGTGGTGCGTCTCAAGAGCGGTGATCCTTGGATATTTGGGCGATCGCTGCCTGAAATCCTCGCATTGCAAGCAGCAGATTGCGAGTGGGAAGTGGTGGCGGGAATCTCTAGCGCGATCGCCGCTCCGATGTTGGCAGGGATTCCCTTAACGGAAGCCTCGGCGAGTTCTTGTTTTGCGGTGATGACGGGACATGATCTAGATCGCTTACCTTGGGAAGCGATCGCCCAAATTCCCACGTTGGTGATCCTGATGGGGACAAGCAACTTGCCGCAAATCTTGGCAAAACTGCAAGGCGGCAAACCGCAGGACACAGCGATCGCGATCGTGCGTTGGTGTGGACGACCTGAGCAGCAGATATGGACAGGAACTTTGATAGATATTCAGTCAAAACTGCCCACAGATTCGCTATCACCTGCGATCATCATCATTGGTGAGGTGGTCAAGTTTCATCAGCAATTGTCGGGACAGCAAAATAAATCGTCGAAAAGTTTAGGAAATTCAAGAAATTTGGAAAATTTGGAAAAACTAGCATTGCAGGGAAAACGCATATTAGTCACAAGGGCGGCGACTCAGGCTAGCCAATTTACAGAGTTACTCACCAATCAGGGCGCAACCGTGATCGAGATGCCAACTTTGGCAATCGTGCCGCCCACCAGTTGGGAGCCACTCGACCAAGCGATCGCCGATCTTGCTAGTTACGATTGGCTGATCTTGACTTCCGCCAATGCTGTCGAGAGTTTTTTTGGGCGCTTACAAAATGCGGGTAAAGATAGCCGCGCTTTGCATAGGCTCAAAGTGGCAGTGGTGGGCAGGAAGACGGCAGAAGTATTAGCCAAGTTTGGGATTATGCCCGATCTTGTTCCCATTGATTTTGTGGCGGATTCACTCCTTGATGCTTTCTTAGCGAGCAATCATGTTTTAACCAACAAAAAAATGTTATTTCCACGAGTGCAGTCGGGTGGACGCGAAATCCTAGTGGAACAGTTACAACAACAGGGCGCAATTATTGATGCGATCGCTGCCTATGAGTCGGGCTGTCCTGATGCGATTGATCCTATAGCCCTAGCCGCCATTCAAAATCAAGACCTAGAGGCGATCGCCTTTGCTAGCTCCAAAACCGTGAAGCATTTTTGCCAATTGCTAGATCAAGTCGCACCAAGCGCAACTTGGCGATCGTGGTTGACTCCCATCAAAATTGCGTCCATTGGTCCCCAGACTTCGCAAACCTGTGCTCAGCTATTAGGGCGCGTCGATTGCGAAGCTGATGAATATACCCTTGAGGGACTAGCGACAGCGATCGCCAAGATGTTTGCTCCATAAAAGATAACGGCATTTATAGCAGTTCTAAATAAGTTTGAAGAGGCTTCGACTCCGCTCAGCCGCCGTATACCAATGGCTGAGTGGAGTCGAAGCCCTAGTTTTCTTATTTAAATTGTCTATACATCGGGCTTCGCGCGACGTAAATGCCGTTATCAAACTCGCGTTAAAAATTACAAAACCTGACAATTTCTAGTAGTTGCCGATTATTTTCATACAATAGGGATCAGGTGTTGAACTTTAGAAAATATCTAAAAACCCAAATCTAGCCTATTCCTGATCTCTATAGAGGCTTAAATGTATGGAACTTGTTGCTTACCTCCATGGCGAAATCCTTAGCGAACTTCTACAGCAAGGTGAATCGATTGATCAAAACCTAGACTGCAAATTAATCGGATCAATAGGAGCGATCGCGAATTCTTCACACCATGCTAAATCGTTACTCTGTGCGGGTTTAGTGGCGGGAGCATTAGCGATGAATACCGTACCCACCGCCGCCTTTGCCTATAGTTCTGATGTTGCTATGGTGCAAGAGTTACTGGCGCGGCGCGGTTTTAGTGCGGGGGCGATCGATGGCATTAAGGGATCGGCGACCACCGAAGCAATCATTGCCGCTCAGACATTTTATGGATTAGAAGCCGATGGAGTTGTCGGGGCATCGACTCTCGCCGCCCTCCAAGCCGATAGCTATGAAGCAAATCCCGCCACTAAACCTCTCGCTAATAACAACAGTGATGCCGATGGTGCTGACAGTGTGGTTAAGGTCAGTAGCTCCGCCGCCACCAAAAATTTACAGCAATTACTTAGCGATCGCGGCTTCTATGGTGGTGAGATTGATGGCATCTATGGCGCAATGACCGAAGAAGCGGTACTCATCGCCCAAAGAAAATACGGGTTGATCGCTGATGGTGTGGCAGGATCATTAACTATTGCTGCCCTCGAAGCTGATCAGGGTGATGCTCAGGGCAATGCCGTTCCTCCCGCCGATGATGGTGTGGTTGCGAATAATCCTCAAACTGAGGGGATTGTGACATCTGGCAGCTCAATTACCCAAGCGCAAACCCTTCTCAGTGAGCTAGGTTTTTATGATGGTGCGGTCGATGGCATCCAAGGCGAGATGACCACTGCCGCTATCAAAAAAGCCCAAGCCTTTTATGGTCTTACCGTAGATGGGGTTATTGGTTCGGAAACCCTTGCGGCTTTACAGTCTTAACTGCTCGGCATTCCTTGATTATTCATGAATATTATTGATTTAGATATTCCCAAAATGGCGATCGCCCTCGGTATGGTGGCGATCGCCATTAGTTTATCGATCTGGCAAAAATTAGCGATCGCCCAAAATCTTCTGATCGCCACTTTGAGAAGCGTAATTCAGCTAATCGTGGTGGGATTCTTGTTAGATGCGGTGTTTGAGATTCAGCAACCGATTGTAATTTTATTCATCATTTTTTTGATGAGCTTGATGGCAGCCCGCGAAGCCAAAAACCGTGTCCGCGAAAAAGTACCCTATGTTTTGCCGATCATGTGGATCTCGGTAATCGTCGGCACATTATCAATCTTGGCTTACACCACCTTTCTTGTCGTTCAGCCCAGTAATTGGTACTCACCTCAATATCTGATTCCCCTCGCGGGCATGATCCTCGGCAACTCAATGAATGGAGCCGCGATCGCCGCCGAGAGGTTTACGCAGGATCTAGTCAAGCGATCGCGCGATATCGAAACCCATCTCTGCTTGGGTGCAACTCCACAACAGGCGATCGCCAATTACCAAGCCGATGCCATTCGCGCTGCCATGATTCCCTCGATTAACGTGATGATGGTGGCAGGCGTAGTCTCTTTACCGGGAATGATGACGGGACAAATCTTGGGCGGCGTATCCCCATTACTGGCTGTCAGATATCAGTTAGTAATCCTTTTTGCAGTCACCACGGCTAATTTGATCACAGCCTTAATCCTGACTAACCTTGTCACGCGCCAGTTTTTTACACCCGCGCAACAACTCAAATTACCCTAATAAGTAATAAGACCAAAAAGCCTGTGGCGATCGCCACAGGCTTTTTGGTCTGGATTTTAATTATGCCTAGCTAATCAATGGTATAGACAATTCAAACAAGAAAAATAGGGCTTCGACTTCGCTCAGCCAGCAATATACGACGGCTGAGCGAAGTCGAAGCCTCTTGAATTTATTTGGAATTACTATATTAAGCAAGCGCTTGATTTAACGCCAGTTCGACGAAAGCTAAAAATGGTGAAAATTGCTTTGCGATTTTCACCATTTTTAGCGCTTTGCGCGGTGCAAATGGCTATATCGAACTCACGTTAGAATGAATTGAGATGATGATCGCAGGAGCAACTCCCATGACTCAAACAATTGCATCCCCATTGACTTTGTACGATCGCGATCTTGATTTGTGGTTAGAAACAGCAATCGCGCAACTAAAAGCAGGTGACTTTCACAATCTTGATGTCGAAAATTTAATAGAGGAGTTAGAAGGTTTGTCAGGCAGTAACAAGCGCGAAATTGAGACTAGGCTCAAAAGATTGATCGAACATATTTTAAAACGATGCTACGTTAATATGCCCGAATGTTATCGAGGTTGGCTGCTAACAATATTCGAGCAACGCGATGAAATAAAAACACTTCTTCGCCAGTCTCCAAGCCTCAAACGTCATTTCTTAAAAATGTTTGATGATTGCTTTGAAACTTCTTTAAAGCGGATCAAGATTGAATATCCTGATTACCAATTTCCTGATCAATGGCAATTTGCGAGCGATATTGACACAATGCTAAATGTTGATTTTTGGGAAGAGCAACATTAGATAAATAGCGATCGCCTCTCAAATCATCACAAGGCGATCGCGCTATGTCAAATCTTGCTGTCGAACTCGTACTAACTAGCGATCGCCTGTCCTAAACCTTGACGCTTAAAACGGCGGCGGACATATCTGAGAAAAGTGAGCCACTTTTGGGCGGGATAGTCAAAAAAGGAGAAGATATCACCGTAGGCGGCAAAAGCATTTTGATGGTGGAGCCAATGTCTTTCGGGGGTGGTGATAAATAGGAAATCGCAAAATTTCTTAATAGGCTCTGGGGTACGCCATTCTAAAATCGAGACGTGCCGCCATACAACATGAAACTCGCCTAGTAGCAAACCGATCACTGTCCCGATCGCTGAAAATTGCCATAGCCAAGGGGTGAAGATAAAGTAAGGCACTGCGCCAAGGATGCCATCTAGCATCACAAGGGGATTGCGGGTTAGTACAGCGTAATGCAAGAAGCTACGATTTTTGCCATGATGCACGATCGCGTGAAATTTGCCGAAGACGTGTTCTGGGACATGATAGAGAAATGTGGAGAAGAAGTCGCCTAAGAACAGCAGCAAAAATACAGTGGCGATCGCCTTAGATGTTTCTAAAGTAATTCCTAAAATAACTTCTAAATTAACTTCCAAAGTAAACCCTCACAACTTGTCTTAAGACTAGGTGATGAAGTTAAAGCCGCGTTTATCTTCGGGTTAAAAGTTAAATCTTTCTAAAATCACAGTTCCATATAGCAATCTTGAATATCGAGAAGAGGCTTCGACTCCGCTCAGCCATCGGTATACGGTGGCTGAGCGGAGTCGAAGCCTCTTTAAATTATCTAGAACTGCTATAGCTCTTGTTGTGCTACTGACGTTAAAATCCCACGCCAATAAAAAAGGGACGCGCAAAGCGCGTCCCTTTTTTTGAAGGAGATTTAGAGAACTACGCCCTTGGGAGTAGGAATCGAAGGTTGGAGATACATGGTCAAGAACTGCACACCGTTATTCACAAGGTGAGGCAACTTTTGAAGTTTCTTCAGCCATTCAGGAGCGGTAGACTCATCGATCTTCGAGAGCTTGGCGTTATTTTCTTCGCACTTCTTGAGGCAACCCCAGAACTTAGGATTTTCCAAATCAAGGATCACAGGGAATGCCTTCGCTGCATCGCGGTTGGTTTCGCGCAACACCTCATCAACATACCTGCGAGTGTCCATACCGATGGACTCATAAAACTCGTTACGTACACAAATATCGTTGAGGTACATAGTTGCAAATACCGAGAGCAAGAAGAACTTACTCCAGAGATTAGCCTTGAGACCCTTGATATTGTTCTTGTCGCTGCGGAGCAGAAGGCTACAGAAATCACCATGACGGCTTTCGTCTTGGCACCAATTTTCAAAGAATTTGAAAATTGGATAGATGCGGTACTCAGGATGGGCAAGGAAGTGCTGGTGAATCTTGATGTAGCGCCAGTAGCCGATTTTTTCAGAAAGATAGGTGGCGTAGAAGATGAACTTGGGGGCGAAATAGGTGTACTTTTTGGTTTTAGAAAGGGTGGACAGGTCAAGCTGTAGATCAAAATCAGGCATCGCCTTATTTAAGAAACCAGCATGGCGAGCTTCGTCGCGGCTCATCAAGCTGAAGATTTCTGCCATGAGCGGATTTTTGTCCTTGATTTTGACAGCGATTTCTTTATATAGCAAAAATCCTGAAAACTCAGAGGTGCAAGATCCTTCAAGGAAAACGCGGAAATGCTCTCTCACCTGAGGATCGATGTGATCCCACGATTGATTAAAGTCGGCGGTACGGACAAAGTGGCGGCGGTTGTAATCAAATTTGAATTCTTCGAGAATAGCTTCGTAATCAGGGGTGAGATCGAAGATATCCATGTTTGCCATCGCTTCAAAGTCAGTGGTGTAGAAGCGAGGGGTGAGGATGCTGTCACGTCTGCCAGTGCCATTGACCTTGGGAGCGGCTTGGCTGACATCATTTTTTGCGGGAGTAGCTACCATAGTCTTTGCGTTTTTCTCAGATGCTGGATAAAGGAGTTTATGATTTTGTTGATTTAATCGCAGTTTAAATACCTATATGACTGACCATTTTACGCCTACTATCTGGTTTATGGGTAGTGATGGCGCGAAAAAACGATCGCTTGTTAAGAAGCATTAAGCTAAGGACGATTGAGCATCGCAACATCTAGCGATCGCAATAGGCTTGCGGGTGTAGAAGGGTTAGAGATATTGGCAAAATAGGCGGGGGTTAGATAAACCGCATAGCTCGATTCTTTGACCAGATGGGTTTTGAAGAAGGCAACACTAAAAGTTTTGAGGTAATTTTGGGAGGCGAGCGGATCAGCCCCTGCGAGGACGCGACTGATCTCAGGATTAAGGCGATCGCTATCGACAAAAGCCGCCGCCGCCGTATGTCCTGCCCGATTGAGCAGTACCAGATAGCGATCGGGAGTTGTCAGCCAAGTAAATGGCACAATCTGCTCAGGTACAGCAGGCGCAAAGGTGTCATCACTACTACTGACGATCGCCACAGGTACGGTGATCTTGCTGAGGGATGCTTGTCCTAGCACATGACTAGTCACAGGATTGAGGGCGATCGCTGCCCTAATGCGCGGATCACCGAGTTTATAGTCTTGCTTTGGCAAATCCAGCGCCACACATTGCAAAAGTAAGGAGGCATTCCATTTATATTTGTCTTGACAAGCCTTGCTAAGCTCATCAAATTGAATTTTAGCGTCGCTAACCAATGCTAGGGCAGCATAGCCACCAAAGGAATGTCCAATCATGCCCACATTTTGCCAGTCGATCTTGTCGAAGTTGGGAATCTTATTCTGAACACTATTTGCAGTCGAGCTTGATTTTTCTAAATAATTGAGGACGGCAGTAATATCGTTGGGACGTTCAACAAAACTTTCGGGCGGTGCGATTTCGCTGGCAAGACCATTGATCAAGCGATCGAGCTGCTCTTCGCTACTATTCGGCGAAATCGTCAACACCACTGCGAATCCGTAGGAGGCGAGATGTTCTGCCAAATAGAGAAAGGGATCGCGGTTAGAAATTAAACCTGGGTAAATAACTAGGGTCGGGAGCTTCGCCGTTGGAGCATTGCTGACATTGGGAACGAATAAATAAAAGGGAATCTCGTAGCGACTATTAAGGGCGGGAGCCGAAAGACTATGGCGTTGCCATGTGAATTTGCCGCGTTCTCCTAAATTTGCCAATTCGATGGGGGAGACAGGGTTCGGATTGTCACTCGCTCCTAGCTGAGCCTGTTTAGTCGCCTCTTGATTGACGACTTGGACAATGCGCTGTGTGTCCTGAAGCAGATCACTCAACTCACCAACGGTTTGCAATCCTGCTTGAATATCAAAATAAATGTCAGAGGTGGGGAATTTTCGCAAAAAGTTAAGTAACGAGAGTCCACTGGCTTTGTCTGCGGTCGCAAGTACTGCCGCCGCCCGAATCGCGCGATTGCCCGATAGATTGGGACCCGTTTTGATAAATTCTCCGAGGATATCTAGCGATCGCTCTCCCTGAGATGTGTAGAGAAATCGCGATAACAATGTAATCGGCACATCAGTACGCTCGGTCAAAATCCGCCGAAAGGTCTGCATATCATTTTCGGAGATGTATCGCGACACTACATCTAGCGCCCCACGTTTTTCTCCTGTTTTGGCAAAATTTTCCAGATCATCAACGGAAATGGAAACCTCAAAAATGTTAAAGCGGAAGTTCACCGTATCCGCCGCCCGACTTGCCCCCGCGATCGCCAATCCCCCAAGATTTAGCAAGATCGATGCAGCAATAGTCCGAGATAGTAGCTTAGCGCCCCAAGGGGCTAATAACTTGTGATGATGTTTATAAGCTTTAGCGATCGCGTTCTTGATATATTGCATACCCAACACCTATAAAACTTCTATGAAATTTTTAATATTATTTGCCAAGCATATCCTATGCCAATTTGATTATAGCTATAGCCACTTGTATCAACACAAACCAAAAGAGAGAGGCGGCGCTCCGCGCCGCCTCTCTCTTTTGGCACAAAGCGCTGTATGTCCTGACAAGTCTAGGAACAGCTAAGCTTTGAGCCATACGGACACTGAGCCACCTTCACAACGAAACTCCGCACAGCCATTTTCGTCCGTTGTGATTGATTCCGAAATATGTTCCGTAATATCTACATAGGTACTATTTGGATGTCCCACATCCATCCATTTGCGACCTTCTTCGCTATTACTGATCACCACTGCCATTCCGCCCTGATGCTCAGCATCACCCAAGCGTGTCCAGCCCACGACATTAGGATGATCAAAGTAATCGTACTGCTCTCCATAGGCGTAGTTTTGGCGTGCATCCAGAAACTTATCTAGTAGCCATTTGTGGCTCTCCATCCAGATTTCATACTCATTGCCATCCTTGCCGTGATCCTTATAGTGAGCGCCATAGTAATCACCATAGAAAATGCAAGGATATCCCTCACGACGCAACAAAATCAAGGCATAGGCAAGGGGTTTAAACCAAGCCTCAACCACCGACTCCAAGGACTGTAAAGGCTGCGAATCATGATTCTCAACGAGGGTTACAGCGAGGGTGGGTTGCTCTTTGACGAGAGTATTGTCAAAAATTTTGCTCAGATCGTAACCTGCCCCCCCTTGACTAGCGGCATGGAAGTTGTAATGCAATGGCGCATCAAATAGATCGACCTTACCATCGGTCACACTAATGAAATGGTGCAAGGCTTCAACTTCGTAAGACCAATATTCACCCACGGCAAATAAATCTTTTTCGGCATGATGCCGCACATGCTCTAGCCATTCTTGGAAAAACTCCGCCTTAACGTGCTTGACCGCATCAAAGCGGAAACCATCGACATTAGTGGTGTCGTAGTACCATTCGCCCCAATACTTTAATTCACCTGTGACTTCGGGATTTTGCATATCAAGGTCACAGCCCATCAGATAGTCAAAGTTGCCCTTTTCTAAATCCACATTTTGATCAAAGGATTTGCCCTTGAGCAGGTATACCGCATCTTCACCCTCGTTATAGACGTTGTAATCGATCGCATCAAAATGCCACCAATGCCACTCCATCGTCGAGTATTTGCCTTGGCGATTGGGAAACTTGAAATGTGTCCAAGCTTTAATCTTTTGATATTCGCCGATCGCCTGATTGCGATCGGACATACTCATCGGCGTTGCTTCGACTTCTTCGGTTTCATCCGCCCCTAGTTTGTGGTTAAACACCACATCCGCATAGATACGAATCCCTGCTTTTTGGGCAGCAGCGATCGCCTGTATATATTCTTCCTTTGTACCGTATTTAGTACGAACAGAGCCTTTTTGATCAAATTCTCCCAAATCAAACAGGTCATAAATCCCATAGCCCACATCCATGCCGCCACCAGTGCCTTTATAGGCGGGTGGGAGCCAGAGCGAAGTGACTCCGATCTTGGCTAACTCTTCAACCTGTTCCGAGACCTGCTTCCAGAGACTGCCATCGGCTGGCAAATACCAATGGAAATACTGCATCATTACGCCATTATGGTCAGTCATAACTTAGCTCCTAGTGATTATTTGATTGATCTAACAAGTCGCCTTAAATACTGATCTGCGATCGCTCTAAAAGCTGATAACAAAGACATGGTTAGTATAATCTACAAAAATTAAAATCAAACCAATCCACAAATATTGATTTTGGTGGCATATCTTCTTCTAGTGAGTATTTATCTATTTTGCAAGGACTTGAATCGTAAAGCCAACTCAATTCAATTAATCAAATTAAAGCAATCATACTTTTTATATATTTTGATTACCAGTAGGAGCAAAAAACTACCTTAATCCACACAGAGATTAACATGTAAATATATGTAACTCACCTTTATGTATTGTTTGTATACCCATCTGTATATCTAACCGTATATTTATATTTGTTATGCTTTTAGGAGGATGAATAACTAAAACAAATCAGTTATATTTAGTGAGTTATAAGAAACAACTTCCCAATAGTTTGTTGATATAGCTTCTAAAGACTTTTCTTTAGAAAAATACATATAAGACAAATACAAAAAGGATATAAACCATGAGTCTACAAGATAGAGCCAAAGCAACAGCTAAGAATATTGAAGGCAAGCTAGAAGAGGCTGTTGGAAATATCACAGGTGACACAGAAAAGCAGTTGGAAGGTCAATCCAAGCAAGTTGAAGCTAGGGTAGGTCATGCTGCTGAAGATGTAAAAGACAAGGCGAAAGACGTAGCTGAATCCGTCAAAAATACAGCTAAAGATGTAGCCAAAAAGCTTGATTAATATCTACGCATTGATTTAGATATTTTCAACCATTCGCAGGAGGTTTTCTTGGAGATTATACTCCTGTGAATTTTACAAATCTACATATAAATCCTTGAATTGCATATATTCTGCACTTGCCCACCATTTAGCATTCATTATTTAGAAATTGTCTGTTAAGTCTTTCCTTCCAAACTTAGCTAACAGCATGACTAAATGAGCCTGATAGATATCATTACGATTATCGTTTATTGATATTTAGCAATAATTTTCCCTTCAATTACTATTCACATAGGATATAAAAATATGAGCTTTATTTGGTTTATTTTGATTGGTTTAGTAGCAGGTTGGCTAGCAGGTCAACTGGTTAGAGGCGGGGGCTACGGACTGATCGGCGATATTATCGTTGGGGTCATTGGCGCAGTTTTAGGTGGATTTCTCTTCAGTACCTTTGGAGTCGCTACGGGGGGTGGACTGTTAGGCAGTTTAATTGTTGCTACCGTCGGTGCAGTCGTCTTGCTATTTGGTTTGCGCTTGATCAAGTCTTCCTAAATAGTGTGCGGATCCATCCGCTAAGTCACAAGTTTTTCTAGCATTTACCCATTTATCTTCCAAAATCATGCCCGATGAAATCGAAAAAGAAGTTACCACCAGACAGGTAACATCTAACTCCAATACTCCTGTAAATGGATACAGATCCTCAGAACGAAGTACGACCAGAGTGACCAATGACACTAACTCGGGTGGACTGATATTTGCAATTGTGATTCTTCTGGCGATCGGTGGTGGAGCCTTAGCTTACTTCCTAAATAGCCGTTCCGCAGTGCCTCCTGTTGTCGTCCCTAAGGCAACTGAGACCATCCGCGACAACAAAACGGTGATCGAGAGAAATAACACCACCATCAAAGAAGTGACTCCTGCAACTCCCCAAGCAACTCCTAAGGTTGATGTCAATGTACCTGTAACTATCACACAGCCGCCAGCGGATCCTGCTCCTACGGTGACTATGACGGCAACACCAAAGGCAGTAACTCCCAATCCTTCTGCAACTGCCTCTCCCAGTGCTGCGCCAACCTCCAGCCCAGCCAACTAATCTCACGTGAGTTCGAGTTAAGAAACAGCCCTCATCCCCCAACCCCTTCTCCCAAGCTGGGACAAGGGGAGCAAGAGGTAGTTTTCCTGTTCCCTCTCCCAGAACAGAATTTGTATGTAAATCCTAGAAGCAAAAAGCGCTGTAGCACTTTTCTTCTATTGTTCCTAGCTTGTTTTACTAAAAACCAGAATATGAGTTGCGGCGCAAATCGCTACTCATATTCTGGTTTAGTGTTTTAAGGTTTTTTGAAGTACAGAATGGCTAAGCAATTTTGTGGTTTTTCACATTTAGCCTGATGGTGGCTATACAAAACAATACAAATGTTAATATTCATCAATTTTGCCCCAATCACCCTATTGGCAGTGCTAACATCCAAAATAGTTAAAACCTAGATTAAACAAAGCTTTAGGAGCGCATTTTGACATTACGAGTTGCTGTAGTAGGTGGCGGACCTGCGGGTTCCTGCGCTGCTGAAACACTTGCCAAAGCAGGAATTGAAACATACATATTTGAGCGTAAGCTGGACAACGCCAAACCCTGCGGTGGAGCAATTCCTCTATGTATGGTTTCAGAATTTGAGTTGCCTCCTGAAATTATCGATCGCCGCGTTCGCAACATGAAGATGATCTCCCCCAGCAATGTGGAGGTAGACATCAAGCTCGATAATCCCGATGAATATATTGGGATGTGCCGTCGTGAAGTTTTAGATGCTTTTTTACGCGATCGCGCTGCTAGCCTTGGAGCCAAGCTGATCAACGGTCGTGTGCTCGACATCAAGATTACCGAAAACGGTAAGCAGCCCTATGAGATTACCTACTCCGACTTTGCTGAAGGTGGCAAAGAAGGCGTGATGCGTACTCTTAAAATCGATCTGATCATCGGTGCAGATGGCGCAAACTCTGTCGTCGCCAAGGCAATGGATGCGGGTGATTATAACTATGCGATCGCTTTCCAAGAGCGGATTCGCATTTCCCCCGACAAGATGGAATATTACAAAGACCTTGCGGAAATGTATGTTGGCGATGATGTTTCGCCTGATTTCTACGCATGGGTTTTCCCTAAGTATGATCACGTTGCGGTTGGTACTGGCACAATGCACAAGAACCAAAAGATGATCAAGCAATTGCAAGCGGGTATCCGCGCCCGTGCTTTGCCTCGCATCGAAGGCGGCGAAGTGATCAAGGTCGAAGCTCACCCCATTCCTGAGCATCCCCGTCCTCGTCGTGTTGTCGGTCGGATTGCCCTCGTTGGTGATGCAGCAGGCTATGTCACTAAGTCCAGTGGCGAAGGTATTTACTTTGCTGCCAAGTCAGGTCGGATGTGTGCAGAGGCGATCGTCGAGTTTGCCGAAGCTGGTAAGCGCATCCCCACCGAAGCTGACCTTAAGGTATATATCAAGCGTTGGGACAAGCAGTATGGCTTGACCTACAAAGTTCTGGATATTCTACAGAACGTCTTTTATGCCACCAATGCTACTCGCGAAGCCTTTGTGGAAATGTGCGCTGATAAGGATGTTCAGAAGCTTACCTTCGATAGCTATCTCTATAAAACTGTTGTCCCTGCTAATCCTTTCACCCAGTTGAAGATTACTTTCAAGACGATCGGTAGCTTGCTGCGTGGCAACGCTCTAGCCCCCTAATAAAATAAGGCTTTAAACCCAGAAACTGGTGCGGTGAGCAAGGCTTACCATATCAGTTTCTGGGTTTTTAACGTGGGTTAGATATAGCTATTTGCGCCGCGCGAAGCACGGCGCAAATAGCTAAAAATGGTAAAAATTACTTTGCAATTTTTACCATTTTTAGCTTTCGTCGAACTGACGTTAGTTTATGGCAAAGCAAAGTTTGCTTAGAACATATAGACAATTCAAATAAGAAAACTAGGGCTTCGACTTCGCTCAGCCAACGTATACCGATGGCTGAGCGAAGTCGAAGCCTCTTCAAACTTATTTAGAACTGCTATAAACCGCAAAGATAAGTGGCGGCACAAAGTTCCGCCGCTTATCTTTTGGGTTGTAGTAACTAATTCTTTTTGGCTATAGACATTGCTCGATAACGCTAATGATCGATCGCGAAAGGCTGTCGAAGTCATAGCCGCCCTCCAGTCCAAAAAGAATCTTGGGTGTGACCTCTAGACAAAGTTTTGTAAATACACCAAAGTCTTCAGGTTTTAATAAAATACCTGCGAGGGGATCGTCAGCATTGGCATCAAAGCCCGCACTAATGATTAGCAAATCAGGGTTAAAACTTTTGAGAAAGGGGATGATCTGATTTTCAAACACTGGCAAATATTCAGGCATAGCTGATCCCGATCGCATGGGAATATTCAAAATATTGTCATGATCCCCAGTCTCATCTTTGCGTCCTGTCATTGGATAAAAGGGAGCTTGATGGGTGGAGATATAAGCAATATCGGAACGTTCCCAAACAGCTTCCTGTGTACCATTTCCATGATGCACGTCCCAGTCGAGAATAGCGACACGCTTAAGATTTAGGCGATCGCAAGCCGACATTGCCGCGATCGCTGCATTGCCAAAAATACAGAAACCCATCCCCGTATGGGCGCGGGCATGGTGTCCAGGAGGACGCGCTAGGACAAAGGCAGGACGACTAGAATTAACGACTAGATCTAAGCCATCGAGCCATGCACTGACCGCTAAGAGAGCGATGTCATAGCTATCGGGACAGGCGATCGTGTCACCATCGAGATAGCCGCCACCATTTTCCGTGAGGATACGGAGTGTATCGATATAGGTCTGGGTATGGAAGCGGCGCACCTCGCTCAGCAGATCAAATTGGTTTTGATGTCTTGCTTCTAGGGAAGTTGGTTCTTGCCAAGTTATATCGGCGGCAATCTGTGACTTGGCGATCGCATTAACAACGGCGGTGAGACGACCTGACTTTTCAGGATGGTATTGCCCTGTGTCATGTTCTAAAAAACGCTCAGAGTAAATAATTGGAAATTTGGGCGAATTACTAGAGAAGGGAGAAAACATACGTGATTTTGCTGACCATTGAGTCATTGAATAGTTGTTATCTCCCTAGAGACTAACGTTATACTTTTAAAAACGGAGATTCATTGGGAATCTTTTATAATTCCACAGCAAGTTTAATCGGGGTTTCACTGTGGTCGATCCCTTGTCACAATTACCGCACTCCAATACGGAAATTTTAGCCGTACCACAAGAGCTTGCGCCCCTAATGAGGGATATTATTCGGATTTATGAAAATGGCAGCAAACAAGCTGTAATCGATACGCTTAACCAATTGCCAAATCTAATTAAGCTGGCTAAAAAAGATAGTCAGGCTGACGAACCACAAATCACTAGTTTATGGAAATCCATCGCTGAGCGCGATTTAGAAATAACCACTGATGATGAAAGTGAAGAAGACTTTCTCAAAAGTTGGGATGATATTTTTAATATGCAGGTCTATATTGACACAGAAATATTTGGGGAGTTAGATCCGCGTCCGCCTGCGCTCACTGAGCCAGAGAGTATGCAGACCATCGGTGATACGGTGATTGAACATACGGAAGCGACAGAAATCTATGTGCAGTCTTGGAAAGATTTAGCGAAGAGTATCTCATCTTTTCCTGATGACTTATTTACAAGACTATGGACAACCGTAGAGATTGCCAAAATTCTCGAATGCTCTCCCAACAGTCTGAGGCGATCGCGTCGGGCGGGAAGATTGCCACTGCAATTTAAAAATTTGATTTTAGACTGCATTTCCCACGATGGGCGGCGCAGTCTTTGGTTTGTGCGACCTGCTTAACAAAAAAGCGGCGCTTTGCGCCGCTTTTTTATTGGGGGATTAGGAATTAAGGGCGATCGCATCTTGTAGACGCTGAATCACAAAGGATTTATCGAGATAAGAGAACAAACTTCCTGCCTTAGGTCCTCGTTCCTTATTTAAGAAGGTGTAGTAAACGGCAGCAAAGGCATCCTTTTGAGAAACTTCAATCTGTTTAGAAGTACTAAATAGCAAGGTTTGCAATGCTTCGCCTTCCCACTCAACATCCGCAGCAAGATTAGTGGCGAGGGTAGTCAGGTAATGCACTTGATCTGGGGTGAGATTTTTGGCTTTTTCAGGCATCGCATCGGTATAGATAACCAATTTCTCCTCCTCATCGGCATAGTCTTGCAGCCACTTCTTGCCGACACGGATGCGATCGCGCACTACTTCCCAATCGCGATCGCTGAGGGGCTTTTCACTGCGTGCTGTAATTTCCGCATCAAGATCGAGATTGAGAATTTGCAAGAGGGAAATTAAAGTGCTGAAATCAAAAGGTTGATAGCCTTCGACTTGTTCTTCGGTATTTAGTTGCGAATAGACAAGTGGCACAAGTTCTTCTTGGGCTTTCTCATCTTTGACAGTATCCGATTGATATTTGACAATCAGATTATCGTAATCACGGAAGAGGCGGGTAATCGTCTCATAGTTGGGCATAAAGTTAATCACACTACGAGGTTGAGTCCGCAACATCAAGAACCGCAATAGCTCTGGGGGCAATAGATCAGCGATTTCCTTAGCACTCGAGCCGACTCCCTTAGAGGAACTCATCTTCGTACCATTGACGAGGATAAACTCGTAGGGCGCGTGGGTGGGCGGATTCTTTTTGAGAACCTTGCGACAAATGGAATTAGCGACATCACGGGAGCCGCCTTTTTGGGAATGGTCTTTACCAGCGAGTTCGATCGACACACCCACCACTTCCCATTTGGCTACCCATTCCACTTTCCAAGGCAGCTTACCATTGCCATCAAAGGGAGACATCCAACCTGTATGTCCACAGCCTTTGACATAATCCATCGCGTTAGGCTGACAGGTATAGAAGACCTTACCGTCTTGGTAATCGGTGACAACGGTAGTGGCGATTTTGCCGCAGTTCTCACAGATGGTCTGGAAAGGATACCAATTGTCAGGGCGATCGGCTTTACTGACTTCTTTATAGGATTCGCGGACAAGGTGAGCGTTATTCAGGAATAGATCAATGTAAGAATTCATCTTACCCGAACGGTAAAGATCGCGCAGATAGTAAATCTCAGGACGGACTCCCAACTTCTCAAATACTTCCAAAAATTCGCC
Source organism: uncultured cyanobacterium (assembly GCA_963750795.1). Lineage (GTDB taxonomy): Bacteria > Cyanobacteriota > Cyanobacteriia > Pseudanabaenales > Pseudanabaenaceae > Pseudanabaena. Next base: position 112,276 of record CAVVRZ010000011.1, read on the forward strand.
CATGAAGTATTTGGCATAGTCAGTGGCGGCAGATGGGTCAGGGGAAGGAACATTACAAAGGGGCTGACCGAGATAGGGCGCAAACTGCTCTTGATCAAGGTAATGCGGTACGGTGTCCAGTGCGTCGTAGTCATCTACGCCGTAGGTGAAAGTGACTGGTTTACCTGCGTGTTTGAGGGCGCGATAGATGGCATCATGGATCACAACTCCGCGCAGGGAGCCAACATGGACTCGCCCAGAGGGAGTCTTTGAGTCATTGACGATGATGCGATCGCCGTTTGCGTCGGCTGCAAATTTATCCGCCCAAAACATAATGCTATTAGTCCGAAAAATCTTGTAGACGTTAAGTTTACTGTATTTAGCGATGGTTCGGGCATAGCGGGCGTAAAAAAGTGCTAGAAAATTCGCACCTTGGCTTTAGTAGCTTGGACAATTATTTGCCAATATTTACCAATTATTTTAAGTAGGTTTGTGTGTGCATTGATTCAAAACTTGGTTAGCGTGCTGCGTACAACAGCCACATTGTGTACCGAGCGATGTCAACTCTGACAATTGAGCGATCGAGCAAGCTCCATTGAGCGCCGCTTTTTGAATATCTTTTTCGGTTATGGCATGGCATATACAAATGTACATTTGCGCTTTAACTCTCTAAAAAGTTAGTGTAAGTAATTAGTTTTATTGCAAGTAATTCTCATTATTTACGCTAATGATAAATTAGTCAAGTACGATATAGTCCATAGGAGTGTGGCGATAACCGCACTCTGGTAGCGTAGATATTCACCAGCGAGGTGTTGGCAATGCAAGGCAATGTAGATGTAAAGTTGCAGTTAAATGAAGCGCTGAAGGCTCAACTAACCGCAATTAACCAATATTTTCTCCACGCGCGGATGTGCAAAAACTGGGGACTCAATCAGCTTAATGATCGCGAATATCGTTATTCGATTAAAGCGATGAAGTTAGCTGATGACCTGATTGAGCGTGTCCTGTTTCTGGAAGGACTGCCCAATTTGCAAAACTTGGGCAAACTCTTAATCGGTGAGGATGTGCCTGAGTTATTGCAAAATGATTTGACCCTATGCACCGAGATGCGCGATGGTCTGAAGGTAGCAGTTGCAGTCTGTGAGACCCAACAAGACTTTGTGAGTCGAGATTTGTTTGCTAAGTTAGTCGAAGAAACGGAAGAACAGATTGATTGGCTGGAGTCACAGCTTTGGCTGATTGAAAATTCAGGTTTGCCTAATTTTTTACAGTCGATGATTTAGCTTGTTGAGGATCGACAGCAAATCTAAAAGTATTATTTGAAAAATATTGTTTACTTTGTATAGCCGTAGTCCTTCTTGTGAAGACACAAAACCAGAATATGATTTGCGGCGCTTTGCATAGCAAATCACGCCTTTGACGACAGCTATAAATCTATAAATTGAGGAAAATTATGAAAGGTAGTGATCAGGTTTTACAACAATTGTCGAAGCTGCTGCGTGGAGAATTGGCAGCGCGTGATCAATACTTTACGCATTCGCGGATGTATTTAGATTGGGGATTGAATAAGCTTTATGAACGCATTAACCATGAGATGCAGGATGAGACCCAACATGCTGCTGCCTTAATTGAGCGGATTCTCTTTCTCGGTGGCACTCCTGATCTATCTCAGCAAGATGGGTTGAAGATTGGGAAAACTGTACCTGAGATGTTGCAAAATGATTTGGACTATGAGTACAAAGTAATCGGAGATCTCAAAGAGGCGATCGCTGTTTGTGAGAGTGAGCAAGATTACCAAAGCCGTAAAATTTTGCTCGGCATCCTCACCGATACAGAGGAGGATCATACCTATTGGCTAGAAAAGCAACTCAAGCTGATTGAACAAATTGGCTTGCCAAACTATCTGCAATCTCAAGCATAGAATTAATCAAAAAAAAGCGGCGCTATGCGCCGCTTTTTTTATGGGAAATTAGAACCAAGTGCGATCGCTAATAGCTGCTTGCATTTTAGCAATTACTTCATCAACAGAGATTGCGCCCAGTTCGCCATGCTTACGGCTGCGGATACTGAGGGTATTGGCTTCGACTTCCTTCGCTCCAATTACCGCCATCACAGGGATTTTTTCCATTTCTGCCTTACGGATTTGCTTAGCCATGCGATCGCCGCTATGGTCAAGCTGTACCCGTAAACCGAGAGCTTTCATCTTCGCCGCCACCTGCTCGGCATATTCCATTTGAGCATCGGAAACAGCAATTAACTTAAGCTGCACAGGCGCTAACCAGAGGGGGAAATCACCCGCATAGTTTTCGATCAGTACACCGATAAAACGCTCAACGGAACCAAATAAGGCGCGGTGAATCATGATCGGTTGATGCCTTGCGCCATCTTCACCCACATATTCCATTTGGAAGCGATCGGGAAGATTAAAATCTAGCTGAATTGTGGAACACTGCCAACGCCGACCGATCGCATCCTCGATCTTAATATCAATCTTGGGTCCATAGAATGCGCCGCCGCCTTCATCGATCACATAGTTCCAGCCTTTTTGATTAAGGGCTTGCTTAAGTGCTTCCGTAGACTTTTCCCAGATCGCATCGGAACCGACATATTTTTCGGGACGGGTGGAAAGATTGATTTCGTAATTCTCAAACCCAAAAGTAGAGAGAATCAATTCCGCTAGATTGAGAACGCCCAAAATTTCTGACTCAATTTGCTCCTCGGTGCAGAAAATATGGGCATCATCTTGGGTAAAGCCGCGCACACGCATCAGACCATGCATGGTTCCAGAGCGCTCATAGCGATAGACCGTGCCTAATTCCGCAAAGCGAATTGGAAATTCTTTATAGGAATGGAGGGTATCTTTATAAATCAGCACATGGAAAGGGCAGTTCATCGGCTTCAACTGATAAACCTGATGCTCCACTTCCATTGGCTGAAACATACTTTCGCGATAGAAGTCGTTATGCCCTGAAATCTTCCACAAGTCCAAGTTCGCCATGTGCGGCGTAGTTACCGACTCATAGCCATTCTGAACGTGGGTATCTTTCCAGAAAGTCTCGATCGCATTGCGGATAATCGCGCCCTTGGGATGCCAGAACACCAAACCACCACCAGCATCTTCTTGAATGCTGAATAGTTGTAAATCCTTGCCAATGGTGCGGTGATCGCGACGTTTGGCTTCTTCGAGCATGGCGTGGTATGCCGCTAACTGTTCAGGAGTTTCCCAAGCCGTACCATAAATACGTTGCAACATTGGATTCTTTTCATCACCGCGCCAGTATGCTCCTGCAATACTCTCTAGGGCAAAGGCATCGGGATGAATATCGCCAGTGTTATCGAGGTGAGGCCCTGCACAGAGATCCCACCAAGGTTGTTTTTCAAATTTCTCAGGATCACCGATAAAGTAGCGACTAATGTTCTGCCCTTCGGGAATCGCGGCTAGTAATTCAATTTTGTAAGGCTCGTTTAGCTTTTCGATTTCGCCAAGCATCTCAGGGCGCGGCAACTCCTGACGCACAAGGGGCTGATTCCACTTGATGATCCGTTTCATTTCCTTAGCGATCGCTTTGAGATCACTGGGCGTAAAATGCTCTTTGCGATCGAAGTCGTAATAAAAGCCATTTTCAGTTGCAGGACCGATTGTCACCTTAGCATCGGGGTATAACTTTTGGACTGCCATCGCCATCACATGGGAGCAAGTGTGGCGAATCCGCGCTAATTTTTCGGTATCGGCTTGCCGCAGGATATCGCTAGGTTTAATATCACTAGGTTTGCTTTCGCTGGGCTTTACTGCAACTGCATCCATAACTTGATGTCGTGACCTTAATTTATTACAAGAGTTACAAAAATTTTACTTTGAGTCTAACATCTTAACTTTTTTATTGCATTAGAGGCTTAAATTAGATCTGATTCCTGAAATTTCGCACTAATTGCACAACGAGCCGCCGCTGCAAATCCTGCACTATCCGTAAGAGATGCTTCTAGATAGACTTTTATTTCATCGGCTAGTGCTTGGAGCTTTTGATTATGTGGTTCTTCAATAGCTGAAACTAAAATTTTGTTTAGTTCGCGTAAATCATTCAGTCTTTGTCGTCTAGATTCAATCAGATCGTCAGAGTTAAGATCTAAATAATCAATCGTAATTTGTCCCCTTTTATTCCCGTCAATGGCATAGGCATACTCAGCCCGAAAGCCGATAAATTCTTCAGGATTTTCTTTGCCACAATCGATAAACAAGGGGTTTTCTTTGCTAATCCGTTGTTTATGATTTATTGCCCGTTTACTGGGGTCTTGCAGAGGAAATAGATTCTTTTTATGTCTTGAATTGCATGATGAGCATGATAGATAAAGGTTTTCCCATTTATAGGCTAACCAGTAGTACGCTGGATACTTTAAGGATTCGCCTTGAGCCTGTTGATATGCTCCTTTAGGACGAAAATGTTCGACATCCCCATTTTTCCCAATTATCCTTTCGCAGAAACAACATTTTTGATGCTGTGCCTTGATTAGGGCTTCTTTGACACTTTCATGGGCATAGATGGAACTTGCAAAATCAAATTTTTCTTTGTTGGTTTCATAGGCGGATGGATTGAGAGAATATGCGTCACAGTGAGATTTAGATTTTTGCTTGCCGACTGTGGTTAATTTCTTAGGTGCTGTTTTGGGTTTGTGAATCCGAATCACTCAACTGCCTCCGTCACAGGTTTGTCTAATAATTTGGCGGCTCGGCGAATGATGTCCATAGCTTTGATATCTTCGGAAGTTTCGGCAGTGGGCAAAGTACCAATTTTTGCTTCTAATTCTTTTAATTCGGCGCGATCGCTTGCTGTCAGTTTTGGTTTAGTGAGGAGTTCTTTGCGGCGTTGGAGTAAAGGTTCAATCTTCGCAGGTCTTGCTGATGGCATTTCAAAAACACTTGTCAAGACTTGATCGACGCGCCAGTTTTCAATAATTTCCAGATCATTATTATTAATGATCTTAACTTGATCGCCTTCTCGTTGTAACAAGACAATATTTGCATCCTGTGCAGCTTGCACCACTAGCGGACTATGGGCAGTAACAATAAATTGCGTATTTGGAAAGCGATCGGTAAGAAATTGCATGATATCTCTTTGCCATTTTGGATGCATATGCAAGTCAATTTCATCGACCAACACGATCGCTGGTTCAGCAAGTGGATCTTCGCTATCAGGATAACGTTTAAATAGTCTCACTGCTAGATCGACCATCCAAGCGATCGTGGTTCGATATCCTAAGCCTAAACTAGATAAACTTACCCAACCAAATGGTGTTAAAAATTGTGCTACTGGACGCTCATGATATTCGTCTAGGTCGATACGAATATCTTTTATGTCTGGCAAAATTTGTTTTAGAATCTCAATAATCTGTTTAAGTTCTTTTCTTAAGCGAGTGCGGGTTTTCCCAGTAGATGATTTAACCGCATAATCAGTTTGCAATAACCATTCTTCTGCATTGATAAGTGACGCATCATCAGAAAAAAGACTAGCTGAATGATAAGAGGTATTGCTATCACTTAGAGAAGTACTTCCTATTTTTCTTGTTGCGCCATATCCATAGAAAATTGCCCCTTTTAATTCATTGCTAGATTTCCCAAGCTCAGAATCTATTACAATTGATACATAATCTTTTTGGATGTCTAGATTCTTACCTGTCTTAAAAGAATTAAGTGTGATATTACTAGCAAAATCAACAGAAATTGCAGGAATTGTTTCGCCCACACGTGTGGCAATTCCTAGTTCCTCCCAGATTTCTTCAAAATCATAAGAATCCCAAAGCATAGGCACAAATTCTTTTGCTTCTTCAAATTTCTCTACTCCATCTACTACAGTTGGATACTCATATATTTCTGGTCTCATTTCCATGCCAGCTAAGCAACGTAGAAGTGTAGTTTTCCCTACACCATTATTTCCTAAAATCACTGTCCACTGTGCGGGATGACCATCCTTGTTCGATAGATTTAGTGTTTGTCGTTCCTTAAAGCAAAGAAGATTCTTCTACTTCCATTGAAAGTAAGTAAACTGGAGGGTCTTCGTTCTTTAATACCGCAGGTTTACGTCTGGTTGTCGCTTTCTTTGGCTGATTGGTCATGACTTTTGGTTGAGAAGCCCTATGCGCGAGCTAACTATCTAGATATTGGTATATTAACAGACGCTCGATCTAGCATAAAAATTTATGGCTGAAAAGAATGATTTAGCTAGCTTTTAAATCACTAGGCGTAAAATATCTAGCGCGATCGCAATGTAAAAGCTATTTTTAATTGTAGGAGCAATCATCATCGATTTTGATTTAGCAGCTTGTGTCGTCCGCCATGAGAGCGGCACAAGCTTTGGTTTTGTATTTTTCAATACGCTGAACTACTCAAACACTCTGACTTAGCGCCCGTGATAAAATCAGGATGTAGGCTCAAAATTTTACTGAGAACTATGGATGCTTTAACGATCAGCTTAGAGTCTGTAATTGATCTTACCGATGAACAGTTCTTTCAATTTTGTCGCAAAAATAGCGATTTAAGAATTGAGCGAAATGCTCAAGGAGATATTACAATCATGGCTCCAGAAGGTGGCGCAACAGGAATGCGTAGCGCTAGCATCACAATTGATTTAGGGATTTGGAATCGCCAAACCAAGTTGGGCATTACTTTTGGATCGTCAACGGGTTTTAAACTCCCCAATGGAAGCGATCGCTCACCTGATGCTTCATGGATCTTGAAAGAACGTTGGGAAGCTTTAACGACCGAACAACAGGCAAAGTTTGCGCCAATTTGCCCAGATTTCGTAGTTGAATTGATGTCGCCTAGTGATAACTTGAAGACCACGCAAGCCAAGATGCGGGAATATCAGGATAATGGCACAAGGCTAGGCTGGCTAATTAATCGCAAAGATCGGGAAGTAGAAATTTATCGCATTGGTAAGCCTAAGGAAGTTTTGCAAAATCCACTTTCTCTATCTGGAGAGGATGTTCTGCCTGAGTTTGTTTTAAGCCTTGCGGAAATTTGGTAATAGTTGATGTTTATCGATTTTCATACCCATTGCGATCGCCAAAGTCTAGATCTGGTCAATCTCCAAACTCTTCACGTCACTCCACAATTGCGAAGTAATGACTTACCACATACTTGTAGTCTGGGCTTACATCCTTGGTTTGTGGATGCAGATTCATGGCGTAATGCGTGGACAAACTTAGTGGAATTGGCAAAAACACCTCAGGTCAAAGCGATCGGAGAATGTGGGGTAGATCGCAATATCGCTTTGTCAATGGCAGTACAAATGGATATTTTTCAAAGACATATCCATCTTGCAGAATCTCTAGGTAAACCGTTAGTCATCCATTGTGTACGGGCTTTTGCAGAATTAATCGCTCTGAAGACAAGTTCTCAAGCTTCTATCCCTTGGATTATTCACGGATTCCAAAAGAAAGAAACTGTATTTAAGCAATTGCTAGATCAGGGATTTTGTTTTTCCTTTGGTGCAGCAATCCTCAGCGATCGCAGTCCTGTCATTGCCGAAATTGCGTCTATTTCTAGCGATCGCTTTTTCTTAGAAACCGATGATCGCAGTGATATCACCATTGAGCAGATCTATGGAAGGGCGGCAGAGTTGCGCCAGACTTCTATTGAAAATTTGCAACAACAGCTATGGTCAAATTATTCGCAAATCATTCAAAGCTAATTGTTAACTGACTAGAGTTATGACTTTCCACTAGATCCAGACTATCCATTCCCAAACCAATCTCGCTGAGTAATTCTTGGGCGGCATTAAGCATTTCGGGTTCGAGGCTTTTCAGATCATCACGGGTGCTAAGGTAAGTTTTAAGAGCAGTCATCGGATCGAGGGCGGCGGCGGTACTGAGTTCAGGAAGGCGCGATCGCAAGTTTTGGCTAACCACTTCAGGAATAAGGGCGTAATTATGGGCAGTTTCCATCGCTTCATGGAGAGCGTGATCGTCGATTTGTCCCAGTTGTTCGGCACGAATTTTGTAAATTAATCTGGCGATCGCCTGATCGACTTTGCCCTTCTTAATTGCCTTCAGCAGCTTAGCTTGCGGATCTTCCGCTTGGGTGACATCGACTTCAATCGTCCGAAAAGCGCGGGTGGGAATCGCGCAAAACTCAAATTTGACCTTCCCTTTGTCCACCTCTAACCAGCAATAACCCTTCTGTTCATTCTCTTCCCCAAAGTCCACCCGCTCGATGCTTCCGGGGTAAACAACTAATGGCTCAGTGGCGAGGATCTGATGACGATGCACATGACCGAGCGCCACATAGTCAAAGGCATCACGGGTAAGCATCGATAGGGGAATTGTAAAGCCCTTTCCTGCTGCCAAAAACCGCTCTGCGCCATAGGTTGCCGTATCCACCATCACATGGGCGAGCAGAATTGTCGGTAGCTCAGGATCAAGCTGCCTGATCTCACCTTCGAGAACCACTTGCAAGCGATCAATCAAAAACTGGCTCACCTCCGTCATAGAGAAGCCCTCCGTTTCTGATTTGGTGAGCAAGGTCGATCGCGTAATCCAAGGCAAAGTAATAATCTGAATCGCCCCCGCATTAGTACCAATTCGATGGGTGGCGATCGTGTCACCGACAGTAAAATTTGGTACAGCCAGACTGCGATAGATCGCCAAACTAGCGCCGCCCACACCTTGAGAATGTTGGTCATGGTTGCCCACCAGTAGCACTGTGGGAATCCCCGCATCAGCGAGGCGGCGAAATTGCTGGGCAAAGGCTTGCTGCACCATCGGCGGCGGCGTGGCATCGGGAAAAGCGTCACCACCAAACAGCACAAGGTCGGCGGGTTCATTAACGGCGCGATCGATACAGCGAGTCAAGGCGCTCACAAAGTCTTCTAGGCGCGTATTCTGCCCCGTTTGCGGATTGACCTTACCGTGAGTCGTACTGCCCAAATGGATATCTGAAAGATGCAGAACCTTGATCGCCATAGTTACCCTCATTCACAATTGGCAAAACTTTGCGCTGCTTCTACTATCTCACTAGATGACATTCATTCGCGATGACAAGATTCGCCCGTTAATGCGGAGAAATGCCTATGATTATAAATATACCGAAGTCATCGAAGTCTTGGAGGTAAATCATGGTTAATACAATTACTACGACTTCTAAACCAGAGATTGTCAGCGATCGCTGGGTCAAGGCAACTTGGGAAGAGTTTAGGGCTTTATCTGAGAATCCTGACTATGCAGAGAGGGCTAGGTTTTATTATGATCACGATACAATGAGGATTGAAATGGCAGCTTTGGGACCTTTGCATGGGCGCAATAACTCGGTTGTCTATGATGTGATTAGTCTGTATGCGATCGCTAGAAATATTCGTATCCTCAAGCTGACCAATACCAGTTTTCGGAAAACAGGTTTGCAAGAATGTCAGCCTGACTGTTCTTTTTATATTGGTGATAACTTCTCGCTGCCACCTCAAAATAATAGTTCCGTCGATCTTGATAGCTTTGAGGTCCCTCATTTAGTGGTAGAGATTGCGACAACATCTTTGAATGATGACTTGGGACGCAAGCGAATTTTATATGAACAGTTGGGCGTAAAAGAATATTGGGTGGTGAATGGCAGCGATTCGCAGGTTTATGCTTTTGAAATGTCAGAGGGACGCAGTGGCACAATTCAGAAGTCGCAGGTTCTTGAAGGTTTAGAAATTGCGACGGTAAAAGAAGCGCTGCAACGTAGTCAAACGGAAGATGATGGCGCGATCGCCAGATGGTTATTGCAGACTTTTAATAGCTTGCCTTCCTAAATTTTGCTTGTAGTAGATATAGCAATTTTAAATATTTAGAAGAGGCTTCGACTCCGCTCAGCCACCGGTATACGGTGGCTGAGCGGAGTCGAAGCCCTATTTTTCTTACTTGAATTGTCTATAAACCTTTTTGCTCATCCTTGCTGCTTATGCAATAGCGCCAACTGGTAATAACTCTCCGCATGGGCGATCGCTTCCTGTTGTTGTTCGAGCGATAATTCGCGCATCACCTTAGCGGGGACTCCCGCCACGACCACACCATCGGGGACATCCTTCGTCACCACTGCCCCCGCACCGACGATACTACCCGCGCCCACCTTCACGCCTTCGAGAATGATTGCCCCCATACCGATCAAGCTGCCGCGCCCAATTTCCACACCATGAATAATTGCCCGATGTCCGATGGTCACATATTCGCCGATTACCAAAGGGCGATCGGGATCACCATGAATAATTGCACCATCCTGAATGTTAGTACAGTAACCAATCTGCATCGAATTCACATCGGCACGAATCACGGCTTTGTACCAAATATTCACGCGATCGCTAATGGTCACATCACCAATCACCACGGCATCACTGGCAATAAAAGCCGCGAGACTGAGGTCAGGTGTTGGTAGTTGGGAATAGGGAAGTAGCATAGTTTAGTTTTTGAGTGGTATGAGCTAGGATGTACTGCAAAGAAATGTGCAAAGATTGCTGATATTAAAAGATTAAACGACCTATGACTCAAGCCGTTGACCAAGAAGCGATCCAGCCAGAAAATTTATTGCTATCGGTGCGTGAGCTACAAGTTACCTTTCGGGGCGATGAGGGACTTGTCCATGCGGTCAAAAATATTTCCTTTGATCTCGCGCAGGGGCAGACCATCGGCATTGTCGGCGAATCAGGCTCTGGCAAATCGGCAACGGCTCTGGCAATCATGGGACTCTTGGGCGAGTCAGGTCGAGTTACTAATGGCGAGGTAATCTTTCGTCCCACGGATGAGCCACCGCTTGATCTGCTCAAAGTATCCGATCGGAAAATCCGCCAATATCGGGGCGATCGCATGGCGATGATTTTTCAAGAACCATTGACTTCCCTCAATCCCCTATTTACCTGTGGCTATCAGGTAATTGAAGCAATCAAGCTGCATCAACAAGTGAATGAACGAGAAGCGGAGAAACGCACAATTCAACTTTTTGAAGAGGTGCAACTTCCCAATCCTGAACAGTTGATTAGTCGCTATCCCCATGAGCTATCAGGTGGACAGTTGCAGAGAGTAATGATCGCGATGGCAATCTCCTGCAATCCCCAGTTAATCATTGCCGATGAGCCAACTACGGCGCTAGATGTGACCGTGCAGGCGGCGATCCTGAATCTACTAAAAGAAATTCAGCGATCGCGCCAGATGTCGATGATTTTCATTACCCATGACCTCGGTATCATTGCTGAAATTGCCGATCGCGCGATCGTGATGAATCAAGGCGAAATCGTGGAAGCAGGCGAAACCCAGAGTATCTTCCATACGCCACAACATCCTTATACTAAGGGATTGATTGCCTGTCGTCCTCAGCCCGATGTGCAGTTACGCCTGTTACCGACGGTGAGTGACTTTATGGAAATCCAGAATGGTCAACTGATCGAGAAACAACCCGATCCCCGTTGTTTGGAAGTCATTCCCCCAGAAGAAACCGCCCAACGTCTTGCGGAATTGCAAAATCAAGAACCACTTCTCTCCATCGAAGGTTTACGCATTGAGTACCCAATCCGCAGCGTTTTAGGTTTTCAAAAACGTTCTTTTGTGGCGGTAAATGGTATCAGTTTTGATGTCTATCGTGGTGAAACGCTAGGATTGGTGGGCGAGTCAGGTTGTGGCAAAACGACAACAGGCAGAGCGATTTTAGGTTTATCAAATCACGTCATTGGTTCGGTGCGCTTTGAAGGTCAGGAAATCTCCCAACTCAAGGGCAGAGAGCTTCAAGACCTGCGTTGTGATCTGCAAGTTATCTTCCAAGATCCCTATGGTTCTCTCAATCCAAGAATGTCCGTCGGCGATGCGATCGCGGAACCATTGTTAGTCCACAGCCATCGCGAAAGATTCCAGCGCTATCGTAATGCCGAAGCTAGAAGAGAACGCGCCGCCTATCTCTTGGAACGGGTGGGACTGCCGAAGAGTGCCTTGCGACGCTATCCCCATGAGTTCTCAGGCGGACAACGCCAACGCATCTGTATCGCTAGAGCCTTAGCGTTGAACCCTAAATTAATTGTTGCGGATGAGCCTGTCTCTGCCCTTGATGTATCGGTGCAAGCACAGGTTCTCAATCTCTTAAAAGAATTGCAAGCAGAGTTTGGATTAACCTATATCTTCATTTCCCATGATCTCGGTGTGGTCAAATTTATGAGCGATCGCATCATGGTGATGAATAAAGGCGAAATCGTCGAGTTAGGAACTGCAAATGCGATCTATACCAATCCACAGGAACCCTATACTCAGAAGCTAATTAACGCAATTCCCAAGCCTTTAGTTTTGCAATAATTACTTCCTAGTTCTCCTTTAGGGTTTCCTCTCTATCTCTTACTTGAAGAGAGTTACAAAAGTTACGATGCAAGTTCTATTACCTTATAAATTTTCTAAGTATTTCAAAAGTTCAGGAATATTTTCTGTGATGACTGTCCAAATTTCGGTTAGGTCGATTTCATCATAGTCATGGGTAATGACATCTCGCATTCCTGCTATTTTCTTCCAAGGAATATCGGAATGTTTTTGCCTGAATTCTGGTGATAGTCGTTTAGTTGCTTCACCAATGATGGTAATACGCCGCAAAATAGCATCTTGCTTTTCATAATTGACTGCAAGCGCCTCTTGATCTATTCCTCTCACATACTGCAAAATCAGTTTAATAGATTCTGTTATATCAATGATTGATTCTTGATCACGTGACATAAATCACCTCAGCAGAGTCAAGAATATTTTTGCGGCGTAGCCAGTTACGACTTTGGATAATGGCTTGTTTGCTAACTAGATCAACTTTACGATGTAATAAATTCTCTAATTCTTCTTGCATAGACATTTTTTCAAATAAGCCGCGTTTAGCATTAGATTGATAGGAAACTAATAAATCGATATCGCTATCTTCACGAAAGTCATCTCTCAGGATTGAGCCAAATAAGGCTAATTCAGCAACTTTCCATTTCTGGCAAAATTGAGCAAGCTGTTGATTAGAGATACTTAGACGATTGTAAATTTCAGGGCTAGCAGTTTGAGTATTCATTACATTGCTCCTTGCTCAAAGGCTTTGTTAACTCTCTCGATTTGTCTCGGTGCTTCCATTTGCGCGAAAAGTTCTAGTGCTTTTGCTTTATATTCTTCTGCTTGGTCATGTTCTCCCATTGCCTGATATGTTAGCCCAAGTTGAAAAATTGATTCTGCTAAAAGGAATTTAGCTTCCATCCCTTCGCACACCACAATCGACTGTCTATATAAGTCAATAGCTGTAACCAATTCTTGGGTGACAAAATGCAATTTTGCCAAAGTAGTTAAAAGAGTGTTTTGTAGATAAGGAGATGCAAAACAAGTTTTTCTTATTAAATCTTTATTTGCACTACTAGCTGAAGTATATATTTTCTTTGCTAATTCAATATCCTTATTTTGCAAATGCAGTCGTACAAGAAAGCATTTAGCGATTACTTCGCTAGAGATATCGTCAATTTCGTGAAAAATATTTATTGCTTTTTTTAAAAGAGTGGTCATTGTGTCAGTTTCTTTGAAATCCTGAAAAAAATCAGCTTTAAAAAATTTACAATAAGCAATATAAGCAGATGAGTAGCCAATTTGATTTTTGTCGTTTTGGCTAGTTGCTTTGTCTAATGCTAGATGATGATTTTCAAGAGCAACTTTATAATTACAAAGATTAGAATGTATAGAACCTATCAGGTTCAAGACATGAATTTCCATGTCTTGAGGTTCTTTTGCTTCCCTTATTAAACAGATAGAACGATTGCCATATTTAAGCGCTAAACTTAGATTTCCCATATCTAGATAGCAAGCACAAAGCCATCTAAGAACAGATACGCCATTATCCAAGCAAAAATTTTGTTTATATAGGTGATGATCTATATCTAAATAAGTAATAGCTTCCTTATACTTACTAAGATAATAGAGGCTAATCCCTAAATCAACGCAAACATGTATTCTTTTCTCAGATGATAATTTCCTCTCTAATCTATTCATCTTTTCTAATAATAAATGTGGATAGCCGCAATGCCTTAAATAACCAAGAGACTTAATGCATACTGATTTAATTGCTAAAAAAGCCTCTTCCCAAGCTGAAATGCAATAGTAATGTTCAAAAAATTCAATTTGTCGAATAGCATCACTAGAGGATTCAATCGGCAAAGAAGTATCTAACCAAAAAAATGCTGCTTTTTTATTTGCTGTTTCCCAATCTACTTTGTTTTCCATCAAACGAAACTTTGTAGCATTCCGAATAGCAGGATGTAAATAATATTCTCCTTTTACTTCAATTAGAGAGGTCTTACTTAAATAATTTATAACTCCAATCCTTTGAGATTCATGAACATCCCACAACAAACAAATCAATCCTTCAAAAGGAACAGTTTTTACATCCTGATAACGATAGCAACCCATCCGACAGAGCAACTTATAAGCATCAGGTTGATTATCTCGCAACCAATCCATTTCCACCGAAATCAAAGTTTCTAATTCTGAATCCGCAAGCAAAGCATCCTTGTATTGACTCCAATAAGCTCCAATATTGCCATTGAAACGGCTTTTAATCGTACTTTGCAAAATATCCATAGCTTTCGCATTACCTTTATAGGCATCATGCATCTGCAATAGCGCCTCAGAATCCGCCCCATTCTCGCAATCATGGAAATATTGCCACCATGCTTTAATGTCTAACCCATCCAGTAAATATTCATGGACTTTCACCCTTTGAGCAATTAGCGATCGCCGACTAGTGATCAGCGTAAACGAAAAGACATCGCGATCACCCAACACACTCAGCAAAGCCTCATAGTTATTTAACTTTTCCAAAAATCGAAAATTATTATCTAGCGCTGGTTCAAGGTTATCAATTAAAAAAGCAACAGATGGCTGATTTCTATCTAAAAGCCTCTTTTTGAGGCAATCTAAATTTAGAGCAAAGCTATTGGATATTTCCTGATTAAGTTCTTTTAGAATAGCTGGCAGTCTTTCTGAAGCAGGAACATTTTCATCGACCGATAGAGCGAGGTTTATTTCTATCACTTTCTGAAAGTGCATCTTTAAAAATTCCTGCGCTAATGTTGACTTGCCTACACCCGCCCCAGCTTTGATTAAGACAATTTTGTACTGGTTTCTGAGTTCTTCTAGTTTTTGGCGGTCTACATCTCGTCCTAGCAACTCAAATTTAATATCGGGAGCAATCGCTTCTCCCTTACGATAGTTCTTCAAAATGCGTGATGCATTTTTGTAAGTAATGCTTGTTTCAGGATGATCAACTAAATCTTCGATAATTCTATACAGTAACGAAAAAGCCGACTTTAAGGATGTTCTTTCAATATGAAGTATTCGCGATGCATCACTAGGGCTGAGTCCCAACAAAATCGCCTTCAAGTTCCGCTTTTGAGCAGGTGTGAGCATTTTAGGCTGGTTAGCTTCTATATCATCGAACAAACGCTTTAGATCCCATTCCTGCTCTGCCTCTGAAAAGTAGCAGTTATCCCCATTCTGTATTGCCATAGATATTTGACTAACAAGTTAGTTGCCTCAACTAACTAAAAATTACCACACTTTATAGCTTGACTGACTATTTCAACAACTTTAGTTAGCTTACAAACACGATATATCAATGCGAATATTCATGTACCTCAAAGAAATGAATTGTTATCAGATATTTTTGACAGCAATACATTTGAATCTTTTCAATACTAGCGAGATTTATAAATGAAAAAAGTATTAATCCTGAGTGCAGGAGTATCATTACTAGGCACTGTGTACCCTAATGTCGTTCAAGCTACTAGCTTTTCACAAGATCTGTCAGCTAGTTCTCCTGAAGGGTTGACATACAACTTGACAGGAAACTATGCAGACCAGCGTTTTATACCTGCTAATACATCTAATGGGACTTGGATTAATCCCAGTAACTTCTCTAATATACTGTCAGATCCCAATGTTCCAACAGGAACATCTTTTCAAGGTGTTGCGTATTTTTTTAAAGTCTTTTCTATTCCTGATGATGCTACTGACATCAATCTTTCTCTTATTGCTGGTGCAGATGATCAGGTGAAAGTGGACTTGAATGGATATGATTTGGGAGCATATAAACTTTTCCTCAACAATCAAACTTTTCCTGTTCAAGGCAAAATGACTGATGCAAACTTGCAGCAAATTGCTACAGCTTTCTTGCCCAATAACACGCCTATATCGTTCGATAATCAATCTATATTTAATAAAGGTGACAATGTTCTACGCTTTTGGTACAACAATACCTTCAATGCATTTGATGCAAATGCACCAGCTACCCCTATGGTCGCTAGTGTAGATGGTGCAATTCTAAATTTTGAAGGGACTGTTAGTTATAAACGCCCAGTACCACTGCCAGCGATGATTCCAGGTGTTATCCTTGCAAGTACATTTGGGGTATGGCGTACATTTAAAGCAAAAAATAAAAATCGAAAAACATCCATTTGATTGCGAATCTCAAACTGATATAGGGATCAAAACTTAAACGCAAAAAGCTGTACCAACTTTTTGCGTTTAAGTTTTGATTCAGCAGTATATTTCAACAGTTCACTACTTTGTCATCAAGGTGATCGCCCTCCTCCTCACCTATTGGTGGATGGGACTAAGCTTGATCGCGCTGTTAGCACGATCGCTTTGTTTTTTGAAGGATTAAAGAAACAGAATCATAATTTATAAGATTCAGGAATTGAGAATACTCAATGCCACAGCTTCTGCAACCTTAATACCATCAATACCCGCCGAGAGAATGCCCCCCGCATAACCAGCTCCCTCGCCCGTCGGGAATAGCCCTTGGGTATTTAAGCTTTGATATTGATCATTGCGCTTAATCCTGATTGGTGAAGATGTGCGCGTTTCTACTCCCGTGAGCATCGCATCTTCCATTGCAAATCCTTTAATTTGTTTGTTAAACGCAGGAATAGCTTCACGGATGGCGGCGATCGCATACTCAGGTAAACTCTCACTGAGATCACAGAGATGCACATTGGGAGCGTAGGACGGCGTGACCAATCCTAACTCGCGGGAAGGTCGCTGGGCTAAGAAATCACCCACTAATTGGGCGGGAGCCGCATAGGTTCCACCACCCAATTCAAAGGCACGGGACTCTAAGCGCCGTTGCAGGTCAATTCCCGCAAGGGGATGATCGGGATAGTCTTGCTCAGGGGAAATGCCGACAACGATGCCACTATTGGCATTGCGCTCATTGCGCGAATATTGGCTCATACCATTGGTGACAACGCGCCCCTTTTCGGAAGTTGCTGCCACGACTAGCCCACCGGGACACATACAAAAACTATAGACGGTGCGACCATTTTGGCAGTGATGCACTAGCTTGTAATCGGCAGCACCTAGAAGTTTATGTCCTGCGTAATCACCAAATCGGGCGCGATCAATCAGGGGTTGGGGATGTTCAATCCGAAAGCCAATTGAGAAGGGTTTGGCTTCAATATAGACACCGCGATCGTAGAGCATTTGGAAGGTATCGCGGGCGCTATGTCCGATCGCGAGGACAATGTGATTACTAGCGATATATTCGCCACTGGTAAGGGTTAGTCCGCAAACCTTCCCATTCTGAATATCTAGATCTTCCACTCGACTTTGAAAACGGATTTCGCCACCAAGGGCTTCGATCTTGGCGCGGATACTTTGAACGATGCCCACTAGCTTAAACGTGCCGATATGCGGCTTATTGATGTAGAGAATTTCAGGCGAAGCCCCTGCATTTACAAATTCGGTGAGAACCTTACGCCCGTAGTGTTGCGGATCTTTGACTTGGCTATAGAGTTTGCCATCGGAAAAAGTCCCTGCTCCTCCTTCCCCAAATTGGGCATTAGATTCGGGATTAAATTCTGCTCTTTTTTTCCAGAAGTTGAAGGTGTCAACGGTGCGATCGCGCACAGCTTTACCGCGTTCTAAAATAAGCGGACGGAAGCCCATCTGTGCCAACATTAACCCCGCAAACATTCCTGATGGTCCCATCCCAATCACGATTGGGCGCATCTTAGAATCTTTCGCAAAATCCTGTGGAGCCTCAGCGACATAGTGATAACTGGTATCTGGCGTGGGCTTAATGTGAGGATCTTTAGAGAGGCGATCGCGGAGTTGTTGCTCTTGAGTGGTTTCTACATCAACGATATAGACAAAGGCGATTTCGCCCTTTTTACGCGCATCGTGACTACGCTTAGCAATGTTATAGCTAATTAATTCTGTGGGCTTAATTTTTAACTTTTGAAGGATCGCTGATTTAAGTGCATCTTCAGGATGATCAAGGGGAAGTTTAATTTCGGTAATTCGTAGCATGGTCAACTTGATTAACTTAGTAATTCTGGATTAAGGATTCTGGATTAGTAATTCTGGGTTTCTAAAACTGCTCTAATCTCAGCAATAAATTTTTTTGCATCAGCGATCGCTCTATTTGCAACTATTTCATCAGCTACAAAATCAGTCTCATAATCCCCCGATTGTCGAAGATCATAAGTGTCACTCAACAATTTAGAAATATTTGAAGCTATACGACCTGTTTTGACAAAATGAAGATTTATCAACTTGATAACTCCTCTATGAGTCGAAGTGTCGATACTTTCTGACAATAGTAAAGCTTGAGATATATAGTACATCGCATAATAGGCACGAGAGATACAAGATCGGTAGCGCTGTGCTTTATGTAACAACTCCGCTGTATCTAGATCTTCAGATGACAAGTCCAACAACTTGCTGATTTCGCTCATATCTCAATACCCTCTCGCTTGACTACCCTAACCAAAGAATTTGCTGAAGCTAAAAATTTTGATTTGGTAGTGGGAATAAGCGAAACTATTTCCCCATACTCATTTAAGAAATGGTAGCGAATATCTGATGTTCTATATATTTCTTCAGCAACATTGACAGGATCATTGAGAACTGCCATCACATCAATATCAGAATCAGGAGTTGCTTCTCCTCGCGCTTGTGAACCAAATAAAATCAGAGAAAATAAGCGATCGCCATAGAGATTTACTAAACTAGCTTTCAACTCGTTTAGTAGAATTGATAATTGCTTATTTTCAATAGTTTTAGTCATCGGTTCTAAACATATCAACACTAATACAGTTCGTACTTCATAAGCTGACATGGCAAAGCGCCATTGAGAACGGGAATGCGATGGGAGGATTTGAGTCCAATATTTTGAGATAGTTCCTTATTCCCACTCAAGATATAGGCTGTCCAACCCTTAAACTGCTGCTTGAGGACATTGCCCAATTGCTTATAAAAAGCGCCCAGATCGCTATCTCTACCCAGCCTCTCGCCATAGGGAGGATTGCAGAAAATCACACCACTATCGGCGGGAGCAATCACTTCCGATAGATCGAGGGCAGAGAAATAAACATGGTTTGATAGACCACAGTTTTTGGCATTAATCACGGCTTGATCGACTACTTCAGGATTGCGATCGCTGCCCCAAATTGGCGCAGGTAGAGCATCAAGGCGATTATCATCGGCTTCTTGAATCAATCGTGCCAAAAGCTCCTGATCAAAGTCTAACCAAGACTCAAATCCAAAACTATCCCGAAACATTCCAGGGGCAATATTCATGGCTTTTAAACTTGCCTCTAGGGGCAGCGTACCTGAGCCGCAGAGGGGATCATAGAACATTTGGCTAGGCTGCCAGTCGGACATCTGAATCAGGGCGGCGGCAAGGGATTCCTTAAGGGGGGCTGCGCCAACAGCAGGACGGTAGCCGCGACGGTGCAAGCTATTGCCAGAGCTATCAAGACTTACGGTACAGATATCTTGATCAATATGCACACCAATTCGCAGATCCGCATCCTGAGTATCGACATCCGATCGCTCTTTAAATTTATCCATCTGTTGATCAACGATCGCATTTTTGACTTGCAGCGCGGTGAAATGGGTGTGGTTGAGTTGATCACTTTTGCCCGTGGCATTGACGGCAAGAGTCATTTCAGGAGTTAAAAACTCTGACCAGTCGATCGCCTTAATACCGCGATATAAGTCATCGGCATCGATGCAATCAAATTCATCGAGCTTAACTAAAATCCGAAAAGGCAACCGCGCCCACAGGTTGACACGATAAAGTAACTCGCGATCGCCCTCGAAGCTGACCCCACAGAAACCTGCCTCCACTTGATGAGCGCCAAGCTGTTCTAGCTCTGCGGCAGCAAGAGACTCTAGCCCTCTGGCGACAGTGGCGAAATATTGATTTGCAAATTGATTTGTCAAGAGATTTTTAGATTGACCTATACTTGCATCATATTACCAAGTGCGCCCATTCACCGATCGCCTGAGAGATTGACTGCTCCCAGATCCAGCACCCACCAGTTCGCGTTCTTCTGGTCGCATATTGGCGATCGCTCTACCAGATTCCTTTTGATCATCTTGGTACTTACGTTCATCACGCAGTAGGGAGCCACGCAAAGCTCTAACTAGCGATCGCTGTGCCAACTTAGAGACAACATCGCGCCCAAGGCTGAGGGTTTGCGGTTTACTAAGAATGCGCGTTGCGAGGGGCAACATATCCATAGGGGCGATCGCTTGATCCTTTTGGATAACTGACCATAGACGCATGATGTAACTCAAGCTCGATGGCTTGTCATCCTTAACGGTGGTGGTGCTAGCTTTAGGATCATTTGCAGCGCCACTCCAAGCATTACGCAGTGACGAGGGTAAGCGCTTGCTCGTCTCCACCTCAATCCCTTTGACGATCTCATCAATAATGCGATCGTGCATAAACTCACTGCGATCGGACAACAGGAAGTCGATTCCTTTGTCGAGAGTTCCATTCAAGTTGTATTCAGGATTAGTTTGAGCATTGCTCAAGAGATTTTCGAGGCGATTCCAGCGAAACTCACCGTCACGGAAGAGCAAGTCCTTGAGCGCCATCCGTAACTCAGGCGCAGAGTCATTGAGCAGACGATTGGCGACATAGGGATAGGCGACTGCCAAAACCTTAAACTTGGGATCAACACTAAAGGCGATCCCTTCTAGGGTCACAAGGGAGCGAATGATCAGGGCATAGTAAGCAGGGACTTGGAAGGGATAATCATACATGATCTGCGATAGTTGATCGGTCATGTCTTTAAAATCCATCTGCGTCAAGCTCTGACCTTCGGGAGGATTAA
Source organism: uncultured cyanobacterium (assembly GCA_963750795.1). Lineage (GTDB taxonomy): Bacteria > Cyanobacteriota > Cyanobacteriia > Pseudanabaenales > Pseudanabaenaceae > Pseudanabaena. The sequence continues at coordinate 133,380 of CAVVRZ010000011.1, forward strand.
ATACATCTGACAGGGCAGGCACGATCGCCGCAAAGTCAGTATCCTCAGTCAAAAATCCCAACCTTACATAATCCTTCGATAGAGCGCCAAAATCTCGATTGACCAAATGCACGATCGCCTCAATCAGACCAAAGCGTTGATCCGCAGATACCGAACTCATCATTCCAAAATCAAGGTAGGCGAGTCTGCCATCGGTCATCACCAACAAGTTGCCAGGATGGGGATCGGCATGAAAATAACCATAGTCGAGAAGTTGCTTCAGCGAACATTGCACCCCAGTTTCAATGATTTGGCGGCTATCAAAGCCAGCTTCCTTAACCTTTTCGACATTGGTAAGCTTGATCCCCTCAATCCATTCCATAGTCAAGACGCGCTTGGCGGTATATTCCCAATAGATACTCGGAACATAGATCCCTTCTAGATCTCCGTAATATTCGGCAAACCTTTCCGCATTCTTGCCCTCAAAGGTGTAGTCCATTTCTTCAAAAATGCGGCTCGCAAATTCATCAAGAATTGCTTCTAGGTTAGTACGGATAAATTTAAAGGTTTTACGGAGCCAGCCAGAAATACCGCGCAGGATATACATATCAAGGGCAATCCCTGAGGCAATATCAGGGCGTTGGACTTTGATGGCGACGGCTTCTCCAGTTCGCAATCTGCCCTTATAGACTTGACCTAGGGAGGCAGCAGCGATTGGGTTATCGGAGATTTCTGCGTACACTTCCGAGGGATCTGCACCTAGGGCATCACGGATAAATTGAAAGGCGATTTCATTGGGAAAGGCAGGCAACTGATCTTGCAACTCTGCAAGTTCATCCATAAATACAGGCGGAACAATATCGGGACGGGTGGAGAGGGCTTGCCCGATTTTGATGAAGGCGGGACCAAGGCGGGTTAGCAGTTTACGTGAGGAGATGGCTAACTTTTTAAGATCCTTTGGCGATGCCTTTGCACTCAGCTTTAGCCTCAGTAGTAGCCAAATGAGGGGGACAAAAATTACAATGCAGCGCCACCAGACTCGCAAGGGTTGATTGCGATAATATTTGGCGATCGCCTCAATGTCATAACGATCTAGCTCAAATTCTGATTTGGTCTTAGGCATAGGATTTTTGCAAGCTCACTTGTAGACCTAGTGTACTGAATATTTTAACAATTTGTTACAAGATTCGGGATAGCTCTATGGGCTTAAGTTTCAGCTTAATCAAAGAGTTGCGACGCAAAGCGTCGCAACTCTCTTGATTTTTGGTTTTATTGATGTAGACAATTCATAATAAGAGAAATAGGGCTTCGACTCCGCTCAGCCGTCGGTATACGGTGGCTGAGCGGAGTCGAAGCCTCTTCAAACTTATTTAGAATTGCTATACAAGCCTTGCAAAGTGGGAATAAAGGAAGGGTAGGAAATCGCGGCGGATTCGGCGCGATCAATCGAGGTCTTGCCCTTGGCAACTAACGCCGCGATCGCCAAACTCATTGCCACACGATGATCGTCATAGCTATCTACCTCTGTACCCGTGAGGGCTTTGCCGCCCACGATCGCCATACCGTCAGGACGCTCGGTGACATTTGCGCCCATTTTAGTTAATTCCTTCACCATTGCCACGATGCGATCGCTTTCTTTGACCCGCAACTCTTCGGCATCCTCAATGATTGTCGTGCCCTCAGCATGGGTGGCGGCGATCGCCAAAATGGGAATTTCATCAATTAAACGGGGAATCACGGCTCCACCAATCCTGCAAGCTTTGAGCGCTGCCGAACGTACTCGCAGGTCGGCAACGGGTTCGCCCGTAACTTCGCGTTGATTTTCGTAGGTGATATCCGCACCCATTTCCGCCAATATTTCCAAAATACCTGTGCGGGTGGGATTGATGCCCACATTTTCAATTAATAAGTCGGAATTAGGAACGATTGAAGCCGCCACTAACCAGAAAGCCGCCGAGCTAATATCCCCCGGAACTGTGACTTCTTGCCCAACGAGCTTGGCTCCGCCCTTGACGATGACAGTATTGGTATTAACATCCACGCTGACTTTTGCACCAAAGGCAGCGAGCATTCTTTCACTATGATCCCGCGATCGCTCTGGCTCAGTAATAATCGTTTCACCATCCACCATTAAACCTGCCAACATCACGCAGGACTTGACCTGAGCCGATGCTACAGGCGATTGATAGTGAATTGCCTTGAGGCTCTGACCTGAAATAGCGAGGGGTGCACGCGCTCCATTTTCACGACCCCAAATATTTGCGCCCATTTGCCGTAGAGGTGTGACCACCCGCGACATAGGACGCGATCGCAAGGACGCATCCCCCGTCACTGTAAAAAAGCGATCGGGATGGCTTGCCAAAATCCCCAGCATCAAGCGTAGAGTCGTGCCTGAATTACCCGCATTCAATACGTCCACAGGCTCTTTGAGGTTGCCTAGCCCAATTCCTTTGACCGTCACTAAGTCAGAATTTAACTCTGATATCTCCGCGCCCATCGCCGCAAAACAGGCCGCCGTACTGCGGGGATCTTCTCCCAGCAATAGTCCGCGAATTTTGGTTTCCCCCTCCGCCAAGGAGCCAAGCATCAAAGCCCGATGGGAAATCGACTTATCCCCTGGAATCGTAATCTTGCCGCGCAAGCCCTGAGGCAGTTGGCTAGCATCAATATTGAGGCGCTGATGGGGTTGCGTAGTATCAAGGTCAATCATGGTAAAGTCAGTTAGCAATTAGTATTAGATTAAGACAAAATCACGGCAAAGTTTGACTTATATCAACGTAACTACCAGCTTTCATGAATCCCACTGAACCAAATTCCGCCGACTCCTTCGATGATTTTGAGACGATCAACCCAGACCTGATCCCTAATCCTGAGCGATCGCCTCAAGATCTTGGTACTTTTATTGATCGCCTCTACGGAACCTTATTTCTGCCTAAAGAAACCTTCGCCCAGATTAAGGCAAATCCTGCCGTAGCCCAAGGGGTAATTTTGATTGCGAGCGTCAATCTCTTGGAGGTTTTGCGCCTCAATCAATCCTCGCTCTGGATGATTCTAGGCGCGATCATTAGCGGCTTGGTTGGTTGGATATTTTTTACATTTTTGCTTCAGCAATTGGCGGGTGTATTCCAGAAGAAAGTTGATCTAGATGCCCTGCTGACCCTGACAGGTTTTGCCAGCTTGCCTTGGATTTTTATGGCTCCTGCCCTGAGTCTGCCCTCACGATTTCGAGTTATTGCCGCGATCGCGGTGATGATCTGGTTTGTGATTTGGCAAGTATGGAGCGCGTCCATTGCCCTCGAAGTCAAAAGCTGGAAAACCTTGGCGATTGTGCCTCTGGCGATCGCGGGTGGAGTCGTAGCTCTAATCTGGCTAGGTAATGTTGTGAAGTTGATTTTGAGCATCAGTTATTAAAATCAAACCGCACCCAAAAAACAAAAAATAGGGATTCGGCTCTGCTCAGCCACCTTATATCGATGGCTGAGCAGAGCCGAAGCCTCTTTATTTAGAACTACTACTTATCGGCTAAGCACAGGCTGACAGGCGGCAATCGTTTGGGCGTAATAACTCTGTAACTGCCTCGTTGCCGCATCCCAGCCCCATTTTTCGGCTTCTAGACGCGCCTGTTCGCGTAGATTGGCATTGGGACTTTGTAAAAGTTTTTGGGTCGCCTTCAACAACCCATCGCGATCGCTTGGCTCAAATAGATAACCATTCACGCCATTGGTCACAATGTCAGGAATCCCCCCTGCATTCGCCGCCACCACAGGACAACCCGCCGCCATTGCTTCTAGCAGCACTAAACCAAGGGTTTCGGTGCGTGAGGGAAATAGAAACGCATCACTGGACGCAAACGCCGCCGCCAGATCATCGCCCCGCAGATAACCGACAAAATTAGTATTTGTACCTTCAAAAATTCTCTCTAGTTCCTGTCGGTAAGGACCATTACCGACAAGGGCGAGGCGGCTATTGGGGATCGCGTGCAACAGGGGTAGAATTTGCTGGATTTCCTTCTCTGCTGAGAGTCTGCCCACATATAGGAAAAGTTTATCTTCGGGATGACCTTGGCTCAACTGCGATCGCATGGCAGCATTTTGAAAACTGGGGCGAAACTGCACCGTATCAACTCCCCTTTGCCATAGGTCGAGACGCTCAACCCCGTGCGATCTCAACTCATCGATCATCGCCGTCGAAGTGCAAAGATTGAGTGCTGCCTGATTGTGGGTGTTTTTGACCAATTCCCACATCACGCCTTCAAGAAAGCCTAAACCGTAATGCTGTAGATATTGCGGTAAATGGGTGTGATAGGAAGCTAGTAAGGGGTAATTCATTTTTTTGGCATAATATAGCCCCGCCATTCCTAAAATTGCAGGATTTACAATATGCACTAGATCGGGTTGGAACTGCTCAAGGGCACTGCCGATTGAAGGGCGCGGCAAGGCTACCTTAAGTTCTGGATAGAGGGGAAAGTCAAAGGCAGACACGCCATAAATCTCCGCCCCACAATATTCCGTCAGACCGCCATCGGGCGAAAATACCAAGACCTGATTACCGAGTTTGACCAAATATTCGACGGTGTACTTGAGGCGGGTGACAATACCATCAATTTTCGGCAAAAAAGTTTCGGTAAATATGGCGATACGCATAGTGATAACTAATAGTATGACTAGAGATGCTCAGCAGCATCATACTAAACAAAAAGCACCACTATGGTGCTTTTTGTTTACGATTTGTTGGCAAAATTTATTGGCAAAAGCTAGAAGTTAGAAATCGCGCTACCAAGACTATTTTTAGAAATTTTGAGATATTCCGTGTTAACACCCGATTCGCGGGTGAGGGATACCTTGCCCGTCCGCGCGATTTCGCGAATGCCAAACTTGTTTAACATCTTCAAGATTGCCACCATTTTTCCGGGATCGCCCACCACTTCAATGGTGAGAAAATCATCAGCTACATCCACAATACGGGCGCGGAAGATTTGAGAGATTTCAATAATTTCCGATCGCACATTTGGCGAAGCATTTACCTTGACGAGCATCAACTCGCGCTCAACGCAGGGAATATCTGTAAAATCGAGGATGGTAATCACATTGATCAGTTTATGCAACTGCTTGGTGATCTGCTCAATCGTGTGATCGTCGCCTGAGACTACCATCGTAATCCGCGTAAATCCGTCTTGTTCAGCAGTGCCAACCGCTAGGCTCTCAATATTAAAACCTCGGCGGGCGAACAAGCTAGCAATACGGGTCAGTACGCCTGCCTCATCTTGGACGACAACGGAGAGAGTATGTTTCATGGTGAAAAATTCGGCAAATAAACAGCACAGTAGACTATATTAATGACTTTAGCCACCTTATTACGCTTATATAGCTACATAATTTAAGCAAAGAAGTGCCGCGCTCCGCGCGGCACTTCTTTGCTGTCTGAATGATTATTTCAATTCATTTTGCAAATATTCGACAACTGCATCGATCGCTACGAGGGTTGCCGACTTGGTGGCGCGGTTGACGATTTCGACTTTGCCTTCGGCGATCGCCTTACCCGTGACCACGCGATAGGGAATCCCCACTAGGTCAGCATCCTTAAACTTCACGCCTGCGCGTTCGTCGCGATCGTCTAGCAAGACTTCGATACCCGCAAATTGCAAATCTGTATAAAGTTGCTCACCGACAGACATTTGCTTAGCGTCGCCAACATTGGGAACGGTGACGATCACATGGTAAGGGGCGATCGCTTTATTCCAGATGATGCCGTCTTTGTCGTGGGACTGCTCCACGGCAGCCTGTGCGAGGCGCGAGACACCCAAGCCGTAGCAACCCATGACGAGGGGCAGTTCTTCACCCTGTTCATTGGTGAAGGTCGCCTTCATCGCTTGGGAATATTTAGTTCCTAGCTGGAAGATGTGACCAACTTCGATGCCCCTAGCAGTTTCTAAAATTTGATTCGGGTCATGGACAGCGCGATCGCCTGCCTTAGCTTTGTCGAGATCCACAACCTTGGGTAGGGTATATTCCTTACCCCAGTTTGCACCGACCACATGGTAATCGGCTTCATTTGCGCCCGTAACAAAGTTTTGGAGATGCTCCACGGTGCGATCGGCGAGACGCAGGAATTGCGCCGCCACTTGTGACGCTTTATCAATGTAGCTATCTTCGAGATTGGGAGCGATGTAGCCGAGAGGTAGCTTAGAATGCGCCCATTTTTGTTGAGATTCGGCATCGGCAACTTGAAGGTTAATCACAGCTTTCGCGCCGTAATTAGCTGCGGTTTTCACCAGCTCATTTTGTAACTTCACTTCATTAACATCGCGATCGCCTCGGATACTAACTAGCACTAAAACATTTGTGCCATTGTCATAGACAACTTGATACAAGACCTGTTTGACCACTTGGGTGGGATCGCATTTGAGAAGCTTGCACACGGTCTCAATCGTCGCCGATTTGGGCGTATGTACCTTCTCAAACCTATCAAAATGGGAAGCGATCGCTTCGGCAGGAATCGAAGCGGCTTTCTCCACATTGGCGGCGTACTTACCATCTTCAGTAAAGAGAATGTCATCTTCTCCCGCTTCCGCTAACACCATGAATTCTTGGGAACCCGATCCACCGATCGCTCCCGAATCTGCTTCCACAGCACGGAACTTCAAACCGCAGCGATCGAACATCCGCCGATAGGCGCGATCCATCTCATAGTAAGTCTCCTTAAGGCTCTCTTCGTTACTATGAAATGAATAGCCATCCTTCATAATAAATTCGCGACCGCGCATCAAGCCAAATCTAGGGCGAATCTCATCACGGAATTTAGTTTGGATTTGATAAAGATGCTGTGGCAACTGACGATAGGAGCGGATTGTGTCACGGGCGATCGCCGTAATCACTTCCTCATGGGTTGGACCTAGCCCAACTTCACGATTAGCGCGATCGGTCAGGGCAAACATGATCCCCTCTGCCTTGGTATAGGTATCCCAACGTCCTGACTCTTGCCACAGTTCCGCAGGTTGCAACTGCGTTAATAGACATTCCTGCGCCCCCGTTTCATTCATCTCCTCACGGACGATCGCCGATATCTTTTGCAAGACTCGCCACATCAGAGGCAAGTAAACGTACAGCCCCGAACCCACGCGCCGAATATAACCAGCCCGCAATAGTAGCTTGTGGCTAGGTAATTCTGCCTCTGCGGGATCTTCGCGCAGGGTAATCCAGAGCATTTGAGATAGACGCATGGTTCCGAGGAGTTAACTATAAAGTGTTGAAAGTGTTGCAGAAAGTAGATCATATCAGGATATAGAACGCATTTGGCATCTTGACTTGATAGGTAATTAAAAAATGCGATCGCCTCTCGTATTGAGCCAAAATATTTATGTCTTTGCGTTTCTATGTTCGAGTAGTTTTATTGTCTCTATTAGATTGATTTTGATTTTCTGCATCGTCGTCTTTCTCTTCTCTCCACCTATCCACGCGGACGAACAGATCATTAAAAAGGCGATCGCTTTGACTTGATTCTATTACTCATGATGATTTTTACAACTAGCAATCAGAATCGCTGTATCACTGACTTGCTGGACAAGTAGTCTTTAAAGACTTCTACTTCAAATAGGATTAGTCAGCGAATTTCTTAGCGGCTAATGTCATGTTGTTGTCTCCATAATTTGAAAACTCGTACTTCTAGCTTACTTGATAAAATGCGATCGCCCTTCAAAAAACAAATCAAACAGCGATCGCGATTTCAAGTTTTTGAATTATTTTGGTAATGGAACGCTTAAATCTTTGCAAATCTTTTTTGCTAGGTTTTCATCAATTTCAGTATGACGCGGTATGGAGGAACGACGGTTTTGGCTAGGATTTCCCCACCATGAATGTCTTCCGCCTTCTCTAATTAGCTCACAGCCATGATTACGAAGATGACGCAGTAAGTCAGAACGTTTCATAGTGCTATTAGTTCTTCTTCATAAACATCGCCAGCAGCTTCTATTGCTTCATAACGATTAAAGTCAAGTGCTTCTTTTAGGGTTACACGAAGGCTTTCTAAAAGTTCTTCTTTTGTAGCTTCTTGACAATTTACGCCTGATATTTCTTCAATCCAGCCAATCCACCAGTTGTTAGATTGCTTTATAACTGCGGTAAATGATTCTTTCATTATGGCTAAATCCTCAATGATTTGCATCCATCATAACTCATCAACAATCTCTATACAAGATAGCGATCGCCCCTCAAAAACATAAATCAACCAGCGATCGCCATCCATTCTCATAAACAGCGATCGCCCCTCTAAAAAATCAACCAACTAGCGATCGCCTATCCATTCTCATAACCAGCGATCGCCTCTCTAACAAAAATCAAACAGTTTAAATATCTACTTCATAAGTAATAGGTTTATCATCGTCATCTCTTGTGAATACAATTAATTTGCAGTCTTCCAGTGGTCGAGGCGAAAGAGGATATCTATTTTTAGTTTTATATTGTTTAGAATCAATTTCCTTTGAGTAAAATTCTTGCATCCAACAGTCTATTAATGCAGCTAAATTTATTACTGTTTCTTCGGTGTATTTATCCTGTATTTTTTTTGTGGATTTATCCTGTTCAGCTAGTTTTTTGAAAAACTTGATTGATGCTTGAGTATTTACTTTGGCGTAAGAGAATACAGAAGACATATTCTGTGCTTTCATTACAATAAAGATTGCATCTAAAATCCTTGACGCTTTTTCCCTCGCACGACTATATGTAGGATGCATTCTAGGATGATAGGGATGATCTGGCTTAGGACGGTAACAGAATATCTCAAAGCCAGAGCAGACTATACCAGAATTATGATTAGTAAGACCTAGAGATGTAAGCATCTCTTTCATTCCTGAATTCTGAAAAGTAATTACTTCAACATAGTTTCCTTTATTCTCTAAATCAATTTTATAGATCCGAACCATGAAAATAGGTTGCTGTCCCCACACAATAAGACCTATCTCATCACTTCTAATTATTTCACCAACAAATAGAGATAGATTTTTAATAAAACCATCCATCACACTAATACTTGTATCTACTTGTATCCTGCTATAAGCCCACTCAATATCAGTTAATTTAATAGCTTTACTCATTGTTAAAATTATTATTTTTTATAATAATACAAGAATCAATGAAAATATAAGCTAAACTTGAAGACAGATTTTGTTTTTACTATGTCTTCTTCCCAGATCCCATCAAAAAATTCTTCGTCCAGTGTCAAGTTGACATCACGCGAAAAGACTGAAAAATTTATAACAAAAATTTTAGACCCAATAGATGTCATTGGGAAAGTAGTTATGGGTGATTTATGGAGAACTTTTTATGAATCAATACAGGATGCAATTGCATTAAGTTTACTACTTCATATTCCAAGCTTAATTGGAACATGGATTTTGGGTAAAGAGTTTTCAGGCTTTGATGTATGTATGAGGGAAAGTATATTTGGAGTTAATAGATACGCTTGTTTTATTATAGTTTTTGCTGATTTTTGTCTTTGGATATTTTTATTCGCTAGAATTGCCAGCCGTCTTTTCACAGAACTCAACAAACTTTTTGCAAAAAAAGGAGGCAGACATGTCGGTAAACCCTAATGAATCATCAATGTCTATAAACCTTAAAACTAGTTTTAAGTCGTTGATTAGACAGTTATTTATAGCTTTTATAGGATTTATACTTCTATTGACAGTAACACAAGGTAGTCCATCATACTCTTGGTTAATAACATATATTATTGTTGTTGCCATTTATGTCTTTTGGGATGAATATAGACGATTCTCTCATTACTCGGAAGAAGGAAATTGCGACCAATTAACTGAAGATAAATCAAACACAAATTTAAAAACTATAAACAAAGATTTTCAACTATCAATACTTAATCGAAGTGTTCATGAATGGAACGAGTTCAAACAAGAATCATTTTTAGAAATCAATCTCAGCAGAGTCAATCTTCGTTCAGCAAATTTATCTGGAGTTGATCTATCTGAAGTTAATTTACAAGGTTCTAATTTACGAGATACAAATCTGAGTGAGGCGAATCTACAAAATGCTGATTTTAGAATGTCTAATTTGAGTAGAGCAAATTTCAGTAGATCAAATCTTAACGAAGTAAATTTTAGTAGAGCAAATCTGAGTGAGGTAAACTTTAGCTTTTGTATTCTCAATGAAGCAAATTTTAGTAGAACACATCTTAGTGGATCTGACTTTAGTGAAACAGAGCTAGTTGAGGTAAATTTTAGTAGATCACAGCTAAATAAGGTTAGCTTTATACAAGCTAATTTAAGTGGTGCTAACTTTTTATCAGCCGATCTAAGTGACTCTGATTTAAGCGGTGCTAATTTAAGTGGTGCTAATTTATTAGGAACTGATCTAAGTAATACCAATTTTAATGAAGCTAACCTCAGTGATGCTAGTTTATACAGGGCAACTTTATGTGGAAGTATACTCATAGGAACTAACTTAAGTGGAGCTAATCTTATTGGAGCAGATTTAAGCAATGCTGATATGACAAATACTATTGTTGAAGGTGCTATTTTTGGGAGTAATCTAGGCTTGACTGAAAAAGATGCATCTAAATTACGTGAACGAGGCGCTATTTTTCAGAAGTTTCCTGATTCGGATATTCCTAGTTACACCTTTATTTAACCTAATCGTTGATCGCCATACTCATAAGCCTATCAGCAAGCAATCTAACAATTTTACTCATGAAATGAATAGGCGATCGCCTTGTAAAATCAAAAAATCTGAATAGCAAAATTATACATGAGTCATTTTTTTGATTGTCCATACTTATCATCTCAAGTAGAACTGAGCGATGAAAGAGAAGAACATATTATTCAAAATCATCCCAATACCTTACCAGACTACATTGAGCAGTTATCAGAAACCCTCGCAAATCCCGATCGCATCCGTCCCAGTAAGCATGATCCCCAAGCATTACTATTTTCTAAGTGGTTTGATACAATTCGTACAGGGCGTTACCTAATCGTGATAACTGTATCTGACCTTGAAACTAATCGACATTGGATAATTACAGCTTACACAGCGCGTAAACTAGCAGGAGACATCTCATGATCGCTCAAAACCTAACTATCCGCTATGACAAAATTGGCGACATTCTCTACATAGATCGCTGCCCACCCTACGCCGATCAAGAATCAGAAGAGATCGGTGATGAAGTAGTGGCGCGGATGAATCCCACAACTGGCACTATTGAAAACCTAGCAATTCTCTTTTTTTCCAAACGTCTGCAAACAACAAATATTTTTCAGCTACCAGTTATCGCTGATCTACAACTTGCAAGCTTGTAATATGATTTTTTAGGAAGGAGTTGACGCGATCGCCGCACCCATAAATCTATCAGCAAACAAGCGATTTTAGCTATGAATTGAATAGGCGATCGCCACCTTCCCGTGACGCTCAAAGTAGCAATTTGACTCTAGAAGCAGTTTCTTTAATTCGGGGGTAAAAGAACCTGCCATGTTTTAAGCCACCTGAATTAACTCTTGCCGATGAGTTATTAATTCAAACGCGATATTTTTGTTGTTCCCAATAACCATCTGATGATTAGCCGCAAGCAATTCGGGAATCATCTGTTTAAGTTTGTTAGTCAGGCGATCAAGGTTATCAGCTTCCGTCACCAAGCCAAGAATATCTGAGCTTTCAGCAACCCAGACCTGAGCCTCTTGATCCCAAAACGCCTCAATTTTGTAATGACTAGTCATGCACAACAACCGATTAACTTAGTTTTCATTATAGCTATTGATGAAGCCGCGATCGCCATCCTCATAAACCTATCAACAAGTAAGAGGCG